>NZ_JBITDU010000002.1:808691-1416939 GCF_044454505.1 Dactylosporangium sp. NPDC051541
CGGGGGTGTGGGGGTGGGGGGGGGGCCCGGGGGGGGGGGGGGGGCGGGCGGGGGGGGGGGGGGGGGGGGGCGGCCCCCGCCGGGGGGGGGGGGGGGGCCCCGCCGCCCCCCCCCCCCACGGCCGTCAGGACGACGGCGGCCGCGAGGGCCGCCGATCGCTTCCGCATCTTTGTCGCTCTCCTACAGCTACAGGCGGGGTCAGGGGTTCTGGGTGAGCAGGTGGGCCTTGTAGCCCTCGCCGAACGTGGCCGTCGGGGTGCCGTTCCAGTCGGTGATCAGCACGTTGCCGGCGCTGCCGCAGACGCCCCACGGGTTCCACGTCCACGCCAGGTAGCCGATGCCCTTGGTGTCCGCCCAGGCCATGACCTGGTCGATGTAGTCGTGGGCGCAGGTGTTCTGGCCGATCTCGGTCGCGACCAGCGGGACCTGCGCGGCGACCGGGGCGATCTGGCTGTCCCAGCACGACGCGGTGACGCAGGCGTTGAAGTTGTACGTGTGCCACGACGCTGCCAGGTTGTTCAGCGGGTCCGACGGCTTGTACTGCAGCCACTGCGTCATGTCGTTGGTCCAGGTCAGCCCGGCGGTCATGATGACGTTCGTGGCGCCGGTGCCGCGGACCGCGTTCACCAGGCTCTGCATGCCGGCCACCGGGTAGCCGATGCCGGTGCAGGTGCCGCCGTCGCGCAGGCAGGTCCAGGCCGCCGTCGCGTCGGTCCAGTTGTTGGCGGCGTCCGGGTAGGGCTCGTTGAACAGGTCGAACACGACCGCGTTGTTGCCCTTGAAGGCCGTGGCCAGCTGGGTCCAGAACGTCGGGGCGTACTGCGCGTCGGGCATCGGCTTCTGGCAGGTCGCCTTGACGTCGGAGCAGCCCGCGCCGGCCCCGGAGTACTGGCCGTAGTTCCAGTGCATCTCCACGATCGGCGTGATCCCGGAGGCGACGAGGAGGTTCACGTAGTCCTTGACCGCCTGCTGGTAGGCGGCGCCCTTGGTGCCGTTGGCGGGCACGCTGTCGGTGCCGAGCCAGCACTCCTCGTTGAGCGGGATGCGCACGACGTGCACGTTCCACGTCTTCATCGCGTTGATCGAGGCCTGGTCGGCCGGGCCGTCCCACATGCCGTTGCCCTGGATGCAGGCGAACTCACCGCTGGAGCGGTTCACGCCGAGCAGCCGATACGGGGTGCCGGCCGCGGTCACGAGCTTGTTGCCGGACACGTGCAGCGCGGGCGCGGCCTTGGCCGGGGGCGTGCTGGTGCTGGCGCTGGGGCCAGGGCTGCTCGGCTTCGGG
Source organism: Dactylosporangium sp. NPDC051541 (assembly GCF_044454505.1). Lineage (NCBI taxonomy): Bacteria > Bacillati > Actinomycetota > Actinomycetes > Micromonosporales > Micromonosporaceae > Dactylosporangium > Dactylosporangium sp. NPDC051541. The sequence goes on from NZ_JBITDU010000002.1 coordinate 809,977, forward strand.
CTGCTCGGGCCCGGGCTGGACGGGCCGGGGCCGGTCGTCGAGCCGGTGCAGGCCACGCCGTTGAGCGCGAAGTTCGACGGCTGCGGGAACGGGGCCGGCGGCGTGCTCCCGGACGCCGAGCGGGTCCAGTCGCCCTGCAGGCCGACGGAGGTGTTGGTGGTGCCGGTGCCGATCGCGCCGTTCCAGCCGGCGTCGGTGGCGGTGACGGCGGTGGTGCCGGTGAACGACGCGTTCCAGCCGCCGCTGCGGGTCTGGCCGCTGGGCAGGGTGAAGGTCAGGGTCCAATGGCTGATCGGGTCGCCGAGGTTGGTGATGGCCAGGCTGGTGGTGAAGCCGCCGGACGTCGGCGTCGACTGCCACGTGCTCAGGTTCTGGTAGGTCACCGAGCAGCCGGCGCTCGCGGCCGCGGCGGGCAGCGTCACGACCGCGACCCCGGCGGCCGCGAGCGCACCCGCCGCGCACAACGCCAGCGCGGCTCTTCGTTGCTTCATGCGGGTCTCCCGGTTCTGAGGCAAACATCAATGCGATGCACCCGGGAACATGGAGAACTTAAACCTTTAAGTCAACCGATCGACCGCCTTCACCGGCCATGATGTTCGAACCGGCCTGAAACTTTCGCGGCTTGTGATTAAGCTTTTAAGCAGGGCAAGGTGCGGCCATGACGGCTGGACTGGATCAGGCGGTCGCACTCTGCGACGCGCTCGGGGACATCTTCTGCCTGACCTTCGTCCGCGGCGTCGAGCCCCGGGAGGCGCTGCGGCGGTTCGGCGCTTACCCGGACACGTTCACCGAGCTCGACGGCGCCGCCATGTACGAGCGGTATTCGTCGTTCGCCGACGGCTACCCGACGATGGCCGGGGCGATCGCGCACGGCGACTGGGCCGTGGTCCTCGAACCGTGGGGGTTCGAGGGGACCGGCTCCCTGCTGGAGCCGGTGTCGGCGGGCACGGAGGCGGTGGCGGCGCTGCGGCACGACTACGCGTCACCGCGTTTCGCATACGCGGTCGACCGGGTCGAGATCGCCGCCTTCGACCCGGAGTGGACGGGGCAGACCTGGGGGGCCGACCCGGACCGGCTGCTGGAGGCGCGGCGCGCGGTCGGCCTCGAGCCGATCGGCCCCGAGGACGACGGCCCGGACGAAGCGGTCGCGCGGGCGGTGCTGCTCGCGGCCACCATCGCGGGCGGGCTGCCGCCGGTGGAGCGGCTGACCGCGCCGATGCTCGCGGCGCAGATCGAGCCGTGGTTCACCGCCGCCCGCCCGGCCGGCGGGCACGTCTACTTCGACCCCGCCGCCCTCAGCCGCCCGGGGCAGAACGCGCTCGCCGCGGCCGTCGACGCGGCCACCCCGGCGGCGAAACGGGCCGTGGCCGTCGCTGAGGCGCGCCGCATCGCCGGACTGCTCGACGTCGCCGGCACCCCGGGGCTGGCCGAGATCCTGGCCGACGCGGAGGCCGGCCGATACCCCGGCATCTCGCTCGACACGCCGCTCGGCCGCGCGGCCCGGCAGTGGCGGCGCCTCGCCGACCTGGCCCACTACTCCCTCAACGACCACTACGGCCGCCGGGCGATGACCGACGCCGAGCGGCGGCGCGGCTACCTGTTCGGCTGGTTCACGGGCGTGCTGCGGGGCGCTCTCTATCCGGAGCCGGACTGGGCCGTCCGCACCGCCCTGTATGCCCTCAGCTCCGGCCCGGCCCCGCTGAACGACCCGGCCGCCCACGCGGAGGTGCTGGCCCGGCTGCGTCGCTGAGCGGTATGGGGGCAGCGCTATGCCCTCGCGCTTGCCCTTCGGATCGCCCTCGGTGCCTTGTCGCGGGGATAGAGGTGTGCGAATCTCGCGCCACCCTCTTCCTCCGACCGAGGAGCATCCCCCATGAGATCCCGAACAGCGGCGCTGACCCTGACCGCGTCCGCCGCCCTCCTGCTCGCCGGCGCCGGGCTGACCATCCCGGCGTTCGCCGCGCCGAACGCCACCCCCGCGCTCGCCGCGGCGCCCGACATCGCCGTCGCGAACGTGCAGGCCCATCTGTCCCAGCTCGGTACCATCGCCAGCGGCAACGGCGGGACCCGGCGCAGCGGCACGGCCGGCTACACGGCCTCGGTCGCCTACATCAAGGGCAAACTGCAGGCCGCCGGCTACACGGTGGCCGAGCAGACCTGCACCTCGTGCACCTACCGGGCCAACAACCTCATCGCCGACTGGCCGGGCGGCCCGTCCGACCAGATCACCATGTTCGGTGCGCACCTCGACAGCGTCGCCGCCGGGCCCGGCATCAACGACAACGGCTCCGGCTCGGCCACGCTGCTCGAGAACGCGCTCGTCCTGGCCCAGCAGAACCCCACGATGAGCCGGCACGTGCGGTTCGCCTGGTGGGCCGGGGAGGAGCAGGGCCTGCAGGGTTCGAAGTTCTACGCCAACGCGCTCACCAGCGCGCAGCGCACCCAGATCAAGGCGTACTACAACTTCGACATGGTGGGCTCGCCCAACGGCGGCTACTTCATCAACCACATCACGTCGGCCGCGGCCGCGCCGATGAAGGCGTACTGGGACTCGCTGAGCCTGCAGCCGGAGGAGAACACGGAGGGCGCGGGCCGCTCCGACGACTACTCGTTCGAGCAGGTCGGCATCCCGACGTCGGGCTACGCGGCCGGCGCCAGCGCCCGCAAGACGTCGTCGCAGGCCTCCAAGTGGGGTGGTACCGCCAACAGCGCCTACGACTCCTGCTACCACCAGGCCTGCGACACGACCAGCAACATCAGCGCCACCATCCTCAACCGCGCGGCCGACGGCGTCGCCTACACGATCTGGGCCACCTCGGTCGGCGGCACCACCACACCCCCGACCAGCACCCCGCCGACCAGCACACCCCCGACCGGCACCTGCAGCGGCCAGAAGCTCACGAACCCCGGCTTCGAGTCCGGCACCACCGGCTGGACCGGGACCACGGGCTCGATCGGCCAGTGGGCGTCGCAGGGCCAGGCCGCGCACGGCGGCACCTACAGCTCCTGGCTGCTCGGCTACGGCTCCACCCACACCGAGGCCATCTCCCAGTCCGTCACCGTCCCGGCCGGCTGCGCGGCGACACTGACGTTCTGGGTGCACATCGACAGCGCCGAGACCACAACGACGTCGGCCTACGACAAGCTGACGGTCACCGCCGGGTCCACGACCCTCGTCACACTCTCCAACCTGAACAAGGCGAGTGGGTACACCCAGAAGTCCTACAGCCTCAACGCGTTCGCCGGCCAGACCGTGGCCCTCAAGTTCTCCGGCACCGAGGACTCGTCCTTGCAGACCTCGTTCGTCCTCGACGACCTGGCCGTGACCGTCAGCTGAACCGCCTGGCGAGCCCCCGGGGGCGATCCCGGGGGCTTGTTATTTTGGGCGCATGACTGTTGTCGTGTTCGGGGCCCGCGGTCAGGTGGGCCGGCACGTGCTCCAGGGGTTGCGGGACGCGGGTGTCGACGCGCGGGGCACCAGCCGCGGCGGGCCGGTCGTCGCCGACCTCGACCGTCCGGAGACCTTGCCGGCCGCTCTCGACGGCGCCACCGCCGCGTTCCTCTACGCCCACCCGGCCGGCATCGGGGGCTTCGTCGCCGCCGCGCGGGCCGCCGGGGTGCGCCGGGTCGCGCTGCTGTCCTCGGCGTCGGTGGTCCGGCCCGACGCCGGGCAGAACCCGATCGCGCAGCGGCACCGGACGGTCGAGGAGGCCCTGGAGCAGTCGGGCCTCGGGTGGACGTTCGTGCGCGGCGGCCTGTTCGCCAGCAACACCATCGGCCTGTGGGCGCCGTCGATCCGCGCCGCGGGCAAGGTCCGCCTCGCCTACCCGGACGCGCAGTCCGCGCCGGTGCACGAGGCCGACCTGGCGGCGGTCGCGGTCGCGGCCCTCGTGACCGGCGAGCACGACGGCCGGGCCTACACCGTGCACGGGCCGCGGTCGCTGAGCCAGGCCGACCAGGTCGCCGCGATCGGCGCCGCGCTGCAGCGGCCCATCGCTGTGGAGCACGTCGACGCGGACACGGCCCGGGCCGAGATGGCCCGGAGCCTGCCGGACGCCGTCGCCGACCGGCTCCTGCGCATGTGGGCCGCGGCCGGGAACGCCCCGGCCGCCACCTCCCCGGACCTCGCCACCCGGACGTTCGCCGAATGGGCCGGCGACCACGCCGGCGACTTCCGGTAGCGCTACGGTGCCCGCCACGGGCCTCTGGGCGACCTGCTTCGCGGTCTCGCGCCGGTCCGGCGACTGGACCATCACCATGAGCTGCTCGCGCGCCGTGCCTGACCGGCACCGTCAGAAAGCGGCGATCGAGCCGGCCGACCGCTCGTGACGGGCCAGGGCGCGGATGACCGGCAGCGGGCCGTGCCGCCAGGTCGCGACCCGGCTCAGCAGGTCGATCGTGGCGGCGGCCGCGGCCGGGTCGATCGGCGGTGTCGGCCGGTCGAGGCTGACGGCGAGGTCGTCGACGTGCACGACGAGCTCGACGAGCCGGGTCAGCAGGAAGTCGTCGACGGCCAGGCCCCAGTCGCCGAGGTCGACGATCCGGTCGGCGGGCTGGGCGGGCAGGACGGCCCGCAGCTCGGTCAGGGCGGCGGCGACGACATCCGCGAGGCCGGCGGCGCTGGTCGAGGTGGCCGCGTGCTCACCGCGCCGGCGGATGTCGACGTTGTCGGGGCTGTCGGCGCCGGAGGTGACCCAGGCGTTGCGGGTGAAGTGCTCCAGCACCGGGATCGCCGCCGGTCCGGGCGGTGCGGCCAGGTAGGTGGCGGTGTGCTCGACCTGGTTGGCCAGGTGCCGGGCCAGGCCGGCGGTGGTGAAGTCGGGCAGGGCACTCGGCGTGGCCCACCGGTCTTCCAGGGCCGGGTCGCGCAGGACGGTCAGGGCGGTGGCGGCCGTGGCCAGGAACGCGTGTCGGATCACCGATTCGACGGTACACAGGTTGCTCCATCGGACCCGGCCCGTGAAGATGTTCGGCATGAGCGCCGCCGTGTCAGGGTCGGTGGGGGGCTTCGCGCACGCGATGACCCTGGCGTCGCTGCGCCGGCGCGGCGGCACCCTCGGCGACTTCTACCGCTCCCGCGTGACCCGGCTGCTGCCGCCGGTCCTGGTGCTGCTCGGGGTGTGGGCCGCAGTCGTCGGCGTCCTGGAGGCGGGCGGCTGGGAGCGGGGGCCGGTCGCGCTCGCCGCCGACCGGGTGACGACACCGCTGTGGTTCATCGGGGTGTACCTCATCGTAGTGCTCTTCGCGCCGCTGATGGAGGCCGGGCATCGACGGTACGGCCGGCTGCTCCTCGCTGTGCTGGTCGTGCTCGGCATCGGGTTCGACGTGCTCGAGTTCCGCTACGACCAGCTGTGGGCCGGCGTGGCCAACCTGGTCGTCATCTGGCTCGCGATCCACCAGCTGGGCTTCTTCTGGGCCGACGGCTCGCTCACGCGCGGCTGGGTTCCGGCGGTGTGCGCGGTCGCCGGGGTCGGCGTCGCGGTGCTGCTGACCTACGGACTGCACTGGTATCCGGTGCTGATGGTCGGCCTGCCCGGCCGCCCCACGTCGAACATGGCCCCGCCCGACGTGGCGCTGCTGGCCTACGCGATCGGGCAGCTCGGCGTGGTCCTGCTCCTGCGCGCCCCGGCCGCCCGCTGGCTGCGCCGGACCCGGGTCTGGCTGACCGTCGTCTACGGCAACGGCGTCGTGATGACCCTGTTCTGCTGGCACCTGTCGGCCGTGTTCGTCGTGCAGGGTGTGCTCCTGCTGGCCGGGCTCAAGCCACCGGCGGCGGGTACTGCCGGCTGGTGGGGCATCTTCCCGGTGTGGATCGCGGCGTGCGCGGTACCCCTGGCGGCTCTGCTGTTGTTGTTCCGGTGGGCCGAACGGGTGCCCGCCCCGCCACCGACGGGCGCCGGCCCGGTCACGGCCGCGGCCGGTGTGTGCCTGGCGGCGATCGGCGTCTTCGTGGTCTCCCAGGTCGGCCTCGACGGCCTGTTCCTCGGCGCGTCCGAGGAGGTGAACGGCGTGACGCTGGCCGGCTGGATGGGCCTGGCCGCCCTGCTCGCCGGCCTGGTGCTCCTGCGTGGCTGGCCGATCCCGGCCCGGCCCACCGCGGCCGGCTAACCGGTTGCGCGCCGCCGCCGCACATACGCGAACGTCGCCATCCCGAGTGTCACGCCCCACGGCAGCCAGATGAGATTGCCGGCCCACGCCGCCCAGTCGGCCGGTTCGAACGCGGCCAGGGACCGCCACATGGTGAACCCGGCTCCGGTGAGGACGACCGCGACGGCGGTGGCCGGCACCGCGGCCACCCACCACGGCACCCAGGTCCCCCAGCGCTGCACCAGCCCCAGCGTCAGCACCCCGCCACCGATACAGGCGAGGGCGAAGATCAGCTCCCGCTGCCGTCCCTCGGCCGTCGCCACCATCCCGGCGGTGGCCTCGCCCAGCCCGAACCTGAGCCCGGCCGCCCACAGCAGCCGCGGCAGCGCATACCCGAGCGGCAGCGCCGCCGCCACCAGGGTCACCGCCCGCCCCCACCGCGGCACCACCGTTTCGCGCGCCCGCCCGCCGTAGGCGACCAGCCCCCACAGCACCCCACCGACCGCGAACCATCCCTGCGTCAGCGCCGCCGCTTCGACCCGCCCCGGATGCCCCGCGAGCACCTCCCCGACCGCGAGCAGCAGCCGCCCGTCCGGCACGACGAGCAGCAGCCCGCCCGCCGCCACCCACGCCGCGACCCGCACGGCCGCGCTCACCCGCGCCGACCGCCAGGCCGTCACCGCCACACCGGCCAGCACCAGCCCGAGCAGGGCGATGCCGATTCCCGCCACCGCACCGCTGAGTCCGGTCAGCACCGCCCCCATGCGCACGGCCCGATCGTCCGTCCCGAACGGCGCCCCGGGAGCCCCGAGCGCCCACCCCACTCCGGCCGCGGCCGTCCCGACCGACCAGCCCAAAGCCACAATTGCCCACATGCCAAAGACCTTCGCGGTGGTACTGCCGGAGCCGCGACTGCCGACCGGCCGGACTCGACCTCAGGTGCGGCCCGCGACCCGGCCGATCGGCAGGTGCCGACCGGGCGCGGCCCTGGTTAGTCTGGCGCCGTGCCCCTGTGGATGACCTTGACCGCGGCCACCCTCACCGCCGCGGCCGCGACGATCGCCGTCCGCTCAGGGGTCAGCCGCCGCACCGCCACGGCCACGATCGCCGCCGCCCTGATCTCGGCAACGGTCAGCCTCGTCCTGGGGGTGGACCGATCCGGATCGCCGCCACCGACGTGGAGCGCCGCCCTGCTCCCCCTGGCGATCGAGTTCACCGCCCTGACCGTGCTGGTCATCCGCTTCACGCACCGGGCCGGCCCGCGCACCGCACTGCCGGCCGCCGCGGCCACCGGCCTGGCGATCGCACTCCTGGTCCTCCGGCTCACCAGCCCGCCGTCCTTCCCGGCCGCGGTCGGCGCGTGCGGCCTGTGGTCCATCGCCGCCCTCACGGCCGCGGCGATCGGCCTCACGCTGCGATCCCAGGACCGCGGCCGGCAGCGGCACGCCGAGGAGGCCCGCCGCGAGCAACGCCTCCGCCTGGCCCGCGACCTGCACGACTTCGTGGCCCACGACGTCAGCGAGATGCTCGCCCTGGCCCAGGCCGGCCAGGTGGCCGGGACCGACCCGGCCGACTTGTTCCGGCGCATCGAGCAGGCCGGCCAGCACGCCATGACCGCCCTGGACCGGACCGTCCACACGCTCGACAGCCCGGGCCTGGAGGCCTTGAGCACGTTGGTGGACCGCTTCCGCGCGACCGGACACCCGGCGGCCGAACTGACCCTCGACCCGGCGTTGCCGCGCCGGACCCCGCCGGCCGTCTCGACGGCCGCGTACCGCATCGTCGCCGAGGCCCTGACCAACATCCGCCGCCACGCCCCCGCCGCGACCTTCGTCCGGGTGGCCGTCACCGGGCACCGCCCGGACGCCGTCACCGTCACCGTCACGAACGGCCGCTCCGCCCCGCACTCCGCCCCGCCCCGCACCACCCCCGCCGGCCGCGGCCTCCCCGGCCTCGCGACGGAGGTGGAGACGCTGGGCGGCACCCTGGCCGCCCACCCGCACGGCGAAGGCTGGCGGCTGACCGCGACCCTCCCCCTGGACCGGTCATGACGACGAGAATTCTGCTGGCCGACGACCAGGCCGGCATCCGGGCCGCGTTCCGCCTGATCCTGGACGCCCAGCCCGACATGACGGTGGTGGCCGAGGCGGCCGACGGCACCCGCGCCCTGGAACTGTCCCGCCACCTGCGCCCCGATGTGGTCCTGGCCGACATCCGCATGCCGGGGCTGGACGGCCTGGAGCTGACCAGGGCCCTGGCCGGCCCGGGTGTGACGGACCCGATCCGGGTCGTGGTGGTCACCACGTTCGACCAGGACGACTACGTGTACACCGCGTTGCGCGACGGCGCGTCCGGCTTCCTGCTGAAACGCTCCGGCCCCACGTTGATGATCGAAGCGATCCGAGCCGCCATGGCCGGCGACACGTTGATCAGCCCCCAGGTCACGGTCCGCCTCCTGCAACGCCTGAGCCCCGAGCCGGCCACCGGGCCCGGCCCCGGCACACTGACGCCGCGCGAGCAGGAGGTGGCCCGCCTGGTGGCGAAGGGCCGGTCGAACCCCGAGATAGCCGCCGCACTGCACCTCTCGGTGGGCACGGTCAAGGGCCACCTGGCCGCCATCCACACCCGCCTGGGCCTGCGCAACCGGGTGGAGGTCGCCATCTGGGCCCACGAAACGGGCCTGGCCCGCCCGTGACGCGCGGTGGGCCCGGCGGCGGCCGCTGAAAAGCAACCTCGAAGGAGCGTCGTTCCGTCCCGCGGGTAGAGGCAACGGAAGGGATCGGCGTGCAGCGAAGCGACGAGGCGGCGTACCGGGAGTACGTCACGCTCAGGATGGATGTCCTGCGGCGGACCGCGTTCCTGCTGTGCCACGACTGGCACACCGCGGACGACCTGGTGGCGACCGCCCTCGCGCGGCTCTACGACAAGTGGAAGCGGGCCGCGCAGGCGGACAACATCGACGCGTACGTGCGGGCCATGCTCGTCAACGTCTACCTGGACGAGCGGCGGCGGCCGTGGCGGCGGGAGGTGTCGACGGACCGGATGCCCGAGGTCCCGGCGGCCGAGGTCGCGGCGGCGGGTGAGCACCAGGACCTGCTGGCGTTGGTGCGGTCGCTGCCGAAGAAGCGGCGCGCGGTGATCGTCCTGCGTTTCTACCTCGACCATTCGGTCGAGGAGACCGCGGAGATGCTCGGCATCTCCACCGGCACCGTCAAGAGTCAGACCGCGCGCGGGCTGGAGACGTTGCGAGCGGCCATTTCCAACGTGTCAGGGGTGCAGTGATGAAGGCAGAGTTCGACGCGGCGATCGGTGTGGTGCCGGCGTCGCCGATCGACGTCGATCGGCTGATCGCGCGAGGGCGGCGGCGGTCGGTGGTACGCCGGGTCGCGTCCGTCGGCGCCGGGAGCGGGGTGGCGGTGGTGGCGGTCGGCGTGGCCATCGTGGCCGGGGGAAGCGCCCCGAAGGCCAACGCACCCGGCGCAGGGGGGCAGGCCACCGCGAGCCCGTCGCCGGTGACGAGCAAGGCGCCGCCTCAGGTTCCGAACGGCAAGGGGTCGACGCCGGCCGGCCAGGCCAGCGCCGCCGCGAGCCACCTGTCCCAGGTCGTCAAGGACGTGGTCAGGCAGCGGGCGCCCCGTTACACGCTGTCGGCGGGTGCGGACGGGTCGCCGTTCACGATGCGGTACCTGTTCTACAGCGGCAACGACAGCTACTTCGGCTCGGCCGACCTGAAGGGGCCGACCGGCGAGGGCAACGTGTCGCTGAACGTCGGGCGGCGCAGCACGGACTGGAACCCGATGAACTGCGGCACGGCGAGTGAGTGCACGACCGAGGCGGACGGCACCACCATCCTGCGGCGGGAGATCCACGAGGGCACCGTCGCCGACAACTATGTGATCGTGGACCGCCCGGACGGCATCACCATCCTCATCGTGTCCGCGAACCAGGGCGGCCAGACCGATACCAGCCCGGGTAAGCAGGCGGACCCGGTACTGCCCTTCGACACCCTGGTCGCCATCGCGCTCGACCCGCGGCTGACCGTGTAGGCAGGCGAGTGCCGGCTCCCGAAGGAGCCGGCATCCACCCGTCAGACCCGGGACAGCGCCCGGTCGCTGATGAACACGTGCAGGCCGAACTGCTGCGCCCGGCGCTTGGCGAAGTCGGCGAGCCCGTCGCTGTCGGCGTAGTCGAGCGCGTACAGGTCAAGGTCGAACTTCAGCAGCCGCTCGGCGATCTGCGCGTGATACTCCAGCACGTCCGGCGGCCACGGCCCGTAGCCGTCCTCGTGCCAGCGGGCCGAGAACGACTCGAACAGGATCCCGTCGACGAGCTCGGTGAGCTGCGGCAGCATCCCGAACCCGCGGTTGGCCAGCATGTAGCCGGGCTGCGCCTCGGAGCGCAGCGCGGCCACGAGTTTCAGCAGGTGCGGCACGTCCTCCGGGAACGTCAGCTCGACGTTGAGCGTGTCGAGGAACAGGCCGGTGAAGCCGCCCGCGAGGGCCGACTTCGCCTGTCCGACCACGTGCTCGACCCAGTCCGGGTGGTCGACGTGCACGAACGCGCCGCCCCAGTCCGGGTTGCGTTCGGTGCGCTGCCAGGCCGCCGGCGGCCCCTGGTCCTCCGACAGCGACAGGTAGGCGAGCGGCTCGGTGCCGTTGCGGGTCAGGTAGGTCAGCTCACCGGGCTGGTAGAACTCGGGCTGCAGTACCACCCGCCGGTATTGACACAAAGCGTCGAGCTGCCCGGCGCCGTAGTAGAAGCCGATCGGAAGCATTAGTTTCCCCATTCTCGATACCAGGCGACAGTCCGGCGGACGCCCTCCTCGAGCGGGACGGCGGGCTGATAGCCGGTCAGCGTGCGGAGCAGGGTCAGGTCGGGGCAGCGGCGGCGGACCGACCCCGGTGGTGCCGGCAAGGGCAGGAGCGTCGCGGGGGTACCGGTCTGCCGCAGCACCAGCTTCGCGAGGTCGGCGATGTTCGTCTCGGCCGTGTCGTCGCCGATGTGCACGATGCGCCCGCCCGCGGCCGGGGTGGCCATGAGCCGCAGCATCGCCTCGACCGCGTCGTCGACGTAGCAGAACGCGCGGTGCTGGTCGGCCCCGGGCACGCGGAACGGATCCTCGCCCCGCAGCGCCCGCAGCGCCATCTCCGGGATGACGTGGTCGGCGCCCATCCGCGGCCCGTACACGTTGTGGAACCGCCCGACGACCGCGGCCACGCCCTTGGCCCGTCCCATGTGGACGAACGCGGCCTCGCCGAGCAGCTTGCTGATCGCGTACGCGAACCGGGGCGCGGTCACGTCGGCGACCGTCACCGGCACGTCCTCGGCGGTCGGCACGGCCACGGTGCCGGCGTCGACGCCGCCCGCGTAGACCTCGCTGGTCGAGGCGAAGAACACCCGCTGCCCGGGCTCGACCCAGTCCAGCAGGTGCAGTGCGGTAAGGGTGTTGACCCGCACGACCCGGGCCGGGTCGCCCTCGACGTTGCGCACTCCGACGACGGCGGCCAGCAGGTACACCTGGTCCCAGATCCGGGGCAGTGCGGCCCAGGTGGCGGCGGCGGTGAGGTCGGCCGAGCGCACGGTCGCGCCCGGGTGGGCCCGGACCGCGGCCAGGTCGGCGTCGTCGCGGCCGCGGGAGAAGTCGTCGACGAGGGTGACCGCGTGGCCTTCGGCGAGCAGGCGGCGGGCGAGGTGCAGGCCGATGAACCCGGCCCCGCCCAGGAGCAGCACGCGCATGGTCAGGCTCCAGCCGCGGTCGGAGCCGCACCAGCCGCGTAGCCGATACCGGCGTAACGAATCCCGGCCGCGCGTACCGCCGGCTCGTCCAGGATCCGCCACGAGTCGAAGATCAGCGCCGGCCGGTGCCCGCCGAGGACCGCGTCGAGGCGGATGGCCCGGTAGTCGGGGTGGTCGTTGACGACGAGGACGGCGTCGGCCTCGCTGAACGCCTTGTCCAGGCTGACCGGTTCGCCGCCGTACTGGCGCACCACCGTGTCGCTGACCATCGGGTCGTGCCCGAGCACCACCAGGCCGGCCTCGGTGAAGATCGGCATCATGGCCTCGATGGGCGTGCCCCGCATGTCGTCGGTGGGCGGCCAGCCCTTGTACGCCCAGCCGAGCACCGACAGGCGCAGCCCGCGGGTCGCGCCGCGCAGCTCCCGCAGGTGTTCCACGACCCGGGTGGCCACGTGCACCGGCAGGTGCTCGTTGAGCCGCCGGGCCCGCTCGACCAGGAACGGCGGCGTGTCCCCGGCGCTGCCGACCATGAGGTACGGGTCCTTGGACAGGCAGCCGCCGCCGACGTACCCGGGCCGGGCCAGGTCGGGCCGCGGGTAGTCGAGGTTCGCGGCCCGGATCACCTCGAGCGGGTCGAGGCCGTGGCGCTCGGCGATGAGCGCGACCTCGTTGCCGTAGGCGTAGATCAGGTCGGTGTGGCAGTTGTTGGACAGCTTCACCATCTCGGCCGCCTCCAGGCTCGACACCGGGACGATCCGCTCCGCGAGCCCCTCGAACAGCGCGACCCCGGCCTGAAGACTCTCGTCGTCGAGGCCGCCGATGACCTGCGGCAGCTCGACCAGCTCACGCAGGGCCTGGCCCTGGATCGTGCGCTCGGGCGCCATCACCAGCCGCACCCCGCTCCCCCAGGCCTCCAGCAGCGGCGGCAGCACCACGGCCCGGCTGGCCCCGACCGGCACGGTGCTGCGCACCACGACGAGCGTCTCCGCCGTGCACGACTGCCCGACGAGGCGGGCCGCGGCCGCGAGGTTCGTCAGGTTGGGCCGCCGGGTGTGCTCGTCGACGGGCGTGGACACGCAGATCACGGTGGCGTCGACGGTGCCGGCCGGCAGCGCCGAGTCCACGAAGATCGATCGGTTGATGTGCTCGGCGAACGCCTCGGCGACGCCCGGCTCGAAGATGTGCGGGCGCCCGGCGGCGAGCGCGCGCAGCACGGCCGGCTGCACGTCGACGCCGTGGACGACGTAGCCCTTGCGGGCCAGGGCCGCGGTGAGCGTCAGCCCGACGTACCCCATTCCGATGACACCGACAGTCCTGGACATGCCTCTCCTTCAAGCGTCAGGTGCACGGCGCGGCGATGCGGTCCAGGTCGCGGACCGTCACGTAGCCGGCGAAACGTTCCTTGCGGTACCGCTGGCAGGCGTCGCGCACGTGGTCGCCCTGCCCGGCGTAGTCGACGGCGAGGACGAACTTGCCCGCGTCGCGCAGGGCGCGGGCCTCGGCGAGGTTCTCGGCGCAGAAGTCCTCGCGGCACTGCTCGTCCGTCGCCCGGTAGAACAGTTCTTCCATGGCCAGACCGTCGATGGCCTCGGTGTACCCGCCGAAGCGCCGCAGCTCCGGGGAGTTCTGCGGCACGATCCAGAAACCCGGCCGCAGCTGCTTGGCGTAGCGGCTGATGCGCACCAGCAGCGCCACCATCGCCGCGCCGAGACTGTCCTGATCGCGCCCGGCGACGAGGCCGCGGTCGATCTCCTCGTAGGCCAGCAGCGTGTCGAGGTACACCCCGTCGAACCCGGCCTTGACCGCCCGCTCGACCCGCGGCGCGATCACGGTCGTCCACCAGCGCTCGTCCCAGTACTTGACGAAGTACTCCTGCGGCCAGTCCGGCCACTTGTTGAGCACCAGGTCCCCGGCGTCGCGGCGCAGCGGCCCGTACTCCGGCCGGAACTCCTCGATGCTGCCGATCTCGAAGTAGGCCAGGACCCGCTTCCCGGTCGCCCGCAGCGCCGCGATCTCCTCCGGCTTAAAGTAGTCGGTCCCGGCGTCGCGGGCGAGGTCGATGACGGCGAGCGGATAGCTGGTGCGGGCCAGCGCGTCCAGCCGCCCCCCGTCGTAGCCCTGCAGCTGGTAGACCCAGCCGGCGGACGGGGCCGGCTGCGGCTCGCCGTTGGCGCAGCCGGGGAAGACCGGCAGCAGCACCAGCGCGAACAGCAGCACGGCCCGGTTCATCCGACGCCCGCCCAGACCCGCTTCACGGCGTCGGCCAGGGTGACCTCCGGTGTCCACCCCAGCGCCGCCCGGGCCGCGGCGATGTCGCCGCACATCCACGGCACCGCCGTGGACCGCGACGGTGCGACGCCCTCCTCCCGCACCACCCCCGCGAACCCGGCCGCCTCGGCCAGGAGCCGCACGGCCGTGCGGGACACGACGGCCTGCCCGCTGGCCACGTTGAGCACCCGCGCGGGCGGGTCGGTGACGAACACCGCCCGCTGCACGGCCCGGGCCACGTCGCCGATGTCGAGGAAGTCGCGGTGCGCGCCGAGCGGCCCCAGGGTGATCGCGTCGGCGCCGCCGGCCGCGGCCGCCCGCATGAGCGCGGCCGCCCGGCCCAGCATGTTGTCCGCGTGCAGGCCGGGGCCGATCGGGTTGAACACCCGCAGCACGACCGCGTCGACCCGGCCCTCCCGGGCGGCCAGCTCGGCCAGCCGGGTGCCGGCGAGCTGGCTGACGCCGTAGTCGCTGACCGGGGCGGCCGGATACGCCTCGGTGACGGCGACGCCGGCCGGGACGGGCCCGTATTCGGCGGCCGAGCCGAGCCGCACGAGACGCGCGGCGGGTGCGGCCGCGGCGACGGCCTCGAGCAGCCGGGCGGTGACGATCGCGTTGGCCTGCAGGAGTTCTGCGGCAGTACCCCCGAGGCGTCCTGTGCAGTTGACGACCGCGTCCGGGGACTCCTCCGCGAGCAGGGCACACAGCGCGGCCACGCCGTCGCGCTGCAGGTCGTGCCGGTCGCGTCCGGGCGCGACGACCACGCACCGGGCGTCGGCTTCGAGCACGGCCCGCACGTGCCCACCGATGAAGCCGGACCCGCCGAACAGCACCACCCGCTTCACACCGCCGCCCCGTCCGGTGACGGCAGCAGGATCGGTGCCAGCTCGGCGAAGTCGCGGTTCACCCGGTCGTAGTCCTCCGGTCTTCCGACGTCGACCCAGAAACCTTTGAAGGCATAGGTCTGTGGGTACTCCTCCCGCGCGAGCAGATCCAGGAGCAGCTGGTCGAAGCCGAAGGGCAGCCCGGCCGGATACCCGTGCAGGACGGCCCGGGACATCGCGTAGACGCCCATGCTGACCTGATAGTGGTAGGTCGGCTTCTCGGTGAAGGCGATCAGGCGGGGACCGTCCACAGTCAGTACCCCGAAATCGATCTTCAGGGGCCGTTCCGCGGTCGCGACGGTCAGCGCCGCGCCGGACAGCTCGTGGCTGTGCAGCAGGTCGCCGTAGTCGAGGTCGGTCAGCACGTCGCCGTTCATCACCAGGAACCGCTCCGGGAGCCGGTCGCGCAGCCCGAACAGGGGTCCGACGGTCGACAGCGGCGCGTCCTCCGTGAGGTACTCGATGGTCATGCCCCACCGGGAGCCGTCGCCGGCGAAGGCCCGGATCAGCTCGCCGAGGTGGTTGATGGCCAGGGTGACGGAGCGGAAGCCGCGGGCGGCCAGCTGGTTGAGGATGATCTCGAGGATCGTGTAGCGGTCGCCGATCGGGACGAGCGGCTTGGGCAGTGCGGTCGTGTACGGGCGGAGGCGAACGCCTTGACCCCCGGCCAGGATGACGGCGTGCATGCGGTGCGTCCCCCTTACTGTCGTGGGAACCGGTTCCCGGTCAGCGGTAGCGACGGGCCTGACCCAGGACCGGTACGAGCGCGATCGTCAGCAGCACCTGCAGCAGCACGGCGCTGGCCAGGAAGAGCAGGACGTCGGAGGCGGCGTCGGCCGCGACCCGGGGCAGCAGGACGTCGGCGCCCACGTGGGCGGCGGTGGCGACGGCGAGCGCCGTGCAGAGCCAGCCATAGCGGCCGTGGGCCACCATGACGAAGGCCAGGAAGTACGCGCCGGCCACGGCGACCTGCGCCCCGGCCATGATCGTGCCGGCCGGGGTCAGCCGGCCCGCCCAGCGCAGCCCGGCCAGGAGCAGGACGGCCCCGGCGGCGACCGCGAGCCAGCACAGCAGCAGGTCGGTGCCGAGCATCCGCCACACCCCCCGGACGAACTGCCGGGGCCGGCTCACCCGGTGCAGCAGCAGCCGGCTGCGCTCCACGAACACGCGGGCCCGCCACTCCACGATGCCCATCGCGGCGATGAGCGGCACCCCGGCCACCACCACGTCGAAGTGGGTGAGCAGGTACGGCGCCTGCGCGTGCAGCAGGAACGCCGCCGACAGCGCCGCGTAGAGGGCGACGAGCAGGAACGTCCCGGTGCGGCCGCGCAGCAGGGCCCGGACCGTCGAGTGCGGCGTCTCCGGCCCGGTCCGGCCGGCCCGCCGGGCCAGCACCATCGCCAGGGTCAGCGCCACCAGCACCGTGACCGCCACGACCACCAGCGCCCAGCGGGCCAGGCCCGGCCCGCCGCGGTGGACGGCCGTGGCCACGCCGAGGCCGACGGCGGGCAGCATCACCGCGCCGAGCAGCAGCTCGTGCCGGTGAAACACGAGCAGCGTCGCCGCCATCTGGTAGACCATGACCCCCGGCACCAGGGCGGCGGCCGCGATCCCACCCCCGGCGACGGCGGTGACGGCCACCCCGAGCCCCGCCGCGACCGCGACGCCGAGCCCGCTCGCCCCGATCAGCACCCGCGCCGCCGCCCGCGGATCGCCCACGTTGAGCCCCTGGTAGGCCAGCCAGCTGGCGGCGCCGGCCCAGACCCACCCGAGCGCGCCCCCGGTGAGCAGCGCCACCACGAGCGGGTGCGGCGCGACGATGGCCACGACCGCCGGGAACAGCGCGCTCGGCAACAGATACAGCAGGCCGTGCAGCAGTTCCCGGCGATTCGGCGGGGGTACCTCCAGCGGCCGGGCCGGTGGCCGCCGGTCCGCGACCCGCACGTAGACCGCCTCAGCCAGGTCGAACACGTCCTGGAACCCGTACTCGACCCGGGCCGTGCGGTCACTGACCCCGTCGGCCTCGAGCATCGCGGCGACCTGGAGCCCGTCCACGGCGCCGGAGGCCCGGTCCTTGACCCGGGCGGCGAGGGCGTCGACCGGGTCACCGGACGGTGCCGGGGCCCCGAACGCCTGCCGCGCGGCCTCGGACAGCTCCATCGTCGCGTCGCTGGCGATGCCGCGGGCCGCGACCGCCATCGACGCCTCGACCTCCTGGGTGCTCACGACTCCTCCCCCGCGTCCGGCGGCCGGGCGGGGCGCAGGGCCGGCACGGTGGCCCGGCCGATCGGCTTGCGGACCGCGGCCCGCCCGATCATCCGGCGCACCATGGCCCGGGCCACCACCGGCCGGGCGACCGGCCGCAGCGGCTGCGGGTCGGCGCTGGACGCCGGGGCGGCCCCGGCCGCCGTCAGCTCCGGCGTGGTGACCCGCTCGTAGAGGCGGCGGTAGGCGTCGAGGGACTGTGCGAGGGTGAACCGGCCCATGACCCGCTCCCGGGCCCGGGCCGCCAGCTGCTGTCGCAGGGTCGCGTCGTCGAGGAGTTTCACGCACGCGTCGGCGATCGCCGCGACGTCCCGCGGCGGCACCACCATCCCGGCGTCGCCGACGGCCTCGGCGACACCGCCGACGTCGGTGCACACGACCGTCCGCCCGCAGGCCATCGCCTCCACCACGGTGTAGGGGAAGCCCTCGGAGATGCTGGTCAGTGCCACGATGCTGCCGCTGTGGTACGCGTGCACGGTGTCGGCGACCCGGCCCTCCATCGTCGCCCACGCGCCGATGCCGAGCTCGTCGATGAGCGCGGAGCAGCTGTCGCGGTAGCTTTCGCCGCCGGGCGGGGTGGCGCCGAAGACGCGCAGCCGCGCCTCCGGCATCCGCTCGTGCACGACGGCGAACGCCCGGATCAGCGTGTGCAGGTCCTTCAGGGGGTCGATGCGGCCGACGAAGACGACGGTCGGCTCGGCCGGCTCCTCCTCGGCGGCCGGGAACGACTCCGGGGACACCCCGTTGTACATCGTCCACATCCGCTCCACCGGCGCCCCGTTGCGCAGCTGCCACCGCCGGTTGTACGACGAGTGCGGGGCGAGGGCGTCGGAGATGAGGTACCCGGCCCCGGCGAGGGCCCGGAAGAAGCTCAGGACGAGGACCTTCACCGCGTGCGGCGCGTCCTGGTCCAGGTAGGCCAGGTACCGCTCGCGCAGGTAGATGCCGTGCTCGGACATGAGCACCGGGGTGCCGTGGCGCCACTTGGCGGCCATCCCGACGAGCACCGACAGGCCGTTCATCGAGGTGTGCACGACGTCGGCCCGCACCGGCGGCGCGCTGAGCGGGCGCAGCATGTGCTCGATCAGCGACGCCGCCTGCACCGCGTCGGCCAGCACCAGGCCGTCCGCGCGCAGGCCGTGCCACGTCTCCGTCATCGTGTGCAGCGCGTCGTTGGAGGTCAGCGCCGCGCCCAGGTCCCCGCCGTCGGCGGCGTACTCGTACAGCCCGCGCAGCGCGAGCACGAAGCGGCTGCGCTCCACGGCCGCTTTCTCCGGGTGCGGGTCCAGCGGCGTGACGAGGCTCGTCAGGAACGCCGGATACGACGCCCGGAACGCGGACCCGGGGCGCGACGCGCGCCGCCGGGCCCCGGCGGCCCAGAGCGGGATCTGCACGACCCGGTCGAGGTTCTCGGGCCGGGGCCACAGCTCCCGCTCGGAGCCGTCGACGGTCAGGGCCACCATGTCCCAGCGATAGTCGGGCAGGCCGCGCAGCAGCTGGTCGCACCACACGCTGACCCCTCCCATCGCGAACGGATAGGTGCCTTCGGAGACCAGGGCTACTTTCACGGTCGCGGGCTCGCCGGCACGGTCACCGTCACCCCGGCGGCCAGGGTCACCTGGGCGATGTGGTCGGTGCCGTAGGTGACGGCCCCGGCCGGTGCGATCCCGCTCAGCCCGACCTGCCCGGCCGCGGGTGAGGTCACCGTGACGGTCCCAGTGCCCGGGTGCCAGACGGCGTCGACTCCGGCGGTCAGCTCGGCGAAGTGGGCGTTGCGGCTCGACACGTACGGCCCGAGCGCCGACCAGGCGGTGCTGAGCAGCGGCACCGAGTAGTACGCGCTGTACTTCTCGGCCACCTTGCGGGCCCAGTCGGTGGCCAGGGTGGCCCCGGAGCCGTAGTCGTTGAGGTTGGCGATGTGCAGCGTGTGCGTGTAGATGGAGCCGGACGAGACGTGCTGCAGCGCGACCCCGGCCTCGTAGTCGATGATCTGCGCGTAGGTGAGGTTCGTCGGCCAGAACGGGAACCGCCCGCCCGGTCCGTAGTAGGCGTTGTAGAACGCCGTCTCCTCGGCCGCCGTCGTCGTGTAGTAGGCGATGTTGGTCGGCCAGTCCGGCACGATCGTGATCGTGGCGTTCATCGGGTGCACGATGCCGCAGTTGAAGCACGCCGGCACGTGGCTCGGGAACGACATGTTGCCGTGCAGGTAGGTCACGCCGGCCGCCTGCGCGGCGCTGAGCAGGTTGGGGTTGGACGCCATCAGGCCGTGGTCGGTGGGCGGGTTGACATCGTCGTTCGGGTCCGGGTTGTAGACGCCGAGGCCGGAGTACTCGCCGGTCTTGAGCACGTTGTTGGGCTGCGACAGACCGAGCGCCGTGGCCACGGGGCGGTTGGCCGTGATCTCGTTGCTGGTCGTCGCGGCGTCGGTGAAGTTGAGCTCCTGGTGGGTGTAGGTGTGGTTGATCCACCGGAAGCTGGTGCGCAGGCAGCGGGTGGTCGGCGTGAGCGTGTTGACGCCGCCGCGGGCGCTGCACGTCGCGTCGGCCGGCAGCACCGCGTCGGCGCCGTTGTAGGCCATGGTGAAGGTGAACCCGGAGGCCAGCGGATACGCGGTGCGCAGGGCGATCTGCTGCTGGTTGGCGTTGAAGGCGTCGTGGCCGGTCATCCGGTACCCCGGCGTGCTTTCGATGTGTCCGTCCGGGAAGTAGTGGTCGGAGGTGTTGAACCAGTCGTCGACGTCGACGTTGAGGTAGTGCCGCTGCTCGCCGAGGAACATGCCCTTGGTCGCCCAGCGCAGCAGGCCGTAGGTGAGCAGGCCGGCCTGGAGCAGGTTCTGGTTCGACGTGAACGTCAGCGCCAGGCGCTCCCGGCCGTCGGCCGAGGTCGTGCGGACCCCGAGCACGTCGGCCCCGTTGACCAGCACCGGGTCGGCCGCGCAGCCGGCGGTGACGCGGGTGCGGTACACATAGGACTGCACGATCGGCACGGTCGCGGTCGGCTTGAGGTAGTCGAAGACGCCGGCGCCGGCCGTGGTGAGCGCCGCCGGCAGCGGGGTGTCGGCGACACCGCCCTCGGTGGACGCGGCGAGGCAGTAGTTCTCGGGGAACGTGCCGTAGCTGGTGTAGAGGGCGGCCTGGCGGACACCGTAGTCGCGTTCGTAGGCCCACAGCGTGTTCCACTCGGTGGCGTCGAAGCCGCTGACGAAGCCGGCCGCACCGCCGTCGTAGAGCTGCGAGCTGCTGGTGAGCAGGATCGCGTTGTACTTCCCGGTGCCGTCGGCCCGCACGAGCGAGGCGGCGGTCAGCGCGGTGGTGCGGCTGTAGAGCACGTCGTAGGCGGCGCCGACCCGGTCGAGCGTCGAACGCCAGGTGTCGACACCCCAGTCGGTGGGCTCGGTGCCGACGACGAGGGTCCGCAGCGCCAGGTCGGGCGCGGGGGTGAGCACGGCCGCGGAGTTCGCGCCGCTGGTGCCGGTGCCTTTCCCGGGCCGCAGCTTCCGGTCGGTGCGCACCGGGACGGACCCGGTGATGTGCGGCAGCGGCTGCAGGGCCCGGCCGGTGGCGGGCGCGGGCCGGCCGGGGATGAAGGTGTCCCGGTGGTGCGCGGCCGCGGGGCCGCCGGGGGCGCCCTGGGCCGCGGTGGGCGGCGCCACGACGAACACTGCGAGGGAGAGGGCGAGGCCGAGGATCAGCGCGGCCGCGACACGGCGACTGAGGTCTGTGCAGGCTCGAAGCATGTGCAACTCCGGACGAATGAGAACGCGGCGATCCGCCATTCAACATCGACGAATACCGCTCAGCGGGAGCTCGATTCGTGGAACCGGGTCGAATTCGCCACGACAGTAGCGCAACTCACACACCGCGAACTGGCGCTGTAAAGTTCCCGCACAATTGTTGACGGCCCGGAGTGGCTCTTGCTAGGCCACGCCCCGTCCGGGCGCGCTTTTTCCGCAGATGTCCCGGACTTCCTGATGCGGTTCGGTCGGCCACGCCGCCGTTCATGGGATCGGCTCCGCAGAATGGCTGGTGAGGCTGTCCTGAAGGGGGAGGCCGGCCCGCGACCGGCCCGCCGGAACACCGCCCGGCCACGTGCGTGATCAGCGCATTCCAGCAATTCCGGCGAAATCGTCGTAATTGCTGGCAGCCCTATTGTCTGACCAATCCAAGATTAGCATCGCGCGCGGCCAAGAGCCACTTTGTCCAGCGCCAAACATAAATTTTCCGAACACATCAGTGCCGGCCCTGATGCGCGCGGGGATGCCGCCCACGCACACCCTCGAAGGGCTCGAGGCGGCTGTGGCCGGGCCGTGATTCGTTTCCGCACGCCACCGCCGGGTAAGGGTCCGCGCATGGCCAACGAACCCTCTGAACAAGTCCAGCTGACCGGCGGCCCGCGCGACGGCGCCGTTCTCGACACCGTGGACGCACCGGTGGTGGAGATCGAGATCGACGGCCTGATCCACCGCTACGTGACCACGACGAAACACCGCGACGACGGCGACCGCTCCTACCACGTCTACAACTACGACGGCGCGATCGACCCCAACGGTGCGATGCCGGGTGCGGAGACCCCGGACGGCGGCCACCACGACCCCGTCCAGGGCGTGTAGGGAGTCGCCCCTGGCCGCGCTGTCCGTCAGGCTTCGGTCATGGCGTTGGACAGGTCTCTGGGCCGGGTGTTGTCTTCCGACCGGGTGCCGGTCGCAACGTGCTTCCAGGTCAGCCCGGGTGTGGTGGTGACGGCGGGGCACGTGCTGGCCGAGGCCGGCCGCACGGTGCTGGTGGACGCCCTGGCCGGGGACGAAGGCGCGGTGCCGGCGCGGGTCCTCCGGGTCGACGCGGTCCACGACCTGGCCGTGCTGGAGGTGGCTCAGGGCGTGTTGACCGGTGTGGTGGCCGGGTTCGCGCCGACCGCGGAGCAGGCGATGTCGACGCCGGTCACGGTGGCCGGGGTGGCCGATGCCGCGGGCTTCGTGGAGGCGTCGGGGCGGCTGGAGGGCAGCGCCACCCGGGACGGTGTGGTGGTCGGGCGGGTGGAGTCGCCGGCCGTCACCGCGGGCATGCGGGGCGCGCCGGTCCGGCGCCGGTCCGACGGGCTCGTCGTCGCGGTGGTGTCGGGCCGGCACAACAGCGCCGACGGCTGGCTGCGCGACTCGGTGTGGGTGATCCGGGTCGAGGAGCTGCTGGCGGTGCTCGACGGTCTCGCCGACGTCTGGGTGGGCCGATCGTCGGTGGGTGCGGCGGTGGACGTGTCGGTGGTGGTGGACGCGGAGTCGGTGACGGTGTCGGGCCACGGCCGGCAGGCGGTCACGGTGCCGCATCAGGGGGTGGTGCCCGGGCTGCGGGTGTCGCTCGACGCGTTCCGCCGGTCCCGGTCGGGGCTGGCCGCCCACCGTGACCTGAGCGCTGACGGCGGACCGGACGGGCCGTCGCAGGCCCCGGTGCTCGCGGTCGGGCGCGCGTTGACCCGCAACTTCCTGGCCGACGGGGCCGGGCGGCTGTTGCAGGACCTCGTCGAGTCGGCGCGGGCCGGGCACCGGCCGACCCGGGTCGGGCTGCGGGTGGTGCCGGGGCTGGCCGGTCTGCCGTGGGAGACGATGCTGTCGCCGGGGTCCGGCCGCCCGCTGGGCATCGACCCGCAGGTGCGAGCGTTTCGCCAGGCCCGCTCGGCCCCGGCCGCCCGGCCCGGCCCGCTGCGGATCGTGGTGGCGATCGCGTCGCCGCTGACCGGCGGCGGCCAGGTCCTCGACTACGAGCAGGAGCTGCGCAACGTCCTGGCCGCGGTCCGGTCGGCCCGGGCCTTCGACGCCGACGTGCGGGTGGTCCACTTCGCGACCACGGCGGCGATCCGGGCCGCGTTGAGCGCCGCCCCCGCCCATGTTCTGCACCTGTCCGGCCACGGCACGCCCGGCTTCCTGGTCCTGGAGGACGAGGACGGCGCCGCCCGCCCGGTGACCGCCGATCAGTTCCTGGACGAGGCGATCCCGGCCGGCGCGATACCACCGGTGTTCGCCCTCGCCGCCTGCTACACCGTCTCCCTCGCGGAGGGGCTCCTGGCCCGGGGCGCCGGGGTGGTGATCGCGACGGAGACGTCGATCAGCGATGTGTACGCGACCCGGGTGTTCGCCCGGGTGTACGCCCGGCTGGCCGCGGACCCGGCCGCCGATGTCGTGGCCGCGGTGGCCGACGCCCGCGCGGACGTGCAGCTGGAGCTGGAACGCTCCGTCGACGAGCGGGACCGGCGACTGGCCCGGTTCCAGGAGTGGTCGACGGTGTCGGTGTACGCGCCGGCGGGCTCGGTCCCGGTCGTCGACGTCGACGCCCCGCCCGCGCCGATACCGGCGGCGCGGTCCGGGGCCGGGGTGCTGCGGCGGGAGGCCGGTGAGGTCGTCGGCCGCCGCCGTGAGCAGCGCGAGTGGCCCGCCGCCCTGCTGTCCGGCCGGACCGCCGGGATCGTCGTGCACGGCCTCGGCGGGGTCGGCAAGACGACCCTCGCCGACGAGCTCGTCACCCGGGTCCTGGAACGGGAGCCGGACCGGGTCGTCGTCGCCGTCACCGGCCCGGTCACCGGCGAGCAGCTGCTCACCGAGCTCGCCCTCCAGACCGGCGACCAGCTCGAGGACCGCGAGACCGCACCGTCACACCGGGTCGCGCGGCTCCTGTCGCGGGTCGCCGACGCCGCCCGCACCCTGCCCGACCGCACCGCGGCCCTGCACGAGCTGCTGACGGAGGTGCCCGTGCTCCTGGTCCTGGACAACTTCGAGGACAACCTGCCCGGCACCGGCGTCCAACCGGTCGCACCGCCCCTGGCCCGGCTGCTCACCGCCGTGGTCACCCGCCCCGGGCGCGGCCGGCTGCTCATCACCTGCCGATACCGCTTCACGCTGCCCGGCAACGCCCACCGCGCCCTCACCTTCCATCACCTGGGGCCGCTGTCGTTCGCCGAGACCATGAAACTGGCCTGGGCCCTGCCGCACCTCGACCGGATGACCGGCGCCGACCTGGAACGCGTGTGGCGAGCGGTCGGCGGCCACCCGCGCTGCCTCGAGTACGTCGACGCGCTCCTGGCCGGCGGCACCGCCCGCCACACCGACGTCACGCTCCGCCTGGCCACCGCCGTCGAGCGCCACCTGCGGACCAGCACGGCCACCGCCGCGGTCACCGACGCCGACATCGACGCCTACCTGGGCGCGAACGCCGTCCTGGACGACGCCCTGGCCGAGGTCGCCACGCTGGCCGCCGACGACATCCTCCTCGAGCGGCTCCTGACCGGCCTCGAGCCCAACCCCGACGCCGTGCGACTCATCACCGGCGCCAGCGTGTACCGGGTCCCGGTCGACGGCACCGCCCTGTCGTACGTCCTCGGTGACCTGGTCACCGACGACCCCGACTTCGACCGGGCCGTCAGCGCCTGCGTGGACAGCGGCCTGCTCACGCCCGGCCGCGGCCCGGACGGCTCACCGTCGTACTTCGTGCACCGGTGGACCGCCACCGCGCTCGCCGGCCGCGACGGGAACACGGCCGCCCTGACCGACGCGCACCTGCGGGCCGCCGCATACTGGGTCCGGCGCGCCGACACCGAGCCGCAGCCGCTGGCCGCGGACGCCGACGACCTCCGCGAAGCCCACCACCACCGCAGCGCCGCCCACGCCCTCGACCCCCGCACCGACCTCCACGACATCGCCCGCCTCTGCCATCGGCTCCAGCGGCTCCTCGCCCGCCTCGGCCGGCGCCACGAGGCCGCCGAATACTCCGAAGCCGGGCTGCGGCTCCACCGGCAGCTCTACCCCGCCGACCCCGCACCGGACGACACCGACCAGCTGGCCGGTGCCCTCGACGACCACGGCATCCGGCTGCTGGGGCTGGGGCGGCGGGCAGCGGCGTTGGCCGCCACCGCCGAGGCCGTCGACCTGCGCCGCCACCTGGCCGCGGCCGACCCGGCCGCGTTCGAACCGGGCCTCGCGGGATCGTTGCGCAACCTCGGCGGGATGTTGTCGGAGCTGGACCGGGAGGACGAGGCGCTGATCGCCACGGCCGAGGCCGTCGAGCTGCACCGCCGGCTCGCGGCGGCGGACCCGGCCGCGTTCGAACGCGAACTCGCCGGGTCGTTGAGCAACCTCGGCAACCGGCTGTCGAAGCTGGGCTGGCCGGACGAGGCGGTGGCCGCCGCTGTCGAGTCCATCGGCATACAGCGACGCCTGGCCGCGGCCGACCTGGCCCCGCTCGAAACCGACCTCGCCGGGTCGCTGAGCAACCTCGGTGCGATGCTGTCGAAGCTGGGGCGGTGGGAGGAGGCGCTGACCGCCGCGGCCGAGGCGGTCGACGTGCACCGCCGGGCGGCCAGGGCCGACCCGGCCGCGTTCGCACCCAGCCTCGCCACGTCGTTGAACAATCTCGGGAATCGGCTGGCGGCGTTGAGACGGCTGGAGGAGGCGGTGGCCGCCACCGCCGAGGCCGTCGAGATCCGGCGCCGACTGGCCGCGACCAACCCGGCCGCCTTCGAGCCCCTGCTGGCCCGGTCGTTGCACAATCTCGCCCTGTACCTGCGCGACATCAGCCCCGAGGAGGCCGAGGCGGCGGCCGAAGAGGCTCGGCAGGTCGCCGCCCGCGGCGAATGAGCGGCTTTAGCGGGGCCGGTGACAATGCACCGTGCTTCCTGCGCTGATCCTCGTCGGCATGCCCGTTGCCCTGGTCATCATCATGCTCGGGCTGGGGCTCGGGCTGACCATGGACGACTTCGCCCGGGTCGGGCGGTATCCGAAGGCGGCCGTGATCGCGCTGGTGTGCCAGCTCGTCGTGTTGCCGGTGATGTGCTTCGGAGTGGTGCTCGCGTTCGGGCTCGAGCCCAACCTGGCGGTCGGGCTGCTGCTGCTCGCCGCGTCGCCCGGGGGGCCGACCGCCAACCTGTACAGCCACCTGTTCGGCGGGCACGTCGCGCTGAACGTCGCCCTGACCGCGGTCAACTCACTCATCGTCGTGGTCACGCTGCCGATCGTGGCGAACCTGGCGGCCGGATACTTCCTGCCTGACAGTCGCGACGTCGGGCTGCAGTGGACCGAGGTGTCGCAGGTCTTCGTGATCGCGGTCGTGCCGGTCATCGTCGGCATGCTGCTGCGGGCCCGGCTGCCCCGGGTGGCGCGATGGCTCGACCGGCCGGTCCGGGTGCTGTCGATCGTGGTCCTGCTGGCGGTCGTCGGGGCCGTGCTCGCCGGCGGGTGGGCCAAGCTGCCCGGCTACTTCGCCGCCGTCGGGCTGGCGGTGCTCGCGTTCAACCTGATCAGCCTGCTGGTCGGCTACGGGGTGCCGCGGCTGGCCGGCGTCGAGCACCGGCTGGCCACCGCGGCCGGGTTCGAGATCGGCATCCACAACACCGCGCTGACCCTCACGGTCGCGGCCAGCCCGGCGCTGATGAACAGCGTCGAGATGGCGATACCGGCCGCAGTCTACGGCATCGTCATGCACGGCACCGCGCTCACGTTCGGGCTGCTGTTCACCCGCCGCAAGGTCCGCGCGTCCGCCCCGGCCGAGCCCGTCCCGGCCGACGCCTGATAACGGCCGGGCCGCCGCGCCCGCCGGGCTCGGGAGTTTCCGGAATACGTGCCGGGCCGTCCGGCTTGAGTTGAACCGTGACGACTTTTGGAATCATCGGGGCCGGCAACATCGGAAGCCAGGTCGCCCGGGCGGTCATCGCCCTCGGGCACGACGTGGTGATCGCGAACTCACGCGGACCGGAGACGCTGTCCGCCCTCATCGAAGACCTCGGCCCGGCGGCGCGGGCGGCCACGGCCCAGGAGGCGGCGGCCGCGGGTGAGGTCGTGGTCGTCACGGTGCCGTTCGGCAAGTTCCGTGACGTGCCGGTCGAGCCCCTCGCCGGCAAGATCGTGCTCGACACCAACAACTACTACTGGGAGCGCGACGGCCACTTCGACGAGCTCGACCGGGGCGAGGCGACCACCGCGGGCCTGCTGCAGGCCCACCTGCCCACGTCGAAGGTGGTCAAGGCGTTCAACCACATCGGCGCGGCCGACATCACCACCGACGGCTCCCCCTCCGGCACCCCGGGCCGGCGCGCCCTGGCCGTGTCCTCGGACCACCCCGAGGCGGCCAAGTTCGCCGCGGACCTCTACGACCAGATCGGGTTCGACACCGTCGACGTCAGCCCGTTGAGCGAGTCGTGGCGGGTCGAGCGCGACCGCCCCGCGTACGTCGCGAAGCAGAACAAGGCCGAGCTCGAGGCCAACCTCGCGAAGGCACCGCGCACGATCTGACCCATGGTGGGCTGTTTGGCCAGGTCAGGGCGGCACGGATTCGGGAGTTGCCCGGGTCCGTGCCGGTCTACCGTGAGCTGAGACACAGCAACCGAGGGAGCCCGCCATGACCGACGCCGACATTCCGTACGTCGTTGAGCACGACACCAACCACGATGGCCACGACGAGTGGCTCAGCGTCGACTCCAACGCCGACGGGCGCGACGACGTCTACCAGTACGACCTCGACGGCGACGGCAACCTCGACAACCAGGCGTGGGACAGCAACCACGACGGGTACATCGACGCCCGCGGCTACGACCACGACCACGACGGCGTCATGGAGCAGGTCAAGTACGACACCGACAAGGACGGCAAGGCGGACCTGATGCAGGTCGACAGCGACGGCGACGGCTTCCTCGACCGGCTCTACTACGACGACAACCACGACGGCCAGTTCGACCGCGCCGCCCCGATCCACGCCGCTGACCCGAAGATGACGCACTACACCGACCACTACACCAACGGCGCGCACTACAACGGCTGAGCCGCCGCGATCTCCCGCAGTGCGCCGAGGACCGACCGCACCGCCACCCGGTGGAGGGTCTCCGGGCGGGTGAGCGCGTCGATGTGCCGCCCGGCCGGCAGGCCGGCCAGCGGGCGCAGCACCACGCCCGGGCCGGGCCGGCTGGTGTGGGCCGGCAGCAGCGCCAGCCCGCCACCGGCGGCGACGATCGCGGCCACGACGGTGAACTCGTTGACCCGGTGGACGATCTCCAGGGGGCGCCCGGCGGCGGCCGCGATCGCGGTCAGGACGCCCTCGAGGGGAAACCCCTCGTGCACGCAGATCCACGGCTCGCCGGCGACTTCGGCGGCGCTCAGCGACGGCCGCGCGGCCAGGCGGTGGCCCGCCGGCAGGGCGACGTTCAGCGGCTCGTAGGCCAGCGGCACGACTGTCAGCCGGTCGGCCGGCCAGGGCGGGCTGTGCGCCAGCCGGTGCGCCAGGACCAGGTCGTAGTCGGCGACGAGGGCCGGGAAGTCGGCCTGGGCCACGTCCTCGTCCGCGCACCGCACCGGCGGCAGGCCGGCCCGGCCGAGCAGCGGGCCGAAGTAGGTGAGCCCGGCACTGTGGAACGCGGCCACCGTGACCGGCGCGGCCGGGTCGTCGAGGTAGGCGTCCACGGCCCGCCCGGCCCGGTCCAGCGCGGTGGAGACCTCGATCGCCGCGGCGGCCAGGGCCTGGCCGGCCTCGGTCAGCACGAGCCGGCGGCCGCGGCGCTCGGTCAGCGGCACCCGCGCCGAGCGCTGCAGCGACCGCAGCTGCTGGGAGACGGCCGACGGTGTGATGTGCATCGCCCGGGCGACGGCGGCCAGGCTGCCCCGGTCGCCGAGCTCCCTGAGCAGGCGCAGATGGTGCAGATCCATTAGGTCTCACTACACTGTCGGTTGACGAGAATCCATCTGGTCTTCACGATAGTCCGCCCCCAGGCTGGTGCCATGGGGATGCGACGCAGCGACCTGCTGCTGCTGGCGGTGGCCGTGGTGTGGGGCAGCAGCTACCTCGCCGCCCAGACGCTGGTGCTGGTCGGTGGGGTGCTGGCCGTACTGTCGCTGCGTTTCCTGGTTTCGGCGGCCGCACTGGCACCCGCCATGGCCCGGCGCCGGCCGAGCCGACCGGAGCTGCGGGTCGGGGCGCTGCTCGGCCTCACGCAGGCGTCGGTGCTGGTCCTGGAGACCTACGGGGTGTCGCTGACCAGCGCCACCAACGCCGGCGTGCTGATCAGCCTGACGATCCTGCTGACGCCCGCGCTCGAAGGCGCCGCCCACCGGCGGTGGCTGCCGGGCCGGTTCTTCGTCGCCGCGGCGATCGCGGTCGCCGGCGTCACCCTGCTCGTCGCCGGCCCCGGCCTGCGCGCACCGACCACCGGCGACGCGCTGATGCTCGCCGCGGCCGCCGTCCGCGCCGCCCACGTCACCCTGTCCGGGCGGCTGACCACCGGGCGGCAGTACGACACGGTGACGCTCACCTGGCTGCAGACCGCGGTCGGCGCGATCCTGTTCACGGCCGTCGCCGCGCCCGCACTCCCGGCGGCGGTACGCGCGTTCGGGCCGGGGCACTGGCTCGGCGTGCTGTACCTCGCGCTCGGCTGCAGCGTGTTCGCGTTCCTGGTGCAGCTGTGGGCGATCCGGCGCACCTCGGCCGCGCGGGCGAGCCTGCTGCTGGGCACCGAACCCGTGTGGGCGGTCCTGATCGGCGTCGGCGTCGCCGGTGAGCACCTGAGCGCGGCCGCCGTCGCCGGGATCGCGCTCGTCCTCGCCGGCACCTACTACGGCCAGCGCGTCGAGTCCGCCCACCGCGAACCGGTCCCGGTCTGATGTGCGTCCCGGCCATCGAGCGGGGAGAATGGCTCGATGGCCGATCCGCCGCCGCGCGTCTGTCATCGCCTCACCTGGTCCGACCGGACCGGGCAGGAGCGGCACGTCTGGCTCGTGCCGGGCTGGAGCCGATACCGATCCTTCCGTCGCGGTCAGATCGCCGGCGAGCTGTCCCGGCGGTACTACATCCAGGGTTCCTGGACGACCGCGATCGTGCCCGCGACGGCGGCCGAGGTCGAGCGCTGGGCGGAGGCCGGCGACCGGTACCTCGCCGTGTCGAAGGCGGCCGCGGCGAAACTGCGGCGGGTCGACGAACGGTACCGGCGGCGGATGGCCGTGGCCGCCGCCGCCTACCAGCCCGTCCTGGCCGAGATCGACGACCGCGCCGCGGCCGCCGGAGCGGCTGCGCAGGAGGCCGCGCGGGAGCGGCAGGCGGCCGCGCGGGCGGCGGAGCGGGAGCGGCAGGCGGCCATCGACGAACGGAACGCGAGGTTCGCCCGCGCGGGCGCCGGACCGGTGTGGATGTGGCGGCCGATGGTGCAGCGGATCTGGGTGTACCGCACGGATGTCGCGCGGGACGCGCAGCCGCCGACGGGCCGGGTGCACGCCCCGGCGATCGGCCCGCTGACCGCCGACGAGCTCGCCCTGACCGTGGTGTGGCGCGGGATCGCGACCATCTTCTGGCACCCGGCCACCGTCCGGAAGGTCGAACGGGAGACCGAGCCGGGCGGCTTCGACGAATGGTGGCGCCGCCGGCTGCGGTACGCCCACCGGCCGTTTCCGTAGACGTTGTGCGACGGTGGACGGATGTCGAGGTGTTACCGTCGCGCGGTGTCTGACAACCCCCGCGCGGCGGTGACCCTGCGGCCCCGGCGGGAGGACGACCTCCCGACGATGTTCGACGTCCAGTTCGACGAGGAGGCCCAGCGGCAGGCCGCGTTCGTCGGCCCGGACCGCCGGGACCGGGAGGCCTACTACGCGAAGTTCCGGAAGATCGTCGCCGACGACGCCATCGTCAAGCGGGTCGTCGAGGTGGGCGGCGAGGAAGGGTTCGCCGACGCCCGCCAGGAGACCGTCACCGAGCCGATCCACCGGCTGGGCTGAATGGAGCCGGACGAGCTGGACCTCGGCGCGCACGCCGCTGACGGCGATGCGGTGCTGCGCGCGCTCGGGGCCGGACCTCGAGGCCTGGCGCCGGATGAGCGGGTGCGACGGCGGGAGCGGTACGGGCGCAACGTCCCCGCCGGCACGCGGCCGCCGAAGCGCTGGCGGCCCGAGCTCGCCGAGTCGTTCACGGAGCCGCTGCAGCTGCTGCTCATCGCCGTCGCCGTGCTGTCCGCGGTGTTCGGGGAGCTGTCCGACGCCGTCGCCATCGCGGCCGTCATCGCGGTCGTGGCCGTGCTCGAGACCAGCACCGAGATGCGGGCCGCCCGGTCGATCGAGGCGCTGCGGGCGATGACCGCCCCGACCGCCCGCCTCGTCACCGCCGACGGCGGCGTGCGCGACGTGCCCGCGGCCGACCTCGTGCCCGGGGACGTCATCGCGGTCGAGGCGGGCGATGCCGTACCCGCCGACGCCCGGGTCCTCGACGGCCGCGGGCTGCGCATCGACGAGTCGACCCTGACCGGGGAGCCGGCCGCGGCCGGGAAGAGCGCCGAGCCGGTCCCGGCCGACACCCCGCCGGGCGGCCGGTCGAGCATGCTCTACGCCGGGACCGCCGTCGTCGCCGGTGACGGCCGGGCCGTCGTCACGGCCACCGGCGCCCGCACCGAACTCGGCCGGCTCGGGCGGCTCGTCGCCGCGGCGAAGGAGCCGCCGACCCCGTTGCAGCGCGCCCTGTCCCAGCTGGCCAAGACGGTCCTGATCATCGCGGTCGGAGCCAGCGTGGCCGTCCCGCTGGCGGGGGTACTGGCCGGGCAGCCGATCCGCGACATGATCCTGTCCGGGCTCACCGTCGCGTTCGCCACCGTCCCCGAGGAGCTGCCGATCCTCGTCGTCGTGCTGCTCGCCGTCGGCGGGCGGCGGCTCGCCCGGCGCGGCGTGCTGCTGCGGCGGCTGCGGGCCGGGGAGACGATCGGCGCGGTCGATGTCGTCGTCACCGACAAGACCGGCACCCTCACCGAGAACCGCCTCCGCCTCACCGAGATCGTCGGCGACCGCCAGGCCGTCCTGGCCGCGGCCGTCGGCGCCTACCCGCCCGGCGGCCGCGAACCCATGGAACAGCAGCTCCTCGCCGCGGCCGCCGACGAGGGCCGCACCGAGCCGGGCCCGGTCGTCGCCGGGCACCCGTTCGACCCGCACCGCAAGCTGCTCAGCCGCGTGCACCACGGCGCCGGCGGCTCCTACGTCGTGGCGGTGGCCGGCGCCCCCGAGGCGGTCCTGGACCGCTGCACCCTCGACCCGGCCGAACGCGCCCGCCTCGACGACCTCGTCGCCGACCGCGCCCGGCAGGGCCTGCGGATCATCGCCTTCGCCACGAACACGCTGCCCGCGCCCCCGGCCGCCCGCGACGACGCTCTCGCCACCGACGCGCTGCCGACGGCGCCGGTCGCCCGGGACGACGCTCTCGCCGCGAACACGCCGCCCGCGGCGCCGGTCGCCCGGGACGACGTCGAGCGGGGGCTGCGGTACGCCGGGCTCGCCTGCTTCGCCGACCCGCTGCGCCCGCACGTCGCCGACGCCGTCGCGACCCTGCACCGGGCCGGCGTGGCCACCGTCGTCGTCACCGGCGACCACCCCGACACCGCGGCCGCCGTCGCCGCCGCGGCCGGCCTGCCCGCCGGGCACCGCATCGCCCGCGGCGACCGCCTCGCCGACGCCACCGACGCCGACCTCGGCCCGCTGCTCACCCACGGGACCGTCGTCGCCCGGGCCACCCCCGCGGCCAAGCACCGCATCGTCCAGGCGCTGCAGGCCCGCGGGCACACGGTCGCGGTCACCGGCGACGGCGCCAACGACGCCCCCGCCCTGGCCGCCGCCGACGTCGGCATCGCCATGGGCCGCCGCGGCGCCGACCTGGCCCGCGCCGCCGCCGACATCGTCCTCACCGACGACGCCTACCCGACCGTCGTGGCCGCCGTCGCCACCGGCCGCAACATCGGCGCCCAGCTGCGCCGGGCCGTCGCGTTCTACCTCGGCGCGAAGGTCGCCCTCGTCGCCGTCCTGCTCGCGGCCCTCGCCGCCGGCCGGCCCGTGCCGTTCGCGCCGGTCCACATCGTCCTGCTCGAGATCTTCATGGACCTCGGCGCGTCGGTCGCGTTCGTCGCCGAGCCGGCCGCCCCCGGCGCCATGCACCGCCCGCCCCGCCGGTCCGGCACCCGCTTCCTCGACCCGGCCGCTCTCGCCGCCATCGCGACCGCCGCGGTCACCCTCACCGCGGCCACCCTCCCCGGCTACCTCCTGCTCGCGCACACCGGCACCGAGGCGGCCCGGGCCGCGGCGATCCTCGGCTGGCTGGCCGGGCACGCCCTCATCGCCTGGACCCTGCGCACCCGCCCGGCCCTGTCCTGGCGCACCAACCCGGCCTTCCCGGCGTGGGCCGTCGCCGCCACCGTCGTCGCCGCGGCCGCCGCCCTCACCCCCGCCGGTCGGCTGCTGCACCTGCGCCCCTTGACCGTCCGCGACCTCGCCGTGGTCGCCGCCGCCGTCGCGATCGCCGTCGGCCTCGCCATCACCGCCCGCCGCGCCCTGCGCACCCGAGACCGCTTGTAGCGCCGGTTGCACAGCCGCAGCCGGGTTGCGCCGACCGGCTTCGCACCGTCGGGCCGGACGGGGTCCCCGGAACCGGTGGAGCCGATTACCTGGCCGGTGGGCCCCGCAAACGGGGGCCCACCGCAGGTTACGCGGCGATCCGGCCGATGCGGACGCGCTGCGGGTGGTCGCCGACCGGCACGCTGAGGACCTTCTGGCCGGTGGCGAAGCTGATCGCGGTGATCTGGTCGGCGCCGGACTCCGAGATGACGCAGTCGCGGCCGTCGCCGCTGACGGTGGCCCAGTAGGGCTTGCCGGCGGCGACCAGCGGGCCCGGCTGCAGCGTGGCCCGGTCGACGACGGTGGCGTAGTCGTCCATGGTGCCGGCCACGCAGACCTTGGCGCCGTCGGGGCTCATCGACAGGCCGTGGTGGCGGGAGTCGTTGACCCAGGTCGTGCGGTCGGGGCTGGTCGCCGGGTTCTTCGGCAGCTCCTGGACGCGGGTGATGCGGTCGGCGGCGACGTCGTACTCGACGATGCCGTTGAAGAAGGAGACCTGGAAGTACAGCGTGCGCTCGTCGGGGGTGAACACGGCCGGGCGGACGGCGTCGGAGAGGTCGGAGCGGCCGAACGCGTCCAGGCGCGGGCGCATGTCGATGGTGCGCACCACCTGGAACGTGCGCGCGTCGGCGATCGTGATGTGCCGGTCGCCCTTCGTCCAGTCCAGCCACGGGTCGTCCAGCGCGGTGTTGACCTCGCCGATCGACATGTTCCACAGGTATCGGCCGTCGCGGGTGTAGATGTTCTCGTGCGGCTTGTCGCCGGTGCCGAACGAGCCGAGCGGCCGGCCGGTGTTGATGTCGAGCACGTGCACCGTGTTCGACGTCGAGGCGGACACCGCGACCCGGGTGCCGTCCGGTGAGACGGCCATGTGGTCGGCGCGGTAGCCGGAGACCGCGAAGCGCCAGCGCAGCGCGCCGGTGCGGATGTCGATGGCGACGACGTCGGCGAAGCTGGGCCGGGACACGACCAGCGCGGAGCCGTCCGGCGTGGTGTACATGTCGTCGATGAGCTGGTCGTGGCCCTCTCCCGGGCCCTGCTGGACGCCGAGGTAGAAGGCCAGCTTCACCGGGTTGAGGTAGATCTCCAGCAGCCGCTGGTTCTTGTCCGGCACGACATTGAGCCGGCCGATCCTGGCGTAGCTGCCGCTGGACCGGATGATGTCGGCGGTGCCGTCCCAGTTGTTGCCGACGAACATGACCTCCTGCAGCGCGGGCGCGGCGGCGGCCGGGCGCAGCGGGGTGAGGACGGCGGCGAGCAGTGCGAGGCCGGCGATGGCGGCGCGCCGGCGCAGGTTCCGTGTCACGAAGCCTCCCTGGATACGTTACCGGGCGGTAGCCTTCAGGAAATCGCCGATCGGCGCCGCTCGATAGGTCCCCGCCGACAACGCGGGGCCGCCCGGTTGTCGCC
This sequence comes from Dactylosporangium sp. NPDC051541, assembly GCF_044454505.1. Lineage (NCBI taxonomy): Bacteria > Bacillati > Actinomycetota > Actinomycetes > Micromonosporales > Micromonosporaceae > Dactylosporangium > Dactylosporangium sp. NPDC051541. The sequence continues at coordinate 844,999 of NZ_JBITDU010000002.1, forward strand.
CGCCCACAACGGAGAGGTCATGATCGCGACGCTGCTGGCCGCGCTGGCCGGCGACGAGAGCCTCGTCGACACGCTCGTCGCCGCCGCCCGCGACGCCTCGCCGGAGGTCGCCCGGCTGCCCGTCGAGGAGAGCCGCCGCCACGTCGCCCTGCTCTTCACGGCCGGCTTGGCCGCGTTCCAGCGCCCCGCCGACGGCATCTCCTACGCCGACGCGGAGCGGCTCGGCGCCGACCGGGCGGCCCAGGGTGTGCCGATCGCCGGGCTGCTGCGCGGCGTACAGGCGGCCAGAACGCGGCTGCTGGAGATCGCGGTGGAGCGCGGCCGGGCGGCCGGGATCGCCGACGAGGCCCTGCTCTCGGCCGCCCTCGACTTCGACCGCTACGTGTCGGCCCTCGAACGGCACGTCGTCGACGGCCACCACGCGGCCGAGCGGGCCCTGGCCCGGGGCCGCCGCGACCAGCGCGACGCGGTGCTGCGGGCCTTGCTGCTGCCGGGCCGGTCGGCGGCCGCGGCCGGCGACGTCGCGCTCCTGGGGCTGCGCGGGCACATGCCGTACCGCTGCATGGTCTTCAATGTGACGGACCCCGGCCGGGCCGACGCTCTGGAGGCGAAGCTCGCGATGTGCGGTGGTGTCTTCGGCACTGTCGAGGGCCGCCTCGCGGGCCTCGCCGCCCGGCCGCCGGGCCCGGTCGACCCCGCGGTGCTGGTCGTCACCGGCCCGCCGCTGCCGCTGGACCGGGCCGCCGCCGGCTACCGGCTGTGCGTGGCCGCCCTGGTCGGCGCGGCCCGTTTCGGCGTCACCGGTCGGCAGCTCGCCCTCGACCTGGCCGGCCCGGCCGCGCTGGCCGCCCAGCCGGAGCTGGCCGGGCTGCTCGCCGACGAAGTCCTGGCCGCCCTCGACCCGGCCGACGCGTTCCACCGGGAGCTGGCCGCCACCGCACTGTCCTATCTGGACCACGGTCAGCGCCTCGACCGGACCGCGGCCGCCATGCACGTGCACCCCAATACGGTCCGCTACCGGCTGCGGGCCCTGCACGAGCGGACCGCCCTGCCGCTGGACGACGCGACGGTCCTGGCGACGCTGCGCTCCTGGTGGGCGCTGCGCACCTGGCTCGACGGGGCGTAGCGCAAGGGTGCCAGGCAGGCCGGGCGCCACGGTCCGGTCACTGTCCGCTGTTGCCGGGCCGGCGTCGTCGTCGCTAGGGTTCGCGCAGCGGCGATCCGGGGCGGGGGCTCGATGGCATGGTGAACGCTTCCGCGGAGGAGCCGACGCGCGATCTGGCCGCGTCACCGTTGCGCGGCCGGCACCGCGGCGGTCGGGGCCGCACGGCCGGCGTGGCGCTGGCCTGGGCCGCGGCCGGGTGCGCGGTCATCGGCCTCGCGCAGGCGGCGCGGGCCGGAGCCTTCGATCACGTATCACTGCTCGATCGGGCGGCCGGCGACGGCGCCGAGGCCGCCGGCTTTGTGCTGCTGGTCGCCGCGTGGTGGAGCCGGGACCGCCGCTGGATCACCCGTTTGCTGCCGGCCCTGCTGCTCGCCATCGCCGGCCTGGTCGGCGTGGTCGCGCTGATCCTGTGGGCCACCGGCACCGTGACCGACGCCTACCCGCCGTCGTTCGCGATCTGGGTGGGGGCCGGGTTCGCGGCCCTCGCCGGCTGCCCGCTCGTCCTGCGCCGCCGCCCGCCCGGGCCGGCCGCCGGGCGCGCACCGGTGTGGCGAAGGGTGGCGGCCGTCGTCGCCGTGCCCGTGACCGCGGCCGGCGCGTTCCTGCTCATCGACCAGCAGTACGGCATCTGGCCGCAGGTCGGCGACGTCCTCGGGCACTCCGGGGCGCTCGACGCCCAGCAGGCCCACAACCTGATCGACGGCACCGCCACGCCCGGCGGCCGCCCACCCGCGCAGGGTGTGATCGCCGACCTCGACGCTCCGGCCACGAGGTCGCACTTCCGGCACCGCTCCGGGGTGGTGTTCCTGCCGCCCGCCTACTTCGGCCCGGACCGGGCGACGTTGCCGGTCCTCGTCATGCTGGTCGGCTCGCCCGGCACGCCGATCAACTGGCTCAAGTCCGGGCACGGGCAGTCGACGGACGACGCCTACGCCGCGGCGCATCACGGCCGCGCCCCGGTCCTCGTGGTCGTCGACCAGAACGGCTCCGCCACCGGCGACACGGAGTGCGTCGACAGCCCGGCGGGCAACGCCGAGACCTACCTGACCGCCGACGTGCCCGCGTTCATCACCGGCACGCTGGGGGTCCAGCACACCTCGTCGAGCTGGGGCATCGCCGGGTTCTCCGAGGGCGGCACCTGCGCGCTGGACCTCGTGCTGGGCCACCCCGACATCTACGAGCACGCCATCGACTTCGGCGGGGACGCCCGGCCCAACCTCGGCGGCCCCCAACAGACGCTGCAGCACCTCTTCGGCGGCAGCGTCGCCGCGCAGCTGGCCCACGACCCCGCGCGGCTGCTGAGCACCCGCCACTACCCCGGCGTCACGCTGTGGTTCGGCGCCGGGGCCGACGACACCCGCGGCATCGCCGTCGGTGAGCAGCTGTCGGCCGCGGCCACCCGGGCCGGCGTCGTCAACCACCGCTTCGTCGACGCCGGCGGGCACAACTGGCAGTTCGCGAGCGCCGGCTTCGCGCGCGTCCTGCCGCCGCTGTGCGACGAGATGGCCGTCAGCCGCCTGTCCCCCGCGCCGGGCCGCCCCGGCCGCCTCTGAGGGCCGCCGGCGGTCAGCGCCGGCGGGCCGGCAGGACCAGCAGGGTGATGGAGTTGGCCGGGAACGTCGCATCGACCTGGCCCCGGTGTACCGCGAGATCGTCACCGCGCACGATCGAGCCGAGATCGGCCGGGCCGTAGGTGAACCGCTGCGCCGTGCCGCTGCCGTTGAACCCGGCGACCGACAGCGGCGCGGCCTGATCGGTGCCCGTCTTGTTGACGACCATGAGGGTCAGGGCGTTGTCGCACAGCCGCTGCGCGCCGTACACCGCCAGCTGACCCTGGTCGCTGCTGACCGCCGACACGCTGACGTCGCCGAACCGGCCGCCGGCCCCGTCGTAGTCGCGGTACATGCGGAACGCGTAGGCGCCGGGCTGGGTCGGCTGCGGCTCGCCCCACATGGTGGCCAGGTCGAGCCCCTCCCGCCCGAAGATGCCCAGCACGTCGGCCTGCGTCAGGGCGCCGTTGATGTCACCGAGTGCACCCCAGTTGTACTCGGTGATGGCGACCTTCGTGCCGGGGTAGTAGCGCGCGACCCATGCCTTCATCGTGCGGATGAACTGCAGCGGTGGGGCGTTGACGCCGCTGGGGCCGATCCAGGACTCCTCGACGTACGTCGGGTCCCACAGCGAGCGGGTCGAGCGCAGGCGCAGCGCGGCCGCGTCGGGGTCGGTGCCGCCGCCGATCTGCGGGTAGTAGTGCTGATCGAAGTAGTGCAGGAAGCGCCGCCCGCCGTGGGCGTCGCTGTAGTCCTTCATGTTCTTGAGGTACCACTGGGAGAAGTTCAGCCCGCCGTGCGCGGCCGCGTCGGCGCCGGGTGCGCATCCGTCGACTCCGGAGGCGACCCATTCGCAGTAGCCCCAGCCGGACGGGCCGAGCACCGCCGCGCTCGGGTCGGCGGCCTTGATGGCCGCGGCCGTCGCCGTACTCTTGCCGCCCAGCTCGTCGTAGGACACCGCACCGGGGTGCACATCGCGGTGGGTCGAGCTCCACAGCACCGGCTCGTTGTCGAGCTCGTAGATCGCCACCCCGCCGCGCGCCGCCGGGCCGAACCGGCTCACCAGGTGTGACACCATCGCACCGTCGAACGCGGCGTCGGCCGGGATCGACGTGTCGGCGGGTACCGCGCCGGTGAGGTCGGCCCCGTCGAGCTTGCCGTTGCCGCAGTTGGCGTCCCACTGGTCGAACCCGTCCTGGGCCGGGAACCGGGTGGCCGGGAAGCCGCAGGCGAACGGGTGCGCATCCGGGGAGTCCTTGGCCACCCAGCCGCTCATCGGCACGGTGACGACCTGCTTCGTGCCGCGGTCCCGGTTGGTGCTGACGAACGCCTCGAGCGTGTTGGCCGGCCCGGCCACGATGTTCTCGAAGTACCAGTCGCTGCCGGTGTTGTACGTGTGGTTGCGGAAGTTGTACCGGGTGCTGGCATTGCCGCCCCAGCGCGCCACCGGCAGGCCGATCTCGGCCGCGAACGCCGGGTCGGCCCCGTTGAGCCCGTAGATGTCGGGGCTGATCGCGTGCCGGGCCGCGGCCACGTCGACGGACAGCGTGAGGCCGGTGGCGGCCACGGCCGGGGTGGCCGGCGCGGTCAGGGCGCCCGCCGCCAGCGCGGCCGTCAGTCCCAGGATCGTGGCCGATCGTGGCCTCCGTCGCCGTTGCCCGTCCATCGCCGGTACCCCCATCAGTCGATTCACCACCATCAATTGCGCAGCGTGGCCGGGGGCCGCCCGCGAAGTCAAGCCGCGCGCCGCCGAGCGCGGCCGGGGCCTGAACGTTACATACCGCGGGTCAGCCCATCGGCGGTGTCCACGTCGAGAGGTCGGTGCACGAGCCGAACCGGGTCTCGCGCGCCACCCGCTCCAGCGTCGCGCGGGTCACCGCCCGGGCGTCCGCGGTGCGCAGCATGAGGCTGCACCCCGGCTCGTACCGCACAATCAGCGCGGCCGCATAGGTGTCGCCTTCGCCGAACCAGTCGGAGTTCGCCCTGGTGATGAACCAGGAGTCGTGCCCGGCGATCGGCGCCGGCGCGCCGAACTGCGACGCGAAGTCCATGTTCTGCGCGCGCTGGCTGACCACCTGGAGCATGAGCCGGTGGTCGGCGTCGTGGAAGTTGAGGATCGTCATCACGTCGGCCGGCTGGGACTCCACCGACACGACCCGCAGGCCGGCGGGCACGAACTCGAGCCGCAGCGGCCACCGCACGTCGCGCGGTGGCCCGATGCGCACCGCCACAGCCGCCTTGGCCAGGCGATCCTGCGGCACCGGCCCATAGGCGACGATCCACGCACCCGTGGCGTCGCGGCGGGCGACGGCCGTGACGGCCGAGCCGGTCATTCCCTGGGGCGCGAACACCGGCAGCGCGAACCCGGCCGCGCCGTCGCCGAGGCCGATCCGCTGCGCTCCGGCCAGGGTGCTCGGGTCGTACGCGCCCGGATCGTGCACCTCGGCCCGCACGTCGCCGCCGAGGACCAGCTGCTGCAGGTCGGCGGCGGTGGAGTACCCCCGCAGCTCGAACCCGCTGTCCGCGGCCACGCTCGCCGAGAGCTGCAGCATCCCGCGGCTGTACGGTGCGGCCGGCGTGACCCCCGGCCGGGCGAACTGACCCACCGCGAGCGTCGCCACGACGGCCACCGCCAGCACGCCGGCCGCCGCCGTCATCCGGCGGCGCCGACGCCGCCGGGCCGCGCCCGCCCGCACGCCGTCGAGCAGGCCGGCGCCGTCGGCGGCCAGGTCCGCGTGCTCGTCGAGGCTCTCCCGCAACACGTCGATGCTGTTCGTCCCGCTCATTGGTGCTGCCCTTCGGTCGCGAGGCTGGAGTCGGTGAGCTCGATCCGCAGCGCGGCCAGCGCCCGCGCGGCGTTGCTACGCACGGTGGTCGGCCGGCAGCCGAGCACCTCGGCGATCTCGGCGTCGGTGAGCCCTTCGTAGTAGCGCAGCACCACCGTGGCGCGCTGCTGCGGCGGCAGGGTGGCCAGGCGCTGCCACATCGCCTCCCGGGCGGCGGACTCGGTGGCGTAGTCACCCTGGACCGGCGCGGCCGGCCCGTCGAGCGCGTCGAACGTCAGCGGTACCGTCACCACCCGCCGCCGGCGCCGCTGCGACAGGAACTCGTTGGTGAGCATCGCGCGGACATAGGCGTAGGGCTCGTCCAGGGCCCCGATCCGCCGCCACCGGACCAGGGACTTGGTCAGGACGTCCTGCACCAGGTCCCGGGCCGCTTCCCGCTCGCCGCACAGCAGCGCCGCGCAGCGCAGCAGGGCGGGCAGCCGGGCGTGCGCGAAGTCCTCGAACCGCATGGAACTCCTTCCGTCGGAAGAAGAACGCAGAACCGCGTCGATCCGCTGCACCGGCGATCGACTTCGGTGGGCGGCCACCCGTACGTCAGGCGGCGGGCGAGTCCTCGGCGACCAGGCGGACGGTGAAGCCCTCGGGTCCGCGCTGCAGCGACACGTACGCGCACAGCTGATGCATCAGCCACAGGCCGAGCCCGCCCGGTTCGCGGTCCGGCATCAGGCCGGCGACCGGGTTGACCGGGCCGGGTCCGGCGTCGGTCACGGTGACGACGGCGCGGCCGGGCCGGGCCCAGCCGCGCAGCCGCACGGGTGCCCGGCCGTGCCGGACGGCGTTGGTGACCGCCTCGCTGACGGCGACGACCAGCCCCTCGAACTCGTCGGCGGACAGCGCCGCCGTCGCCTCGAGGGCGGCGGCCGCGCCGCGGCCCTGCGCCGGGGTCGGATCGAGCAGTTCGACCGCGGGCGCCGACGCCTGCAGCGGCTCCGGCCACGACGTCACGCCGGTGGTGAGGAACTGCCGCGGCGGCTGGTACATCCCGCTGGGCCGGCGGTGGCCGTCGGCGCCGACCATGTGGGTGTGGGTGCGCTGGACATCGGCGAGGATCTCGGGCGGCGCGGTGCGGGTGTCGTAGGGGCACAGGCCGTACATGGGGAACTCGTCGTAGACCTCGTTGACCGCGGACTCGTAGCGCGCCCACCACTCCCACGGCACCCCGACGCCGGGGTGCGGGACATCGCCGGCGATGCGGATCTGCGCGGCGCCGGCGCCGACGTAGTGCGCGAGCATCTCGCGGTGCCGGCGGATGGCCGCGGCCGGGCGCTGGTAGTGCCGGCCCCCGTCGATGAACTCGACGCCGCTGCCCGGGCCGAACGCCGAACGCACCAGCCGCTGGTTGTGCGGGCCGAACAGCGACACGGTGGGCTCGCCGGCCGCGACGCCCGCGCGGAGGAACGGCACCACCACCGCGAGGAACTCGTCGTCCGAGCCGTAGAACGCGGCCTCGTGGAGCAGCCCGTCGTGCCCGGCCGCCGGCCCCGACCTCATGCGCTCACCGCCACGCGCGGCGCGGCCGCCGGGAGCAGGGCCACCAGCCGGGGCAGGCCGCTGCCGGGCGCGACGACCAGCCGCGTCTCGGCGCCGCCGCGGGCCCGGACCCGGGCGGCCAGCGACAGCAGGCTCCGGTGGTCGATGAAGGTGAGCTCGCGGGCGTCCAGCGTGACGACGCCGTCGACCGGTCGCAGCGGGATGCGGTCCAGCGCGGTGCACAGCAGCGGGTGGCTCGCCAGGTCGACCTCGCCGGCGAGGACCGCGGTGGTGCCGGGCTCATCGGACGCGAACAGCCGCATGGGGGTCGTGCCCGCCCGCGCCAAGGGGTGCATGCAGGCCAGCTCCGCGACCGCCGCCGAACCCAGCTGAACCCGGTCGTATGCGCACAAGGCGGACATCGGGTGGCCGGCCATGTAGGCGTCGGCCAGGTGCTCGTACGCCGCGAACGCGGCCCGCTCGGCGTCGGTGCCGACGAGGCTCGTCACGTCCACGGCGACCCGCAGGCCGGTGTAGCCGTCGGCCAGCGCCGCCTCGGTCGCCCGCGCGTAGGCCCGGACCTGCGCGATCGGGTCGAAACGACCGCCGTCGCCGTAGAAGCCGACGTCATGGACGTCCGCGGCGCCCGCGGCGAACCCGGCCGCCCGCTTGAGCGCGGACGCCTGGTCCGCGGCGCCGACGAAGAGCACCCGCGCCCCGTCGGCCAGCGCCTCGGCCAGGAACCGCTCCGCGACGCGCCGATACTCGTCGGGCGAGTCGAAGCCCCAGCAGACGTGATCGTGCCGGCCGAGCCCTTCGACCGAGTCGATGAGTCCGGCCTGGCGCATGCGGCGACACTACCACTGCAAATACATATGGCCACTTGCCGCGGACGCAGCGCGTCCGGTCGTGGGGGCACGGATGCGGACGCAGCGCGTCCGGGCCCGCCGGCGCGGACGCGGGCTCAGCGCGGCCCGGCCCGCGTGGGATGATCCATCATCTCAGTGGGAAAAGTGGGGTTTCAGTGAGCGAAGTCGATGTGGCGATCGTCGGTGGCGGCGCCGCCGGCGCGCTGGTCCTGGCCCACCTGACGCGGCTGGCCGGCGACCGGCTCCGGATCGCCCTCATCGACCGGGGCCCAGGAGCATTCGGCAGTGGTACCGCCTATCGCACCACCGACCCCGCCCACCTGCTCAACGTGCGGACATCGGCCATGAGCGCCTGGCCGGAGCAGCCCGAACACTTCACAACCTGGCTCGCCGCCAACGGTCACGACGGCGTGACCCGCGACGCGTTCGTGCCCCGCGCCGCGTTCGGCGCCTACCTGGCCGCGCTGGCCGGCGAGGCCGCCGACGGGGATCGGGCCGGTGCCGACGTGCGCCTGCTGCACGGCCGGGCCACCGGCGTGCACCGCGGCCCCGACCGGTGGACCATCACCGTCGAGGGCGCCGCACCGGTCCACGCGACCGACGTCGTGCTGGCCATCGGCATCGAGCCGCCGGCACAGGCCTGGGTGCCCCGCCGCCTGCGCAGCCGGCCGCGGTTCGTCGCCGATCCGTGGCGGCCCGGCGCCCTGGACGGCGTGGGCCCGGACGACCCGGTCCTGATCGTCGGCACCGGGCTCACCGCCGTCGACGTCGCCGTGACGCTCGCCGCCCGGACGCGGCGGACGATCACCGCCACCTCCCGCAACGGCCTCCTGCCGTACGCCCACACGACCGAGGCCCGGGCGCCCATGCCGCTGGACGGCTCCGCGCTGCCCGCCGGCATCCGCGACCTGCGCCGGCTCGTCCACGGCCGGGTCCGGGACTCGATCGCGGCGACCGGCGACTGGCGGCCCGCCGTCGACGGGCTCCGGCCGCACACCCAGGCGCTCTGGACGGGCCTGCCGGAGGGCGACCGCCGGGAGTTCCTGCGCCGGGACCTGCGCCGGTGGGACAACGCCCGGCACCGCATGGCCCCGGCGGTGGCGGCCACGATCGCCGCGCTGCGGGCCGAGGGCCGGCTGACGATCGCCGCCGAGCATCCGTCGGTCGCCATCGCCGTCGCCGAGCCCGGCAGCTGGATCATCAACACCACCGGGCCGGACCCGGACCTGGCCGGCTCGACGAACCCGCTGATCCAGCAGCTGTTCGCGGAGGGGTACGTCACGGCGGGCCCGCTCGGCGTGGGCTGGGCGACCACCGGCGACGGGCAGCTGCGCGACGCCTTCGGTGCGCCGGTGCCGGGCCTGTGGACGCTCGGCAGCACCCGCCGCGGCCAGCTGCTGGAGACGACCGCCGTGCCGGAGATCCGGGCGCAGGCCCTCGAGCTGGCCGAGCGGCTGCAGGACCGGCCGGCGCCGAGCCGGGCACCTGGGCCGCGGGTCCGCCGGGACCGGTACGGCCTGCCCGTGCTCGCCTCCGCCCGGGCCGCCGAGCACTTCGACGACGCGGTCCGCCGGGTGCTGCGCGTGCAGCAGGGCGCGGACGCGGCGCTGGACGCGGCGACCGCCGAGGACCCGTCGTTCGCGCTCGCACACACCGTCCGCGCGCTGCTGGCGGTCGAAGGGGTCATCGCCGCCGACGCGACGGACGCGCTGGCCGCGGCCGAAGCGGCGGCCCGGTCCGGCGCCGACGCCCGCACCGCCAGCCTCCTGCGGGCCGTCACCGGCCGGGTCCGCGCCGGCGACCCGGCCGGTCTGCTGCGCCACATCGACGACTTCCCGCGTGACGCGCTCGTCGTCAACGCGTGCGTCCCGACGATCGCCTTCGGCGGCGCCACCCAGGTCCCCCAGCACGCCTGGGCGATCGTCGAGCGGCTGGCCCCGGTGTACGGCGAGGACTGGTGGTACCTCGGGCTGCTGGCGTTCGTCCGGCAGGAGCAGCACCGCTGGACGCAGAGCGCCGACCTCGCCGAGCGGGCCCTGGCCGCCGACCCGGCCGGTGGCCACGCGGCCCACGCGCGCAGCCACGTGTACTACGAGACCGGCGAGCACCGGGCCGGCCTCGCCTGGCTCGACGGCTGGATCGGCGGACCCGGCCGGGCCGCGTTCCAGGGCGCGCACTTCGCCTGGCACGCCGCCCTGCACGAGCTCGCCCTGGAGCGCTGGACCGACGTCTCGGCCCGGCTGCGCGGCCGGTTGTCGCCCCGGTCGGTCGGCGGCGTCCGCGCCCTCGTCGACTCGGCGTCGCTGCTGTGGCGCTGCCGGGTCCTCGGCGCGCCGCCCCAGCCGGTCGCGATCGGCGAGGTCCTCGGCGTCGTGCCGAAGGAGCTGCTGACCGAGCCGCGAACCGCGTTCATCGGCCTGCACGCCGCGATCGCCCTCGCCGCCGCCGACGATCTCGCCGGGCTGGACGTCCTGGGCCGCTACACCGCCGGGCGCACCGAGCCGGCCTTCGACCTCGTCAGCGTGCTCGTGCGGGCGCTGAGCGCGTACCTCACCGGCGACTATGCGCGCACCGTCGAGCTCATCTCCCGCCGCACCGGCGAGTGGGTCCGCCTCGGCGGCAGCGACGCGCAGCGCGAGGTCATCGACGACACCCTGCTCAGCGCGTTGCAGCGGGCGGACCGGTACCGCATCGACTGACGGCGGCCGCGGCGGCCGGACGGCCGGCGATGACCGTGTTCGGCAGAATGGGACGGATGCGCAGCATCGAGTGGGACGGGTTCTGTAACGCGCGGGATCTGGGCGGGCTCCCGACGGCCGGTGGCGGCCGGACCCGGACGGGCGTGCTGATCCGCTCGGCGGACCCGCGGTTCGTCACCGCGGACGGCTGGCGCGCCGCCCGCGCCGCCGGCGTCCGCACGATCATCGACCTGCGCAACGACGACGAGGTGCCGCCGGGCGACGTCCGGCTCCCCGCGGGCCTGAACCGGGTCCACGTGCCGCTGGACGGGGTCGAGGACGTGGAGCTCTGGCGGTACCTCAACGAGGAGCTCCTCAACGGCACGCCGCTGTACTACCCGCCGTTCCTGGCCCGCCAGCCCGCCCGCTGTGCCGCCGCGGTCACCGCCGTGGCCCGCGCCGAACCGGGTGGCGTCGTCTTCCACTGCGGCGTGGGCCGCGACCGCACCGGCCTGCTGGCACTGCTCCTGCTGAGTCTGGCCGGCGTGGAGCCGCCGGTCCTCGCCGACGACTACGAGCTCGGCGCGGCGGGGGTCGCCGCGCTGTATGCCCGGCTGGGCCGCGACGATCCGACGCCGCGGCTGCAGGCGGTCCTCGCGGGCAAGGGCACGACGACCAGGGCGGCGATCCTGAGCGTGGTGGAAGGCTTCGACGCGGAGGGGTACCTGCTGGCCGCCGGCGTCACCGCCGACGACATCGCCGCGATCCGCGAGCGGCTCACGGACTGAACACCGACGGCCGGGTGGCGGCGACGGTGGTTTCGCGGGTCTGGCGGGCGGCGGTCCACTGGGCGAGGGCCAGGAACCAGCCGAGCAGCAGCAGCCACAGGTAATGGTCGGGGAGCTCGACGCGGCTGCCGGCGATCTGGGCCGCGGCCGGCACCAGGGGTGGCAGCAGGTGTGGGATGAGCCGGTCCGGGGCGGCCACCGACAGGGCCGTGAGGAGGTTGACGATGAGCAGCACCGCGGTGGTGCCGGCGGTGGTCGCGACGGCCCACGCGGCGGCCGGGCCGCGGCGGCGTTCGACGACCAGGCCGATCCCGGCGAGGCCCAGGCCCAGGAGGATCACCGGCAGGCCCACGTCGGCCGGGATCGGCGGGGCCAGCAGCACGGTCGCGGCCCAGATCCCCGCGATCCCGAAGCCGCCGGCCAGGCCGGTCAGCAGCGTCCCCGCCGTCACCGCCGCGCGGTGGCCGGTCATCGCCAGCGCCCCGGTCAGGAAGCCGGCGAACACGGCCGCGAGGACGGGCTCGCCGCCGAGGTCGGCGTTGGTCTGCTGGGCCATGAACCAGCCGGCCTCCACCGCCAGGGCGCCGACGAGCGCGTAGGCCACCAGCCGGGCGATCCGGGCCGCCGGGCCGGCCGCGACCGGGCCGAACGGTCCCAGCACGCCGAGCTCGGCCACGGCCGCGAGGACGACCGCGAACGCGACCACGCCCCAGCGGCGGGGCGCCCAGTCGATCGCCGCGCTCCACCGCACCACGAGCCCGGCCAGGACCACGGGCAGCAGCGCGTAGACGGCGCGGCGCCACGCCGCGGGGCGGGTGAGGACCGCGGCGACACAGCCGGCCGCGAACCGGCGCCGTTCGCGGGCCGGGCCGATGCCGGCCAGCTCGGCGAGCATCGCCTCGCCCCACTCCCGCCGGGGCGCCGGCAGCAGCCGGACCGCCGCCGCGAGGGCCCATTCGCCGCCGTTCACCACGCACCCCGCAGCTTCGCCGGCCGGGCCGCGGCCGGCTTCGTCTCGACCGGCTCGGCGGCCGGGGTCGCCGCGGCCAGCTCCTGGCCGGTGCCGGTGAGCCGGTAGAGGTGGCGCGGCGGGCGACCGGGCGGTGGGGCGGTCTCCCAGGCGGCCTCGAGCAGGCCGCGGTCGCACAGCCGCATGAGGATCGGATACAGGGTGCCGGCCCGCAGGCCGACCTCCAGCCCGAGCTCGTAGCCGTATCGCCAGGTGGACGGCTCCACGGCCAGTGCGTGCAGCACCGCGGTGGTCTGCGGGGAAGGTCGCCGGGTCCGGGTCACCGCATAACTCTATATACATCGAGTTCGCATCGGTACTCCCCCTTCGGCCGATCATCGGGCCAGGCCGGCGTGGACGGAGGCGACCGCGCCGGCCCCCTCGGATCGACGAGCGCCTTGACGTTCGGGTTGCCGGTCGCCGCGTTGGTGATGAGTCAGCGAATGCGCCGTGGACCAGTACCACGTTCGCCTACGTCCACACCCGCTGGTCCCCACCGGCCCGGTCCTGGTGTACTCCTGCCGCCGGCCCGTCACGCGGCCCTAGCGGAACGGGTCGGGCGTTCGGCTCCCGGGACCGGCCGGCCAGCGCATGTCCGCGGCCCGTGACCGTCCGTATGGTCAGAGGGTGAGCGGCAGCGGGTACCGGCTGGGGGTCGACTTCGGCACGTCGAACACGACGGCGGCGCTCGCCGGACCCGACGGGCGGGTGCGGCCGCTGCTGTTCGACGGCTCGCCGCTGCTGCCCTCGGCGGTCTTCGCCGGGCCCGGCACCGGGCTGCTGGTCGGCGGCGACGCCATCCGGGCGGCGGTCGGGGCACCGGCCGGATTCGAGGGCAACCCGAAGCGGCGGATCGACGACCGGACGGTGTGGCTCGGCGAGCGGGAGTTCCCGACCGAGCACCTCATCGCCGCCGTCCTGCACCGCGTCAACGCCGAAGCGACCCGGGTCGCCGGCGAGCCCGTCACCGACGTCGTGCTCACCCACCCGGCGGCGTGGGCGCGCCCCCGGCTGCAGGTGCTCACGGCGGCCGCCGAGGCGGCCGGGCTCGGCCCGGTGCGGTTCATGCCGGAGCCGGTCGCCGCGGCCGCCTACTTCGCCGCGGCACTCGGTCAGCGGATCCCGCCGGAGCACTGCATCGTCGTCTACGACCTGGGCGCCGGCACGTTCGACGTGAGCATCGTGCGCCCGGCGCCCTACGGCTTCGACGTGGTGGCCGCGGCCGGCCTGACCGACGTCGGCGGCCTCGACCTGGACGCCGCCGTCGTCGAGCACGCCCGCACCCGGACCGCCACCGCGACCGAGGCCTGGCGCCGGCTGGACTGGCCCCAGACCGCGGCCGATCAGCAGGCCCGCCAGAACCTGTGGCAGGGTGCGCAGGCGGTGAAGGAGCAGCTGTCCCGACACCCGAGCGGCGACCTGCACGTGCCCCTGGTCGATCATCAGGTCCGGATGACCCGCGAGGAGTTCGAGAAGGCCGCCCGCCCGCAGCTCGACCGCACCTCGGCGCTGACGCTGACGGTGCTGCAGGACGGCGCGGTGCCGCCCGAACGCATCGCCGGCGTGTTCCTGGTCGGCGGCTCGTCCCGGATCCCCCTGGCGGCGACGCTGCTGCACCGCACGCTGCGGATCGCGCCGACGGTGATCGACCAGCCGGAGCTGGTGGTCGCCGAGGGCGCGCTGCACAACCGGCCGGTCGCGCCGCCCGCCCCGGACCCCTATCCGACGTCCGGTGCCGTGGTCGCTGTGCCCGCCGTGCCGATGCCCGTCCAGCCCGCGGCGCCGAGCGCGATGCCGGTTCGGACGGCACCGGCACCCACTCCCGCCGCCCGGAGGCTCCCGACCGGAGCGATCACCGCGTGCGTAGCCGCCGTCGTCGTCCTCGTCGCCGGTGCGGTGCTGGCCGTGACCCGGCCGTGGGAGTCCGCCGGGCCGGCCGATCCGGCGAGCTCCCCCGTGGCCGGCAGCGGCCCCCCGGCGACCGACGTCCGCACCTCGGCGGGTCCGCCCGCCGCCCAGGCCGCCTTCCCGGCGAGCTGGGCCGGCACCTGGACCGGCGAATACCGCCAGGACAACGGCAAGACCTACACGACCGCGCTGTTCATCACCAGCGGCTCCGGCGTCGCCCAGGTCCGCTACCCGGACATCCCGTGCCTGGGCACGGTGACCGTCCAGTCGCAGGACGGCGGGGTGATCCGCGCGCAGGAGGCGATCACCTCGGGCCGCTGCACCCCGACCGGCACGATGACGATGCGGCTGCAGGCGGGCAACCAGCTCGAGGTCACCTACCGCCCGGACGGAGCCACGTACACCGCTGAGGCCGTCCTCGCCCGCTGAGGTATTACCTCGGAGGGAATTGTTCCGGCTCCCGGCGAGGGGCACCGTCGAGGGCATGACGACGTATCCGATCCACACTGTTGAGACCGTGCCCGAGCTGGCGGCGCTGGAGCGGGCGTTCGGGTTCGTGCCGAGCGCGGCCGGGGCCATGGCCAACTCGGGGGCGCTGCTCAAGACGTTTCTCGCGGCCTTCGGGCAGTTGCGGGCGGCGGACTCGTTGACGGCCGGTGAGCGGCAGGTGCTGCTGCTGACCAACGCGGTCGCCAACGAGTGCGGCTGGGCGGTGGCGTTCCATACGCTCGAGGCGCTCCACGACGGGGTGGCGGCTGAGGAGGTACACGCGATAAGGGCTGGAAAAATGCCCGCCGATCCGCGGCTGGCGGCGTTGTCGGGCCTGGCCCGGGCCCTGATCGGCAAGCGGGGGCGGGTGGACGCGCAGGACACGGCGGGGCTGGACGGGGGGCTGGTGCTCGACGTGGTCCTGGCCGTGGCAATCTCGACGATGACGAACTACACGGCGTCGGTCGCGGAGGTCGCGGTGCAGGAGCAGTTCAGTGAGTACACCTGGGCCGTCTGAGGTCGGGGTCCTGATCCGGCGGTGGCGGGCCGCGCGCGGGCTGAGCCAGCTCGGGCTGTCGGCGGCGTCCACGGTGTCGCTGCGGCACCTGTCGTTCATCGAGACGGGCCGGTCGAGTCCGTCGCGGGCGATGGTGCTGAAGCTGGCCGAGGTGCTCGACGTGCCGCTGCGGGAGCGCAACAGTCTCCTGCTCGCGGCCGGGTTCGCGCCGGTATACCGCGAGTCGGCGCTCGACGGGCCCGAGCTGGGGGCGGTGCGGGCGGCGCTCGACGCGATCCTGGCGCAGCAGGAGCCCTACCCGGCGCTGGTGATCGACCGGGACTGGAACATCCGGCGCGGCAACGCGGCGGCCGCGCGGTTCTTCGCGTTCCTGCGGGCCGGACACCCCACCGAGGTGCCCGGCCCGCCGAACGTGCTGCGCCGCCTGTTCCACCCCGACGGCGTGCGCCGCTACGTGACGAACTGGCCCGACGTTGCCGTGGCCCTCGTCCGCCGGGTGCGCCGGGAGGCCGTCGGCGGGGCCACCGACGAGCGCGCCCGGGCCGTCCTGGAGGAGATCCTGGGCTACCCGGGCGTGCCCGACGGACTCAGAACGCTCGACGTCACCGTCCCGACACTGCCGATGATCCCGATTCGGTACTGCCGCGACGATCGCCGATTCCACTACTTCTCCACGGTGACGACCCTGGGCACCGCGCAGGACATCACCCTGCAGGAGCTGCGGATCGAATGCTTCTTCCCGGCCGACGACGAGACCCGGGCGAACGCGCGATCGCTCGAGTGAGAGGGTGGCTGCATGTCGTTGAGCCAGTACGAACTGCGCAGCTCGATCGCCGTGTCGGACATCCACCGGGCGGTCGAGTTCTACGAGGGCAAGCTGGGCCTGCCGGTGCTGCGGTCCGGGCCGAGCGCGCGTATCGCCGACGGCGGCCGGGTCTACGGCTCCGGGGGCGGGCCGGCGCTGAACGTGTACCAGTCGGCCACCGCCGGGCAGACCAGCTCGACGCTGGCGACCTGGTACGTCGACGACCTCGACCGGGTCGTGGACGAGCTCGCCGCGGCCGGGGTCGCGTGCGTGCGCTACGAGGGCCTCGTGTTCGACGAACGGGGCATCACCGAGCGGGCCGGCGGCGGGCGGATCGCCTGGATCCAGGACCCGGACGGCAACACGTTCGCCCTCGAGTCCGACGCCTGACGCACACGGAGGTGCCCCGGCGGCTCCCACGCCGGGGCACCACTTTCCGAGGAGGCGTCAGTAGGTGGGTGCGGTCGACGGCCAGACGACCGCGCTCGTCGGGATGGACGTCGTGAGCTTCTGCCAGTAGCCCGCGGCCAG
Source organism: Dactylosporangium sp. NPDC051541 (assembly GCF_044454505.1). Taxonomy (NCBI): domain Bacteria; kingdom Bacillati; phylum Actinomycetota; class Actinomycetes; order Micromonosporales; family Micromonosporaceae; genus Dactylosporangium; species Dactylosporangium sp. NPDC051541. The sequence goes on from NZ_JBITDU010000002.1 coordinate 861,624, forward strand.
GATGCCCTGGCCGTTGAGGGACGTGGCGACCAGGCGGGCGACCTCGATCGCGCCGTAGGCCTGGAAGTGCGTGTTGTCCTCGATGCCGGACGGGTAGTTCGGATACTGACCGGCGGCGAGGATCATGAAGTACCGCTTCGTGCCCTCGACGCCCTGCTGGTTCCACAGCGCCAGGCTCGACGCGGTCAGGTCGACCAGGGGCACGCCCTTCGCCGCGGCCAGTTCGCGCATCGCCTGCGGGTAGGCGCCGTGCGACGGCTGTGCGGCGCCGGCGCTGTCGAAGCGGCGGCGCTCGACGGGGGTGACGAGGACCGGCTTGGCGCCCTTGGCCCGGGACTTGTCGATGTACCGCGACAGGTATGACTTGAACGTCGTCTGCGGGTCGGTGCCGCGGGCCGGGTCGTCGGTCTTCTCGTCGTTGTGGCCGAACGAGATGAGCAGGTAGTCGCCGGCCTGGATGCGGGCCAGGATCCAGGTGAGGCGACCCCCGTCGATGAAGCTCTTCGAGCTCGCCCCCGACCACGCCGCGTCGACGACGGTCGTGTTGCCGGTGGCGAAGACCGGGAGCGCCTGGCCCCAGCCGGCCCGCGGCGACTCCTTCGTCGTGTAGATCGAGGCGGTGGAGTCGCCGGCCACGTAGACGTGCACGGCCGTCACCGGGGTGCCGCCGCCGACCTTCGTGAACGTCCACAGCCGGTTCGCGTCGCCGGTGCAGGCGTCGAGCGTCGTCGTGCCACCGGATTTGACGCACCAGCCGGAGGAGCCGTGCTTGAGCTGGTACGCCCCGGATTTGGCGACGAACGACCATTGCTGAAGGTGACCCGGGCCGGCAGCACGAGCAGGAGCGTGGCGATGACGGTCGCCAGCGCCGTTCGTTTGATAACCACGTCCCTGTAGATGCCATCGACGATTGTCATATAACAGAAACTCGACCTGAACCTGGGCTGCACGGCGGCGCCCGCGCCCGCCCGGTGCGGGCGGACGCGAGCGGACGGGCGTCAGCTCAGGAAGCTGCCGTACGGCCCGGCGAAGATGGCGTTCTTCTGCGCCTGGCTGAAGTGCGTGTTCGGGTAGCTGTAGAACGAGGCGGACATGGGGGTGCCGTCGGTGGACGTGGAGTCCGGCAGGCCGAAGCCGTGGCCGAGCTCGTGGACCATGCCGCCGTACCAGCGGTTCATCGCGCCGCCGAGGCCCGCGGCGCCGTCGGCGTCGTGGCCGCTGAGGATGACCCAGCCCGGGCCACCACCGCCGCCGGACTTGCCCACCTCCTCGGCGCTGATCTCGCCGACGCACAGCCAGCGGCTGTCCTGCCCGGCGATGCCGAAGCGGCGCTGCAGCTCGGCCTCCATGTTGAAGACCACGCACCAGTAGTGGTCGCTGCCGGTGCAGTTCGTGGTGATGTACCAGTTCTTGTCGTGCTCGCCGTTGACCACTTCCACGACGGTGTTGTTGAGCGCGAAGGTCTTGCCGAGCTCCTGCTTGTAGTACCGCTGAGCTTCCCGCATCACGCCCGTGATGCCGTCCGGGTAGCGCTGGTCGAACGCCACGTCGGTCGGCTTGAGCCAGAACACCCGCACGGTCTTGAGCGCGGGGCCGGTGCCGCCGGTCGGTGAGGTCGTCGGGGTCGGCGACGTCGACCGGGTCGGGCTCGGCGACGTCGACCGGGTCGGTGACGTGCCGGTGGTGGGCGTGGTGGTGCCGCCGGTGCAGGCGACGTTGTTGAGCTTGAACGCGGTCGGGATCGAGTTGGTGCCGGTCCACGAGCCGTTGAAGCCGAACGACGCGCTGCCGTTGGTGGCCAGGGCGCCGTTGTACGACACGTTCGTGGCCGACACCGCGGCCCCGCTCTGGGTGACGGTGGCGTTCCAGGCCTGGGTGACCGTCTGACCGTTGGCGTAGCTCCAGGTCAGCGTCCAGCCGGTGATCGGGTCACCGAGGTTGGTGACGGCCACGTTCGCGCCGAACCCGCCCTGCCACGTCGAGCTGATCGTGTAGGCCACGCGGCAGCCGGCGGTGGCGGCGTTCGCCGTGGCGGAGGCGACCGCCGCTCCGGTCAGGGCCAGGCCGACGGTGGCGCCGATCGCCACGAGACTGCGGAACTGTTGACGACGCAACGCTCCTCTCCTTTCATCGATGTACGTCGCCACTCTGTGGACCGAAAACCTTTTCGGCAAGGTGGCGGCGGCAATCCGAAAGAAGAGGAGCGCGCGTCTCGAAACTTTCACGCACAGAGCGCGGCGTCGACCGCCTGCACCACGTCGTTGACCATCCGCTCGGAGGTCGGCAGCGCGGTCACCGCGACCACGGCGCTGCGCCCGTCGGTGGTCACCAGGTTGCGGGTCTCGAACCCCTGAATGTCGCCGCCGTGCCCCCACGCGTAGCCGCCGCAGGTCAGCGCGTGCCGGGCGACACCGAGGCCGTACTCCCAGCCGTCCGTCGGCTCGAACCCGGGCGCCGGCACGGTGGCCAGCATCGCCTGCTGCTGCGCGGGCTTGAGCAGCCGCCCGCCGATCAGGGCCTCGAAGAACGCCCGCAGGTCCGACGGCGTGGAGACGAGCTGCCCGGCCGACCAGCCCAGGGACGGGTCCATCTCGGTGACATCGACCCAGGGGGCGCCCGGTGCAACCGCGACATACCCCTGCGCGTGGGTACCGCGAATACGCTGCTCCCCCACCCCGGGCCAGTAGGTGTCACGCAGGCGCAGCGGCTCGATGATCCGCTTGGTGATCTCCTCACCGATGGGCCGCGACGTGACCCGCTCGGCGATGAGCCCGGCCAGGACATAGTTCGTGTTGCTGTACTCCCACCTGCTCCCGGGCGCGAACGACGGCGGCTTGGTCATGGCGGCGTCGACGAGCCGGCGCGGGTCGAAGTACGTGTGCGCCAGCCCGGCCAGATCCTCCGGCTTGGTGAAGAACACGTCGTCGTAGTCGGGCAGCCCGCTGGTCTGCTGCAACAGCTGGTGCACGGTGATCTTCGACCCGTCGTTACCGTTGCCCCGCACGATCCCCGGCAGGTAGTGCTCGACCGTCTCGTGCAGGTCGACCTTCCCCTCCCCCGCCAGCTGCAACAGGACGACAGCGGTGAACGTCTTGGTGTTGCTGCCGATCCGCACCTGCCCGTTCTTCGGCACCGGTCGATGGGTCCGGATGTCCCCGGCTCCCGCCGTGTAGTCGCGGACCTTGCCGTCAGTACCCCGGACCGACGCCAGCGCACCAGGGAACCCGTCCTCGGCGACGAGCCGGTCGAGGGGCTGCAGCCGCGCGTCGGCGAACGCGGTCGGCGCGGACAGGACCGCGGCCGCCGTCACGACAGCGGCACCGGCGGTGAGCGTCACTCGCTTCAGCTTCTTCGTCATGCCCTCGACGCTATGACCGCGATCGCCCCCGATCGATCCAGCGCACTGCCCGGCCGTGGTGGTGCAGGCTGTACCCGCACGACCCCGAGGTACGGTGACGGGATGGCTGTCGCCCGCCTGGCTTCGATCGTCTTCGACTGCCAGGACCCCCAGGAACTGGCCCGATTCTGGGCCGTGTTGACCGGCGGCGAGCTGACCATCACCACCGACGAGTTCGTCGCGGTGCGGGCAGATCGCTTGTGGATCGCGGCGATGCGGGTCCCCGACCACCGACCCCCCACGTGGGCCGACCCCGCCGTGCCGAAGCAAGTACACGTGGACCTGTCGGTCGACGACCTCGACACGGCCGAAGCGGAAGCGGTCCGCCTCGGGGCCGAGCTCCTGCCGGACCAGCCCGCGCCCGACCGCTACCGAATCTTCCTGGACCCCGCCGGCCACCCGTTCTGCCTGTCGATCCAGATCCCCGACTGATCTTGATCCTGCGGGTCAGTGCTGTTCGTCGTTCGGTGCTGGTTCGGGTGGCGTTCGACGGTGGGCGGCGCGGGGGGCCGGCGTTGCTGTCGCCGCTTCGTCCGGGCCGGCGTTTTCCGGGCGGATGTGGTCTTCGGCGCGGGCGCGGATGCGGGTGCAGCTGGGCGCCGCGTGCGGCCGCTCACGGCGGGCGATGCCGCGCATGCCGGCATGCGCGGCCCGGATCGCCGGCAACGCCACATCGACGTCAGCCGCGAGGGCGGCGATCAGGTGGGACACCGTCGCGTCGCTGGCCACCGACCTGAACACCGCACGCTGAGCCCACACCACGGCCACGTCGACTTTCGGCACCTTCGCGCAACGACCACTCGGACCACCCGACCACCGGCCAGTCCACCGCTGCGGCGCCGCTGTGCGTCACGGCGGCGCGTCGGGGCCGGCGGGACGGCGGGGTTCTTGTTGTTTGCGACGGACCGTCGTATCGTTTGCGACAGGTAGTCGTAAACGAAGGGGTGCGCTATGGATGTTGTTGCTGATCGGGCTGAGTTGATTGAGCTGCTTGGGCATTACGCCGACATCGCGGATCGGAAGCGGTTCGACGAGCTGCCCGGGCGGGTGTTCACGGATCCGTTGACGCTCGACTTCGGGTCGGTCGCCGACATCCCGCCGATGACGACGCCGCTGGACGGGTACGTCGAGGTGCTGCGGGCCTCGTTCGCGCACTACGTCGCCACCCACCATGTCGTCACCGGGCACGTCGTCGAGCTCGACGGCGACCGGGCGACGATCCACGCGCACGTGCGGGCCGAGCACTGGGTCCCGGACGAGGTCGCGGCCGGTGGGCCCAATCGTTGGCTGGTCGTCGGGTTCTACGACAACGAGGCGGTCCGCACGGCCGACGGCTGGCGGCTCAGCCGGGTGCAGCTCACCTCGGCCTATCAGGAGAACCCGCACCTGTCGAGCGTCGCCCTGGCCGCCTGAGCGATGCCCCGCATCCGTGCCGCGAGCATCGAGGAGCATCACGAGCAGGTCTGGGCCGACCTCGCCGAGGCGCTGCGGCAACTGCTCCTCGAGCGCGACTACGACGCTATCACCATGGGCCACATCGCGGCCCGGGCCGGCCTCGCCCGCAACACGCTGTACAACTACGGCCGCGACAAGCACGCGCTCGTGCGGGCGCTGGTCGAGCGGGCCAGCGAGCCGATGCTGGAGCGGGTGGCCGCGATCGCCGGGCGGTCCGCGGACCCGGCCGGCGAGCGGATGGTGGCGATCGTGGCGGCGGTCCTGGAGGTCTCGACCGACCCGGCGATGCAGCCGATGTTCCGGCCCGGCTCCGGGCCGCTGGTCGACGCGGTGCCGAAGGGGCCGGGCAACCCGTTCAACGCGATCGTCGCCGAGGTCGAGGCGGTGGTGCGGGACGGCATCGCGCGGGGTGAGTTCCGCGCGGTCGCCGACGTGACCCTGACGGTGGAGCTGCTGTCCGGGGCGATGCGCGCGGGCGCCGAACGCATCGGCCGTGACCCGGCGGCGTTCCTGGCCACCGTGGCCGCGGCCCAGTACATCGTCCTGGCCACCCTGTCGCCGGGACGTTGACACTTGCGCCAATCGGTTTGGAATGCAAACCTGTTGGCATGACTTCCGATGCGGTTCCGGCCGCGGACGCCCACCGGCTGCTCGCCGACGTGCGCGGCCTGGCCCACCGGGTCCGGGTCGCGCAGCGGGTCACCTGGCTGCCCCTGCTCGCGGCGGCACTCGTGACATTCGGTGCGATTCCGGTGTACCTCCTCAGCCGCCCCGTCCTCAGCGACTGCCTCCCGGCCCAGGGCGGCCAGGTCTGCCGGACCTTCTACGAGATGCCCTCCATCTACTGGTGGACCGGCCTGACCCTGGCCTACATCGCGACCGCGGCCGGCCACCTGCGCGTCGCCCGCGACCGGGGACTCGGGAGCCGGATCCGGCCGTACGTGTACACGGGCGTCGCTCTGGTCGCCCTGTCCGCCGTCGTCACGGAACTCCTCGGTGTCCTCGAGCCGCTGCCGTACCCGGCCGACCCGTCGGCCACCGCCCAGTTCCTGCTCCGCCTGGTCGACCCGGTCGGCGTCATCGGCCTGGCCCTGCTGGTGCTGGCCGGGCTGGAGCGCCGCCCGGCCCTGCTCGTGTTCGCCCTCGCCTACCTGGCGGTCGCCCTGACCCCGATCAACTTCGGCTGGGGCGAGGGCTGGGGCGGCGACCTCGGCTTCGCCCCGCAGCTCACCATCAACGGCGGCGTCCTGCTGCTGGGCAGCGCCGGCTTCTTCGTGGAGCACCGGTGGCGGCACCGCGGATGAGCGCGGACCGGCACCCCGTCACCGGCCTGGACGATGTGGTGCACCAGCGGGCCCGCCTCGGCATCCTCACCATCGCCCACGAGGCCCGCCGCGTGGAGTTCACGTTCCTGCGCACCCAGCTCGGGCTCACCGCCGGCAACCTCTCCCAGCACGTGACCGTCCTGGAGACCGCGGGCCTGGTCGCGGTCGAGAAGGGCTACGAGGGCCGGCGCGGCCGCACCTGGATCACCCTGACCCCGGCCGGCGAAACGGCCCTGGCCGCCGAGATCGCCCACCTCAAACAGCTCATCGCCCGCGTGGAAGGGCCCTGATTCTCTCGAGTGGCTGCGACGGCGGTCGAACCGTTGCATGTGACCAACCAAGCGGGAATCCGGTCGGTGGTGGCGCGGACGTCCGTGCGCCTGCACCTGGCCGTCGCGTTCGGCATCCTGGTGCTCATCGCGCTGGCGGTGACGGCCTACGCGGAGCTGTCGGTGCGCTCCCTGCACGAGACGCAGCAGCGCACCTCCGACCGGGCCGTGCCCTACCTGACCAGGTTGAGCGACGCGGCCCTGGCGGCCAAGTCGGCCGCCAACGACGAGCGCGGGTTCCTGCTCAGCGGCGACCCGAAGTTCTCCACCGAGGCCAAGGGCCGCCGCACCGCCGAACAGGCCGGGCTGGACACGGCCCGCCGCAACGCCTCCACCGCCGCCGAGCACACCGCCATCGACGCGATCGCCGGTGGCCTCGACCGGTTCAACACCGCCCTCGACCAGGAGTTCGTGCTGTTCGGCAGCGACCGCGCGGCCGCCGTCGCGGCCTCCAACGGCGCCAACCGCGACCTGCGCAAGGTGTATGAGCAGTCGTTCGCCGACGCGGTGGCCCTGGCCAAGGCCGACGTGGCCGGCGCGGCCGCCGCCAGCGACCGGGCCGCGTCCCGGGCCCAGACGACGTTCCTGCTGCTCATCGCCGGGGTCCTGGTCTGCGGCATCGCCATCGCGGCCGGGCTCAGCCGCCTCATCACGCAGCCACTGAACCGGACCGTCGAGGTCATCGAGTCGGCCGCGAAGGGCGACCTCACCGGCCGGGTCCGGGCCGGCGGGGCGGTCGAGTTCCAGCGCATGGCGGCCGCCACCAACGACATGCTGGCCTCGACCGGCAAGGCCATCGCCACCATCGCCAGCACCGCCGGGACGCTGTCCGCCGCCGCGCAGGAGATCACCGGGGTCAGCGCCCGGCTCACCGCGTCGGCTCAGACCGCCGCGCAGCGGGCCGAGACGGTGGCCGCGGCAGCCGGGCAGGCCTCCGCCAGCGTGCAGGCGGTCGCGGCCGCCGGCGACGAGATGAGCTCGACGATCCGCGAGATCGCCGGCTCCGCGACCAGCGCCGCCGGCGTCGCCTCGACGGCGGTCACCAACGCCGGCGCCGCCCGCTCCACGGTGCTCAAGCTCAGCAACTCCTCGACCGAGATCGGCAGCGTCATCAAGACCATCACCGCGATCGCCGAGCAGACGAACCTCCTGGCGTTGAACGCGACGATCGAGGCGGCCCGGGCCGGCGACGCCGGCAAGGGCTTCGCGGTCGTCGCCGGCGAGGTCAAGGACCTGGCCCAGGAGACCGCCCGGGCCACCGACAGCATCGCCCGCCAGGTCGCCGCGATCCAGGCCGACACCGGCGCGGCGATGACCGCGATCGACGAGATCGGCGAGATCATCGCGTCCATCAACGACTACCAGACCACCATCGCCGGCGCCGTCGAGCAGCAGTCCGCCACCACCAACGAAATGGGCCGCTCCGCCGGCGCGGCCGCGGCCAGCACCGGCACGATCGCGGACACCATCACCTCGGTCGCCGAGGCCGCCGCACAGACCCAGGCCCACACCCGGGACGCCGGCCGCGTGGCGGAGACCCTGAACCGCTCCGGCACCCAGCTGACCGACCTCGTCGCCGCCTTCCGCTACTGACCCGGTTCGCGCCCGCCGAGGGCGCGGCGCAGCTCGTCGGTCATCAGGTCGTACCGCCCGCCGAGCACCTCCGCGACGAGGTCGACGACGTGCAGGGCGGCGGCCAGCGGCTCGCTCGGCAGCGGCTCGATCGGCCCAGCGGCCGCGGCGCGAACCCTCTCCCGGCCCCACCGGACCACCGCTCGCAGCTGCGCGTCGTCGCACCCGGCGAGCAGCCGGAACGCCTCGCTGGCGCTGGTGAACAGCATCGCACCGAGGTGGCCGGTCGCCCGCAGCCGCGGATCGCGGACACCACGCTCGTCCCACAACACGTCCAGCAGTTCGGAACGGTCCGGGTCGGCGGCGAACGCCCGCAACGCCCGCCGCGCCGCCGCGAGGGTCTTCCGCGACGGCGTTGAAAATGCCGGGTCCGGATATGGTACTGCCACACACCGGAACACCGCGGCGCGCAACAACCCGGCGGTGAGCCGGACCCCGCTCAGCTCCTCCATGCGCGCCAACGTGCGCTCCTGGAAGTCCCCGTCGAGCTCGGCCCGCTCCACCACCGAGCCGTCCCGGGCCCAGGTGAACGACGGCGTGGTGCTCTCGTTGTGGTACAACGAAACGAGCTCGCCGCGGGCCGACAGGGCCTGGACGACGCTGTCATAAGTGGCGAGATAGCCGTTGGGTTCGAACAGCACGGTCCAGTCACCGACGGCGGTCGCCGCGACCAGGGCCAGCTCGGCATCCCCGGCCTCCAGATCGGCGACGACATCCTGCGCCCGGCCCACCAGCTCCGCCGACTCGACAGCGACCGGCTTCCCACCCCCGACCCGCGCCAGAACCGCATCAGGACCGACGCCGCGCACATACGTCAGACAGAAGTTCAGCCCGAGCGCCAGGTCCTCGGTGAACCACGCATAGCCCCCGCCCGCCATGCCCCCAGCCTGCCCGCGAACGCCCCGACCCGACGGCCTTTCCGCGAACTGGCTACAGTTCCGGCGGGTACGGCCAGGAAGGACTCCGGATGCGCACCCGAACCGACGCCGACCTGGCGCAGCTCGAACCCGACCACCTCCGGGCCCAGCTGACCGCCCGCCTGCGAACCCTCCCACCCGACGCGTATCTGCGGTGCGTGGCCGCGTTCCTGACGGAGTATCGTCGGCTGTATCGGGACGGTGCTCTGGCTGAGCAGTACACCCGAATCGTGAACGCCATCGTCGCGCTGGCGGTCCGAGCGGCGTCCGGCGAGCCCGTGCACGCACTCGCGGACGCCCTCGACCGCGAGTTCACGGCCCTGACGTATCCGGGCCTCGAGCACGACAGCCAGATCCAGCCCTACGACGGCCCGCTGCCCCTGGATTTGTACATAGCGTGCGGCGCTGTGCTGTCGGAGCTCACCGACGAGGCCAACCGCTACAGCTCCGCGAACACCATCACGCAGGGCGCGGCCGACTACGAGCACCCGCACGACCGGCTGGCCGCGACCCGGCTCCTGCTGACGTTCCTGGACCGGGCCCAACCGAGCCAGCCCGTCGTCGCGGACCCGCTGAGTCCCCGCCTGGCCGCCCCCGACGACGTGCCCGCGGTCCTCGATCTGCTCGACCGGACCGCCACCTGGCTGCAGTGGCAGGGCCTCCCCGACTGGCTGACGTGGCCCGACCGGCACGACACGGTCCCGACGTCGATCGAACGCGGCGAACTGTGGCTGCTCACCACCACGACCGGAGAAGCCGCCGCCACCGCCACGCTGACCACCGACGACGAAGGCACCCACGTGTCCCGCCTCGCGGTCCGGCCCGACCTGCACGGCCAAGCCATCGGCGCCCGCCTCCTGACCTGGGCCGCCGCCAACGCGCACCGAAACGGGCGCCCGTTGCTGCGGATGGCCGCCTGGCCGCGGCAGCCCGCTCTGCACGCCTACCTGCGCCGCCAGGGCTTCCGCGAACTGTGGACAGTCGCCGGCCCACCCGCCGTCTCGCGGACACTCTTCGTCCGCCGAGCGACAGGCAGCCGGTGGACGGGTAACGGATTCGATCGGTCTCCGGACCAACCCCAGCAATAGATCTCCGCGGCGGTCACCGGGGCGATGGTCCCGCACTCCGGTTCGCCGTGCACCCACGATCGGTACCGTGCCGGCGCGGTGCGCGGGGGCGGGGACACGGGACCCGCCCGGCGGTGGTGGCCATCGGGCGGGTCGAGGGGTGCTGGGGGTGCTGGGGTCAGTCGGTTGTCTGGTCGTCGATCGTCGCGCCGCCCGCGCGCTGCTGGATCGACGCGATGGTGTCCAGCGCTGACTTCTTGCGCGTGTACGTCTCGCTCGTCGCGACCGTCTGGCCGTTGCTGGCGACCATGTTGAACCGGAACTGGCCGTTGCTCGCCTTCTTCACCACGAACTTCATCGCCGTCTCCCTTCCGTCTTCCATGGGCATACCCGCGATCGACGGGCGTAATCGTCGGTCAGCCCGGTTCCAGTTCCCGCACACCTTGCTCCCAGCGGTTGCGGCGCTGCTCCAGGGTCTGCTCCCACCAGGGGGTGCCGCGCTCGCCGAGGGCCACCTTCGCCGCCTGCACCCGGGCCCGGGCGGGGGCCGGGTCGTCGCCCGCCCGCAGTGCCGCCCCGACCGCGCGGCGGGCCGCCATGAGGGCCTTGCGCAGGATCGCCGCCGCCTCCTCGGGGATGGCCGGGTCGGTGGCCCGCCAGCGGCGGCCGTCGACGACGATGTAGCGGCCGTCCTCAGTCGTCTCCATCGGCGGCTACCTCGTGTGGGTGGTGGTCGTCTCGACGGGCGCCGGGCCCTGGCACGTGACGGTCATGTCGACGGTCTGGTTGCCGTGGGCGAAGGCGGCCGTGACGGCGGTGGCGGGGCCGCGGTTGACCCAGTCGACCCGCCACGGCGCGATCGCCGCGTAGGACCCGAGGTGGGCCTGGCCGGCGGCGGTGCAGGTGGCCTCGACGGTGCCGGCTTGAGAGGTGAAGGTCCGGGTCTGGGGCGGTGGAGCGGCCTCGGTCGGGGCCGGTGACAGCGGGGCGGCGATGGAGGCAGTCGTGGGGGCCGGGGAGCCGGGTGGCGGCGGCGTGCTGGAGCCGGTCGCGGTCCCCGTGGCCCGGATCGGGCCGGCGGTCGGCGGTGGCAGTGCCTGGGTGCTCGGTGCGGTCGACGCGCTGGCCGAGGTGGACGGGGCGGGGGCGGCGGCGGCCGGTTCCTGGCTGGGTGTGTCCGGGATCAGGGACCAGGCCACCGGGGTGGCCACGGCCGCCGCGGCCACGGCGGCGAGCGCGGCGACGGCGTAGCGGCGGTGGCGGCGGGCCGGGGTGGTGATGGCTGGAGTGGCGGTGAGCGCGGTGGCGGCGGGCGGGGTGGCGGGGCGGACGCCGGCGGCGGCGGCGAGGGTGGTGGCGACGTCGGCGGCGGAAGGGCGCTCGGCCGGTGACTTCGACAGGCAGCGGGCGACGAGGGCGGCGATGTCCGGCGGGACGTCCGCGAGCTCGGGCAGCGGGGCCGGTGGCGTGTTGAGGTGGGCCTCCAGCAGGTCGGTCGCGCCGGTCGCGGGCCAGGGTAAGTGGCCGGCCAGCAGGCGGTACAGCAGGACGCCCAGGGAGTACACATCGGAGGCCGGTGTGACGGAGTCGCCGGTCAGGCGCTCCGGGGCCAGGTAGTCGGGGGTGCCGAGCAGTTCGTCGTCGAAGTCGCCGGTGCCGGTGACGGCCGCGATGCCGAAGTCGACGACCTTGGCGCCGGTCGGGGCCAGGATCACGTTCGCGGGTTTCACGTCGCGGTGGACGAGGCCGTCGGCGTGGGCGGCGGCCAGGCCGGCGGCGATCTCGGCGCAGATCCGGAAGACCTCCGGCGGCGCCAGCGGGGTCGCGGCCCGCTCGGCCAGGGTGGGGCCGGGGACCAGCTCCATCACCACGTAGGGGGTGCGCTGCCCGTGCTCGACCGCCTCGCCGAAGTCGTAGACCTGGGCGACGTTGGGGTGCGCGAGGGCGGCCGCGGCCCGGGCCTCGATGCGGATCCGCTGCCGGGAGGCGGTGTCGGCGGCCAGGCGGCCGGACAGGAGCTTGACCGCCACGTCGCGGCCGAGGACCCGGTCGTGTGCGCGCCAGACGGTCGACATGCCGCCGACCCCGAGCACGTCGTCGAGGTGGTACCGATCATCGAGCGTCCGATCCTGCACGGTCATCCAGGATTCCCTATCGGCGGCCTCCTACGCATCAACGTTCCGTCACGGTTCCCACACATCGGGAAGCCGACGCCGCAACGGTTCCGTAATGATCCGTTCATAGGCTGTCTGGCTATGGAGGATTCGCACGAGCCGGCGTTCGCGCCACAGGCCCGGGCCCGCCTCGTTGAGCTGGGCGAACGGGTGCGGGCGGCGCTGGGCGAGGCCGGGCCGGCGTGGCTGTCGGCCGCCGTCGACCAGCACGCGGCCGAGGTCCGGGACGCGATCGCCGACCGGTATGGGCAGATGCGGGTGGTGCGGCTGGCGGCGTATGCGGACGGGGTGCTCGACACCGCCGAGCGGCGGGGGTGGCGGCTCGAGTCGGCCACGGGGCCGTCGTGGCCGCTGCTGCGCCTGTTTGCCGTGTCGTCGCTGAGCGCGTCGGCGATCTGACAGTACACATGCCGCCCCGGTCTGTTCCGGAGCGGCATGTCGCACTGCTGCGCGATTCGCGGATCAGATGAGGCGGTGGCGCTCTTCCTCGCTCGGCGCGGCCCGGTCGACCCGGGTCTGCTCCGTGCTGAAGTTCACGCCGTCCTCGTCCCGGCCCAGGTCAGGACGCTCGTAACCGCCCTGCGAGGCCGGACGCTCGTAGCCGCCCTCCGAAGCCGGGCGGTCGAAACCGCCCTCCGGAGCCGGGCGCTCGTAGGCGCCCTGCGACGTGCTGGTGTCGTACGAGTCGCGGGTCTGCTCCGCGCCCGCGCTGTAGCCGCGCTCGTAGTCCTCGGTGCTCGTCGCGTCCCACTGCAGCTGGTAGTGCTGGTACAGCTCCTGCACCTGGTCACCGGTCAGCGGCTCGTCGGCCGAGTAGTCGACGTTCGGCGCCGCCTTGACGGTCGCCTTGTCGAACGCGATCTGCAGGCCGTCGTCGCGGGTGGTGGCCCCGTTCAGCGGCACCAGCGTGTGGTGCATGCCGAGGAGGCCGGTGTTGACGCTGGCCCAGGCGGGCTGGCCGGCCTGATCCGCGAAGATCTGACCGACGGTGCCGACCTTGTCACCCTGCGGGTCATACACGTCCTGACCCTGCAGCGCCGCGAGGTTCGGGGAGTTGGAAGTCACGGGGTTTCCTTCCCTAGCTTGTCCTTCTCCTTGCCCCGAAGTGGTACCCCGCGACCGGCGACCTATTCACGACGTTGAAAAGCAGGAAAGGTCAGCTTCGCCGCGCAGCCGCCGATTGGTCGGAAGCATCTGGCTGGTGGCGAGCGGCGATGGAGTGAACCATGGCGTGGGGACGGGCTTCCAAGGACACGGGTGAGACTCGGAGCGCTTCGCGGGACACTGGGCAGCTGGCGGCGGTGACGGCTGAGCGGGATGCGCTCCGTGCTGAAGTTGAGGCGCTGCGGGAGCACGGGTCGGCGGCGCTGGAGCGGTTCGAACTGATGACCGACGCGGCTGGGATCGGGCTGTGGGACATGGACGTCGTGGCCGACGACCCGGTCAACCCCAACAACACGTTCAACTGGTCGCAGGACTTCCGGCGGATGCTCGGCTTCAACGACGAGCGGGACTTCCCCAACATCCTGTCCAGCTGGGCGTCGCGGCTGCACCCGGAGGACGTGGACCGGGTCGTGACCGCGTTCATGAACCACCTCAACGACCGCACCGGGCGCATCCCCTACAACATCGAGTACCGCCTGGCGCTCAAGGACGGCAGCTACCGCTGGTTCCGGGCCACCGGGGCGACCAAGCGCGACGCCAAAGGGACACCGCTGCGGGTCGCCGGGGCCCTGTTCGACATCGACAACGAGAAGACGCTGATGGCCACGGCCGAGCACCAGCTGGCCCAGCTGTCCGGGTCGGCGGCGAAGCTCGGGCAGGTCAGCCAGGAGCTCGGGCAGGCGGTGACGGCGGCGGCGGCGCGGGCCGACGAGGCCGCGGCGACGATCGGCAAGCTCGACGCCAGCAGCATCGAGATCGGCAACGTCGGCAACCTCATCACGAGCATCGCCGCGCAGACGAACCTCCTCGCCCTCAACGCGACGATCGAGGCGGCCCGGGCCGGGAGCGCCGGCAAGGGGTTCGCGGTGGTCGCCGGGGAGGTCAAGGAGCTGTCGACCGAGACCGGGCAGGCGACCGAGCAGATCGGGGTGCAGATCAAGCAGATCCGGACGCAGACCGGTGAGGCGGTGAAGAGCATCCAGCAGATCAACGCGACGATGGAGCGGCTGCGCTCGACCCAGGAGGCCGTCGACTCCCTCGTGCGGGAGCAGAGCATCTCGCACCGGCGTTAGCGCTGGAGCGGTTCCGGGCGGGTACGCGTCCAGCTCGACCAGCCGCGCTCGCGGACCAGGTCGAGCAGCCGCCGCACCCGCGGGTCGGACTCGACGGCGAGCGCGTCCAGCAGGCCATACGGCACGTCCTCGTCGGCCGGGCCGGACCCGGCGGCGGCGTAGGCCTCCGCGGTCACGGCGGCCAGGATGTCCGCGAGCTCCTCCAGCCGCGGGTCGCCCGGGCCGGCGTCGCTCTCCAGAAGCGTCGAGCCGAGTTGGTACAGCCGCACGACGCGCGGATCGTCGAGCTGTGCGTGCTTGGCCGGCATGATCTCGTGGATGCGGTCCGGTCAGCGCGCGGCGACCAGGATCCAGCCGTCGCGCTCGCCCTCGACGACCTTCTCGGCCACGCCGAGCCGCCGCAGCCGGTCCAGATAGCGGACCACCTCCGGCGGCAGCGTGAGGCGGTCGCCGGAGGTGAGCTGGGCGATCTGCTTGCGGCTGGCCTCGAGGCGCTCGATCTCGTCGCGCAGCTGCCCGTCGATCCGCTCGACCGCCTCGGCGAACGCGGACGGGTCGGCTTCGAGCATCGCGCCGATCCGCCCCAGCGGCACGCCCGCGTCGGCCAGGGTGCGGATCTGGATGAGGGCCACGACCGCCTTCGCGCCATAGCGCCGGTAGCCGGAGTCGTCCCGCGGCGGCTCGGGCAGCAGCCCGATCTGGTGGTAGTGCCGCACCGTGCGCACCGTGACGCCGGCATACGCCGCGAGTTGGCTGATCGTCAGCATCCTCAGGCGATCCTACGACGATAGGCGGTACCCGCGAAGAGGTAGGCGATGACGAGGATGCCGAGGCACCAGGCGACTGCGGTCCAGACACCGGTGCCGACCGGTTGGCCGGCGAGCAGGGCCCGGATCGTGTTGACGATCGATGTCACGGGCTGATGCTCGGCGAAGGCGCGCACCGGGCCGGGCATGGTGGCGGTGGGCACGAACGCCGAGCTGATGAACGGCAGGAAGATCAGCGGATAGGAGAACGCGCCCGCGCCGTCCGGGGACTTCGCGGTGAGGCCGGGGATGACCGCGATCCAGGTCAGCGCCAGGGTGAACAGGAGCAGGAGGCCGGCGACGGCCAGCCAGTCCAGCGGCCCGGCGCTCGAGCGGAAGCCCATGACGAGCGCGACACCGATGATGGCCACGAGGGAGATCGCGTTGGCCACCAGCGAGGTCAGCACGTGCGACCACAGCACACTGGCGCGGGCGATCGGCATCGAGTGGAACCGTTCGAAGATGCCGTCCCGCATGTCGGTGAACAGCCGCAGCGCCGTGTAGGCGATGCCCGAGGCGACCGTGATCAGCAGGATGCCGGGGAGCAGGTAGTTGACGTACGCGACCGAACCCGTGTCGATCGCGCCGCCGAAGACGTAGACGAACAGCAGCATCATGGCGATCGGCGTGATCAGGGTGGTGATGACGGTGTCGAGGCTGCGGGTGACGTGCCGGAGGGTACGGCCCGTCAGCACGGCGGTGTCGCGCAGGAAGTGGGCGCTCATGCGGCGTCACCGACGACCGTGAGGAAGAGTGCTTCGAGGGTCGGCTGTTGGAGTTCGGCGACGGTACCGTCGACCGCGATCCGGCCCGCGTGGAGGATCGCGGTCCGGTCGGCCAGCTGCTCCGCCTCCTGCAGATACTGGGTGGTGAGCAGCACCGTGGTGCCGGCCGCGGCGAGCTCCTTGACCGCCTGCCACACCTCGATGCGAGCCTGCGGGTCGAGGCCGGCCGTTGGCTCGTCGAGGAAGATGACCGGCGGGGTGCCGATGAGGCTCATCGCGATGTCGAGCCGCCGGCGCATGCCACCGGAGTAGGTCGCGGCCCGCCGGGCGCCGGCCTCGGTCAGCGCGAACCGGGCCAGGAGCTCGTCGGCGATCGCCCCGGGGCCCTTCAGGTGGCGCAGCCGGGCGACCAGGACCAGGTTCTCGCGGCCGGTGAGGATGTCGTCGACGGCGGTGAACTGGCCGGTGAGGCTGATGGACGCGCGCACGCCGGCGCCCTGGGTGGCGACGTCGAAGCCATTGACGTGGGCCGTGCCGGCGTCGGCCTTGACCAGCGTGGCCAGGATCTTCACCAGGGTGGTCTTGCCGGCCCCGTTGGAGCCGAGCAGGGCGAAGATGCGGCCCGGCGCCACCTCGAGGTCCACGCCGCGCAGGACGCGCAGCTGCTTGTACGACTTCTCCAGGCCGTGCACCTGGATGGGAATGGTCATGGCCGTCAGCATGCGGGGCTGACGCAGCGTCATAGTCAAGGACTTCATTCGCGCCGGCCGCGATCAGCATCCCCCTGGCCCTGTTCGCCGGCTCCCCCGCATCTCCGACAACCTGCAGCGCAGCGACCACACCGTCCACTACTGCGAGAACGGCGCCGCCGGCGTGCGACGCACCCTGGCCGCCGGCCGGGCCGTCACCGCCACCGTGGCCGCCGTCCACCGCTGACCCGCCGCAGCGCCCGCCCGCCAGCTCGGCGACGAGCGGCTCGACCCGCCGCCTGATCTCGTCGCGGATCGGAGGTCGCCGCCCTCGCCGGGGACCGGAGCCGGGAGCCGCCGGCCCGGCCCCGAAGAGCCAGGCCGGCGGGTGGTCAACGCGAGGATCAGCCGAACCAGCGGGCCAGGTGAACGTCCAGGTCCGGCTGGGAGTCGCCGATCCAGGCGACGTGGCCGTCGGGGCGGAGCAGGAGGGCGGGGGCGTCGATCGCGGCGGTGGGGTCGGCCAGGTGGTCGACGCGGTCGGACCAGGCGCCGGTGGTCAGGCGTTCGGTGCGGTCCAGGAGCAGGGCGCGGCCCCGGTGGAGCTGGTCGTAGAGGCGGCCCGGTTTCAGGTCCAGGTCGGGCAGGCGGCGGCCGAGGAGGTCAGGGCCCGGGCCGAAGTCGTAGCGGATGCCGATCGCGGTGGTCTTCTCCAGCAGGTAGCGGTTGACGTCGTCGAAGTGCAGCAGTTCGGTCAGGAGGCGGCGGAGGGCCTTGGCGCCCGGGTCGGTCGCGTGCAGGGCCACCTGGGCGCGGGTGTTGTCCAGGACGTCGGCGGCGACCGGGTGGCGTTCGGTGTGGTACGTGTCCAGCAAGCCCGCCGGGGCCCGGCCGCGGACCTCGGCGGCCAGTTTCCAGCCCAGGTTGAATGCGTCCTGCAGGCCTAGGTTGAGGCCCTGGCCGCCGGTCGGCGGGTGGACGTGGGCGGCGTCGCCGGCCAGCAGGACCCGGCCCGTCCGGTACTGCGCGGCCAGCCGGGTGGCGTCCCCGAAGCGGGACAGCCAGCGCGGCGAGTGCACGCCGAAGTCGGTGCCGGCGACGGCGATCAGTTCGCGGCGGAAGTCGTCGAGGGTCGGCGGTTCGGAGCTGACACCGGCGGCGGGGACCACGACCCGCGCGACGCCGCCGGAGGGGCGGATGTCGAGCCGCTTGTCGCCGGCCGCCGCGACCGCCGCGGCGACCGCTTCGGCCGGCATGTCGACGGCCAGCTCGCCCATCAGCGTGTCGTTGCGCGACGGTTCGCCGGGGAAGGCGACGCCGAGCAGCTTGCGGACCGTGCTGTGGGCGCCGTCGCAGCCGACGAGGTACCGGGCCCGCAGCTCCTCGCCGCCGGCCAGTGCGACGGTCACGCCGTCGTCGTCCTGGGCGAGGGCGGTCACCGCGCAGCCGCGCCGCACGGTGGCGCCCAGTGCGGTCGCGTGCTCCTCGAGGACCCGCACGACGACCGGCTGCGGGATGCCCAGCAGGTAGGCGTGGGCGGAGTCGATGCCGGCGGGGGCGGGTTGGTCGATGGCGGCGAAGTAGGCGCCGGCCGGGCGGGGGCGGCCGTGTTCGCGCATCCGGTCGAGGAGTCCGCGCATGGCCAGCAGTTCGAGGCTGCGGATGTGCAGGCCGACGATGCGGACCTGGGAGGTGGGCTCGGTTTCCCGCTCCAGGACGAGGACCCGCACGTCGTGGCGGCGCAGCTCGGCGGCGAGCAGCGCGCCGACGGGACCGCAGCCGGCGATGATCACGTCATACATGAATGGTGGTGCCTTTCGGGAGTGCCTGGTGATGAGGCGCTCCCGGCGACCTACGTCAGCCGCCCGACCGTGACGGCAGGGGGAGCGCCCACAGCGAAACATCGTTCATGGGTCTCACCTCCTCAGGCCGGGCCTCGGTCACCTGCAAGGTACAAGCTCGCACGGGCTCCCGTCCAGCCGCCGCGACTATGCTGCCTGTGTGAGTACCACGACGCTCGACGCTTTTGCCGCCCTTGCTTCGAAGGAACGGGGCCTGGTGGTGGTGTCGACGCTGCGCGCGGACGGCACGATCCAGACCTCCCTCGTCAACGCGGGCGTGCTGGCGCACCCGCTGACCGGCGCGCCGGCCGTCGGGTTCGTCACCTACGGCAAGGTGAAGCTGGCCAACCTCCGCGCCCGCCCGCGGCTTACGGTGACGGCCCGGTCGGGCTGGGAGTGGGCGGCGGTCGAGGGCGCGACGACGCTGATCGGCCCGGACGACCCGGCCGCCGGCGTCGACGCCGAGCGGCTGCGGCTCCTGCTACGCGAGGTGTTCACGGGCGCCGGCGGGACGCACGACGACTGGGACGAGTACGACCGCGTGATGCTCGAACAGCGCCGCACCGCCGTCCTCATCGACCCGGCGCGCGTCTACAGCAACTGAGCTCGGCAGCGCACGCCGGACCGCCGGCCGCAACGCCGCGTTCACGACACTCCCCCGAGCCGCTGCCTATTGAGCCCTAATCATTGTCAAACGATGAGGGCGGGGGCGGACATGATCAGGTGGACTCGGTTCGCGGCGGCGGCCCTCACGATCACGGCGGCGGTCGCGGGCCCGGCGCCGGCCGCGGCATCCTCGCGCCTGTCCGACGTGTATCTCCAGGTGAGCGGCGCCGACGGCAACTCCTGCACCGAGGCGGCACCGTGCGCCTCGCTCGACCGCGCGCTCGCCGCCGTCGCGACCGGCGGCACGATCCACCTGGGCGCCGGCGACTTCCCGACCACCGCCGCCGTGCCCTACCCCCTGAAGGTGACCATTGTCGGCGCCGGTGCTTCGAGCACCACCCTGGACGGCCGCTACCAGGGCCGGGTCCTGCTCGTGGAGCCCGGCGCGGCGGCGCGGCTGGCCGATCTGACCGTGTCCGGCGGCGTCGCCGAACTGTCCGGCGGGGGCATCGTCAACGAGGGCGACCTGACCATCCAGCGGGTCCGCGTCATCGGCAACGCCGCCGAGGACGGCGGCGGCATCTACAGTTCCGTGGGCACGAACCTGATGATCGCCGACAGCCAGTTCGCGTTCAACCAGGCGGGTAGGCCCGGTGCGCCCGGAACCGGCGGCGCCATCGCGTTTCGCGGATCCTGGCTGTCCATGACCGCAACGACGGTCAACCGCAACACGGCCAACCTGGGTGCCGCCGGCTTGTTCGTCGCCACCGACTATGGCACGGCAGAGATCACCAACTCCACCATCGCCGGCAACATCGGTGGGGGCGGGGTCGCGGCCTACGCCGAATCGTTGATCCTGCACCACGTGACGATCACCGGCAACCCGTCCGGTGTCGCCGGCGGTGCCGAGAACCAGCTCCAGAACGCCACCCATTTCGTCCCGATCGACGTGGCCGCCTCGGTGATCACCGGTGGCTGCGTTCCCTGGACAACCGTGACGGGCAGCGCCGACCACGACGTGGTCGACCGCGACTGCCTGCCCCCGTCGGACTCGGTGCGGGTGGTCCCCACGCTGTCCATGCCGAGCCTGGCCGACGACGGCACCACCGTGCCGACGATCCAGCTGCCGTACGACAGCCCCGCGCGTGGGGTCGTGCCGGCCGGCAGCGGCCTTTGCGAGGGCACCGACCAGCGCGGTGCTCCCTCGCTCCGCCCGGGCGCGACGAGCTGCGACGCGGGCGCGGTGCAGACCCCGGACTCCATCCTCGTGTCGCCGGGCGACGCGCTCGACTTCGGCGCCCACAAGCCCGGCGACCCGGTCACCCTGCCCCTGCTCCTCACCAACTCGGGCCCTTCGCCGGTGCAGGTGACCTCGCTGACGCTGAGCGGCGGATATACCTTCGCCCACAGCTGCGGTGCGACGATCGTGCGGCCGGGCCAGGACTGTGACCTGCGGCTGACGCTGCGCCCGGCCTCCGGACCCAACCCGGGGACACTGCGCCTGGACTACACCGACGGACCGATCGGCCACTCGGTGACCATCGCGCTCACCGGATGGGGTGTGACCGACCGCCCCCCGGTCAACCTGACCGAACCGTTCCTGGACGCGGCGCCGCACGTCGGCGTCGAGGTGACCGCCGAGCCCGGCACCTGGTCCGGCCAACAGCCGATGCGGTTCGCATACCAGTGGTCCCGCTGCGACGGCGACGGTGCCGGCAACTGTGTGCCGCTGCCCGGCGACGGGACCACCTACACGCCGACGGACGACGACCTCGGCAACACCCTCCAGGTCACCGTCACCGCGATCAACTCGGCGGGCAAGCAGGCGGCCGTCAGCTCGATGTGGCTCGTATACCCGTAGCGGTTACCTCGCGCGACTAAGACGCTTTGTTGGCGATGACGGTACCGTTGTCAAAGCGGTTGTTGGTCCAGACCGCTCCGGGCGCACCCGGGTCCCAGTCTCCGACGGGGCCGTAGATGGCGCAGCTCACGCCGTTGCCGCTGCCCTTCTGAAACACGTTGTTCTCGAAGACGATCCGGGCCGTCTGGCCGGAGTACGGCTTGCCCTTGGTCGAGCCGCCATACGCGCAGTAGGCCGCGGTGGGGGTGGCCATGAACAGGTTGCCGCGGATCGTGTTGTCGCGGATCGGGCCGAAGTCGCCGTAGCCGGTCAGCGAGCCCGAGCAGGAGCCCTCCGGGTCGGGCTGGATCGGCGCGTCGCACACGATCGAGCTGTGCGTGACGGTGGTGCGCTCCCCCATCCGCACCGCCGACGCGTGCCAGTCGTCCTTGATCTTCTGGCCGTGGATCCAGGAGTCGGCGATGGTGCAGCTGGTGGCGCAGTACACGCCGCGGTTGCCGCCGAGGACCTCGACGCGGCGGAGGGTGAAGCCGGACTCGCCGACGCCGGTGGTCTGCCGGATGCCGTTCGGCGAGGCGTTGACGACCGAGTCGGTGATCGTGAAGGCGACGTTGGCGCCGTTGACGGTACCGTCGATCTGGCTCTTCTCGATCGTGACGTTCGCGGCCTTGATCTCCAGGTCGCACTGCACGAGCTTGGCGCTGATGACGGTGCCGGCCTTCGTGATCGAGCACGGCCCCGGGTACTTGGCCAGCTTCACCCCGGCGGGCACGCCGGTGTTGTCCGGCCCCGGGAAGCACCCGCCGGCCGGGTCCCGCCCGCCCGGCACGTTCGCCTTCGACCCGCACCCGGCCGACGGGGACGCGGAAGGCGACGCCACCCCCATGCCCGCCGAACCGCCCGGATCGCCGGCGGAGGCCGCGGCCGGCGCCGAAACCACCGGCGAGTCGGCCGCCGCCGGGGCGGGCTGCGGCCCGGGACGCAGGACGAAGTATCCCGCGGCCGCGAGCACCACCACCGCGAGCGCGCCGAGCGCCGGCTTCCAACGCATCGCCCGAGCCTAACCGCTCAGACGTCAGCCGTCAGACCCGTCGATGCGCCGGGCCGCCCGCAGTTCGTCGGCGGCCGCCCGCTCCAGGTGGCTGAGGTCGGCGGCCACGGAGGCGAACGTGAACCCCTCGGCAATGCGGCGGGCGGCATCGGTACCCGTAAAGGTATGGATGCCCACGGCGACCCCGGCGGCGGCCGCCGCCGTGCGGACCCGGGTCAGCGCGGCCTCGAAGGCGTCCGCGACCGCCGGGTCGCCCGGGTAGGCGCCGCCGATGGCCAGGCACAGGTCGGCCGGCCCCACATAGACACCGGCCAGCCCCGGCACCGCGCAGATCGCCTCGACGTTCGCCAGCCCATCGGCCGTCTCGATCATCGCGAAGCACGCCACGGCCGCGTCCGCCTCCGCCGGTTTCGGGCCGATCCGCAGCTGCGCCCGCGTCGGTCCATAGGAGCGAAACCCTTGTGGGGGGTACTGCGCGGAGGCGACCGCCCGCACCGCGTCGTCCACGGTGTCCACGAGCGGCACGATCACGCCCACCGCACCGGCATCGAGCGCCCGCCCGATCTCCAGGGCCGTGTTCGCGCCGACCCGGACGTACCCCTTCGACCCGCCGCCCGCGTCGATCGCGGTCAGCCCCCGCACCATCCCGTCGTACCCGATGAGCCCGTGCTGCATATCGAGGCAGACGTAGTCATAGCCGAGCCGCGCGATCCGCTCGGTCGACGCCGCCGAGTCGAGGGCAATCCAGTATCCAATTCCAGCGCTCATGACTTTCCCCAATCGGTCGTACCCGGCCACCGAGCCGTCGAGAACCCGCCCGCCATCGTCGCAGGCGGCCGGCGCCTCTTCGGGCGGCGGGTCACCGAGGATGATCGTCGTGGTGCCGCCGCCGAAACACGGGAACACGAGCACGACCGGCGTCATGCTGATGCGCGTCCTGGCGACCCTTCGACCTCCAAGCCGACCGCGGTGGCCACAACCACCCTCCGGGCCGCCGGCACCGCATGGCCGACCAGCTCCAGGCCACCCGCGAGGCCTCGAGGCGAAGGCCGCCGCTCAGCCGGCTGATCCTGATTCGCGGATGCGATCAAGGCTGCGGCGGGTGGCCAGGGTGCTGGGGTGGTCCTCGCCGAGGACCCGCCGCCGGAGGTCCAGCACGGCCTGGTATTCGGCGGCGGCGCGGCGGTGGTCCCCCTGGTCGTGCCACACCCGGGCCAGGCTGTTGCGAGTGGTCAAGGTGTGGGGGTGATCCTCGCCAAGGATCCGCCGCTGGATGCCCAGCACTGCCTGCAATTCGGCGGCGGCGCGCCGGTGGTCGCCCTGGACGCACCACAACCAGGCCAGATTGTGGCGGGTGATCAAGGTGTCGGGGTCGTCCTCGCCGAGGACCCGCCGCTGGATGCCCAGCACTGCCTGGTATTCGGCGGCGGCGCGCCGGTGGTCGCCCTGGGCGTGCCACGCCCGGGCCAGGTTGTGCCGGCTCGCCAGGGTGTCGGGGTGGTCCTCGGCGAGGATCACCCGCGAGGCATCCAGCACAGCCTGATATTCAGCCGCGGCCCGCTGGTGGTCGCCCTGGTCGTGCCACACCCGGGCCAGGTTGTGGCGGCTCCCCAGGGTGTCAGGGTGCTCCTCGCCGTGGATTCGCCGCGAGGCATCCAGCACAGCCTGGTATTCAGCCGCGGCCCGCTGGTGGTCGCCCTGGTCGTGCCACACCCGGGCCAGGTTGTGGCGGCTCGCCAGGGTGTCGGGGTGGTCCTCGTCGAGGATCCGCCGGCAGATGTCGAGAACGGCCTGGAGCGTGGTGGCGGCTCGTGGGTAGTTGCCTTGAGCGAGCAGGGCGCGGCCGGTCAGGTGGGCGGCTCGGCAGGCGCTGGTGGTGATCTGTACGTCGGGGTGGGTGGCGTGCTGCTCCAGCAGGTAGGTGGCGTGCGGGGTGAGGGCCTGCCACCACGGCCAGGCGGCCGGGTCTTCCGGCGGGCCGGTCTGTTCGGCGCCGGCAAGCGCGTACACCAGACGTACCGCGAGGGTCGGGAATCCCTCTGGATTTGCGGCAACGTCGGGGTGGGCGCGGTTGGTGTCGCGGACGAGCGGGTGCAGGGTGACGGACCAGTCGACCGGGTGGGCGTGCTGGGGGTCGTCCGGCTCGTGCAGGTCGATCAGACCGAAGCCGGCCAGGCCGTGGATTGCTTCCGCGAGGTGGTGCTGGTTGCAGCCGGGAAACAACGGCGAGGCGCCGAGGATCGCGGGGTCCAGGAGGGCGAAGTAGGGCAGGGGCGCGTCGGCGTAGCAGGCGAGTAGTCGCAGGAGTGGGCGGGCCAGGGGCATGCCCTGCTCGGTCAGGAGGCTGAGGGAGAGCTCCCAGGTCGCGGTCATGATCTGGCGGGGCTCGCGGGCCGCGGGGAGGCTGCCGAGAGGTTTGCGGTCGAGGGCCGCGCCGGGGTGGGTGTCCAGGGCGGTCAGGTAGTCCTCGTACCGGCGGATGATGCCCGGCCACGGGGCGGCGTTGGCGGTGCTGCGCAGGTACGTGCCGGCCAGGTACAGCGCGAGCGGCAGGCCGCCCAGACGGTGGGCCAGGCGCCGCGCGTCGGACTCGGTGCCGGCGGCCGGTGGGGCGAGGTCGGCCAGGACACGGGCGCCGTCGTCGTCGGGCAGCGGGCGGAGCGGGTGCACGGTCCAGGCGCCCCAGGTGGTCGGCCTGGTGTCGCGGGTGGTGATCAGGACGGTGCCGCGGCTGCCGGAGCGTAGCCAGCCGGTGCCGGTGCCGGGCTGGCTGCCGTGGCGGCCGAGGAGGGCCGGGTCGTCGGCGTTGTCGACGATGAGCAGGAACGGACCGGGCGCGGCGAGCAGTGTGGTGGCGAACAGGTCGACCGCGGTGTCGGCCGCTTCCCATGCGATCGACACACGGGTGGGCACCGCGCCGAGTGCCAGCGCGACCTGGCGTAGGCCGTTGCTGAGCGTGTCCGGGGTGGCGGCCGAGACCCACCAGACCGGCATCGCCGGGCCGGCGCGGCGGGCGATCTCCAGCGCGACCGTGGTCTTGCCACCGCCGCCCATGCCGGCGACGACGTGCACCTGGCCGTTCGCGGCCGTTGCCGCGGCGTGGAGCTGGTCAATGCTTTCGTCGCGGCCGCGAATGGCGTGGTCGAGCAGGTCGAGCGGGGCCGTGATGTCGTATCCCGGACCGTCGACAATCGATTCACCGGAAAGGATGAATTGTTTGTCGATGTAGTCGCGGCCGGCCTGCCGGATGCGGCCGCCGCGGTCGGCGGTGCCGGTCTGCCGGTACGGGGTGACACCGTCGGGCGGGGTGGACATGGCGGCTATTGTGCCGCAGGAGTACAACTGGTGACGTCAATGATCGGTCCAGTCGTCACCGGCGATTCGGCAAACCCGGAATGCCTCGGCCAAGTTGTGGGAAATGCCAACCGATTCGGAGGATGTCGCGATGTCGTTCGATATTGTCGCGCTGGCGCAGAACGGTGCCGCGACCATCGTGGCGGCGATGGCCGCCGATGTGTGGCCCGCGGTCCGGGGGCGGTTGGGGCGGTTGTTCGGCACCGGCGACACCGGGCGGGAGGGCCAGGCCCTGGCCGAGCTCGACGAGGCCCGCACGGCGATCGATCGGGCCGCCGACGACTACGCGGCCGGGGAGGCCGTCGCTGAACTGCGCGGTGCCCTGAAGGCGCGGCTGCGCACCGATCCGGAGCTGGCCGCCGCGTTCCAGGCGCTCGTGGCTGAGGTGGCCGCCCAGCTGCCCGCGCCCGCCGCCGGCTCGACGGTTACCCAGCGGGCCCGGGCCGATCGCGGCGGCACGGTGATCCAGGCCGGCCGCGACGTGCGCCGGTAGCGTTATCGGGCGGTCAGGGCGGCGCGGAGGATGCGTTCGAAGTCGGCGGGGGCGGAGAGCATCGGGAAGTGGTCGGCGGCGGGGACTTCGATGAGGTTGGCCTTCGGTGCCTGCTCGGCCAGGCGGGCGGCCCACAGGCGGGTGCTGGCGAAGTCGTGGCCGCCGACGACCACGTCGACCGGGGTGGTGAGCTCGGCGAAGGCGGTCTGCACGGGCGGGTCCAGGTCGGTGCCCAGCGACTCCGGCAGCTCGATCCAGTGGGCGTTCGCGATCTGCAGCGCCTCCATCTTGCGCCGGTCGGGCGGGGGCAGGGCGGCGCCCCAGGTGGCGATGTCGGCGGCGGCGTAGGCGGCGATGCCCTCGGCGGCCAGCAGCGGCACGATGCGGTTGAAGTGGGCGTGCAGGTCGGCCCGGGCCGCGGTCTCCTCCGGTGTCGGGTCGGGGAACTCGCCGAACACGGCGGCGGCCGCGATCACGTGCGCCACCCGGTCCGGGAACGCCCGGGCGAACGCGACCGCGCGGCGGGCCCCGTCGGAGACGCCCACCAGCACGGGGCGCTCGGCGCCGGCGGCGTCGAGGACGGCGGCGATGTCGTCGACCTCGCGGTAGGGCGCGGTGGCGCGGGACGACAGGCCCATGTCGCGGAAGTCGAACGTCGTGACCCGGGCGATCGCCGCCAGCCAGGCCACCGTGGAGTCCCACATGCGCGAGTCGGCCGCGCCGGCGTGCAGCAGCACCACGTCCGGTCCCGTGCCCGTCGTGCGGGTGTAGAGGTACCCATCCGGGACATCGACGAAGCGCTCGATCACCCCGGAATCCTATCCAGCCGGGCCGCTTCGCAGGGGGCGGCGGTAGCGCAGCTCCTCGACCGGGACACCGCCGTACTCCTCGATGCTCGTCGTGCCGTCGGGGTGCCAGCCGGCGGCCTCGTAGAAGCGGCGGGCGCGGTCGTTCGTGGCCAGGACCCAGAGGGTGGCCTCGGTGTCGCCGGCCGCGCGGAGGCGGTCCAGCGCGGCGGCCATCAGCCGGCGGCCGCCGCCGGTGCCCTGGTGGGCCGGGAGGATGTAGATGGCCTGGACCTCGCCCGCGGCCGCGGTGACGAAGCCGACCACGCCGGCGGCCTCGTCCTCGAGGACCTGCACGGTGTCCGGCGGGCCGGAGCGGAGCCGTTCCTGCCACTCGTCGCGCCTGGTGGCGATGTCGAGCTGCTGGAGGTACCCCCGCGGAATCTGCTTCTGGTATGTGGCTTGCCAGGTGCGGACGTGGACGGTGGCGATGGCGGCGGCGTCCTCGGGGGTGGCCGGGCGGACCCTCATGTCAGGGCCTCGGCGGTGCGGCCGACGTGGCGGCGGAGGAGCTCGGTGGCGCCGTCGGCGTCGCGGGCCAGGGCGGCGGCCTCGATGTCGCGGTGTTCGGCGAGGTAGTCGCGGCCCGGGGTGCGCAGGGCGGACCAGCGCCGGGCGAGCTCGCTGTCCAGCCACAGCCGGTCGAACGTGGCCAGCAGGACGTCGTTGCCGCAGCCTTCGAGGAGGGCCCGGTGGAAGCGGCGGTGGGCGTCGGCCCATTCGTCGCCGTAGTGGGCGTCGCCTTCGCGTTCGTAGGGCGGGGTGCCGGCCAGGCGGTGGTGGGCGGCCCGGACGCGGCTCTCCCACTCCAGGTCGCCGCGCTCGATGGCCATCCGCAGCATGGCGGGCTCGATGGTGGCCCGGGCCTCGGCGATCTGCTGCCAGCGGCCGGCGCCCGTGGCCGGCACCGCGAACCCCCGGTTGGGCAGCCGCTCGGCCAGCCCCTCCCCGACCAGGCGCAGCAGCGCCTCCCGGGCCACCGCGAGGCTGACGCCGTGCCGATTGGCCAGCTCCTGCGGCTTCAGCGCGGCCTGCGGCGGGAACTCGCCGTGCAGAACGGCCGTGCGCAGCGACGTGTACATGCGCTCGGAGGGCTGTGTCACGGTCATCACACTACCGCAAATAATCGATTATCGGTACTGTGATCGACTATGACGACCGCAAATAATCCCTTCGCCCGCCTGCCCCAGGTCCCTGCGTTCACGCTGACGAGCGACACCGTCGCCCCGGGCGGCACGCTCTCCGGCGACAACGTGTCCCCGCACCTGAGCTGGAGCGGGGCCCCCTCGGCGACCAAGGGCTACGCCGTGACCGTGTACGACCCGGACGCCCCGACCGGCTCCGGCTTCTGGCACTGGGCCGTCGCGAACCTCCCGGCCACCACCACCGACCTGCCCGCGGGCGCCGACATCCCGGCCCCGGCGCTGCAGCTGCCCAACGATGCCCGGCTCCCCCAGTACGTCGGCGCCGCCCCGCCGGAGGGCCACGGCGAGCACCGCTACTACATCACCGTGCACGCCCTGGACACCGACGACATCGGGGTGCCCGCGGACGCGACCCCGGCGATGCTCGGCTTCCTGATGAGCGGCCACATCCTGGCCCGCGCGACCCTGATCGCGACCGCCTCGCGCTGATCTGCGCACACACGAAACCCGGCGCCTGGGAAGGCGCCGGGTCCACGTGGACGGTGTGTGGTCGCCTCGCGGCGAGTGGCGCGACGCGGCTCCAGCCGAACGGTAGTCCGCGCCGGCATTTCTAGTTGCGGCCCGGGGACACAAGCACACCGACAGCCGGCACAACCACCGCGGCCGCCCGCCTATTCCGGGTCGTCAGCGATTGACGTAGGCGGCCAGGCCGCCGAGGTCCTCGCTGGCGATGAACACCGACCGCACGTGGAGGATGGCCTCCTCGACGTGGGCGGGGCAGCCCCAGGCCGAGTCGCCCCACGAGTCGGCGATCTTGACGTCGGCCGGCTCGGCGCAGCCCTCGGCCCCGCCGAGCTGGCAGCGTTCGGGGTGCGGCCGCCCGGCCTGCGCCGCGGCCGCGTCGCGCACCCTGGCCGCGAGCTCGGCGGCCGCGGCCGCGCGCCGATCGGCCTCGGCGCGTTCGATGGCGAGGGCGGCCGTACCGGCGAAGACCCGGGCCAGTGCGAAGTCGGCCGGCTGCGGCACCCGCGGCTCGCGGTGGTACATCGCGAAGGTGCCCAGCAGGCCGCCGTCGCGGCCGAGGATCGGCGTGGACCAGCAGGCGGCCAGCCCGGCCCGCCCGGCGAGGTCGCGGAAGTCGGCCCAGAGGGGGTCGGCGGCGATGTCGGTGACGATCACGGGCTCGCGCCGGTGGGCGGCGGTGCCGCAGGAGCCGACCCCGTCACCGGTGGCGATCCCGTCGATCGCCTCGTTGTAGAAGCCGGGCAGGCTCGGTGCGGCGCCGTGGCGCAGGTGCCGCCCGTCGGCGTCGGCCAGCAGCACGGAGACGAGCACCTCCCGCGGGGCGAGGCGCTCGATGGAGCGGGCCATGCCGTCCAGGACGTCGGCCAGCGGCGCCTGCCGGGCGATCTGCTCCAGCAGCGCCCGGTGCTCGGCCATCAGCCGCTGGGCGTGCTCGGCCCCGGTCGTGTCGACCCCGATGACCCGGACGCCGGTGACGGTGCCCCCGGCGTCGTGCCGCGGCTCGCAGGCGAAATCGATCCCCGCGTGCCGCACCGCGGCGGGCTCGCCGGTCCGGTACACCCGGTCGAGATGCGCCGCCAACACCGGACGGGCGTCGCCCGCGACGGTGAGGAACGCCGGGTTCGCCTCCTCCAGCTCGTGCTCCGGCCCGCGCAGCGCGGCGAACACCGCACTGGACGGCCCGAACAGCGCCCGCAGATCCTCGTCCATAGCGAACGATCATCGCACCCGGTCCGGCCCGGCCGCACGGTTCAGCGCGCGGGCGCGTGTTTCGGGAGCCACTTGCCGGGCGGCCGGGTCGGCGTGAGGTCGACCGGGTGGTTGCGGTCCTCGGCCGACACGGTGTGCAGGGCGACGAAGGCCAGCACGACCACGGTGACCGAGGCGAGCAGGGTGATCGGCAGTTCGAGGCTGATCGCGGTCACGCTCCGCAGCGAGTCGTGCCACACACCGTCGAGGTGCACCTGGACGGCGGCCATCCCGGTGTAGTGCATGGCGCACACCGCGACCGCCATCACGCCACCGGCGATGACGACCTGCCCGCGGCCGCGGACCACCACCGACAGCCACAGGGCCACGATCGCGGCGACGATCGCGACCAGGACCGAGGCCAGCACCAGGTTCGCCTGATACGTGAGTGTCCCGGCGACCCGTACCGCGGCCATGCCCGTGTAGTGCATGGCCGAGACGCCGAGCCCGGTGAACACCCCGCCCGAGATGATCCGCACCGGGGTCGGCGATCCGGAGCCGGCCACGAACAGGCCCACGAACACGACGACGCCGGCGATCAGCACGCTCAGCGCGGTCAGGCCGATGTCGTACCGCAGCGGCGAAGCGGGAACGTCGAAGCCCAGCATCGCCATGAAGTGCATGATCCAGATGCCGCCACCGAGCGACATGGACGCGAGGGTCAGCCAGCGCTTGCGGTGCGCCGAGCCAGCCGCCCGCCCACGTGCGGCACAGCTCAGCGCCAGCCCACTGCCGAGGAATGCCAGCCCGAACGCGAACGCGGGGTTGAGCGCGCCGTGCGCGAAGTGATCGACGGTGGTCACGAGCGCCATTGAGCAACCGCGGCCGGACCCGCCGACGCACACGGTGTGCGCCGACGGGCCCGATTCACCCGGGGGAGGTGCTCAGATGGTGATGGACCAGCTGTTCAGGTAGCCGGAGTCGGAGGACGCGGCGTCCTGCACGCGCAGCTTCCAGACGCCGTTGCGGGCCTCGGCGGACAGATTGACGGTGAAGGTCTGGTCGATGTTGTCGGCGCTGCCGCCCTGGCGGTTCGCCAGGATGTACGTCGAGCCGTCCGGCGCGACGAGCGTAACGACCAGGTCACCGCGGTAGGTGTGGACGATGTGGACCTCGACCTGGCTCGCGTTCGAGGCGTTGCCCGCGGGGCAGCCGGCGAGCGTGACGGCGCTCTCGACGCTGCCCGGGTCCGGGATCACCGCGTCGGTGCCGTTGGTGCCGACGCAGCCGGCCGGCGCGTAGGCGGCGTCGATCCGCCAGGTGTTGATGAACCCGCTGTCGGCGGCGGCGGCGTCCTGCACCCGCAGCTTCCACGTCCCGTTCGGGTTCTCGGCGGACAGGTTGACGGTGAAGGTCTGGTCGATGTTGTCGGCGCTGCCGCCCTGGCGGTTCGCCAGGACGTACGTCGAGCCGTCCGGCGCGACGAGCGTGACGACGAGGTCACCGCGGTAGGTGTGCACGATGTGGACCTCGACGGAGCTGATCGCCGAGGCCGTGGTCGCGCAGCCGGAGAGGGTGATCGGGCTGTCGACCGTGCCCGGGTCCGGGATCGCGGTGTCCGTGTCATTGGCCTTGGCGCACGGCGTTGCCGCGGCCGCGGCCGGCGACCCGCCCAGAGCCAGACCCGCCGCCGTCAACGCCGCCGCCAGTACCGCGCCGATCCACCTTGTCGTACCCATTGCCGTCCTCCATGGTTGTGCCGTGCTGGTCATGCAAGAGGACGGCCGCGGAGATCGATCCGGACGTCAGCAATCCGACGCACCCGATCGAGTGCACGGATCTTGACACGGCCGGGGCCGATCGAATCGAACCGCCGCGGTCGGGCGGGGACGGCGTGCGGACCGGCAGGGTCGACAGCGAGAGAGGAGGGCTTGTGATCACGGCACTCAACCGGCTCGTCGAGCTCGTCGAGGCACACCGCACCGACGAGGTCGATGTGGACGGACTGGCCAAAGCGGTCGGCACCACCCAGTACCACCTGCGCCGGATGTTCTCGACCCTGGCCGGCATGCCGCTGTCGGAGTATGTCCGGCGGCGCCGCATGACCGTGGCGGCCGCCGCCGTCGTGCGGGGCGACGAGGACCTGCTGAGCATCGCCGTCCGGCACGGCTACGGCTCGGCCGAGGCGTTCGGGCGGGCGTTCCGGGCGGTCCACGGCGCCGGGCCGGGCGAGGTCCGCCGGGACGGAGGCCCCCTGCGAACACAACCCCAGATCAGGTTTCGCCTGACCGTCGAAGGAAGCATCCCCATGGACACTCGCATCGCCGACCGGCCCGCGTTCCGGCTCATCGGGCACGCCGCCCGGGTCCCGCTGATCCACCACGGCGTCAACCCGCACATCCAGAGCCTCATCGCCGCCCTGCCCCCGGAGGAGCACGACCGCCTCAAGTCCCTCAGCGACACCGAACCGGCCGGCCTGCTCCAGATCAGCGACGACGTCGACCCCGACAGCACCGAGGGCAGCCCGCTCACCTACGTGCACGGGGTCGCCGTCTCCATCGCCACCCCGCCCCCGGACGACCTGCACACCATCGACGTCCCGGCCGGCCCGTGGGCGGTCTTCCGCACCGCCGGACCCTACCCGCGGACGCTGCAGGCGACCTGGGCCGCGACCGCGACGGAGTGGTTCCCCTCCAACCCGTGGCGGCTGCGGCCGGGCCCGTCGATCGTCGCGTTCCTGGACCGCTCCCCCGACTTCAGCACCGCGACCTGCGAACTCTGGCTCCCCATCGAACCGTCGTAGGTCACGCCGCCACCGCCGGCGCCGCCACCGGTGGCGGCGCCGGCCGAATCACAGCGTGACCTCTTCGCGGTCGTCGGTCGTGCGGAAATCGCGCTTGTACTGCTCGAAGTCCCACGGCCGCCGGACGCCGTCGCCGTCCAGGAAGCGGGCCGCGGCTTCGCGGCCGTTGTCGAACAGGCGGCGCGCGGTCGCGCGGTCCAGGCTGAAGTCGGTGGCGCTGACGCCGTTGGTGTCCACGACGATCGTGCGGGCCAGGACGTCGGGCCGGGTGCTGTGCATGCGGTCGTAGAAGCCGGTCATCGTCGCGATCATGGCCCGGGTGAGCGAGTAGACGCCCCGGATGTCGTTGACGGTGGCCGCGTTCGGGTCGCCCGACAGCCGGATGCCGAACGTCGGCCAGCGCGGCTCCCGGTCGCGGCGGTCGAAGACGTCGATCGGGAAGTTCGACAGCATGCCGCCGTCGACGAGCCAGGCCCGGCGGCGCGACCGCACGTCGGGGCAGCGGGCCGGGCGGAAGTAGAACGGGATCGCGATCGACGCCCGCACCGCGTCGGCGACCGACGCCTCGGCCGGGTCGACCCCGAACCGGCGGCGGAAGTCCCACGGCAGCCGGACGAGCTGCCCGCCGGAGAGGTCCGAGACCATGGCGACGAACCGGTATCGGGCGTCCGGATCCTCCTGCAGCCTCGGCGCCGCTCCGCTGTCGGCCAGCGGGAGGTCCGCGAACGTGTGCACGTTGCGCTCCGCCAGCGCGTCCGCGACCCACGTGCGCACCGCGTCGCCCTTGGCCCAGCCCTTGTACGTGAGGATCGCGGCCGGCACACCGAGCTTCCAGATCCGGCCCAGCGGCGGCGGATCTCGGAACGTGCGGTAGTCGAGCGCCTCCATCATGTCGCGCAGCCGGTTGCCGCTGATGCCGGCGGCGACGAGACTACCCACCAGCGCACCGGCGGAGGTCCCGGCCACCTTCGGGAACTCGTAGCCGCGCTCCTCCAGCATCGACACCGCCCCGGCCAGCGCGATGCCCTTCACGCCGCCGCCCTCGAGCACGAGGTCGGCCCGCAGTCGCTCCGTCATCGTCCACTCCATCTGTCGCGGGCGCGCCGGTTCGGCCCGCCCTGAGACGAGGAGCGCGAGCGGGTGGTGCTGATACATCGCCGAATCCGGTATTTCCGGGCCGGTCCGCGACTCTCACCAGCAGAGGTTCTTCGCCGCCGGGGAGAGCCCGGCATCGCGAGGGGGTGATAACCGATGGGGCCATGGATTGGATCACGACCGTTGGCGACAATGGAGCGGCCGTTGCCACGCACAACCTACTCCGCTCCGGAGAGGGCCGCGATGGAACATCTACCCGATGCGGACGACGCGACGCTGGTCAAGCTGCTCCGTGACGGGGACGCGGAGGCCTGGGACGTGCTCACCCACCGCTACAGCGGGCGGCTGTGGGCGATCGCCCGGGCGCTGCGGCTGAACGAACCCGACGCCGCCGACGTGGTGCAGACGGCGTGGCTGCGGCTGCTCGAACACGTCCAGCGGCTGCGCGAGCCCGAGCACGTCGGCAGCTGGCTGGCCACGACGGTGCGCCACGAGTGCCTGCGGACGCTGCGGCGGCGGGACCGGGCGGCCCCGGCCGAGCTGCTCGACGGGCTGCCCGACGACGGCGACGAACCCGACGGCCGGCTCCTGCGCGACGAGCGCAGCACCGCGCTGTGGCGGGCGCTGCGGGCCCTCGACGTGCGCTGCCAGACGCTGCTGCGGGTGCTCATGGCCGAGCCGGCGCCCGCCTACCAGGACGTGGCCGCGGCTCTCGACATGCAGATCGGCAGCATCGGCCCGACCCGCAAACGCTGCCTGGCGAAGCTGCGCGGCCTGCTCACCACCGCGCCAGGCCCGGTCTGAGGAGGCGTCGCCGTGTTTCCCGACGACGATGACGCCCTCATGGAGGAGCTGCGCCGCGCGGCCGCCGTCGCCGACCCGGTGCCGGACCTGGTCCTGATCAACGCCCGGGCCGCGTTCGCGACCCGCGACCTCGACGCCCAGCTGGCCGCGCTCGTCGCCGACTCCCTGGCCGCCGCGGGCGAACCGGCGGCCGTGCGCGGGCCGGGCGAGGGCGAGAGCCTGCTGCTCTTCGCGGCCGGGCCGGCCGAGATCGACCTGGCCGTCGTCGAACGCCCCGGCGGGCTGACCCTGATCGGCCAGCTGACCGGGGCCGAGCCGACCGGCTGCGAGCTCGAGCGCGGCGACGGCCACCGGGAGCCGGTCGAGGTCGACGAGCTGGGCCGGTTCCTGATCTCCGGCGTGCCGCCCGGCCCGCTGCGCCTGCACTGCCGCGTCGCGCCGGACAACCTCGTCGTGACCCCGTGGACCAACGTCTGAGCGGCGGCGCGACCGCCCGGAACGCCGGACCGACGTCCGACCGGCGGCGGTCAGCGGCCGAGGGCGACGAACGACAGCGCGGTGGCGACCGCGACCGGGTCGCCGCCGGCGTCGGCGGCGGCCCGGACCGACCGGAGCGCGGCGCCGAAGGTGTCGCCGGCCAGGAGGCGATCGTGAAAGGCGACCATGAGCGGGGCGGCGGCGACGTCGTTGACCTGGACGACGCTGGCCAGGAGGCTGGCCGTGCCGAGCGGTACGAGGGCCGTGACCATGCCCAGCAGCTCGTCGGCGGCGGCCGGGGCGGCGACGGCCGACTCGCAGCTGGACAGGACCAGGCGGCGCGGTGCGCGGCGCAGGCGGCCGAGGTCGTAGACGGTCAGCGGGCCGTCGTCGAGGGACAGCGCGGAGAACAGCGGGTTGTCGGCCCGGAAGCAGCCGTGCGCGGCCAGGTGCGCCGTCCACGCCCCGTCGAGCGCGGCGAGCACCGACTCCGCCGTGGCCTCGCGGCCGCGCAGGGTCCGCGCATCCGGGTACCGCTCGGCGAGGCCGGCCACCTCCTGCTCGACCCCGGGCAGGCCCGGCCCGGCGACGAGGACGACCCGCCGGCGCCGCGGCATCGGCCGGTCACCGGCGCGCAGCCAGGTCGCGGCCGACGGCGCCACCACGACCGGCGCGCACCGCAGGGCCGGGAGCAGCGCCCAGGGGACCGCGTGGAGCCGGGCCGGCGGCACGACGACGACCGGCCCGCCGGCATCGCCGAGGTCGGCCGCCGCGGTACCGAGGAGCACCTCCTGCAGGCGCCGCCCGACGGCCCGCAGCCGCTCCCCGCCGTCGGCGCGGCCCCGCCCGTGCGCCAGCCGCCCGAGCGCGAACCGGGCCAGGTCGACCTCGCGCGCCGCGTCGGCGACGGTCCCGGCCGCGTGCATCCGGACCCGCCGCCCCACCACCGTCACCGCGTAGAGCCGCCCGTCGACGGCGGTGAGCTCGACGAGCCGGTGCCCGTCGAGCCCGTCCAGCAGCGGCCCCAGATCGCCCCCGCCCGCGGCGCCGTCCGTGGCCGGGCGGGCGTCGGCGCCGGTGCGGCGGGTGCGGTCCCGGATGGCGGCTTCCAGGCGGCGGCGCTGCTGCTCCAAGGGCTCGGTCGCGGCTCCGGCGGCCCGGCCGGCGGCGAGGCGGCGCATCACCCCGCGCAGGGCGGCCAGGTCGGCGGCGAGGTCGGTGTCGTCGGGCGGGCGCACGGGCGGGACGGCGAGGGCCCCGGCGCGCCAGCGTTCGCTCCAGCCCAGCAGCATCCGGGCGTCGCCGCGGCGGACCGCGTGGCGCTGGGCGATGCCGGCCAGGGCGGTGCCGTGCGCGGCGGCGTGCACGCGCAGCTCGGGCGGGGCCAGGGCCTGCTGGTGCTCGCCGGCCGCGCGCAGGCCGTGCCGGCAGGCGACGAGGGCGGCCGCGGTCGCGCCCCGCGCCTCGGCCCGCAGCGCCTGCGCCAGCCAGCCGGTGGCCTGGCCGAACGACGGGCCGCGGTGCCGGGCGGCGGCGGCGTGCGCGAAGTGCCGGTCGGCGGCCGCGGTCCGGCCCCGCTGCACGGCCAGGCGCCCGGCCAGCAGGTGCGCGGCCGGGGCCTCCGGTGCCCGCCAGCGCTCGAGGCGGTCGGCGAGGCGGCTGACCCGGCCCGGCAGACCCGGGTCGGCGGCGCCGGCGTCCAGGCGGACCTGCAGCGCGACGAACGCGGCCCGGTCCCGCCACCGGGCCCGGCCCTGGCGGGCGAAGAGCGCTCCGGCCGCGGCGGCGTGCCCGGCGGCCCGGTCCGGCAGGCCCGCGGCCTGGGCCGAGACGGCCGCGCCGAAGAGCAGCTCGGCCCGCTTCGTCGCGTCGCCGCCGCGGGCCCGGTAGCGGTGCAGGGTCGCCTCGGTGGTCGCGAGGGCTTCGGTGGCCAGTCCGGCGGCCAGCAGTACCGCCGCCCGGTCGATCGCCAGCGCCGGCCGGAACACGCCGAGTGCGGTGTGCCGGGCCTGGGCCTCGTCGAGCAGCCGCAGCGCGGCCGGCAGGTCACCGCGCTGGTAGGCGACGTCGGCGCGGCTGTGCACGGCCATCGCCGACTCGAGGTCCTGCCCGGCCGCCGCGAAGAGCCGGATGGCGGCGGCGAGGTCGCGGTCGGCCCGGGCGGCCTGGCCGAGCTCGGCGTAGACCAGGAACCGGTGGTTGCGGGCGCGGGCCTCCCACACCGTGTCGCCGCCGGCCCGCAGCAGCGCGATCGAGCGGCGCAGGTCGGCGAGGGCGTCGTCGTGCCGGCCGAGGATGCGCAGGAGGAAGGCCCGGCGCAGCAGGACGCGGCCGGCGGCGACGCCCCGGGTGGCGGCGACCGCCCGCTCCAGGGAGGTGAGCCCCTCCGCGGTGCGCCCGGCCATGCCCAGCGTCGCGCCGAGGGTCGCCTCGACGTCGGCGACCCGGTCCGGTCCACCGCCCCGCCGGGCCGAGCGCATGGCCCGGCGTAGCGCGGCGATCGCGTCGGGCATTTGTCCACGATCACGCAGTACCACCGCAATCGCTTGATGCGCGAAGGAAGCGGCGACATCTCCCGGCGCCGCCTGCAACACCCGGCCGGCCTGGGCCAGGGCATCGGCCGGGCGGGACAGTGCCAACGCCAGCAGCGCCGATTCCGGGCCCTCATCGGTATCAGCGGGCATGCAGCGAAGTCTAAGAGCAGAAGATCCCGGAACCCCACGCCAGAAAGGTCAGTTCCGATGTTCGGATTCAGGCGCAGGCAGCAGCGGCGGCGGGACGAGCCGTTGGGCCGCGACCCGCGACGATCGCAGCAGGATTTCGCGCTGACGAGCCTGCCCGGGCTGCGGGCCGGCCCGGAGCACCACGCCGACAGCGGCGTCGAGTACTTCTACGAGCCCGGCACCGTGCTGGTCCGCGAGGAGTTCCTGGTGCAGGCCGAGGCGATCATGGTCCGCGAGGGCCGGCGGGAGCCGGGCCAGCGCGACCGCCGGGAGCCGCCCCGCGATCGGCCGGACTCACTTCGGGCTTGCATCGTCGAACCGGGCGGGCGGCGGGAAGGGGAGCCGCCCGGCATCGCCGTCGTGGCCGGCACCCGGCTGCTGCCGTTCGGCCTGAAACAGGACGACGAGCACGACACGCTCGGCGTCGCCCGGCAGCTGCGCCGCGAACTCGGCCACGGCGCCGTGTCACTCAACCACCTGGTCCACATCACCGGTGACGCCGGCGTCTGCCCGGCTGACGAGCCAGAGCCGGTCGCTGAGTGTACTGCCCTGTGGCCCGCCCCCGCCAAGGACCGTTTCGCCGGCACCGGCGTGAAGATCGTCGTCGTCGACACCGGCCTGGACCACGACACGGTGGTCCGGCACCCGTTCATGGCCGGCGTCGAGGGCGAATGCGACCGGCAGGTGACGCCCGGGCGGCGCCCGCAGCTGCTGCGGTACGCAGGCCACGGCACCTTCATCGCCGGGCTCATCCGCACCGTCGCACCGGGCGCCGAGGTGATGGTGCGGCACTTCCTCAGCTTCGCCGGCAAGCAGCTCGAGTCGGAGCTCGCGCCGATGCTGTCGTGCTCGCTCGACGAGGACGACCCGGACATCATCAGCATGTCCGCCGGCACCCAGACCTGGGACGGCAGCGGCCTGCTCAGCCTGGCCGCGTTCAACGAGCGGCAGCTGCGCCATCATAAGGGGGTCGTGCTGGTCGCCGCGGCCGGCAACGACAGCTCCCGCACCCCGTTCTGGCCGGCGGCGGCACCGTTCGCCATCTCGGCCGGATCACTCAACCGCACCCTCGACGACCGGGCCGACTTCACGAACTTCGGCGGCTGGGTCGACTGCTACACGCACGGCCAGGACGTCGTCGGGATCTTCCCGAAGGGGTCGTACCAGTACGGCGAGGGCCGCTGGGAGCACGCGAACCCGCCGCGGGTCGTGGACTTCACCGGCCTGGCGCGGTGGAGCGGCACATCGTTCTCGACACCGATCGTCGCCGCGCTCATCGCGGCCCGCATGTCCCACACCGGCGAGAACGGGCAGACCGCCGCGGCGGCCCTGCTCCGCACGGCGCAGGCGGCGGCGCGCCCCGGCGTGGGCGCGATCCTGCTGCCGTGAGCCGATTCGCGAGTGCTACCGCGGGCCGGGTGGCGGCCCGCGGTACCACCGAGTCTTGCTACTTGCCCTTCAGGCAGAGCACGGTGCCCTTCTTGCCCGACTTGCCCTCCCAATAGGTGGCGGTCGCGTCGGCGAACTGGTCGCAGACGCCGGCCGTGTCGACCTCGGTCTCGGACTTGTCCTCGACCCGGCCGAGCACCGTGAAGTTGGCGTCGGCGCTGTCACACTTGACGATCGACAGGTCGTTGGCGCCCTTCTGGTGCAGGCAGTCACCGACCTTGGCGTTCAGGGCGTCGTCCCGGCTGAGGTACCAGCCGACGCCGGCCAGGACGATCAGGACGACGATCGAGATCACCAGCCGCGGAACCTTGATGCCCTTCTTGGCCGGGGCGGCCGGAGCCTGGCCCGGCGCCGCCACGGGTGCCTGCGGCGGCTGACCCGGAATCGGCTGGCCCGGGGCCGGCGGCTGCTGCTGGGGTGGTGTGGTCATGGTGTTTCGTGCCTCCCGTTGAATGCGTACCGGGTAGTGCTACCGGCTGAGAGGCCTTTCGTCGATACCCCGCCCACTTTCTGACGTGTGATCGTAATCGCTCACAACCCGCCGCTCTTTGTCCATTACCCACAGCCACTTTTGTCGCCCGGCACCACGTCGGAGCGGGAGAAACTACGGAGTGCGATGGTCAGCAGGGAGTGAAGAAGAGCTGACGGTAACCGGACGTGACACCTCACGACCCGGACGGCTGCCCGCACCCGGTCCACGGGCGGCTGCACGGGAATGGCACCCGCCGATCCCACAGCATGAGATCGACACGCGTCGCTCAGCCGCGTTCACCAGCTCGTAACCCCGAAGGCGCCGAGGATGGCAAGCTCGTCGGCGCTGAGACTGACGGTGCAGAACTGACCATCAGCCCGAGTGCTACGACGGCCGGCGCGTGGCTGGCCGTCCACAGCGAACCCGACAAGTGCAAACGCTTCCTTGGATGCGCCCTTTCTTGGCGACGCTCACCAGCCTTGCCGACGTCGTTTTCGCAGGTCTGTGTAAACGTCGTTGGCGGAGGTCTTCGTCTTTCTGGTCGACGCCGCCCCACAGGCGGTGGCGCTGGCGGCCGCGCCCGCGGTGATGATCGTGCCGCTGAGAATGCTGCTGACGTGGGCGAAGCAGGGGCGGGGTCGACCACGTCGTACCATCGTCGCGGCTGAGCTCGTAGCGAACGATCGCGCCGCCGCCGTCCTCGCCGGAGCGCCAGCAGAAGTCGGCGGTGTCGTACGTGGCGGTCGCCGTCATCGAGACGGGCGGCGCGGGCCGTTCGCGTGAACCGCAGATTGACCGGCGTGCCGGCCAACTCATGGAGTGGCGTGGTCGCGGAGCCATGCGGCGTACCCGCGCGTGCCCTCGAGGCCGCCGTACCACTGTGACCAGCTCTTCGCGATCGTCGTGATCGGGCGGTCGATCAGCATGCGCGCGGTCTCGTCGTCGCCGCACTGGATAGCGGCCTCGATCGCGTGATGGTGACGCAGCTCGGCCCGCATCCCGGGCACCGTCACGGTCACGAGCTCGTGGGCCAGGGCCGCCTGCAGCGTGGCGATGTCAGCGCCTTGGACCACGGCCCACACCTCGTCACCGAGCCCTTCGAACCCGGGCCGGAGTTTCAGGGCGTGCGTCCGAAGAGCGGCACCGGGACGGTGGCCTACCCATCATGACGCGGTCCGGCGTGACGTGTGACGGTATCGATCCAAGCGCTCGCCAGGCGCGTCTGGAGCGGTCAGGTTCGTAGCATCGATTCGTACGGCCCGTGCTCGCTGATCGGCCGGTAGTTGGGCCGCTCCGGCGTGTCGTACTGGCGGATCTCGTCGTCGCAGCGGGCCAGGTAGGCGCGCAGGTCGTCAAGCCACGGCGTGGCCCTGATCTGCGCGAGAAGATCGGTCACGCCGATCATCATAGAGAGACGCGCCCGGGCCGACCGGGTGGAGTGTCCGTGGCCGTGGGCTACGGCGGGGCGAAGGGGCTGGTGCCGATCCAGGTTGGGAAGGCCTGACGGAGGGGTGGGGGGCCGTGCAGGTCGATCCGGCCGTCGTGCACGGCCGTGCGCAGGTCGCAGCGGCCCAGGAAGGCTTCGGCCAGGGTTTGGAGGTCGGCTTCGATGTACAGGTCTACGTCGTGGCCCGGGTCGGTTGTGCACAGGTCGGCGGTCGGGGGGCGGACCACGAGCCAGAAGGCCGGTGGGCGGGTGCGGGGGCGGAAGCGGAACTGCATGACGGTGCGGCCCGGTGGGAGGTTGGCCAGGTGGAGGCGGCGGCGGAGGAACCACATGAGCAGGCCCGCGTCCAGGTGGTCGGCGTGCAGTTCGGAGGCGGCGAACCGGTAGCCCCAGTGGCCAAGTGCCTCGACCACCGGGCGGAGCGCGGCGCCGGCCTCGGTGAGGTGATACTCGGGGCCCGGGCGGCGCTCCAGCAGGCCCATGTGTTCGAGGCTCGCCAGGCGTTGGGCGAGCAGCGCGCGGGAGATCCTCGGGACGCCGCGGTGCAGGTCGTTGAAGCGGTGGCTGCCGGCCAGCAGCTCCCGCAGGATCAGCGGCGTCCAGCGCTCGGCGAACATCTCGGCGCCGAGGGCGACCGGGCAGAACTGGCCGTACGTCGTGTGCACCCCGTCATCGTCGGCCTGCGGGCGGTACCGGAACAAGTGCAGTTTCTGAACCGCCGCCCGCGTTCAGAAGCCGCACTATCGATGCGTCGCGGCCGGGGCGGACGGTGGGGGCATGAAGCTACTGCCCGCATTTTTCATGACCGCGGCATTGGTACCGATCGTCGTCGCCCCGCACCACGACCGGGGTCCGGCCGAGGTGATCGTCGCGTGGAACCAAGTGTTGCTGGACGCGCTCACCACCGCACAGGCCGCGCCGCCCCCGGCGATGCGAGCCGGCGCGATCGTGGCGGTGTCGGTGTTCGACGCGGTCGACGGCGTGACGGCGGAGTACCGGCCGTACGCGGTCACCGGCCGGCCACCGCGTGACACGTCCGCCCCGGCCGCCGCCGCCGCGGCCGCGCACCGGTCGCTGAGCGTGCTGTTCCCGGCGCAGCGGGCGACGTTCGACGCCCGGCTCGCGGCGACCCTGGCCGGCCTGCCGGAGCGGGACCGGGCCACCGGCGCCGTCGACCGCGGGGTCGCGTGGGGCGTGACGGTCGCCGACACCGTCCTCGCACTTCGCGCGGACGACGGCTTCACGGCAGTACCCCCGACGTATTCGGCCGGTTCGGAGCCCGGCCGCTGGCAGCCGACCCCACCGGCCTTCCCGGCCGCGCCGGCGTTCCGGCAGTTCGCGACGATGCGGCCGTGGACACTGCGGTCACCGGCGCAGTTCCGGCCGCCGGCACCACCGGCGCTGACCGGCGCCCGCTACGCCCGGGACCTCGCCGAGGTGCGCGCACTCGGCGGTCAGGCGAGCACCGGCCGTAGCGCGTTCGACACGCAGACGGCCCAGTTCTGGCAGTCGGCCCCGCCGATCGTGCTGTGGGACCCGGTCGCCGACACCCTCATCACCGGCCACCACCTGGGCCTGACCGCCGCGGCCCGGCTCCTCGCCCACGTCAACCTGGCCATGGCCGACACGGTGATCGCGGTGTGGAACGCCAAGAACGTCTACGACACCTGGCGGCCGGTCACCGCGATCCAGCGCACCGACCCGGCGTGGCAGCCGCTGCTGGCGACGCCGGCGTTCCAGGAGTACCCGGCCGGGCACCCCGCGGTCAGCCAGTCCGCCGCGGCCGTGCTCGCCCAGCGGTTCGGGGACCGGACGCGGTACACGCTGACGTCACCCGGTATGCCGGGCGTGACCCGGACCCTGCCGAGCTTCTCCGCCGGGGTCGCGCAGACCAGCGACGCCCGGGTCTTCGGCGGCATCCACTTCCGTTTCGCCTGCGACGCCGCGACCGGCATGGGCCGCGCGGTCGCCGCCCACGTCACCGCGACTACCCTGCGGCGCTCCAGCGGGTGAACGGCTGAGCGGCCGGGCGGCTGAGTCGCTAGCGGGCGCCCAGATCGGCGGCGTCGCGGAAGACGAGGCGGTGCGGGTTCTGGCCGTAGTGCGGCTCGAAGCGCCGGGGGAGGCCGGGGCGCAGGGCCGGGGCGAGGGCCTCGAACACGCGGGCGATCGCGGCGTCGTCGAAGTCGCGGTAGTCCTCGGTGGCCTGGAGCCAGACGCCGCCGGCGGTCAGCTGACGGACGTCGGCGAAGGCCCGGCTATCGCGGAGGCGGTCGATGCCGCCGAGGCGGGGCAGCAGGTCCTCGGCGACGATCGTCACCCAGGAGTAGCCGCGCAGGTAGGTGCGGCACTCGTTGAGCGCGTACTCCTGGTATCGCGCCTCGAACGGCATGGTGGCCGGCGGGAACGCGTGCTCCAGGGCCGTCGTCCCGCCCGCGTAGTAGGGGCTCACGTGGCCGAAGCCGGGGTTTGTCGTATCGGCGAAGCGCAGGAGCGCGTCGAGCCAGCGGCGCTGCTCGGCCGGGCCGTCGTGCGGGTCGAGCAGACCGTCCACCAAGGGGTGGCCGGAGAGCTTGAGCCAGCCGGGCGACTGTTCCTTGACGGCGGCGTTGATGACCAGCACCTGCCCGGACTCGTGGCCGAACGCGTCGCGCACCCCGAAGTACAGGTCGGTCTTGTCCGGCCGGCCGCGGCCCACCTCCGCGCGCAGCCAGTCCAGGCCGCCGGGCGACCACGGATGCGCGAGGACCCGCCGGCGGTGCACGCGGATCGTCCCGAACGGCTCGCCCGGCGCCCCGGTCAGCGCGGTGCGGGCGGTCAAGCCGGAGCGGAACAAGGGTCGGACGAGCTCGGAGCCCTCGTCGATCCAGCGGTACATCAGGTCCGCGAACGGCCCGCCGGAGGCATCGACGTCGAGCTGCACATCCATAATGAGGTTCTCGGCCACCGGGCGACTCTAGCCGGGCCAGGCGGCGGTCACCTGGTGCAGGCCGCTGGTGGAGACGACCAGGGCGGCGTAGCCGTCGAGGGTCTCCAGCCAGGGCAGGGAGCGGGGGCCGCGGGCGAAGGCGGCGGTGGCGTAGACGTCCGACCACAGCAGGTCCGGGCCCGTCACCGTCACCGAGCGGGCGCCCTTCGCGGGGCGGCGGGTGTGGGGGTTGACGATGTGGTGGCCGCGGTGGGCGGTGCCGGAGGTGGCGACCGCGCCGGTGCGTAGCGACACGATGTGCAGGAGGGTCTTCGGGTCGTCGGGGTTTTCCACGCCGACGCGCCAGTCCGGGTGGTCGTCGGCGGCGTGG
Source organism: Dactylosporangium sp. NPDC051541 (assembly GCF_044454505.1). Taxonomy (NCBI): domain Bacteria; kingdom Bacillati; phylum Actinomycetota; class Actinomycetes; order Micromonosporales; family Micromonosporaceae; genus Dactylosporangium; species Dactylosporangium sp. NPDC051541. The sequence goes on from NZ_JBITDU010000002.1 coordinate 905,855, forward strand.
ACGAGGACGTCGCCGCCGGCGTTCAGGCACCAGGAGTACCCCCGCAGGCTTTGCAGGAAGACCGCGGCCCGCTCGGCCGCCCAGCCTTTGACCAGACCGGACGGGTCGAAACGGGGCTCGCCGGTCTCCGGCGCCGGGACCCGGCGGCAGTCGAACCAGCCGCCGGTGCGCTCCCGGGCCTCGTCGCACAGGGTCAGGACCTCGGAGAATGTCCCGTCGGCGGCGTCCTTGTCCAGTTCGCCGCGGGACCAGCGGGACAGGTCGCTGTCGTCGCGGTAGGGGCTGAACACGTCGTCGGCGTGGCGGAGTGCGGCGAACGCGGAGTCGACGGCCGCCTCCGCGTCGGCGCCCGTGGGGTCGGGGCCGCGCAGGTGGATGCTGATCGGCAGGCCCATGATCTGGTCGACCCAGGCCCGGCGGGGCAGTCGTGCGGTCGTCGGCATGCCTCCTGGATACACCCCCAACATGTCAGCTACCTGGGAGCCCACCTCTGGTTGCAGTAGACCTCAAGCCGAACTGTAGGAGCTTCCGTGATCGTCTCCCCATCGAAGGGAGACAATATGGAGCTCATCGGTCCCCGGCGCTTCCTCGCGTCGCTGACCACCGTGGTGGTGGCGAGCTTTGGTGCCGTCGCCGTCCAGGCCGCGCTCGACGTGCGGCCGGCCGCCGCGGCCAGCAGCATCGGCGGGCAGATCACCCGCTCCGAGGTGATGTCCCGGGCCACGAACTGGTACAACCGGCGCAACGACTCGGACATGACCTACGACCAGGGCGACAAGACCTGGGACGGCACACATTCCCGGCAGTACCGCACCGACTGCTCCGGCTACGTCGACATGGCCTGGCACCTCGGCAGCGACCCCAACACGACCGGCCTGATGGACAGCGACGTCACGGTCTCGATCAGCCGCAGCCAGCTGCTGCCCGGTGACATCCTCGACGACGTCGTGCGCCACTCCAACGAGAGCTCCGACCACGTCATCATCTTCGGCGGCTGGGAGGACTCGGCGCACACGCTGTTCTGGTTCTACAGCTTCGGCGGCACGCCGCTGACGAAGTACACCCACCGCTCCTTCAGCGACGAGAAGTTCGGCAGCCACCCGGTTTCGGACTATGTGCCGCGGCGGTACAAGAAGATCGTCGACGACACCGTCGAGCCGGACACGCAGCCGGGGCGGCAGCTCGCCGACATCAACGGTGACGGCCGCCCGGAGCTGATCGGCCGCACGGACGAGGGTGAGCTGTTCGCGTACCCCCACAACAGCTCTTCCGCGGTCGCGGGCACGTCGTGGGACGCGCCGATCCAGATCGGGTCGGGGTGGAACGTGTACAACCAGTTCATCTTCGCCGATCTCGACAATGACGGTCTTCCGGAGATTCTCGGCATCAATCCTTCCGGGAACGGCTCATTGATGGTGTACCCGCACAAGCACGGGGTCACCGCGATCGCCGGGACGTCGTGGGATGCGCCGTATCAGATCGGGTCCGGGTGGAACGTCTACGACCAGGTGTTCGTCGCCGACCTCAACGGCGACCACCTGCCCGAACTGCTCGGCCGGACCACGTCGGGCAACGGGCTGCTCATGGCGTACACCCACAAGGCCGGCGTCACCGCGATCCAGGGCACCTCGTGGGACGCCGCGCAGCAGATCGGCTCCGGCTGGAACATCTACTCGATCATCGCCCTGTCCGACCTCAACCACGACGGACTGCCGGAGCTGCTCGGCATCACCAAGTCCGGCAACGGGCTGCTGATGGCGTACCCGCACAAGGCCGGCGTCACCGCGATCGCCGGCACGTCGTGGGACGCGGCCACGCAGATCGGCTCCGGCTGGAACGTCTACGACGCCGTCCTGACCGGCGACCTCAACGCCGACGGCCTGCCCGAGCTCCTCGGCCGGACCGTCGCCGGCAACGGGCTGCTGAAGGCGTACCCGCACAAGGCCGGCAACACCACCATCGCCGGCACCGCCTGGGATGCCGCGGTGCAGATCGGCTCCGGCTGGAACGTGTACACGCTCCTCGACTAGCGCCTATGTCATGCGTTTCCAGGGCCGCCCGCACCTTGTCTGAGGTGCGGGCGGCGCCGCGCCGTCACGACAGGCCGACGACGGTCCGCGTCACGGTGTCGTAGCTGCGCGCCGCCGTACACCACCCACGCATCGGCTCCAGGTCGCCGAACAGCCGCACGGCCGCCGCCCGCCGCTCCACGGGAACCTTCAGCGCCAGGCTGACGTGCGGCACCCACTCCACCGGCGCCGGCCACCGCTCGACCCCGTCCAGCGCCGCCCACGCCAGCGCCCGCACGGCCGTGACCGCCGGCGCCGGCCGCACGCCGAGCACCAGCGCCCGGCCGAGCATCCGCGCTCCTTGCAGCTCCACCTCCACCGGCAACGGCAGCGGCGGCAGGCCTTCGAGCGCGGCCGCGCTCAGCAGGGTGAGATGCGGCCGGTTCGTCGGATGGCGGTGCGTATCAAGGCTCGGCAGCCCGGCCTCGCGCAACCGCCGCCACAGCCCTCGAGTCCACGCCTCGAGCCCCTCGTCCAGCAGCAGTTCGACCGTATGCACACCCCAGACCTAACCACGGAACACCGGGTCGATCTCCGCCGGCATTCCCCGCGGCTGGGCTGTGGTAAGAACGGCGCCATGCCGATCGAGTTCGTCGCGTCCGTGGCTGGCGTCGATGAGGAGTCCTGCCTGGTCGCTGCCGTCGGGGAACGAGATGATGGCACCGGCCGCGCCCTGATCTTCCAGGCCGGCGATGAGCCTCCCGATGCCCAGGACGTCCGGTTGGGCCTGGACACCTACTGTCTGGTCACCGAGCGCCACGGGACGGCATACGGGTGTGTCCGCGAAGTGAGCATCGACGGCGGCCGTATGCGGGTCGTCGTCAGCGAAGACGCCCTCGCCGACCTCGGCCTGGAGGACGCCGAGATCATCGTCGAACTGGCGGCGGATCCGCGGGCGCTCGTGGCCTTCCGGGAGTACCTGGCCCGGATCTTGACGTACGGGCGACCTGACGCCCGGCCGGCAGTACTGCGCGTGTAACCACTGCCGACCGCAAGCCGGATGACGACCGTCGGCGCGTATCGCGGCTATGAGCGCGCACCCGGTCCAGCCCTTCGCGCCCGCTGCGTCTCATCGGCGTGGGGTGGGTGCCGCGGCGTGGCACGAGTGCGAGGATGCGGTGGTGGTCATGGAGCCGCTCCCGAGTTTCGAAGATCTGGTCGGGCTTTTCGGGACTGAACCGACCTACCCGGATGCGACCAGCAGCCTTCCCGAGGACGGTCTTGAAGGCTGGCAACATCCGTGGCCGTACACCTCGGTCAAATTCCAGGCGGTGCGAGACGGATACGAGATCGAACTGGATGTCACGCCGGGCTATGAACAGGTGCGGCTGAGAACGCGGGCCGCGACCGGCGGCGTAGACCTTGTCGATCTCCAACTGACCGGTGTCAGCACCGTTGGGGTCGACCGGACGAAAGGGCGGGAACTACTCCACGTCGACTTCCCGCAAGAATCGCCGGCCGCCACGCTATGGCTGCGCTTGAAGCCTGACGTCTGCCTGCAGTGGGCGTACGGCACAACAGCGTGACCTTGGTTCGTGTGCAGCAATTGCCTTGAGACCTTGTCGCCGACCGTAGTCAGTTCGACGCGCCACCACTCACCAGCGGCGGCATGGAAAGCCAAGGTCCATCCTCAGGGGCATGCTTTGTACGCGCAGATGCCGCACCGGCACTGCGCCCGGGCGACACTCAGCTGCACGCTTGGAACCCTGCATGAGCCTGGCGAGCGCTTGGATCGAAACCGTCCACACGTCACGCCGGACCGCGTCATGATCGGCAGGGCACCGCGAGCTGGCTTCGGTTCTGGCCGACCCGGCGCCCCGATGGCGAGGAAGCGCCGGCGGAGGCGTACGCCAACCTGTGGACGCACACCCTGAAACTCCGGCCCGGGTTCGAAGGGCTCGGTGACGAGGTGTGGGCCGTGGTCCAAGGCGCTGACATCGCCACGCTGCAGGCGGCCCTGGCCCACGAGCTCGTGACCGTGACGGTGCCCGGGATGCGGGCCGAGCTGCGTCACCATCACGCGATCGAGGCCGCTATCCAGTGCGGCGACGACGAGACCGCGCGCATGCTGATCGACCGCCCGATCACGACGATCGCGAAGAGCTGGTCACAGTGGTACGGCGGCCTCGAGGGCACGCGCGGGTACGCCGCATGGCTCCGCGACCACGCCACTCCATGAGTTGGCCGGCACGCCGGTCAATCCGCGGTTCACGCGAACGGCCCGCGCGATGCGTCCTCGGTCGCGATGATGACGATCATGATGAAGCTTGCGGGTCTGACCGTCGCCGTGATGATGCTGGCGGGAGCCGGCACACCATCGGTGCCCGGGCCGCCCGTCTCGATGACGGCGACCGCCACGTACGACACCGCCGACTTCTACTGGCGCTCCGGCGACGACGGCGGCGGCGCGATCGTTCGCTACGAGCTCAGCCGCGACGACGGTACGACGTGGTCGACCCTGCGCACCGAGGAGTTGTCCGACCGGCAGATTCATGCCCGGGTCAGCGGCCTGCACGTCGACCAGGAGTATGTGTTCCGCATCCGTGCTGTGAACCAGCTCGGTCCCGGCGAACCGCTGCTGTGGGCGTTCCGGCCGGTCCCGCGCTCACCGGACGCCCCGACCGGCCTGATCGTCAAGCCGGTCGACCGCGGGGTCGACGTGTCGTTTCGAGCACCACTCATCGACGGCGGGCGAGCGATCACGGGCTACGAGTACAGCCTCGACAACGGCACTGACTGGCACCCGTTCAACCTGTTGCACGACACAACCGGGACGTTCTGCGGCCGGATCGACGGCCTCGTGAACGGCATCGGCTACACGATCATGGTACGGGCACTGAGCGAACGCTACGTGGGACCGGGCCTGGACGCCCGCGCCTCGGCGACACCGGAGCCACAGTCAGCCCCGGCCGCAGCGCCGGTACCGGTCCCGACGAACGCAGGTCCCGGGCCGATCCCGGCAGTGACCGCACCGCCGGCCACCTGCGGCCCGTGACAGCGGCTCGAGCCCATCTCGTCCGCTGCACCGGCCGGCACCCTCCGCACGAGGCGAGGCCCTCGGCCCGGTCGGCGAGGCGCCAGGTTTGCGGAAACAGCACCGGACAGGGGTACCCACACTTGATCATGGAATGGTGACGATCGAGCGTTGGGCTCTGGTGCGGACGGCGGCCGGTGCGGCGGGTGCGACCGTTGTGGCGGTCGCGGCGGCGGTGTTGGTGAACGGGGCGAGCGCGGCCCACGTGGTGGAGTCGCCGTGTCTCAACGGCACGACGCCCGAGCCGAACAGCACGGTCACGTGCACGGTGCCCGGCTCGTACCGGTTGACGATGCCGGCCGGGACGACGTCGGTGACGATCACGGCGGTCGGCGGCGGCGGGTCGAGCAGCTACCTCACCCCCTTGAACGGCGGCAACGGCGCCCAGGTCGTGGGTACCGCAACGCTGCCGGCGGGCGCCGACGCGCTCTACGTCATCGTCGGAGCCGGCGGACAGGCCGATCCCGACACCGCGCGGATGCCGGGCGGCGGCGGTTCCGGCGTCCTCGCGATCGACGCGGCGAACACGGTACGGTCGAAACTGGTCATCGCCGGCGGCGGTGGCGGAGCCGGCTGGTCGGCGGTCGGTGGCAACGCGGGCGAGGACGCGCCCAACGGCGGGGCCGCCGGCGGCGGGCACCAGGGCGGCGCCGCGACCGGCGGAGCGGCCGGCGCGACCGACCCGAATACGGTCGCCGGCCCGACGGAGGGCGGCGCCTTCAACGCAACCACGCTCGCCGTGGCCGCCGGCGGCAGCGGTGCCCAGAACTGGAACACCTACTACGCCGGCGGCGACGGCGGGGGCGGCTGGACCGGTGGCGGCGGGGGCGGCTGGGGCATGGCCACGGACGGCGGCGGAGGCGGCGGCGGCTCCAGCAATGTGGACGCCCCGTACTTCACGCTCACCTCCCAGGGCATCGCGGCCGGCACCGGCGGCGTCGCACCCGGTGGTTTCCAGTACGGCAACGGCGCCGACGGCACGGTGACCCTCACCTTCGCCGGTCCGCAGCCATCATGACCGGGACATCGCCGCGAATGCCGAGGTGAACGCGGTCAGGTGCACTGGCGGCCGTTGAGTTGGAACGCGGCCGGGCGGGTGTTCGGGCCCGAGTACGTCGCCTGGAAGCCGAAGCTCACGGTGCCGCCGGCCGGCACTGTCGCGTTCCAGGCCGCGTTGCGGGCCGTCACGGCGGTGCCCGACTGGGTCGTCTGGCTGTTCCAGGAGTTGGTGATCTGCTGGTTGCCCGGGAAGGTCCACGTCAGTGTCCAGCCGTTCAGCGCCGCGCCGCGGTTGGAGATCGTCACCGTGGCGGTGAAGCCCGTGTTCCACTGACTGACGTCCCACTGCACCGAGCAGTCCCCGGCGCCACTGGAAGACGCCGACGCCGAGGCCGAGCCAGAGGCCGAGGCGGAAGGAGACGCGGAGCGGGATGCCGAGGCGGACACCGACGCCGACGGGGACGTGGTGGTCGAGGGCGGGAAGCGCACTACGCGGTCGTCGGTGGCGGTCGGGGTACCGCGGCCGTCGCGGTTGCTCGTGGTGATCCACAGCCAGCCGTCCGGACCGACGACGACGGTGCGCAGGCGGCCGTAGGTGCCCTGCAGTTCTGCCGTCGGGGTGCCGACGCCGCCGTTGCCGTTGAGCGGCACAGTCCACAGGCGCCGACCGGCCAGCGCCGCGGCGAAGAGAGTGTTGTTCGCGATGGCGGCGCCGCTGGGCGAGGACTCCGAGGTGCTCCACACCAGCAGCGGGTTGCGGAACCGGGTGTCGTTGCCCATGCCCTCGACCGTCGGCCAGCCGTAGTTGCCGCCGGCCACGATCAGGTTGACCTCGTCCCACGTGTTCTGGCCGAACTCGGTGGCGTAGAGCCGGCCCGCGCTGTCCCACGCCAGGCCCTGCACGTTGCGGTGCCCCATGCTGTAGACCAGCGAGCCGGCGAACGGGTTGCCGCTCGCCGGGACGCCGCCGTCGGGGCGCATCCGCAGGATCTTGCCGTTGAGGCTCGGCACGTTCTGCGCGTTCGCGGTCTGGCCCGCGTCGCCGACACCGGCGTACAACATGCCGTCCGGGCCGAACGCGATCCGGCCGCCGTTGTGAATACTGGCCTTGGCCAGGCCGCTCAGCACCACCTCCGGCGTCTGCGGGCTGGCCAGCCGGAAGCGCACGATGCGGTTGTCCGCGCTCGCGGTGAGGTACGCGTAGACGTAGCTGTCCTGCGCGTACGTCGGCGAGACGGCCAGGCCGAGCAGCCCGCCCTCGCCGCTGGGGGCCACGCCGGGCACCTGCGCCACCGGCACCGCGGCCGAGCCGGGCCGCAGCTGCAGGATCCGGCCGCTCATCCGCTCGGCGACCAGAGCGCTGCCGTCAGGCAGGAAGGCCAGGCCCCACGGCACCTCCAGGCCGCCGGCGACGACGTCGGGCCGGGTGAGGTCGAAGCCGCCGCTCGCCTGGAGAGCCGCGCCGGTCTGGTCGGGCGCGGTCGCCGCGTAGGCGCCGCCGCCGAAGACGAGCGCCACGGCCGCGCCGGCGAGCACGAGTCGCATTCGCATGCCGTCACCCCTTTGGCCGGGACCGAAATCTACATGCGTCAATGTAATGGCCGGTGCGGCCGGGCGCTCGTTTTCACGGTACTTTCACACGGCGGGGGTTCGAGGCCATGTCCAGGCCGAACGCAGGATGAAGGCCAGGAGCAGCACCTCGATGCCGATGGAGAGGCCGTAGAAGGAGGCCCAGTCCCAGGACTCCCCGACCGCGTTGAACACCGAGAAGGGGATGTAGAGCAATGCGACGACGAGGTTCGTGGCGCGGCTCCCCCGGGCGGGCAGCGTCATGGAGAGCATCACCATCAGGGCCGGGATCGCCACGGACGCGACGAACACGGTCAGCAACGTCCCGCTGATGTCGAACTCGAAGACGACGCCACCCCGGATCTCGTCGATGGCGCCGGGCTTGTAGAGGTGGAAGTAGTCGACGTAGATGTAGAGGAACATGAAGCTCGTCCATGCGGCCGCGAGCTTGGCCGGCACGGGGATCGGCGGGCTGTCGAGCCGGCTCGGGGTGTTCGTTCGGATGCCGCTCATCGTTGCTCACTTCCGTAGTCGTCTTCGGCTGTCCGTTCCGGTGATGTGCAACAGACTGCTGGAGCGGCCGGATACGCCGCTACGAGCCGACGTCGATGGCGGCGGGCCGAAGGTCGGCACCGCGGGATCGACTTTGGTCGGATGCCGTGGGGCCCGCACCGGCCATACCCTGTGATCGTGACGGCCCCGGCGGACCCGCAGGATCGCAGCCCGCTACCGGCGGGTGTGATCGGCGCGGCCGGCAACGACCCGGTGCGCCCGGCCGGGCCCACGGCCCGCGATCGGCTGGTCGACGCCCTGTGTTTCCTGCTGGCCGGCGGCGTCACGGTGCTGACCCTGGTCGACAGCCGCGCGCAACACATCGCACCGGCGCCGCTCGCCGTGGACCTCATCCTCGGCGGGCTGTGCTGCCTCGGGGTGTGGCTGCGCCGGCGCCGGCCGGTCGGCCTGGCCGTGGTCGTGGGTCTGGTCAGCGTCTACTCGACGTCGGCGGCGGGCGCGGCGCTCGTCGCGCTGTTCACCGTCGCGGTCCACCGGCGCTTCACGGTCGTCGCCCCGATCGTGGCCGGATACGCGCTCGTACCGTTCGTGACGCTGCTGGTCCGCCCGGACGTCCCGGTCGGACCCTGGTCGCAGATCGTGCTGGGCGTCGTCTTCGCGCTCGCGGTACTCGCCTGGGGCATGTTCGTGCGGGCCCGGCGCCAGTCGCTGCGGGAGCGGGCCGGGCGGGTCGAGGCCGAGCAGGAACTGCGCGTCGCCGAAGCCCGCCAGGGCGAACGCAACCGGATCGCCCGGGAGATGCACGACGTGCTCGCCCACCGCCTGTCCCTGCTGAGCCTGCACGCCGGGGCGCTGGAGCTGCGCCCCGACGCCGCCCCCGAGGAGGTCGCCCGGGCCGCCGGGGTGGTCCGGGCCAGCGCCTACCAGGCGCTGGAGGACCTCCGGGAGGTGATCGGCGTCCTGCGTGCCGGTGCCGAGGGGTCCGACGAGACGCCGGAACGGCCGCAGCCCACCCTGGCCGACGTCCCGGACCTCGTCGAGCAGTCGCGGCGCGCCGGGATGCGGGTACGGCTCGACTGGCCGACCGACGCGCTCGGCGCCGTACCGGCCGGTGCGGGGCGCAGCGCGTACCGGATCGTGCAGGAAGGGCTGACCAACGCCCGCAAGCACGCCCCCGACGGCGAGGTGGCCGTCACCGTCCGGGCCGCCCCGGGCGACGGCGTAACCGTCGAGATCCGCAACCCGTACCCGGCCGCGACCAGGCCGGCCGGCATCCCCGGCGCCGGCATCGGCCTCATCGGGCTCACCGAACGGGCTGCCCTCGCCGGCGGACGCCTCGAACACGGCCGCACCCCCGCCGGTGACTTCCGGCTCAAGGTCTGGCTACCGTGGCCTACGTGAACGCACCGGTGCGGGTCCTCATCGTCGACGACGACCCGCTCGTGCGGGCCGGCCTCACCATGGTCATCGGCGGCTCGCCGGACATCACCGTGGTGGGCGAGGCCGGCGACGGAAGCGAAGTGGCCGCCGCCGTCGACGCGTGCGCCCCGGACGTGGTGCTGATGGACATCCGCATGCCCACCCTCGACGGCCTGGCCGCCACCGAACAGCTCCGCGCCCGGCCCGACCCACCCGAGGTCATCGTCCTGACCACCTTCGACGCCGACGAGTACGTCCTGCGCGCCCTGCGCGCCGGGGCCAGCGGCTTCCTGCTCAAACACACCCCACCGGCCGAGATCCTGCGCGCCGTCGCGCGGGTCGCGGCCGGCGAACCCATCCTGTCGCCGACCGTCACCCGACGGCTCATCGCCCACCTCAGCGACACCGGCGCCGCCGCCCGGCAGCAGCGCGCCACCATCGCGCTGCGTCAGCTCAGCGAGCGCGAACGCGAGGTCGCCATCGCCGTCGGGCGGGGCCGGTCCAACGCCGAGATCGCGGGCGAGCTGTTCATGAGCGTGGCCACCGTGAAGGCCCACATTTCCCGCATACTCACCAAACTCGATCTCAACAACCGTACCCAGGTCGCCCTGCTCGCCCACGACGCCGGCCTCACCGGCTGACGCCTTAACCTTCCGGGCCCCGCCCGCACCGGCCAAGGTGCGGGCGGGGTCAGGAGCGGCGCTAGTCGAGCAGCGTGTACACGTTCCAGCCGGAGCCGATCTGCACGGCCGGGTCCCAGGAGTTGCCGGCGATGGTCGTGACGCCGGCCTTGTGCGCGTAGGCCTTCAGCAGCCCGTTCCCGGACGTGGTGCGGCCGAGAAGCTCGGGCAGCCCGTCGCCGTTGAGGTCGCCGGTCATCACCGCGTCGTACACGTTCCACCCGGACCCGATCTGCAGCGCCGCATCCCACGACGTGCCGGCGATCGCGGTGACGCCGGCCTTGTGCGGGTACGCCATCAGCAGCCCGTTCCCGGAGGTGGTGATACCCAGCAGCTCCGGCCGCCCGTCATGGTTCAGGTCGGACAGGGCGATGACCGAGTAGATGTTCCACCCCGACCCGATCTGCACCGCCGCATCCCAGGACGTGCCCTGGATCGCCGTGACGCCGGCCTTGTGCGGGTAGGCCATGAGCAGCCCGTTGCCCGACGTCGTGCGGCCCAGGAGCTCCGGCAGGCCGTCGTTGTTCAGGTCGGCCACGAACACCTGGTCGTAGACGTTCCACCCGGACCCGATCTGATACGGCGCATCCCACGACGTCCCGGCGATCGCGGTGACCCCGTGCTTGTGCGGGTACACCATCAACGAGCCGTTCCCGGAAGGATTGATGCCGAGAATCTCCGGAAGACCGTCATTGTCGAGATCGGCGAAGATGAACTGGTTGTACACGTTCCACCCCGACCCGATCTGGATCGGCGCGTCCCACGATGTGCCGGCAATGGCGGAAGAGCTGTTGTGGGGGTACGCGTACAGCGCCCCGGACGTGTTGCGGCCGATGAGCTCGGGGCGCCCGTCGCCGTTGACATCGGCCAGCTGCCGGCCCGGCTGCGCGGCCGTGGTCGCCGGCCCGTCGAGCTGCACGTCGAGGTAGTCGCTGTCGATGTTGATCGTGACGCCGCCGTAGGTCTCGTTGTGGCCGCCCGAGTACTGGTGGATGCGCTGGTGGTCGGCCCAGCGGTTGCTCGGGATGTCGGGGTCGGAGGTGTTCGCGGCCGTGCCCCAGTGCGCGAAGTCGATGATGTCGGGCATCTCGTAGTCGTTGTAATGGTCGACCAGGTCGCTGATGCCGGACGAGACGCTGCTGTACATGCCGGAGCTGTAGCCCTTCGCGTGCAGCTCCTTCGTCCAGGCGTCCATGAAGACCATGACCGTCGTCGTGGAGCTCGACGAGTAGGACTCCATGTCGAAGATGATCGGGCTGCCCGGGCCGAAGCCGAGGGCGGCCGCCTTGGCCACGGCGTCGTCGGCCTCGGCCTTGCCGTCGGCGGCCGGTGCGGTGATGTGGCTGCAGCCGCACGTGGTGGTCGGGGCCTGCTTGCCGACGTACAGCAGGAAGAAGTGCCAGCCGGCGGCGACCTGGGCGGAGACGTAGCTCGCGGTCAGGTTGGGCTGCGAGCAGCTGCGGTTCTCACCGCCGATGTAGACGCCGACGGCCCGGTACGACGAGGCCTTCCACGCGTTGAGGGCCGACGCGCTCGGTGCGGTACACGGGTCGAAGCCCTTGCCCGTGTAGTTCGTCGCACTGATCGGCACGGCCGCGAGCGCCGGCGCCGCGGTTCGAGGGGCAACGGCGGCACTGGTCGAGGAGACACTGCCGAAGACGGCGGCGGCGGTACTCCTATCGCTGCCGAACGTCACCTGGACGTGCACGGCCCCGGCGACCGTGTCGAGCTGGCCCGGGGTCTCCCCGCCGGACGGGGTCGACGCGCCGACCGGCTCCAGCAGGACGGCTTCCGTGCGGCCGAACAGGTGCGAGGGGCAGGCCTGGTCGGCGGCGGGCGTACCGACGTAGACGGCGTGCACGTCGTACCGGACGCAGGTTCCGGTGGTGGCGGCGAGGTCGATGACGGGCCAGGCCGCCGGCACCGTCACCGAGGTGCCGTTGTAGGTGATCCGGCGCTGGTCGGCCGGGGCCGCCTGGGCCGGGTGCGCGGCGGTCAGGACCGCGGCGAGGGTGATCGCGCCGGCCGCGAGGGCCCGCAGCGTGATGCGACGTAGGGCCAAGATCTGCTCCTTCTCGAAAGGGTCTCACCGCAAGACATTGACCACCTCCGCTCCAATGCCACTACAGGTCGGCTGTAGGTGCTCCATGGCGAAGCGCCGGGTCAGCTCGGGCAGGCCGAAATGCAGCCGCCCCGCGCCGTCGCGCCGGACGAGATCGAGCAGGTAGACGTCGGTGAGGCGGCCCATGACGGCCTCGCCGACCAGCCGGGCCGGCACGTCCGGCAGATCCAGGGCGGCCAGGTGGCAGAGGGCCTGGCGGGCCTCGTCGTCGAGGGCGGAGTACACCCGCTGCAGGCTCGCCCGCACCCCGGTCAACCCGTCGGGCCGGCTCCGGTCGGCGCTCAAGGGCCAGCCCGGGTGGGCCGCGAGGTGCTCGCCGACCGACCGCAGGGCCAGGGGCAGCCCGCCGCAGGCGGCGACGATGGCGGCGGCCGCACCGGGCTCGGCCCACAGCCGCCCGGCGCCGAGCATCCGCTCGAGGAACCGCAGTGACGTCCCGGTGTCGAACGCGCCGAGCTCGGTGCGGTCGGCGCCGGGCGGGCCGACGCGGCGGAACCGGGACGTGATCAGCACCGCGCAGCTCGGCGAGCCCGGCAGCAGCGGCGCGAGCTGGTCGTTGTCGTGCGCGTCGTCGAGGACGAGCAGCAGACGGCGGTCGGCGAGGGCCTCCCGGAGCTGGACCGGCCGCTCCGCAGTACCCCCGGGATCTGTGCCCAAGGCTCGTAACAGCGTGTGCAGGACGTCATCGGGGTCGGCGCGGTCGCGCAGGTCGACGTGCAGCTGCCCGTCCGGGAAGCGGTCGGCGAGGGCGTGCGCGGCCCGGTTGGCGAGGGTGGTCTTGCCGGTGCCGACGCCGCCGGCGATGACGTGGATGGGCACCGCCGGCACCGGCCCGGCGCTGGTCAGCCCGGCGACGATGGCGTCGAGCTCGCGTTCCCGCCCGGTAAAGTCGGCCGGTACCGCCGGCAGCTGCGCCGGGTGCCGCCCGCCCGCCCGGCGCGGCGTGACCCGCACCGGCCCGAGCACCGCGACGTCGTCGCGCAGGATCGCCAGGTGGGTCGCGGCGAGCATCGCGCCCGGCTCGACCCCCAGCTCCTCCAGCAGCGCGGTCCGGCCGGCGGCGTAGGCGGCCAGGGCATCGGCCCGGCGGCCCAGCCGGTACAGCACGGTCATGAGCTGGGCCAGGAACCGCTCCCGGGCCGGGTACCGGGCGACCAGCGGCGCGAGCTCGACCGCGAGGCCGTCCAGCCGGTCGGCGGCCAGCGCGGCCGTGAACCGCTCCTCGAGCACGTCGAAGCGCAGCTCGTCGAGGTGGGCGGCGGTGCCCCGGAAGTAGCGGTTGTCGGTGCCGCCGAACGCCGCGCCCCGCCACAGCGCCAGGGCGCGGTCGAACGCGTCGATCGCCTCGGCCGGCCGGTCCGCCGCGAGGGCCTGCCGCCCGGCCCCGGCCAGCCCGAGGAACGCCTGGTGGTCGAGGGCGCCGTCGGGTGGCCGGGCCGCGTAGCCGGCGCCGGTGGTCACGATGGACGGCTCGGCGCCGTGCGGGCGCAGGGCCCGGCGCAGCTGCGAGACGTACGTCTGGATGAGCGCCCGCGCGCTCGGCGGCGGCTCGTCGCTCCAGACGGCGTCGACCAGGCGGTCCGGCGGGACCGTGCGGCCGCGCTCGGCGAGCAGGGCCCCGAGCAGGTAGCGCGGCTTGGGCCCGCCGAGGTCGACCGGGCCGACGTCGTTCCAGACCTCGATCGGTCCGAGTATTCGGTACTCCAGCATGCTGTCCCCGTCGCATCCCCGTCACACGATGTTTTGTCGCGAGCCTGGCACCGCTGGGTATAGGTTCGTCATAGGTCGATGCCCGCCGATATGACGCGGGCGCGCACCACACGGGGAGCACGGTTACGCGATGGCGGACATTCCAGTCTTCGGGCTGCTCGGGCCCCTGACCGTGACGGTCGGCGGGCAGCCCATCACGATCGCCGGGCAGCACACGCGGGTCCTGCTGGCGGCGCTGCTGCTGCACCGCGACCAGGTCGTGGGCGTCGACGCGCTGATCGACGTCTTGTGGGGCGACGCGCCCCCGCGCACGGCCCGGGTCCAGGTCCGCAACCGCACGGCCGGGTTGCGCCAGGCCTTCGCCCGGCACGGCATCGCCGACGTCATCAGCACCCGCGGCAGCGGCTACGTCATCCCGGCCGACCGGGCCGAGCTGGACCTGGACCGCTTCGACGAGCTGCTGACCACGGTGGGTGACGACGACGTGGCCGTGCGGGCCCTCGACGCGGCCCTGGCCCTGTGGCGGGGCCCGGCGCTGGACGGCCTGACCGGCTCCGGCCTGCTCAGCGCGGCCGAGCGGCTCGACGAGCGGCGCACGGACGCGCGGATCCGCCGGGCCGGGCTGCTGCTCGGGCTGGGCCGGGCCCCGGAGGTCATCGGCGAGCTCACCGAGCTGGCCGGCCGGCACCCGTGGGACGAACGGGTCGCGGGCCAGCTGATGACCGCGCTGCGGCTGACCGGCCGGCAGGGCGAGGCCCTGCTCGCGTTCGACCGGCTGCGGCTCGCCCTCGCCGACGAGCTCGGCGTCGACCCCGGCGCGGCCCTGACCGAGCTGCGCAACGAGATCCTGCGGTCCGGCCGCCCCCGCCCGGCCGGCCGCCTGGTCCCCCGCGAGCTGCCCCGGGACATCGCCGCGTTCATCGGCCGCACGGACGCGCTGCACCAGCTCGACGCCGCCCTCGCGGCCGACGGCGCGACCCCGCGGATCACGGTCCTGGAGGGCACGGCCGGGGTCGGCAAGACCACCCTGGCCGTGCACTGGGCGCACCGGGTCGCCAAACGCTTCGACGACGGCCACCTGTACCTCGACCTCGGCGGTTTCGCACCGGGCGGGACAGCGGTCGGCCCGGCGCAGGCGGTCCGGCGCCTGCTGGAGTCGCTGCGTGGCCCGGCGGCCAGACTGCCGTCGGAGCTCGAGGGGCAGATTTCGCTGTACCGCAGCATCATGGCCGAGCGCCGCATGCTGCTCGTGCTCGACAACGCCCGCGACGCCGACCAGGTCCGCCCGCTGCTGCCCGGCGCACCGGGCTGCATGGTCGTCGTCACCAGCCGCAACCAGCTGCTCAGCCTGGCCGTCAAGGACGGCGCGCGGCGGCTGCGCCTGGACGTCATGCCCGCCACCGAGGCCGGCGCCCTGTTCACCGACCGCGTGGGCGCGGACCGGGTGGCCGCCGACCCGGGCGCGGCGAGCACCATCGTGTCCCGCTGCGCCGGCCTCCCCCTGGCCCTGGCCGTGGTCGCGGCGCGGGTCGGCACCCGCCCGGACTTCGCGCTGGCCGGCCTGGCCGCCGATCTGGGCGATGCGCGGGCGGGCCTGGACCCGTTCGACGTGGGCGCCGCGGACACCGACGTACGGGCCGTCTTCTCGTGGTCCTACCGCACGTTGAGCGCCGCACCGGCCCGGATGTTCCGCCTCCTGGGCCTGCACCCGGGCCCCGACGTCTCCCTGGACGCCGCCGCCGGCCTGGCCGCCCTGCCGCCCCGCGAAGCCCGCCAATCCCTGACCGACCTGGCCCGCGCCAACCTGATAGCCCCGAGCGACAACGGCCGTTTCACAAGCCACGACCTGCTCCGGGTGTACTCCCTGGAGCTGGCCCGACAACACGAGCCGCCCGAGGCCAGGCAGGCCGCGGTGCACCGCCTGCTGGACCACTACCGGTCCACCGCGCACGCCGCCGCCGTGGCGTTCCGCCCGCACCGCCGCCCGATCCCCCCGCCGCCGGCCGCGCCGGACGCGGTGCCGAGGGCGTTCACGGGCCACGACGAGGCCGCGGCCTGGTTCACCACCGAACACCAGGTCCTGCTCAACATCCTGCGGCTGGCGGCGACGTCGGGCGGCTGGGACCACGGCTGGCGGCTGGCCTGGTCCCTGTCCGACTTCCTGGACCACCGGGGTCACTGGCCCGACCTCCTGGCCGCCCAGCTGACGGGCTGGCGCTGCGCGAGCCGCACCGCGGACCCCGTGGCGCAGGCCCACGCCCGCGCGGGTCTGGGCCGGGCTTACGCCCGCCAGGGCCACCCGGCCCGCGCCCTGCACCACCTGACCCGGGCCCTGGATCGGTTCACCGAAGCCGGCGACGAACCGGGCCAGGCGTATGTCCACCGCGGCCTGGCCGGCAACCTGGAGGCGCTCAACCGCCTGCCCGAGGCCCTGCACCACGACACGCAGGCCCTGCACCTCTACCGCCGGGCCGCCGACCAGGCCGGCCAGGCCAGCGCGCTGAACGGCATAGGCTGGTCCAACGCCCAGCTGGGCCGCCTGGAGCCGGCGCTGTCGGCCTGCAACGAGGCCCTCGCCCTGCACCGCCAGACCGGCAACCGCCACGGCGAGGCGTCCGCCCTGGACAGCATCGGCTACGTCCACCACCGCCTGGGCGACCGCACCGAGGCCGCCCGCCACTACAACCTGGCCCTGGACCTGTTCCGCGATCTGGGCGACCGCTTCTCCGAGGCCGACACCCTGACCCACATAGCCGACCTCCGCCACGCCGAGGGCAACCACACCGAAGCCGAAGCCGCCTGGCAAGCAGCCGCCGAAATCCTGGACCGCCGCCACCTCAAGCCCGCCCCGACTCTCCCCGCACCACAGTAAGCAGCCGATCGTCAGCCGACGGACCAGCGGCCGTCGGTGATGACGTCGAACGGGATACCCGCGTCGCCGACGTCGAGCGGGAGGTCGAGCTCCGGGCGGAAGACCCCGACGACCCGGTCCCGCCTGATCATCAGCAGCCGGTAGCAGCCGTCGCAGCGCAGCCCGAACAGCCCCGTGCCGTGCAGCGGCGAGAAGCGGTCCCGCACCCAGAACCGGTTGTCCAGTGTCGGCGCGTCGCCCCGGGCGATGTCCTCGGTCTCGCCCATGGCCTCGTCCACCTCCGCCGCCGAGTACAGCCGGAACCCATTCGGGTTGGGCGCCTCCCGGTCCCTGATGACGTTCCCGCAGAAACACAGCCACGTCGACACGGCGTCTCCTCCCGATCTTCAGCACTGCCGGCCAGGCCACGTCGGCACACGGGACGGCGACACGCTACGGTTCCCACTCGGTGAACGATGCGGGGCGGCTCACCGGGCCTGGCCTCGCCACGGGGATTGTGGGGCGGCATGGCGAACGGCAACGAGTGGTCTCCGTGGGCGGTTCCGCCCGGCTCCCCCGCCGGATCGACCACACCGCCCACATCGCCCGCGCCAACCGCCGAGGCCACCGACGCGGTCACCGCCCAGCACACCACGATACCGGCGCCACCGCCGCCCTACGCCCCACCGCCGCCGGCCTTCCCAGCGCCTCCGACGTACGCGCCGCCGGTGCAGTTCACGCCGCCGCCCACCGAGCGCCGCAAGCGCACCTGGTTGATCGTCGCCGCGGCCGGTGCCGCTCTCACGGTCGTGGGCGGGACGGTCGCGGTCGTGGCGTTGCGCGGGTCGGATGACGGCGGTCGTTCGTCGGCGGCGGTTCAGCCGCCGGGTCCGTCCGGCGTGGCCGACGCGAGTGGTGGGGCGTCCGGTGCGGCCGGCGGGCCGGACAACGCGTCGCCGCGGCCGAGTGGCTCCGGGGCGCCGGCGCAGCTCAAGGCCGGGTTCGCGCTCGCCGCCGGACAGGCGCTGCGGTCGCCGAACGGGAAGTACACCCTGATGCAGCAGCAGGACGGGAACCTCGTGCTCGCCGACGAGGCCAAGCGGGTGCAGTGGTCGTCGCAGACGTCGGCCAGTCCGGGGGCGACCGCGAGCCTGGACCGGACCGGGGATCTCGTCGTGTACGCCAAGAATCAGACCGTGCTCTGGCGCAGCTCCACCAACGGGCAGGGTGCGCTGCTCGAAGTGCGCGACGACGGCAACGCCGCCGTGACCAGGACTGACCACCAGGAGGTCTGGTCCAGCAGGAACGAACGGACGCGGCTGTACCCGGGGCAGACGCTGACCGCCGGGCAGCTGCGCCGCACGGCCGACGGGCGCTTCACGCTGGCCCAGAACGCGGACGGCAACCTGGTCGTGGTCAACGCCGACAAGAAGGTCGTCTGGAGCGCGCAGACCAGCGGCCACCAGGGGGCGTACACGTTGATGCAGCCCGATGGCAACCTCGTCGTCTACGGCCCCGACAAGCAGCCCCTGTGGTCGTCCGGGACGTTCGACCACAGTGGAGCGGCCGCGGTCCTCACCGGCGACGGGAACCTGACCCTCGCGGCGGGCGGCACGGTGCTGTGGGGCTCCGCGACCGACGGCACCACCAAGCTCACCGTCGGGCAGCGTCTCGGCGCCGGGCAGTCGCGTTCGGCCCCGAAGGGCGGGTTCGAGCTGCTGATGCAGCCGGACGGCAATCTGGTGCTGCGCAACGCGGCGAAGAGCGTGGTCTGGCGCAGCGGTACCGACGGCCACCCGGGCGCCTCCGCCCGCCTGCAGCCCGACGGCAACCTGGTCATCTACGACGGCGCCGACACCGCGATCTGGAGCACGAAGACCTCCGGCAAGGCCGCCACCGCGCTGCTGGTCCAGGACGACGGCACGGTCGTGCTGCACACGGCGGCCAAACAGGTGATCTGGAAAGCACCATAGCAACATTTTCCAACACATCGACGGTCGAGTCTGTCAAGTATTGACAACTGTCTTAACAGTCGGCGAGCATGCTGAGAGCGCTCTCACACCGCCAGTACGAGCGACCGCCCATGCTCGAGAAGGGGCACAGATCGTCGTGGAAAGTAAACACAAACGCACATGGAAGGTGCTCGCGGCGGCCGCCACGCTCGCGGCCGCCGTCCCTATCGCCGTGCTCGCCACCGCCACGGCGTCGCAGGCCGCCGGGCCGGCGATCCTGCCCGTCACCGTCACCAACAACACTGGCCGCTCCGGGGCCGTCTACCTCTACATGCTCGGCACCAATCTGAACACGGGGCGCCTCGGCTACGTCAACGCGGCCGGCACGTTCAACAACTGGCCGGCCGGCGGGCTGCCGCCCACGCCCGCGCCGGACGTGTCGATCGCCGGGCCCGGCAACGGCGGCTCCGTCACGCTCCAGGTCCCCAAGGGCCTGTCCGGCCGGGTGTACTTCTCGATCGGGCAGAAGATCAACTTCTACCTGACCCCGGACGGGCTCGTGCAGCCGGCGCCGTGGGCGGGCGGCGACTCCAACCGCGACATCCTCTTCGACTGGAGCGAGTTCACCTACAACGTCGACGGCCTGTGGCTCAACAGCTCGCAGGTCGACATGTTCGCGATCCCGCACGCGGTCACAGTCACCAACGGCGGCGGCGCGACCAAGCGGGAAGGTGACCTGGTCGCCGGCGGCCGCGACGCGGTCATCAACGGCATCAAGGCGCAGCCGGGCTGGGCCGGATCGGTGTACACCCGCTCCGACGGCACCGTGCTGCGGGTCCTCGCGCCGAGCAAGGCGGCCGAGGCCGGCGTGTTCAGCAGCACCTACTACGACGGGTACATCAACTCGGCCTGGAGCGCGTACCAGTCCAAGACGCTGACCGTGGTGCCGTTCGGCGACCAGCCGAACACGAAGTACTTCGGCCGCACCTCGGGCACCGTCATGAACTTCACGAACAGCGCCGGGCAGCAGGTCGCCTCGTTCAACCGGCCCTCCAGCGGCGACGTCTGGGGCTGCGCCGGCAACCTCTTCGCGCCCAACGACCAGGTCGTCGGGCCGATCGCCCGCACGCTCTGCGCCGCCCTGATCCGCGGGACGCTCGGCACGATCGACACCCAGCCGAGCACGAACGCGGCCCAGTTCTTCCAGAACAGCCCGGCCGACCAGTACGCGAAGATCATCCACGCGAACATGGTCGACGGTAAGGCCTACGCGTTCCCGTTCGACGACGTCGGCAACTTCGAGTCGCTCGTCAACGACGGCGACCCGCGCTCGGCCGGCATCGTCCTCACCTCGTTCACCGGCGGTGGCGGGACCGGCGGCAGCGGCGCGGCCGCGGGCACGATCGCGGGCCCGGGCGGCAAATGCGTCGACGTTTCCGGCGACGACACAGGCGGCAATGGTACTGCGGTGCAGCTGTGGGACTGCCAATCGCCGGCGGTCGACCAGAAATGGACCCACAACGCCGACAATTCGCTGAGCACTTTGGGCCGATGCCTGGACATCAACGGCAACGGCACCGCCAACGGCACCCAGGTCCAGCTCTGGGACTGCAACGGCGTCGGCGGCCAGAAGTGGGTGCAGCAGGCCGACGGTTCGCTGCGCAACCCGCAGTCCGGTCGCTGCCTCGACTCCCCGAGCGGCGCGACGGCCAACGGCACACGCCTGCAGATCTGGGACTGCAACGGCTCGGCCGCGCAGAAGTTCGCGGTGAACGGCGGCGGCCCGGTGCTGGCCCCGGGCGGCAAATGCGTCGACGTCGCCGGCGATGACAACGGCGGCAATGGTACTGGAGTGCAGCTGTGGGACTGCCAGTCGTACGCGGTGGACCAGCACTGGTTCCACAACGCGAACGGCTCCCTGCGCACCCTCGGCCGCTGCCTCGACATCATCGGCAACGGCACCGCGAACGGCACCCAGGTCGAGCTCTGGGACTGCAACGGCGTCGGCGGCCAGAACTGGCAGCAGCAGGCCGACGGCTCTTTGCGCAACCCGCAGTCGGGCCGCTGCCTGGACGCGCCGAACGGGGCGACCGCCAACGGCACCCGGCTGCAGATCTGGGACTGCAACGGCTCGGCGGCGCAGAAGTTCGCCCTGAGCTGAGCAAAACCCGATGAGACCGGGCGGTGGCCAACCGGCCGCCACCCGGTCGTCGTTCAGCGCTCGGTCGTGGATCAGCGCTCGGTCGTGGATCAGCGCTCGGTCTTCGATCAGCGCTCGGTCGCGGATCAGCGCTCGATCGCGGACCAGCGCTCGGTCTTCGATCAGCGCTCGGTCGTGGATCAGCGCTCCAGCCCGCTCCAGGCGGCGAGGGCGTCTTCGGCGGTGATGTGGTCGAGGCCCATGAGCGCGGCGCCGCGCAGCGGCCCGTCGTCACCGTGCGCGGCCTCGACGATGGCCGGCGGATCGGCCCGATGCCCGCGCATGAGCCCGCCGATGTAGGCGCGTTCGAACACCGGCCCGGCGACGCGGCGAATCACGGGCCCGAGTCCGGCGAACGTGACGAGGCCCGGGTCGCAGATGTTGACGAGCCCGGCGATACCCGAGCCGAGCGCCTCCGCGACAGCGTCGACGGCGGCCCGTTCGGCGCTCCCCCCGACGGCGCCTTCGGCCGCGCGTTCAGTTGCGCGTTCAGACGCTCGCTGCCCGGCACCGTCGAGCGCGCGGTCGGCGGTCCCGTCGTCGGCGGCGGCGGCGCGGGCGAGGACGGCGAGGGCGTAGTCGTAGGGGTTCGCGGGGGCGGGTTCGCCGAGGTGGCGGGCGAGGGCGCGGCCGTCGACCTCGAGGTCCCAGCAGCCGCGGGCGCCGCAGGGGCAGGCCAGCCGGCGGTCGCCGAGCGGCAGGTGGCCGAACTCGCCGGCGGCGCCGTGTGTGCCGGTCAGCGGCTGCCCGTCGACGGTGACGACGCCGCCGATGCCGGTCGTGGTGATCAGGTGCAGGGCGGTGTGGGTGGTGCTCGCGGCGCCGGTGCGGGCCTCGGCGACGCCGGCGAGGGTGGCGTCGTTGCCGACCAGCAGGGGCAGCTCGATGCCGCGGGTGAGCGCGGTCAGGTCGGTCTCGCCCCAGCCGAGGGTGGTGGCCTGGACGAGCCGGTGGTCGCGGACGGTGCCGGCGGCCGCGAGGGCGACGGCCCGCAGGCGGGGCCCGAGCGCCGCCCCGGTCTGGTCGACCACGCCGCGCATGGCGGCGAGCACGGTCGCGGGGTCCCGGTCGCGGTGCCGGTGGGACCGCACGTCGTGGAGCTGCCCGTCGACGGTGACCAGGGCGTGCCGCCAGACGTCCTGGCGCAGCTCGATCGCGAGGACCATCGGCCCGTCCGGGTGCGGCTCCAGCACGGTTGTGGGCCGGCCCCGCCCGGTGGCCGCGGCCGGGGTCTCGGTCAGCAGCCGGGCCTGGCGCATCCGGCTGACCAGCTCGGCGGCGAACCCGCTGGTCAGCTTGAGCTCGCGGGCCAGCGCGGCGCGGGTGATGCCGGGCCGGCGGCGCACGAGCGCGAGCGCCTGGGCCACGGTGTGCCATCGCATCGTGTCGGAGCGAAGCCGAGCCTGGATTGCCATGGAGCCGCACACCGCCTTATCCTCGTGTTACGAGCATATTAGTACCGGTCCGAAAAGGTGACCCCATGGCCAGCCCCACGACCCGCAGCGCCGACCGGCAGGCCGCCGTCGCCCAGGCCGTCCTCGGCGTCGCCCTCTCCGGCCTCGGCGCCTTCCTCGTCCTGGCCGCCCGCGACCTGGACCTGCCGGCGGAGCGCCTCGCGGGCATGTCCGCCAGCGTAGGCCTCGGACTGATCGCCGTCGGCCTGGCCGGCCCGATACTGCTGCGCCGCGGGCCGCACTCCACCCTGCGCGGCGGGGCGATCGTGCTGGCCGCCGGCTGCGTCCTGTTCGCCGTCGCGCCCACGGTGCCGGTCGCGATCGCGGGGGTGCTGCTCCTGGGCGCCGGCACCGCGGCGCTGAACATGGTGACCCCGGCCCTACTCGCCGGCGACCACCTGGCACAGCGCCTGTCCAGGGTGATCGCCGTCGGCAGCATCGTCGCCGTCCTGGCCCCCATGGCCATCGGCGCACTCGACTCCACCGGCGTCACTGGCCGCCTCCTGCTTGTGCCGCTGGTGATACCCCTACTCATGCTGGCCGCGAGCCGACCGGCCCACACCACGGAGCCCTCACCGGCCCGCACCGCCGAACCTCCCCCGGAGTCGCCACAGCGGCCGCGGCTCGGCGCGGTCGCCCGGCGCTGGACCGCAGTCGTGCTGGCCGTCTCGATCGAGTTCTGCTTCACGATCTGGGCGGTGGCCCGGCTGACCGAGGCCGGTGTCTCGGCGTCGGTGGCGGCACTGCTGGGCGCGGCGTTCCCGGCCGGCATGGCGATCGGCCGCATCCTGGCCCCGCCGCTGCTGGCCCGGCTGCCGGCGGTGCCGATCGGCGGTGCGCTCACCGCCGCCGCGGCCGTGGCGGTCGCCGTGATCGAGGAGCCCGTCGGCGTGACCGTGGCCCTGGCCGTCGCCGGGGTCGGGGTGGCGACGCTGTATCCGGTCACCCTGGCCGCTCTCGTGGCGACGCCCGGCTTGTCGGCCCGGCACGCCGTGTCCATCGGTACCGTCGCGTCCGGCACGGCGATCCTGCTCGCCCCCACCGCATTGGCGGCCATCGGCGGCCACACCGGCCTGCGCCTCGCGTTCCTGATCACGGTGCCGCTGATCGTCGCGGTCATCGCCGTGCACGGCCTCCGCCGCACCGCCGGGCCCCAGCCGGCCGGCCCGACTCCGGCCGCCGATCGAGGCCTGGAAGCGCGGCCCGTGAAGTACCGCTAGATGCATCACTAAGGGGTCAGCAGGCACACTGCAAGGATGCGTCGGAACGAAGCGAGTCGATCGATCGCCGTCGTCGCGGCCTGTGCCCTCGCGTTGAGCGGCGCGACCGCGTGCGAGCCGCAGCAGGGCGAACGGTCGGGGACGTTACCCGGCTACGCCAAGCCTCCGAACACCTTCGCCGACGTGCTGGCCCAGTCCGACAGCCGCTCCGTCACCGCCGACGCGCACAGTATCTCCCGCGGCGGGAGCACGACCTCCGCCCGCGTCACCGACAGCCTCGCGCAGGGCGTCGCCCTGCACGACGGCAGCGTCCAGGTCACCGCCCACAGCGCCGGCGGCAGCGGCACCGGCCAGGCGGCGGCCCGGGGTGTCGTGCTGTTCCGCGACGCCGCGCCCGCCACCGACATCGCCCAGCAGGTCGTGGCCGACGAGGCGGTGCGGATCATCTACGTGGTCAAGGGGTCCTCGGCGCCGGCATCGTTCGAGACCACCGTCGCCGGGGCCGCGCCGCGCCTGGCACACGGCGGTGTCGAGCTGTCCCGGGACGGCAAGACCGTCGGCGCGCTGCCGCCGCCGTGGGCCTACGACGCCGACGGCACGGCCGTGCCCGCCCACTACGAGGTCGCCCGGGACAAGGTCCGGCTCGTGGTCGAGCACCGCGGCCGCGACGTCGCCTATCCGGTCGTCGCCGACCCGACGATGGCGCTCGGCGCCGGCGGCCGGCTCATCGGCGCGCAGCTGCTCGGCGGCGTGTTCGAGTGGGCCGCGGTGGGCGCGATCACCTGGGGCGTGGTCAAGTTCGACTCCAACGGCTGCCTGACGCTGAGCACGTTCCTGTCCTGCGCGCTGCACCCGCTGCAGCACGACTGGGGCAACCCGGCCAAACCCAAGGCCGACCAGGTCGACGCGGCGATGCCCGCCCTCACCGGCGTCCGCCTGCCCGACGCCCGCAAGCAGCTCAACGCGCTGAAACTCCGCAACGTCCACCTCGTCGACGACACCGGGCAGAACCGCACCGTGTACGACCCGAAGAACTGGGTTGTGACGTCACAGCGACCGGCCGCGGGGACCACGGTGCACGCCAACACCGAGCTCACCCTGCGCGTGCGCAAACCCTCCGACGGCGCCGGCGGTGGCTCGGCCGACCGCGGCACCGTGCCCGGCGTGGTGTGCATGAACCTGCAGGAGGCCCAGGACAAACTGCGCTCCGGGGGGTACCGCACCGAGTCCCGCGACCACGGCCCCGACCATCGCCGCCAGATCCTGGACCGCAACTGGCTGGTCGTGGCCCAGGACCCGGCGCCGGGCACGGCCACCGCGGCCGGCGCGACGGTGACCCTCGAGGTGCTCAAGTACGGAGAACCGACCGGATCGTCGGGGTGCAAGAGTTGATTTCCCGGCAACTGCCTAGCATCGCCACCCGTACGGATGATCAGCGCCGCCGCTTCGGCCGTGTGCCGCCGACGGAGGTTCCACAGTACGATGACGATCTGGACCACCGGTTGGCCTCGCACCACGGAGAGGTATCCACGATGACCGTTGGGGTCGACGTCTACACGACCTTTCCGCACGCCGGTGACGCATCGACGCACTTCCGGCGGACCACCACCGACACGATCCGCTGGAGCGAAGCGGCCGGCGCCGTCGGCCTTTCATTGTCCGGCGGCCACGACGTCCCGGACCCGTGGGTCGGCGCGCAATATGTCCTGGAGCGCAGCGAAACCCTGGTGCCGTTGATCGCCACCGACGCCGCCGACCTGCACCCGCTGGCCACCGCCCGCAAGATCGCGGCGCTGGCCGCCGTCTACGGCCGCCGCGTCGACCTCGATCTCGTCGCCACCGAGCACCCCGGCGAGCTGCGCGCGCTGGGCATCTTCCTCGACCACCACCAGCGCCACGACCGCCTGGCGGAGTACGGCCAGGTGATCGCCGCACTCCTCTCGCCGGGCGGCGTGCACACCTACCGCGGCAACTACTACGAGATCAGCGGGGCCCGGGTCCACCCGGCCCTGGCCGACGGCTGCGCGCCGCGGCTCTTCGTCACCGGCTCCTCCCCGGCCGCCACGTCGGCCGGGCGGGTCCTCGGCGCGATCCGCATCAGTGACGCGCCGGCTCTGGACGGGGCCGCCCCGGACGCGCAGCGCCCGCACGGTGGCGGGCTGCGGCTGGGGCTGATCGCCCGGGAGACCGCGGCGCAGGCCTGGCGGGAGGCGCACCGGCGGCATCCCGGCGGCGCCGAGCCGGACTCCGTGTTCTGGGCCCATCCCCAGCAGACGCCGGCGGCCCGCTGCCCATACCTGGTCGGCAGCGCCGCCGACGTCGCGCAGGCCCTGGCCCGCTACGTCGACCTGGGCTTGGAGGTGCTGGTCCTCGGGCCGGTGCACGACGAGGACGACCTGCAGGCCGCGATCGGCGCGCTCCGCCTGGCCGAACGCCTCGCCGCCGGCCGCTCGGCGGCACCGATGCGCGGCTGGTCCGTCGACCCGTTGCCCGGACATCACGCGACCGGCCCACTGCGGGCCACCCCGGTCGACAAGTAGGAGCGCCGGCCGCTCGCCCTCCACGGCCGTCACGACCGCCAACGGCGCGACCCCGCGCAAGTCATCGCGGGCCGATCAGGTCCAGCACCGCGCGCAGGCCGCGTTCGCCGGTGCGGTGCTCGGCCGGGAGGATGTAGCAGCGCAGGCCGGCCGCGGCGGCGCCGCCGTCGCGGGCCGGGTTGTCGCCAACCATGAGGGTGGCCCGGGGATCGGCGCCGAGGCCGGCGCACGCCTTGCGGAACAGCTCCGGGTCGGGCTTCTCCCGGCCGGCCTCGAAGGACAGGGCCCAGGCGTCGATGAGGCCGCCGAGGCCGTGCCGGTCGGCGAAGACGCGGATGTCCCAGGCGATGTCGCTGACGACCCCGACCCGCAGGCCGCGCTCGCGCAGGGTGCGCAGGACCGGGGCGGTGTCGGGGTACGGGCGCCACGAGCCGGCGTCGATCATCCGGGCGTGCGCGGCCGGCTCGTGCCCCCGCAGGAACGGGACGGCGGCGAACCAGGCGATCATGGCGTCGCGGTGCGCCGTCATCGAGCGGTCCCGGCCGACCTGGGCCGCGAGCACGTCAGGGCGCTGGTAGGCGGTGGCCAGGTCGGCGACGACGGCCTCGGCCGCGGCCGGGTCGTCCAGGGCGCCGGGCCGGCCGGTGTCGGCCGCGACCAGCCGCAGCCAGTCGGCCACCTCGATCATCTGGAACAGGGTGTTGACGAAGTCGAAGAGGACGGCCTGTATCGGCGGCGGGGGCGCGGCCGACTCGACCCCGCCGATCCCGTATGCGGTCGCGGAGTCGAACAGGGTGTGCATCGACGGCCGGGCGCCGGTCGGCACCGGCTCCGCGCTCACCACGCCTTGGGCCCGCCGCCGGGCAGCAGGTCACGGCAGCGGCGGCGCTGGACCTTGCCACTCGTCGTGCGGGGCAGCGCTCCGGGGCGCAGCAGGATCACGGTGGCGGCGTGGAGCTGGTGCTCCTCGGCGACGGCGCGGCGGACGGCGGACACGATCTCAGCGTAGCCAACCGCCCCGGCGCCGTCGGCGGTCACGTCCCGGGTGACCTTCACCGCCCGGGCCGTCTCGGCGACGATGCCCAGCTGCGGCCGGTCGCCGTACAGGAAAGCGGCCACGAGGTGGGTGGCGATCGCCGGGTGGGCGGCGGCGACGGTGGCCTCCACGTCGCTCGGGTAGTGGTTGCGGCCGTCGACGATGATGAGGTCGTCCCGGCGGCCGAGCACGTACAGCTGACCGTTGTGGACGAAGCCGACGTCGCCGGTGCGCAGGACACCGCCGTCGAACCGGGCCGCGCTCGCCTCGGGCTGGGCCCAGTACCCGGCCGAGACGCTGGGGCCGCCGATCCGGATCTCGCCGCAGCGCCCGTCGGCGACCGGCGCGCCGGTGGCCGGGTCGGCGATGGTGAGCTCGATGTTGCGCGGGATGCGGCCGCAGGCGGTGACGCGCCGGTGGGGCCGGTCCGGCGTCGCCGGGAGTACTTCGTCGCGCTGTTCGAGGGCCTCGGCGTCGACGTCGAGGTAGGGCGGGTCCTGCGGGTCGCGGGCGCCGGTGACGTAGACGACCGACTCCGCCAGCCCGTAGCAGGGGCGGATGCCGTTGGCGGGGAACCCCGCGGCCGCGAAGGTCCGCGTGAAGCGGGCCACGGTGTCGTACCGCACCGGCTCCGCCCCGTTGAGCGCGTACCCCCACGACCGGAGGTCCAGCTGCCCGAGTTGCTCGGCGGTGATCTTCTCGGCGCACAGGTCGAAGGCGAAGTTCGGCGCGGAGGAGACGCGGGCCCGGTATCGGCTGACCGCCCGCAGCCACACGAACGGCCGCATCAGCAGTGCCATCGGCGGCATCAGCACGACCCGCCCGCCGTTGTAGAGCGAGCCGAGGATCTGGGCCAGGCCCATGTCGTGGAACGTCGGCAGCCAGCTGACGCAGACGAACTCGTCGGAGGTGCACTCGTGCGCGCCGGTCTGCACGGCGATCGCGGACAGGTTGGCCAGCACGTTGCCGTGGCTCAGCACGACACCCTTCGGCGCATTGGTGGATCCGGAGGTGTACTGCAACAACGCCGTCGCCTCCGCCCGCACTCCGGGGTCACGCCACAGCGCACCCAGCCCGTCCGGCACGTCGGCGACCACGACCGGCTCGACGGTGCCGAGCTCGCCGGCGAGCGGCGAGCCGGCCAGCTCGGAGGTGGTCAGCAGCAGCACCGGGTCGGCGTCCTTGACGATGCCGGCCAGCCGCCCCAGGGTGCGCCGGCCGCCGTGGACGCCCTCGGGCGACGGCGCCGGCACCGCGATGAGCCCCGCGTAGGCGCAGGCGAAGAACGCCACGACGAAGTCCACGCCGTTGGGCAGCATGAGGATCGCGCGGTCGCCGGGGTTCGTCGTCTGCTGCAGGACGGCGGCGGTGTCGCGGACCCGCTCGTCGAGCTCGGCGTAGCTCAGCGTCGCCAGCTCCGTGCCGTGACTGTCCAGCGCCGTGCAGGCCGGGGCGTCCGGGCGCACCGCGGCCCAGTGCCGCACCAGGTCGCCGACGGTCGCCAACTCGGGCCGCTCCAGCAGCACATGACGGGCGCTCACGCGACAGCCATGATCGGGCGGGCGCCGGGCAGCAGGCCGGCCGCGGTCATCGCATCGGCGGCGCGCACGACGGTGGTGACGATCCGCTCGACATCGGCGTCGGTGTGCGCGGTCGACAGGAAGCAGTTGCGGCCTTCCCAGATGTACAGGCCGGCCTCGACGAGCAGGGTGTGGAAGATCTCGACCCGCTCCGACTGCTGGGGCTCGTCGACCAGGCGCAGCCGGAACAGCGAGCCGAACCGGGCCACCCGGATCGGCACCGACGCCGCCTCGAACATGGCGTCCAGGCCGGCGCCGAGCGCCTCGACCCGGGCGCTGAGGCCGGCCTGCAGGTCCGGGCCGCGTTCGCGCATCTCCCGCAGCACGGCGCGAGCGGCCGCCAGGGCCAGGGGGTGCTTGCAGAAGGTACCGGAGAAGAAGGTCCGCACCGACTGCGGATAGGGCTGGTCGCCGAACTGCCACGCCCCGCCGTCGATGGCGTCGAGGTAGCGCGGGTCCCCGGCGACCAGGCCGATCGGCAGCCCGCCGCCGACGACCTTGCCGTAGGTGGTGATGTCGGCGCTGATGCCCCACAGGGCCTGTACCCCGCCGGGGTGCATCCGGAAGCCGGTGATGACCTCGTCGAAGATCAGCGGCGTGTCGGCGCCGGCGGTGATGGTGCGGACCTCGCGCAGGAACTCGACCGGCTGGATGTCCGGCCGGCGGCTCTGCACCGGCTCGACCAGGACGGCCGCGAGCTCGTGGGCGCGCTCTCGCAGTACCGCCAAGGATGAGGGGTCCCCGTAGGGCAGCACGAGCGCGTTGGCGGCGACCTCGGCCGGGACCCCGGGGGCCATCGGCACCGAGTCGCCGCTGGCGCGGTCGAGGTTCTGGCGGGCCAGGATCGGGTCGGCCGAGCCGTGGTATGCCCCGGCGAACAGCGCGATCCGGTCCCGGCCGGTCACCGCCCGGGCCAGCCGCACGGCGACCATGACGGCCTCGGAGCCCGTGTTGCAGTACACCACCCGCTCCTTGCCGGTGAGGTCTCGCACCAGGCCGGTCACCTCGGGCACCAGTGGAGAGTGCGGGCCGAGCTGCATGCCGTCGGCGAGCTGAGTGCGCACCGCGTCGTCGATGAAGTCCTCGCCGTGGCCGAAGAAGTTGACGCCGAAGCCCATCGTGAGGTCGAGGTACTCGTTGCCGTCGACGTCCCACACCCGCGCTCCCTTCGAGCGGGCGACCACGATCGGGTAGCGGATCTCCTTGAGGTTGAGGTAGGGCTGCGGCGCGTGCCGGACGTCGGCGTGGTGGCCGCGCTCGGCCGCGGCCTGGTCCCGGGAGCCCACGGTGCGGGCCCGGAAGCGCTCGACGAGGTCGGCCACGAACGCGCGCTGGGCCGGGTCGAGGGTGCGCGAGCCGTCCGCCCGGCCGCCGAACGCGACGAACGTGCCGGCCGGGGCGACCGGCACGGCGGTCGGCGACGGAAGCTCTTCCACGAGCCCCGGGCGCTCCGGCTCGGCTCCACCCCGCCGGCGCAACAGTTCGTAGGCCTGGTCCATGACCTGCGAGTGGACCTCGAGGAAGCGCTCGACCGCATTGCCCGGCACCGGCCGCGTCGCGACGACCGGGCGTTCGGGGAGGGCTGCGGGCTCCACAGCCGGGGCGAACCGGGCGGCCAGCAGCGACGGGTCGGCGTTCGAGCGGATGTACCCGGCCAGCCGGCGCAGGGTGTTGACCTCCTCGAACAGCAGCCCGATCGGAATGGTGACGCCGAAGGTGCGCTGCACGGTCTGGATGGTCTGGAACATCGTCATCGAGTCGGCGCCGAGCTCCAGGAACGACATGTCCGGGTCGATCGGCGAGCCGAGCTCGAGCAGGGTCACGACGACGTGCGCGAGATCGGCGAGGATCGGATCTTCCTCGGGCTGCTGCATGCTCTCCTCAACTTCGTCGCGCCCGGCGGGTGCCGCCGGTGCCGGTGGAGCCGCGGCCGGCAGCCAGTGCCGCCGGCGTTCGAACGGGTAGGTGGGCAGCGGCACCCGGCGGCGCCGGTACCCGTCGTGCAGCCCGGACCAGTCCGGGTCGTGGCCGGCGGCGTAGAGCCGGGCCAGGGAGTCGGTGAGCACGACGGCGTCGTCGACGCCCGGGCGCAGCGACGCCAGCCAGCGGGCCCCGGACACGACCCGGCGGCCGGCACCGAGGAGCACCTGGCCCGGCCCGATCTCCACGAAGTTCGCGACACCGGCCCGGCCGAGGGCGGCCACCGCGTCGGCGTAGCGGATCGGCGCGGTCAGGTGCCGGGTCCAGTAGGCGGCGTCGGGGCGATACCGCTCGTCGAAGTACCGCCCGTCGAGGTCGCTCATGAGCGGCACGGCCGGGTCGCGATACTCGACGCCCGCCGCGACCTCGGCGAACGCCGCCGCGGCGGCCTCCAGCAGCGGCGAGTGGAAGGCGAAGCCCGACGCCAGTGAACGGACCTCGATGCCGCGTTCGGCGAGGCGGCGCGCGGCCGCCGCGATCGCCTCTGGGCGGCCGGCCACGGTCACGTTCGTCGGGGCGTTCACGGCGGCGATCGCCACGTCCGGGCCGGCGGCCGCGCGGACCTCGTCCTCGCCCGCGAAGGCGGCCAGCATCGCCCCGGGCGGGCCGAGCTCCTGCACCAGGCGGCCCCGGGCGGCGACCAGGCGCAGCCCGTCCTCCAGCCCGAACACCCCGGCGACGCAGGCCGCGGCCAGCTCGCCGACGCTGTGTCCGAGCAGGTGGCCCGGGTGCACACCCCAGCCGGCCCACAGATCGGCCAGCGCGTATTCGATACTGAACAGTGCCGGCTGCGTGTATCGGGTCTCGCCGAGCAGGTGCCGGTCGGCCGGTGCCGCGAAGATGATCGACGGCAGGCTCCGGCCGAGCTCGGCGCGCAGGATCTCGTCGCAGGACAGCAGTGTCCGCCGGAACCGGGCGTTGGTCACGTACAGCTGCCGGGCCATGTCGGCGTACTGCGAACCCTGCCCGCTGAACAGGAAGGCGACCGGGCCGGGCCCTTCGGCCGGCCGCTGCCCCAGGTGTACCGCCGGATGGCCGACCCCCGCGGCGAGCCGGTCGAGATGCTCGAGCGCCTCGTCGCGGTTGCGGGCGGCGAACGCGGCCCGGTGCTTGAAGTGTGTCCGTCCGGTGTGGACGGACGGGGCGAGGTCACCGAGGGCCGGGGCCGTCTCGGCGCGCAGGGTCTCGGCGTAGCGGCCGGCCAGCGTGGCCAGTGCCGCCGGGCTGCGGGCACTCACGGTGAGCAGGTGGGCCGGGCGCGGGCCGCCCCCGGCCGGGGTGGCTCCGGGCTCGGGCGCGGGCGCGGCCTGCAGCAGGACGTGGGCGTTGGTGCCGCCGAAGCCGAAGGAGCTGACCCCGGCGGTCAGCGGCCCCGGCCGGGCCGTCCACGCCCGGCCGGTCGCCGGGATCTCGAAGGGCGCGTCGGCCGCGATGCGGGGGTTGCGCTCCCGCAGGTGCAGGTGCGCCGGGATCCGGCCGTGGCGCAGCATCTGCACGACCTTGATCACCCCGGCGATGCCCGCGGCGGCCTCCGCGTGGCCGATGTTGGTCTTCACCGAGCCGACGGCGAACCGCTCTCCGGCCGGTCGGTCCGCGCCGAGCACGGCGGCCAGCGCGGCCGCCTCGATCGGGTCGCCGAGCGGTGTGCCGGTGCCGTGGGCCTCGACGTAGCTGACGTCGGCCGGGCGCAGGCCGGCATCGCGCAGCGCCGCGCGCAGCACGTCCTCCTGAGCGCCGCCGTGCGGGGCGGTCAGCCCGTTGCTGCGCCCGTCCTGGTTCACCGCCGAACCGCGGACCACGGCGAGCACCCGGTCGCCGTCGCGCCGCGCGGCGCCGAGCGGCTTGAGCAGGACCAGGCCGCAGCCCTCGGCCCGCACGTACCCGTCGGCGGCGGCGTCGAACGTCTTGCAGCGCCCGTCGGCGGCCATCATCCCGGCCGAGGCGAACACGGCGGTGCCGTCGCCGGACAGCACCAGGTTCACCCCGCCGGCGAGGGCCGCGTCGGCCTCGCCGTTGCGCAGAGCTTGGCAGGCCAGGTGCAGCGCCACCAGCGAGGACGAGCACGCGGTGTCCACGGCCACGCTCGGACCCTTGAGGTCCAGCGCGTAGGAGATGCGGTTGGCGGCGATGCTCAGCGCCTGGCCGGTGCCGGTGTACGGCCCCAGCCGGCCCGGGTCCGCGGCCAGCAGCCGGCCGTAGTCGCTGCTGCTGATGCCGACGAACACGCCGGTGCGGCTCCCGGCCAGGCCGGCCGGCACAACCCCGGCGTCCTCGAACGTCTCCCAGGCCACCTCGAGCAGCAACCGGTGCTGCGGGTCGATGTGGGCGGCCTCGCGGCCGGCGATGGCGAAGAACTCGGCGTCGAACGCGTCGACGTGCGCCAGCAGCCCGTGCGGGCGGCCCATCGGCGGGTGGCCGGGCACGTCACCGCCGACCGCGTCGCGGCCCTCGTCGAGCAGCTGCCAATAGGCGGCCGGGTCGGCGGCGCCCGGGAACCGGCAGCCGACACCGATGACCGCGATGGGCTCCCCCGGCTCGACCGCGCGGGCCTCCGCCGGCGCGGTCGCCGGTGCGGCCCCGGTCAGGTGCCGGGCCAGCAGCCGCGCCGTCGGGTACTGCCAGAAGACCGTGGCCGGGATCGGCCGGCCCAGCCGGTCCTGCAGCTCACCGAGCAGCACGAGCGCGTCGCGCGAGGACAGGCCGAGGTCGGCCAGGACCGAGTCCGGTTCGACGGCCTCCGCGGACACGCCGGCCTTCGCGGCGGCGTGCCGCCGGATCCAGTCCTCCACCGCGGCCGGGTCCGTATCCGCCCCGCCCGATCCGTGCGTCACCGCTGTCACCGGTCGCCCTCCCCTGGTCGGCTATGAGCATGGGCGAGCGTGATTAAGGGAACGCCTAGATTGGCCGGCGCCCGGGCGCGTGGCCGGGCCGGTGCCGGGGCGGCCCGGTACCGTTACGACAGTGAGCGACGTCGAACCCCCACGCCCACCGCGACGGGTCCATCCGCCCATCGCCACCGCCCTGGTGACCCTCGCGACCGCGGCCGGTGCGGCCGCCCAGCTGGCCGATCCCGGCCTGGTGGACCGGTTCCGCCGGGACTACCCCGCCCTGCACGACGGGGAGTGGTGGCGCTGGTTCACCCCGCTGCTGGTCCAGCCGGCGGGCTGGGGCCAGATCGCGTTCAACATCGCCTCGCTGGTCATCGCCGGCGTCATCGCCGAGCGGCGCTTCGGCACCGTGCGCTGGCTGCTGCTGTACCTGGGCACCGGGCTCTTCGGCGAGGCGGTCGTCGGCGAGCGGCTCGACCCGCACGGTGCGGGCAACTCGATCGCCGTCTGCGGGCTCGTCGGCGGCTTGGCCGCGCTGCTGCTCCTGCGCCCGGGCGAGGCGACCCGCCCGCACACGTTCGTGGTCCCGTACTACACCGCGTGCGTGGCCGGGCTCGGCTTCGGCGGGACCGTCGGCGCGTTCGTGGCCCCGACGGTCGTGCTGGTGGTGCTCAGCGTGCTGCTGCGCGGCCGGCGCTACCGGGGCATCGCGTTCGGCGCCGCGATCGTGTCGCTCGTGACGGCCGGACTGCTCGCGGCCCGGCCCGACCAGCACGGCATCGGGCTCGCCGTCGGGGCCGGGTTGGGGCTGCTGCTGGCCGCCACCGTGCGACCGGGGCCGCGGGTGGCGGCCCCGGCTCGCCCTAGTAGCCGATGAGATCGGGCAACGGACGCACGGTGACCGCCGGGCGCCGGGCCGCGACCGCGATCCCGGTCACGAGCAGCCCGCGGCCGATGAGCCAGCGGCCGGAGAAGCCGCTCAGCTCGGTCCCGCCGACGACCGGACCCGGCGCCAGCAGTCGCGCGGCGAACGTCGCCCGGTCGGCGTCGAAGGTCACCGCCGCCTCGTCGAAGTCCAGCCAGCGTTCGGTCAGCGGATACCACGCCTTGAACACGGCCTCCTTGGCGCTGAACAGCAGCCGGTCCCAGTGCACCGCCGGATGCTGCCGGCGCAGCAGCGCCAGGTGCTGCCGCTCGGCCGGCCCGGCGATCGTCTCCAGGATGCCCTCGGGCAGGGGCCCGTTCGGCTCGGCGTCGACGCCCAGGGCCAAGAACTCGCCGGCCCGGGCCACGACCGCGGCCCGATAGCCGGCGCAGTGCGTGATGGCGCCGGTGACCCCCGCGGGCCAGCGCGGCTCGCGGCGCGGCCCGGCCGTGATCGGCCCCGGCGGGCAGCCCAGCAGGCCGAGGGCCTGCCGGGCGCAGCGGCGGGCGGTGGCGAACTCGTCGCGCCGCTTCGCCACGGCGTTGCCCAGCAGCGCCAGCTCTTCCGGATACAGCGGCGCCGGCTCGGCGTCGTCGAACGCCTCGACGGCCGCCACACCGGAAGGGAACAGCGCCTTGATCATGACGACTCGGCGTCCGGCCCGTACACCTCCACGCCGTCACCGGCCCGCCGCACGTGGATGCACGCGCCCGGACACTCCTGGGCCGAGTCGATGACGTCCTTGGCCGCCATCAGCGGGACGAACACCGCCGAGCCGGCGTCGTGGCGCAGCTCGCCGTCGCCGCCCTTGACGTAGGCCAGGCCGTCGACGTCGAGCTCGAACACGTCCGGCGCATACTGGGCGCAGATCCCGTCACCGGTGCACAGGCCCTGGTCGATCCAGACCTCGAGCTGCTCCGTGGCCACCGTCTCCGCGGTCATCCGCGCTCACCTGCCTCGTCTCGTGGATCGCTGTCACGGTTGCGGGAACGCACGCTCACACCCGCATCGGCTGCGGCGTCTCGCGGCGCTGGAGGTCCGGCCCCTCGAACTCGCGGATGATCTCGTATCGGGTGTTGCGCTCCACGGGCCGGAAGCCGGCGTCCCGGATGAGGTCCAGCAGGCTCTCGCGGGTCATCTTGTCCGGGGTCCCGTAGTTGTCGGCGTCGTGGGTGATCTTGTATTCGACAACCGAGCCGTCGATGTCGTCGGCGCCGTGGTTGAGCGCGAGCGAGGCGGTCTGCAGGCCGTGCATGACCCAGAACACCTTGACGTGCTGGACGTTGTCGAACAGCAGCCGGGACACGGCGAACGTCTTGAGCGCCTCGGCGCCGGTGGCCATCGTCGTGCGCGCCATCAGCCGGTTGCGGACCTTGCCGTCCCGGGAGTCGTGGAAGTCGTGCTGGTACCGCAGCGGAATGAAGACCTGGAAACCGCCGGTCTCGTCCTGCAGCTCGCGCAGCCGCAGGACGTGGTCCACCCGGTGGCGGTGCTCCTCGATGTGGCCGTAGAGCATGGTGCAGGGCGTCTTGAGCCCCTTGCTGTGGGCCAGGCTGTGGATGCGCGACCAGTCCTCCCAGTGGCAGGCGTGGTCGACGATGTGCTGGCGGACCTCCCAGTCGAAGATCTCCGCGCCGCCACCGGTCAGCGACTCCAGGCCGGCGTCGATCAGCTCGTCGAGGATCTCACTGGCCGGCCGGCCGGAGATCTTCTCGAACCACTGGATCTCGGTGGCGGTGAAGGCCTTGATGGCCACCGTCGGCGGCAGGGTCTCCTTGAGCGCGCGGATCGAGCGGGGGTAGTACCGCCACGGCAGCGTCGGGTGCAGGCCGTTGACGATGTGCAGCTCGGTGAGCTGCTCGCCCTCCATCTCCTTGGCCAGGCGGACGGCGTCCTCGATCCGCATCGTGTACGCGTCCTTCTCGCCCGGTTTGCGCTGGAACGAGCAGTACGCGCAGGAGGCGGTGCACACGTTGGTCATGTTCAGGTGCCGGTTGATGTTGAAGTGCACGACGTCGCCGTTCTTGCGCGTCCGCACGGAGTGCGCGAGCCCGCCGAGCCACGCCAGGTCGTCGCACGCGTAGAGCGCGAGGCCGTCCTCCCGGCTGAGCCGCTCACCGGCGAAGACCTTGTCCTCCAGCTCCCGCTTCAGACCCGTATCCACGAACCACTCCTCATCTCGGTCGATCTCGGGCGGATGTTCAGTACAGGCCTTCGGGCGTCGCCGAGCTGATCTGCAGCGGCCGCACGTTGGCGACCCCGTCGCACGGCCACTCGCCGCCGGTGTCGAAGCGGATCGCCTGATCGCGCTCCAGGATGTTGGGCAGGAACAGGTCGTCGTGCAGCACGGTGAGCCGGACCCGGCCGACCTCGCCGAAGCCGACCTCGCGGCGCGGGTCGTCCTTGTCCACCACGGCCATCGTGACCTGCGGATAGTTGGGCAGGTACGGCAGGACGGCACCGTCGTTCACGGCCGGCAGGCCCATCGCGCAGCCGAACGTGTTGCCATAGGTGGTGCCGATGACGCCGCCTTCAAGCGCCTCGCGGATTTCGCGGTACATCGGCGGCGTGAGCTGGGTGCCACCGAGCCCGACCCCCTCCAGGCCGGCGACCAGCTCGGGCCGGCGGGCGATGAGGGCCTGCAGAATCGCGGGGGTCGTCTCGAGGTACTGCACCCGCCCGGTCTCCAGCAGGTCCGTCATCTGCTCGATGGTGTGCTCGACGTACAGGTTCATCTCGACGAGCCGGCTGTCCCGGATGAGCCGCTTGATCCACCGGGGATCGAGGTCCATCGTGTAGACCGTCGAGTGGTAGAGCTCCGCGATCTGGTTCGCGCCGCGCCCGACGATGTGCGGACCGCTCGGGCAGGCGTACAGCCACGTCCGCCCGGGCTCGAAGCCGGCCTGGCGCAGCCCGAGCAGGCGCCACTGGGTGTGGTGCTCGGCCATCGAGGGGGTGTGGAAGATGCGGCACGGGCGGCCGGTGGTGCCGCCCGACTCCCAGATCCGCCCGGCCAGCGGACGCGGGATGTCGCCCGGCACGAGCTGCACCGGATCGAGGTCACGCAGCGTGGCCAGCGAGAATGGCTCGAACTGGGCCAGCTGCGCGTACCGGGTGATGTCCAGCGGGTCGAAGCCGAGGTACGGCCGGCGCGACAGCCAGTACGGGCTGCCCGTCCGCGGGTCGAAGTGCCGGCGCACGACCCGGCGCGTCCAGGCGTCGAGGTCCTCGGACAGCCAGGCTTCGGTCAGGTCGGCGGCGTCGGGTTCCATGACGGTCGTCATCGGGCGTCCTTCGGTACCGGAGGGGTGAGCAGCGGTCGGCTCGGCCGTCGCTGCGTCGATCGTGCCGCCGGTGGGATTGGGGAATTCCCCAAACTTGAACCGCGTCAATGGTCAAGGTGTAGTCCGATCGAGCGGAATCACCGTGCCAGCCCTTAGTATTTCGGACACGAACGGATCGGCGATCCAGAGCGGGGGAAAGCTCGATGGGCGAAGCGCTGCGCGTGGCCTACTCGCCGTGCCCGAACGACACCTTCGTCTTCCACGCCTGGACACACGGGCGGCTGCCCGGCGCCCCGGCGGCCGTGGTGACCCACGCCGACATCGACGTCACCAACGGCCTGGCCGGCAGCGACCGGTTCGACGTGCTGAAGATCTCCTACGCGGCGCTGCCGCTGTTCCTGGACCGCTTCGCGCTCGTGCCGTGCGGCGGGGCCCTCGGGCGCGGCTGCGGCCCGCTGCTGCTGGCCCGCCCCGGCACCGGCCTCGGCGCGCTGCCCGGCGCGACGGTCGCGGTGCCCAGCGAGCGCTCGACCGCCTACCTGCTGCTGCGGCTCTGGGCCGCGGCCGCGGTGCCCGGGGGCCTGGGCCGCATCGTCGTGCTGCCGTTCCACGAGATCATGCCGGCCGTGCGCGACGGGGCCGTCGACGCCGGGCTCATCATCCACGAGTCGCGGTTCACCTACCCGCAGTACGGCCTGAGCGAACTCGTCGACCTCGGCCGGTTCTGGGAACAGGACACCAGCCTGCCCATCCCGCTGGGGGCGATCGTCGCCCGCCGCGACCTCGGCGCGCCGGCCCTGGCCGCGCTGGCCGGCACCATCCGGGCGTCGGTGCGGCACGCCTGGCAGCACCCGGACGACTCCCGGGCGTACGTGCGCGAGCACGCCCAGGAGATGGCGCCCGCCGTGACGGAGCAGCACATCGGCCTCTACGTCAACCCGTTCACCGCCGACCTCGGCGCGGAGGGGCTCGCCGCGGTGCGGGCCCTGCTCGACCGGGCGGCGGCCGTGGGCGCCGGCCCCGTCGTGCCACCCGGCGCGCTCGACTTCCCCGCCACACTCTCGGAGGTACACCAGCCATGAAGTCCCCTGCCGCCACCCGGGCGCTCGCGATCGTCGGCGCCGCGATCGGCGCGATCCTCGTCTGGGTCATCGCCGACCAGGCGGTCGGCGACCTCAACGTCAAGACCGGTGACAGCACGCAGACCGTCAGCATCGTGGCGGTCGTCCTGACCGTCGTCTTCGCCGGCCTGATCGGCTGGGGCCTGCTGGCGATCCTCGAACGCGCCACCGCCAAGGCCCGCACCATCTGGACCGTCGTCGCCGTCGTCTTCCTGGTGTTGTCGCTGCTGGGGCCGGTCGGCGCCGTCGGCACCGGCGCGAAGGTCTCGCTCCTGCTGATGCACCTCGTCGCCGGAGCGGTCATCATCCCGCTCTTCGCCCGCAGCACCACGCCCCGCTGACGTCCCGCTCCGGGGCCGGGGCGCGGATCTGGAAGTACCGGCGAAATCGCGTGGATAGGAAGACGTTGCCGATGGTGACGATGCCGATGGCGGCGCCGCCCGGTGAACCGGCCGAGCCCGATCCGGAGGTACCGGCCCGGCCGGAACTGCCCGCGGCGCCCCCCGAACCGGGCGCGCCGCGGGTCGTGCTGATCGCCGGCGCCCCCGGAACGGGCAAGAGCGCCCTGCTCGCGGCGATGGCCGGGAGCGGGTCGCGCACGCTGGGCGCGGTGTGCACCGAGGCACAGGCGGCCGTCGAGTACGGCGCGGCCCGGCAGATGCTGCCGGCGGCCCGCGAACCCGCCCGGCGGCCCGCGACCGCCGGCCGGGCCAACCGCGTGGTCATGGAGCTCTACCGCCGCACGATCGGCCTGCTCGCCCACGGTCCCCTGCTGCTGACCGTGGACGACGTCCACTGGTGCGACGAGGGGACGCTGCGGTGGCTGCACCACCTCCTGCAGCGGGTCGGCGACCGCCCGCTGCAGGTCGTGCTGGCCGGGGTGCCGCGGGAGCACCCGCCGCCCAGCCCCGTCCTGCACGACATCCTGGCCGCCGGCCCGCACGAGATCCTGGACCTGGACCTGGCCGGGCGGGTCG
The DNA here is from genome assembly GCF_044454505.1 of Dactylosporangium sp. NPDC051541. Taxonomy (NCBI): domain Bacteria; kingdom Bacillati; phylum Actinomycetota; class Actinomycetes; order Micromonosporales; family Micromonosporaceae; genus Dactylosporangium; species Dactylosporangium sp. NPDC051541. Next base: position 945,918 of record NZ_JBITDU010000002.1, read on the forward strand.
ACCGCGCGGCCCGCACCGAGCGGCTGCGCCGGCAGTTCCGCCACCACCCGACACTGGAGCGGGTCGCCGTGGCCGTCGCCCTGCTCCAGCGCACCGACGCCGACCTGGTCGGCCCGCTGGCCGGCCTCCCGCCCGACCTCGTCGCCCCGCCGCTGGACCGGCTGCGGCGCATGGGGCTGGTCACCGACGACCCGCAGCAGCCGATCCTCCCGGCCGTCGCCGAAGGTCTGCTGGCCCTGCTCGACCCGGCCGACCGCCAGGAGCGCCGGACCCACGCCGCCCGCCTGCTCAGCGACGCCGCCGCGCCGACCGGGCGGATCGCCCAGCTGCTGCTGGACGCCGACGCGCTGACCGAGCCGTGGATGCTCGACCTGCTGCGCGACGCCGCCACCGCCGCGCTGCTGCACAGCGCGGCCGACGCCGTGCGGATCCGGGAGCGCATCGTGCGCGCCGAGCCGCAGTCCCCGGCGGCCGTCATCGACTACGCCGAGGCACTGGTCAGCATCGACGCCGCGGCCACCCGCGGGCAGATGCGCCAGGCCCTGCCGCGCACGCTCGACGCCCGGCTCAAGGCGCGCGCGCTGGTCGGGCTGGGCCTGGCCGCGCTCGTCACCGGCCACGAGCCGACCGTGCCGTACCTGCTGCAGGACGCCGTCGAGACGCTCAGGCGCTCGACCGGCGACCCGCCCCGGGTCCGCGACCGCACGCTGCTGGCCGCGGCCGAATCGACGCTCGCCGCCAACGCCGTCGAGGGCGCGGCCACCTTCCAGACCGTGCGCGCCCGCATCGGCGCCGCGCCCGGCCCGGTCGTCGGCACCTCCTCGGCCCACCGGCTGCTGGCCGTGCACGCGCTCACCACGGCCTACGAGGGCACGGGCGTCGAGCGGGCCGTCGGCTACGCCCGGCAGGTGCTCGACGGGCCGGTCCACGGCGAGGGCTGGCCGCGCCTGGCCGCGGCCCGGGTGCTGCTGCTCGCCGACGACACCGCCGGCGCGATCGCCGCCGCCGAGGAGCTCGCGGCTCGCCATCAGAGCCGGGGCGAGCCGTGCGCCGAGGCCGCCGCCCGGGCCGCGCAGGCCCACGCCCGCTGGGAGACCGGAGATCTGGCCGGGGCCGAGCGCGACGCCGCCACCGCGCTGCGCCTCGCCGACGGGCGCGCCTGGTCGGCCGTCACCTGGTCGGCCGGCACCACGCAGGCCGTCGTGCGGGCCGCGGGGTCCCAGGTGGCCGACGCCACCGCGGTCTTCGACGGGCTGCTCGCCCAGGCCGCCGCCATGCCGTTCTGGGAGCAGATCCAGGCCCTCAACGCCGCCGCGACCACCGCCTACTGGGCCTACGAACACGACCAGGCGCTGGCGCTGATGCAGCGGTGCGGGCGGGTCGTCGAGGAGGCCGGCGTGTGCAACCCGGCCGTCAACTCCTGGTGGCTCGACGAGATCATCCTGCTGCACCGCATCGACCGCGACCGCGACGCGCACCTGCGGCTGGAGCAGGTGGAGGAGCAGTGCCGCCGGTGGAGTACGCCGCGCACCCGGGGCATGGCGCTGCTGGCCCGGGCCGCGCTGCTGCCGCACCAGGCCCAGCTGGAGCCGCTGCTGGCCGCGATCCCCGAGCTGGTCGCGTCGCCCGCACCGCTCAATCAGGTCAAGGCGCTGCTCATGCTCGGCCGGGCGCTCACCATCGTCGGGGACCGCGCGGCCGCACGCCGGCATCTTCGCGACGCCATGGTGCTGTCCAACCGCCGGGGGTACACGAAGCTGGCCGTCAACTGCCGCAACGTCCTGGCCGCGGCCGGCGGGCGCACCGGGGCCCAGCTGTCGGCCTGCGGCGACCTGTCCACCAGTGAGCGGGCGGTGGCGCGGCTGGCCGCCGGGGGCGCGACCAACCGGCAGATCGCCGCGGAGCTCTACATCACCGTGCGGACCGTCGAGTTCCACCTCACCAACGTGTATCGGCGCCTCGGGATCCGCCGGCGCGACGCCCTGGCCGACGCGATCGAACCCATGCCGCTCTCCGGCCGCGACGATGCGCGGGAGGGACACGAATGAGCACGCCGGACCTCCTGGTGCCCGGGCCGCTCTTCGGAGCCTCGGCCGGGGCCCGGGCGGCGCTGGAGCGGTGGCGTCTGGCGCTGGCCGAGGCCGGGATTCCCGGTGTCGACGCGGCGGCCGAGGCCCGGCTCGCCGCGGCCGCCGGCGGGGACGCCACGATCCTGGCCGCGGCGCTGCGGCAGTGCGGCGGGCGGCCCCGGATGCTCGAGGAGCTGGAGGCCGTCGTCGGCGACGTCCGCCGGGACCGGCTGACCGCGCGGGTGCGGGCGATGGAGCCGGTCCGGCGGCGGGCGCTGTGCGTGCGCGCCCTGCTCGGGCCGGCCCCCGCCCGCCTCGTCGAACTGGTCGCCGGGGCCCGGGTCACCGACGCCGACCTCGACGAGTTCGACCTCGACGATCCGGCCGTCGCCGACGCCGTCCTGTCCACGCTCGACAGTGCCCGCCGGGCCGAGCTGCGGCGCGATGCCGCGCACGCCGCGCACGCCGACGGGTTCCCGGCCGGGCTGGTCGGGCGGCTCCTGGCCGCGACCGAGCCCGGCTGGCCGGCGTGGGCCGCGGCCGCGCTGCTCACGGCGGCCGGTGAGGCGCGCGACGGGCACCGGTGGGCCGACGCGGTGCTGCTCTTCGAGCGGGCGCTGCGCGAGCCGATCGCGTCCGCGGCCCGCCTCGCGACGACCGTCGCGCTCGGGGAGGTACAGCTGGGCCGGGCTCCGCACGCCGCCGACCGGCGCTTCGCCGAGGTCCTGCGCGACGCCGGGGCGGCCGCCGACGACGGGCACGAGGGCAGTGACGGCCACGAGGGCCAGGACGCCGGCGGCCCCTCATGGCGCACCCTGGCGGCGGACCGGCTGCTCGTGCGCGGCGACGATGCCTTCGCGCGGCGGGAGATCGCCACCGCGTACCGGCGGGCCCGCGGGCCCGAGCGGGCCGCGCTGGGCGCCCTGTACTGGACCGCCGCCGACCGGCTGCAGCCCGCGACCGGCGGGCACGATGCCGCGGTGCCCGCGCCGGAGGAGCTGCCACCCGACGCGTCCGCCCTGGGTGTGCTCGCCTGGCGCACTGCGCTGGCCGGGTGCGACCTGGCCGCGGCCCGGCGGCGAGCGTTCGCCGCGCTCGATGCGCCCTTCGACGACCGCACTCCGGCCGGGCCGCGGCTCGCGGCGGTGCGGGCACTGATCCTCGCCGAGGAGCTGCCGGCGGCCGAGGCCCGGCTCGAACCGCTGCTCGCCCGGCTGCGCCGGGCCGGGGCGGCGGCCGCGCCCGCGCTGCTGCTGCGGGCCGAGCTGTATCTGCGCGACGGGTACATGGACGAGGCCGAGCGCGACCTCGGCGAGGCCCGGATGCGCCTGCCCGACGACGCCTGGCACCCGGCCGCACTGCCACGGGTCCGGTCGATGCAGGTCATGCTGCACCTGGCCACCGGGCGGTCGCAGCAGGCGGCCGCGGTGCTGCGGGCGCCGCTGACCCCGGGGGCCGCCGCCGGGACCGCGTGGACGGAGTTGCTCTACGCCCGGGCCGCCGCCGAGGCCGCCGCCGGGTGCCCGGGCGCCGCCCTGTCGCTGCTGCGCGAGTGCGGGCGGCGCTGTGTCGCGGCCGGCCACGACAACCCGGCACTGCTGCCGTGGCGCTCCCTGGCCGCGCTGTGCGCCCACGCCACGGACCGCCCGGCCGAGGCCGCGCTCCTGCTGGAGCCCGAGCGCGCCGCGACCCAGCGGTGGGGCACACCACGCGCGGTGGCGACCACGCTGCTGCGGGCGGCCCTGGTCGGTGGCGGTCCCGAGGCGGTGACCCGGACCGGCCCGGCGATGGCGCTGCTGCGCGAGCTGCAGGGCGACCGCGGCCACCTGGAGGCCTGGCTGACCTTCGGCATCGTGGCCGCGATCGGCGACCGTGCGGCCGCGGCCGCCGCCGCGACGTGGATGAACGATGCGGCCGGCACCCGCCGCCAGAGCCGCCCCGCGGCCGGAGCGAGACCGCGGACGCCCCGGCCGGACGCCCCGGTCACCCGGGCCAACCTGTTCGAGGTGCTCGGTGCCGCCTACTCGGCCGAGCCGCCCGCCATCCCGGCCGGCCACCGGATCGCCGTCGGCGAGCTGTCACGGGCTCAGCGGCGCGTCGCGGAGCTGGCCGCCGGCGGGCTGCCCAACGCCGCGATCGCCCAGGCGCTCTCGCTCAACAAGCGCACCGTCGAGTTCCACCTCAGCAACATCTACCGCAAGCTCGGCATCGCCGGCCGCGCCGAGCTCACCGGCGCGCTCGGCGGCGCCGGTCCGCGCGGCTGGTCGCCCTGACCCGGCACCGCCGCAAACGGCAAGATTGGCGCCAGATCGATTCGTAGGGTGTATCGACTTGCGTGGCTGGGGAAGACTCTTCTCTGTGCTGATCGAGCGTGAGTCCGAGCTCGAGCGGGTCCGCACCGAGGTGGCGCACGTCGTCGCGGCCACGGGCGGGGCCGTGCGCCTCGTCGCGGTCACCGGCGGTGTCGGCGCCGGGAAGTCCGCACTGCTGGACGAGGCGGCGGGCATCGCGCGGGCCGCCGGTGTCCGCACGGTCCGGGTCGCGGTCGCTCGCACCGAGCAGACCCTGTCGCTCGGCCTCGCCCGGCGGCTGCGCCAGGCCGCCGAGGACACCCCGGGAGCCGCCGGCGGCCCGCCTCGGGTCGTCGTGGTGCTGGACGATCTGCAGTGGGCGGACAGTGAGAGTCTGCGCTGGCTGTGGCGGATGCTGCAGCGGCCGGGCGGCCACTCGGCGCTGATGGTCGCGGCGCTGCTGGACGGGGATCCGGCGGGCGAGCGTGGCGAGGTCCGGACGCTGCGGGACCGGGCCGACGCGACGCTGCGCCCGCGTCCGCTGTCGGCGCGGGGGCTCCGGCGGCTGCTGGAGCCGGCCGTCGCCGCGGCGGACGATCGTGACGGGGATGGCGACCCGCTCGCCGGGGCGGCCCGGTGGTGCCATGAGCTGACGGCCGGTAATCCGGCCCTGGTGCGCGCGGTGGCCGATGATCCCGCGCTGCCGACCGGCGGCATGCCCGACGTCACCGGCGCGCGGTACGCATCGCTGCGCCGGCGGATCGCGGCCGCGCTGGAGTCGCTGCCGGAGGCCGCCCGCGCCTACCTGTGCCGCGGTGTGCTGCTCGGCGCGGACGCCGATCCGCAGGTCGTCGGGCGGTTCGCCGAGCTCGACGAGGTGGACGCCCGGGCCGGGCAGCGCCGGCTGCGGGCGCTCGGGCTGCACGGGGCGGTGCCGGCCGGGCTGCTGCTCGACGCGCTCGTGCGCCACGTCGTGGCCACCACCATGTGCCCGGCCTCCTTCGCCGAGGCGCACCTGGAGGCGGCCCGGCTGCTGTACACCGAGGGCGCGGCCCCCGAAGTCGTCGCCGGGCACCTGGCCCAGGCCGCCGCGACCCCGGAGCCCTTCGCCGGCGCGGCGCTGACCGCGGCCGCGCGCCGCGCGAACGCCCGGCACGACCCGCAGGCGGCGGCGCGATACCTGCGGGTGGCCGTCCGGGCCCGGCCCGCCGGCACGGCCGAGCGGGGCCGCCTGCTGCTCGAGCTGGCCGCGGCGGAGAGCTGCATCGATCCGGGGATCGCCCGGCGGCACGCCCTGCAGGCCCTGCCGCTGCTGCCGGCCGGCACCGAACTGGCCGCCGCGCTCGGCCGTATCCCGCTGCTGAGCCTGCAGGCGGGCACCGAGGACGCGGTCCGGGCCGCGATCGACGACGCCCTGGGCGCCCTCCCGGCCGACGCGGACCTGACCCGCCGGCTCGAAGCCCGGTCCTGGATCTTCGGCTGGCTCGACCCGGCCACCCTGCACGGCGCGGCCGACCGGCTGCGCGCTCTGGGCTGGCTCGGCGCCCCCGCCGGGCCCGCGGGCCAGGCGCCGCGGACCGCCGCCGACCGCGAACTCGCCGGGGTGCTGCTCTTCTGCGCGACCTCGGGCGCCGGCATCGCGGCCGCCGACGCCGCGCGTCTGGCCCAGTCGCTGCTGGAGGCGACACCGACCGATCACGACGCGGCCCGCACGGCGGCGCTCGCCGTCGTCAGCGCGATCACGGCCGAGACGGTGCCGGCCCTGCGGCCGTGGCTGACCGACGCCACCGGGGCCGCGGACGGCGTCGGCTGCGCCCGCAGCGCCGCGCGGCTCTACGCCCAGCAGGCGTTTCTCGAGTACCACAGCGGGCATCCGGGCCGGGCCTGTTCCGCGGCGCTGACCGCGTTCGACCTGGCCCCGGAGGGCTTCGGCGACGACACGTTCACGCTGGCGTTGCTCACGACAGCGGCCGCCGCCGTGCCCGACGAGCGGCTGCGCCGGCTCGCCGCGGTGCACTGCGGGCAGGCGCTGGCCATCAGCGAGACCGGGCTGGTGCCGGTGGTGCACTGCCTGCTGCGGGCGGCGATGCTGTACGGCACCGAGCCCGCGACGGCCCTGGGCCTGCTGACGGAGTGCGAGCAGCGCCTGGCGGTGCACGGCTGGCTCAACCGGGCCCTGTTCCCGACCGGGACGCTCATCGCGCCGCTGCTGCAGCGGCTCGGCCGGCCCGCGGCCGCCCTGGCCTGTATCGAGGACGAGCACAGCCGGGTCGCGGCCTGGGGCGCGCCGACAGCGGTCGGCCGGGTGCTGCGGATCTGGGGCAATCTGAGCCCCGGCCGGTCGGGGCTGCGGCTGCTCGACGACGCGGTCAAGGTGCTCGAGGACTCGGCGAACCGGCTCGAACTGGCGCGGGCGCTGCTGGCCCGGGGCACCCGCCTGCTGGCCGCCGGGCGGCGCGGGGCCGGTGAGGATCTGCGCCGCGGGGAGCAGCTCGCGGCGGCGGCCGGGTTCTCGTGGCTGATGAAGCCGGCGAGCATGGCGCTGGAGGCGCATCAGGAGCGGCTGGTGCCCGGCATCAGCTCCCTCACCCGCTCGGAGCGCACGGTCGCGGAGCTGGCCGCGGGCGGGGCGACGAACGTGGCCATCGCCGAGCGGCTCGGCGTCTCCCAGCGGGCGGTCGAGAAGCATCTCACGAACTGCTACCGCAAGATCGGCATCTCGGACCGGTCACAGCTACGTCAGGCCCTACGGCACGCTACCGAGCGGTAATGCGATCGCGCGCCAGGACCGGCCGCGAGACGTCGCCACCGGTGGTCATCAATCCATCACGCAGCGCCGCGGTTCGGGCCCGAACGGTGGAACCCGGTGGCCCTGGAACCCCAGTTCCGATCTCAAATTTTCGGCAAGATCGCTTGAGGTTTGTATCTGATCGGCCGCGCAAAACGTTGCGGGGCGCGGCCGCTTCGGTACGGGGTCGAGGGTCGCGGCCGCCGCGCCGCACGGCACCGGCATCGCCACCGAGAGTCCGCAACGGCGCCCTCACCTGGACGAACCGCCCAAAGTCGGCACCCGCGGGGCCGAAGCGCTCCAGCGACCGCAGCCGGCCGCGGCGGAACATACCGCAGTTCGGTACGGCAAGCCGAACCAGCCTCGGCCTTACCACAGTCTTTTGCGTCCGTTTTGGCCGCGTTGACCTCCACCTAAAGGCATGCAAGGCTCCCGATGGATCACGGTGATGGAGCATTTGGGAGACGTGTCGATGCTTCTGGTGAGCAATCTGAATGCAGACGTTCGAGACGGAACTCAGGCCGACCCTCTCGCGCGGCCGAACACGCCCGAAACACAAGTGGAACAATGTCGGCAGCCGATGCCTCTGCATCCGGCACTGGTTGCCGCAAGCGAATACGGTGAGCTGTTCCTGACCATTGTCGAACGCACCGGTGTCGGCCTGGTCCTGCTCAGCCCGCAGTTACGCATCCAGCAGACGAACGCGGCATTCCTCGAGCAGTGTGGGCAGCCGCGCTTCGACCTGCAGGGATTCGACTTCCCGGAGCTGCTGCACCCGAGCGTCCGGCAGTACATGCGCCGGCAGTTCGACCGGCTGCTCACCGGGCGCAGCAACCGCTTCGTCGAGCACCTCGCGGCGCTGTGGGCGACCCGGACCGCCTTCACCGGCGCGCTGACCGGCATGGCCGTGCCGAGCGAGGCCGGTCCGCTCAAGACGATCGTCGTGCTGGTCTCCCCGGACAAGGCCGAGGAGGACGAGCGCCGGGTCCTCATCAGCCCGAACAAGATCCTTTCCGAGATCAATGCGAAGATCCTCGAGGGCGTGGCCACCGGAGTGCCCACGGTCCAGCTCGCCGCCCGGCTGTATCTGAGCCGCCAGGGCATCGAGTACCACGTCAGCAACATGCTGCGGCAGTTCAAGGTGCCAAACCGGGCGGCACTGGTCTCCAAGGCGTATTCCATGGGGCTGTTCGGGGTCGGATCCTGGCCACCCAAGGTTCTGCCGGAGTACGTGCGGCGCTGACCCGCGGGATTGCCTATTGATCGTGGCCGGAGGCGCCTGCCGACTCCGGCCACGATCATTTTCGGACGGTGCCTGAATATCCTATTCAGGTTCTTCCTGGAATGGGGATTGCCGACACCGCCGTGCGGTCGGGCCGGGCACTGTACGGGCCCGAACGACCAACCGCAGGCGGGAACGGGCCCGGACACGCCGGTGAACGGCCGCCCGGACCCGCCGAGCTCAGGAAATGCCGAGCTCCCGGTCGATCAGGTCGAACATCTCGTCGTCCGAGGCCGTGTCCAGCTCGTCCGCCGCGCCGTCCGCCCCCGCAGCGTCCTCCCAGCGCCGCAGCAGGCTCCGGAGACGCTCGGCGACCTGGCGGCGCACGGCCGGATCGCGCTGCTCGTCCGGCCTTGCCGCGGCCAGGGCGTCCAGCGCGGCCAGCGGACCCTCCACCGACTCCGGCACCAGCTCGGCGTCGAGGTGCCGGGCCAGTGCCACCGGCGTCGGATGGTCGAACACCACCGTCACCGGCAGCCGCAGCCCTGTGGCGGCGGTCAGCTTGTTGCGCAGGTCCACGGCCGTGAGCGAGTCGAAGCCGAGCTCCCGGAACGGCCGGGAGGCGTGGACCGCCTCCGGGTCGGCATGGCCGAGCGTGCCCGCCGCGTGGCTGCGGACCAGGTGGACCAGCTCCCGGCGGCGGGCCTCGGCGTCCAGGCCCAGCAGCCGCCCCGTCGCCCCGGTCGCCCCGGTCGGCGCCGGCGCGGCCCCCCGCTCCCCCGTCGCCCGGGCCTCGGGCAGCCCCGCGAGCAGCCGATGATGCGCGCCGAGCGCGTACAGGGCCCCGAAGCGCGCCCAGTCCACCCGCGCGACGACGAGGTCCGTCTCGTCGTGTTCGACCGCCTCCACCAGCGCGGCCACGGCGTCCGCGGGGTCCATGCCGAGCACGCCGTGCCGGGCCAGCCGATCGGCCTCGGCCGCGTCGACCAGGCCGCCGCCATCCCAGGCTCCCCAGGCCACGCACAGGGCCGCCAGGCCGAGCGCGCGGCGGTGCCGGGCCAGGGCGGCCAGGTAGGCGTTACCGGCCGCGTAGGCGGCCTGGCCCGCATTGCCCCAGACGCCGGCCCCGGAGGAGAACAGCACGAAGGCGTCGAGCGCCCGGTCGGCGAACAGCTCGTGCAGGTTCGCCGCCCCGGCCGCCTTCGGCCCGAGGATCGCGGCGAGGTCGGCCGGCCCGGTGTCGGCCAGTGCCCGCTCGGCGCCGGTCACGCCGGCGCAGTGCACGACCGCCGTGATCGGCCGGTCGGCGGGCTGGGCGGCGAGCAGGGCCCGCAGCGCCTCCCGGTCGGCGACGTCGCACGCCTCGACGCTCACGTCCGCGCCCTGGGCGGCCAGCTCGGCCGCGAGCTCGGCCGCGCCCGGCGCGGACGGGCCGCGGCGCCCGACCAGCACCAGCCGGGGCGCACCGGCCGCGGCCAGGTACCGCGCCACATGGGCACCGAGCGCGCCGGTGCCGCCGGTGATGAGCACACTGCCGGTGGGCCGCCACGGCGTGCGGGGTGCGGCCGGGTCGAGCGGCGCCCGTTCCAGCCGGCGGCCGGACAGCCCGGTGGTGCGCAGCATCAGCTGCCGCTCGTCCCCGGCCGCCCCGGCCAGCACGGCGCAGAGCCGGTCGCCGGCCGCGTCGTCGAGCTGCGCCGGCACGTCGATGAGGCCGCCGGGCCGGGCCGGGTCGTCCAGGCCGGCGACGATGCCCAGGCCCCACCCCAGCGCCTGCGCCGGTGCCTCCCCGTCGGCACCGCTGGTGAGCCACCACAGCGGCGCGCCGACACCGGCATCGCGCAGCGCCCGCACGAGCGCGACCTCGGCCACGATCCCGGCCGTCAGCCCGGGCCGGCCCGGCGGCGGCGCCTCGTCCGCGCCCAGCAGCGACACCACTCCGGCGACCGGGCCGGCTCCGGCGGCCGCGCGCAGCGCGGCGGTGAACCCGTCCCGGCCGGCATCGGCCCCGGCCGGGCGCAGCACCTCCACCGTGGCGCCGGACCGCTGCAGCGCCGCCGTCAGGGTGCGGATGCGCCCGTCCACGCCGGGAACGCCGAACGGCGGGGCGACGATGAGCCAGCGGCCGTCCAGGCGGGCCCGGTCCGGTTCGGGCAGCGAGGTCCATCGCACCGCGTAGCGCCACGAGTCCAGCCGCTCCCGCCGCTGGGCGCCCGCCCGCCAGCCGCGCAGGCCCGGCAGGACCGCCGCGACCGCGTCCTCGGCCACCCCGAGCGTCCGGGCCAGGCCCGGCACGTCAGCGTCGCGGACCGCGCCCCAGAAGGCCGTGTCCGCCGGATCACTCCCGGCCGGGCGGCCCGGTGCCGGGTCGAGCCAGAAGCGGCGCCGCTGGAAGGCATAGGTCGGCAGGTCCACGCCCGGCCCGGCCGGGCCCAGCACCGGCGACCAGTCCACGTCGACGCCGCGCACGAACAGCTCGGCGGCGGAGGCGGCGAAGCGGGCCAGGCCGCCCTCGTGCCGGCGCAGCGAGCCGGCCACCACGAACGCGCCGCCGCCGGCCACCGCGTCCGCGGTCTCCAGGACGGGCACGGTGAGGACCGGGTGCGGGCTGCACTCGACGAACACCCGGTATCCGTCGGCGACCAGGCGCTCGACGGCGTCGGCGAACCGGACCGGGGCGCGCAGGTTGCGGTACCAGTAGCCGGCGTCCAGCTGGGGGCCGGCCAGCCACTGCCCCGTGGCCGTGGACAGCATCGGCACCGTCCCGGCCGCTCCGGCCAACCCGGCCAGGCCGGCGCGCAGCGTCCCCGCGATCGGCTCGACCCGCGCGGAGTGCGAGGCGTAGTCCACGTCGACCAGGCGGGCTCGGACGTCCTCGGCGGCGACGGCGGCGACGAAGGCCCGCACCGCGGCGACCGGGCCCGAGACCACGACCGCCGCCGGACCGTTGACGACCGCGATCTCCAGCTCGTCGCCCCGGGCCGCGATGCGCCGCCGCACCTCTTCCTCCGGCAGTGATACGGAGGCCATGGCCCCGGTTCCGGCCAGCGCGACGATCGCCCGGCTGCGCACGGCCACGACCCGGGCCGCGTCGTCGAGCGAGAGCATCCCGGCGGCGCAGGCCGCGGCGATCTCGCCCTGGGAGTGGCCGACGACGGCGTCCGGGCGCACGCCGAACGACCGCCACAGTTCGGCGAGTGCGACCATGACGGCCCACGAGGCCGGCTGGACCACGTCGACGCGGTCCAGCCCGGGCGCGCCCGGGGACCCGCGCAGGACCGCGATGAGCGACCACTCGACGTGCGGGGCCAGAGCCCGCTCGCAGTCCTCGATGGCGGCCCGGAACACCGGCGCCTCGTCGAGCAGGCCGGCGGCCATGCCCGCCCACTGGGCGCCCTGGCCGGGGAACACGAACACGGTGCGGCCGTCGACGTCGGCGCGGCCACGCACGATATCGGGCGCGTCGGCCCCGCCGGCCAGAGCGGCCAGGCCCGGGCCGGGGTCGCCGAGCATCACCGCCCGCTCGGGCAGCAGCGAGCGCGTGCTGAGCAGCGACCGGGCCACGTCGGCGGGGGCGAACGGCTCCAGCGCCCGCAGCCGGGCCGCCTGCCCGGCCAGCGCGGCCGGCGTCTGCGCGGTGACCGCCAGCGGCACCAGCGCCGGGGCCGGGCTCGCGGCCGGCTCGGCGGCGGTCGCGGGTGGCTCTTCGAGGATGACGTGCGCGTTGGTGCCGCTGATGCCGAACGACGACACCCCGGCCCGGCGCGGACGCCCGCCGGACGGCCAGTCCCGCGCCCGGGTGAGCAGCTCGACCGCGCCCGCGCTCCAGTCGACGTGCGGCGACGGCTCCTCGGCGTGCAGCGTGCGGGGCAGCCGGGCGTGCCGCATCGCGAGCACCATCTTGATGACGCCGCCGATCCCGGCCGCGGTCTGGGTGTGCCCGATGTTCGACTTGAGCGACCCCAGCCACAGCGGCCGGTCCGGGTCGCGGTCGCGGCCGTAGGTGGCCAGCAGCGCCTGGGCCTCGATCGGATCGCCGAGCAGCGTGCCGGTGCCGTGCGCCTCCACGGCGTCGACGTCCCCGGCACCGAGGCCGGCGGCCGCGAGGGCGTTGCGGATGACCCGCTGCTGCGACGGGCCGTTGGGGGCGGTCAGCCCGTTGGACGCGCCGTCCTGGTTGACGGCGCTGCCGCGGAGCACGGCGAGGACCTGACGGCCGTGGCGGCGGGCGTCGCTGAGCCGCTCCAGCATCACCATGCCGGCGCCCTCGGCCAGGCCGAAGCCGTCGGCGCTGGCCCCGAACGCCTTGCACCGGCCGTCGCGGGCCAGGCCGCGCTGACGGCTGAAGCCGACGAACTGGGCCGGGGTCGACATCACCATCGCCGCGCCGGCCAGGGCCAGGTCGCACTCGCCGCGGCGCAGCGACTCGGCCGCCAGGTGCAGGGCGACCAGCGACGAACTGCACGCGGTGTCGACGGTGACGGCCGGGCCCTCCAGACCCAGGACGTAGCTGATGCGGCCGGAGGCGACGCTTGACGCGCCGCCGGTGACGAGATACCCCTCCAGTCCGTCGGTGCCCTCGGCGCCGGCCTGCAGGCGGCTGCCGTAGGCCTGGTCGGCGAGGCCCACGAACACGCCGGTGCGGCTGCCGCGCAGCGAGGCCGGCGCGATCCGGGCCCGCTCGGCCGTCTCCCAGGCGACCTCCAGCAGCAGCCGCTGCTGCGGGTCCATGGCGAGCGCCTCGCGCGGGCTGATGCCGAACGGGTCGGGGTCGAAGTCGGCCGCGTCGTACAGGAAGCCGCCGTGGCGCACGTAGGTGGTGCCGGACCGGTCGGGGTCCGGGTCGTAGAGGGCGGCCAGGTCCCAGCCCCGGTCGGCGGGCATCGGGCCGACGGCGTCGACCTCGTCGACGAGCAGGCGCCACAGATCCTCGGGGGTACGGACACCGCCCGGGTATCGGCAGCCGAGTCCGACCACGACGACCGGGTCGCTCGCGTCGATCGCGGCGACGGGCGCGGCGGCCGCCGGGGCGGCGGCGTCACCGAAGAGCTCGGTGCGCAGGAACCGGGCCAGGTCGACCGGGGTCGGGTGGTCGAAGACGACGGTGGCCGGCAGGCGCAGCCCGGTGGCCCCGCTGAGCCCGTTGCGCAGCTCGACCGCCGAGAGCGAGTCGAAGCCCAGCTCCATGAAGGCCCGCCGGACCTCGACGGTCTCCGGTGAGCCGTGGCCGAGGACCCGGGCGATCTGGCCGCGCACCAGGTCGAGCAGCACCCGGTCGCGGTCGGCCGGGTCGAGCTCGGCCAGCCCTCCGGTGCCGGCCGCGGGAGCAGAGCCGGTGGCGAGGGCGCGCCGGACCTCGGGCAGTTCGCCGATGAGCGGGCTGGGCCGGGCCGCGCCGAAGACGGCGGCGAACGTCTCCCAGTCGACGTCGGCGACCGCGATCGCGGCGTCGTCGTGGTCGAGCAGCTGCTGCAGCGCGTGCAGGGACGGTTCGGGGTCGATGAGGGGTACGCCGCGGCGGCGCAGGGTCTCGGCCAGCGAGTCGGCGATCATGCCGCCGCCCGCCCACGGTCCCCAGTTCACCGTGTGGACGGCGACACCGGCGGCCCGCTGCCGCTCGGCGAGCGCGTCCAGGTGGGCGTTGGCCGCCGCATAGGCGCCGTGGTCGCCGACGCCCCAGGTCGCGGCGATCGAGGAGAAGTACACCACCGTGTGCACGTCGTCCAGGAGCGCGTCGAGGTGCCGGGCCCCGCCGACCTTGCCCGCGGCCACCCGGGCCAGCCCGGCGACGGTCAGCTCGGCCAGCGGCGCGAGGTCGGCGACGCCGGCGGTGTGCAGCACGGTGCGGATCGGCTCGCCCGCGGCGGCGCAGTCGGCGACGAGCGCCTCGAGGTCGGCCCGGTCGGCGACGTCACAGGCGACCACGCGGACCCGGGCGCCGAGCGCGGTGAGCTCCTCGGTGAGCGCGGCCACGCCCGGTGCCTGCGGGCCCCGCCGGCTGATGAGCACGAGGTGCCGGGCCCCGCCCGCCACCAGCCAGCGGGCCACGTGACCGCCCAGCGCACCGGTGCCGCCGGTGACGAGCACCGTCCCGTCCGGCCGCCAGGTGCGGGGCGGCCTGTCGGCGCCGGTCGCGGCCCGCACGAGCCGCCGGCCGTACGCCCGCCCGGCCCGGATCGCCACCTGGTCCTCGCCGCCGATGCCGGCCAGCACGGCGCACAGCCCGGCCAGTTCGGCCGGTGCCGGCTGCGGCGGCAGGTCGACGAGGCCGCCCCAGCGCTGCGGATACTCCAGGGCCGCGACCCGTCCGAGCCCCCAGGTCTGTGCCTGCTCCGGCGAGACCGGTGCCGCACCGGCGACGCCGACGGCCCCGCGCGTCACGCACCACAGCCGCGCCCGGCTGTCCCGCGCGGTCAGCTCCCGCAGCAGGGCCAGGTTGGCCGCCGTCCCGGCCGGCACCACCGGGTGCTCGGCGTGGGGCCGCTCGTCCAGGGCGAGTAGCGAGACGACCCCGGCGTAGTCACCGCCGTCGAACGCGCCGGCCACATGGACGGTGGCGCCGTGCGCGTCCAGGGCGGTGGCGACCGCGGCCACCAGCGCGTCACCGGACGGACCGGCGACCAGCCAGCGGCCTTCGAGGCGCACGGCCGGAAGATCAAAAGCGTCCCAGCGGATCTGGTACCGCCACCCGTCCACCACACCGCGGACGGCCCGCTGCTCGTGCCACGCCCGCAGCGCCGGCAGCACGGCGGCGACGGCCGCGGGCTCGGCGGCCAGGACCCCGGCCAGCCCTTGCGCGTCGGAGCGCTCGACGGCGGTCCAGAACTCGGCGTCCAGCGTTCCCGCCGGCGTCCGCTCGTCGAGCAGGGGTGCGTCGAGCCAGTACCGATCGCGCTGGAACGGGTATGTCGGCAGGTCGACCGTCCGCCGCCCGGCCCCGAGGACCGCGGCCCAGCCGACCTCGGCTCCGTGCGACCACAGTGCGCCGAGGGAGGTGAGGAAGCGCTCCGGTCCGCCGTCGTCGCGGCGCAGGGTGCCGGTGACGAATCCTTCGCCGCCGAGCTCGTCGAGCACATCGGCGATGCCGACGGTGAGCACCGGGTGCGGGCTGACCTCGACGAACTCGGTCACGCCGCGGGCGGCCAGGGCGCGCACGGCGTCGGCGAAGCGGACGGTGTGGCGCAGGTTGCGATACCAGTACTCGGCCCCGGCGAGCTCGACGCCGGTGAGGTCCGCGCCGACGGTGGAGTGCATCGCGATCGCGCCCGCGCGCGGGGTGACCGGGGCGAGCAGCTCCAGCAGCTCGTCGTGGATCGCCTCGACCTGCTCGCCGTGGGAGGCGTAGTCGACGTCGACCCGGCGGACCCGCGCCCCGTCGGCCTCGGCGGCGGCCTGGAACTCCTCGAGGGCCGCGACCTCGCCGGAGACGACGACCGCGGCCGGCCCGTTGACGGTGGCGATGCCGAGCCGCCCCGCCCACGGCCGGATGCGCTCGGCGACCTCCGGCTCCGGGAGCGCGACGGAGGCCATGCCGCCCCGCCCGGCCAGCGCCGAGAGCGCCCGGCTGCGCAGGATCACGACCCGGGCCGCGTCGGGCAGCGTCAGCACGCCGGCGACGCAGGCGGCGGCGATCTCGCCCTGCGAGTGCCCGACGACCACGGCCGGCTCGACCCCGCGGGCGCGCCACAGCTCGGCCAGCGCCACCATCACCGCGAACAGCACCGGCTGGACGACGTCGACGCGGGTCAGCGGCGCGCCGGAGCGCAGGGCCGCGGTGAGGTCCCAGTCGGTCAGCGGCGCGAACGCGGCCGCGCAGCGCTCGATGGCGGCGGCGAAGACGGGCTCGGTGTCGAGCAGTTCGACGGCCATGCCGGCCCACTGCGAGCCCTGGCCGGGGAAGACGAAGGCCACCTGGCCGCCGGGGCGGGCCGGGCCGGTCAGCGGGGCGTCGGCGGCCAGGTCGAGCAGGCGGGCGCGCAGCTCGTCGCGGTCGCGGCCGACCACGACGGCCCGGTCCGGCAGTGCCGCCCTGGTCGTGGCCAGGGACCAGGCCACGTCGGCCGGGTCCGGCTCCGGGTGGGCCGCGAGGTGCTCGGCGATCCGGCCGGCCTGCGCGCGCAGTGCGGCGGCCCCGCGGGCGGCGAGCGGCATCGCCACGAACGGGGGCGTCGCGGGCGGATCGGCCGCGACGGGCTCGGCCGGGGCCTCCTCGATGATGACGTGCGCGTTGGTACCGCTCACGCCGAACGACGACACCGCGGCCCGGCGCGGCCGGCCCGTCGGCGCCGGCCAGTCCCGGGCCGCGGTGAGCAGCGCGACCGCGCCCGCGGACCAGTCCACGTGGGTCGACGGGGCGCTGACGTGCAGCGTGCGGGGCATCGTGGCCCGGCGGATCGACATGACGGCCTTGATGATGCCGCCCACACCGGCCGCGGCCTGGGTGTGCCCGACGTTGGACTTGAGCGACCCGAGCCACAGCGGCCCCGTGCCCGCCCGCTCCTGGCCGTAGGTGGCCAGCAGCGCCTGGGCCTCGATCGGGTCGCCGAGTGCGGTGCCGGTCCCGTGCGCCTCGACCATGTCCACATCGGACGGTGCCAGTCCGGCGTCGGCCAGCGCGGCCCGGATGACCCGCTGCTGCGACGGGCCGTTGGGGGCGGTGAGGCCGTTGGAGGCACCGTCCTGGTTCAGCGCGGAGCCGCGCACGACGGCGAGGACCCGGTGCCCGGCCCGGCGGGCGGCGGAGAGCCGCTCCAGCGCCAGCATCCCGGCGCCCTCGCCCCAGCCGGTGCCGTCGGCGTCGTCGGAGAAGGCCTTGCAGCGCCCGTCGGGCGACAGGCCGCGCTTGCGGCTGAACTCCATGAGCACGCCCGGCGTGGACATGACCGTGACGCCGCCGGCCAGGGCCAGGTCGCACTCGCCCGAGCGCAGCGCCTGCACGGCCAGGTGCAGGGCGACGAGCGAGGAGGAGCAGGCGGTGTCGACGGTGACGGCCGGGCCCTCCAGGCCCAGCGTGTAGCTGATCCGGCCGGAGGCGACGCTGTTGAGGCTGCCGGTGAGCAGGTACCCGTGCATGCCCTCGGCCGGGCGGTGCAGGGCCGGGCCGTAGTGGGTGTAGGGGACGCCGGCGTAGACCCCGGTGGCCGAGCCGCCGACGGACAGCGGGTCGATGCGGGCCGACTCCAGGGCCTCCCAGGCGACCTCGAGCAGGAGCCGCTGCTGCGGGTCCATGCCGAGCGCCTCGCGCGGGCTGATGCCGAAGAACGCCGGGTCGAACCGGGACGCGTCGTGCAGGAACGAGCCGTGCCGGGTGAGGCAGGTGCCCACGTGGTCGGGGTCCGGGTGGTAGAGCTCGGCGAGGTTCCAGCCGCGGTCGGCGGGGAACGTGCTCACCGCGTCGACGCCGTCGGCGACCAGGCGCCACAGGGCCTCGGGGGTGTCGACGCCGCCCGCGTAGCGGCAGGCCATGCCGACGATGACGACCGGGTCGTCGTGGTCGGCCGGTGCGCGGCCGGGCCGGACTCCCGTCGCGGCGGGCCGGTCACCGAGCAGGCCGTCGCGCAGGAAACCGGCGACGGCACCCGGTGTGGGGTAGTCGAACAGCAGCGTGGCCGGGATGCTCAGCCCCGTCGCGGCGACGAGTGCTTCGCGCAGTGCGGTGCCGATCCCGCGGTACACCCCGATGCTTCGAAATGGTGCCCCGGCGGCGAACGGCCCGGGCTTGCCGGTCGCCGCGGCCACCTCGGCCCGGACCAGGTCGAGCAGTATCCGGTCGCGATCGGTGTCGCCGGCCTCGTGCAGGCGCCGCAGCAACGCTGCCGGGGCGTCGTCGCGCCGGTCGTGGGCGAGGGGTTCCTGCGCCATGGTGTGCACCGCCTTACCAGAGAGAACCCGGGCGGCCGAGTATCACTCGGAACGCGGCCGCCCGGGCCGGTCGGCGGTGCTTCTCTAGTGCTTTTCCCGGGACTATTGCGCGCGCAGCGTTTCGAGCTGCCGGCGCAGGCTCAGCGGGCGCATGTCGGTCCAGACCTCCTCGACGTAGGCCAGGCACTCGGCCTTGGTGCCCGCGCGCCCGGCCTCGCGCCAGCCGCCGGGGATGTCGCGCCCCTCGGGCCAGATCGAGTACTGCTCCTCGTCGTTGACCACCACGGTGTAGCGGCGGTCGTCGTCGTCCTCCATGGGTGTACCTCCTCCATCGTTCCGGTTCAGCGCAGGGCCAGCTCGTCGGCGAGGCGGCCGATGACCGGGGCGGCGTGCGACAGGACGGCGAAGTGGTCGCCGTCGAGCAGGTGCCGCTCGAAGCGTCCGGTGGTGACCTCGGCCCACCCGTCGAGGTCGGCCGGGCCCACGGTGCGGTCCCCGGCGCCGGCATACGCCGTGACCGGGCACGTCAGGGGCGGGCCGGGCGCGGGGCGGTACCCCTCCACCATGGCCATGTCGGCCCGCAGCACCGGCAGGAACACCGCACCGGCCTGCGGGTCGTCGAGGATCGCCGCCGGGATGCCGCCGTGGCGGGCCTGCATGGCCCGGCCGAACGCCAGGTCCTCGAGGTGGCTCAGCGGCTCCAGGTCGGCCGCGCCGCCGGGGCGCCGCGCGGCCGCGACCACCAGCCGCACCGGGGCGAGCAGGTACTCGCGCTGCAGGTGCCGGGCCAGCTCGTAGGCGATGAGTGCGCCCATGCTGTTGCCGAGCAGGGCGAACGGTACGTCGAGCAGCGGCAGCAGCGCCTCGGCCAGCACCGGCACCAGGTCGGTGATGCCGGTCGGCAGCGGGTCGGCGAAGCGGGTCTCGCGCCCGGGCAGCTGGACCGGGCACACCTCGAGGCCGTAGGGCGCCGCGGCCGGCCAGGCGCGGAACGCCGACGCGGCGCCGCCGGCGTGCGGCAGGCAGAACAGCCGCAGCAGCGGCGCGGCGCTGGGGCGGCGCATCGGCAGCCAGGTCTCACTCACCGGCGTTCACCGTCTTCCGGCAGCAGCGGGCGTCGGGATCGGCGGCGACCTGGCCGAGCAGGGCGACGTAGCGGTCCGCGAGGCCCTGGGCGGTCTCGTCGTCGAACAGGTCGGTGCTGTACTCGAGCAGCCCCTCCAGGCCGAGGGCGGCGCCGTCCGGGCCGAGCCGCTCGCGCAGCATCAGGTTGAGGTCGAACTTCGCCGTCACCGACTCGGTCGGCTCGATGCGCACCCGCAGCCCGGGCAGGTCGAGCCGGCCCCGCTCCGGGTCGTCGGCGACGATCATCACCTGGAACAGCGGGTGGCGGGCGCCGGAGCGCGGCGGGTTCAGGGCTCGCACCAGATGCTCGAACGGCAGGTCGGCGTGCTCGAACGCGGCCAGGTCGGCGTCGCGGACCCGCTCCAGCAGCTCGGCGAAGGTCGGGTCCCCGCCGGTGCCGGTGCGCAGCACGACGGTATTGGCCAGGAAGCCGACCAGCGGGGCGAGCGCCGCGTCGCCGCGGCCCGCGACCGGGGTGCCGAGCGGGATGTCGGTGCCGGCCCCGGCCTGGGTCAGCAGGGCCGCCAGCGCGGCCTGGGCGGTCATGAAGACGCTGGCCCGGTGCCGCCGGGCCAGCGCCGCCAGGCCCGCGTGGACCTCGGCCGGCACGGTGAACCGGGTGCCTCGGCCGGCGCCGGAGGGCACCCGCGGCCGCGGCCGGTCGACGGGCAGGGTCAGCTCGGCCGGGGCCCCGGCCAGGGTACGCCGCCAGAAGGCGATCTGCCGGGCCGCGCGGCTGCGCGGGTCCCGTTCGGCGCCGAGCAGCTCGTGGTGCCACTGGGTGTAGTCGGCGTACTGGGCCGGCAACGGCGCCCAGCGCGGCGGCGCCCCGCCGCGGCGGGCGGCGTAGGCCCGGCCCAGGTCGGCGGCGAGCGGTCCGGTCGAGCCGCCGTCGCCGGCGATGTGGTGCAGCACGACGGTCAGCACGTGCTCGGCCGGGCCGAGCCGGAACAGCCAGGCTCGCACGGGCAGGTCGCGTTCGAGCGCGAACGGTGTGGCGACCGCTGCGGCCTGGGCCGCGGCCAGCTCCGCCGGCGAACAGGCGGCGACGGTCAGCTCGGGGCGGGCCTCGGCGGCCGGGCGCACCCGCTGGGCGGCGACGCCGCCGACCTCCTCCACGACGGTGCGCAGGCTCTCGTGCCGGCCCACCACGTCGGCCAGGGCGGCGCCGAGCGCCGCGGCGTCGAGCTCGCCGTGCAGGCGGATCGAGAGCGGGACGTTGTACATCGGGCTCGGCCCGGTCAGCCGGTACAGGAACCACAGCCGCTGCTGGGCGAAGGACAGCGGCACGACGGCGGGGCGGGGCCCGGGCACCAGCGGGGGCCGGGCGGTGCCGGAGCGCCCGCCGTCCGCGGTGGCGGCGGCCGCGGCGAGGGCGGCCGGCGTCGGCGCCTCGAACACGGCCCGAAGCGGCAGTTCGGCGCCGAGGTCGGCGCGGACCCGGGCGACCAGGCGGGCGGCGAGCATCGAGTGGCCGCCGAGGGCGAAGAAGTCGTCCTCGACGCCGATGCCGGGCCGGTCGAGCACCTCCTGCCACAGCCGCAGCATCGCCGCCTCGGCCGGGGTGCGCGGCGCGACGTAGGTGGCCGCGGCCGTGGTGACCGGCAGCGCGGCCAAAGCCCGCAGGTCGGTCTTGCCGCTGGTGAGCCGGGGCAGGGCCGGCTGGACGAGCAGGTGGGCCGGCACCATCGCCGCCGGCAGCAGCTGATGCAGCCGGCGCCGCAGGGCGGCAGCGGCCGGCGCGGGGGCGTCGCCGTGGGCGACGTAGCCGACGAGCCGGGGCTCGCCGTCGACCGGGCGCACCAGCACGGCCGCATCGGTGACACCGGGCTGCTCGCGCAGGACGGCCGCCACCTCGCCCGGCTCGATCCGCACGCCGCGCAGCTTGACCTGGGCGTCGGCCCGCCGGACGAACTCCAGCTCGCCGCCCTCGGTCCAGCGCACCAGGTCGCCGGTGCGGTACAGCCGGCCGCCGGGCGGTCCGAACGGATCGGGGACGAAGGCGGCCGCGGTCGCGCCGGGCCGGCCGAGGTAGCCGCGGGCCAGTCCGGCCCCGCCGAGGTACAGCTCCCCCACGGCCGGTGGCGGCACCGGCCGCAGGCCCTCGTCAAGCACGTAGGCGCGGACGCCGGCGATGGGCCGGCCGATCGGGACGCTCGTGATCGGCTCGCCCCGGCGGGCCCGCCACATCGTCGCCTCGATGGCGGTCTCCGTCGGCCCGTACAGGTTGAACAGCTCGGCGTCGAGGCGGTCGAGGCAGCGCCCGGCCAGCTCCGCGCTGAGCGGTTCGCCGCCGCTGAGCACCCGGCGCAGGCTCGGCAGCCGCCGGTCGCCGAGGGCGTCGAGGAACTCCCGCAGCGTCGTGGGCACGAACTTGGCCGAGGTGACGGCGAAGCGCTCGATCGCGTCGGCGAGGTACGCCGGGTCGCGGTGGCCGTCGGGTTCGGCCAGGACGACGGTGGCCCCGGCGGCGAGGGTGCCGAAGAGCTCCAGCAGCGCCGGGTCGAACGTCATCGGGGTCTTGAACAGCACCCGGTCACCGGCGGTCACCGGCAGGGCGCCGACGTACCAGCGCAGGGTCGCGCAGACGGCGGCGTGGGGCACGACCACTCCCTTGGGCCGGCCGGTCGAGCCGGAGGTGTACAGGACGTACGCCTCGTCGAGCGGGAGCGGCGCCGGCCCGCCGCGGACCGGCCCGTCATCGACCGCGGAAACGTCGACGATCGGATGGCCGGGGAAGGCGTCGCGCCGGGCGGCGTCGGTCACCACCACGGCCGGCCGGGCGTCGTGCAGGAGCCGCTCGATACGGGCCGATGGCGCGTCGAGGTCGACGGGGACGAACGCCGCCCCGGCCTCGGCGGCGGCGAGCGCGGCCACGACCAGGTCGGCCCCGCGTGGCAGGGCGAGCGCGACCCGCCCGGCCCGCCCGGCGCCGCGGCCGCGCAGCCGCCCGGCCAGCGCGGAGGCCCGATCGGCCAGCTCGGCGAAGGTCAGCGGGCCGGCCGCGCCGTCCAGCGCGACCGCACCGGGGCGGGCGAGCGCCTGGCGGGCGACCAGCTCGGGGAGGGTCTGCAGCCCTGGCTCGACCGGCGCGCCGGGGCCCCAGCCGTGCAGGAGCCGGTCCCGCTCGGCCCCGTCGAGCAGGTCGACGGCGCCGCACCGGACGTCCGGGTCGGCGGCGACCGCGCGCAGCAGGCGCTGGAGCCGCTCGGCGAGCTGGGCGGCGTCCGCGGGGCCGAGGCGGCCGGTGTCGTAGCGCAGCTCGGCCTCGATCCCCCGGGCGTCCCCGCCGTCCGCGTAGCGCTCGCGCAGCGCCAGCACGAGGTCGAACTTGGCCGGGCCGGGCGGCACCGGCTCCTCGGCCACGTGCAGCCCGGCGAGGTCGGCGGTGATCCGCGCGGTGTCGTCGGCGACCAGCATGACCTGGAACAGCGGGTGCCGGCCGTCGGCCCGCGGCGGGTTGACGGCCGCCACCACGTGCTCGAACGGGACGTCCTGGTGTTCGAAGGCGGCCAGGTCGGCCGCGCGGACCCGGCCGAGCAGCGCCCGGAACGGGGGGTCGCCGGAGGTGTCGGTGCGCAGGACGAGCGTGTTGACGAAGAAGCCGATGAGCCCGTCGAGAGCCTCGTCGACGCGGCCGGCCACCGGGCTGCCGATCGGGATGTCGGTGCCGGCGCCGAGGCGGGTCAGCAGTGCGGCCAGGGCGGCCTGCAGCACCATGAACACGCTGCCGCGCTCCTGCTCGGCCAGCCGGCCCAGGTCGTTGTGCAGGCCGGCGCCGATCGTGAACCGCACGGCACCGGACGCGCCCGGGGCCGGGGTGCCGGGCAGTTCGAGGGCGGCCGGCGCACCGTCCAGTGTGGACTGCCAGAAGGCCAGCTGGGCGGCGGCCGGGCTCTGCGGGTCGGCCTCGTCGCCGAGCACGCGGCGCTGCCACAGGGTGTAGTCGGCGTACTGCACCGGCAGCGGCGCCCAAGGCGGCGGGGACCCGGCGCGGCGGGCGGCGTACGCGTCGGTCAGGTCGCGGGCCAGCGGGCCGACGGACCAGGCGTCGCCCGCGATGTGGTGCAGCACGGCGACGAGGACGTGCTCGGCCGGGCCGGCCGCGAGCAGGTGCACCCGCAGCGGCAGCTCCGCGGTCAGGTCGAACGGCCGCGCGGCGAGCTCGGCCACGGCCGCGGCCACGCCGCCCGGCTCGACGGCGGTGACGGTGAACGGGACGACGGCCCGGCCCGGTGGCACGGCCCGCTGCAGGGGTGTGCCGGCGACCGAGTCCACGCGGGTGCGCAGCGTCTCGTGCCGGTCGGCGACGTCCTGCACGGCGGCGCGCAGCGCGGCCCGGTCGAGCTTGCCGGTGAGGCGGAGGGCGAGGGGGATGTTGTACGCCGCGCTCGGCCCTTCGAACTCGTGGAGGAACCACAGCCGCTGCTGGGCCGGGGACAGCGGTACCGCGGCCGGCCGGTCGGTGACCGCGGTGAGGGCGGGGCGCACCGGAGCCGGCGCGCCGAGCCGGGCGGCCAGGCCGGCCACCGTCGGCGCCTCGAACAGGTCGCGCAGCGCGGGCTCCCGGCCGAGCTCCGCGCGGATGCGGTTGACCAGCCGGGCGGCGAGCAGGGAGCGGCCGCCGAGGGCGAAGAAGTCGTCGTCGGCCCCGATCCGGTCGCGGCCCAGCACCGCGGACCAGATGGCGGCGAGGCGCTGCTCCAGCTCGGTGCGCGGGGCGACGTACGCGCGGCGGGCGGTGACGGCGGCGTCCGCTCCGGCGGCGAGCAGTGCGGCCCGGTCGAGCTTGCCGCTGCGCCCGGTCGGCAGGGCGTCGTGCAGCACGTACCCCTCCGGCAGCATCGCCCGCGGCAGCCGTTCGGCGAGCCGCTCGTGCCAGCGGGCCAGGGTGGGGCCGTCGGGCCGGGCGACCACGTGGGCGATGAGCCGGTCACCTGATTCCTCGCTCGTGGCCGGGTGGGCCAGCACGGCCACGGCGCTCAGGCCGGTGACGGTGCGCAGCGTCGCCTCGACCTCGCCGAGCTCGATGCGCTGGCCGCGGATCTTGACCTGGGTGTCGCGGCGGCCGAGGAACTCGATGACCGGGCCGGTGTCGCGGCGGCGGTAGCGGGCCAGGTCGCCGGTGCGGTACAGCCGCTGCCCGGGCCGGTCGGCGAACGGATGCGGGACGAACGCGGCCGCGGTGCGCCCCGGCTGCCCGGCGTAGCCACGGGCCAGGCCGCCGCCCACGTAGAGCGTGCCGGCGACGCCCGGGGGCAGCGGCCGGAGGTCGTCGTCGAGCACGTAGGCCTCCGCGCCCGGGTACGGGCCGCCGATGAGGCACACGCCGCCGCGGTCGCCGTCGCCGTGCAGGTGGAAGGTGCTGTCGATCACCGCCTCGGTGAGCCCGTAGGAGTTGACCACCTCCCCGTCCGGGCCGAGCAGGGCCCTGAGCCGGGTCAGGTCGTCGGCGTCGACGTGGTCGGAGCCGACGATGAGCAGCCGGAGGGTGTCGAGGCGCTCCCCCGCGGCGGCGGCGTGCTCGGCGAGGGCGCGGGCGACCAGGGGTACGAACTCGGCGCAGTCGATCTCCTCGCGGCGGATGAGGGCGAGCAGCCCGGCCGGGTCGAGCAGCAGGTCCCGCGGGCACAGCACGAGGCGGGCACCGGAGCACAGGGCGCGGACCAGATCGCCGATGAAGACGTCGAAGCCGAAGTTGGCCAGCTGCAGGATCGAGTGGACCCGGCCGGGCAGGCGGTAGGCCGCTTCCCAGCCGCGGTACACCCGGAGCAACGCGTCGTCGGCGACCATCACACCCTTGGGCCGGCCCGTGGAGCCGGAGGTGTAGACCAGGTACGCCAGCGCGTCCACGGGGCGCGGCGTCCGGCCGGCCGCGGTGTCGCCCGGCTCGCCCGGAACGACGCCGTGCACGCCGGTGCCGTCCAGGTCCGCGGCCAGGTCGGCCGTGGTGACGGCGAGGCGGGCCCCGGCGTCGGCGACGACCTCGCGGCGGCGGGCGGGCGGTGTCTCGGCGTCCAGCGCCACGAACGCCGCCCCGGCCTTCCACACGCCGAGCACCGCCACGACCAGCTCGGGTGAGCGGGGCAGGAGGATCGCGACCCGCGCCTCGGGGCCGGCGCCGAGGGCGCGCAGCCGGTCCGCGAGCGCGTCGGCGCGCGCGTCCAGCTCGGCGTAGGTGAGCCGATCGGTGCCCCACACCACGGCCGGCGCGTCCGGCGCCGCGGCCGCGCGGGCCTCGATCAGCTCCAGCACGTTGCGGCCGGGCCCGGCCGGCGGCCGGGGTGGCCGGGCGGCGGCCAGCAGCGACTCGCGGGCCGCCGGCGCGATCAGGTCCAGCGCGGCCAGCCGGGCTTCGGGCCGGGCCGTCATCTCGTGCAGCAGCCGCATGTACAGCTCGGCGAACGCGGTGACCGTGGCCGGGTCGAACAGGGCCGTGTCGTATTCGAACTGCACGGTCATCGCCGGCCCGATGCACAGCACGTCGACGAACAGGTCGAGCTTGGCCGCCGAGGGCGGCGGGGGCAGTGCGGTGGCCCGGACGCCGGTCGGGTGCGGCATCGCGCGGGCCCGGTCGAGGTTGAAGAACGTGCGGAACAGCGGACCCCGGTCACCGGCGTCCCGGCGCAGCAACTCGGCGCTGAAGTCGGGGTGGTCGTAGGCGTCGATGAGATCGCGCTGGACTCCGCGCAGGTAGTCGCGCACGACAGCGTCCGGTCCGGCCCCGACGCGGATGGGCAGCACGGTGTTGCAGTGCCCGACGAGCCGGTCGGCCCCCGGGTGCTCGCGCTCGGCCACGGGCACGCCGATGACGACGTCGCTCTGGCCGGTGAGCCGCTGCAGCGTGTGCGCATAGGCGCCGAAGAGCACGGTGAAGGCGGTGGTGCCGAGCTGCCGGGCCCGCTCGGCCACCGCGGCGGCGAGCGCCGGTTCGACGGCGATCTCGACGCGGGCGGCCCGGCCGGTGCCGCGGGCCGGGCGCGGGCGGTCCAGCGGCAGCCGCAGCGGCGGGCGGGGGCCGTCGAAGCGCGCGGTCCAGTACGCGGCGGCGGCCTGCCCGGCCGGACCAGCCCGGCGCTCCGCCTGCCGGGCCACGTGGTCGCGGTAGGCGGGCGCGGGGGCCAGACCGGCCGGTGCCCCGGTGCGGTCCTGCTCGTACAGCCGCAGCAGTTCGTCGATGACGACCACGAACGACCAGCCGTCGATGACGCTGTGGTGGACCAGCAGGTGGAGCTGGTGGTGGGTGGGGGCGAGGCGGAGCAGGGCGGCCCGCACGAGCGGGCCCGCGGTCAGGTCGAAACGCTCCTGCACGCGCGCGTCCAGCCAGTCCAGGCGCCGCTGCTCGGGCTCGCCGATGAGGTCGAGCAGCGGAAGTTCCACCGTCGCGGAAGGCCCGACGAGCTGGTGCGAGCCGTCGGCGGCGAAGACGGTACGGAGGCTGTCGTGACGCGCGACGACGGTGTCGAGCGCCCGGTGCAGGGCGTGCGGGTCGAGCGGGCCGGCCAGGTCGAGCAGGACGGCCTCGTTGTAGGCGTGGGACGAGCCGTCGCCGAGCTGCTCCAGGAACCAGATCTCGCGCTGCGTCGCGGACAGCGGGTAGGTGGACGGGGCGTCCGGCGGAGGCGTCGGCGCGGGCGCCGGATCGAGCCGGGAGGGCACGGCCGCGTCGTGCGCGCTCAGGACCTGCCCGTCCGCCTCCAGCAGCAGGGCATGGACCTGCGCCATCACCCGCGCGTGCACGTCGAGCAGCCGGCTGACGGAGCGGTCGAGTGTGTCGCCGGGTTCGTCCGCCCCATCGTCGAATGCGCGCATGAGCTCCCCGTTCCCGCCGTCGTCGCCGGGACCGAAGGTAGGTGGAGCGGCTTAGTGATTTTTCCAGACTTGCTGATCGCGAGCATCGCGGGATCACCCTCCGGTCGTCGTCACCTCCGGGCGTACCGCGTACACCGTGCGATAGTTCAGGTGCGCGAGAGCCTCCGGCGTCTCGACGTTGAGCGCGAAGCCGTGCCCGGCGAGCAGGTCGCGGACCGCTTCGAACATGCCGCCGAGGTCCTGCACCTCGACGACGATCCGGTGGAGTCGCGGCCAGTCGGCCTCGTCGATGCCACCGAGGACCTCCAGCTCCGCGCCCTCGACATCGATCTTGGCCAGGTCGATGGTGGTCAGTTCGGGGTGACCGGCGAGCACGGTGGAGAGGCGCCGCAGGGGTACTTCGACCGCCTGCCCGCCGTACAGGCTGTCGCCGACGCTCGTGCCCCAGTCGGCGCTGATCCGGGCCCGGTCGAACTCCTTGAGCTCGGGGTAGCGCGTCGAGTTGCCCGGGATGTTCGGGTAGAACGTGAACGGCACGCCCGGGTCGTCGACGGCGCCGAGGCCGACGGCGTGCACGGTGACCCCCGCGGCTCCGTGCAACGCCAGGTTGGCCCGCAGCGCCTCGAGGGCGGCCGGGGCCGGCTCGAACGCGTGGATGCGGGCCGAGGGGCAGATCCGCTTGAGCGCGAGGCTGAAGAGCCCCACGTTGGCGCCGATGTCGAGGACCGTCCCGCCCGGCGGCACCGTGACGCCGTGCTGCAGGTACGTGTGGTCGACGAACGTCTCCTGGTGGATGGCCCGCAGCTCGATGATGGCGCCCGGCGTGTTGACGCCGTAGCAGCCGAAGTCCGGTTCGAGCTGCACGAAATCGATGGTCGGCATTGGCTACGGACCCGTCCTCTCCGGTACCCCCGTGGACGATGTGGCTTGACTTCCGTTTGAATTTGCTTTCTCTTTGTTTATGCCCGTCTATGTGGGTGTCCGTCAAGTGGCAAATGTCGCGAGAGCCCGCCGCTCCTAACGAAGTCCCTAGTCCGCGTCGTGTTGCCTGTTTGCATGTCCATAACCTCGAGAGGGATCCGATGACCGCCGGCGTCAGCACCGGGCCCGGGCGCCTGTCGCCGGGCGCGCGCACGGTGCTGGAGCAGCGGCTGGCCCGCCTGGCCGAACTGGCCGGCGGCGACTCCCGGCCGGCCATCCCGCGCGGCTCCGGTCCCCGCCCCGTGTCCCCGGCCCAGCAGCGGATGCTCTTCCTCGAGGAGCTGGACCCCGGCCGGCCGACCTACCACGTGATCTTCAACCTGCGCCTCGACGGCCCGCTGGACGCCGACGCGCTGGAGACAGCGCTGCGGGGCGTCGAGGCGCGGCACGAGATCCTGCGGACGGTGTACCGCCGCGACGGCGCCGGCTATACGCAGGTCACCGGCGACGCCACGCTGCGGCTGCGGCGGCTGGAGCGGCCCGGCGCGACCGACGCCGAGCTCGACGAGCTGGCCCGGGCCGAGTACGGCCGCCCGTTCGACCTCGCCGCCGGACCCGTGTGGCGGGCCGTGCTGGCCCACACCGGCCCGCGGCGGCACCACCTCGTGCTGACGCTGCACCACATCGCCTTCGACGGCTGGTCCGTCGACGTCCTGGCCCGCGAGCTCGCGGCCGGCTACGCCGCCGCGCTCGGCCGCGATCCGGCCCCGGCCGCGCCGCCGGTGCAGTACGCCGACTTCGCCGCCTGGCAGTGTGCCCGCCTCGACGACGGCGGCTACGACGACCAGCTCGACTACTGGACCGACCGGCTGGCCGGCGCGCCGCAGCGCCTGGAGCTGCCGTCCTTCGGACCGGCCGCGGGCGCGGGCGGCGCGGTGGCGCGGGCCCGGGTCGGACCGGCCCTGGCCGCGGCCGTGCGCGACCTCGCCCGGGACCGTGCCGCGACCCCCTTCATGGTGCTGCTCGCCGCCCTGCACGCCCTGCTGCACCGCTACAGCGGCGAGCGTGACGTGCTCGTCGGCACGCCGGTCGCCAACCGCGCGCGGCCCGAGCTGGAGGGACTCATCGGGCTGTTCGTCAACACCGTCGCGATCCGGGCCGACGTGCGGCCGGCCGCGCCCTTCGCCGAACTGCTCGCGGAGGTCCGCGCCGCGGCCGCGGCCGCGCAGGCCCACCAGGACGTGCCCTTCGAGCGGGTCGTCGGCGCGCTGCCGGTGCCGCGGGACGCGCAGGCGAGCCCGCTGTTCCGGGTGCTGTTCGACTGGAACAGTTCGGCCGCCCGCACCGGCACCGCGCTGCGCCTGGGCCCGGTCACGGCGACGCTGGTCGAGCGGTTCCGGCCGGAGACCGCCAAGTTCGACGTGAGCCTGGCCGTCGCCGAGCACGCCGGCGCGTTCGAGCTGGAGCTGGAGTATCGCCGTGACCTGTGGGACGCCGCCGGTGCCGAGCGGGTGCTGGGGCACTACCTGACGCTGCTGAGCGCCGCGGCCGCGGCGCCGGCGACACCGGTCGGGGACCTGCCGCTGCTCGGCGCGGCCGAGACGGCGCTGCTGACGACCGGCTGGCAGGGGCCGGCCCGTGCGCTCGGCGGCCCGCACGACATCACGGCCGCCATCGCCGCGCGGGCCGGCTCGGACGAGGAAGCCCTGGCCAGCGGGGCCGACCGGGTGACGTACCGGGAGCTCAACGCCCGGGTCGACCGGCTCGCCGGGCACCTGCGCGCGGCCGGTGCCGAACCCGACCGGCCGGTCGGCGTGCTGCTGCACCGCGGCATCGACCTGGTCGTCGCGATCGTCGCGGTGGTCCGGGCCGGGGCGCCGTACCTGCCCCTCGACCCCGATCATCCGGCCGAGCGGACCCGCACCGTCCTGCGCGACGCCGGCGCCGCGCTCGTCGTCACCGTCTCGGCGCTGACCGACCGGCTCACGGGCACCGAGACGGCGGTGCGGCTCGACGCGGACGCCGACGCCATCGCGGCGCACCCGCCCGCGGGGCCCGCTGCGACGATCCGGCCGGAGCACCTCGCCTACGTCTTCTACACCTCCGGCTCCACCGGCCGGCCCAAGGGCGTCATGGTCAGTCACCGCGCCGCCCGCAACCAGCTCGCCTGGCAGATCGAGCGGTTCGGCCTTGGCCCCGGCGCGGCCGTGCTGTTCAAGACCAACGTGACCTTCGACGACTCGGTCGTCGAGCTCTTCGCCACCCTCAACGCCGGCGCCCGGCTCGTCATCGCCGCGCCCGGCGGGCACCGCGACCCGGTGTACCTGCGCGACCTGCTGGCGGCCGAGCGGGTCTCGTACGTCCGCTTCGTGCCCACCATGCTCGCCGCGCTGCTCGCACACGGCGGCGACACTCCCCTGCCGCACCTGCGGGTCATCAAGAGCGCCGGGGAGGCCCTCAGCCCCGAGGTCCGGGCCCGCTGCCTGACGACGCTCGACGCGGAGCTGTACAACGCCTACGGCCCCACCGAGACCGCCGTCAACGTCACGGCCGACCGGTGCCGGCTCGACGGCGACCCGCGGGTGCCGATCGGCGCCCCGACCACCAACGTGCGCTGTTACGTCCTCGACGCCGAGCACCGGCTGCAGCCGGTCGGTGTGCCCGGCGAGCTGTGCGTCGGCGGGGTCCAGCTGGCTCGCGGATACCTCGGCCGGCCCGGGCTGACCGCCGACCGGTTCGTCCCCGATCCGTTCGGACCGCCCGGCGGCCGGCTGTACCGCACCGGCGACCTCGTCCGCTGGCGCGCCGACGGCCGCCTGGACTTCCTCGGCCGCCTCGACCGGCAGGTCAAGCTGCGCGGCTTCCGGGTCGAGCTCGGCGAGGTCGAGGCCGTCCTGGCTCAGCGGGTCGGACCCGCGGCCGTCGTGGCCCGCACTGACGGCCCCGGCGGACCGCGCCTGGTCGCTTACGTCGCCCCGCCCGCGGCGGCCGGCACCGACCCGGCCGAGCTGCGGGAGTGGCTGCGCGGCCGGCTGCCCGAGTACATGGTCCCGGCCGTCGTCGTGACGTTGCCGGAGCTGCCGCAGCTGTCCAGCGGCAAGATCGACTACCGGCGGCTGCCGGAACCGCCGCGGGAAGTGCCGGTCGCCGCCGCGTACGCCGCTCCCCGCGGCCCGGTCGAGGAGACCCTCGCCGGGCTGTGGGCGGAGGTCCTCGGCGTCGGGCGGGTCGGGCGCGACGACGACTTCTTCGCCCTCGGCGGGCACTCGATGCTCGCCGTCCAGTTGCTGTCCCGGGTCCGCGACACCATGGCCGTCGACGCACCGCTGCGATGGGCCTTCGACGCACCCACCCCGGCCGGGTTCGCCGCCCGGCTGGCCGGGACGGGCCGCGCGGACGCCGCCGCGCTCCCGCCGGTGCCCGCGGCCGGCGCGCCGGTGCCGGAGCTGTCGGCCGCCGAGACCGGGCTGTGGCTGGTCGATCAGCTCGCCCCGGCCGACCCGGCCTACGTGGTCCCGGTGGTCAGCCGGCTGCGCGGCCCGTTGAACCCGGCCGCGCTCGTCGCCGCGCTGCGGACCCTGCCCGCGCGGCACGAGGCCCTGCGCACGACCTTCGCGGCGCGGGACGGCGCACCCCACCGGGTCGTCCGGCCACAGCTGGACCTGGCGGTCGCGCGGCACGACCTGCGGGCCGAGCCCGAGCCGGCGCGGGCGGCCGCGCGGGAGCGGCTCGTGCGGGCGATCACCGACGCGCCGTTCGAGCTGGCCGTGTCCCCGCTGGTCCGCGGCGCGCTGATCACCGTCGCCGACGACGAGCACATCCTGGCGCTCGCGTTCCACCACGCCGTCGTCGACGCCTGGTCCCTCGCGGTCCTGCACGACGACCTGGTCGCCGCCTACGACGCCGCCGTCACCGGCCGCCCCGGGCCCGCCGGACCGGCCGCGCGGACCGCGAGCGACTACGCCCGCTGGCAGCGCGGCCTGGAGCGGGACGAGCGCTTCGACCGGGAGCTGGCGCACTGGCGGGACCGGCTGGCCGACCTGCCGCCCGGCCCCGAGCTGCCCGCGGACCGCCCGCGCCCGGCCCGGCCCGATCCGGCCGGGTCCGCCCACGCGTTCACCGTTCCGCCGGCGGTCGCCGCGGCCGTGCGGGAGCTGGCCGCGGCCGAGAGCGCCACGCCGTTCATGGTGCTGCTCGCCGCCTACACGGCCCTGCTGCAGCGGCTCGGCGGGCGGGCCGACGTGGTCCTGGCGATGCCCGTCGCCGACCGGGCCCGTCCGGAGCTGGAGCGCGTCGTCGGCCTGCTCCTCAACACGGTGCTGCTGCGGGTCCGCGTGCGCCCCGCGGGGTCGTTCCGGGAGCTGGTGCGGGCCGTGCGCGGCGCCGTGCTCGACGCGTACGAGCACCGCCAGGTGCCCTTCGCCCGGGTCGTCGAGCGGCTCGGCCTGGACGCGGCGGCGCTCTCGCGGTACACCGTCACCATCGACCAGCCCCCACCGGCCGCCGCCCTCAGCGGCGGGGTCGTGCTGGAGCCCGCACCGTTCGTGCCGGCCGCGGCCAAGGCCGAGCTCAACGTGTCCTTCATGGACGGTCCGGACGGGCTCGGCGGATCGCTGGTGTACCAGACCGCCCGCTTCGACCCCGCGACGATCGCCCGCACCGCGGAGCAGCTGCTGAGCCTGCTCGGGGCCGCGCTCGACGCCCCCGACACCCGGGTGGAGCGCCTGGACCTGCTCACCGCCGCCCAGCGGGCCGACCTGCTCGGCCCGCCCGACGATCCCGGACCGGCCGAGGCACTGCACACCCTGGTGCTGCGCCAGGCCCGGCGGCGCCCGGACGCGACCGCACTGGTCTGCGCCGGCACCACGGTCACCTACCGGGAGCTGGCCGAGCGGGCGGAGCGGCTCGCCGGCCGGCTGGACGCGCACGGTGTGCGCCCGGGCGACGTGGTCGCACTCGCGCTCGGTCGCGGCCCGGCCCAGCCGGTCGCCGTCCTCGCGGTGCTGCGCCTCGGCGCCGCCTACGTCGCCCTCGACCGCCGCCACCCCGCGGCTCGGCACCGGCAGATCCTGGCCGACAGCGCCGCCCGGTGCGTCGTCACCGACCTGGGCGGCGACTGGCCGGTCCCGGCGGTGCCCGCCGACGGGGCGGGCCACCTCGCCCCACCCGTCGTGGAGGCGCCGGACGCGGTCGCGTTCATCGCGTACACCTCCGGCTCCACCGGCACGCCCAAGGGCGTCCTGACCCGGCACCGGGCGGCCGCGGCCTACCTCACCCGGTACGTCATCCCGACGCACGGCCTCGGTCCGCACGACACGGTGCTGCAGCTGCCCGCGCTGGCCTTCGACGCCTCGGTCCGGGACCTGTTCGGGCCGCTCGCCGCCGGGGCGCGGGTGGTGCTGGTCGACGACGACGCGGCCGCCGACCCCGCCGCACTGCTCGCCGCGATCGACCGGGAGGGCGTCACCGCGCTGCTCAGCGTCGTGCCAACAGTCCTGCGGGCGCTGCTCGCCGAGGCAGCCTCCGGCTCGGGGGCGCGGCTGTGCCGGATCCTCAGCGCCGGCGAGGTCCTCGACCACCGCGACGCGGCCCGCGCGGCCGAGGCGTTCGCCGGGCGGCCGGTGGTCGTGAACCAGTACGGTCCGACCGAGACGACGATGACCGCGACCTGGCACCGGGTCGAGACCGCGCCGGGTGCGACCGGGCCGGCACCGATCGGCCGTCCGGCGCCGGGCGTCCGGGCGTGGGTCGTGGACCGCGGCGGCGAACTGGCCCCGCCCGGCGTCCCGGGTGAGCTGTGGATCGGCGGGGACCGGGTCGCCCTGGGCTACCACGGCCGCCCCGCACTGACCGCGGAGCGCTTCGTGCCCGATCCGTTCTCCGAAGTGCCGGGATCACGGGTGTACCGCACCGGCGACAAGGTCTACCGCGACGCCGACGGCACCCTGCACTTCGTCGGGCGCGACGACGACCAGGTGAAGATCCGCGGCAACCGGGTCGAGCCGGCCGAGGTCGAGGCCGCCCTGCGCGACCTGCCCGGGGTCCGGGAGGCGGCGGTGGTCGTCGCCGGCGCCCCGGGCGCGCCGCGACTGGCCGGGTTCGTCGCGCCCGAGGGCCTCGACCTGGTCGCGCTGCGGGCCGCGCTGGCCGAGCGGCTGCCGGAGTACCTCGTCCCGGCCACGCTGCACGCGCGGCCCGCGCTGCCGCGCACGAGCAACCAGAAGGTCGACCGGGCCGACCTGGTCATGCGGGCGGCGGCCGCGGAGCCGGCCGGACCCGGCGGCGGTGACGTGCCCCGCAACGCGGCCGAGCGGCGGGTCGCGGCCCTGTTCGACGGGCTGCTCGCGGCCGAGGGGGTCGGCGGGCCGCCGTGCGGCCGCAGTGCCGACTTCTTCACCCGTGGCGGCCACTCGCTGCTGGCGGCCCGGCTGGCCGGCCGCCTGGGCGTGCCGCTGCGGACGGTCTTCGAACTGCGCACGGTGGCCGCCCTGGCCACCGCGGTCGACGGGGACCGGCCCGCGCGGGCCGAGCCGGACCGGGGCGCGTCCGCGGACACCGGCCGGCTCACCCCCGCACAGGCGTTCATGGTCCGGCATCAGGCGGCCGACCCGCTGAGCCCGATGTACAACATCAGCTTCTCGGCGCTGTTGCACGGCCCGCTCGACGAGGTCGCGCTGGTGCGCGCGGCCGACGCGGTGGCGGCCCGCCACCCGGCGCTGCGGACCCGCTTTCCGGACGGGCGCGGCGAACCGGTCGCGGTCGTGGAACCGGTCGGGCCACCCGAGATCGTGCGGTGCCCGGCGCCGTCGGCCGCCGCCGCGATCGCGATGGCGACGGAGCAGTTGCGGCGCCCGTTCGACCTGGCCGCCGGGCCGCTGCTGCGAGTGGCACTGATCCGGCTGAGCGCGGACGAGCACCTGCTCGCCGTCATCGTGCACCACGCGGTGGCCGACGGGTGGTCGCTGAGTGTCATCCAGCGCGACCTGGCCGCCTACTACGCCGCGTTCGCCGAGGGCCGCGCGGTGACCCTCCCGCCGGTGGGCGGCTTCGCCCCGGACACCGGCGACCCGGACCCGGCCGATGGGGCGTTCTGGGCCGGGCGGCTGCGCGGCGTGCCGGTCGACGTGAACGCCACGGCCGACCGGCCCCGGCCGCCGCAGTGGTCGACGGCGGGCGCCGTGCACCATTTCGACCTGCCCCCGAAGCTGACCGAGACGGTGCGCGACACCGCCGCGGCGACCGGGGCGACGGCGTTCATGGTGCTGTTCGCGGCCGTGCAGCGCTGGCTGGGCCGGCAGACCGGGGCCGAGCGGTTCCTGGTCGCGGTGCCCGTCGCCGACCGGACCGCCGACGCCGAGCACGAGGTCGGGCCGTACGCGAACATCCTGCCCGTCCGGGCCGACCTGACCGGCCCGCCGGACTTCGGCACCCTCGTCGCCCGGGTGCGCACCGAGATGCTGGCCGCCTGGGAGCACCAGCACACGCCGTTCGAGTCCCTCGCGGCGGAGTACGGCGGCGGCCTGCACCCGCCCCTGTGCCGATTCATGTTCGGGATGCAGAACCTGCCGCCCGGCGGCGACCCGCTGCCCGGCCTGGCCGTCGAGCGGGTCGACCTCGACCGCGGCACGTGCCGGTACGACCTGCACGTGCGCTGCCGCGAGACCGAGGACGGGATCTCGGGCTGGATCGAATACAGCACCGCGCTGTTCGACCCGGCCACCGTCACGGCCCGCCTCGAGGACCTGTTCGCCGTGCTCGCCGAGGCGGTGTGACGTGCGGGTCTTCAACGTTCTCTGGGCCGGCCAGATCGTGTCGCTCGTCGGCTCGTCGGTCACCGCGTTCGGCGTCGGCATCTGGGTCTACGCCCAGACCGGGTCCCCGGCCGCGTTCACCCTGCTCGTGCTGGCCGCCTCGCTACCCGGGATCGTGCTGCTGCCGATGGCCGGGGCGCTGGTCGACCGCTGGGACCGCCGCCGGGCCATGCTGCTCAGCGACGCCGGCACCGCCCTGGTCACCACGCTGGGCCTGATCCTGCTGGCGACCGGCGCCTTCGCGCTGTGGCAGCTCTACGTCATGGCCGTGCTCCTGTCGGTCTTCAAGGCGATCCAGTGGCCGGCGTTCTCGGCGCTGGTGAGCGAGATCGTGCCGCGTGGACAGCTCGGCCGGGCCAACGGCCGCATCGGCCTGGCCGAGGCGGTCGGCGAGGTCCTCGGCGCGGTCCTGGCCGGCAGCCTCTACGCCGTGCTGAGCCTGCGTGGCCTGCTGCTCATCGACGTGCTCACGTTCACCGCCGCGCTGGGCACCATGCTGTGGTCGCTGCGCCGCCTGCCGCCCCGGGCGCCGCGGGCCGCCGGGGACCGGGAGCCGCTCGGCGGGGAGCTGAGCGCGGGCTGGCGGTTCATCCGGGCCCGGCCCGGCCTGTCCGGGCTGCTCACGTTCTTCGCCGTGCACAACTTCGGCATGCAGCTCGTCATCGTGCTGGTGCCGCCGCTCGTCCTGACGCTGTCCGGGCCGGCCGCCTACGGCATCGTGGAGGCGGTCGGCTGGGCCGGCATGGTCATCGTCGGCGCCGTCATCAGCGTCACCCGTCAGCCGCGGCACCGGGTGCGGGCGATCCTGATCGTCGGGGCCGTCCACGGGCTGCTCGTCGCCGCGATGGGGCTCACGCACAGCGTGTGGGCGGTCGCGGCCGGCATGTTCGCCATTCTCGGCGGCTGGGCCGTCACCAACGCGGTGACCGCCACCCTGTGGCAGCTCAAGACGCCGCTGGAGGTGCAGGGCCGGGTCTTCGCCGTCCGGCGGATGCTCGCCTGGTCCGCGCAGCCCCTCGCCTACGCCGTCGCCGGGCCGGTCGCGCAGTACACGGCCGCGCCCCTCGTCGACGCCGGCGGCCCGCTCGCCTCGTCCCTGGGCGCCGTCACCGGGGGCGGCATCCCCGGCGGGATCGCGCTGCTGTTCCTGGCGGCCGCCCCGCTGCTGCTCGGCATCGTCGCGCTCAGCGCGCTGCGGCCCCGGGTGCGGCGGCTCGAGTCCGAGCTGCCCGACGTGCCGAAGGAGCCCGGCCCACCACCGTCCGATGCGCCGGACGAGGTCCAGCCCGTGGCCGCCACCCCGAGCGCGGTCTGACGTGGCGCACCCACCGGCGCCGCGGACTCCGGGGATTCCCCCAGACTTCTCCTGGGCGCGTCCCGGGGCGGCCGCCGGTGGCGCACGATGCTCACCGGCGGGGGCATGCCGCGCGACGATCCGGGAGGCCGCCGTGGAGACCAGCCGAGCGGGCCGATCAGGCCCCGGACGCGCAGTGCTGCTCGGCGCGACCGGGTTCGTCGGGCGCGGCATCGCGGCCGGGCTGCTCGACGCCGGCTGGCGGGTCACGGCCGTGGCCCGCGGGCCGGCCGGCCCGGACCCGCGGTGCGCCACCGTGCGCCTCGACGCCGCCCAGGCGCCGGCGGAGGCGATCGCCGCCGTGACCGCCGGGGCCGATCTGGTCGTCAACGCCGCCGGCGCGCTGTGGGGCGTGACCGACGCCGAACTCGACCGCGGCAACGTGATGCTGGTCGAGCGGCTCGTGGCCGCGCTGGCAGCCGGGCCCGGGCCCGGACCCGTTCGGCTCGTACACCTCGGCTCCGTGTTCGAGTACGGCGAGCAGCCGCCCGGGCCGCCGCTCACCGAGGACCTGGCCGAGCACCCGGTCAGCCGGTACGCACAGACGAAGCTGGCCGGGACCCGGGCCGTCACCGGCGCCGCGACGGCCGGCCGCATCGACGCGGTCGTGCTGCGCGTCTCGACCGCGATCGGGCCGTGGGCGCCTGCGCAGAGCCTGCTCGGCGGCCTGGCCCGGCAGCTGGCCCGGGACGGCGCGGCGGTGGAGGTGCCGCCGCTGTCCGGGCACCGTGACTTCGTCGACGTACGGGACGTCAGCGACGCCGTGCTGTGCGCGGCGGCCGCACCGGCGGTACCCCCGGTGGTCAACGTCGGCGGCGGGCGGGCCGTGGCCGTAGCCGACATCGTCGGCCTGCTCATCGCCCGGGCCGGCGGCGGTGGGCGGGTTACCCAACGGGCCGGGGCCGCCGCCCGGCGCGACGCCGGGGTCTCGGCCCGGCCGATGGACATCGGCCTCGCGCACCGGGCCCTGGGCTGGGCCCCGGCCCGATCGCCGGCGGAGGCGATCGACGCGCTGTGGCGGCACACCCGGCCGGACGGCACCAGCGGCGGGACCGCAGCAATCCCGAGCTTCGCAGCGAATGGAGACACCGCAGATGGTTGACGAGGTCAAGCAGCTCATCCTCGAGCAGACCCGCAAGCTGCACCGCGACCGCGCGGCCGGCGAGCAGGGATTCGTGCCGGGGGTCACCCCGATCCTGCCCTCCGGGGCCGTACTCGACGAGGACGACCGGACCGCGCTGGTCGAGCAGGCACTGGAGATGCGCATCGCCTCGGGTGCGGCCGCGCTGCGCTTCGAGCGGCTCTTCGCCCGTGCGATCGGCGTACGCAAGGCGCACCTGACCAACTCCGGCTCCGCGGCGAACCTGCTCGCCGTGGCGTCGCTCGGCGCGCCCGAGCTCGGCGAACGGCGGCTGCGGGCGGGCGACGAGGTCATCACCGTCGCCGCGAGCTTCCCGACGACCGTGAACCCGCTGCTGCAGCACGGGCTGGTCCCGGTCTTCGTGGACGTGGACCTCAGGACGTACAACACCACACTCGACCGGATCGAAGCCGCCCTGACGCCGAAGACCCGCGCGGTCATGATGGCGCACACGATGGGCAACCCGTTCCCGGTCGCCGAGATCGCCCAGCTGTGCCGGGACCGCGGCCTGTTCCTGGTCGAGGACAACTGCGACGCGGTGCTGGCGACCTATCAGGGCCGGGTCACCGGCACGTTCGGCGACTACTCGACGGTCAGCTTCTACCCCGCCCACCATCTCACCATGGGCGAGGGCGGCTGCGTGCTCACCGACAGCCTGGAGCTGGCCCGCATCGTCGAGTCGATGCGGGACTGGGGCCGCGACTGCTGGTGCGAGCCGGGGCAGGACAACAAGTGCCTCAAGCGCTTCGAGTATCAGCTCGGTGATCTGCCCTACGGCTACGACCACAAGTACATCTTCTCGCACGTCGGCTACAACCTGAAGACGACGGACATCCAGGCGGCGCTGGGCCTGAGCCAGCTCACGAAGATCGCCGACTTCGTCGACGCCCGCCGGCGCAACTGGCAGCGGCTGCGCGAGGGGCTCGACGGCGTGCCGGGCCTGATCCTGCCCGAGGCGACGCCGGGCAGCGACCCGAGCTGGTTCGGCTTCGTCATCACCCTCACCGAGGACGCTGGCTTCCACCGGCGCGAGATGGTCGACTTCCTGCAGTCGCGCAAGATCGGCACCCGGCTGCTCTTCGCCGGCAACCTGATCCGCCAGCCGGCCTACCGGGACGCCGTGTACCGGGTGAGCGGCGAGCTGACCAACAGCGACATCATCACCGAGCGCACGTTCTGGATCGGGGTGTACCCGGGTGTGACGGCCGAGATGATCGACTACATGGTCGAATCCATCAAGGAGTTCGCGCAGCGACGGGCCTGAAGCGGTCAGGTGGCCAGCTTCTCGAGCCGGGGCAGGACGTCGACGGGGGACGGCCGGTCCTCGGCCGCCCGCCGCAACTCCGCCGCGGCGAGCCGGTGGGCCGGGCCGTCGAGCAGGCCGGCCGCCGCGGCCCGGATCGACGCCACGGTCACAGCCGGCCCGGGTATGTGCCGGGCGGCGCCCGAGGCGGCCGTGCGCCCGGCGGTGCAGGCCTGCTCGCTGGCGAACGTCAGCATCAGCTGGGGTGTCCCGGTGGCGATCGCCGTCATGGTGCTGCCCGAGCCTCCGTGGTGTACCACCAGATCGCACTGCTGCAACAGCGGATGCAGCGGGCAGTACTCCAGCACCCGCGTCCGCGGCGGCACGTCGCCGAGCGCGGCGGCGTCGGCCCGGGTCGCCGTGAGCACGATCTCGACGTCGAGGCCGTCCAGCGCCTCGAGGATGTGCGGCAGCGCGTAGGAGCGCGGGCCGGTCATCGTGCTCAGCGCCGTCGACCAGGTCACGCAGACCCGGGGCCGGTCGATGGCGGGCAGGGGCTCCGGCGGGGTGCCCGGGCCGTTGTAGGGCACGTACCGCACCGCGATGCGCTCGGCCCGCGTCGGCGGCGCGATCGCGTCCGGGCACGGGTCCAGCACGTGGCGGACCAGGTCCGGGCTGAACGGGCCGGCACCGTGGCGCTCGAACGAGCCGCCGAGGTCCGCGGGCAGCAGCCGGAACGGCGACGCCGGCTCGTGGGTGCCGACCGGCCCCCACAGGCCGAGGACCGCGGGCACCCCGAGCACCATCGCGGCGAGCAGGCCCTCGGTGCTGACCGGGTCGTGGATCACCAGGTCCGGCCGCCACGACCGGGCATAGGCCACCGCGGCGTCGTGGCTGCGGGCGGAGCCGGCCGCGTACCGGGCGCCGTCGGCGCGGGCATACGCCGCGGTGTCGAAGTCGGCCAGGGACGCCATCGCCGCGCCGGTGACCGGGTGCAGGGGCGTCCAGGGGTAGGGCCAGTCGCCGTCGAGGGCTTCACGAACGTAGGACAGTCTGTTGTGGACGGACATCTCCATGCCGTCGAGGATCGGCACCGGGGCCAGCCCGGCCCCGGCGACCGCGTCGCGCTGCGAGGGCATGCACAGGACCCGCACCTCGTGCCCGGCGGCGCGCAGCGCCCACCCGTACGGCACCAGTGCGGCGTAGTGGGTCGGCCACGAGGAGACAGTGAACAGCACGCGCATCCGGGACCTCCTGGTCGGTTCGGCCGTTCCCAGGATGCCGCCGGGCCTGCGCGGCGACGGCGCACCGGCGCCAAGAACCGGGAAACACCCAGACTTGACGTGCATCCGGCCCCGAACGGTGGTCGCGCGCGCGGCCGTGATGGATAGTGACCGCATCGTCGACCCGGGGAGTGCACATGCCAGTTTCACCCGGTACCGCACCGGCTTCCGCGCACGGCGGCGCGGTCCTCGCACCGGCCCGGCCGGTCCGGCCGCGGGTCGGCCACATCGACTTTCTCAACTGCGTGCCGCTGTTCTGGGGCCTGGCCCGCACCGGCGCGCTGCTCGACCTCGACCTGCACCGCGCCACCCCGGACCGGCTCAACGACGCGCTGGCCGCCGGCGCGCTGGACATCGGGCCCATCAGCCTGCTGGAGTTCCTGCGCCACGCCGATGACCTGGTGGCACTGCCCGACATCGCGGTCGGCAGCGACGGCCCGGTGATGTCGTGCCTCATCGTGAGCCGGGTCCCGCTCGAGGAGCTCGACGGTGCGCCGGTCGCGCTGGGCTCCACCAGCCGCACGTCGGTGCGCCTCGCGCAGCTGCTGCTGCACGAGCGGATCGGGGTGCGGCCGCGGTACTTCACGGCCGAGCCGGACCTCGACGCCATGCTGCGCGACGCGCCCGCGGCCGTGGTCATCGGCGACGTCGCCCTGCGGGCCGCGCTCACCGAGGCCGAGCGGCTCCGGCTGCACGTCCACGACCTCGGTGCGATGTGGCGCGAATGGACCGGGCTGCCGTTCGTGTTCGCGGTGTTCGCCGCGCGGCGGGACTTCCTCGCGCGGGAGCCGGAGACGGTGCGGCGGGTCCACGCGGCGTTCCTGGCCTCCCGCGACCTCTCGCTGCGGGAGGTCGACGAGGTCTGCGAGCAGGCCGCCCGGTGGGAGCCGTTCGACGCCGGGACCCTGCGGCGGTATTACATGACCGCGCTCGACTTCAGCCTCGGCGATCGGCAGCTGGCCGGCATCGCGGAGTTCGCCCGGCGGGTCAGCGACGCCGAGGCCGGGTTCCCGCCGGACGTCGACGTGCGGCTGCTGCCCAGACCGTGAACCATCGTCATTTCCCGAAAGGTTCGACATGGCCAGTTCTGTCAGCGCGGTGCTCGACCGAGCCGCCGCCGGAGGACGTATCAGCCCCGAAGAGGCGCTGGAGCTTTACCGTTCGGCGCCCCTGCACGCCCTCGGCGAAGCGGCCGACGCGGTACGCCGGCGCCGGTACGCGGGCGTGGAGCACATCGCGACCTACATCATCGAACGCAACATCAACTACACGAACGTCTGCGTGACGGCGTGCAAGTTCTGCGCCTTCTACGCCCCGCCGAAGAGCGACAAGGGCTGGGAGCGCGACCTCGACGACGTGCTGCGCCGGTGCGCCGAGACCGTCGAGCTCGGCGGCACCCAGATCATGTTCCAGGGCGGGCACCACCCGGAGTACGGGGTGGAGTACTACGAGCGCATGTTCGCCGCCATCAAACAGGCGTACCCGTCGCTCGTGATCCATTCGCTCGGCGCCTCCGAGGTCCAGCACATGGCGAAGGTCTCCGGCGTGACGCCGAAGGAGGCCATCGAGCGCATCCGGGCCGCGGGCCTGGACTCGTTCGCCGGCGCCGGGGCCGAGCTGCTGCCGGCCCGGGCCCGCAACGCCATCGCCCCGCTGAAGGAGAGCGGCGAGCGCTGGCTGGAGATCATGGAGATCGCGCACAATCTCGGCGTCGAGTCGACGTGCACGATGCTCATGGGCACCGGCGAGACCAACGAGGAGCGCATCGAGCACCTGCGGATGGTCCGCGACGTGCAGGACCGCACCGGCGGGTTCCGCGCCTTCATCCCGTACACCTACCAGCCGGAGAACAACCACCTGAAGGGGCGCACGCAGGCCACGCCGCTGGAGTACCTGCGGATGATCGCGATCGCCCGGCTCTTCTTCGACAACGTCAACCACATCCAGGGCTCGTGGCTGACCACGGGCAAGGAGGTCGGCCAGCTGTCACTGCACTACGGCGCGGACGACCTCGGCTCGGTGATGCTCGAGGAGAACGTGGTGTCCTCGGCCGGCGCCAAGCACCGCTCCAACCTGCTGGAGATGATCCACCTGATCCGGGCCGCGGGCCGGGTGCCGGCCCAGCGCACCACGACCTACGAGCACATCCGGGTGCTCGAGGACCCGGCGGACGACCCAATCGACGACCGCGTCGTGTCGCACCTGTCGTCCATCGCGGTCGAGGGCGGCGGCGTCGAGCCCCGGCGGATGCTGAAGGTGACACCGGTCGGATGAGCCACCCGCGTGGCGGCCGAGGCGCCGGCGTGCGGCCGGCGCCGCCGCGGTGGAGAGGATGACATGCAGATCGTCGGCAATGGCTTTCTCGCCAGGAACCTGCGCGAGGCGTTCGGGGATCGGTTCCCGGGAGTGACGGCGTTCGCGGCGGGGGTGTCGAGCACCTCGGTGACCGACCCGGTGCAGCTGGACCGGGAGGCCGAGGCGCTCTACGACGCCCTGCGGCAGTGCCGGGCCGCGGGCAGCGCGCTGCTGTACTTCTCCACCGCCTCGTTCGCGATGTACGGCACCACCGAGGCACCGGCGACCGAGGACGGGCCGCTCTACCCCCCGTCGACCTACGGGCGGCACAAGCTGGCCCTGGAGGCGTGCGTGCGGGCCGGCGGCGGCCCGCACCTGGTGCTGCGCCTCGCGCACGTCGTCGGCCCGTATCAGCGCCCGCACCAGCTGCTGCCGGCGATTGTGAAGCAGGTGTGCACCGGCACCGTCACCGTGCACCGGGGCGCGCACCGCGACCTGCTCGACGTGCGCGATCTCGTCGTCGCCATCGACGGGCTGCTGAGCGCGGACGTGCGCGACATCGTCGTGAACGTGGCGTCGGGCCGGCCCTGGCCGGTCGAGGACATCATCGACGGCGTCGCGAAGCGGCTGGGGACGGCGCCCGACCGCACCTACCGGGCCCGGCCCGTCTCGCGCACCGAGGTGTCGCTGCGCCGGCTGCGTGAGCTCGTGCCCGGCTTCGGCGCGGACGCGGACGGGCCCGGATACCTCGACATGCTGCTCGACCGCTACGTCGACCGGCAACTGAGCGCGGCGACGCACTGAGGCCGGCGCACCGGGCGCCGGCCTAGCGGCTCCGCTCGAGAGCGCCGGCCGCCAGGGCCCGCTCCACCATGTCCGCCGCGAGCGTCGCCCCGCCGCTCGCCCGGAGCGCGGCCCGCATCGCGGCTACCCGGGCCAGGGTCTGCGGGTCGTGGGCGAGGGCGTCCACGGCGGCCCGCAGGGTGGCCGCGTCCAGCCGCTCCGCCTCGAGCAGCCGGCCGACGCCGAGCTCCTGCAGCCGCCGCGCGTTGACCCGGTTCTCCGGGGTGTGCGGCACGACGACGAGCGGGCGGCCGAAGTACAGGGCCTCCAGGACGCTGCCCATGCCCCCGTGGCACACGAGGACAGCGGCGTGCGGGAGGACGGCCAGGTGCGGCAGCCACTCGTGGGCCTCGATGTTCGGCGCGCTCAGCCCGGCGGGCAGCCGCTTGCCGCGGCCGAGTGTCATCACGACGTGCCAGGCACCGTCGGCGAACGCCTCGGCGCACATGTGGAACACGTGCTCGCGCTCGTTGGACTCGGTGCCCATCGAGACCAGGGCCACCGCGACGTCCGGGTCCGGCGGGCGCCAGTCGACGGCGGGCGGCGCGCTCGGCAGGCAGTGGCCGACGAAGGTGTACCGGTCGTCGAAGG
Organism: Dactylosporangium sp. NPDC051541; assembly: GCF_044454505.1. Classification (NCBI taxonomy): domain Bacteria; kingdom Bacillati; phylum Actinomycetota; class Actinomycetes; order Micromonosporales; family Micromonosporaceae; genus Dactylosporangium; species Dactylosporangium sp. NPDC051541. Next base: position 990,568 of record NZ_JBITDU010000002.1, read on the forward strand.
TCTCGCCCTTCGGCTGCAGCTCGCGTGGGAGGAGTACCAGATTCCGGGCGTCCTGCGGCGACATCATCGCCCACTGGGCGTCCGGGTCCGGCTCGACCGTGGCCAGTACCCGCAGGATCGTCTCCACGCCGTCGTGCACGGCCGGGGAGTCGGGGTCGAAGACCTCGGCGTGCAGCGACCACTGCTCGTTGGAGGCGAGGTACGGGAAGAACTGCACGGTCGCGCTGCCCCATTCGCGGGCCAGGATGCGCGCCGAGACGAAGCTCTCGAAGTCATACACGATGAGGTCCGGCCGGTCGGCCGCGAACCCGGCGCGGGCCGCCGGCAGCACCTCGCCGGTGGTGTAGCGCAGGATGTCCAGGCCGAGCTCGGCGATCTCGTCGGCGTCCACGTGCCCGGCGCTCAGGCGGCGGCGGGTGGCCGCGAAGGGCATCAGCGACGCCCCGACGGCCTCGACGGCCGGGCCGTAGTCGGGACTGAGCATGTACGTCACCCGGTGCCCGCGCTCCACGAGGAGCCGGGCGATCTCGAACGTCGGGTTGACGTGGCCGTAGTCGGGGAAGATGAAGAACGCGATGTGGTGGCTCATCGGACCCTCCGGGGCGGCATGACGACACCGGTCTCGAAGATGCCGGCGGTGACGGCGGGCAGGTCGGCCGGGGACTCGATGTGCACGACCGGGAACGGGAAGTCGATCCAGCCGCGCGGCAGCGACGGGCCGAGGACCAGGCCGAGGCGGGTACGGTGCCGGCGCATCTCGGCGCTCATGGCGTCGATGCGGATCGTCTCGACCGCGTTGCGGCTGAACATGTCGGCGACCTCGGCCGCGGTGGTGAGCGTGCGCTGCTCCAGTGCCGAGCACAGCGGCAGGACCGGGTCCTTGATCGCGACCTCGGCGATGAGCGGGGCGATCGAGGCGCGCACCGGCTCGCGCAGCGGCGTGTGCACGGCGACGGTGTTGGGTTCCTGCAGCTGCACCGAGCCGACGGTCGTCTCCGCGGCCAGTCGCTCCAGGCTCTCGCGGTACCCACCGAGGAGCAGGATGCGGAACTGTCCGGTCGGATGGGTGCCGAAGTCCCCGGCCAGCCAGACGCCGTCGCGCTTGGGCTCCACGAGCAGCTCGATGTCGTCGTCGACGGGCAGGAACGCCACCGCGATGCCCTCGGCCGGCGCGCCCGGGTCGCGCGGCCCGATGTGGTCCATGCGCATGAGTAACTCGAAGACGGCCCGGCGGGGTAGCGCGCCGGCCAGGCAGCTGCTCACCATGGACCCGAGGCTGAGCCCGCCGACGGCCGCCGGGTGGATGCCGAACTGCTGGCCGAGGACGTCGTGGATGCCGATCATGGCGGCCGCGAGGGCCACGGAGCCGTGCCGGGAGCGGGTCTCCGGGTCGGCGCCGGTGTCCTCGCGGCGGCGCAGCAGCAGGTCCTCGTCGACGCCCGTCCACTCGCTGACCGAGGCGTAGAGGCGCTGCATGCACGGGTTGGCGGTGTGGAACTCGGCCACGCCGCGCGGGTCGTAGTTGAGCAGGTTCGTGCCGAAGATGAATGCGATGCTCACGGGTTCAGCCCTTCAGACTCTGCAGTGCCTCGTGCTCGCCGACCGCGGCGACGGCCTGGTCGAGGTGCTCGGGCGCGTCGACGTACACGACCGGGAACGGGAACTCGAAACCGTCGCGCGGCAGCGTCGGGCCGAGCACGACCCCGAGCCGCACGCCGAGGCGGCGCATGCGGTCGCTGAGGTGGTCGGTGTGCACCGGCTCGACGACATTGCGGCTGAACTCGGCCCGCACCAGCGCCGCGCTGTGCAGCTCGCGCGGCTCCAGGGACGAGCACATCGGTACCGCCGGGTCGGTGAAGTCCATGGCCGCGGTGCGCCGGGCCACCTCGTCGCGGGCGCGGTGACGCAGCGCGCAGTGCACGGCGACGTCCTCGTCGCTGAAGACGAAGTACTCGGGCGGGTACCCGGCGGCGAGCTCTTCCAGCGCGTCGCGGTAGCCGCTGAGCAGCAGCATGCGGAACGCCCCGCTGGTGTGCAGGCCGAAGTCGCCGCCGAACCAGATGCCCGGGCGGGTGCCGTAGAACTCCTCGTAGGTCTGGCCGAGTGGAAGTACCGCGGCGACGCACCCTTCGGGCCGGGCCGGGTCCAGCGGGACATCGTCCTCAGCGGTCCGGGCCAGCAGCTCGATGAGCTGCCGGCGCGGCACGGCGCCGGCCAGCGCGGCCGCGACCATGGCGCCGAGGCTGATCCCGCCGACGACGGCCGGTCGCACGCCGCGCTCCCGCAGCACATCGGCGATCCCGAGCATGGCCGCGGCGAGGCCGAGCGAGATGGTGCGCGAGCGCACCACGGGGTCCTCGCTGCCGCGTACGAGCAGCTCCGGGTCGTTGCCGCTCCACCGCCCGACGCCGGTGTAGCTGTCGCGCACGGCCGGGCACTGCTCGTGCAGGGCGATCAGGCCGGCCGGGTCGTAGTTGAGGTTCTTCTGCCCGAGGATGAACGCGACGGTCACGGCCGGCTCCAGCCGGGCAGCCGCGACCCGGCGGCCAGCCGCTCCAGCTCGCCGACGATCGACGAGGGCGCCGGGCGGCCCGTCGCCTCCCGCCGCAGCGCGTCCGCGCCGGCGGCGAAGCCGGGCTCGGTCACCAGCCGGTGGACGGCGTCGCGGATGCCCTCCGCGGTCATCGCGTGGTGCGGGATGAGCAGGCCGGCCCCGGCGTCCCGCAGCCCGGTGCCGCGCAGGATCTGGTCGGCCACGGCGGTGGCCACGAACAGCTGCGGCACGCCGTGCACGAGCGCGGTGGCGTAGCTGCCGAACCCGCCGTGGTGGATGAGCGCGGCGCAGCTGGGCAGCAGCGCGTGCAGCGGTACCGAGGAGACGACGCGGGCGTTGTCCGGCACGGTGCCGAGCTCCGCGACCTGGGCCGGCAGCAGCGCCGCGACCACCTCGACGTCGAGGTCGGCGAGGGCTTCGAGGATCGCGCCCTTGGAGACGTAGTCGCCGCCGTACCGCTCCGTGTTCGCCGCACCGAGGCTCAGGGCGACACGGGGCCGGGCGGGCGGCTCGGCGAGCCAGCCGGGGACGACCGCCGGGCCGTTGTACGGCACGAACCGCACCGGTACCCGCCGCACGTCGGACGGCACGGAGAGCCGCTCGGGCAGCGGGTCGAGGGTCAGCTGGCCGGTCACGAGGTCCTCGCCGAACGCGCCGCCGAACTGCTCGGCGTGCCACCCCAGCCACTCGGCCATCGGGTCCTGACGCAGCGCCTCGGGCTGTTCGTCGCGCAGCTTCAGGAACAGCTGCCGCTTCATCACCCACACGTCGGCGAAGCACATGGAGCGTACGTGGGCGGCGCCGCTGGCGCGGGCGGCGATGGCCCCGGCGTAGGTCAGCGGGTCCCAGACGACGAGGTCGGGCCGCCACTGCCGGGCGAAGGCGACCAGGTCGGGGATCATCGGCTCGTTGTAGTACGCGAAGCCCCAGGCGCCCATCTGGGCCCGCTCCAGCTCCTGCGCGTAGGTCAGGCGGGCCGGGTCGAGCTCGCTCCAGTCGACCGACTCGACCTCCTGCGACTCGCGGTGCTGGGCCATCGCCGAGCTGATGTTGCTGTCGTCGCCGACCCCGACGGCGGTCATGCCGGTGCGGGCGATCACGTCGGTGAACGCGGGCGAGCTGGCCACCCGGACCTCGTGCCCGGCGGCCCGCATCGCCCAGGCGATCGGGGTCAGGCAGAACAGGTGCGACTTCTCCGGCAGCGTCGCGAACAGCACACGCATGTCGAACTCCTTAGGTTATGCGGCCCGCAGCGAGGCGCCGACCAGGGCCAGGACGGCGGAGATGTGCTCGGCCAGGAAGAAGTGGCCGCCGCCGTACACGTGCAGGACGCTGCGCCCGGCGGTGTGCTCGCGCCACGCCTCGGCCTCCTCGACGCTGACCTTCGGGTCGTCGTGGCCGGTGAGGACCGTGATCGGGCACCGCAGGAGCGGACCGTCGCGATACTCGTAGGTCTCCGCCGCCTTGTAGTCGTTGCGCAGGATCGGCAGCACCATCCGCAGCAGCTCCTCCTCGGCGAAGACCCGGGTGTCGGTGCCGCTGAGCGAGCGCATCTCGGCGATGATGCCGTCGTCGTCGCGGCGGTGCACCGACTCGTCCCGGTTGCGTGACGGCGCCCGCCGCCCGGAGGCGAACAGGTGGACCGGCCCGCGGGCCTCGGCTTCGAGCCGGCGGGCGACCTCGAACGCGACGGTGGCGCCCAGGCTGTGGCCGAACAGGGCGAAGGGCCGGTCCAGCGCCGGCCGCAGGACCTCGGTGCAGCGGTCGGCGAGCGTGTCGACGTTGTCGATGAGCGGTTCGTGGCGGCGCTCCTGGCGGCCCGGGTACTGCACCGACAGCACGTCCACCGCGGCGCTGAGCCCGGCCGCCATCGGCAGGAAGTACGGCGCCGAGCTGCCCGCGTGCGGGAAGCACACGAGCCGGACGGGGGCGTCGTCGTGCGGATGGTACCGGCGCAGCCAGGCGTCGGCTGTCGGGTTGGTCGCGATGGTCATCGATCTACCTTTCCGGCGCGATCGCGCGCCCGACCCACTGCCGGACCGCGTCCGCGGTCGTCCCGGCGTGGTGCTCCATCATCGTGAAGTGGTTCCCGGGCACGTCGAGGATCGTGTCCGCCTCCGACCAGGACGTCTGCCAGTCCTCGGGGCGGTACGGCCCGTCGGGGCCGGCCGCGACGATCGGCTCGGAGGAGCGCAGCAGCAGTGTCGGCGTGGCCGTCGACGCCGGCCGCCAGCCCGCGTACAGGTCGAAGTACCAGCTCATGGCGGTCAGCCGGGCCGAGTCGAGGTGGGTGAACAGTCCCTGCCGGTCGAACATGCCGTCGATGAGCTCGGCCTGGAACTTCGCGAGGGGCGAGTCCCCGGTCGCCGGGTAGGTGTCGAGCAGGACGACGCCGGCGGCCGGGCGGCCGGCCTCGCGCAGCCGGGCCGCGGCGGCGTGGGCGAGCAGGCCTCCGCCGGAGGAGCCGAGCAGCACCGCGGCGCGGTCGCCGACGCACTCGGCGACCAGCTCGGCCTGCATGCCGGTGACCGTCTCCGCGCTCACCGGCAGCCGCTCGCCGGCCCGGAACCCGGGCACCGACAGCGCCCAGACGTCGAAGCCTTCGCGGAACCCGGCGGCCAGGCGGGCGTACTGGTGCACGCCCGCGAGGGCGACGAACGAGCTGAAACACACCAGGACCGGCCGGTCGGCGGGGCCGGAGGCGAGCTTGACCGGCGGCAGCTCGCGGCCGAAGTCGGCGCGGGACTTGAACGTGGGGCGCAGGGCGGCGGCGCTGCGCAGCAGGGCGTAGCCCTGGTCGACCTGCCGGTTGCGGCACGCCGCGCGGAACAGCGCGCCGATGCCGTCCTCCCGCGCGCCGGCGGCGTCGTGCTCGTCGGGGCTGACCACGGGGGCGGCATCGGCGAGGTCGCCCAGTTCGGCCAGCAGGTGCGCGGCCAGCGCGGCGGGCGTCGGGTGGTCGAAAACCAGCGTGGGCGGTAGCCGCAGGCCGGTCGCGGCGCCGAGCCGGTTGCGCAGCTCGACCGCGGTCAGCGAGTCGAATCCGGTCTCCAGCAGGCTCTTGCCGGCCGGGACGGCGTCCGGGGTGGTGAAACCGAGCACGGTGGCGACCTGGGTGCGCACGGTGTCGAGCAGCAGCGCGTCCCGTTCGGCGGCGGCGAGGGCGGCCAGGCGGTCCCGCAGCGATGCGGGCGCGGCGGCGGTGCGGGCGGCGGCGGTGCGCCGGAGCGGACCGCGAACCAGGCCCCGCAGGACCGGTGCCGCGGCGTCGCCGAGTTCCCGCAGTGCGGTGCCTTCGATCCGCAGCGGTACCGCAACCGCCGCCGCCCGGTCGACAGCCGCGTCGAACAGGGCCAGGCCGCGGGTGGTGTCGAGTGGCAGCAGGCCTCCGCGGGACATCCGGGCGATGTCGGCGTCCGTCAGCTCGCCGGTCATGCCACGGCCGGTCGACCACGGCCCCCAGGCGAGGGCGGTGGCGGGCCGGCCGCGGGTCTGCCGGTCGGCCGCCCAGGCGTCGAGGAACGCGTTGGCGGCGGCGTAGTTGGCCTGCCCGGCCCCGCCCATGAGGCCCGAGACCGAGGAGTACACGACGAACGCGGCGAGGTCCGTTCCGGCGGTGAGCGCGTCGAGGTGCCGCACGGCGTCCGCCTTCGGGCGCAGGACGGCGGCGAGCCGCTGCGGGTCGAGGGTGCCGACGGTGGCGTCGTCGAGGACGCCGGCGGTGTGCACGATCGCGGTCAGCGGGTGTTCGGCCGGGACCGCGGCGAGCAGCGCGGCGGTGGCGTCCCGGTCGGCGACGTCGCACGCGGCGACGGTGACGGTCGCACCGAGCGCCTCGAGCTCGGCCCGCAGCTCGCCCGCGCCGGCGGCGGCCGGTCCGCTCCGGCTGGCCAGCAGCAGCCGCCGGACGCCGCGGTGCGCGACGAGGTGGCGGGCGGTGTCGGCGCCGAGGCCGCCGGTGCCGCCGGTCACCAGGACGGTGCCGTCGGGCCGCCACGGTGCCGGCAGGGTGAGCACGACCTTGCCGACGTGGCGGGTCTGGCTGATGTAGCGGAAGGCGTCGCGGGCCCGGCGGACGTCGGACGCGGTGACGGGGAGCGGGTGGAGTACCCCCGCGTCGAACAGTGCGACGAGGTCGCGCAGCATGGCGCCGATGCGCGCGGGCCCGGCCTCGATGAGGTCGAACGCGCGGTAGCGCACGCCCGGGTGCGCGGCGGCGACCGCGTCGGCGTCGCGCACGTCGGTCTTGCCCATCTCCAGGAAGTGCCCGCCCCGCGGGAGCAGGCGCAGCGACGCGTCGACGTAGTCGCGGGCGAGCGCGTTGAGGACGAGGTCGACGCCCTCCCCCGCGCTGCGCTCGCGGAACGTCGCCTCGAAGTCCAGGGTGCGGGAGGAGGCGAGCCGGTCGGCGGCCACGCCCAGGCCGCGCACGACGTCCCACTTGCCGGTGCTCGCGGTGGCGTAGACCTCGGCGCCGAGGTGGCGGGCCAGCTGCACGGCGGCCATGCCCACGCCGCCGGCGGCCGCGTGGACGAGCACCCGCTGCCCGGCGCGCAGGTCGCCGAGCTCGACGAGGGCGTAGTAGGCGGTGAGGAACACCAGCGGCACCGAGGCCGCCTGCGCGTCGGACCAACCGGCGGGCACGGCGATCACCATGCGGTGGTCGGCGACGGCGATGGGCCCGAACGCGCCCGGGAACATGCCCATGACCCGGTCGCCGACCGCGAACCCGGCGACGTCCGGGCCGACCTCGGTGACGACGCCGACGCCCTCCTGGCCGAGCGCGCCGGCCTCGCCCGGGTACATGCCGAGGGCGTTGAGGACGTCGCGGAAGTTGACGCCGGCCGCCCGGACCCGCAGCCGCAGCTGGCCCGGGCGCAGCGGCCCGGTGACGTCGGTGACCGGCAGCAGCTCCAGGGACTCCAGCGTCCCCTGGGCGCCGACGGCGAGCCGCCACGCGTCCGCACCGGCCGGTGGGTCCAGTTCATCGAGTCCGCCCGCCGGGGCCAGGCGCGGGATGCGGGCCGAGCCGTGCTGGAGGAGTACCTCGTCCTCGCCGCTGTCCAGCACGGCCGGCAGGGCGGCCAGGGACTCGGGCGACGCGTCGAGGTCGACGAGGGCGAAGCGGCCCGGGTTCTCGGTCCGGGCGGACCGCACGAGGCCGCCGACGGCCGCGGCGGCCGGGTCGCGCACGTCGTCGCCGACGGCGCCCCGGGTGAGGAACACCAGGCGGGCGGCGGCGAACGCGGGTTCGGCGAGCCACTGCTGGACGGCGTCGAGCGCGCGGGCGGTCAGGGCGTGGACGTCCCCGCCGCGGCTGATGTGGAAGACCACCGGCGGGACCGGGGTGCCGGCCCGGGCGGCGGCCGCGAGTGCCCCGAGGTCGGCGTACGACTCGAGATGGACGCCGGCCGCATCGGCCGCCGCACCGAAGCCGAGCGGGTCCGCCCCGGCCACGGCCCAGCGCCGGGCTCCGGGTGCGGCCGGGGCGAGGCTCAGGGCCGGCCAGTCCAGACGCAGCAGATCCGGGGGAAGAGCGGCTTTCGACGGTACCGCCGCCAGCTCCCGAAGCGTCAGCGAGCCCACGGTGGCCACGGGCCGCCCGGCCGGGTCGGACACGGCGAGCGAGACGGCGTCGGCGCCGATGGTGCGCATGGTGACCCGCAGCCGGGTGGCCCCGGTCGCGTGCACGGTGACGCCGGTCCACGCGAACGGCAGCCGCCCCCGGTCGGTGCGCCCGAGCCCGGTGAACGCGACCGCGTGCAGCGCGGCGTCGAGCAGTGCCGGGTGGACGGCGAACCCGGCGGCGTCATCGTCGGCCGGCGCGGGTAGCTCCACCTCGGCACAGACGTCGTCACCGGCCCGCCAGACGGCCCGCAGGCCGCGGAACACCGGCCCGTAGCGGAAGCCGGACTCGGCCAGCCTTTCATAGAAGCCATCGAGGGGTACGGCCGCCGCGCCGGGTGGTGGCCAGGCGCCGGACTCGGGTGCGGGCGCGGCGGCTCCCAGCACACCGGTGGCGTGCGGCGTCCAGTCGCGCTCGTCGCCGGCCGGGCGGGCGTGCACGGTGAGCCGGCGACGGCCCGTCTCGTCGGCGGCGTCGGCGCGGACCTGCACCTCCACCGCGCCGTCGGCGGGCAGGACCAGCGGCGCGGCCAGGGTCAGCTCCTCGACGCCGGGGCAGCCGGTCTCCTCGCCGGCCCGCACCGCCATGTCCAGCAGCGCGGTGCCGGGGACGATCGCACCGCCGGGCAGGGCGTGGTCGGCCAGCCACGGGTGGGTGTGTAGCGACAGGCGGCCGGTGAACAGCAAGGTGTCCTCGTTGGCCAGGACGACGGCGGCACCGAGCAGCGGGTGTGCGGCCGCCGGGCGGGGCCAGTAGCGGCGGCGCTGGAACGGGTAGGTCGGCAGGTCGGCCGGGACCACTCCGGCCGGGGCCAGCGCCGCCCGCAGGCCCGTCCCGGCGCCGGCGACGACGAGGTGGGCCAGGCCGCGCAGGTACGCCTCGGCCTCGGGCCGGTCCCGCCGGGACAGCGCGACCCGCAGCGCCTCAGCGGGCAGGCTTTCCGCGGCCATCGCGGTGAGGACGGCATCGGGGCCGCATTCGACGAAACGGGTGTACCCGGCGTCGTGCAGCGCGGTGACACCGTCGGCGAAGCGCACCGCCGCGCGCACGTGCCGCACCCAGTACCGCGGTTCGGTGAGGTCGGCGGCCGTGGCGAGCGCACCGCTGACGTTGCTCACCACCGGTATCCGCGGCGGCGCGTAGGTGACGGCTTCGGCGGCCCGGCCGAACTCGGCGAGCATGCCGTCCATCCGCGGCGAATGGAAGGCGTGACTGACCCGCAGCCGCCGGACCCGCCGGCCCGCGGCCACGAAGTGGGCGGCGATCCGTTCGACGCCGGCCTCGTCGCCGGAGACGACGACCGCGGCCGGCCCGTTGACCGCGGCGATGGCGACGGTGTCGTCGAGCTGTGCGGCGACCTCGGCCTCGCCGGCCTGGACGGCGGCCATGGCCCCGCCTCCGGGCAGCGCCTCCATGAGCGCGGCGCGGGCGGTGACCAGGCGGCAGGCGTCGTCGAGGTCGAAGACGCCGGCGACGTGGGCGGCGACGATCTCGCCGATGGAGTGGCCGAGGACCGCGTCGGCGGCCAGGCCGGCCGACTCCGCGAGGCGGTAGAGGGCCAGCTCGAACGCGAACAGGGCGGGCTGGGTGTAGCCGGTGCGATGCAGCTCGGGTCCGCCCGCGAACGCGACCTCGCGCAGCGGACGGTCGAGGGTGGTGTCGAAGCGGGCGCAGGCGGCGTCGAACGCGGCGGCGAACACCGGGTGCCGGGCGTACAGCTCCCGGCCCATCCCGTCGCGCTGGGCGCCCTGCCCGGTGAACAGCACCGCGGTCCGCCCGGCCGGGGCGGCCTCGGCCCGCACGACGGCCGGGTGGCCGGCCCCGGTGGCGACGGCCTCCAGCGCGGCGGCGAACGTGTCCCGGCCGTCGGCGACGATGGCGGCCCGGTCGGGCAGCAGCGCCCGCGCGGTGGCGAGGGCGGCCGCGACGGCGCCGGGCGCCTCCTGCAGGTGTTCGGCGAGGGCCCGGGCCTGGGCCGCGAGCGCGTCCTCGCCCCGGCCGGACAGCACCCAGGCGAAGGGGCCGTCGGGCTGGGCGGCGGCCGGCGGTTCGGCGGCGGGCGCCTCTTCGAGAATGAGATGCGCGTTGGTACCGCTGATGCCGAACGCGGATACGCCGGCCCGACGAGGTGCGGCGCCGGGGCCGGTCCACTCGGCCGCGGCGGTGAGCAGCCGCACGTCGCCGGCGGACCAGTCCACGTGCCGCGACGGCGTGGCCGCGTGCAGGGTGGGCGGCAGCACCCGGTGGCGCAGCGCCAGCACCGCCTTGATCACCCCGGCGACACCGGCGGCGGCCTGGGTGTGGCCGATGTTCGACTTGACCGAGCCCAGCCACAGCGGCCGGTCGGGGTCGCGCTCCTGCCCGTAGGTGGCCAGCAGCGCCTGGGCCTCGATCGGGTCGCCGAGTGCGGTGCCGGTGCCGTGGGCCTCGAGCAGGTCGACGTCGGCCGGGCGCAGCCCGGCGGTGCCGAGGACCTGGCGGATGAGCCGCTGCTGGGCCGGGCCGTTGGGGGCGGTGAGCCCGTTGCTCGCGCCGTCCTGGTTGACGCCGCCGGCCCGGATGACCGCGTGGATGGTGTGGCCGTTACGCTGCGCGTCGCCGAGCCGCTCCAGCAGGACCAGGCCGGCGCCCTCGCCCCAGTTGGTGCCGTCGGCGTCGGCGGAGAACGCCTTGCAGCGACCGTCGGCGGCGAGGCCCCGCTGGCGGCTGAAGGCGATGAACGAGCCGGGCGTGGTCATGACCGTCACGCCGCCGGCGAGGGCCAGCTCGCACTCGCCGTTGCGCAGTGCCTGGGCCGCCCAGTGCATGGCGACCAGCGACGAGGAGCAGGCGGTGTCGACGGTGACCGCCGGGCCCTCCAGGCCCAGCGTGTAGGAGATCCGGCCGGACATGACGGCGGCGGTGTTGCCGGTGCCGACGTAGCCCTCGTCGAACGCGGACGCGGCGGCGAGGGTGGCGATGTAGTCCTGGCCGTTGGTGCCGGCGAAGACCCCGATGCGCCGGCCGCGCACGGCCGCCGGGTCGATGCCGGCCCGCTCGAACGCCTCCCACGCGACCTCGAGCAGCAGCCGCTGCTGCGGGTCCATGGTGAGCGCCTCGCGCGGCGAGATGCCGAAGAACTGCGGGTCGAAGTCGGCGACGCCGTCGAGGAACGCCCCCTCGCGGACGTAGGAGGTGCCGGCGTGGTCCGGGTCGGGGTCGTAGAGCGCGGCGGTGTCCCAGTTGCGGTCGGTCGGGAACGGGGTGATCGCGTCGCCGCCGCCGACGACGAGGTCCCACAGCGCCTCGGGTGAGTCGACGCCGCCCGGGAACCGGCAGCTCATGCTGACGATGGCGATGGGCTCGTCGGTCCTGGCGCCGATGGCCTCCGCCACCGCCGGCGCGACGACCGCGGCGCCGCCGACCTCCCCGGCGAGATGCGCGGCGAGCGCGGTGGCGCTCGGATGGTCGAACAGCAGGGTCGCCGGCAGCTTGAGCCCGGTGGCGGTGTTGAGCCGGTTGCGGAGCTCGACGGCGGTGAGCGAGTCGAATCCCAGGTCACGGAAGGCCTGTTCGGCGTCGACGGCATCGGCGGTGGCGTGGCCGAGCGCGGCCGCCGCCTCGGCGCGTACGAGGTCCAGCAGGACCGCGGTCCGCTCCGCGAGGGCCAGCCCCGCGAGCCGCTCCCGTCGGCTGCCGGCCGCGGCGACGACGGCCGGGTCGTCGCCGGCGTTGAGGGCGGCGACCTCGGGCAGGTCGCCGAGCAGCGGGCTGGGCCGGCTGCCGGTGAACCCGGGCGCGAACTTGCCCCAGTCGACGTCGGCGACGGTCACGGACGCCTCGCCGAGCGCGAGCGCGCCGCGCAGGGCGGTGAGCGCCCGGGCCGGGTCGAGCACGCGCAGACCGCGGCGGCGCAGGAACTCCTCGGTCCCTTCCTCGGCCGTGACCATGCCACCGCCGCCCCACGGACCCCAGGCCACGGCGGTCGCCGCCCGCCCGGCCGCGCGCCGGCGCTGGGCGATCCCGTCGAGCACGGCGTTGGCGGCGGCGTAGGCGGCCTGCCCGCCACTGCCCCAGGTGGCCGAGATCGACGAGAACAGCACGAACGCGTCGAGGTCGAGCCCGGCGGTCAGCTCGTCGAGGTGGACGGCCCCGGCCGCCTTGGGGGCGTATACGGCCGCGAAGTCGGCCGCGGACATCCCGTCGAGGACCGCCGACTGGGGTACTCCGGCCGCGTGCACGACAACCCGCAGATCGGCCAGCCCGTCGAGCAGCCGGGCGACGGCCGCGCGGTCGGCGATGTCGCAGGCGGCGACGGTGACCCGCACACCGAGGGCGGTCAGCTCCGCGGTGAGCTCGGCCACGCCGGGCGCTTGACTGCCGCGGCGGCTGGTGAGCACCAGGTGTTCGGCTCCGAGCCCGGCCAGAGCCCGGGCGACGTGCGCGCCGAGCGCACCGGTGCCGCCGGTGACGAGCGCCGTGCCACTGGTCCGCCACTCCGTTCCGGCCGCAGGGGCGGGGGCGTGCACGAGCCGCCGCGCGAAGACCCCGGACGCGCGCACCGCGACCTGATCCTCCCCGCCGCCGAGCACTCCGGCGAGCCGGCGGACGGCCCGCTCGTCCGGGTCGGCCGGCAGGTCGACGAGCCCGCCCCAGCTGCGCGGATACTCGAGGGCCGCCGCCCGGCCGAGCCCCCACACACCGCTCTGCTCGGGATCGCGCAGCGGGTCGGACGGCCCGATGGATACGGCCCCGCTGGTCACGCACCACAGCGGCGCGGCGATCCCGAGTCCGGCCAGGACCTGGACGAGTTCGGCCGTCTCGGCGGCGGGGTTGGTGCTGCGCCGCTCACCGATGGCGAGCAGCGACACGATCCCGTCCACCGCGCCGATGCCCGGCCGGGCCAGGCGCGGATCGGCACCGCGATCCAGGGTCGTCACGGTGGCTCCGGCGGCCCGCAGCCCGTCGGCGACGCGCTCGAGGGCCGCGGTGGGTCCATCGTGCACGACCAGCCAGGTGCCGCTCAGCACGGCCGGGCGGTCATCACCGGGCCGCCACTGGATGCGATAGCGCCAGGCATCCACAGTGGACTGCTCACCCCGGCGCCGCCGCCAGTCGGCGAGCGCCGGCAGCACCGTCGTGAAGGCGTCAGCGTCGAGCCCCAGCGTTGCCCCGAGCGCGGTGGTGTCGGCCCGCTCGACGGCGTCCCAGAACCGCGCGTCGGCCGGGTCGGTGGTGCCGGCGGCCGCGGGATGCTCGATGGTCGGCCAGTACTGCTGCCGCTGGAACGGGTACGTCGGCAGCTCGACCACCGCCGCCTTCCCGAACACCTTGGTCCAGTCCGGCGACCATCCGCTCACGTGTGCCCGCGCGACGGCGGCCATGAGCGTCTCGGCCTCGTCGCGGTCCTTGCGCGCGACCGCGATCCCGTCCTCGACCAGCGCGGCGAGCACCCCGTCCGGGCCCAGCTCGAGGAATCGCGAGACGCCGGCCTGCCGAAGCGTCGACACCCCGTCGAAAAACCGGACGGTTTCCCGCACGTGCCGCACCCAGTAGTCCGGGTCCGTGAGGTCCGCACCCAGGTCGCCGGTCACGTTGGACACGATCGGGATCGAGGGTGCCCGCGCCGGCACCGACGCCACCACGGCTCGGAACTCGTCCAGCATCCCGTCCATGTGCGCGGAGTGGAACGCATGCGACACGTTCAGCCGCCGCGACTTCACCCCGAGCGCCGCCGCGACCAGCGCAACCGCCTCAGCATCGCCCGAGAGCACTACCGAGTCCGGCCCGTTCACGGCCGCGATCGACGCACCCTCGACCAGCGCCGCCCGCGCCGTGGCCTCGTCGGTCTGCACCGCGACCATCCACCCACCGGAGGACAGCGCCTGCATCAACCGACCGCGTGCCTCCACGATCCGGCACGCGCCATCCAAGTCCCACACACCCGCGACGTGCGCCGCGGCCAACTCTCCAATCGAATGCCCGAGCAGGTAGTCGGGGGTAAGACCCCACGACTCCAACAAGCGATATGTGGCTACTTCAAAGGCGAACAGTGCCGGCTGTGTCCACTGTGTCTGGTCAAAGGATACGACCGAGCGGAGACCCTCGATCCGATCACAGACCGAATCGTAACTCTCCGCGAACACCGGGAACGCTGCGTGAAGACGCCGGCCCATATCAGCCCGCTGCGCCCCCTGACCGGTGAAGAGCATCGCGGATCGCCCCTTGCGGACCTGACCGCGCACCACCGCCGAGCCCAGCCGTACCGCCCGGTGGTCGAACTGCGACCGGGTCGTGGCGAGCGAGAAGCCGAGGTCCACGCCGGCGCCGCCGATCGCGTCGAGCCGGGCCAGCTGCGCGTCGAGTGCGGCCGGCGTCCGCGCGGAGACGGGTAGCGGCACCACCGGCAGGTCGGCCGGGGATAGCTCCGGGTCAGGCGCCGGCGCCGGCTCCTCGAGGATGACGTGGGCGTTGGTGCCGCTCATGCCGAACGACGACACCGCGGCCCGGCGCGGTCGGCCGGTCTCGGGCCACGGCCGGGCCTCGGTGAGCAGCTCGACGTCGCCGGCGGCCCAGTCGACGTGCGGCGACGGCTCGGTGACGTGCAGGGTCGGCGGCAGGACGCCGTGGCGCATCGCCTGCACCATCTTGATGACGCCGCCGATGCCGGCGGCGGCCTGCGGGTGGCCGATGTTCGACTTGAGCGAGCCGAGCCACAGGGGCCGGCCGGGTTCGCGCTGCTGGCCGTAGGTGGCGAGGATCGCCTGGGCCTCGATCGGGTCCCCGAGGGGGGTACCGGTCCCGTGCGCCTCGACCGCGTCGACGTCGGCGGCGGCCAGGCCGGCCCCGGCCAGCGCCCGCCGGATGACGCGCTGCTGGGCCGGGCCGTTGGGCGCGGTGAGCCCGTTGGAGGCGCCGTCCTGGTTGACGGCGCTGCCGCGGACGATGGCGAGGACCCGGTGGCCGTTGCGGCGGGCGTCGCCGAGCCGTTCGAGCACGACCAGGCCGGCGCCCTCGGACCAGCTGGCGCCGTCGGCCGCGGCCGAGAAGGGCTTGCAGCGCCCGTCGGGGGCGAGGGCCCGCTGGCGGCTGTAGTCGATGAGCGAGACCGGGGTGGACATCACGGTGACGCCGCCGGCCAGGGCCAGGTTGCAGTCGCCGGCCCGCAGCGACTGGATGGCCCAGTGCAGCGCGACGAGCGACGAGGAGCAGGCGGTGTCGACGGACACCGCCGGGCCTTCGAGGCCGAGGGTGTAAGCGATGCGCCCGGACAGGACGCTGAAGGAGTTGCCGCTGCCGATGAGGCCCTCGGCCCGCTCTTTGGCCAGCATGAGCAGGCCGACGTAGTCCTGGTAGGTGACGCCGGCGAAGACGCCGGTGGGGCTGCCGCGCAGGGCCGCCGGGTCGAGTCCGGCGTGTTCGAGGGCCTCCCACGCGATCTCCAGCAGGATGCGGTGCTGGGGGTCCATGGCCAGGGCCTCGCGGGGCGAGATGCCGAAGAACGCGGGGTCGAAGTCGCCGGCGTCGTGCAGGAAGCCGCCGCCCCGCGCGTAGCAGGTGCCGGGCGCGTCGGGGTCCGGGTCGTAGAGCGCTTCGAGGTCCCAGCCGCGGTTGGCCGGGAAGCCGCTGATGGCGTCGCCGCCGGAGCGCACCAAATCCCACAGGTCGTCGGGGCTCTGGACCCCGCCGGGGAAGCGGCAGCTCAGGCCGACGATCGCGATGGGCTCGTCCACGGTGGCCGGGGCCGGGACCTCGGCCGGCCCGCCGTCCGGAGCGCCGAGCAGCTCGGCCCGGAGGTGCTCGGCGACGGCGGCCGGGGTGGGCCGGTCGAAGACCAGGGTGGCGGGCAGTCGCAGACCGGTCGCTTCGGTGAGGGCGTTGCGCAGCTCGACCGCGGTGAGCGAGTTGACGCCGAGGTTCTTGAACGGCTGATCGGCGTCGACCTCGCCGGGGTCGGCGTATCCGAGCACGCCCGCGGTCTGCGCGCGGACCAGGTCGGTGAGCAGGCGGAGCCCGTCGGCGTCGGTGAGCGCGGCGAGCCGTCCGCCGAGCCCGTCACCGGTCTCGGCGTCGCCGGCCGGTGCGGCGGTGGCGGCGGCCCGGCGCCGGGCGGGTGCGGCGGCGCCGCTGCCGGTGCGGGTGGTCTCGGCGGCGGGGGCCGGAGCACCGGTGGGCCGCAGGACGAGGGCGTCGGCGCTCGCGACGGGGGCGCCGGTGGGGTCGGTGAGCAGCAGGGCGACGGCGCCCGGGCGGCCGGCCGGGCGGAGGCGCACCCGCAGCCGGGTGGCGCCGGCGGCGTGCAGGGTGAAGCCGCTCCACGCGAACGGGAGCAGGTCGCCGTCGAGGCCGGGCAGGGCGCCGAGGGCGAGCGGGTGCAGGGCGGCGTCGAGCAGGGCGGGGCGCAGGCCGAAACCGTCGTCGCCGGGCTGGGCCGGGACCTCGACCTCGGCGTAGACCGCGCCGCCGCTCTTCCAGGCGGCGCGCAGGCCGCGGAATGCCGGCCCGTACGCGAACCCGACCTCGGCCCACCGTTCGTAGAGCTCGTCGACGGGGAGGGGTTCGGCCCCGGCCGGCGGCCATTGGGCGAGGGTGCCGGGGTCGTGGGCCGGGCCGCGGGTGAGGGTGCCGCGGGCGTGCCGGGTCCAGGTGCCGCCGCCGGCCCGGCTGAACAGGGCGACCGTGCGGGCGCCGGCGGTGTCGGCCGGGCCGACGGCGGCCTGGAGTTCCAGGGGGCCGTCCGCGGGTGTCGGCAGCGACGCCTCGACGATCAGCTCCTCGATCCGGTCGCAGCCCACCTCGTCGCCGGCGCGCACGGCCAGGTCGACCAGGACCGTGCCGGGGATGTAGGCGACGCCGTGGACGACGTGTTCGGCGAGCCACGGGTGGTTCCGCGGTGCGACCCGCCCGGTGAGCAGGACGCCGTCGCCACCGGCGACCGGGACGGCCGCGCCGAGCAGCGGGTGCTCGGTGGCCCGCAGGCCGAACGCGCCCGGATCGGAGGCGGCGGTCGTGGGCTCGATCCAGTACCGCTGCCGCTGGAACGGATACGTGGGCAGCTCGACCACGGCCGCGTTGCCGAACACCTTGGTCCAGTCCGGCGACCACCCGGTGACATGCGCCCGCGCGACGGCGGCCATGAGCGTCTCGGCCTCGTCCCGCCCCTTGCGCGCGACCGCAATACCGTCCTCGACCAGCGCGGCCAGCACCCCGTCCGGTCCCAGCTCCAGGAATCGCGAGACGCCGGCCTGCCGAAGCGTCGACACCCCGTCGAAAAACCGGACGGTGTCCCGAACCTGCCGCACCCAGTAATCCGGATCAGTGAAGTCCGCACGCAAGTCCCCGGTCACGTTGGACACCACCGGAATCGAAGGCGCCCGCGCCGGCACCGACGCGACAACGGCCCGGAACTCCTCGAGCATCCCGTCGATGTGCGCCGAGTGGAACGCATGCGACACGTTCAACCGCCGCGACTTCACCCCAAGGGCGGCCGCAACCGCCGCAACCGCCTCGGCATCACCAGTGAGCACCACCGAGTCCGGCCCATTCACCGCCGCGATCTCAGCACCGAGCGTCAACGCCGCCCGCGCCGTCGCCTCGTCGGTCTGCACCGCGACCATCCGCCCACCGACGGGCAGCGCCTGCATCAACCGACCCCGCGCCTCCACAATCCGGCACGCACCATCCAAATCCCACACCCCCGCGACATGCGCCGCGGCCAACTCTCCAATCGAATGCCCCAACACAAAGTCAGGCGCGAGACCCCACGACTCCAACAACCGAAAAACGGCTACCTCGAACGCGAACAGCGCCGGCTGTGTCCACTGTGTCTGGTCGAAGGATACCACCGAGCGGAGGCCCTCGATCCGATCGCACACCGAATCGTAACTCTCCGCGAACACCGGGAACGCCGCGTGAAGACGCCGCCCCATATCCGCCCGTTGCGCACCCTGACCGGTGAACAGCATCGCCGACAGACCCTCGCGAACCTGCCCGCGAAGCACCGCCGGGCCCAGCACGACTGCCCGGCGCTCCAGCTGGGTGCGGGTGGTGGCGAGGGAGAAGCCGAGGTCGACCGGGTCGGCGTCCAGCGCACGCACGAGGGCGATCTGCGCGTCCAAGGCGGCCGCGCTGCGGGCCGACACCGGCAACGGCACCGCGGGCAGCGGCACCCGGGCCGGCGGCAGTACGGCCGGCACTTGGGGAGCGCCCTCGAGGATGATGTGCGCGTTGGTCCCGCTGACCCCGAACGCCGACACCCCGGCCCGCCGCGGACGCCCGGTGTCCGGCCAGTCCCGGCCGGCGCTCAGCAGCGAAACGGCCCCCGCGGTCCAGTCCACCTTGGACGTCGGCGTGGTCGCGTGCAGCGTCTGCGGCAGCCGTCCGTGACGCAGCGCCATGACGGTCTTGATGACTCCGGCGACACCGGCCGCGGCCTGGGTGTGGCCGATGTTCGACTTGACCGAGCCCAGCCAGAGCGGCTCGGCGCGGTCCTGGCCGTAGGTCGCCAGCAGCGCCTGTGCCTCGATCGGGTCCCCGAGCGCGGTGCCCGTGCCGTGTGCCTCGACGGCGTCGACGGCGGCCGGTGTCAGCCCGGCATCGGCGAGCGCGGCCCGGATGACCCGCTGCTGCGCGGGACCGTTCGGGGCGGTGAGCCCGTTGGAGGCGCCGTCCTGGTTGACGGCGGTGCCCTTGACGACCGCGAGCACCGGGTGTCCGAGGCGCTCGGCGTCGCTGAGCCGCTCGACGAGCAGCAGGCCGACGCCCTCGCCCCAGCCGGTACCATCGGCGTCGTCGGCAAATGCCCGGCAACGACCCTGCGCGGCCAGTCCGCCCTGGCGGCTGAACTCCGCGAAGACGCCCGGCGTCGCCATCACGGTGACACCGCCGGCGACGGCCATGGTGCACTCGCCGCGGCGCAGGGCCTGCACGGCCAGGTGCAGGGCGACGAGCGACGACGAGCAGGCGGTGTCGACGGTCACGGCCGGCCCTTCGAGGCCGTACGTGTACGACAGCCGCCCGGACAGCACGCTGCCGGAGTTGCCGGTGAGCAGATGCCCGGCGAGCTCGTCGGGGACCGTGGTGAGGCCGGCGGCGTACCCGGAGGGCGACGCCCCGATGAACACCCCGGTGGCGCTGCCCCGCAGCCCGTCGGCGTCGACGCCGGCCCGCTCGAACAGCTCCCACGACGTCTCCAGGAGCAGCCGTTGCTGCGGGTCCATGGCGAGGGCCTCGCGCGGCGAGATGTTGAACAGCCCCGCATCGAACATCGCGGCCCCGTCGAGGAACCCGCCCTCGGTGGTGGTACTGCTACGCCCCGCACCATCCGGCCCGTACAGCCCGTCGATGTCCCAGCCGCGGTCCCCCGGCATCGCCGAGACCGCATCGGTGCCGTCGGCAACCAGCCGCCACAGATCCTCGGCCGAGCCGACCCCGCCCGGGAACCGGCAGCTCATAGCCACGATCGCGATCGGCTCGTCGGCGGCCGCGGCAGTTGCCGGGCCGGCCGCGACCGGCGAGGCCGCGCCGAACAGCGCATCCAGCACGTGCGCGGCGACCGCCCGCGCGGTGGGGTGGTCGAACACGAGGGTGGCCGGCAGCGTGAGCCCGGTAGCGGCGTTGAGCCGGTTGCGCAGCTCGACCGCGGTGAGCGAGTCGAAGCCGAGCTCGCGGAACGGCCGCGCCGCCTCGATGGCCCCGGTCCCGGTGTGCCGCAGCACAGCAGCCGCCTCGGCCTGAACCAGGTGCAGCAGCACGGCCGAGCGCTCGGCCGTGGCCATCGGGGCGAGCCGGTCCCGCAGCGCATTGCCGGCCCGCGGTTCGACCGCGCCGGGGTCGACCGATTCCAGGGAGTCGAGGTCGGCGAGCAGCGGGCTGGGCCGGGCCACCGTGAACGCCGGCCGGAACCGCCCCCAGTCGATGTCCGCGACGGCGACCACGGCCTCACGGCCACCGGCGGCACCGAACAGCGCGGCGAGCGCGGCCTCGGCCGGCATGGGTCGGATGCCGCGGCGCAGCAGACCGTCGCGCGCGATGGGGTCGGCCGCCATGCCCCGCTCGGCCCAGGCACCCCATTGCACGGCGGTGGCCGGGACCCCGGCACCACGCAGCTGCTGGGCGACGGCGTCGAGGACGGCGTTCCCGGCCGCGTACGCCGCCTGTCCCCCGCTCCCCCACACGGCCGCAATCGACGAGAACAGCACGAACGCATCGAGGTCCCGCCCGGCGAGCAGCGCCCCGAGGTGCCGGGCCCCGGCCGCCTTGCCCGCGTACACGGCGGCGAAGTCGGCGAGGCTCATATCGGGCAGCGGCTGCGACTGCGGCCGACCGGCGGCGTGCACGACGGCCCGGATCGGCGGCCCGTCCCGGTCGGCGGCGGCAACGAGCGCGGCGACGGCGTCCGGGTCAGCGAGGTCGCAGGACTCGATCGCGACGGCGGCACCGAGGGCGGTGAGCTCGTCGGCGAGTTCGGCGGCGCCCGGGGCGTCGGGGCCGCGGCGGCTGACCAGCAGCAGCCGCTCGGCCCCACGGGCGACAAGGGCACGGGCGAGCAGGCCGCCGAGCGCCCCGGTGCCGCCGGTGACGAGCGTGGTGCCGCGGGGCCGCCACTGGACGCCGTCGCGCGGGGCGGGCGCGGACTCCAGCCGCCGCACGGACGTGCCGCCGTGCCGGATCGCGAGCTGGTCCTCGTCCGAGACGAGCGCGGCCGCGAGCCGGCGGACGGCGTTGGTGTCGACGTCGGTGGGCAGGTCGATGAGGCCGCCCCAGCGGGTCGGCAGTTCGAGGCCGATGACCCGGCCCAGCCCCCAGACGGCGGACTGGTCGGGTGCGCGCAGCGGATCGGCGGGTCCGGTGGAGACGGCTCCGCTGGTCACCGTCCACAGTCGGGCGTCACTCGCCCCGTCGCCGTGGGCTTGGGCGAGCAGGAGCGTGGCCGCGGTACCGGCGGAAATTCCCGGCGTGTCCGGACGGGGGCGCTCGTCCAGCGCCAGCAGCGACAGAATGCCGGCCGCCCCGGCCAGCGCGAAGTCCTCGCGCCGCACGGTGGTGGCGTCGACGTGCACCACGCGCAGGTCGAGGCCCAGGGTGGCGAGCCCGTCGGCGACGGGCGGCACGGTGACGTCGTCGGGCAGCAGCAGGAGCCAGAGACCCGCGGGCCGGGGTGCGGTGCTCGGGGGCTGGGGTTTCCAGCTGATCCGGTACCGCCACCCGTCCGCCGCGGCCCGGATGCGCTCGTCGCGGTGCCAGGCGGCGAGCGCGGGCAGGAGGGGTTCGACGGCGGCGTGCTCGACGTGGAGGGCCGCGGCGAGCCCGGCGGCGTCGGCCCGCTCGACCGCGTCCCAGAACCGGTCGTCGCGGGTGGCGGCGGCGGTCCGGGGGGCCGGGGTGGGCCAGTAGCGCTCGTGCTGGAACGCGTATGTCGGCAGGTCGACGGTCCGAGGCCCGGGCCGGGCGAGCTCGGCCCGGCCACCGTCGGCCCACACCTGGGCGACGGCGGCGAGGAACCGCTCGGGTCCGCCGTCGTCGCGGCGCAGGGTGCCGGTGACGGTCGCCTCGACGCCGGCGTCCTCCAGCGTCGCCTGGACCGCGACGGACACGACGGGGTGGGGGCTGACCTCGACGAACGCCGTGTATCCGGCGGCCGCGAGGGATCGGATGGCGGGCTCGAAGGCGACGGTGTTGCGCAGGTTGGCGTACCAGTAGCCGGCCGATCCGACGACGGTGTCGCCCGAGCCTTCGACCGTCGAGTGGAACGCCACCGTGGCCGGACCTGGTGTGACCGGCGCGAGCACGTCGAGCAGGGTGTCGCGGATCGCCTCGACGTGCGCGCTGTGGGAGGCGTAGTCGACGTCGACGCGTCGGGTGCGCAGCCCGTCGGCGGTGCAGGCGGCGGCCAGGGCGTCGAGCGCGTCGGCGTCACCGGACACGACGACCGCGGCCGGCCCGTTGATCGCGGCGACACTGAGCCGCCCGTCCCCGCCGGCGATGCGCTCGCGCACGTCGGCCAGGGGCGCGGCGACGGACAGCATCCCGCCGCGGCCGGACAGGGCGAGCAGGGCCCGGCTGCGCAGGGCGACGACCCGGGCGGCGTCGTCGAGGCCGAGGACTCCGGCGATGTACGCGGCGGCGATCTCCCCCTGGCTGTGCCCGACGACGGCGTCGGGTTCGACGCCCCGGGAGCGCCACAGCGCGGCGAGGGACACCATGACGGCGAAGAGCACCGGCTGGACGACGTCGACCCGCTCCAGCGGCGGGGCCCCGGCCGCACCGCGCAGGACCGCGGTCAGCGACCAGCCGGTGTACGGGGCCAGAGCCTGCTCACAGGCGGCGATGTGCGCGGCGAAGGCGGGTTCGGTGTCGAGCAGGCCGAGGGCCATCCCGGCCCACTGCGAGCCCTGGCCGGGGAACAGGAACGCGACCTTGCCCGGCGGGCGGGCGCGGCCGGTGACGACGGCGGTGGTCGGGGTACCCCCGGCGAAGTCTTCGAGGGCCTGTCGCAGCGTGCCGGCGTCGGCACCGACGACGACGGCCCGGTGCTCGAGGGCGGCCCGCGTGGTGGCCAGGGCCCGCCCGACACCGGCGGCGTCGAGGTCATCGAGGCTGTGCAGACGGGCGGCCTGGGCTCGCAGCGCCGGTTCGCTGCGGGCCGAGAGCGGCCACGCGAGGGCGGCCGGCGGCTCGGCGGCCTCCGGCGCGGCGTCCGGCGCGGGCGCCTCCTCGAGGATGATGTGGGCGTTGGTGCCCGACACGCCGAACGAGGAGACGCCGGCCCGTCGCGGCCGATCGCCCGCGGGCCACGGGCGGGCCTCGGCGAGCAGCGACACGGCGCCGGCGGCCCAGTCCACGCGCGACGACGGCTCGGTGAGGTGGAGCGTCCTGGGCAGCGTCTCGTGCCGCAGCGCGAGGATCATCTTCATCAGCCCGGCGACACCGGCCGCGGCCTGGGTGTGGCCGATGTTCGACTTCACCGATCCGAGCCACAGCGGCTCATCCCGGTCCCGCCCGTAGGTGGCGAGCAGCGCCTGCGCCTCGATCGGATCACCGAGGCTCGTGCCGGTGCCGTGCGCCTCGACCGCGTCCACATCGGACGGCCGGAGCCCGGCATCGGCGAGCGCGGCCCGGATCACCCGCTGCTGCGATGGTCCGTTCGGCGCCGTCAGACCGTTGGAGGCGCCGTCCTGGTTGACCGCGCTGCCCCGCACCACGGCCAGCACCTGATGCCCCCGCCGCCGGGCGTCGTCGAGCCGCTCGAGCAGCAGCAGCCCGACGCCCTCACCCCAGCCGGTACCGTCGGCGTCGTCGGAGAACGCCTTGCACCGCCCGTCGACGGCGAGCCCTCGCTGCCGGCTGAACTCGATGAACAGTCCCGGCGTCGACATGACGGTGACGCCGCCGGCCACGGCCAGGCTCGACTCACCGCGGCGCAGTGACTGCACGGCCAGGTGCACGGCCACGAGGGACGCCGAGCAGGCCGTGTCGACGGTGATGGCGGGCCCTTCGAACCCGAACGAGTACGAGATGCGCCCGGACACCACACTCGCCGCGTTGCCGGTCCCCTGATACCCCTCGACGTTCTCGGCCCCGGCCGCGAGCACGGCCGGATAGTCCTGCCCGTTGGTGCCGACGAACACCCCGGTGGGGCTGCCCCGCAGCGCGCCGGGGTCGATGCCGGCGCGCTCGAACACCTCCCAGGCGGTCTCCAGCAGCAGCCGCTGCTGCGGGTCCATCGCGAGCGCCTCACGCGGCGACACCCCGAAGAACCCGGCATCGAACCCGCTGACGTCGTCCAGGAACCCACCGACCCGCGTGTACGACGTCCCGGCCCGGTCCGGATCGGGGTCGAACAGCCCGTCCAGATCCCATCCCCGGTCGGCGGGGAACGTCGTCAACCCGTCCCGCCCGTCGGCGAGCAGCCGCCAGAACTCTTCAGGATTCGTCACGCCGCCGGGGAACCGGCCCGCCATGGCGACGACGGCGATGGGCTCGTCAACAGCCGATTTCGCGGGGGTACTCCCAGAGGCCGCACCGCCACCGCCGAGCAGCTCACCAACCAGGTACCGAGCCAGTCCAACCGGCGTCGGGTAGTCGAACACGAGCGTGGCCGGCAGCCCGGTCCGGCCGGTCACAGCAGCGAGCGCGTTGCGGAACTCGACAGCGGTCAACGAGTCGAAGCCAAGATCCCGGAACGCCCGGTCGGCGCCGATGGCGTTCGAGTCCGCGTGCCCGAGGACGGCCGCGGCCCGCTCGCGGACGAGCCCGAGCAGGAACCCTTCCCGGTCCCCGACGGGCAACCCCCGAAGCCGCTCGGCCAGCCCGTTCGCAACCACCGGTGCGACGTCAGCCCGCGGCCGCAGCTCGTCGAGGAGCGGAGCGGCCCGGTTGGCCGTGAACACCGCCCCGAACCGATCCCAGTCGATGTCAGCGACGATCGGCGCCGCCTCGGCCCCGACGGCCAGCCGCTCCAGCGCCGCGACGGCCCGCTCGGCGGCCATGGGCCGGACCCCGCCGCGCCGATGCCGGGCCGCCACCTCGGCGTCGCCCGCCATCCCGTCGCCACCCCAGGTCCCCCAGGCGATGGCCACAGCCGGCCGCCCAGCCGCCCGCCGCTCCCGCACGATTCCATCGAGCGCCGAGTTGGCCGCCGCGTAGTTGGCCTGCCCAGCCGACCCGACCGCCCCCGCGAACGACGAGAACAGCACGAACGCATCCAGGTCCAGCCCACGCGTCGCCTCATCCAGATGACGGGCCCCGTCAACCTTGGCCGCCGCGACCAACCGCATCCGCTCAGCCGTGAGCCCTGCAATCACCCCGTCGTCGAGCACCCCCGCAAGATGCACCACCGAGTCCGGCCGAACCCGCTCCACCAGTGCGAACACCGCATCACGATCCGACACGTCACAGGCCGGCTCACTCCTGCGCCCGGCCACGACGACGTTCTCCGCCCCGTGATCGAGCAGCCACCGGGTCACGTGCCGCCCGAGCGCCCCCGACCCACCGGTGACCAGCACCGTCCCCCGCGGCCGCCACCGGCTCCCATCCGCGGCCGTCCGAAGCAACCGCCGCCCGTACGCGACCCCGTCCCGAATCCGCACCTGATCCTCAACCCCACCAACAACCCGGGCCAGGATCTCCAGGTCCTCCTCCGACGGATCAGCCGGCAGGTCGACGAGCCCGCCCCACAGATCCGGGTATTCGAGCGCGGCGACCCGGCCGAAGCCCCACACATCGTCCGAGCCGCCGCCTCGAGTCACACACCACAGCGGCCGCCCTTCGTGCCGCTGCACCGCCGCGAGCGCCTCTACCGCATCCCGAACCTCGACAACCACCCCATCGCCGGGCCCGGCCGGGAGGGTCAGCGGCACCCAGTCGATCCGGTAGAGCCATCCGTCGACCGGGTCCGCGCTGTTCTTGATGGTCGGCCAGTACCGCCGCCGCTGGAACGGATACGTGGGCAGCTCCACGACCCCCGCCGCCCCGAACACCTTCGCCCAGTCCGGTGCCCAGCCGAGGGTGTAGGCCCGGGCGACGGCCGCCATGAGCGTCTCCGCCTCGTCCCGCCCCTTGCGCGCAACCGCAATCCCGTCCGCGACGAGCGCGGCCAGCACCCCATCGGGCCCAACTTCCAGATACCGCGAGACACCGGCCTGCTCAAGGGTCGCCACCCCATCCGCAAAGCGAACGGTTTCCCGCACCTGCCGCACCCAGTAATCCGGGTCCGTGAAGTCCGCACGCAGATCCCCGGTCACATTGGACACAACCGGAATCGAAGGCGCCCGCGCCGGCACCGACGCCACCACAGCCCGGAACTCGTCCAACATCCCGTCCATATGCGCCGAATGGAACGCATGCGACACGTTCAACCGCCGCGCCTTGACCCCAAGCGCAGACGCAACCGCCGCAACGGCATCCGCGTCACCCGAGAGCACCACCGCGTCCGGCCCGTTCACGGCCGCGATCTCAACACCCTCGACCAACGCCGCCCGTGCCGTCGCCTCGTCGGTCTGCACCGCGACCATCCGCCCACCGACGGGCAGCGCCTGCATCAACCGACCCCGCGCCTCCACAATCCGGCAGGCGCCATCCAGATCCCACACCCCCGCGACATGCGCCGCGGCCAACTCCCCAATCGAATGCCCTAGTAGGTAATCGGGCGCAAGGCCCCACGACTCCAGCAACCGAAAAACGGCCACCTCAAAAGCGAACAACGCCGGCTGTGTCCACTGTGTCTGGTCAAAGGATACCACCGAGCGGAGACCCTCGATCCGATCACAGACCGAATCGTAACTCTCCGCAAACACCGGGAACGCCGCGTACAAACCGCGGCCCATCCCGGGACGCTGCGCCCCCTGACCGGTGAACAGCATCGCCGAACGGCCCTCGCGAACCTGCCCGCGCACCACTGTCGAACCCAGCAGCACCGCCCGCAGGTCGAACTGCGCGCGGGTGGTGGCGAGGGAGAACCCGACGTCCACCGGGTCGACGTCCACGGCCCGTACGGCGGCGACCTGCGCGTCGAGCGCGGCCGCCGTGTGCGCCGACACCGGCCACGGAGCCACGGGCAGCGCCGCCCGGTCCACCTCGGCCGGCTCGGCGGCCGGAGCCTCTTCGAGGATGATGTGGGCGTTCGTGCCGGAGATGCCGAACGACGACACACCGGCCCGGCGCGGGTGGTCGCCGGCCGGCCATCGCTGAGACGAGGTCAGCAGTTCGACGGCGCCGCCGGCCCAGTCGACGTGCGTGGACGGCCGGGTGACGTGCAGGGTCGCCGGGAGGGCGCCGGCGCGCATCGCGAGGACCATCTTCATGATGCCGGCGACGCCGGCGGCGGCCTGGGTGTGGCCGATGTTGGACTTGATCGAGCCGAGCCACAGCGGCCGGCCGGGTTCGCGGCCCTGGCCGTAGGTGGCCAGCAGCGCCTGCGCCTCGATCGGGTCGCCGAGGGCGGTGCCGGTGCCGTGGGCCTCGACGGCGTCGACCTCGGTGGCGGCGACGCCGGCGGTGCTCAGCGCGGCCCGGATGACCCGCTGCTGGGCCGGGCCGTTGGGGGCGGTGAGCCCGTTGGAGGCGCCGTCCTGGTTGACGGCGCTGCCCTTGACGACGGCAAGGATCGGGTGGCCGTGGCGCTGCGCGTCCGAGAGCCGCTCCAGCAGGAGCAGGCCGACGCCCTCGCCCCAGCCGGTGCCGTCGGCGTCGTCGGAGAACGCCTTGCAACGCCCGTCCGGGGCCAGGCCGCGCTGGCGGGCGAACTCGACGAAGACGCCCGGGGTGGCCATAACGGTGGCGCCGCCGGCGATGGCCAGGCCGCACTCACCGCGGCGCAGGGCGGTGGCGGCCAGGTGCAGCGCGACGAGCGACGCGGAGCACGCGGTGTCGACGGTGAGGGCGGGGCCCTCCAGGCCGAACGTGTAGGAGATGCGCCCGGACACGACGCTGGCCGCGTTCCCGGTGCCGAGATAGCCTTCGACGTTCTCCTCGGCCCGGGTGAGCAGGTTGAGGTACTCCTGCCCGTTCGTGCCGATGAACACCCCGGTCGCGCTGCCGCGCAGGCGCTTCGGGTCGAGGCCGGCCCGTTCGAACGTCTCCCAGGCCGTCTCCAGCAGGAGCCGCTGCTGCGGGTCCATGGCGAGCGCCTCGCGCGGTGAGACGCCGAACAGGTCCGCGTCGAAGTCGGCGACCCCGTCGAGGAAGCCGCCGACGCGGGTGTAGGTGGTGCCGGGCCGGTCCGGGTCGTCGTCGAAGAGTGCGCCCAGGTCCCACCCGCGGTCGTCCGGGAACCCGCCGAGCGCGTCACCGCCGCCGGCGAGCAGCTCCCACAGCTGTTCGGGGCTCCGCACGCCACCGGGGAAGCGGCAGCCCATCGCCACGATCGCGATGGGCTCCTGCTGGGCGGTCTCGAGTGCGCGGAGGCGCTGGCGGGTCTGGGCGAGGTCACCGGTGACCCACTTCAGGTAGTCCCGGAGCTTGTCCTCATTCATGACAACCTCACCCGTGTGCCGGGCTCACCTCATGCCCGACCGAGCTCCTCATGGATGAACGTGAAGAGGTCGTCGTCGGTGTCGAACTGCATCGAGGCGGCCGTTGCCGATACATCTGTGCGCAGCTTGTCGAGCTTCGACAGCATCACATGCAGTCGGCCGCGCACGGCAGCGTGCAGGTCATCCTCTGGGGAAATCCCCGAAATCGCCGCTTCGAGCTTGTCGAGTTCGGCCAGGACCGGTACCCCGGCCTCGGTCCGGCCCCCGCCGCCGACCTCGGCGAGCAGGTGAGCGGCCAGATCAGCCGGCGTCGGATAGTCGAACACCGCGGTCGCGGGCACGGCCAGCCCCGTCCGAGCGGCCAGCGCGTTGCGGAACTCGACCGCCGTCAGCGAGTCGAAGCCCAGGTCGCGGAAGGCCCGATCGGCCGCCACCGGTCCGGCCCCGGCGTGTCCGAGCACGGCCGCGGCCTGCTCGCGGACGAGGCCGAGCAGCAGCGCCTCCTGATCGGCCGCCGGCAGCCCGTCCAGCCGGGCCCGGAGCCCACCGGCCTCGTCCGGCGCGGCCGCCCGGTGCAACGCCTCGATGAGCGGAGCGGGCCGCACGGCCGTGAGCCCGGCCCCATAGCGCTCCCAGTCCACGTCCGCGACGACCGGCCCCGCCTCACCCCCGACCGCGAGCCGTTCGAGCGCCGCGAGCGCGACCGCCGGCGACAGAGGGTCGACCCCGCCGCGCCGCTGCCGCTCCCCGGCGTCAGCCGCCATGCCGTCCCCGGCCCACGGCCCCCAGGCGATGGCGACCGCCGGCAGCCCCAGGGAACGCCGCTCCCGCACAACCCCGTCGAGGGCCGCGTTGGCGGCCGCGTAGTTGGCCTGGCCCGCCGATCCTACGGCGCCCGCGAACGACGAGAACAGCACGAACGCGTCGAGCTCCAACCCTCGGGTGGCCTCATCGAGAGCGCGGGCCCCGCCGACTTTGGCCGCCGCGACCGCGAGTATCCGCTCGGCCGTCAGCCCCGCGATCACCCCGTCGTCGAGGACTCCCGCGAGGTGCACCACCGAGTCCGGCCGTACCCGTTCCACCAGTGCGAACACGGAGTCGCGATCCGACACGTCACACGCCGGCTCGCTACTGCGCCCGGCCACGACGACGTTCTCCGCCCCATGTTCTCGCAGCCACCGGGTCACGTGCTGCCCGAGCGCCCCCGACCCGCCGGTGACCAGCACGGTCCCCCGCGGCCGCCACCGGCTCCCGTCCGGGGTGGCCCGCACGAGCCGCCGCCCGTATGCGACCCCGTCCCGAATCCGAACCTGATCCTCGACCCCGCCGACGACGCGGGCGAGGATCTCCAGATCCGCGTCCGACGGTTTCGCCGGCAGGTCAACGAGCCCACCCCACCGATCGGGGTACTCGAGGGCGGCCACCCGCCCGAAGCCCCATACATCGTCGCCACCGCCGCGGGTCACACACCACAACGGCCGATCATGCTCACGTTGCAGAGCCGAGAGGGCCGCAACCGCATCGCGAACCTCGACCACCACGCCATCGCCAGGGACGGCCGGCAGCGTCAGTGGCTTCCAGTCGATCCGGTAGGTCAGCTCGTCGACCGCGGAGGCGGCGTGCCGCCGCTCCCGCCAGGCCGTCAGCGCCGCGATCGCCGCACCATCGAGCCCGGGCACCGACCGGCGCTCGACCGCCGACCAGAACTCGGCATCGACCCGCTCCGACCGCCGGACCGTGGGCCAGAACCGAGTGCGCTCAAACGGATACGTGGGCAGATCGACCACAGCCGCCGCCCCGAACACCTTCGTCCAGTCCGGCGACCACCCGGTCACATGCGCCCGCGCGACCGCCGCCATGAGCGTCTCGACCTCGTCCCGGTCGCGCCGCGCCACCGCGATTCCGTCCTCGACCAGCGCGGCCAGCACCCCGTCCGGCCCGACTTCGAGGAACCGCGACACCCCGGCCTGCCGAAGTGTCGAGACCCCGTCGGAAAACCGAACGGTTTCCCGCACCTGCCGCACCCAGTAGTCCGGATCCGTCAGGTCAGCGCTCAAGTCTCCGGTCACGTTGGACACCACCGGAGTCGAAGGCGCCCGCGCCGGCACCGACGCGACAACGGCCCGGAACTCGTCCAGCATCCCGTCCATGTGCGCCGAGTGAAACGCATGCGACACGTTCAACCGCCGCGACTTCACCCCAAGCGCAGACGCAACCGCCGCAACGGCATCCGCGTCACCCGAGAGCACCACCGCGTCCGGCCCGTTCACGGCCGCGATCTCAACACCCTCGACCAACGCCGCCCGCGCGGTCTGCTCGTCGGCCTGCACCGCGACCATCTGCCCACCGACGGGCAGCGCCTGCATCAACCGACCACGCGCCTCCACAATCCGGCACGCACCATCCAAATCCCACACCCCCGCGACATGCGCCGCGGCCAACTCCCCAATCGAATGCCCTAGCAGGTAATCGGGCGCAAGGCCCCACGACTCCAACAACCGAAAAACGGCCACCTCAAACGCGAACAACGCCGGCTGTGTCCACTGTGTCTGGTCAAAGGATACCACCGAGCGGAGACCCTCGATCCGATCACACACCGCATCGTAACTCTCCGCGAACACCGGGAACGCCGCGTACAAACCGCGACCCATCCCGGGACGCTGCGCCCCCTGACCGGTGAACAACATCGCGGAACGACCATCGCGAACCTCCCCGCGCACCACGGCGTCGTCGAGCAACACCGCGCGGTGGTCGAAGTGGGTCCGCGTCGTCGCCAGCGAGAACCCGACATCCACCGGATCAGCGTCCAGTGCCCGGACCTGAGCGAGCTGAGCGTCGAGCCCGGCCCGGGTGCGAGCCGACACGGGCCACGGCGCGACCGGCCGGGCCGCAAGGGTCCGATCCACGGTCGAAGGCGCAGGAGCAGGCGCCTCCTCGAGGATGACGTGCGCGTTGGTCCCGGAGATCCCGAACGACGACACACCGGCCCGCCGGGGCCTCGCCCCAACCGGCCACGGCCGGGCCGAGGTGAGCAGCGAGACCGCCCCCGCCGACCAGTCCACGTGCGACGACGGCGCGGTCACGTGCAGCGTCCTGGGCAGGGTCTCGTGCCGCAGGGCCAGGATCATCTTCATCAGGCCGGCGACACCGGCCGCGGCCTGGGTATGGCCGATGTTCGACTTGACGGAGCCGAGCCACAGCGGCCCGGTGCGGTCCCGCCCGTAGGTGGCCAGCAGCGCCTGCGCCTCGATCGGGTCGCCGAGCGAGGTCCCCGTCCCGTGCGCCTCGACCGCGTCCACATCGGACGGTTCGAGGCCGGCGTCGGCGAGGGCGGCCCGGATGACCCGTTGCTGCGACGGCCCGTTCGGGGCGGTGAGCCCGTTCGACGCGCCGTCCTGATTGACGGCGCTGCCCTTCACCAGCGCGAGCACCCGGTGGCCGAGGCGGCGGGCATCGCCGAGTCGCTCCAGGAGCAGCAGGCCGACGCCTTCGCCCCAGCCGGTGCCGTCGGCATCGTCGGAGAATGCCTTGCACCGCCCGTCGACCGCCAGCCCTCGCTGCCGGCTGAACTCCACGAACGCGCCCGGGGTGGACATGACGGTCGCGCCACCGGCGACGGCGAGCGTGCACTCGCCGCGGCGCAGCGACTGGGCGGCCAGGTGCAGCGCGACCAGCGACGCCGAGCACGCGGTGTCCACGGTCACCGCCGGACCCTCCAGGCCGAAGGTGTACGAGATGCGCCCGGACACCACGCTGGCCGCGTTGCCGGTGCCGAGATATCCCTCGACGTTCTCCTCGGCCGCGGCGAGCATCGTCGGATAGTCCTGGCCGTTGCTGCCGATGAACACCCCGGTGGCACTGCCGCGCAGCCCCCGCGGATCGAGACCGGCCCGCTCGAACGTCTCCCAGGCCGTCTCCAGCAGCAGCCGCTGCTGCGGGTCCATGGCGAGCGCCTCGCGCGGCGAGACACCGAACAGGTCCGCGTCGAAGTCGGCGACACCGTCGAGGAACGCGCCGACCCGGGTGCAGGACGTGCCGGCCCGGTCCGGATCGTCGGCGAAGAGCGCACCGAGGTCCCAGCCGCGGTCACTCGGGAACGGCGCGAGCCCGTCGCGCCCCTCGACAAGCAACTGCCAGAACGCTTCGGGGGTACTGACCCCGCCCGGAAACCGCCCCGCCATGGCGACGATCGCGATGGGCTCGTCCACGGCCGCGGCAACGCCCGGTCCCGCGGCACCGGCGTCGGCCCCGGTGACCTCCTGCACCAGCCGCTCGACCAGCGCGGCCGGGGTCGGGTGGTCGAAGACGACGGTCGACGGCAGCGCGACCCCGGTGGCCGCGGTGACCGCGTTGCGGAACTCGACGGCGGTGAGGGAGTCGAACCCGAGGTCCCGGAAGGCGCGTTCGGGCCGGATGGCCGAGCCGTCGGCGTGGCCGAGCACCGCGGCCGCCTGCTCCCGGACAACCGCTTCGAGGCGGGCGGCCAGCTCTACCGGCGCCAGTTCGCCGAACCGTGTGGCGCCCGCACGCCGGGCGGAGGCCGGCACGAGATCGGCGACGAGCGGCGCGGACCGCCCGGCCGTGATCGCCGGCCCGTACCGCTCCCAGTCGATGTCGGCGACGACCGGCCCGGCCTCGGCCCCGACGGCGAGCCGTTCGAGGGCCGCCAGTGCGACGGCCGGCGGCATGGGGTTGACGCCACCACGCCGCTGCCGCTCCCCGGCACCGGCCGCCATGCCGGCTCCGGCCCAGGGCCCCCAGGCGATGGCGACCGCCGGCAGCCCCAGGCGACGCCGCTCCCGCACGACCCCGTCGAGGGCCGCGTTCGCCGCCGCGTAGTTGGCCTGCCCGGCCGACCCGACCGCCCCCGCGTACGAGGAGAACAGGACGAACGCGTCCAGCTCCAGCCCGCGGGTCGCCTCATCGAGGTGTCGGGCCCCGTTCACCTTCGCATCCGCCACCGTCGCGAACCGCTCCGGCGTCAGCCCGTCGATGACCCCGTCGTCCAGGACGCCGGCAACGTGCACCACCGCATCCGGCCGCACCTGCGCGACCAGGGCGTGCACGGCCGCGCGATCGGTGACATCGCAGACGACGGGCCCCCGGCGACCGGCCACGACGACCCGGTCGGCCCCGTTGTCCGCCAGCCATCGCGAAACGTGTGCGCCGAGGGCGCCCGAACCGCCGGTGACCAGCACCGTCCCGCGCGGCCGCCACCGGCTCCCGGCCAGGGTGGCCCGCACGAGCCGCCGCCCGTATGCGACCCCGTCCCGGATTCGAACCTGGTCCTCGACCCCGCCGACCACCCGCGCGAGGATCTCGCGGTCGGCCTCCGACGGCTCCGGCGGCAGGTCGATCAGCCCACCCCACCGGTCCGGATACTCGAGCGCGGCAACCCGCCCGAACCCCCAGACGTCGTCCGCGCCACCACCCCGGGTCACGCACCACAACGGCCCGTCAGGCTCGCCGCGCACCGCCGCCAGCGCCTCGCCGGCATCCTCCACTTCCACGACCACACCGGAGCCCGGTTCGGCGGGAAGCGTCAGCGGCGTCCAGTCGATGCGGTAGACGAGCCCGTCCACCGCCGAGTCGGCCTGCCGCCGCTCCCGCCAGCCCGTCAACGCCGCAACCGCGGCCGCGTCGAGACCAGGCACGGCCCGGTTCTCGACCGCCGCCCAGAACTCGGCATCCGAACTCGGCGTCCCCGCATCAAGCCAGTACCGCCGCCGCTGGAACGCATAGGTCGGCAGCGCCACGAGCCCCGCCCGCCCGAACACCCGACCCCAGTCCGGCGACCACCCACGCACATATGCCCGCGCGACCGCGGCCATGAGCGTCTCCACCTCATCGCGGCCCTTGCGCGCGACCGCGATGCCGTCCTCGACAAGCGCCGCGAGCACCCCATCGGGCCCAACTTCCAGGAACCGCGACACACCCTCCTGCCGCAGCGTCGACACCCCGTCGGCGAACCGGACGGTCTCCCGCACGTGCCGCACCCAGTACTCCGGGTCCGTGAAGTCCGCACTCAGATCCCCGGTCACATTGGACACAACCGGAATCGCGGGCACCCGCGCCGGCACCGACGCCACCACAGCCCGGAACTCGTCCAGCATCCCGTCCATATGCGCCGAGTGAAACGCATGCGACACGTTCAACCGCCGCGCCTTCACCCCAAGCGCCGCCACAACCAGCGCAACCGCCGCAGCATCACCCGACAGCACCACCGAGTCCGGCCCGTTCACCGCCGCGATCTCAACACCCTCGACCAACGCCGCCCGCACGGTCTGCTCGTCGGCCTGCACCGCGACCATCCGCCCACCGACGGGCAGCGCCTGCATCAACCGACCACGCGCCTCCACAATCCGGCACGCACCATCCAAATCCCACACCCCCGCGACATGCGCCGCGGCCAACTCCCCAATCGAATGCCCCAACAGGAAATTAGGCTTCAGCCCCCACGACTCCAACAACCGGAAAACGGCCACCTCAAACGCGAACAACGCCGGCTGCGTCCACCGCGTCTCGTCGAAGGACACCACCTCCCGGAGACCCTCGATCCGAGCACACACCGCATCGTAACTCTCCGCGAACACCGGGAACGCCGCGTGAAGACGCTGCCCCATATCCGCCCGTTGCGCCCCCTGACCCGTGAACAGCATCGCCGACAGACCCTCACGAACCTCACCCCGGACCACCGCGCCGTCCAGCACGACCGCCCGACGCTCCAGCTGCGCGCGCGTGGTAGCCAGGGAGAAGCCGACGTCGACCGGATCGGCGTCCACGGCCCGGAGCTGAGCCACCAGCGCGTCCAGCGCCGCCTCGCTCCGCGCCGACACCGGCCACGGCACCACCGGCAGGGCCGCCCGCGAGACCGGCGCCGGAGGCGAGGCCGGAGCCTCCTCGACGATGACGTGCGCGTTGGTGCCGGAGATCCCGAACGACGACACACCCGCCCGCCGCGCCCGCGGCCCGGCCGGCCACGGCTGGGCCGACGTCAGCAGCGAGACCGCCCCCGCCGACCAGTCCACGTGCGACGACGGCGCGCTCACGTGCAGCGTCCTGGGCAGGGTCTCGTGGCGCAGGGCGAGGACCATCTTGATGATGCCGGCGACACCCGAGGCGGCCTGGGTGTGGCCCAGATTCGACTTGACGGAGCCGAGCCACAGCGGCCTGGCCCGGTCGCGGCCGTAGGTGCCGAGCAGCGCCTGCGCCTCGATCGGGTCCCCGAGCGCGGTGCCGGTGCCGTGGGCCTCGACCGCGTCCACGTCGGTCGGCTGCAGGCCGGCGGCGGCGAGGGCGGCGCGGATGACGCGGCGCTGGGACGGGCCGTTGGGGGCGGTGAGGCTGCTCGACGCGCCGTCCTGGTTGACGGCGCTGCCGGTCACCAGCGCGAGCACGGGATGGCCATGGCGCCGGGCGTCGCTGAGCCGCTCCAGGAGCAGCAGGCCGACGCCTTCGCCCCAGCCGGTACCGTCGGCGTCGTCGGAGAATGCCTTGCAACGCCCGTCGGGAGCCAGGCCCCGCTGGCGGCTGAAGCCGATGAACGTGCCGGGCGTCGACATGACCGTGGCACCGCCGGCGACGGCGAGGGTGCACTCACCGCGGCGCAGGGCCTGTGCGGCCAGGTGCAGCGCGACGAGCGACGACGAGCAGGCGGTGTCGACGGTGACGGCGGGGCCTTCGAAGCCGAAGGTGTAGGCGAGCCGGCCGGAGGCGACGCTCGGGGCGGAGCCGGTGCCGACGTGGCCCTCCAGCTCGTCGGGCACCTCGTGCAGCCGCGACGCGTAGTCGTTGTACATGAGGCCGACGAACACACCGGTCGGGCTGCCGCGCAAGGCACCCGGGTCGAGCCCGGCCCGCTCCAGCAGCTCCCACGACGACTCGAGCAGCAGCCGCTGCTGTGGATCGGTGGCGAGGGCCTCACGCGGCGAGATGCCGAACAGCTCCGCGTCGAAGTCGGCGGCGTCGTGGAGGAACCCGCCCGCCCGGGCGTGGCTGGTGCCGCGGTGGTCCGGGTCCGGGTGGTACAGCCGCTCCAGGTCCCAGCCGCGGTCGACCGGGAACGGACCGATGGCGTCGGCACCGTCGGCGAGCAGCCGCCACAGATCCTCGGGTGAGCGCACCCCGCCCGGGTATCGGCAGCTCATGGCCACGATCGCGACCGGCTCGTCCGGCGCCGCCGACACTGCTGAGGGCTCGGCGGGTCTGTCCACCAGCTCCAGCTCGCCCAGCAGGTGCCGGGCCATCGCGGCGGCGTTGGGCTGGTCGAACACGACGGTGGCCGGCAGCGTCAGACCGGTGGCCGCGGCCAGCCGGTTGCGCAGTTCGAGCGCGGTCAGCGAGTCGAACCCCGCCTCGAGGAACCCGCGGTGCGGGTCGACGTCACCCCCGGCGGCATGCCCGAGGACGGCCGCGGCCTCCGCGCGCACGAGCCGCAGCAGCTCGGCGTCGCGCTCGCCGGCGGCAAGGGCGCGCAGCCGCCCGGCGAGGGTGCCGGCCGCCGCGGCCGCGCCCGAGCCCCGGGACCGGCCGCCCGTGACCAGGCCGCGCAGCACGGCGGGAACCGTCCCGCCGTCCCGCAGCGCGTCCAGGCGCAGCCGGGCCGGCACGACGACCGGGTCCGCCCCGGCACACGCGGCATCGAACAGCGCGAGCGCGTCCGCGGTCGGCAGCGGCACCACCCCGTGACGGGCCATCCGCTCCCGGTCGGCGGGATCCAGCCCGGCCGTGATCCCGCTCGGCTCCTCCCACAGCCCCCAGGCCAGCGACAGCGCCGGCCGCCCCGCCGCGAGGCGCTGCCGAGCCAGGGCATCGAGGGCGCTGTTCGCCGCCGCGTATCCGCCCTGCCCGGCCGCGCCGACCGTGCCCGCCAACGACGAGAACAGCACGAACGCGGTCAGGTCCAGGTCCCGGGTGAGCTCGTCCAGCAGCAGCGCACCGACGGCCTTGGGGCGCAGCACGGCGGCGACCCGGTCCGCAGTGAGATCGGCGAGGGTACCGTCGTCGACGACCCCGGCCGCGTGCACGACCCCGCGCAACGGGTGCTCGTCCGCGATGTCGGCGATGAGCGCGGCCAGGGCGTCGCGGTCCGCGACGTCGCAGGCGGCGACCGTGACGTCGGCGCCGAGGGCCTCGAGCTCGGCCCGCAGCCCGGCCGCACCCTCGGCGCCGAGCCCGCGGCGCCCGGTGAGCAGGAGGTGCCGCACGCCGTGGACGGTTACCAGGTGCCGGGCCACGCGGGCCCCGAGGCCGCCGAGACCGCCGGTGATGAGGACGGTCCCTTCGGCGTCCCAGGTGGCGACCGGCCCGGCGGCGCCGTCGACGGCTACCGCTCGGACGAGGCGGGGTGCGCGGACCGTGCCGTCACCGCCGACAACCGTGTCCGGTTCGCCGCTGTCCAGCGCGCGCGTGACGTCGTCCACGCCGGCATCGGTGCCGGTGGTGACGACGGCGAACCGGCCGGGGTGCTCGGCCTGGGCGGAGCGCACGAGACCCGCGACCGCCGCCGCGGCCGGGCGGTCATCGGCCAGGATGAAGGCCAGCGGATCGGTGGACCCGGGTTCGGCGAGGTGCCGCTGGATGGCCTCGAGGGCCGCGGCCGCGGCGGTGGTGATGTCGCCGCCGGTGATCGGGTGCCGCACCCAGTTCGCGGCGGCCGGGCCGGTGGCGGCGACGGGCACGAGGTCGACGCGGTAGAGCGCGTCCCGGGCGGTCAGCTGCGCGGCCGTCACCGGGCGCAGGTCGAGGCCGTCCACGGTGACGACGGGGCGGCCGTCGAGGTCGGCACCGTCGACGACCGCGGTGCCGCCCCGCAGCCGGAGCCGGACCCGCAGCGCCGTGGCCCCGGTCGCGTGCAGCTGGACCCCGCGGAACGCGAACGGCAGCCCGGTGCCCTCGCCACCGGCGTACCGCAGGCCGTGCAGGGCGGCGTCGAGCAACGCCGGATGCAGCCCGAACCGGCTCGCGGCCGGATGCTCGGACTCGGGCAGCGCGACCTCGGCGAACACCTCGTCGCCGCGGCGGTGGAGGGCCCGCACGCCCTGGAACGCCGGCCCGTAGTCGAGCCCGGCGGCGCGCAGGTCGTCGTAGAGCCCGTCCACCGGTACCGGCACCGCCCCGGCCGGGGGCCATTCGGTCCACGGAGCCGGGGCCGGCGGCGCACCCAGGCGGCCGGTCGCGTGGCGGGTCCAGGGCGTCGCACCGTCCTCGGGCCGCGCGTAGAGGGTGAAGGGGTGCCCCTCGGCTTCCGGGCCGACGACGAGCTGGAGGACGAGCGCCTCCGGGCCGGGCAGCGTCACCGGGGCTTCGATGACGAGCTCGGCCACTCCGGGCCGGCCGAGGGTGTCGGCGGCGCGCAGGACGAGGTCGAGCAGGGCGGTGGCCGGCAGCAGCGGCCGGCCGAAGGCCACGTGGTCGGCGATCCAGGCGTGCTCGCGCGGCCGCAGCCGGCCGGTGAGCACATGTCCGCCGGCCTCGGCCAGGCCGAGCGCGGCGCCGAGCAGCGGGTGCTCGACCGCCTGCAGGCCGACCGCGGCCGGGTCGCCGGGGCGGGCCGGATCGTCGAGCCAGAACCGCTCACGCTGGAACGCGTAGGTGGGCAGCGGCACGACGCGACGGCCCGGCAGCAGCCGGGACCAGTCTGGCGACCATCCGGTGACGTGGACCCGCGCGACGGCCGTCAGCAGCGTCTCGGCCTCGTCCCGATCCTTGCGCGCGACCGCGATCCCGTCGTCGACGAGCGCGGCGAGCACCGCGTCCGGTCCGACTTCGAGGAACCGTGACACCCCTTGCCGCCGAAGCGTCGACACCCCGTCGAGGAACCGGACGGTCTCCCGCACCTGCCGCACCCAGTAGTCCGGATCGGTGAAGTCCGCACCCAGGTCCCCGGTCACGTTGGACACGACCGGGATCGAGGGTGCCCGCGCCGGCACCGACGCCACCACCGCCCGGAACTCCTCCAGCATCCCGTCCATGTGCGCCGAGTGGAACGCATGCGACACGTTCAACCGCCGCGCCTTCACCCCCAGCGCCGCCGCAACCGCCGCGACCGCCTCGGCATCGCCCGACAGCACCACCGCGTCCGGCCCGTTCACCGCCGCGATCTCAGTACTCTCGACCAACGCCGCCCGCACGGTCGCCTCGTCGGCCCGCACGGCGGTCATCTGGCCGCCCGCGGGCAGCGCCTGCATCAAGCGGCCCCGCGCCGCGACGATCCGGCACGCGCCGTCGAGGTCCCACACCCCGGCGACATGCGCCGCCGCCAGCTCACCGATCGAGTGACCCAGCAGCAGGTCCGGCGTCAGACCCCACGACTCCAGCAGCCGGTAGACCGACACCTCGAATGCGAACAACGCGGGCTGCGTCCACCTCGTCTGATCCAGGTCGACCGCGTCGAGCAGGCCCCCGATCCGCTCGCAGATGGCGTCGTACGACGAGGCGAAGGCCGGAAACGCCGCGTACAGGCGGCGGCCCATCCCGGCCCGCTGGGCGCCCTGGCCGGTGAACAGCATCGCGTTGCCGCCGGGCACGGTGGCGCCGCGGACCACGTTCGAGGCGGGCTCCCCAGCGGTCAGGGCGTCGAGGCCGGCGCGGAGGGCGGCCCGGTCGGCGCCGAGGACGACGGCCCGGTGGTCGAGGGTGGTGCGGGCCGCGGCCGCGGTGTAGGCGACATCCAAGGGTTCCGCGTCGAGGGCCGGGCGGAGCCGGGCGGCCTGCGCCGGAACGGTCGCGGCGGTCCGGCCGGAGACGAGCAGCGGCACCAGCGGCGGGGTCCATGCGGCCGGCGCCGGGTCCTCGTCGAGGGCGGGCGCCGGCGGCTCCTCGATGATGACGTGGGCGTTGGTGCCGGAGACGCCGAACGACGACACACCCGCCCGGCGCGGGCGCTCACCGGCCGGCCACGGACGGGCCGCGGTGAGCAGCTCGACGGCGCCACCGGACCAGTCCACGTGGGTCGACGGCTCGGTGACGTGCAGGGTCCGCGGCAGGCGTTCGTGCCGCAGGGCCAGCAGGATCTTCATGATGCCGGCGACACCGGCGGCGGCCTGGGTGTGGGCCAGGTTCGACTTCACCGACCCCAGCCGGAGCGGGCGGCCGGCCGGGCGACCGGGCCCGTAGGCGGCGATGAGGGCCTGGGCCTCGATGGGGTCGCCGAGGGTGGTCCCGGTGCCGTGGGCCTCGACGGCGTCGACGTCGGACGGTTTGAGCCCGGCGGCGTCGAGGGCGGCGGTGATGACCCGGTGCTGCGACGGGCCGTTGGGGGCGGTCAGGCCGCTGGAGGCGCCGTCCTGGTTGACGGCCGAGCCGCGCAGGATGCCGAGGATCGGATGGCCGAGGCGCTGGGCGTCGCCGAGCCGTTCGACGAGCAGCAGGCCGGCGCCCTCGCCCCAGCCGGTGCCGTCGGCGGACTCGGAGAAGGACTGGCAGCGGCCCCGCGGTGAGAGGCCGCGCTGGCGGCTGAAGCCGATGAACGTGTTCGGGGTGGACATGACGGTGGCCCCGCCGGCCAGGGCGAGGGTGCACTCGCCCCGGCGCAGCGCGGTGGCGGCCAGGTGCAGGGCGACGAGTGAGGACGAGCAGGCGGTGTCGACGGTGATCGCCGGGCCCTCCAGGCCGAAGGTGTAGGCGATCCGGCCGGAGGCGATCGACGGGGAGCTGCCGTTGCCGACGTACCCCTCCAGGCCCTCGGGGATCTCGCGCAGGCGGGCGCCGTAGTCGTTGTACATGATGCCGACGAAGACGCCGGTGCGGCTGCCCTTGAGGGTGGCCGCGTCGATCCCGGCCCGCTCGAACGCCTCCCAGGCGGTCTCCAGCAGCAGCCGCTGCTGCGGGTCCATGCCCAGCGCCTCGCGCGGGGAGATGCCGAACGGGGCCGGGTCGAACCGGTCGGCGTCGTGGAGGAAGCCACCCTCCCGGCCGTAGGAGGTGCCGCGGTGGTCGGGGTCGGGGTGGAACAGGTGCTCCAGGTCCCAGCCGCGGTTGTCCGGGAACGCCCCGACGGCGTCGCGGCCCTCGTCCAGCAGCCGCCAGAGGTCCTCGGGTGTGTCGACACCGCCGGGGTACCGGCAGCTCATGGCCACGATCGCGATCGGCTCGCGGTCCTGGCGCTCCAGTTCGCCGAGCCGCTCCCGGGTGCTGTGCAGATCAACCGTGACGCGCCGGAGGTACTCGCGGAGCTTGTCTTCGTGCATCGGTGATCGTGCCCTTTCTGGGGAGCGGCGTTACGACAGACCGAGGTCGTTGTCGATGAACGCGAACAGGTCGTCGTCGCTGGCCCGGCCGAGCCGGTCGGCGACGGTGCGGGCCGGGACCCCGGTGCGCGGGCCGAGGGCGGCCAGCAGGTCTTCGAGTCGCAGCGCGATCCGGTCGCGGAGCTCGTCCTCGGCGCCCTGGAGACTGGCCTCCAGCTCGTCGAGGACCGCGAGGGCGGCGCCGGTGTCGTCGGGGGCGAGCTGGCCGAGCAGGTGCGCGGCCATGGCGTCGGGGCTCGGGTAGTCGAAGAGCAGGGTGGCCGGCAGCCGCAGCCCGGTCGCGGTACTGAGCCGGTTACGCAGTTCGAGGGCGGTGAGCGAGTCGAAGCCGAGGTCGAGGAAGCCGCGGGCGGGTTCGACGGCGGCCGGGCCGGGGTAGCCGAGCACAACGGCGGCCTCGGCGCGGACGAGCTCCCGCACGGCCCGCTGCCGTTCGGCCGGGCTGAGCTCGCCGAGCCGGGCGGTGAGCGTCTGCTGCGGCGCGGCCGGCTCGGCCGGCGCGGTGACGGCGTGCCGGGCCGGGCGGCCGACGAGCCCGCGCATGATCGCCGGGACGGCCTCGGTGCCGGCCGCGGCCCGGATGGCGTCGACGACGAGCCGGGCCGGGACCAGGACGGCCTCGTCGACGACGCAGGCGAGGTCGAACAGGGCGAGGCCCTCGGCGTGCGAGAGCGGGGCGAGGCCACCGCGGGCCATCCGGCGCAGGTCGTCCTGGCCGAGCTTGGCCGTCATCCCGCTGCCCGGCTCCCACAGGCCCCAGGCCAGCGACAGGGCGGGCCGGCCGGCGGCGCGGCGCTGGTGGGCCAGGGCGTCGAGGAAGGTGTTGGCGGCCGCGTAGTTGGCCTGGCCGGTGCCGCCGAACGTCCCCGCCATCGAGGAGAACAGGACGAACGCGGACAGCGGGTGGTCGCGGGTGAGCTCGTCGAGGTTGAGCGCGGCGTCGACCTTCGGGCGCAGGACGGTGTCGATCTGGTCGCGGGTCAGGGCGGACACGACCCCGTCGTCGACGACCCCGGCGGTGTGGACCACACCGGTCAGCGGGTGCTCGGCCGGGACCGTGGCGAGCAGGTCGGCCAGCGCCGCCCGGTCGGCGACGTCGCATTCGGCGACGGCGACGTCGGCCCCGGCCGCGATCAGCTCGGCCCGCAGCTCCGCGGCGCCCTCGGCGGCCAGGCCGCGCCGGCTGGTGAGGATCAGGTGCCGGACGCCGTGCTCGGCGACGAGGTGGCGGGCGATGAGGCCACCGAGGTCGCCGGTGCCGCCGGTGACGAGCACGGTCCCCTCCGGGTTCCACACCGCCGA
Source organism: Dactylosporangium sp. NPDC051541 (assembly GCF_044454505.1). Classification (NCBI taxonomy): domain Bacteria; kingdom Bacillati; phylum Actinomycetota; class Actinomycetes; order Micromonosporales; family Micromonosporaceae; genus Dactylosporangium; species Dactylosporangium sp. NPDC051541. The sequence continues at coordinate 1,033,252 of NZ_JBITDU010000002.1, forward strand.
GGGCCGGGCACCGGGTGTGACCGCGACCCGGGCGAGCCGCGGCACGTGGACGGCGCCGACCCGCACGGCGACGTTGCCCTCCCCGCAGAGCAGCGCGGCCGGCAGGGCGGCGTAGGAGACGTCGCGGTTGTCGATGTCCAGGAGCACGAAGCGGTCCGGATTCTCGGTCAGGGCCGAGCGGACCAGGCCCCACACCGGCGCCCAGGCCAGGTCTTCGGCGGTGTCGCCGCCGGCGGTGCTGTAGGTGACGAACACCAGGCGCGACCCGGCGAAGCGGTCCTCGGCGAGCCAGGACTGGACCAGGTCGAGCGCCCAGTAGGTGGCACCGCGCACCCGGGTCCGCAGGTCGTCACCGGCCGGCGGCTCGGCGCAGGAGACGATGACCCGGTCGGGCACGGGCGCGCCCGCGGCGACGGCGTCGGTGAGCGCGGCCAGGTCCGGGTATGCCTCCACCGCGGTGCCGGTCGCGCCCAGCGCCTTGATCAGCTTGACGCTCTGGATGCCGAGCACCGCCCAGCGCCGCTGCTCCCGCTCGGGTGCGGGGGCGACCGGGGCCATGACCATGTCGACGCGGAAGAGCGAGTCGTGGTACGGCGACCGGGCCGCTTTGATCTGCTCGGCGGTGACGGGCCGCAGGACCAGCGAGCGCACGCCGGCGACGGGCCGGCCGGTGTGGTCGGCGAGGTCGACCGCGACCGTGTCCGGACCGGCGGGGGTGAGCCGGACGCGGAGCGCGGCGGCGCCGGTCGCGTCCAGCGTGACGCCCTCGAACGAGAACGGCAGGACCCCGCGCCCGGCGATGCCGTCGGCGAAGGCGAGGGTGTGCAGTGCGGCGTCGAGCAGCGCCGGGTGCAGCAGGTACTTCCCGGCCGTGGCCCGCTCCGCGGTGTCCAGCGCGACCTCGGCGTAGACGGCGCCGTCGAGCCGCCACACCCGCCGCAGCCCGCGGAACGCGGGCCCGTAGGCGAACCCGGCGGCGTCGAGCCGCTCGTAGAGGTCGTCGGCCGGGACCGGCTCGGCTCCGGGCGGCGGCCAGGCGGTGAGGTCGGGCGCGTCCCAGGAGCGGCCGGTGCCGAGCCGCCCGGTGGCGTGTGCGGTCCAGGTCTCGTCGGCGGCGCCCGAGCCGCGGGTGTGGATCTGCACGGACCGGGTGCCGAACTCGTCGGCCGCGCCGACGGTCAGCTGCAGCTGTACCGCCCCGGCCTCCGGCAGCACCAGCGGCGCCCGCAGGGTCAGCTCGTCGAGCCGTTCGCAGCCGACGGCCTCACCGGCGCGGAGGGCCAGCTCGACCATCGCCGTCCCGGGCAGGATCACGGTGTCCATGACCCGGTGGTCGGCCAGCCACGGCTGGTCGGCGACCGAGAGCCGGTTGGTGAACAGGTACCCGTCGGAGCCGGCGAGCGGCACGGCCGCGCCGAGCAGCGGGTGCCCGGCCGGGGCCAGACCGAGCCCGGCCGGGTCGGCGGGCGCGGGCGCCGCGTCGAGCCAGTACCGCTGCCGCTGGAACGGGTAGGTCGGCAGCTCGACCACGGCCGCCGCCCGGAACACCTTGGCCCAGTCCGGCGACCACCCGAGCACATGGGCCCGCGCGAGCGCCGCCATGAGCGTCTCGGCCTCGTCGCGGTCCCGGCGCGCGACCGCGATGCCGTCCTCGACCAGGGCCGCGAGCACCCCGTCCGGCCCGAGTTCCAGGAACCGGCCGACCCCGGCCCGCCGCAGTGTCGACACCCCGTCGAAGAACCGGACGGTTTCCCGGACCTGCCGCACCCAGTACTGCGGGTCCGTGAAGTCGGCACGCAGATCCCCGGTCACGTTGGACACCACCGGAATCGAGGGAGCCCGCGCCGGCACCGCGGCGACCACGGCCCGGAACTGCTCCAACATGCCGTCCATGTGCGCGGAGTGGAACGCGTGCGACACGTTGAGCCGCCGTGACCGCACACCCAGCGCCGCCACCACCGCATCGACCGCCGCAACGTCACCGGACAGCACCACAGAGTCCGGCCCGTTGACGGCCGCGATCGATGCGCCGTCCCGCAGCGCCGCCCGCGCGGTCGCCTCGTCGGCCTGCACCGCGACCATCTGCCCACCGGCGGGCAGCGCCTGCATCAACCGACCCCGGGCCTCGACGATCCGGCATGCGCCGTCAAGATCCCACACACCCGCGACATGTGCCGCGGCCAACTCTCCGATCGAATGCCCGAGCAGGAAGTCGGGGGTCAGACCCCACGACTCCAGCAGACGGAAAACGGCTACCTCGAACGCGAACAAGGCCGGCTGTGTCCACTGTGTCTGGTCGAGGTCCACCGCTTCACGGAGACCCTCGATCCGGTCGCACACCGAATCGTAACTCTCCGCGAACACCGGGAACGCGGCGTAGAGCCGCTGCCCCATATCGGCCCGCTGCGCACCCTGACCGGTGAACAGCAGAGCGGAACGACCCTCGCGAACCTGCCCGCGCACCACCGCGGAACCCAGCCGCACGGCCCGATGCTCGAACTGCGCGCGCGTCGTGGCGAGCGAGAACCCGAGATCCACCCCGCCCGCATCCACACCGTCCAGCCACGCCAGCTGCGCCTCCAACGCACCGGCGGACCGCGCCGAAACCGGCAGCGGCACCACGGGCAGCACCGCCGGGGTGCGCGGCGCGGGCGGGACCGGGGCCGGCTCCTCGATGATGACGTGGGCGTTGGTGCCGGAGATGCCGAACGACGACACGCCCGCCCGGCGCGGACGGTCGCCGGCCGGCCACGGCCGGGCCGAGGTGAGCAGCTCGACCGCGCCGGCCGTCCAGTCGATGCGGGTGGAGGGCTCGGTGATGTGCAGTGTGCGGGGCAGGGTGCCCGCCCGCAGGGCCAGGACCATCTTCATCAGGCCGGCCACGCCGGAGGCGGCCTGGGTGTGGCCGATGTTGGACTTGAGCGAGCCGAGCCACAGCGGCTCCGAACGGTCCTGGCCGTAGGTGGCCAGCAGCGCCTGCGCCTCGATCGGGTCGCCGAGCGCGGTGCCCGTCCCGTGTGCCTCGACGGCGTCCACATCGGACGGTTCGAGGCCGGCGTCGGCGAGGGCGGCCCGGATGACCCGCTGCTGCGCGGGGCCGTTGGGGGCGGTGAGGCCGTTCGAGGCGCCGTCCTGGTTGACCGCGCTGCCCTTGACCACGGCGAGGACCGGGTGGCCGCGGCGGCGGGCGTCGCAGAGGCGTTCGACCAGGAGCAGCGCCACGCCCTCGGACCAGCCGGCGCCGTCGGCGCTGTCGGAGAACGCCTTGCAGCGGCCGTCCGGCGCGAGCGCCCGCTGGCGGCTGAACTCGACGAACGTGTCGGTGGACGAGATGACGGTGACCCCGCCGGCCAGGGCCAGGTTGCAGTCGCCACGCTGCAGCGACTGGATGGCCAGGTGCAGGGCGACCAGCGACGACGAGCAGGCGGTGTCGACGGTCAGGGCCGGGCCTTCGAGGCCGAAGAGGTAGGCAATGCGCCCGGATGCGACGCTGCCGGCACTGCCGAGGGCGAGCTGGCCCTCGAAGCCCTCGGGGGCGTCGTGGAGGCGGCACACGTAGTCGTGGTAGTTCGAGCCGACGAAGACGCCGGTGCGGCTGCCGCGGGCGGTCTCGGGGTCGATCCCGGCCCGTTCGAACGCCTCCCAGGCCGTCTCGAGGAGCAGCCGCTGCTGCGGGTCCATCGCGAGGGCCTCGCGCGGGGAGATGCCGAAGAACTGGGGGTCGAACTCGGCGGCGTCGTAGAGGAAGCCGCCCTCGCGGGTGTAGAAGGTGCCGGCGTGTTCGGGGTCGGGGTGGTAGAGCCGGTCGAGGTCCCAGCCCCGGTCGGCCGGGAACGGGCCGACCGCGTCGACCTCCTCGGCGAGCAGCCGCCACAGGTCGTCGGGGCCGCGCACGCCGCCGGGCAGGCGGCAGCTCATGGCCACGATCGCCACCGGGTCGTCGGCCGAACCGGTGGCGACCGGCCCGGCCGGGGCGACCCCGGTGGACGTGTCCTGGGCGACGCCGAGCTCGCCGAGCAGGTGGCGGGTCAGGACGGCGACGGTCGGGTGGTCGAAGACGAGGGTCACCGGCAGTCGCAGCCCGGTGGCGGCGCCGAGCCGGTTGCGCAGCTCGACCGCGGTGAGGGAGTCGAAGCCGAGTTCCCGGAAGGCGCGGGTGGTGTCAAGGGCCTCGGGGTCGGCGAAGCCGAGGACGGCCGCGGCGACCTGCCGGACCAGGTGCGTGACCCGCGGCTCGCGGTCGGCCGGGGGCAGCGCGGCCAGCTCGCGGGCCAGCGGCACGGCACCGTCCCCGCCGTCCGGTGCGCCGGTCACGGCCGGGGCCGCCTCGGGCAGATCGCGCAGGGCCGGGCTCGGGCGGGTCGCGGTGAACACGGGCGCGTACCGCTCCCAGTCGACGGCGGCGACGGCGATCGTCGTCTCGTCGTCGTCGAGCGCGCGCAGGAGCAGGTCCAGGGCGCGGTCCGGGTCCATCGGGAGCATGCCGGTGCGCCGGGCCCGCTCCCCCACCTCCCCGCCGGCGAGGCCGCCACCGGCCCATACGCCCCAGGCGACCGAGGTGGCGACCCGGCCGGCGTCGCGGCGATGCTGGGCGAGCGCGTCGAGGTAGCTGTTCGCGGCCGCATAGCTGCCCTGGCCGGGGCCGCCGAGGACGCCGCCGAGCGAGGAGAACAGCACGAACGCGGTCAGGTCGAGATCGCGGGTCAGCTCGTCGAGGTGGCGGGCGCCGCCGGCCTTGGGTGCGGCGACGGCGGCGGCGCGGTCCGCGTCCAGGCCGTCGATGACACCGTCGTCGAGGACGGCCGCGGCGTGGAAGACGGCGCGCAGGGGCCGGTCCGCCGGGATGCTCGCGAGGAGCGCGGCGAGGGCGTCGCGGTCGTGCACGTCGACGGCGGCGAGGGTGACCGTGCAGCCGGCTCCGGCGAGCTCGCGGGCCAGGTCCTGGGCGCCGGGGGCGTCGGGTCCGCGCCGGCCGGCCAGCACGAGGTGTTCGGCGCCCTCGGCGGCGAGACGGCGAGCCAGGTGGGCGGCGATGCCGCCGGTGCCGCCGGTGATGAGGACGGTGCCGTCGGGCCGCCACCGCCGCCCGCCGGTCGCAGCGGCACCGGCGCGGATGAGCCGGCGGGCGTGGATGCCTGACGAACGGATCGCGACCTGGTCCTCACCGTCGAGGCCGGCGACCACGGCGGCGAGGCGCTCGGCGTCCCGGGCCGAGCACTCGACCGGCAGGTCGGCGAGGCCGCCCCAGCGGTCCGGGTGCTCCAGGGCGGCGATCCGGCCGAGGCCCCAGACCATCGCCTGGTCCGGGTTGGGCAGCGGGTCACCGGCACCGACGGAGACCGCGCCGCGGGTGACGCACCACAGCGGAGCCTGGCAGCCGACATCGCCGAGGGCCTGTATCAACCCGATGGTGGCGGGGAGCAGGGACAGGACGCGGGCCGGGGGCTCGGGGGCGTCGAGGGCGGCCCGCAGGTGGGTGGCGATGGCCGCGCGGTCGGCGTCAGCGGGGACGGTGACGATGTCGAGGCGGACACCGGCCGCGGCGAGGTGGGCGAGGACCCCCTCGGCGGCCGGGCCGGAGGCGGGCGTGACGGCCAGCCAGCGGCCCGGACGGGCGGCCGGGGCCGGGTCGGTCAGCGGTTGCCAGCGGACCCGGTAGCGCCAGGTGTCGAGCTCGATCCGGCGGGTCTCGGTGCGACGCCACGCGGACAGGGCCGGCAGGAGCGCTTCGACGGCCTCCGGCGCGACCTCAAGACCGGCGGCCAGCGCACCGAGGTTCTGGCCCTCGACCAGCTCCCAGAACCGGGCGTCGGCGGCGGTGCCGGACGGGGCGGCGGCGGATTCGAGCCAGAAGCGGCTGCGCTGGAAGGGGTACAGCGGCAGGTCGACGATCGGGCGGGCCGGGCCGAGGACCCGCTCCCAGGCGATCGGGGCGCCGGTCACGTGCAGCGCGGCGAGGGCGGTCAGCCAGCGGGCGCGGCCGCCGTCGTCGCGGCGCAGCGACCCCGTGGCCACGGCGGCGGCGGACTCGGCCTCGATGGTCTCCTCGATCGCCGGCACCAGCACCGGGTGGGCGCTGATCTCGACGAACGTGCCGACGCCGGCGGCGGTCAGGGCGGCCACGGCGGGGCCGAACTCGACGGTGTGGCGCAGGTTGCGGTACCAGTACTCGGCCCCGCCCAGCGCGATGTCGGCCGTGGCGGTGCCGACGGTCGAGCGGAACTCGATCGCGGCCGGGCCGGGGCGGACCGGGGCGAGCAGCTCCAGCAGCCGGTCGTGCAGCTCCTCGACGTGCGTGCCGTGGGAGGCGTAGTCCACGTCGACCCGGCGGGTCCGCACCCCGTCCGCGGCGCAGGCGGCGGCGAGCTCGTCGAGGGCGTCGACGTCGCCGGAGACCACGACCGAGGCGACCCCGTTCACCGCGGCGACGCCCAGGCGGCCGGACCAGGCGGCCAGGCGCTCCTCGGCCCGTTCGCGCGGTACGGCGACGGACATCATGCCGCCGCGCCCGGCGATCGCGACCAGTGCCCGGCTGCGCAGGGCAACGACCCGGGCGGCGTCGTCGAGGCTGAGCACGCCGGCGACGCAGGCGGCGGCGATCTCGCCCTGGGAGTGTCCGATGACGACGTCGGGGGTGACGCCGGCCGCCTGCCACAGGTCGGCGAGGGCGACCATGACGGCGAACAGGACCGGCTGGACGACGTCGACCCGGTCCAGGCCGGGGGCGCCGGGCTCGCCGCGCAGGACGGCGGTGAGCGACCAGTCGACGTGCGGGGCAAGGGCCGCCTCGCACGCCGCGATCCGCTCGGCGAACACCGGCTCGGTGGCCAGGAGCTCGACGCCCATGCCGGCCCACTGTGCGCCCTGGCCGGGGAAGACGAACGCGATCCGGCCGGCCGGGCGGGCCAGGCCGGTGACGGTGGCCGGGCCCGGGGTGCCGGCGGCGAGGTCGCGCAGCTCGGCCCGCAGCGCGGCACGGTCGGTGCCGATGACGGCGGCCCGGTGTGCGAGCGGGGTGCGGGTCGCGTGCAGGGACCACGCCATGTCGGCGGGCTCGAGATCCTCCAGGTGTACCGCGAGCCGGCCCGCATAGGCGCGGAGGGCGTCCTCGGTGTGCGCGGACAGCACGAGCGGTACCACCGCTGCGTCTGGCTCGTCGGCGGCCGGCTCCGGCGCACCGCTCTGTGCGGCCTCCAGGATCAGGTGGGCATTCGTGCCGCTGACGCCGAAGGACGAGACGGCGGCGCGGCGGGGGCGGCCGGTCGCGGGCCACGCACGGGCCGCGGTGAGCAGCTCGACCGCCCCGGACCGCCAGTCGACGTGCGGTGACGGGGACTCGGCGTGCAGGGTCCGGGGCAGGACGCCGTGGCGCAGGGCGAGGACGGTCTTGATGATGCCGCCGATGCCGGCCGCGGCCTGCGTGTGGCCGATGTTGGACTTGAGCGAGCCGAGCCACAGCGGACGGCCGGGGTCGCGACCCTGGCCGTAGGTGGCCAGGAGGGCGTGGGCCTCGATCGGATCGCCGAGGGCGGTGCCGGTGCCGTGGGCCTCGACGGCGTCCACGTCGCCCGGCTCCAGGCCGGCCGCGGCCAGGGCTTCGCGGATGACCCGCTGCTGGGCCAGTCCGTTGGGGGCGGTGAGCCCGTTGGAGGCGCCGTCCTGGTTGACGGCGCTGCCCTTGACGACCGCGAGGACGCGGTGGCCGTGGCGGCGGGCGTCGCTGAGCCGCTCCAGGACGAGCATGCCGGCGCCCTCGGCCAGGCCCATGCCGTCGGCCCGTTCGGAGAACGCCTTGCAGCGCCCGTCGGCGGCCAGGCCCCGCTGGCGGCTGAACCCGATGAGGGCGGCCGGGGATGACATCACCGCGACCCCACCGGCCAGCGACAGGTCGCACTCGCCGCGCCGGAGGGCCTGCGCCGCCAGGTGTACCGCGACCATCCCCGACGAGCACGCGGTGTCGATCGTGACCGCGGGCCCCTCGAGGCCGAACGTGTAGGCGATGCGCCCGGACGCGACGCTGCTCTCGGTGCCGATGATGAGGTGGCCCTCGACACCGTCGGGGACCTGGGCCAGGCGGGTGCCGTAGTCGCCGCCGGCCGCGCCGACGAAGACGCCGGAGCGGGTGCCGCGCAGCGTGCCGTGCCCGATGCCGGCCGCCTCGAACGCCTCCCAGGCGACCTCGAGCAGCAGCCGCTGCTGCGGGTCCATCGCGACCGCCTCGCGGGGCGAGATGCCGAACAGCTGCGGGTCGAACCGGGTGGCGCCGGCCAGGAAGCCACCCGCGCGCACGTAGCTGCGCCCGGCCCGGTCCGGGTCGGGGTCGAAGAGGCCGTCGACGTCCCAGCCGCGGTCGCCGGGCAGCGGGCCGATGGCGTCGCGCTCCTCCAGCAGCAGCGCCCACAGGTCCGCGGTGGTCTCCACGCCACCGGGGAACCGGCAGCTCATGCCCACGATCGCGATCGGCTCCCCGTCGTGCTCGCCGGCCGGTGCCGCGCCCCCGCCGATGCTTGTCGCTTCGGCCGGGCCGAGCCGGTCGTCGAGGTGCGCGGCGAGCGCGGCGACCGTCGGGTGGTCGAAGATGACCGTCGAGGGCAGGGCGAGCCCGGTGGCGGCCACGAGGGCGTCGCGCAGCTCCACGGCGGCGAGGGAGTCGACGCCGAGGTCGCGCAGCGGGCGGTGGTCGTCGACCGCGGCGGCGTCGGTGTGGCCGAGCGCGGCGGCGGCGGCGGCCCGGACGAGCTCGAGCGTGTCGGCCGGGCGCTCGGCTGCTGGCAGAGCAGGCGGCGGGGGTACCTCGGCCAGGTCGGCGAACAGCGGCCGCGGCCGGGCGGCGGCGAACAGCCGCAGGAACCGCGGCCAGTCGACGTCGGCGACGGCGACCGTGGTGTCGTTGCGGTCGAGGGCCTGATGCAGGGCCTCCAGCGCCGGGGCGGTCGCCATGGGCGTGATGCCGTGCCAGTTGGCGGCGCCGATGCCGGTGCGGGTGATGCCGCCGCGCGTCATGCCCCCGCTCTGCGGGCTCCACATGCCCCAGGCGACCGAGGTGCCGGCGAGGCCGCGGGCGCGGCGGGCGGCGGCGATGGCGTCGAGGCAGGCGTTGGCCGCGGCGTACGCGGCGTGGTCGCCGCTGCCCCAGACCCCGGCGACGGAGGCGTAGAGCACGAACCGGTCCACGGTGTCGCAGTCGAACGCGGCGTCGAGGTTCAGCGCGCCGTCCACCTTGGCGGCGAACGCCTCCTCGAGGTCGTCGGCGGTGGCGTCGGCGATCCGGCCGAGCACGCCGACGCCGGCCGCGTGCACGACGGTGCGGACGGGGCCGTGCTCGGCCTCGACGACGGCGACCAGCGCGGCGAGCGCGGCCAGGTCGGCGACGTCGCACTGGGCGACGGTGACGCCGGCCCCGAGGGCGGTCAGCTCGTCGCGGAGCGCCTCGGCCCCGGGTGTGTCGATGCCGCGGCGGCTGACCAGCACGAGGTGGCCGGCGCCCTGTGCGGCCAGCCAGCGGGCGGTCTGGGCGCCGAGGCCGGTGGTGCCGCCGGTGACGAGCGCGACGCCGCGCGGGCGCCACACCGGTGCGGTACCCGCGGCGGGAACCCGGACGAGGCGCCGGACGCGGACCTGGCCAGCCCGGACGGCGAACTGGTCCTCGTGGCCGAACGCGCCGCCGAGGACGGCCCGCAACGCGGCCCGGTCGGCCGGGCCGGCGGCGGTGGGCAGGTCGACGAGGCCGCCCCAGCGGTCCGGGTGCTCGAGGGCGGCGACCCGGCCGAGCCCCCAGACCGCGGCCCGCAGCGGGTCGGCGACGGTACCGTCGGCGACGGCCGCGGTGGTGACGTACCACAACGGCGCCGTGATGCCGGCGTCACCCAAGGCCTGCAGCAGCACGAGCGCGTCGAGCGCGGCGGCCGGCTCGGCCACGACACCGGCAACGCCGGCGGCCCCGGAGCCGGCCGCGGCCCGCAGCCGCTCGGCCAGCAGGGCGCGGTCGGTGGTGGGTGCGACGAGGACGGGGTTGGCGCGGCCGCCGGCGAGCGCCTCGGCGAGGGCGGGGCCGCCGACGACGAGCCAGCGCCCGGCGATCCGGTCGCTGCCGGTCGGTGCGGGTCGCCACTCCTCCCGGTAGGACCAGCCGCCGGTGGGGGTGACGGCCCGGCGGTAGCTGTCGAGCCAGTACCGCTCCCGCTGGAACGGATAGGTCGGCAGCTCAACCACGGCGGCCTGACCGAACACGCGCGTCCAGTCGGGCGCCCAGCCACGGGTGTAGGCCCGCGCGACGGCCCCGAGGAGCGTCTCGGCCTCGTCGCGGTCCTTGCGCGCGACCGCGATGCCGTCCTCGACGAGGGCGGCGAGCACCGCGTCCGGCCCAACTTCCAGGAACCGCGACACACCCTCCCGCCGCAGCGTCGACACTCCGTCGGCGAACCGGACGGTTTCCCGCACCTGCCGCACCCAGTACTCCGGGTCCGTGAAGTCAGCGCTCAAGTCTCCGGACACGTTGGACACGATCGGGATCGCGGGCACCCGCGCCGGCACCGACGCCACCACAACCCGGAACTCGTCCAACATCCCGTCCATGTGCGCCGAGTGAAACGCATGCGACACCTTCAACCGCCGCGACTTCACCCCCAACGCCGCCACGACCGCCGCAACCCCGTCGGCATCACCCGACAGCACCACCGCGTCCGGCCCATTCACCGCAGCGATCTCAACACCCTCGACCAACGCCGCCCGCGCGCTCTGCTCGTCGGTCTGCACCGCGACCATCTGCCCACCAGCGGGCAGCGCCTGCATCAACCGACCCCGCGCCTCCACAATCCGGCACGCACCATCCAAATCCCACACACCCGCGACATGCGCCGCGGCCAACTCCCCAATCGAATGCCCCAGCAGGAAGTCAGGCTTCAACCCCCACGACTCCAACAACCGAAAAACAGCAACCTCAAACGCGAACAACGCCGGCTGCGTCCACCGCGTCTGATCAAAGGACACCACCTCCCGGAGACCCTCGATCCGAGCACACACCGCATCGTAACTCTCCGCGAACACCGCAAACGCCGCGTACAAACCGCGACCCATCCCCGGACGCTGCGCCCCCTGACCCGTAAACAGCATCGCCGACAGACCCTCACGAACCTCACCACGGACCACCGCACCATCCAGCACAACCGCCCGATGCTCCAACTGCGCGCGCGTGGTAGCCAGCGAGAAGCCGACGTCGACCGGATCGGCGTCCACGGTGCGCAGCCGCGAGAGCAGGGCCTCCAGTGCGGCCGGACCGCGAGCCGACACCGGCAACGGCACCACCGGCAGCGAGGCCCGCGAGACCGCAGGCGCGACGGCCGCCGGAGCCTCCTCGAGGATGACGTGCGCGTTGGTGCCGCTCGCACCGAAGGCGGAGACCGCGATGCGGCGCGGCCGGTCGGGAGCGGCCGGCCAGTCGCGCGCCGAGTCCAGCAGCGAGACGGCACCCGAGGACCAGTCCACCCGGGACGCCGGGACGTCCGCGTGCAGGGTCCGGGGCAGGCGGTCGTTGCGCATGGCCAGGATCGACTTGATGACCCCGGCGACACCGGCGGCGGCCTGGGTGTGGCCGATGTTCGACTTGAGCGTGCCCAGCCACAGCGGGTTGTCGCGGCCCTGGCCGTAGGTCGCGAGGAGCGCCTCGGCCTCGATCGGGTCGCCGAGGGTGGTGCCGGTTCCGTGGGCCTCGACGGCGTCCACATCGGACGGTTCCAGGCCCGCGTCGGCCAGCGCGGCCCGGATGACCCGCTGCTGCGCCGGTCCGTTCGGGGCGGTGAGCCCGTTGGAGGCGCCGTCCTGGTTGACCGCGGTGCCCTTGACGACCGCCAGGACGCGGTGCCCGAGCCGCTGGGCGTCGCTGAGCCGCTCGACGACCAGCACGCCGACGCCCTCGCCCCAGCCGGTGCCGTCGGCGTCGTCGGAGAATGCCTTGCAGCGCCCGTCCGGGGCCAGGCCCCGCTGCCGGCTGAACTCGATGAACGACTGCGGCACGGCCATGACGGTCGCCCCGCCCACCAGGGCCAGGCCGCACTCGCCGAGCCGCAGCGAACGGACCGCCAGATGCAGCGCGACGAGCGACGAGGAGCACATGGTGTCGACGGTGACGGCCGGGCCGTGGGTGCCGAAGGTGTAGGCGAGCCGGCCGGAGAGCACGGCCGCGGCGCCGCCGGTGAGCAGGTGCCCCTCGGTGCCTTCGGGCGCGAGCTCGGGTGCGGCACCGTAGCCCTGGTGGCTGGCGCCGACGAACACACCGGTGTCGGTGCCGTGCAGCGAATCCGGGGGCAGCCCGGCCCGCTCCAGGGCTTCCCAGGCGGTCTCGAGCAGCAGCCGCTGCTGCGGGTCCATGGCCAGGGCCTCGCGCGGCGAGATGCCGAAGAAGCCGGCATCGAACTCGTCGGCGTCGTGGAGGAAGCCGCCCTCACGGGCGTAGGTGCGGCCGGGGCGCCCGGGTGTCGGGTCGTAGAGGCGGTCGAGGTCCCAGCCGCGCCGGTCCGGGGCGGGGCCGACCGCGTCACGCTCGGCGTCCAGCAGCGCCCACAGCTCGTCGGGGCCGGTCACACCGCCCGGGAACCGGCAGCCGAGGCCGACGACGGCGACGGGTTCGCGGCCGCGGTCCTCGATCTCGCGGATGCGCCGGTTGGCCTGGCGCAGGTCGGCGGTGACCCGCTTGAGGTAGTCGCGGAGCTTGTCCTCGTTCGACACAGCGGCCTCCTGGGCTAGCTGACCGGCACCGCGGCCGACCGGACCGCCCGGGCCAGGTCGGCGACGTGCTCGATCGTCGGGCGGCGCACGATGTCGCCGAGGCGGTCCATGAAGCGCTGCTCGTGCTCGGCTCCGACGACCTCGCGGCAGACCCCGGCCACCATCGAGAGCATGAGCAGCGAGTCGCCGCCGTAGGTGTGGAAGTCGGCGTCGTCGGCCAGCCGGTCGGCGTCGACGCCGAGGGTGGCCGCCCACACCGCGGCCACGGACCGGGTGAGCTCGTCGCGGTCCTGCTGCTGCCCGGCCGGCGCGGCGGCGTCGGCGAACGGGTCCGGCAGCGCCCGCACGTCGATCTTGCCGTTGACCGTGCGGGGCAGCTCACCGACGACGGTGACGGTGGCCGGCACCATGTAGCGGGGCAGCCGCTCGGCGATGAACGCCTGCAGTTCCTCCGGTGCCGGTGCGGGGTCGGCGACGACGTAGGCGCAGAGCACGTTGTGACGGCCGGCGGCTGCACGCGGTACCACCGCCGCTTTGACAATCGACGGATGCCGTTCGAGGGTCTGTGCGATCTCGGCCGGCTCGATCCGGTTGCCAAGGACCTTCACCTGCTCATCGGCGCGGTTGAGAAACTCGATGACGCCCCGGGCGTTCACGCGCACGATGTCGCCGGTGCGATACACCCGCGTGCCGTCGGCCAGGCGCACGAACCGCTCGGCGGTCAGCTCCGGGCGGCCCCGGTAGCCGCGGGCCAGCTGCACGCCGCCGATGACGAGCTCGCCGGCCTCGCCCGGGGCGGCGAAGCGGTGCTGGGCGTCGAGGACATGGGCGGTGCAGTTCGCGGTCGGCACGCCGATCGGCACGCTGGCGGTGGTGTCGCGGCCCGGGTGGAACTCGTGCGCGACGACCTCGATCGTGGCCTCGGTGGGGCCGTAGAGGTTGAGCACCCGGCAGGCCGCTCCGAACACTTCCAGGGTCCGCACCGCCAGGCTGCGCCGCAGTTGCTCACCGGCGGCCGCGACAACGAGCACACCAGCGGGTCGTACGCCGAGCTCGCAGACGAGTTCCAGCAGCGACGGGGTGAGCGTGAGGACGGTCGGCGCGTCCTCGGTGAGCAGCCGGCGCAGGGTCGCGTGGTTGAGCTCGCCGCCGGGCAGCAGCAGCGTCCCCCCGGCGAGCAGGGGCAGGAACAGTGACGTGCCCGAGACGTCGAAGGCGAACGAGGTCAGCAGCGGCATCCGGGTGGCCGCGTCCACGCCGAGCATGGGGGTGGCCCAGGCGACGTAGTTCGACAGCGACCGGTGCTCGATCTCGACACCCTTGGGCCGCCCGGTCGAGCCGGAGGTGTAGATGACGTAGGCCAGGTCCCCGGGGTCCACGGCCGGCTCGACCCAGTCCGCGGGCGGGTCCGCGGGCAGTGCGTCCAGCGGCCAGGCACCAGGGATGTCGCGCGGAGCGTCCACGAGGCAGAGCGCGGCGCCGGCGTCGGTGAGGATGTCGACCAGGCGGGCGTCCGGGTGGGCGGTGTCGAGGGGCAGATAGGCGGCGCCCGCGCGGAGCACGCCCCAGACGGCGGCAACCGCGGGACGGGTCCGCTCGGCCAGGATGCCGACGACGTCACCGGCCTTGACACCGCGCTGGCGCAGGGCCGCGGCGATCGCGCGGGAGCGGCGGTCCAGCTCCCCGAAGGTGTATTCCCCGTCGCGATCCACCACGGCGACGGCGTCCGGGGTCGCGCGGGCCCGCGCGGCGAACCCGGCGACCACGGTCGTCGACGGCACCGGGAGGGCTGTGTCGTTCGCCGCCCACGTGCGCAGCGCGGCCGGGGACAGCGCCTCTTCGATCGCGTCCAGGACGGCCGCGGCCCGCTCGGCGATGCCGGGGCCGTCGTGCCAGCCGAGCACGATCTCGGTGTGCCCGGCGCACTCGACCACGTCGATCTCGCAGGGGCCGCCGGCCGGGGCGGTGGACAGCGAGTACAGGGCGGTGGCGGCGAACCCGGCACCGCTGAACCCGGCGACGTCGACCCGGCCGAGGTGGGCGAGGGAGCAGTGGGAGGCGTACCGGTCGCTCTTGGTGGCCTTGCGTTCCAGCGCGCCGTTGATGAGCCGCAGCACCGGGATCGGCATCTTCAGCACCGCCGGGTCGAGCCGGGCCTGGGCGTCGCGCTCCTCGGCGAGCAGCGTGAGCAGCCGCTCGTGGGTCGTCGGCCAGTCCTGGCCGGTGGGCACGGCGAACGGCACGCTGTGCGAGAGACTGGCGGTGGAGCGGGTCTCAGGGGCGTACCGCCGCAGGTTCACCGGCACCGAGAAGTGGGCCTCCTCCGCGCCGGTGAGCGGCGCGATGACGGTGGCCAGGCGGGCGACCAGCCCGGCGTGGTAGCCGTCGACGCTGCGCCGCACCCACAGCGTGCGCCGGCCGGTGCCGGGCCGGCCGAGCAGCGCCGGGTAGTCGAGGCCGGGCGGCTGCGGCTTGCCCTCCAGCGGGGGCAGCAGGTCGGTCTCGGTGACGGTGTCGGGCGCGCCGACGAGCGGTTCGCCGCGCAGGGCCCGGAACACGTCGGCGGCCCACAGCAGCACCCCGCCGGCGTCCATGACGGCGTGCGCGGCCCGGAACACGATGGCCGGGTCCCGCTCCCCCACGAGCAGCACCTCGCACGTCGGCCCGCGCCGGTCGTCGAGGGCCACCTGCAGGTCGGGGAGGTCGACCACGTTCGCGGCGGCGACCCGGCGCACGGCCGGCGGTGCGCCGGTGTCGACCCAGGTGCGGCCCCGGCGGACCAGGCGGGTGCCGGGGCAGGCGTCGGATGCGGTGGCGACGGCCGCGGCGAGCCGCTCGGCGTCGATCCGGCCCGTGCCCTCGACGGCGAGCTGCAGCACCGGTGCGGTGCCCTTCGGGTGCGCGGCGATCCACCACTCGACGGGCGAGACGGGCCGGCGGAACTCAGTGGACGGCAAGGTCGCCTCCCTCGGGCGGCTCAGGTTGCTGCCCGGAAGTATGGTCGGCCCCGGCCGGGTGTGGCCGGGGCCGCGAGGATCTCTAGAAGAACCCTCAAACTGCGGTGCGCCGCACGGCGTCGACGAGCTCCGCGGTGCGCACCATCGACGCCAGGCCGGCCTGCTCCTCCGGGTGCCGCGCGGTCCGTCCGGCCAGCACCGCCCCGGCGAACGACGCGACCGCGCCGAGGAACTGGTGCCCGGGCGGGAGCGTCAGCTCCTCGACGCGATCCTGTTGCTCGATGCGCAGCACCGGCGACCAGGTCGCCGCCGGCGTGAAGGCGCGGTCCACGACGATCCGGCCGCTGCTGCCCCAGAGGGTATACCGCGATCCGTAGGCGTGCTGGAACCCGAACTGGGCCGAGGCGAAGACCCCGTCGGCGGAGACGAGCAGCGCCTGCCCGGCCACGTCGACCCCGCGCCGCGGGTCCATCCGCAGCGCGCCGCCGACGACCCGCAGGTCGTCGCCGAGCAGCAGCTGGGCCGCGCGCAGCGGGTAGACGCCGGCGTCGAGCAGGCTGCCGCCGCCGAGCCGCGGCACGTAGCGGATGTCGCCGTCGGGCAGCGGCGGGAAGCAGAACTCGCCGGTGAATGTGCGCAGGTGCCCGATCCGCCCGTCGGCGACCAGCCGGGCGACGGTCGCGTGCTGCGGGTGGTGCGCGAAGGTGAAGTTCTCGCGCAGCAGCCGGTCGGCGGTGGTGGCCGCGCGGACCAGCGCCCGGGTGCCCTCGGCGTCGGTCGTGGCCGGCTTCTCGACCAGCAGGTGCTTGCCGGCGGCGAGGACCCGCGCGCCCCACAACCCGTGCAGCGCGGTCGGCAGCGGCAGGTAGACGGCGTCGACGTCGTCGCGCTCGAGCAGCTCGGCGTAGCCGGTGGCGGCGCCGCCGAACTCGGCCGCGAACGCCTTGGCCTTCTCGGGGTCGCGGCTGGCGACCGCGCTCAGCGTGGCCTGGGGACAGGCGGCGATGGCCGGCATGGTGCGCCGCCGGGCGACCGACGAGCAGCCCAGCACCCCGAACCGGATGCGTTCGTCCACGGTACGGCCCTCAGGACTCGGCGCGGCGGGCGGAGACGATGTGGACGCTGGCGCCGGCGAAGACGTCCTCCTGGAACACCTCGGGCGTGAAGCCGGCCTCCATGAGCAGCGCGACGACGGCGTCGAGGTTGCCGCCGACGGCGTGGACCTCGGCCACGACGCAGCGGATGCGCGCCCACTGCTCGGGCCGCACCCCGCGCAGGACCGGCAGCTCGGCCCGCTCGACGTCGATCTTGAGCAGCGCGACCTCGGCGATGCCCTGCTCGTCGAGCACGTCGCCGAGCGTGCGGACCTCCACCGGGTAGCGCTCGGCGCCGTCGCGGAAGCCCCGCCAGAAGTCCTCCTTGGTGCTCTCGTCCACGCCGAAGTTGTTCAGCACGGCGGCCATGTTGCGCTCGTCGTCGGCGTCGTCGGCCGCGATCGTGGCCATCATGGTGTGGTTGGGCAGGAACGTGAGCTCGGCGACGCCCGGCTCGGCGCCGAGGGCCACGTTGCACGCGGTGACGCCGGGCATGAGCCGGGCGGCGTTGTCGGCGAGGCAGGCGTAGGTGCGCCGGGCCGGCTCGAACGCGAGCACGCGCAGGCCGGGGACGCGGTCGGTGAAGGACAGGGCGGTCAGGCCGATGTGGGCGCCGACGTCGATGACGACGTCGCCGGCGGCGAGCCCGGCCAGCCCGGCGTCGTACGGCGAGCCCGCGCTCAGGCTCGGCCAGACCATCGTGTCCTGCGGGGTGGTGCAGGTGATGACCCGCCCGTCGTCGAGGGCGACGGGGTGCAGATCGGAGACCGCGGCGGTCATGAGGTGCCTTCCTGGGACGGGGCGACGGTCGCCGGGATGAATGCTTCGACGCAGTCGGCCGCGGCGGCGGCACCGCCGGCGGCCCGGATGGAGTCGCGCAGCTGCCGGGCCCGGTCGCGCACCGCCGTGTCGGCGAGCATCCGTTCGATCGCGGCGCGCAGGGTGGCGGCGGTGAGCCCGGCCGGGTCCAGCACCCGGCCGGCGCCGACCTCGGCGATCCGGTCGGCGTTGGCCCGCTCCTCGGCCATCTGCGGCACCGCCAGCATCGGCACGCCCTCGTGGAGCGCCTCCATGGTGCTGCCCATGCCGGCGTGGGTGATGAACAGGTCGGCGTGGCGCAGCACGTGCAGCTGGGCCACGAACCGGCGCAGCTCGACGTTCGGCGGCGGGGTGCCGAGGGCCGCGTGGTCGACGCCGTCGCCGGTGGCGATGACGACGTGCCCGCCGAGGTCGGCGACCGCCTCCAGGCAGGTGCGGAAGAATCCGGGGTTCTGGTTGTAGATGGTGCCGAGGGTGACCAGGATCAGGGGTGCGCGCTCGTGCGGGCGCTGCCAGGAGCCGAGGAAGCGCCGCTCATACAGGCACGGGCCGACGAAGCGATAGGCGTCGTCGAACGTCTCGCCCCGCGGCTGGAACTCTTTCGGGATGAACACGATCCGCCGGACGGCACCGTCGCCGGTGAGCAGCTCCTTCGGTGTGATCGTGGTGCCGCTGTTCTTCAGGTAGCCGCCGAGGCGCAGCAGGAACGCCCACAGCCGCGGCTGCAGCGGGTTGAGCCGGGTGTACCGCTGGCTCATCGACCACTCGGCGTTGGACATCAGCATCGGCGACACCTGCACCGCGGTCCGCTCCCACCGGGCCGCGAGCAGCCGGCCCCACCAGGCCGCGCTGTCGTAGACGACGATGTCGGGCCGCTGCGGGAACGCCTGGTCCAGCACCGGCACCAGCGCCCGGGTCTCGGCCAGGCTGGCCGCCATGGCGTCGACCAGGCTGCGGCCGCTGAACGTGAACGAGCGGAAGTCGCCCGGGTGCTGCTCGGTGTAGGTGACGACGTCGGAGCTGACCTCGGCCACCCGCTCGGCGAAGTCGGCGGTGGTGGCGTAGGTGACGTGGTGGCCGCGGGCGCGCAGCTCGGCGGCGAGGCCCAGGGTCGGGTTGACGTGCCCGGCCGACGGCGGGGCGAAGAAGGCGATGCGGGCCATGGTGGTCAGCCCCCGGTCCGGCTCTTCGTCCAGCGGAACGTCAGCAGGCACAGCACCAGCCCGGCGACGACCCAGCCGACGAGGGCGGCGGCGACCCAGCCGAGCTGCCAGCTGTGCGCGGCCTCGTGCGCGGCGAAGCTGTCGGGCAGGAACACCGAGCGCAGCCCCTGGCACATCCACTTGAGCGGGAAGATCGAGGCGACGTGCTGCAGCCACGGCGGCAGGTCGGTGAAGACGAGCGCGGCGCCGGAGATGAACTGCAGCACGAACGCGAACGGCGCGACGACGGCCGGGGCCGAGCGGCTGTTGCGCGGCAGCGACGACAGCGCGATGCCGCACAGCGCGCACGCGGTCACGCCCAGGACGCTGACCCAGGTGAACGTCCACCAGGCGCCCCCGTCGCGGGGCAGGTGCGTGCCGTAGAACAGCACCGACACCGCCACCAGGACCGCGGTCTCCACGATGCTGGTGACCAGCACCATGATGACCTTGCCGATGAAGTACGCCGAGCGCGGCATCGGCGTCGCCGCGATGCGCTTGAGCCCGCCCCGGTCACGCTCGATGGCGATGGAGATGGCCAGGGTCTGGAAGCCGGTGACCATCAGGCCGGTGGCGATGACCCCGGGCACCAGATAGTCGCTGTAGGAGACGCCGGGCGCGATCTCGCCGCCGAACATCGAGCTGAAGATGATCAACGCGAAGACCGGGAAGAGCAAAGAGAAGACGACGGTTTCGGTACCGCGGAAGAACTGCAGCAGTTCGAGTTGTCCCCGCCGCCAGCCCAGCCGGGCGATGCGCTTGACGCGGCCGGGGCTGAACCGGGCCGGGGCGGCCGGGCGGGGCGGGGCGGCGGTGACGGCGGTCATCGGTCCTCCGGGCTGGCGCCGGCGGCGCCGATCATCGACAGGTAGACGTCTTCCAGGCTGGGCCGGTGCACGGTGAGGCCGGGCGCCTCACCGCCGAGGCGGGCGTGCAGGTCGGCGATGAACTTGGTCGGGGCGGTCGTGGCCGCGTTCTGCGGGCCGTCGGCGCCGGTCCAGCTCACGACGGTCGCCTCGGTGTCGCGGCCGCCGAGGGTCTGCGGCACGCCGACGTCGAGGATGCGCCCGCCGACGATGACGGCGACCCGGTCGGCCAGGTGCTCGGCCTCGTCGAGGTAGTGCGTGGTGAGCACGATCGTGGTGCCGCCGGCCGCGAGGTCGCGGATGAGCTGCCAGAAGTCCCGGCGGGCTTCGGGGTCGAAGCCGGTCGTGGGCTCGTCCAGGAACAGCACCTCGGGCCGCCCGACGATGCCCAGGGCCACGTCGAGGCGGCGCTGCTGGCCGCCGGAGAGCTTCGACGCGCGCGCCTTGCGTTTCGCGCCGAGCCCGACCCGCTCGATGAGCTCGTCGGGGTCCTGGGCGTCGGGGTAGTAGCCGGCGAAGTGCTCGAGCACCTCACCGACGTTGAGGTCCTCGAACTCGCCGGTGGTCTGCAGCACCACCCCGATCCGGGCCCGCCAGTCCTCGCCGGCCCGGTAGGGGTCGGTGCCGAGCACGCTGACCGTGCCGCCGTCGCGGGGCCGGAAGCCTTCGAGGATCTCGACGAGGGTGGTCTTGCCGGCGCCGTTGGGCCCGAGCACGGCGAAGATCTCCCCCGGGTGGACCTCGAGGTCGACATCGTGCAGCGCGACGGCGGAGCCGTAGAGCTTGCGCAGGCCGCGCACCTCGATCGCCGGTCTCATGCCTCGTTCTCCTCTGGAATCGGACGGGCCGCGTCGGCGACAACGGCGAGGGTCGGCCGCCGGACGATCTCGCCCAGCCGGGCCATGAATGCCCGCTCGCGCTCGGGGCCGACGACATCGGCGCCGACCCCGGCGAGCATGGCCAGCAGCAGCACGGAGTCGCCGCCGAGCTGGTGGAAGTCGGAGGACCCGGTGAGCCGGGCCGGGTCGACGCCGAGGATGCGGGCCCACACCCGGGCCACCGCGGCCGGCACGGGGTCCTCGGTGGCCACCTCCGGGACGGTGCCACCACCGGCGAAGGGGTCGGGCAGGGCGCCGGTGTCGATCTTGCCGTTGGCGTTGCGGGGCAGCTCGGTCACCACGGTCACGGTCGCCGGGACCAGGTGCCGCGGCAGCCGCTCGGCGACGAACGCCGCCAGCTCGCCGGGGCCGGTGCCGGCGACGACGAAGGCGCAGAGCACCTTGGCGCCGGCCGGTGAGGTGCGGGCGACGACGGCGGCCCGGCGGACCTGTGGGTGCTCCTCGAACGCGGCGGCGACCTCGGCCGGCTCGACCCGGTGCCCGTCGACCTTCACCTGGTCGTCCGCGCGGCCCAGGAACTCGAGGTCACCGGAGGGCAGGATCCGGGCGAGGTCGCCGGTGCGGTACACCCGCGAGCCGTCGGCCAGCAACGAGAAGCGCTCGCGGGTCAGGTCGGGCCGGCCGCGGTAGCCCCGGGCCAGCTGGGCGCCGCCGAGATACATCTCCCCCGGCTCACCGGCCGGGACCGGGCGGCGGTCGCCGTCGAGCAGGTACACGGTGCAGTTCGCGGCCGGGCGGCCGATGGGGACGGTCGGGCCCGCGTCGTGCTCGGGCCGGACCCGGTTCACGACGCAGCCGACGGTCGCTTCGGTCGGCCCGTAGTGATTGAACAGCCGGACCTGCGGGCCGAACTGCTCCCGGGCCCGCCGGACCACCGCCGGGCGCAGCGGCTCGCCCCCGCACACCAGCAGCCGCACATCGCGGGGCCGCACGTCGAGCCGGCCGATCAGGTCCAGGTGGGACGGGGTCAGCTTGAGCGCGTTGGCGCCGGACTCCTCCAGCAGGTGGCGCAGGGTGAGGTGGCTGGCGTCGCCGGGCACGAGGACGAGCGGGGCGCCGGCCAGGGTGGAGAGGTACAGGGCGGTGTTGGGCAGATCGAACGCGGGCGAGGTGAACAGCGCGAACGACGTCTCGGCGTCGACCTCGAACTCGCGACCGGCCCAGTCGACGTAGTTCGCGAGGGCCCGGTGCGTGACCTCGACGCCCTTGGGCCGCCCGGTCGAGCCGGAGGTGTAGATGACGTAGGCCGGGTCGTCCGGCTCCGGGGCCGGCGCGGATGGCAGCGTCCCGGGCGCCGGGAGGTCTTCGAGGATGACGGCGGTGCCGAGCAGAGCCCGGCCGGCGTCGGACCGGCCCAGCAGGTGCACCTTCGCGCCGGCGTCGCTGAGCAGCCCGGCCAGGCGGGCGTCCGGGTGGCCCGGGTCGAGGGGCAGGTAGGCCGCGCCGGCCTTGAGCACGCCCCACAGGCCGGCGACGGCCCAGGCCGAACGGTCGGCGAGCAGCCCGACGACCTCGCCGCGGGAGACGCCGAGCTCGTGCAGGCGGTAGGCGACGGCGTCGGAGCGGGCGTCGAGCTCGGCGAAGGTGAGCTCGCCGTCGGGGCCGCGCAGCGCGACGGCGTCCGGCGTGCGGGTCACGACGGCCCGGAACCGGTCCACCACGGTGCCGTCCGGGACCGGCCGGGCGGTGTCGTTGCCGGACCAGTGGCGGGCGGCGGCCCGGGTGAGCGCCTCGACGACGGCGTCCAGCGCGGCCGCCATCCGCTCGGCGTTGCCGGGCCCGTCGCGCCAGGTCAGGGTGAGTTCGGTACGACCGCCGCATTCGACGCTGTTGAGCTCGGGGGCGCTGACCGCGGCCGGCAGCGGCAGCAGGTAAGCGGTGCGGGCCTCGAAGCCCGGGGCCGAGCAGGCGGCCAGATCGGCGCGCCCGAGGTGGGACAGGACCGTCGCGGACGCGTGCTTGTCCTTGCGGCCGGCCTCCAGGAACCGGATCAGGCCGCGCAGGGCCGGCACCGGCATCTTGAGCAGGTTGGGGTCGAGGCGCCAGGTGACCTCCCGGCCCTCGGCCATGGCGGCGAGGATCCGCTCGTGCAGCGCCTCCCACGGCTCGCCGGCGTCGACGTCGAACAGCTCGGTCTGCAGCAGGTTGCCGGTGGTGCGCTCGGCGGGCCCGTGCCGGCGCAGGTCGAAGGCGATCGCGAAGCGGGCCGACGGCAGCGCGTAGGCGGCGGTGAGCGCGGTGGCGACCCGGGCCACGAGCCCGGGATGGTGCCCGTCGACCGTCCGGCGGGCCCACACCGTGCGCGGCCGGCCTCGCCGGGGGCGGCCCAGCGGGGAGGGGTACCAGATATCGGGTCTGCTCTCGGCATTGGTGATGCCGAGCGCGTCGAACACGTCGGTGTCGGTGTGCGTGCCGGTGGCGCCGAGGAGCGGCTCGCCGCGCAGGGCCCGGAAGACGTCGTCGATCCACATCGCCTTGCCGCGCCCGTCCATGACGGCGTGGGAGGCCCGGAAGACGACCGCGGCCGGGTCGCCGGGGCACCACAGCACCTCGCACCAGCCGCCGTCGCGGTCCGGCAGCGGGTCGTGCAGCGCGGCGAGGCCGGTGCGGGCACGGCCGGCGGCGTCGGCGGTCCGCACCCGCGGGGCCCGGCCGGAGTCGACCCACGTCCGGCCCTCGCGGCGCAGCCGGGAGCCGGGGTTCGCCACGCCGGCGGCCTCGACGGCCGCGCGCAGTGCCTCCTCGTCGAGCGCGCCGACGCCCTCGACGACGGTCTGGATGACGGGCGGGATGCGGCGCGGATGGGCGACGAACCACCAGTCGGTCGCCGAGACCGGCCGGCGGTACGGCTCGCTCACCGCGCGCCGCCGGTCGCCGCGCCGACGAGCGCGGCGGTCAGCATCGTGTCGGCGCGGCGGCGGGCCAGCAGCGCGAAGGCGGCGGTGAGCACGGCCAGGTCCCGGCCGGGCCAGTCGCCCTCGGCCATAACCAGCAGCGGCCCGCGCCCGCCGGCCGGGACGGTGATGCCCACGTGCACCCGGTCGGCGGTGAGCACGCCGTAGAAGTGGCCGCGGTCGCGGGAGAGGGCCCAGCGCACGTGGTCGAGCCCGGGGATCGCCGCGCCGTCCGGGTCCAGGCGCACCAACGGGTCCCGCTCGGCCCCGGCCCAGGCGGCCCGGCGGCGCAGCCCGGCGCTCTGCACCGGGACGACGCCGGCCGCGGTGGTGATGGTGCCGCGGCGCAGCCGGCGGTCGGCGGCCAGCGAACCGCGGACCGCGCCGTCGGCACCGGTGAGGACGTAGGCGCCGCTCTCCCGCGTGATCGTCTGTCGGTCCATGGTGCCTCCCAGCGTTCGTTGCCTGCTCAGCCGGCGGCGGTGGCGGCCGGCTGCCGTCCGTCCCGGGCGGCCCGGGCCAGTTCGCTGACCCGGGCGAGGGTCGGTTCCCGGATGATGGCGCCGAGCTGCGCCATGAACTCGGCCTCGGCGCCGGCGCCGACGACGTCCTGGCTGACCGCCGCGAGCATCGTGAGCAGCTGCACGGAGTTGCCGCCGAGCTGGTGGAAGTCGGCGGTGCGGTCGAGCCGCCCGCCCTCGACGCCGAGGGTGCGGGCCCACACGCCGGCGACGGCGGTGACGACCTCATCCGACTCCCGGGGCCGGTCGTTCGTGATCTCCGGCCCGGCGGCGAACGGGTCCGGCAGGGCGGCCACGTCGACCTTGCCGTTGGCGTTGTGCGGGATCGCGTCCACGACGAGCGTCGCGGCCGGCACCATGTACCGCGGCAGGTGCTCGCCGAGGAACGCGTCCCACTCGGCCGGCTCCGCGCCCGCCTCCAGGACGACGTAGCCGGCCAGCTGCTTCTGGTCCGCGCCGGGGCGGGCCCGGGCGACGACGACGGCGCCGGCCACGGCCGGGTGCGACTGCAGCACCTGGGCGATCTCGGCCGGCTCGATCCGGTATCCGTTGACCTTCACCTGGTCGTCGGCCCGGCCGATGAACTCCAGCCCGCCATCGGGCCGCACGCGGGCCAGGTCGCCGGTGCGGTACACCCGGGTGCCGTCGGCGAGGTGGACGAAGCGCTCACGGGTCAGGTCGCGGCGGCCCCGGTAGCCGCGGGCCAGCTGCGCGCCGCCGAGGTACGCCTCCCCCGGCTCCCCGGCCGGGACGAACCGGCGCTGCCGGTCGAGCAGGTGCACGGTGCAGTTGTCCATGGGCACGCCGATCGGCACGGCCGGCGCGGCGCCGTCGGCCGGTTCGTACGTGTGCAGCGTGAGCCCGACCGTGGCCTCGGTCGGGCCGTACATGTTGAAGATGCGGCAGTCGGGCCCGAACTGCTCCCGCGCGCGGGCCGCGACCGGGCCGCGCAGCTGCTCGCCGACCACGACGAGGGTGCGCACGCCGGCCGGGCGCAGGTCGAGGCGGCCCATGAGGTCGAGGTGGGACGGGGTCAGCGAGACGGTGTCGGCGCCGGAGGTCTCCACCAGCCGGCGCATGGTCACGTGGCTGGGCTCGCCGGGCTCCAGCACCAGCGTGCCGCCGACACACAGGGGCGTGAACAGCGCCGTGTTGGACAGGTCGAACGCCAGGCTGGTGAAGACCGCGAACGCGGTACCGGGGCCGACGCCGAACCGCTCGGCGGTCCAGTCGACGTAGTTGGCCAGCGCCGCGTGCTCGATCTCGACACCCTTGGGCCGGCCGGTGGAGCCGGACGTGTAGATGACGTAGGCGAGGTCGCCGGGAGCGGCGGTGACCGGCACGGGGCCGGTGCCGCCGGTCGCGAGCTCGTCGAGGACGGCGGTGACGTACCGCGGGCCGATGACCGCCCGCCCGGCGTACGCCCGCTCGACGAGGCACACCTGGGCACCGGCGTCCGCGAGGAGCCCGGCCAGCCGGCCGTCGGGGTGCTGCACGTCCAGCGGCAGGTAGGCGGCGCCGGCCTTGAGCACACCCCAGATGCCGACGATGGCGTGCGGCGAGCGCCCGGCCAGCAGCCCGACGACGGAGCCGGCCCGGACACCGAGGTCGCGCAGGTGGGCGGCGACGATCTCCGAGCGCGCGTCGAGCTCGGCGTAGGTGAGGCGGCCCTCGGGCCAGCGCACCGCCTCGGCCTCGGGGGTCGCGGCGGCCCGGGCCCGGAACCGGTCGACGACGGTGTCCGCGGGCCGGTCGCGGGCGGTGGCGTTGGGCGCCCAGGTCCGCAGCGCGGCCGGAGACAGCGCCTCGGCGACGGCGTCGAGGACCTCGCCCATCCGCTCGGCCGCGCCCTCGCCGTCGCGCCAGGTCAAGGTCAGCTCGGTCCGGCCGCCGCACTCGACCAGGTTGAGGTCGGGCGGGCTGGCCGCGGTCAGCAGCGGGATCGGGTACAGGGTCCGGGCCTCGAACGCGGGGCCGCACAGCTCGGCCGGCTCGATCCGCCCGAGGTGGGCCAGGACGGTGGCCGAGGCATAGCGGCGCTTGGCCGCCGCGCCGTGCTCCATCACCTTGATCAGCGTGCGCAGCACCGGCCGGGGCAGCCTCAGCAGCCCGGCGTCGAGCCGGCCGCTGACCTCGCGCCCCTCGGCCATCGCGGTCAGGATGCGCTCGTGCAGCGCCTCCCACGGCTCCCCGGCCGCGGTGTCGAACAGCTCGACCTGGGAGAGATTGCCGGTTGTGCGTACGCCGGGCAGGTGCCGGCGCATGTCGAAGGCGACGGCGAAGCGCGCGGTGTCCAGGCCGTAGGCGGTGGTCAGCGCCCCGGCGACCTTGGCGACCAGGCCGGCGTGGTAGCCGTCGACCGTACGCCGGGCCCAGGCGGTGCGCCGCTCGCCGCTGGGCTGGCCGAGCGGCGACACCCAGTCGATCTTCGGCGCCGGGGTCCGCTCGGCCGGGGCCGGGAAGCGCTCGAAGACGTCGTCCTCGGTGACGGGGTCGACCGCCCCGAGCGGCGCCTCGCCGCGCAGCACGCGGAAGACGTCGGCGATCCACAGCGCCATGCCGGGCCAGTCCATGACGGCGTGGCTGGCCCGGAACACCACGGCGGCGGGCTCGCCCGGGCACCACAGGACCTCGCAGAAGGCGCCGTCGGGGGCGGGCAGCGGCTCGTGCAGGGCGTCGATGGCGGCGACCGTACCCGGGCCGCCGACGGCGCCCTTGACGGTCCGCACGCGCGGCGGCACACCGCCGGTGAGCCAGTGGCGGCGGGTGCCGGCCAGTGCGGTGTCCGGGCAGGCGGCCGCGGCGGCGGCGACGGCGGCGCGCAGGGCGGCGGGCGTGATCGTGCCGGTGCCCTCCACGACGGCCTGGATGACCGGCGAGACCGACGCCGGGTGTGCGAGCCACCACCGGTCGCTGGCCGACACGGGCTTGCGGATCGCACGCTCCGGAACATCGACGCTCATCGCACCCCTCGCTTGGGTCGCAGCCAGTCCGGTCCGGTTCTAACACCTCCGGCGCTGGTGGATTCACCAGACGCGGGCCGCCGGGGCCGTTTCGGCCCGGGCTCGGGGCGGCAAGAGTGCGAAGACGACCAGTCTCGCTGTGCTACCGCCTAAACCCTTGCTTGGCCGCCCCTAACGTGCTGTACCGGCGTGGCCGGACGAGCGCCCCGCCCTGTGCGACGCACCGAGGAGGTGGCGCGTGTCCCGAACGACGACACTGCTGGACCGGGCCGGGCCCGGCGACCGCGCGCCCGCGGGCCGGCGTTTCACGACGTCGGCGACGGTCGACGGCCGGTTCACGACGAACGACGAGTGCCTGGCCTGGCTGGCCGAGCAGCGCGAGATCCAGGCGTACTCGGTCGAGCGGGTGCCGTTCGACCGGCTGGCGGGCTGGAACTTCGCCCCGGACACCGGCAACCTGGTGCACCACACCGGCCGCTTCTTCACCATCGAGGGCCTGGAGGTGCGCCTCGACCCGTTCCGGGTGCCGAGCTGGACCCAGCCGATCATCGTGCAGCGCGAGATCGGCATCCTCGGCATCCTGGTCAAGGAGTTCGACGGGGTCCTGCACTGCCTCATGCAGGCCAAGATGGAGCCGGGCAACCACAACCTGGTGCAGCTGTCGCCGACGGTGCAGGCGACCCGCTCCAACTACACCCGCGTCCACAAGGGACGGACGATTCCCTACCTGGAGTACTTCACGGCTCCGCGCAGCGGCCGGGTCATCGCCGACTCCCTGCAGTCGGAGCAGGGCGGCTGGTTCCTGCACAAGCGCAACCGCAACATCGTGGTGGAGACCGACGAGGACGTCGAGGTGCTCCCGGGCTTCCGGTGGATGACCGTGGCCCAGGTGCAGCGGCTGCTGCGGCTGGACGACGTGGTGAACATGGACGCCCGCACGGTGCTGTCCATCATGCCGTTCGAGCGGCCGGAGACGCACCCGGCCGGGCTCGACCCGTTCCGGGCGGCGCTGCTGCGGTCGCTGGACCCCGAGGCCCCGACGCAGCACACGACCACCGAGGCGATCAGCTGGCTGACCGAGAACAAGGCCCGCTTCGAGCTGCACCAGCGGCGGATCCCGCTGCTGGACACGGCCGGCTGGCACCGGACGACGGACGAGATCGCGCACGCCTCCGGCGGCTACTTCAGCATCGTCGGTGTGGACGTGCGGGCCAAGGACCGCGAGGTCGGCGCCTGGATGCAGCCGCTGCTGCGCCCGGCCGCACCCGGCCGCCTGGCCCTGCTCACCCGGCAGATCAACGGCGTGCTGCACGTGCTGCTGCAGGCCCGCCCGGCCGCGGGGGCGCTGGACATCGTCGAGGCCGCGCCGACCCTGCACTGCACACCACAGACGTTCCGGACCCTGCCGACCGCGCACCGGCCGCAGTTCCTCGACTACGTGCTCGACAGCCCCGAGCGGCAGATCCGCTTCGACACCTGGCTTTCGGAGGAGGGCGGCCGGTTCCTGCACGCCCTGAACCGGTACCAGATCATCGAGGTCGAGGAGCAGTTCCCGACCGCGCCACCGCCGAACTTCATGTGGCTCGGCGTCCACCAGCTCATGACGCTGCTGCAGTTCGGCAACTGCCTCAACGTCGAGGCCCGCAGCCTGCTCGCATGCCTGCACACCCTCTGGTGAACGGCCGCATCCCGGCCACCGTCGGCGTCCTCGGCGGGATGGGCCCGCTGGCCTCGGCCGCGTTCGTCCAGACGATGTACGAGATGGCGGTCGAGCGCACCGGGCCGGCGACCGAGCAGGCACTACCGCGCTGCCTGCTGGACTCCGACCCGTCGATCCCGGACCGGACCGAGGCGATCCTCACCGGCGGCGCCGAGGCGCTGTCCCGGCTCATCGCCGACCGGGTCGACGCGCTGATCCGCCTCGGTGCCGACCGGGTGGTCCTGGCCTGCGTCACCGCCCACCACCTGCTGGACGAGGTCGACCCCGGCCAGCGGGCCCGGCTGGTGTCGCTGATCGACGCGGTCTTCGACGAGCTGGCCGTGGCCGCACCGGGCCGGTTCCTGCTGCTGGCCACGACGGGCACCCGGCAGGCCCGCACGTTCGAGCGCTCGCCGCGCTGGCCGGCGGTCGCGCACCGGGTCGTCCTGCCGCCGCCCGAGGTCCAGGACGAGGTCCACTACCTGCTGTATCGGCTCAAGCGCGAGCCGGTCACGGCGGCCGTCGTGCGGCGCGTCGAGGACCTGGCCCAGCAGTTCGGCTGCGTGGGCGTCATCGGCGGCTGCACGGAACTGCACCTGATCACCCGCTGGCGGCGGGCCAACCGCGGGGGGCCGGTCATCCTCGACCCGCTCCTCGGCGTCGCCGCCGCCCTGACGAAGCTCACCGACGTTTAGGGGGCCACCTTGCTCACCACCGCCTCGCAGTACTGGCGGGATCTGCTCGCCGGCTTCACCGAGCCGACCCGCCTGCTGCCGCCCCGCCGCCGGCCCGGCACGATCCCGGCCGGTGCCGTCACCGCCGCGCTGACCTGGGAGTCGTCGCAGGCCGCCCGGCTCGCCGCGGCGGCCGGCCGGATCGGTCTGCGCCCAGCCGACGTCGTCGTGGCGGCCTGGGGCCTCGTGCTGGCCGCCGCGGCCGGTGCCGAGGACGTGGTACACGGCGCGCTGGTGGCCGGGGACACCGCCGAGCCCGTCCCCGTCCGGGTCCGTCCCGCACCGGGCCTGCTCCTCTGCGCGCACCTGGTCGGAGCGCACCGGCAGTACACCGAAAATGTCCGTCACGCCGGACTGCCGGCCGAGCAGCTGGCCCGATCGGCCGCGGTGCCGGCCGGAACCCCGCTGTTCGAGACGCTCGTGTCCGTCGGCGCCGAGCCGGACGGGCCCGGCCTGTGCCTGTCGGCCGACGTGACCCCTGAGCGGGTGGCGCTGCGGCTGACGGCGCCGGGCGCGGACCTGGACGAAGCGGGCGTGCGGCGGCTGCTCGTGCACGTCAGCCAGCTCCTCGCGGCGATCGCCGACGCCCCGGTCACCGCCCGGCTGCGCGACGTCGGCCCGCTGTCCCGCTTCGAACGGCACCGCGCCGTGCGCCAGTGGAACGCCACCGCCGTGGAGCGCGAGGCCGGCCTCTGCATCCACGAGCTCGTCGAGCGGCAGGCGGCCCGCACGCCGGACGCGACGGCGGTCCTGCAGGGCGCCGAGCGGCTCACCTACGCCGAGCTCGACGCGGCCGCCGACCGGCTCGCCCGCCGCCTGGCCGCCGAGGGCGTCGGCCCCGGCGACTTCGTCGCGCTGCACCTCGGGCGCAGCGTGCACACGGTCGTGGCCCTGCTCGGGGTCCTCAAATCCGGCGCCGCCTACGCCCCGATCGACGCCAACCAGCCGATCGAGCGCATCCGCGGCCTGCTCACCAACCTGCGCTGCGCGGTGGTGCTCACGGACCGCGACTCGCTCGCGACCGTCGAGGCGGTCACCGCCGATGTGCCGACGGTCCGCACCGTGCTGTGGACCGGAGCCGAACCGCCCGCCGACGCCCCGGCACCGCGGCGGGCCACGGCCGGCGACCAGGCGTACGTCATCTTCACCTCCGGCTCGACCGGCGCGCCGAAAGGCGTCGTGCTCACCCACGCCCCGGTGGTCAACCTGATCGAGTGGGTCAACGAGACACACGCGATCGGCCCGGACGACCGGGTCCTGTTCGTCACCTCGCTCGGCTTCGACCTGTCCGTGTACGACGTCTTCGGCGTGCTCGCCGCCGGCGGCAGCGTCCGGGTCGCCACCGAGGCCGAGGTCGCCGACCCCCAGCGGCTGCTGTCCATCCTGGACAGTGAGCCGATCACGTTCTGGGACTCCGCCCCGGCCGCGCTGCAGCAGCTCGAGCCGCTCTTCGCCATGCGCCCGCCGCCCGCCGCGGCGAGCCTGCGGCTGGTCTTCCTCAGCGGCGACTGGGTGCCGCTGAGCCTGCCCGACGCGGTCCGCACCGCGTTCCCGGGCGCCCGGATCGTCGCCCTGGGCGGGGCGACGGAGGCCGCGATCTGGTCCAACTCGTTCCCGGTCGGCGTCGTCGACCCGGCCTGGACCAGCATCCCCTATGGCCGCCCGATCGCCAACGCGCACTACTACGTCCTCGACGCGGCACTGCGCCCGGCCCCGATCGGCGCCCCCGGCGACCTCTACATCGGCGGCGACTGCCTGGCCCTGGGCTATCACGGCGACCCGGCCCTCACGGCCGGGAAGTTCCGGCCCGACCATCTCTCCGGCCGCTCCGGGGCCCGGCTGTACCGCACCGGCGACCGCGCCCGCTACTGGCCCGGCGGCACCATCGAGTTCCTCGGCCGCATCGACAACCAGGTGAAGGTCCGCGGCTTCCGGATCGAGCTCGGCGAGGTCGAGGCCGCCCTGGCCACCCTGCCCGGCGTGGCGACCGCCGTCGCGGTGGTGCACGGCGAACGGGCCGACGCGCAGATCGTCGCCTACATCGTCCCCGAGCCCGGCGTGTACCCGGACCCGCGCTACGTCCGCGAGCAGGCGGCCGAGCTGCTGCCCGCGTACATGCTCCCGGCCCACGTCATGCTGCTCGACGAGGTCCCGGTGACCGCCAACGGCAAGCTGGACCGCCGCGCGCTGCCCGCACCCGGCGACGACGGACCGGCCCGGCCGCCGTACGTGGCCCCGCAGACGGCCGCCGAGCGGGCGATCGCCGCGATCTGGGCCGACCTGCTGCAGGTCGAGCGGGTCGGGCTGGACGACAACTTCTTCGACCTGGGCGGCCACTCACTGCTCATCACCCAGCTCATCGCCCGGCTCAAGGTCGCTCTCGAGATCGACGTGCCGATCCGGACGGTCCTGGACCACCAGACGGCCGGCTCGTTCGCGGCGGCGGTCGAGGCGGCCCTGATCGCCGCCCTGGAGACCGACCCGGTCCAGAGCCCGGTCGCGTAGCAGGGAGCAGCAACGGCGCGAAAGGCCCGGCACCGTTCTGGTGCCGGGCCCTGGCCGCACGAGGCTCAGGTGGTGCGGTCGCGGGCGCTGACGAGGGCGATGCTCAGGGTCGACACGATCGTGCGGGCCTGGGCCACGGCCGCCTCGAGGCGGGCGGGGCGGGCGGCGTCCGGCTCCCGCAGCATCCCGCGCAGCTCCTCGACGAGGCCCGCCGTGTGTTCCAGCGCGGCCTCGTCGAGCGGCGTCGGCGACAACGCCACGGTCATGCGGCCCGGCGCAGCAGCATCCCGCTGTCCCACACCAGGTCGACCTTGTCCCAGCCGATGGCGGTGGCGGCGTCGGGGAAGAAGCCGCTGCCGTTGAAGTTCGCGGACGTGTTGCACAGGACCGGGATGCCGCTGGCCGCGTGGTAGGCGCGCAGGATCTCGGTGAGGTCGGGGTCCTGGGCGGGGCTGACCGTCTGCAGCCGGGCGGTACCGTCCAGGTGCAGGACGGCCGGGATGCGCGGTACCCACTCCGGGCGCACCTCGTGCTCGAAGAGCATGTACGGGTCCGGGGTGCCCGGGTCGAAGATCTCCGGCGCGTGCTCCTCCAGGCAGATCGGCGCGACCGGGCGGTAGTGCTCGCGGCGCTTGATCTCGTTGAGGCGGTCCTTCATGCCGGCCGCGACCGGGGCGGCCAGGATGCTGCGGCCGCCCAGGGCCCGCGGGCCGAGCTCGGCGCGGCCGTTGAGGACGACGACCGGCTCGCCGGTCTCGTGCAACAGCCGGCCCAGCTCCTGCGGCGAGCACGGCTCCCCGGTCCAGCCCTCGGGCAGCTGCGGGGTGGGCAGCAGGCGCGGGCCGAGCCGGACGTGCCAGTCGATCGGGCGCAGGCCGCCGTAGACGCCGAGGTGGGCGCAGGCGGTGCCGATGGCGGAGCCGGAGTCGTCGGGGAACGGCGGTACCCACATCGCCTTGATCAAAGGATGTCCACGCAGGGCGCTGTTCCACTTGATGTTCAGCGCGCAGCCGCCGGCGAAGCAGAAGTTGACCGGCTCGTCGCCCTTCCAGGCCCGGATCTTCGCCGTGACCCGCTCCAGCAGCAGCTCCTCGAGGAACTCGTGGACCGTGGCCAGGACGTCCTCGTCGCTGACGCCGAGGCGCTCCACGTCGGCCGCGACGTCGGTGAGGAAGGCGTGCACGTAGCCGTGCGAGCGTTCGCCGTTGCTGCCGCAGCCGATGATGGCCTCGCGGTACTGCCGGACCCGCTCGGTCGGCGCTTCGAAGTGTTCGTGGAACCGCTCGGTGAACGCAGCCTTCGCGGCGTCGTCGGGCCGGCCCAGCGCGATGTAGGCCATGAGCTTGCCCGCCACCGACAGGTCGTCGACGTTCTGCGACTTGTTCGTGCGCTTGTACGGGCCCCAGTGCTGCGAGGCCATCGAGTACGTGTGGCCGATGAGCGGGAACGCCTCGCCGCCCGGCTCGATGCGGCCCTGGGCGTTGACCGAGTACAGCCGCGGGAAGCAGCCGCCGTCCCACACCATGACGATCGCCGGCTGGGCCCGGGCCGCGAACGGGCTCGTCGCGTAGGCGACCGCGAGGTGGCTGGCGACGTGCACGAAGCTGGTGTACGGCCGCGTGACGCCGCCGATGTGCAGCTCGCCCTGGTGCGCCGGGCGGCCCGGGTCGGGGACGGCGGGCGTCTCGCGGTAGGGCGCCACGGTGAGGTCGACCGCGCCGATCGGGGTCTGCACCTTGACGTGGCCGTTGCGGGCTCCGTCCCAACCGTCGACGACCCAGTGGTCGACGTCGTTGACCGAGTAGCCGTAGTCGGCTAACAGCTTCGGCACCAGGGCCAGGTCGTCGAAGTTGCTGTACCGCGAGTTGTTGTCCAGCTTCTGCATCTCGATGTTGCACACGAGACGGTCGTCGTCGAGCAGCGCGAGCCCGCCGCTCTGCGTGAACTTCAATCCGGCTGTAATCACAAGGAGCCTCCAGTGCCATGCCGGCGGGGCGGAAGGGGTGCGGCACCCCGAGTGGCGGAGTGCCGCACCGGTCGACACCGCGCACACCGCACGAATTCGGGGGGAGTATGCGGGCGGGCGTTCAAACGTCGACCCTGCCATTGGACCCGTTCGCGGCTTGGGAAATTGCTAACAGCTCCGCCATGGGGGCGCCGCCGGCGGCCCGCCGCGCGATCGCGGTGAAGGCGCCGGCGAGCCGGGCCGCGGTGGCGGGCGGGAACCGGTCGAGGGCGTAGGTGAGCCGGACGTCCAGCTCACCGTCGCGGTCGCGCACGTCGAACTCCAGCTCGGCCCGGGCACCCTCCCCGGGCGCGTCGACATCGAGGGGCGTCAGGGTGAGCGGCCCCTCGGTCCAGGCCGGCTGCGGGGTGTTATGGACAGTCAGGGTGACCCGGTACAGCGGGCCCGGCGGTGCGAGGTGCCGCTCGACGGTCTCGAACGGCAGCCGCTGGTGCTCGAGGGCGGCCAGGCAGTCGGCGGTGACGTCCTCCAGGAGGCGCGGGAACGGCTGCGCGGGGTCCACCGCCGCGCGCAGTACCACCACGTTGGCCAGGAATCCGATGAGGTCGTGCGTCGTCTCGTCGCCGCGGTTGGCGACCTGGCTGCCGAAGGCGGTGTCCCGGGCGCCGGTCCAGCCGGCCAGCAGCACGTGCAGGACGGCGCAGAGGGCGGTGTACACGCTGCCGCCGTGCGCCCGGGCCAGCATCAGCAGGCGGCGGGTGTCCGCGGCCGGGACGGTGCAGCGATGTTCGGCGGCTCGCAGGTGCACCGGCGGCGCGGCGGGTTGCAGGCCGTCCAGCCGGCGGCGCCAATAGGCCAGACCGGCCGCCGCCTCCGGGCCGCGCAGCCACTCGGCCTCGCGCCGGGCGAAGTCGCCGTGCTGGGCCGGCCGGGTCGCCGGGCCGGGCTCGCCGGCGGCGAGGGCGCGGTAGTGGGCGGCCAGGTCGTCGGCGAAGACGGACACCGACCAGCCGTCGATGACCGCGTGGTGGAACGTGACCAGCAGCGCCGCGTCGTCCGCGGCCAGCCGGACCAGCCGGGCCCGCAGCGGGGCGCCCCGGGTCGGGTCGATCGGGGTGCGGCGCTCGGCCGCGGCCAGGGTGAGCAGCTCCGCCTCGCGCAGGTCCGGCGGTACGGCCCGCAGGTCGATCACCGGCAGCGGGACCGGCCCGGGGGCCCGTACGTGCTGGACGACGGCGCCGTCACGCTCGTGCAGCTCGGTGCGCAGGATGTCGTGGCGGTGCACGACGGCGGTGAGGGCCCGGTGCAGGACGTCGGCGTCGAGCGGGCCGGTGATGCGGGCGTGGACCGGCGTGAGGTACGCGGTGCTGTGCGGGTCGCGGCGGTGGTGGCGGAGCATGGCCCGCTGGCTGCCCGAGGCCGGCGCCGGGCCGGTGTCGTCCGGCACCGCGGGAAGCGCCGCGGCCGGCGCCGTGTCCAGGGCGGCGGCCAGGGCCGCGACGGTGGCGTCGGCGAAGAACGCGCGCAGGGTCGGGGCGGCGCCGAGGCGGCGGCGCACGGCGGCGACGGCGGAGACGGCCAGCAGCGAGTGCCCGCCGTTGGCGAAGAAGTCATCGTGGATGCCGAGCCCGGGCACGCCGAGCAGGCCGGTGAAGATGTCGAGCAGGACCCGCTCGCGCTCGGTGCGCGGCGCGGCGGGGGTGGCGGCCGGGCGGCGACCCGGGAGGACGGCGGCCAGGGCGGTGCGGTCGAGCTTGCCGGTGCGGGTCAGCGGCAGCCGGTCGAGGACGACGACGTGGGCGGGCACCAGGTGCGGCGGGAGGGTCCGGGCGAGCTCGTCGCGCACGGCGCCGCCGTCGGCCGGGCCGCTGACGTAGGCGACCAGGCGGCGGTCGCCGGCCACGTCGGCGGGTGCGACCGCGCAGGCGGTGACGCCGGGCAGGCGCAGGGCGGCCGCTTCGACCTCGCCCGGCTCGATCCGGTAGCCGCGGATCTTGACCTGGCGGTCGGCCCGGCCGACGAAGACCAGGGTGCCGTCGGGGCGGCGGCGGACGAGGTCGCCGGTGCGGTACAGGCGGGCGCCGGGGTCCGGGCCGAAGGGGTCGGGGACGAACCGTTCGGCGGTCGCGGCCGGGCGGCCGGCGTAGCCACGGGCGACGCCGGGGCCACCGATGAGCAGTTCGCCGGCGACCCCGGGCGGGACCGGGCGCAGCGACCCGTCCACGACGTAGGCGGTGCTGCCGGTGATCGGCCGGCCGATCGGGATCGGGTCGTCGCCCGCGGCCGTGGCGACCGTCTGGTCGGTCGCGGTCACGGTGACCTCGGTCGGGCCGTAGGCGTTGACCAGCCGCTGCGGCGGACCGGCGGCCAGGACGGCCCGCACCCGGGCCGGGTCGGGCACGTCCCCGCCGACGATCAGCGTCCGCACCGCCTTGAACGCGGCCGGGTCGGCGTCGGCGACCAGGTGGAACAGGGCCGGGGTCAGCCGCACCACGGTGACGCCGCGCTCGGCGATCATCGCGCCGAGCGTTCGAGCGTCCAGGGGCTGATCGGCCGGGACGACCGCGAGGTGGGCGCCGTTGGTCAGGGCGGCCCAGACGGCCCAGGTGGTGGTGTCGAAGGCCGGGTCGGCGGTGAGCAGCACGACGTCGTCCGGGCCGACCGGGGCGTGGTCGCTGCCGGCGACCAGGCGGACGATCCCGCGGTGGGTCACCGCGACGCCCTTGGGCCGGCCGGTGGAGCCCGAGGTGAAGACGATGTTCGCGAGCCGGTCCGGGCCGGGGATCGCCTCGAGCCGCACCGGCCCGTCGAGCGGCGCGACCGGATCGTCGGTGACCATTGCCCGGATGCCCGCGTCGGCGCCGAGTTCGGCCAGCCGGGCGGGCGGGTAGGCCGGGTCGAGGACCACGTAGCCGGCCCCGGCCCGCACGACCCCGAGCATCGCGGTGACGAGGGCGGCCGAGCGGCCGAGGCGGATGCCGACCGGGTCGTCGGGCCGGACCCCGGCGGCGCGCAGGGCGGCGGCGAGGGCGGCACTGGCCGCGTCGAGCTCGGCGTAGGTCCACCGGCGGCCCGGCTCGCTCAGCGCGACGGCGTCGGGGCGGGCGGCGACCTGGGCGGCGAAGAGGGTGTCGAGGGTCGGCGCGTCCGGGCCGCCGTGCGGTGAGCGGGCACCGCCGCCCGCGACCGCGGCGGCGTACTCCTCCGGCGCCATCAGCGGCACCTCACCGGCCCGCGCGTCGGGCCGGGCGGCCATCGCCCGCAGCACCCGGGCCCAGCCGTCGAGCAGCCGCCGGATCGTGCGCTCGTCCCACAGGTCCGTGGCGTAGTGCAGGTCGACCACGAGCCCGGCACCGGTGTCGGTCACCGTGCACGACAGGTCGAGCTTGACGGTGTCGGTGTCGCTGTCCCGCGGCCGGGCGGTGGCCCCGTGCAGGGCGAAGCCGCGCAGGTCGTCCTCGAGCAGCTGGAACAGTACCTGGAACACCGGGTGCCGGCCCGGGTCGCGCGGGCCCGGCAGCGCGGCGACGACCTGGTCGAAAGGGGCGTCCTGGTGGTCGAAGGCGGCGGTGCAGGCGTCGGCGGTGCGGCGCAGGACCTGGCGCAGGGTCGGGTCGCCGCCGAGGTCGATGCGCAGGGCGAGCAGGTTGACGAAGAGCCCGGCGATGTCGTGCAGTTCGCGGCGGGGGCGGTTGGCGATCGGCGTGCCGACGACCACGTCGGTGCGCCCGGCCCAGCGGCCGAGGACGACGGCGAAGCAGGCGAGCATCGTCATGTGGAGGGTGCGGCCCTCGCCCCGGCTGAGCAGCCGCAGCCGGTCGGCCAGGCCGGCGTCGAGCTCCAGGTGCACGGCGGCGCCGCGGTGGGACTCGGCGGCGGGCCGGGGCCGGTCGGTCGGCAGCGGCAGTGCCTCGGCGTCCTCCAGCCGCCGCCGCCAGTACGCGACCTGCTCGGCGACGGCCCCCTGCTCGATCAGGTCGCGCTGCCAGGCCGCATAGTCGGCATACTGCAGCGGCAGCGGTGACAGGCGATGCGGCACCCCGGTGCAGCGGGCCGTGTAGCAGGCGGCCAGCTCCCGGGTGAGGATGTTCAGCGACCAGTCGTCGGTGATGATGTGATGGAAGACCAAGACCAGTGTGTGCCGGTCCGGCCCGCGGCGCAGGAGCCGGAACCGTGCGAGGGGCAGCCGCCGCAGATCGAAGGGCCGGCCCAGCTCGGCCGCGACGACGACGTCGGGGTCCGGGCCGCCGGTCAGGTCGACGCCGGCGTAGTCGGGCTCGGCGGTGTCGTGGACGAGCTGCTGTACACCCTCGCCGTCGTCCCTGAAGCAGGTGCGCAGCGACTCGTGCCGGGCCACGAGGTCGCGCAGGGCCCCCTCGAGGTGCCGCTCGTGCAGCGGGCCGTCGATGTCGACGGCGCCGCCGAGGTTGTAGGTGGCGGTGCCGGGCACGAGCTGCTCGAACAGCCACAGCCGGTCCTGCGCGAGGGAGGTCCGGCCGGCGAAGGGAGGCGTCACGCTGTCCCCCGCCGGCGGGCGATCGGCGTGATGCCGCCGGCCGCGAGGGGCGACGCCGACCGGCCGGCCGCGGCGAGCTGCCCCGCGAGTCCGGCGATCGTCGGGGTGCGGAACAGGGCGCTGAGGGCGAGGTCGACGGCGAGCTTGTCGTTGGCCCGGGCGACCAGGCGCATGGCGAGCAGGGAGTGCCCGCCGAGGGCGAAGAAGTCGTCCTCGACGCCGACCCGCTCGACGCCGAGGACCTCGGCCCAGACGTCGGCGAGCTGCTGCTCGAGGGGCGTGCGCGGGGGCACGTAGTCGGCCGCGGCGACCCGGATCTCACGGTCCGGGCGGGCCCGGAGCGCGGCCTCGTCGACCTTGCCGTTGCCGCTGAGCGGGAGCCGGTCGAGGATCGCGAAGCCGTCCGGGACCATGTACCGCGGCAGTCGCTGGCGCAGGACCGCATGCCAGTGCGCGACCGGGGCGGTGCCGGGGTCGTGGCCACCGGCGAGGTACACCACCAGCCGGGGTGTCCCGTCCGGCCCCGGGCGGCCGATGACCGCGACCGCGTCGACGCCGGCGACCTGGCGCACGACGGCCGCCACCTCGCCCGCCTCGATGCGGTACCCGCGGATCTTCAGCATCGTGTCGGCCCGGCCCAGGTACTCCAGCTGCCATTCGCCGCCGACCGTGGCCCAGCGCACCAGGTCGCCGGTGTCGTAGAGCCGGGCCCCGCCGCCGCGGGGGTCGGGGACGAACCGCTCGGCGGTCAGCGCGGGCGCGCCGAGGTAGCCGCGGGCCACGGCGGCCCCGCCGATGTGCAGGGTGCCGGGGACGCCGGGCGGGACGGCCCGGCCGCGTTCGTCGAGCACCACCAGCTCCGTGCCCGGGTACGGCCGGCCGATCACGGCCCGGTGGTCGCCGGTGCCGTCGTCCTCGACGACGGACCAGGTGGAGTCGATCGTCGCCTCGGTGAGGCCGTAGGAGTTGACCACCATGCCATCGGGGCCGAGCAGTCGCCGCATCGCCGCGAGCTCATGGCGGTACACCACATCAGAGCCCACGACCGCAACCGCCACGGAGCCCAGCGTCGCGCCGACCGCTTCCGCGTGCGCGGTCAGCGCCCGGGCCACCACGGGCACGAACTCGGCGAAATCGATCCGCTCCCGCCCGATCAGGGCGAGCAGGGCGGGCGGGTCGAGCAGCGCGGACTTCGGGCACAGCACGAGCCGGGCGCCGGTCGTGAGGGCCCGCACCAGGTCGCCGACGAACACGTCGAAGCCGAGCGCGGCCATCTGCAGCACCGACGTCACCCGCTCGCTCAGGCGGTAGGCACGCTCCCAGCCGGCCAGGATCGCGGCGAGGCCGGCGTGGTGCACCATGACGCCCTTGGGGGTGCCGGAGGAGCCGGAGGTGTACAGCACATAGGCCAGCGAACCCGCCTGGTCGAAGCCGGGCTCGTCGCCGAGGTCGGGGAGGTCGGCGAGGTCGGGGAGGTCGGCCGGCGTCATGACGAAGACGGCACCGCTGGCGGCGAGGACGGCCTCCCGGCGCGCGGCCGGCCAATCGACGTCCAACACCGTGAACGCCGCCCCCGCCCGCCACACACCCAACACCGCCGCGAC
Source organism: Dactylosporangium sp. NPDC051541 (assembly GCF_044454505.1). Lineage (NCBI taxonomy): Bacteria > Bacillati > Actinomycetota > Actinomycetes > Micromonosporales > Micromonosporaceae > Dactylosporangium > Dactylosporangium sp. NPDC051541. Next base: position 1,073,214 of record NZ_JBITDU010000002.1, read on the forward strand.
CGCGTCGACACCCCGCTCGAGCTCGATCGCCACCACCGACTCCGGCCCCGCCCCACGACGACGCACCGCACCCGCGATCCGCCCGGCCCGCGCCCACAACTCGCCATACGTCAGCGCCGTCGACCCGTCCTTGACGGCGACGGCTTCGGGGTCGCGCGCCACCGCGGCCGCGATCCGGGCCGGGACGTCCGGGCCGGCGGTGACCGGTTCCCCCGTGCCGGCGGCCCGCAGCAGTTCGGCCTCGCCGGGCACCAGCAGTGCCACGTCGGCGACCCGGGTCCGGGGCGCGCCGGCGACGGCGGCCAGCACGGCGCCGAACCGGGTGGCGAGCAGCCGCGCCGTGGCCGGGTCGTAGAGGTCGGTGCTGTACTCGAGTTCGCCGGCGATTCCGGCCGCGGGCCCGTGCTCGCACAGCGAGAACGTCAGGTCGAACTTCGCGGTGGTGCCGGGGTGCTGCTCCTCGCGCAGCGCGAGACCGTCGAGTGCCACGTCGACCGGGGTGGTGTTCTCCAGCGAGATCATCACCTGGAACAGCGGGTGGCGGGCCGGGACCCGGGGCGGGTTGAGGACCTCGACGAGCCGCTCGAACGGCACGTCCTGGTGCTCGTACGCGGCCAGGTTCCAGTCGCGGACCCGGTCGACGAGGTCGGCGAAGGTGGGGTCGCCGGACGTGTCGGTGCGCAGCACCAGGGTGTTGACGAAGAAGCCGATCAGCCCGTCGAGGGCCGGGTCCAGCCGGCCGGCCACCGGGCTGCCGAGCGGGATGTCGGTGCCGGCGCCGAGCCGGGTCAGCAGCAGGGCCAGGGCCGCCTGCAGCACCATGAAGACGCTGGCGTCGCGCTCGCGGGCGATGCGCTCCAGCCGGGCGTGGACGCCCGCGGGGACCTCGAAGGCGACGACGCCACCGCGGTAGGTGGGCTCGGCCGGGCGGGGCCGGTCGGCGGGCAGGGCGAGCTCGGCCGGGGCGCCGTGCAGGCGGCGGCGCCAGAAGGCCAGCTGCCGGGCGGAGCGGCTGTAGGGGTCGCGCTCGTCGCCGAGCAGCTCGCGCTGCCAGCGGGCGTAGTCGGCGTACTGCACCGGCAGTGGCGCCCAGTCCGGCGCCGTGCCCCGCCGCCGGGCCGCGTAGGCGGTGGCGAGGTCTCGGGCGAGCGGCTCCATCGACCAGGCGTCCCCGGCGACGTGGTGCACGACGACGGTGATGACGTGGACGTCCGGTGCGACGGCGAACACCCACACCCGCACCGGCGCCTCGGTGGCCAGGTCGAACGCGTAGTCACCGGCCGCCTCGACGGCCGCGGCGACCTCGTGCGGACCGGATTCCACGACGGTGACCGGGGGGTGCGGCGGGCCGGGCGGGGCGATGCGCTGCCGAGCGCCGTCCGGCGTGTCCTCGACGGTGGTGCGCAGGGCTTCGTGCCGGTCGACGACGTCGCCGAACGCGGCCCGCAGCGCCGAGGTGTCGAGCGCGCCGGTCGCCCGCAGCGACATGGCGATGTTGTACGTGGAGTCCGCGCCGGTGAGCCGATGGAGGAACCAGAGCCGCTGCTGACCGAACGAGAGGGGGACGGCGGCCGGCCGCTCCGCGGCGCGCAACGGCGGGCGGTCGGCCCCGGCGGCCGCGGCCGTGGTGAGCCGCTCGGCGATACCGGCGACGGTGGGCGCCTCGAACAGCGCGCGGACGGGCAGCTCGACGCCGAACTCGGCGCGGACCCGGCCGACGAGGCGGATGGCGAGCAGCGAGTGCCCGCCGAGGCCGAAGAAGTCGTCGTCGACGCCGATGTCGGCCCGGCCGAACAGGTCGCTCCAGACGGTCAGCAGCCGCCGCTCGGTCGCGTTGCGGGGCTCGCGCGCGGGCGCGGGGCGCACGGCGGCGCCGAGCGGGAGCGCGGCCAGGGCCCGGCGGTCGATCTTGCCGTTGGCGGACTGCGGCAGCCGGGGCCGGGCCACGAACCGGGTCGGCAGCATCGCCGGGGGCAGCAGCGCGGTGAGGGCGCGGACGAGCGCGGCCGGGTCGGCGGTCACCGTCGCGGGAGCGGCGAGGTAGGCGACCAGGACCTCCTCGCCGCCGGCCGGGCGGACCAGCGCGGCCGCGTCGGCGACGCCCGGCAGGGTGCGCAGGGCGGCCTCGACCTCGCCCAGCTCGACCCGGACACCGCGGACCTTGACCTGGGTGTCGGCCCGGCCGAGGTACTCCAGCTCCCAGCCGTCGCCGGGGCCGCGGACCCAGCGGGCGCGGTCGCCGGAATTGTAGAGCCGGGCCCCGCCGCCGCGGGGGTCGGGGACGAACCGCTCGGCGGTCAGCGCGGGCGCGCCCAGGTAGCCGCGGGCCACGGCGGCGCCGCCGATGTGCAGGGTGCCGGGGACGCCGGGCGGGGTCAGCTCGCCGCGCTCGTCGAGGACGGCGACGTCGGCACCGGGGTAGGGGCCGCCGATGAGCGCCCGGTGGTCGCCGGTGTCGTCGGCGCCGACGACGGACCAGGTGGAGTCGATCGTCGCCTCGGTGAGGCCGTAGGAGTTGACCACCATGCCATCGGGGCCGAGCAGTCGTCGCATCGCCGCGAGCTCGTGGCGGTACACCACATCAGAGCCCACGACCGCAACCGCCACGGAGCCCAGCGTCGCGCCGACCGCTTCCGCGTGCGCGGTCAACGCCCGGGCCACCACGGGCACGAACTCGGCGAAATCGATCCGCTCCCGCCCGATCAGCTCGAGCAGCCGGGCCGGCTCGGCGAGGGTCTCGCGCGGGCAGAGGACCAGGCGGGCGCCGGTGCCCAGGGCCCGCGCGAGGTCGCCGACGAACACGTCGAAGCCGAGCGCGGCCATCTGCAGCACCGACGTCACCCGCTCGCTCAGGCGGTAGGCGCGCTCCCAGCCGGCCAGGATCGCGGCCAGCCCGCCGTGCTCGACCATGACGCCCTTGGGAACGCCCGAGGAGCCGGAGGTGTACAGCACATAAGCCAGCGAACCCGCCTGATCGCGGCCCGGCTCGTCGCCGAGGTCATCGAGCACGGCCGGGGTGACGACGGCGACGGCACCGCTGGCGGCGAGGACCGCCTCGCGGCGCGCGGCCGGCCAGCCGACGTCCAGCACCGTGAACGCCGCCCCCGCCCGCCACACACCCAACACCGCCGCGACCGCGTCGACACCCCGCTCGAGCTCGATCGCCACCACCGACTCCGGCCCCGCCCCACGACGACGCACCGCACCCGCGATCCGCCCGGCCCGCGCCCACAACTCGCCATACGTCAGCGCCGTCGACCCGTCGGTGACCGCGACCGCGTCCGGCCTCCGCGCGACCTGGGCGGCGATCCGGGCCGGGAGCAGCGCCCCGGCCGGCACCGGCTCGCCGCGCCCGGCCGCGAGGAGCCGCTCGGTCTCGCCGGGCAGCAGCACGGGGACGGCGCTCACCCGCACGGCCGGGTCGGCGGTGACGGCCTGCAGCACGGCCCGGAAGCGCTCGACGAGCAGCCGCGCGGTGTCCGGGTCGTAGCGGTCGGTGCTGTACTCCAGTTCGCCGGCGATCCCGGCGCCGGGCCCGTGCTCGCGCAGCGAGAACGTGAGGTCGAACTTGGCCGTCGTCGACGGGTGCGGCTCCGCGCGCATGGTCAGCCCGTCGAGGGCGATGTCGACCGGCGCGGTGTTCTCCAGCGACATCATGACCTGGAACAGCGGGTGCCGGGCGGCCACGCGGGGCGGGTTGAGGGCCTCGACCAGCCGCTCGAACGGCACGTCCTGGTGCTGGTAGGCGCTGAGGTTCCAGTCGCGGACCCGGGTCACGAGGTCGCCGAACGCCGGATCGCCGGACGTGTCGGTGCGCAGGACCAGGGTGTTGACGAAGAAGCCGACGAGATCGTCGAGGGCCGGGTCCATCCGCCCGGCGATCGGGCTGCCGAGCGGAATGTCGGTGCCGGCGCCGAGCCGGGTCAGCAGCAGCGCGAGGGCGGCCTGCAGCACCATGAAGACGCTGGCGTCGCGCTCGCGGGCGATGCGCTCCACGGCGGCGTGCAGGCCGGGCGGCAGCTCGAAGTCGAGCACGGCTCCGGCGAAGGTCGGCTCGGCCGGGCGGGGCCGGTCGGCGGGCAGGGCGACCTCGGCGGGCAGGTTCGCGAGGGCCTTGCGCCAGAACGCGACCTGGCGGGCGCCGCGGCTGCGCGGGTCGCGCTCGTCGCCGAGCAGGTCGCGCTGCCAGCGGGCGTAGTCGGCGTACTGCACCGGCAGCGGCGCCAGGGCCGGAGCGCTCCCCTGCCGCCGGGCCGCGTAGGCGGCGGCGAGGTCGCGGGCCAGGGGCTCCATCGACCAGGCGTCGCCGGCGACGTGGTGCACGACGATGGTGATGATGTGCAGCCGCGGGCCGAGGCCGAAGACCCACACCCGCACCGGCGCCTCGGCGGCCAGGTCGAACGCGTACTCCCCGGCCGCCGCGAGGGCCGCGGGCAGGTCGGCGGGGTCGAGGTCGACGGCGGTCACGGCGGCGGCCCGGGTGCCGGGCGGGGCGATGCGCTGCCGGGCGCCGGCCGGGGTCTCCTCGATCGTCGTGCGCAGCGTCTCGTGCCGGTCGGTGAGGTCGCCGATCGCGGCCCGCAGCGCCCCGGCGTCGAGGTCGCCGGTGACGCGCAGCGAGGTGGCCATGTTGTACGTCGAGCTCGGCCCCAGCAGCCGGTGCAGGAACCACAGCCGCTGCTGGCCGAAGGAGAGCGGCACCGACTCCGGCCGGTCCGCGGCGACGAGCGGCGGGCGGTCCGTGGGCGCCCCGTCGCCGGTCCGCGGGTCGAGGCGAGCGGCGACACCGGCGACGGTCGGCGCCTCGAACAGGGCCCGCACCGTGAGCTCGACGCCGAACTCGGCCCGGACCCGGGCGACGAGCCGGGTGGCCAGCAGCGAGTGCCCGCCTAGGCCGAAGAAGTCGTCGTCGACGCCGACGTCGGCCCGGTCGAAGAGCTCCGCCCACATGGCCAGGACTCGCCGCTCGGTGTCGCTGCCCGGGGCCCGGCCGGCCGGGCGGGCCGCCACCGGCCGGTCCAGCGGGACGGCGGCGAGGGCGTGCCGGTCGGTCTTGCCGCTGGTGAGCTGGGGCAGCGCGGGCAGGGCGACGAACCGGGACGGCAGCATCGCCGGGGGCAGCATGGTGCTCAGCCGGCGCAGCAGCGCGGCCGGGTCGGCGGTGAGCGCCGGCGGGGCGGCCAGGTAGGCCACGAGCTGCTTGTCGTCGCCGGCCGCGCGGATCAGCACGGCCGCGTCGGTGACCTCGGGCAGGGTGCGCAGGACGGCCTCGACCTCGCCGAGCTCGACGCGCACGCCGCGGACCTTGACCTGCCCGTCCGCGCGGCCGATGAACTCGAGGTCGCCGCCGGGGCCGCGGCGCACGAGGTCGCCGGTGCGGTACATGCGGGTGCCGGGCGGGCCGAACGGGTCGGGGACGAAGGCGGCCGCGGTGAGGTCGGGCCGGTTGAGGTAGCCGCGGCCGAGACCGGCCCCGGCGATGCACAGTTCGCCGACGGCGCCGTCGCCGACCGCGCACAGGTCCCGGTCGAGGACGTACAGCACGACGCCGGTGACCGGGCGGCCGATCGGGGCCGTGGCGGTCGGGGCGTCCGCGCGGCAGGGCCAGAACGTGGACTCGATCGACGCCTCGGTCGGGCCGTAGAGGTTGTACAGCGGGGCGTCCAGGACGGTGCCGTAGCGGCGGACGAGCCCGATCGGCAGCGCCTCCCCGCCGCACAGCACGTGCCGCAGCGTCCGGCAGTCGCCGGCGCCGGGCTCGTCGAGGAACTCGCGCAGGGTGCTGGGCACGAACTGGATCGAGGTGACGCCGGTGCGCTGGATGAGCCGCACGAGGTAGCGGGGGTCGTGGTGGCCGTCGTGGTCGGCGACGACGAGGACCGCCCCGGCGGCGAGGGGCCAGAACAGCTCGTGCACCGACGGGTCGAACGTCAGCGGCGTCTTGAGCATGGTGCGGTCGCGGGCGGTCAGCGGCTGCTCGCGCTGCCACCAGCGCAGCGTGTTGACGATGCCGTGGTGCGGCACCACCACGCCCTTCGGCCGGCCGGTGGAGCCGGACGTGTAGATGACGTATGCGGGGTGGGCGGGCAGCAGGCCGCGGGCCGGGTCGCCGGGCGGCATCGGCGCGGCCGCCGCGAGCCGGGCCCGGACGGCCGGGTCGTCGAGCACGAGCCGGTGCCGGCCCGGCGCCTCGGGGGCCAGGTCCGCGGTGGCGGCGACGGTGAGGACGACGACGGGCTCGGCGTCGCCCAGCAGGGTGGACGCCCGCTCGGGCGCGGCGGAGACGTCCACGGGCAGGAACGCCGCGCCCGCCTTGCCGGCGGCGAGCGCCCCGACGACCAGGTCGGTGCCGCGGGGCACGGCCAGGGCGACGACCCGCTCGGGCCCGGCGCCGAGGTCGCGCAGGACGCGGGCCAGGCGGGCGGCACGGTCGTCGAGTTCGGCGTATGTGAGGGCCTCGTCGCGGTACAGCAGCGCCACGGCCTCGGGTGTGCGCCGCACCTGCTCCTCGACCAGCGCCGGCAGGGTGGGCGCGGCCATCGACGGTTCGCCCCCGGGCATCGGCGCGGCCGGGTCGGTGAGCAGCTCCTCCAGGAGCCGTTCGTAGGCCCCGAGATGACCGCGGGCGGTGGCCTCGTCGAACAGCTCGGCGTCGTACTCGCACGTGATGGTGTAGGAGCCGGCGAGGGCGAGGATGTCGATCTCGAAGTCGGCCTTGGCGTAGCGGCGGGAGGTGCGCAGCAGCCGCAGCTCCAGCCCGTCGGCGGCGGGCCGGCGCAGCGGCCGGTCGAGGTTGAAGAAGGAGGCGAACAGCCGCTCCCCCGGGCGCAGGTCGATGCGCAGCCGGTCGCGCGCGGCCCGGGCCGAGAAGCCGGGGTGCTGGTAGGCCTCGACGAGGCCGCGCTGCACGGACCGCAGATACTCCTGCCCGGTCCCGCCGTCGGGCCGGGTGCTCGGCACCGGCAGCACGGTGCTGCAGTTGCCGACGAGCCGGTCACCGCCGGGGTGGTCGCGCTGGGCCAGGGGCACGCCGACGACGAGCCGCGACTGGCCGGTGATGCGGTGCAGCAGCGCGGTGTAGGCGCCGAAGAGCACGGTGAACGGCGTGCAGCCGAGCCTCGGCCCGACGGTGCCGACCAGGGCCGCGACGCGCGGGGACAGCGGATGCTCGATGCGGTTGCCGAGCCGGGCGGTGGCGGCACCGCGCGGCCGGTCGGTGGGCATGCGCAGCACCGGGAAGTCGCCCTCGAGGCGTTCGGCCCAGTACGCGGCGTCGGCCGCGGCCGCGGGACTCCCGGCCCGCCGGCGCTCGTGCTCGACGTACTCCCGGAACGCGGGCGGTGCGGCGAGCCGGTCCGGGCCGCCGGTGTAGAGCGTCGCCAGCTCGTCGATGAGCACACCGAACGACCAGCCGTCGATGACCGCGTGGTGGACGGCGAAGTGCAGCCGGTGCCACTGCGGACCGCGGCGCAGCAGCGTGACCCGGCACAGGGGCCCGGCGGCCAGGTCGAACGCGTCCCCGGCCCGCTCGGCCAGCCAGGCCGCCTCGGCCTCGTCACCGCCGAGCTCGACCATGGCGAACGGCTCCGCCGGCGGGTCCACCGGCCGCTGGGTGGCACCGTCGGCGGCGAAAACGGTCCGCAGGCTCTCGTGCCGCGCGAACAGCTCGGCGACGGCCCCGCGCAGCGCCTCCACGTCGAGCGGGCCGCGCAGGTCGAGCATGATGCTCTCGTTGTACGCGCGCGAATGATCGGCGCCCATCTGGTCGATGAACCAGATGTCCTGCTGCGCGGCGCTGAGCGGATACGGCCCCGTCGCGCGCGACGGTTGCGGGACCGGAGCGGGAGCCGGGGCCGGGGCCGCGACCGGCGCCGAGAGCAGGGCGTGGGCCTGGCTCATCACGCGTGCGTGGACCTCGAGCATGCGCAGGACCGGATCGGCGGCCCGTGGTAAGTCGCCTGGCATGCCGGCCATCAGACCGCAGCCCACCCGGCTCCTCAAGGCGAGGCGGGCACCTCTAGTCGAACAGCTAGGCCGTAGCCGGGTTACATGGACGCGACGGAGGTGACATGACCCTGCTGGCCGAACCGGTGCCCCTGCGGCGCAACCGGGACTTCCAGATCTTCTGGGCCGCGCAGGCGCTCTCGGCGCTCGGCAGCTCGTTCTCGCTGGTGGCCCTGCCGCTGCTGGTCCTGCACGCGACCGGCTCGGTGGCCCGGATGGGCCTGATCACCGGGGTCGCGGCGGCGGCCGGCGTGGCGGCCGGGCTCTTCGCGGGCGTGGTCGTCGACCGGTACGACCGCCGCCGCCTCATGATCGCCTGCGATGTGGCGCGGCTGGTGCTCTACGGTGCCGTGCCGCTGCTGTGGTGGACCGCCGCCGAGGTGGTCTGGGCGCTGTATCCGCTGATGGCGGCCGCGTCCGCCGCCACCATGGTCTTCGACGTGGCCTGCTCGGCGGCCGTGCCCGCGCTCGTGGACCGGGAACAGATCACCGCGGCCAACAGCCGCCTGGAGGGTACGTACGCGGCCGGGTTCGTGCTCGGCCCGGTCGCCGCCGGGCTGCTGAGCGGGCTGCTCGGCCCGGTGCCGGCGGTCGCCTTCGACGCGGCGACGTTCGGCCTGTCCGCCGCCGGGCTCCTGCTGATCCGGCTGCGCCCCCGAGCGGTCGTCGCCGAACGGTCGGCCTGGTGGCCGGACCTGGTCACCGGCTTGAAATTCCTCTGGGGTACTCCACGCCTGCGCGCCATCGCCGCGCTGTACATGCCGGTCACGTTCCTGAGCCTCGGCCTCGTCGACCTCTTCATCTACTACCTGCGCCACGACCTGGGCCAGGGCGACCGGATGGTCGGAGTGCTGCTCGGCGTGGCGAGCCTCGGGGCGATCGCGGCCGCCGCGGTCACCCCGGGGCTGCGCCGGCGGCTCGGATTCGGCCCCGCGTGGCTGGCCGCATACCTGGCCTGCGGCGTCTCCATCGCCATCGCCGGCCTGGTCTTCCACGTGGCCGCGGTGCTGGTCGCGGCGACGGTGTTCGCGTTCGGCGAGACGATGGCGGCGATCAGCTCGGCGTCGATGCGCCAGACCCTGACCCCGGAGCACCTGCTGGGCCGGGTCACCGCCGCGTTCCGGCTGGTGCACCACTCCTGCGGCCCCCTGGGCGCGCTGGTGCTGACCACCGCCGCCGCGGGGGCCGGTGTGCGCGGCCCGCTGATCGCGGTCGGCGTGCTGTTCGTCGCGGTCGTCGGGATCGGCTTCGCCACCCCGCTCGCGGCCGGGACGCCGGTCGCGGACGGTTGACATCTCTGGCGTCATGCCAGATCGGCGTTCCTCGCGCCCGGCGCCGCGGCCGGGCCTGGCTACGCTGCGCCACGTGCCGACACTTACCCGACGCCGCGCCGGCGGCGCCCGCCTGCTCGGTGCCGGGGCGTACCGTCCGCGGCGGGTGGTGTCCAACGACGAACTGTGCGCGGCGATCGACTCCAGCGACGCCTGGATCCGCCAGCGCTCCGGCATCGTGTCCCGCCGTCACGCCGGGCCGGACGAGACGATCGCGGTCATGGCCGCCGCCGCGGGGCGCGACGCGCTGATCGCCGCCGGCGTGGCGCCGGATCGCGTCGACGCGGTCGTGGTGGCCTCGATGTCCAACCTGCAGCAGTCGCCGCCGATCGGCCCGGAGATCGCCACCCGGGTCGGGGCCGGCGGGGCCGCCGCGTTCGACCTCGGCGCGGCCTGCGCCGGCTTCTGTCACGCCCTCGCGGTCGCCGATGGCCTGATCTGCGCCGGCTCCGCGCGGTACGTCCTGGTGATCGGGGTCGAGCGGATGACCGACATCATCGACCCGTCCGACCGCTCGACCGCGTTCCTGTTCGCCGACGGCGCGGGAGCAGTCCTGGTCGGGCCGGGTGAGCGGCCCGGGGTCGGGCCGGTGGTGTGGGGCTCCGACGGCGGCCGGGCCGGGCTCATCGGGCACCCGGAGACCTGGCACGCGGTGCGTGACAAGCCGGACTTCTGGCCGACGATGCGGATGGCCGGCCCCGAGGTGTTCCGCTGGGCGGTCCAGGAGATCGCGCCGGTGGCCCGTCGGGCCGTCGCCGAGGCCGGCCTGGAGGTGGCCGACCTGGCCGCGTTCGTGCCGCACCAGGCGAACCTGCGCATCATCGACAAGCTCGCCGCCGCGCTCCGCCTGCCGCCGGCGGTCCGGGTCGCCCGGGACGTCGTGTCGGCCGGCAACACCTCGGCCGCGTCGGTCGCGCTGGCCCTGCACGCGCTGCTGGAAAGCCCGGCCCCGCCGCGCGGTCCGGCGCTGCTGGCCGGGTTCGGCGCCGGGCTCTCCTACGCCGCCCTCGTCGTCGACCTGCCCTGACAGTTCAGCGCTCCAGCCCGCTCCAGGCGGCGAGGGCCGCCTCTTCGGTGATGTGGTCGAGGCCCATCAGGGCGGCGCCGCGCAATGGCCCGTCGTCGCCGTGGGCGGCCTCGACGATGGCCGGCGGGTCGGCGCGGTGGCAGAGCATCAGGCCCTCGGAGTAGGCGCGGCCGTGCACGGCCGCGGCCGCACCATCGACGCCGAGCCGGTCGGACGCCGCCCGGCAACCATCGCCGGGCCGCCCCGGCCGACGGCCCGCGCCGAGCCGTAACCCGCGGGCCGCCCGCACCGTTGGACCCTCCATGGCCGCTCGATGGGGATTCGTGGCGCTCCTGGTGGTGCTCGCCGGTTGCTCGCCGGCCTCGGCCCCGGCGCTGCAGCCGCCGCGCCCGCTGCTGGTCGGCTACTACACACCTCGGGGCGGCGCCGCGCCGTTTCACGTCGCGCAGCTCGAGCGCAGCGGGGCGGCCGACCGGCTCACGCACCTCGTCTACGCGTTCGGCGCCGTGACCGGCGGCCGGTGCACCGGCGGCGCCGCCGACCCGGACGAGTTCGCCCAGCTCCGCGCGCTTAAGCAGCGCCGGCCGGCGCTCAAGGTCCTGTGGTCCTTCGGCGGCTGGAACGGGTCCGCCGGCTTCGCCGCCGCCGCGGCCGACCCGCCGGCGTTCGCCGCATCGTGCCGGGCGCTGCTCGACGACCCCCGCTGGGCCGGGCTCTTCGACGGGATCGACGTCGACTGGGAGTACCCGAACGCGTGCGGCGCCACCTGCGACACGAGCGGCCCCGACGCCCTGCCGCGACTCACCGCGGCGCTGCGCGCCGCGTTCGGCTCCGACCGGCTCGTCACCGCAGCCGTCAGCGCCGACGCGAGCCCCGGCGGCCGCCTGGCTCGGGCCGACTACCCCGCGGCGGCCGCGCACCTCGACTGGCTGATGACGATGACGTACGACTATGCCGGCGTCGGCGATCCGGCCGGGCCCACCGCGCCGCACTCCCCGCTGCCCGGCGCGCAGGCCGCGATCGCCGAGCTCACGGGCCGTGGCGTGCCGGTATCGAAGGTGCTGCTCGGCGTCGGCTTCTACGGCCGCGGCTGGACCGGCGTCACCCGGGACTCCCCCGGCGGCCAGGCGACCGGCCCGGCCCCGGGCGGCCGCGGCCCCGGCGTCGAGGACTACCGCGTCCTCAGGACCGCCTGCCCGCCGACCGGGACCGTCGCCGGGACCTCCTACGCGCGGTGCGGCGCGACCTGGTGGAGCTATGACACCCCCGCGACGCTGACGGCCAAGGCCCGCTACGTCCGCACCCAGGGTCTGCGTGGCGTGTTCTGCTGGGAACTGGCCGGCGACACCGCGGACGGCGAGCTCCTGGGCGCGCTGCACTCGGCCCTGTCCTGAGCGGCGGAAACGGCTTTCGAAACTTTCGATTTTCAGGACTCCGCACCTCGCTCCAGATGATCGACTGACCGCCGGCCCGCACCCGCAACATCGCATCTGAACTGCTGCTATGTGAATTCCGGAGGTACCGATTCGCCATCAGCACCTCCGGAAGTTTTCCGGTAATTGTTGCCAGCGCGGCGCCGTCGTGGCCATAATTCGCTCACTCGACGTTCGACAAGCGTCGATGACCGGTCCTCGCCCGCCTATCGAGGAGGCAACGACACCCATGCCCGACACCCCCGCCCGGCGCCGAAGGCTGCTCCTCGGCCTAATCAGCGCGGTCACCCTGGCCGCCGCCACGGTGTTTGCGGCCGGCACGGCCCACGCCGAGGCCGACCGGACCATCACGTCCAACCAGACCGGGACGCACAACGGCTACTTCTTCTCGTACTGGAAGGACAGCGGCAACGTCACGATGAACCTGGGCAGTGGCGGCAGCTACAGCGTCCAGATGAACGGCATCAACAACTCGGTGGTCGGCAAGGGCTGGAAGCCCGGCTCCAGCCACACCGTGAACTACTCCGGCTCGTTCAACTGCGGTGGCAACTGCTACCTGGCGTTGTACGGCTGGACGACCAACCCGCTCATCGAGTACTACGTCGTGGAGACCTACGGCAACTACAACCCGAGCAACGGCACCCAGCGCCTCGGCTCGGTCACGACCGACGGCAGCACCTACGACATCTACCGCACGCAGCGGGTCAATCAGCCGTCGATCATCGGTAACGCCACGTTCTACCAGTACTGGAGCGTCCGGCAGAACAAGCGCGTCGGCGGCACCATCACCACCGCCAACCACTTCAACGCCTGGGCCGGCCTCGGCATGAACCTCGGGTCGCACGACTACCAGATCCTGGCGACCGAGGGCTACCAGAGCAACGTCAGCTCCAACATCACCGTCAGCGAAGGCTCCGGCGGTGGCGGTGGCGGCGGTGGCGGTGGCGGTGGCGGCGGTGGCGGTGGCGGCAGCAGTGGGTGCACGGCCACCCTGTCCGCGGGCCAGAAGTGGAGCGACCGCTACAACCTCAACGTCGCCGTGTCCGGCTCCAGCAACTGGACCGTCACGATGAACATGCCGTCCCCGGCGACGATCAGCTCGACCTGGAACGTCAACGCGACCTGGCCGAGCCAGTATGTGATGGTCGGCAAACCCAACGGCAGCGGCAACAACTTCGGCGTCACGATCATGGCCAACGGCCAGTGGACCTGGCCAACGGTCTCCTGCAGTAGCGGCTGACGGGTGTCCAAGGGCGCGGCGGCCGATCGCCGCCGCGCCCCGCGGGCCGGTCGCCGATGTCGTCGGGTCAGCCGGTCGTGGCCTCCGCCGACGGCTCGGTCGACGGCTCGGTCGACGGGGCCGAGCCGGAGCCCGGCGCGCCGGACGGCTGGTCGCGCAGCAGGACGTAGGTCGCCGAGTACGACGCCGACGGGCCCGAACCCTGGACGGTGCCGGCGACGAGCACGTTCGTGCCCGCCCCGATCGGTCCGGCCTGCAGGCCCTTGCGCGCCGACAGCACCTTCGTGTCCGAGCCGACCGTCCACGTCCGCGAGAAGCCGTCGGACGAGCGCACCGTCAGGTCCGAACCGCTGACCCGCCCGGCCGTGCCCTGCTGCACGGCGACGCGGACCGGCCCCTGCTTCGTCTGCAGGATGCCCTCGCCGTGCAGTAGGTCGGACATGCCGGTACCACGGCCGCTCGATGGCTCTTCCCCTGGTGGCGCCGGGCTCTGCTCGGTCGCGCTCGGCCCCGGGGTCGGCTGGGCCGATGCGCTCACCGGAACGCCGGTGATCAGCGCGCCCGCGGTCGCCGCGGCCACCAGTGTTCGCCGTATGCGATACATGATCACCCTCCTTCGCTCGTCTCACAGGACCGCTACCGCCCCCGGCGCCGACAAAACGACCTTTCCTCAGATTTCCGGCACTGCTTCGCCAGCGAGGGCGGCGGTCAGCACCACGCGATGTGGCCTTTGGCGGGAGGCCGGCCGCGCTCAGGCGGCCGCCCCGGCCGGAATCACGTCCAAGCGCTGGCGCATCTCGCGCTCCGCGGTGCGCCGCAGCCGGCCATTGATCCGCCGGAAGAGCATCTCCGCCTGGACCGCGGGCCAGTCGGCCGGCAGGAACTCCAGCGGCAGCCGGGGGTCGTCGCGGACCACCTGCAGCCAGTCGGTGGTCAGCACGACGCGGCGGCTGACCGAGTCCACCGGGCCGGACCCGTCGCCGTCGTAGGGCAGCCAGCGTTCGATGAACTCGGTGTAGCGGGCGGCCAGCAGCGGCAGGTCGTAAGCCTCGGCGACGAGGCGGGTCGGCTCCGTCGGGCCGGTCGGCGCCGCTTCGAAGGCCCGCACGTACTCCTGCAGCTGCGAGTCCTCCAGCACGCCGGCGAGGTCGACCCGGCGGGGCGCCACCCACAGGCCGGCCTGGACCATGCCGAAGCCGGCCCACTGCAGGCGGGAGCGCAGGTCATGCCGTTCACGCTGCCACGACTCCGGCATGGAGAAGCCGACGACGGTCCACGTGCCGTCCCACTGGCGGGTCACGATGTCGCCCTCCTGCACCCGGCTGCGGCCGTCGAGCATGACGCGGCGGCCGTGCTCCGTCGGTCCGAAGTAGGCGCGCCGGCCCCGGACCTCGCGATGCAGCAGCTCGCGGCGGACCATCCGGGACAGGGTCGCCCGGGCCGCGTGCTCGCCGATGCCGACCCGGCCCAGCACGTCGATGACGCTGCCGGCGGCCACCAGGACGGCGCCGTCGAGCGCGTAGTCGCCGAAGAACGTCAGCAGGACCGACTGCGGCCGCAGCACGACCGCGGCGGTCACGCGGGTCACCGCGGGGTCGGCGGCCGCCGTGTCGGCCGCCGCGGCGGTCTCGTTCATGGTCACGGACGCCAGGCTACGCGAACCGGCAAAGCTCGACGTTCTGTTGACGGCAGTTGCCATTGATGTCTAGCATTTCGGCCATGCGGGTGACGGACACCACAACGCCGCACGATGCCGGGGACCCAGCGCCGGGCCTCACGGTCCGCAGTGAGGGCGCCGTCGCCGTCGTGACGCTCAGCCGGCCGCACAAGCGCAACGCGATCGACGACGCCACCCTGCTGGGGCTCGAACGGTTCTTCACCGCCCCGCCGCCCGGGGTGCGGGCCGTCGTGCTGACCGGCGCCGGCGGGCACTTCAGTGCCGGACTGGACCTGGCCGAGCTGGCCACGACCGACGTCGCGGCCGGCCTGGCCCACTCCCGGATGTGGCACCGCGCGACGGCCGCGCTCGAGTTCGGGGCGGTGCCGGTCGTGTCCGTCCTGCGCGGCGCGGTGATCGGCGGCGGACTGGAGCTCGCGTGCGCCACGCACGTGCGGGTCGCCGAGGCGTCGGCCTTCTACGCCCTGCCCGAGGGGCAGCGCGGCATCTTCGTCGGCGGCGGCGGCTCGGTCCGGCTGCCCCGGCTCATCGGCACCGCCCGCATGGTCGATCTCATGCTGACCGGGCGGGTGTACGACGCGGCCGAGGGGCACGCCGCCGGGTTGACGCAGTACCTGGTCGGTGACGGCGAAGGGCTGGCGACCGCGCTGGGCCTGGCCGAGCGCATCGCCGCGGCCGCACCGCTCACCACGTTCGCGGTGCTGCAGGTCCTCCCGCGCATCGCCACCGCCGAACCGGCCACCGGGCTGCTGCTGGAGGCGCTGATGAGCGCGGTCGCGCAGGGCAGCGACGAGGCCAAGGACCGGATGCGGGCGTTCCTCGACGGCCGGGCCGCCCGGGTCGCCGGGGCCTCGCCCGCGCCGGACGGCCCACCCGGAGCCGGGTCATGACCGGCCACATCGAGGGCAGCCTGCTGCGCGCCGTCCCGCCGGACGCGCGGGCCACGAGCGAGCTCGGCCGATACCTCGACTGGCTGCGCGAGCGGCGCGGGCTCGACTTCACCGGGGTGCCCGAACTGTGGCGCTGGTCCGTCACCGACCTGCCCGGCTTCTGGGGCTCGATCTGGGACTTCTTCGGCGTGCTGGCCCACACACCGCCCCGGGCCGTGCTGGAGTCGGACCGGATGCCCGGCGCCCGCTGGTTCACCGGGGCGACGCTGAACTACGCCGAGCACGCGGTCGGCCGGGTCCGCGACCCCGGCCAGGCCGCGATCGTGGCCTACTCGCAGACCCGCGCGCCGGTCGAGCTGACCTACGGTGAGCTGGCCGAGCAGGTCGGCCGGGCCCGGGCCGGGCTGCGCCGGCTCGGCGTGGGCCGCGGCGACCGGGTCGCGGGCTACCTGCCGAACATCCCGGAGACCGTCGTGGCGATGCTGGCCACCGCGAGCCTCGGCGCGATCTGGGCCGGGTGCGCTCCCGAGTTCGGCGTCCGCAGCGTGGTGGACCGGTTCGCCCAGCTGCGCCCGACGGTGCTGCTCGCGGTGTCCGGCTACCGCTACGGCGACCGCGACATCGACCGGCGCGACGCCGTCGCCGCGGTCCGGGCCGCGCTGCCCACCGTCCGGCACGTGGTGCACGTGCCCTACGGCGAGGACCGGCTGCCCGATGCGGTGGACTGGAGCGACCTGCTGGCGGTGGCCGAGCCGCTCGCGTTCGCGCCGGTGCCGTTCGAGCACCCGCTGTTCGTCCTGTTCTCCTCCGGCACCACCGGCAAGCCGAAAGCGATCGTTCACGGGCACGGCGGCATTCTCGTCGAGCACCTCAAGAACCTGGGCCTGAGCTGGGACCTGCGCCCGGGCGACCGGCTGCTGTGGTTCACCTCGACCGCCTGGATGCTGTGGAACACGCTGGTGTCCGGCCTCCTGCTCGGCGCCGGCATCGTGCTGCTCGACGGCGACCCGCTCTACCCGGACCTCACCGAGCAGTGGCGCCTCGCCGCGCAGACCCGCGCCACGCTGGTCGGCGCCAGCCCCGGCTACCTCATGGCCTGCCGCAAGCAGGGCATCGAGCCGGCCAGGCGCTTCGACCTCACCGCCCTGCGCCAGCTCGGCGTCGCCGGCTCACCGCTGCCGGTGGAGGGCTTCGTGTGGGTCCGGGAGCAGTTCGGCCCGGACGTGCTGCTCAATGTCGGCAGCGGCGGCACCGACCTGTGCACGGGCATCGTCGCGGGCAGCCCCATGCAGCCGGTGTTCGCCGGCGAGATGACCAGCAACCTGCTCGGCGTCGACGGGCACGCCTTCGACGAGGCCGGCCGGCCGCTCGTCGGCCGCCTCGGCGAGCTGGTCATCACCCGGCCGCTGCCGTCGATGCCGGTGGGCTTCTGGGACGATCCGGGCGACGCCCTCTATCACGCCACCTACTTCGCACGCTATCCGGGCGTGTGGTGCCACGGCGACTGGATCCGCTACACCGAGCGCGGCAGCTGCGTCATCACGGGCCGCTCCGACGCCACGCTCAACCGCGGCGGTGTGCGGCTCGGCACCGCCGAGTTCTACCGCGTCGTCGAGGAGTTCGCCGAGGTCGAGGACAGCCTCGTCGTGCATCTGGAGGACGCCGACGGCGGGCCCGGCGAGCTGCTGCTCTACATCGTGCCGGCCGGCGGCGTCACGCTGGACGGCGAGCTGTGCGACCGGCTGAGCACGGCGCTTCGCACCAGCCTGTCGCCGCGGCACGTCCCCGACGCCATCCAGGCCGTGCGCGCCGTGCCGCGCAGCCGCACCGGCAAGAAGCTCGAGGTGCCGGTGAAGCGGGTCCTGCTCGGCGGTCCTCCGGACGCCGTGGCGAGCCGGGACGCGCTGCTCGACCCGGCCGCCCTGGACCAGTTCGTCCCCGGCGGGCCCGCGGGCAGGCCGGTCCGATGAGCGCCGGGGCGATCCGCCGGGCGGCGGTCATCGGTACCGGCACGATCGGCGCCGGCTGGGTGAGCACCCTGCTCGCCCGGGGCGTCGCCGTGGCCGCGTACGACCCCGCACCGGACAGCGCCGAGCGGCTCACGGCCGCGGTCGCCGGGCACTGGCCGACGATGCGGCTGCTCGGTGCGCCGGCGGAGCCGGACCTCGGGCTGCTGCGGGTGCTCGACGACCCGGCGGCCGCGGTCCGCGACGCCGAGTTCGTGCAGGAGAACGGGCCCGAGGACGAGTCGCTCAAGCGCGAGCTGCTCGCCGAGCTCGACGCGGCCGCACCGGCGGGCGCGATCATCGCCAGCAGCTCCTCGGGCCTGCTCCCCAGCATCGTGCAGGCCGGCTGCACCCACCACCCCGAGCGCGTGCTGGTCGGCCATCCGTTCCATCCGGTACACCTGATCCCGCTGGTCGAGGTGGTCGGCGGACGCAGCACCAGCGCGGCGTGCGCGGCGCGGGCCCTGGCCGTGTACGCGTGGCTGGGCAAGCGTCCGATCCACGTGCGGCACGAGGTCGCCGGGCACGTCGCGAACCGGCTGCAGGCGGCGCTGTGGCGGGAGGCATACTCCCTGGTCGAGCGCGGGACCGCCACCGTCGCCGACATCGACGCCGCGATCGCGCACGGGCCCGGGCTGCGCTGGTCGGTCCTCGGGCCGTTCGTCAACCAGCACCTCTCCGGCGGCGCGGGCGGCCTGAGCCACACCCTGGCCCATCTCGGGCCGCCGATGGTGCGGTGGTGGGCCGACCTCGGACGCCCGGACCTCGGTCCCGAGCTCAGCGCCACCCTCGTCGACGGCGTGCGGGCGGAGCTCGGCGACCGGACCGACGCCGAGCTGGCCGCCGCCCGCGACCGGTTGGTGGTCGGGCTGCTCATTGCCAAAGCCGCCGAGGGGGTACTGCCGTGAGCGGGCTCGACCCCGGGGCGTTGGACGCCATCGACTTCCACGTACACGCCGAACGGGCCGACGACGGCCACGAGAGCCTGCCGGCCCAGCTCATGGCGGCCTCGGCGAAGTACTTCCGGACGACCGGCGGGCGGGCCCCCGGCATCGACGAGATCGCCGAGGTGTACCGCTCGCGCCGGCTGGCGGCGGTGTTGTTCACCGTCGACTCCGAGTCGGTGACCGGGCATCCGCCGATCCCCAACGAGCACGTGGCGGCGGCCGCGGCGCGCCACCCCGACGTGCTGATCCCGTTCGCCAGCATCGACCCGCACCGTGGCCCCGCGGGGGTGGCACTGGCCCGCCGGCTGGTCGTCGAACACGGGGTCCGCGGGTTCAAGTTCCACCCGAGCCTGCAGGGGTTCGCGCCGGACGACCGGATGGCCTACCCGCTCTACGAGACGATCGCGGAGCTGGGCGTGCCCGCCCTGTTCCACAGCGGACAGACCGGGATCGGCGCGGGGATGCCCGGCGGCGCCAGGATCCGGCTCGGCCACTCCAACCCGATGCTGCTCGACGGGGTGGCGGCCGACCTGCCGGAGTTGACCGTCGTGCTGGCGCACCCGTCCTTTCCCTGGCAGGACGAGGCGCTCGCGGTGGCCACGCACAAGGCCAACGTGTACATCGATCTGTCGGGCTGGGCTCCGAAGTACTTTCCGCCCCAGCTCGTCACATACGCCAACGGCGTGCTGCGGCACAAGGTCCTGTTCGGCACCGACTACCCGCTCATCAGCCCGGACCGGTGGCTGGCCGAGTTCGCCGAACTGCCGATCAAGGACGAGGTCCGCCCGCTGATTCTCAAGCACAACGCCATGCGCGTGCTCGGGCTGACCCCAACGTAGGACACCACCGCTGCGGCCGTCAGAAGCATGTCTCATTGAAGGGACGGCGACGTGCACCTGGAACCCCTCGCGACCGTCCGCGTCGAGCTCGCGCCCATGCTCGCGGTCGGCGTCACGCCCGGCGGCGAACGACGGGTGTACCCGATCGTCGGCGGCTCGTTCGCGGGCGCCGCCTTCACCGGCGCGGTCCTGCCCGGCGGGGCCGATTGGCAGCTGGTGCTGGCCGACGGCACCGCGGTCATCGACACCCGCTACCTGTTGCGCACGCACGACGGTGCGCTCGTGTACATCCGGACCCGCGGCTTCCGCCACGGCCCGCCCGGCGTCCTCGCCCGTCTGGCCGCCGGCGAACCGGTCGACCCGGCCGCCTACTACTTCCGCCTGTCCCTGCGGTTCGAGACGGCCGCACCGGCGTACGCCTGGCTCGGCCGCACCGTCGCGGTCGCGTCCGCGCGCCGCGAACCCGCCGCCGTCGTCTACGACGCCTACACGCTGAGCTGACATCGAAAGGGCGCCATGCTGGACGTTCGTGACCTGAGCATCGCGTACCAGGGCAGCATCGCCGCCCTGCGCGGGGTCAGCCTGACGGTGCCGGAGGGTGGCATCGTCGCGCTGGTCGGCAACAACGGCGCCGGCAAGACCACGCTGCTACGGGCGGTGAGCCAGAACCTGCGCCGGCACCGCGGCCGGATCGTCGCGGGCGAGATCCGGTTCGACGGTGAGCCGCTGGCCGGCCGCGGCCCCGAGGACTCGTTCCGGCGCGGCATCGTCCAGGTCCCGGAGGGGCGGCGGATCTTCGGCACGCTGACGGTCGAGGAGAACCTGCGCCTGGCGGCGGCGGCCGCCGGCCGGCGCCGGGACCGGGACGTGATCCAGCGGGTCTACGACCTGTTTCCGGTCCTCGGCGACCGCCGACGCCAGCGGGGCCTGCTGCTGTCCGGAGGTGAGCAGCAGATGCTCGCCATCGGCCGGGCGCTGGCCGCCGCTCCGCGCCTGCTCATGCTCGACGAGCCGACCCTCGGCCTGGCCCCGCGGACCGCGGCCCGGGTCATGGCGGCGGTCCGGGAGCTCAACGCCGACGGCATGACGGTCCTGCTGGTCGAGCAGAACGCGGCGCTCGCGCTGAGCATCGCGCGGCACGCCTACGTGCTCGAGCTCGGCCGGGTGTCGCTGGACGGCCCCGGCGAGCGGCTGCGCGAGGACCCGGAGGTGCGCCGGCTGTACCTCGGCGGGTCGGCGGCGAGCACCGCCGAGGGCGACCCCGCCCGGTCGTCCGAGGGGACCGCGGCCCAGGGCGCGGCCGCACCGGCCGGACGCCTCGTTGTGGAGGATCTCGGCGTCAGCTTCGGCGCCGTCGCGGCGCTGTCCGAGGTCGCGCTGACCGTCGAGCCGGGCACCATCCACGCCGTCATCGGGCCCAACGGCGCCGGCAAGTCGACACTGCTCAACGTGGTGTCGGGGCTGTACCGCCCGCGCCGGGGCCGGATCCGCCTCGGTGACACGGAGCTCATCGGCCTGCGCCCGCACGCCATCGCCCGCCTCGGCATCGCCCGCTCCTTCCAGAACGTCGCGCTCTGCGGCGGCCAGACGGTCCGCGAGAGCCTGCTGCTGGGCTGCCACCTGCGGATGACCGCCGGACCGGTGCGCACCGGGCTGCGGCTGCCCGGCGCGCGGCGCGAGGAGCGGCGGGAGCGGGCCCGGGCCGAGGCCGTCGCCGAGCGCTGCGGCGTCGCCGGCCTGCTCGACCGGCCGGTGGTGCAGCTGCCCTACGGCGACCGCAAGCGCGTCGACCTGGCCCGGGCGATGTGCGCCGAGCCGCGCCTGCTGCTCGTCGACGAGCCGGTGGCCGGCCTCAACGCCACCGAGTCCGAGGCCGTCGCCGACCTGATCCGCCGGCTGCGCGACGAGGACGGCGTCACGGTGGTGCTCGTCGAGCACGACATGCCGATGGTGATGCGCCTGGCCGACCGGATCACCGTGCTCGACTTCGGCCGGCGTATCGCCGACGGCCCGCCCGCCTCGATCCGGGACGACCCGGACGTCCTGCGCGCGTACCTGGGGACGGCGTCATGACCAGGCTCCTGTCGATCGTGCTCACCGGGCTGTCCACCGGCTCGATCTACGCGCTCGTCGCGCTGGGGTTCGTGCTGCTGTACAAGGCCGCCGGCGTGGTGAACTTCGCGCACGGCTCGCTGCTGCTGCTCGGTGCCTACGTCACCGCGCGGACCTGGGAGACGGTCGGCTTTCCGCTCGCCGTCGCCCTCGGCGTGCTGAGCGGGGCCGGGGCCGCGCTGGTCATGCAACGCCTGCTCGCCGAGCCGATGCGCGACGCCGCCCCGGTCGCCCTCGCCATCATGACGATCGGCGTGGACATCGTGCTCGGCACCGAGCTCAGCCGCCGGATGGGGCCCGACATCACCGTGCTCGGCCACCCTTGGGGCGGCGCGGCGGTGCGGCTCGGCGACGTCGCGGTGCCGGCCAACCGGGCCATCGCGCTCGGGGTCGCGGCGCTCATCATCGCCGCCTTCCTGCTGGCGTTCCGGTTCACCGGCTGGGGCGTGGCGATGCGGGCGGCCGCCGAGGACCCGGAGGCCGCGGCACTGGTCGGGGTGCGGGTGCGGCGGGTCGTCACGACGAGCTGGATGCTCGCCGGCGGCCTCGCCGTCGTCGCCGGGATCTTCCTCGCCGGCTCCCCCACGCCCGGCCTGTCCCCGGCGGTCGGCCTTGTCGCGCTCCGGGCCCTGCCCGCGGCCATCCTCGGCGGGCTCGACTCGACGACCGGGGCGCTCGCCGGCGGCCTGATCGTCGGCGTCGCGGAGAGCCTCGCCGCCGGCTATCAGGACGAACTCGCCGTGTTCGGGCGCGGCTCCGGTGAGGTGGTGCCGTACATCGTGATGATCGCGGTTCTGCTGGTCCGGCCGGCGGGCCTGTTCGGCACCCGGGCGGCCGGCCGTGTCTGAGCGCATCCGGGCCGCCGCCGGGTGGGTGGTCATCGGGCTGGCGGTCCTCGTCCCGCCGTACTACCTCGACGAATTCTGGCTCCGGCTCGGCTTCTCGGTCGCCGCCGCCGGCATCGGCGCGATCGGGCTGACCCTGCTCACCGGTACCGCCGGTCAGCTCTCCCTCGCGCACGCCTTCTTCCTCGGCGTCGGCGCCGTCACATACTGCGCGCTGGCCGCCCCGCCCGGTGGCGATCGCGTCGGCCTCGGCCTCCCGGCGCCCGTCGCCGCGGTCGCCGGTGCCCTGGTGGCCGGCCTGGCCGGGCTCGCGTTCTCACCGATCGCCGCCCGGCTGCGCCACATCTACCTCGGCATCGCCAGCATCGCCCTGGTCCTCATCGGCCAGCACGTGCTCAATGTCGCCACCCCGCTCACCGGCGGCTTCAACGGCCGGCGCACCCCCGGGCTGGTCGGCGACACGGTCACGGTCATCGCCCGGGTCCCGTTCGGCGAGTACGAGAAGCTGTGGTACATCGGCGGGGCCGCGCTCGTGCTCGCCGCCGTGTTCGCCCGCAACCTGGTGGCCGGCCGGGTCGGCCGGGCGCTCGTCCTGCTGCGTGACAGCGAGCCGGCGGCCGCCGCCGTCGGCATCCCGGTCCAGTCGTACAAGGCCCTCGCGTTCGTGCTGTCCTCCATGTACGCCGGGCTCGCCGGAGTGCTCTATGCCGTCGCGATCGGCAGCGTCGCACCCCAGTCCTTCGCGCTCGACGTCTCCGTGCTCTACCTCGTGATGATCGTGATCGGCGGTCTCGGCTCGGTCGGCGGCGCGATCGCCGGCGCCGCCGTCGTCACCGCGCTGCCTGTGCTGCTGCAGGAGTACGCCGCCGACCTGCCCTTCCTCGCCGAACCCGGCAGTGGTGGCGTCACCGCCAGCCACGCCGCCCGGTATGCGTTCGGCATCGCCGTCATCGCGGTGGTGCTGGTCCGCGCCCGCGGCTTCAACGGCCTTCGTGCACGCCTTCGTCCGCACCAGCCACCCCCTGGGAGTACCCATGCAACGAGCTTTTGGTCTATTGGCCGTCGCCGTCACGGTGACCATCGGCGTCACCCTGAGCGGGTGCAGCGGGAAAGCGAACACGCCGAGCTCCGGCCCGACCGGTGAGATCAAGACCGACGTCGGGGTCAGCGGCAACCGGATCAGCCTCGGCGTGCTCACCGACCTCACCGGGCAGTTCGCACCGCTGGCCACCGAGCTGACCAACGCCGAGAAGCTGTACTGGGAGGAGCGCAACACCGCCGGCGGCGTCTGCGGCGACCGGTTCCAGGTCGACCTGGACGTGCGCGACCACGGGTACAACGTGCAGACCGCGGTCTCGCTGTACGCGAGCATGAAGACCAAGAGTCTCGTCTTCGAGCAGATCCTCGGCTCGCCGATGAACGCGGCGCTCTCCGCCGACATCCAGAAGGACGGCATCGTCACGCTCCCGGCCAGCTGGGCGCCGGTGCTGCTGAAGAACCCGCTGATGACCGTCGTCGGCACGACCACCGACCTCGAGGTGGTCAACCTGCTCGACTACCTGCTCGAGCAGAAGACGATCGCCCCCGGCGACGCGATCGGCCACATCTACTTCGAGGGCGAGCTGGGCGAGAGCGGCCTGATCGGCTCGAAGAAGGTCGCGGCCGCGCACAACCTCAAGCTCGTCGAGGCCAAGATCAAGCCGACCGACACCGACATGACCGCTCACGTCACCGCGATGAAGGCGCAGGGCGTCAAGGCGATCGTGCTGTCCACGAGCAGCGGGCCGCTCGCCTCCGCGGCCGCCGTGGCCGCCGCCGAGGGGATGCAGGTGCCGCTGCTGGGCAACACGCAGACGTTCGCCCCGGGGGCGCTGAAGACCCCGGGCGGGGCCTACCTCAAGAGCCACT
Source organism: Dactylosporangium sp. NPDC051541 (assembly GCF_044454505.1). Taxonomy (NCBI): domain Bacteria; kingdom Bacillati; phylum Actinomycetota; class Actinomycetes; order Micromonosporales; family Micromonosporaceae; genus Dactylosporangium; species Dactylosporangium sp. NPDC051541. The sequence continues at coordinate 1,097,474 of NZ_JBITDU010000002.1, forward strand.
TCCTCGGTGCGCAGCCGGTCTCCCCGTTCGACCAGGCCGCGTCCAAGGCGGTGCTGGACAAGTACCTCAAGAAGTACCCCGGGACGAATCCGACACTGCAGATCGCCTACGGCTGGGCGCGCGCCGACGTGATGCGCCAGCTGCTCGAGTCCGCCTGCGCGGCGAAGGACCTCACCCGGCCGGGCCTGGTCAAGGCCCGCCAGTCGCTGGCCAAGGTCGACACCGGCGGGCTGGCCGCGGTGCTGGACTACAGCACCGCGGGCACGCCACCGACCCGGGACTCGTACCTCATGAAGGCCGCCGACGCACCCGGCGGCCTGGTCCTGGCGCAGGGCCCGTACCACGGCGCCGACGCGGCCTGACCGGCGCCGCTGTCGGGTATCGGATCATGGGGGCCGTTCGGGCGGCGCTGCAACCGGCGGCTCCTACCTTCGACCCGTAGCCCGGGCGACGGCGTCCGGGCGCGGACGAGGGGGGATCACATGAACGGCATGCGCATCACGGTGGCGGGCGTCGCGGCGGCTTGCGCGGCGGCGCTCGTCCCGGCCGCGGCCCACGCGGACAACGCCCCGGTCACCTGCTACATCCAGACCCGGGACGGGCACTACCTGACGGCGGTCGGCGGCGGCGGCCGGACCACCGACGTGCTGCACACCGACGCGACGAAACCCCGGTCCTGGGAACGCTTCACGCTCGTCGACTCCGGCGACGGCGCCGCGAACATCCACTACGGGTTTCGGACGGTCCGGGGGCAGTACCTGACCGCGGTCGGCGGCGGCGGCCGGACCACCGACGTCATCCACTCCGACGCGACGCACCTGCGGTCCTGGGAGAAGCTGTCCGTGGACTCCCTCGGCCACGACATCTACGCGATCGAGACCATCGACGGGCACTACCTGACCGCGGTCGGCGGCGGCGGCCGGACCACCGACGTCATCCACTCCGACGCGACCCGGGTCGGAGCCTGGGAACGGTTCCGGTTCACCTGCGGCGTCTGACGCCACGATCGGCCGGGGCTCGCGGCGGCTGACCGCGAGCCCCGCCGAGCGCGTCCCCGGCTGACATGGTCAGCGATGGCTCGGTGTCCCTATGCCGGCCTGGTGAGCAGGTCGAGGACAAGGGCGTCATAGTTCGGGGCATCCGCATAGGGCCGGAGCTTGCCGATCTTCGTCCAGCCCCAGCTCGCGTACGCCGCTTGCGCCGCCGCGTTGTCCTCGCGCACCAGCAATGTGGCCCGTCGCTCGGGACGGTGGTGCATCAGCTCGTCGTGAACCGCACGCGCGATGCCTTGCCGCTGCCAGTCCGGGTGGACCATGATCTCGCACAGCGCGAAGGTCCGCCGGCCGTCTTCTCGAATGAGGCCAGCCTCGATCGGCGTGGTCAGGCCTTGCCACCATCTGGCGCCCTCCGGCAGCGCATAGCCGAGAGCCAGAGCCACGGGCTCAGCCCCAGAGACCGCTGTGACCAGCTCGAACGCCGGCGACCGCAGGTATCCACGGACACGTTCCAGGAACCGCTCCAACCCGTAGAACGGGTCTTCGCCGACGTCGGTGTGCGAAGCGAGGAAGATCGGCCCGACGACCGTCTCCAGCATCGGTCCAGCGGTCGCGGCATCGTAGTGAGCGAACCGAATCTCGTCGGACCGCGTCATCGCGCGGCCGCATCCGTGTCGAGCAGCTCTCGCGCCTCTGACACCGCCGGCAGCTGGAGCGCTCCCTCAGGTGCGACATCGATCACCGCCGCCGCCGATCGGCGCACCAGTGCATCGTTGCGGACCGCGGCCGGCAGACCGATGAGCGTGCGGACCACCTGCCTTCCGGCTTCGGACGGGTCGCCCGAGGTCATCAGGCACAGCGCCTGGTGCATGCCGATCTGCGCCCGCCCCTGATACGAGGTCGATGGGTAGAGGGCCAAGGCGGCGCTCTGCGCCTGCACTGCGCGCGGAACATCCCCGGCGTGGGACAGCACGAAGCTCTGGACATGCCGAAGCCGCTGCTCGCTCCATCCCCACTGCGATGCCCGGTCCTGCACCGCCGAATCGGCGATCGCGTCGAACACGTCAGCCAGCCGGTGCAGTGCGACCATTGCCTCGTCACGACGGCCGATCCGGGCCAGCATCTGCGCTCGGGCCGCGTAGCCGCCGGCAGCGCCCGCCGATGCGCCCTGCGTGAGGTCGATCGCGCCGTCAGCGAATGCCAGGACGGTCGCGGGAGGCGTCGAGTCGTACAAGGCGAATACCGCCCGCCGACCACGAATCAGCGCTTGTAGCTGCACATCACCGGTCGAGGACGACGCGCGCACCGCAGTTCGCCAGAAACGCCGAGCCGCGTCGGGTTGACCGACGTTGAGCAGCGCGATGGCCGAGAGTGCGGTCAGCTGAGCGCTGACGCCGGTCAGCCGGTCGCGGACGTCACCGGATGCCGTACGCAGCCTGAGCCGGAGCTCGTCGAGGTCGAGCAACAGGCGGGGCGCAACTGCCTGCGGTGGCTGAGCCCCGACCTCATAGCTGTATTGCCGGGCGGTCCGCTCCCATTCGTCGGCGTCTGCGGATGTCGCCGGGCCATGCAGGTCTTCGTCGACGCCGCGCCTCAGTGACTCGGCCGACAGGCCATCTGCCGGAGAGGCCAGGAGCGACTGCCCGAGCGAGCCGAGGAGGCCGTGCAGCACGGTGCGGCGCCTCATACGATCCTCCTCGTCGACACCGGAGACTTCACCTTCGTCAAATCGCTGCTCGCCGATACCCGCATCGGCCTGCTCGCTACTACTGGCCGGTGCCCAGGTGTCGGGCAACGCGAACCAGAGCAGCGTCGGCGGTACCCGCAGCGTGACGGCCCATTGCACAAGCCGGTCCAGGTGCTGGATCGGGGCGCCGTTCTCGATCTTGCTCAGCTGCGCCTGGGTCAACCGCATCCATCTGGCGACCGCTTCCTGCGGATAGGCAGTGCGCCCGTGGAACGAGTGACATCGCCAAGCCCTGATCAGACGCCCCATGTGCCGGGCCTGTGCGGCCGCCCGAATCGCCGCGTCGGCCCAGAAGTCGGCCGGAACCTCGGGCACCTCAAGTCCTGTGAACGATCCCAACCCGCCCTCCCCTGAACCGTTCCGGCGTGGCGATCCTCTGGCTGCAAGTACAACACAGCGTGAACGGACACGGCGCCCACAGGCCGCGCTCGGCCGGATCCACGCATCGGTGCTTGCCACTCTTTACATGACGATCATGCAAGAAGCGTCATGGTGGCTGCTTCGGAACACCAACATGCTGATGTACGAGCCACCGTAGCCGTCAACCGACCGGCGGGAGACAGCCATGGCGACAACCGGCTTCGACATGGAGAAACACTCGATGACAAGCATGACCGCGAGGATCGACTGCCTTCCTGACGCGCCGCAGGGTGACGCTGACCTCGATCTGGGCCGCACCGGTGCGTACCTCGCACAGGACGACGGCGACCCGGTCCTGGTCCTGGTTGACGGTGACACCACGGTACGCCTCGAACCGGGCGCCGCTGACGATGTTGCGGTCGTTGCCGCGGCGGAGCAGGTGGCGGACACCGCACTGCGGTTCGCCGAGCTCATCCGTGGTGAGCGCGAGGCCGCCACGCCACTTCGCCTGGTGGATGCCGTCAAGCCTGTGTGCATGGTGCCGTTTGACGAGCGGGCCGGTTGCGGTGTCAACATCGCGCTGGTCACTGGACGGACGAGCAGCCTCGTCGGGTTGTCCTTCATTACGCACCGACGCGTATGCGCAACCCACGACCTGACGCTTGCGCAGATCACCCAGCTACGAGACGAGCTCGATGTTCTCTTGTCCATAGCCCGGACGGCAGCAGCCGCCGCCGGCCCCACCGAGGTATTGACCGAACCCAACGGCGGCCAACCCGGTTTCGTCCGGTGCACTGACACTGCCTGACAGTGGCCGGCACGGCGCGGCGTGTCGGCCGTCATCCCCGCGGCCGGGGCCCGGCCGGTCCTGGGGAGCGGCCGGGCGGCGGGGCGGCGAGGTCAGCCGGTCGTGCGGCCGCTGAGCTTGTCGCGGAGGCGGTCGACCAGGCCGACGCCGGGCCCGACGAGCTTGTGGAACAGCTCGCTGTTGGGCGCGTTCGGGTGCGGGCGGGTCGGGGCGAGCTTCTTGGCGTTCTGGACCTTCTCGCCGAGCTCGACCAGCTCCTCGCGGGGCAGGCGGGCGCGCAGCTGCGGGAACTGGTCGGCCTCCTCGTCGCGGATGTGGTCGGCGAGCAGCGCGTCGAGGCGGTTGAGGGCGTCGTCGAACTCGGGGCTGTCGGCGTCGACGGCCTCGAACTCCTTCATCGTCGCCTCGAGCTCCTTGTGCTCGGCGATGTCGTGCTCGACGGCCTGCTCGCCGTCCGGCAGGTGCTTGCGCATGGCCGGGTAGACGTACATCTCCTCGGCGACGGCGTGGCGGACCAGCTCGCTGACCGCGGTGTCGATCAGGTCGCGCCGCTGGGCCGGGTCCGTCGTGACGCGGACCTGGGCCAGCAGATCGGTCGCTTCGGTGTGGTCGGTGGCGAGGATGTCGACGACATCGGCCTGCACATCGGCGTCGGGCATGGCGATCGCGTTCCTTCGTTCGGTGACACGGACGCCTCAGCCAGTACCCGGATCCGGCGAACCTACGCAGGACGGTGCGCTCGCCGGCCGCGGCGCCGCGAACCCGACGGCCAGGGCGAGGAGCACCGCACCGGGCAGGACGCACATGAAGTATTTCGGCTGCCCGAACCACTCCCAGGTCTGCGGCCAGTCGGGGTCGCCGTCCCGGACCACGGCGAAGGTCACGAGCGGGAGCGCGAACGCGGTCGGCAGGAGCCAGAACAGCAGCCCGATGAAGTACAGCACGCCGGCCAGGCCGCTGAACGGGTGGTCGAACTCGGTGCGCCGGCTGCCCCACCCGAAGGCCAGGTAGGCCAGCAGCCCGCTCACCAGCCCGCCGACGATCCCGGCCGGCCACGCCAGGGCGGGCGTGGACCGGACGATGCCGAGCGAGACCGACGGCATCCCGCTGGCGGTGTAGCCGTAGATGGCGACGCTGAGGTCGAGCCCGTTGCGGCGGGCCAGGATCGTGGTGGGCTCGCCGGTGCCGCCCCGGATCGCGCGGATGGTCCAGCCGTGGGCGCGGAGCCCGACGGTGACCCGCTCGGCGGTGTCGGCCTGGGCGAGGTGCAGGTTGCCCGGGATCGTGGCTCCCACTGCGGTGCGCCCGTATTCGCCGCCCTCGAACGACGTCGGCCACTGCGCATAGCCGTCCCAGGTCATCGGCGCGCCGAAGACCCCGAACTTGGCCGATGTCGCCCGGGTCGGAACGTCCCAGGCCTCGCCGGGCAGGATCTCGTCGAGGACGGCCCGGGTCTGCGCCTGGTCCGGCAGCGGCCGCGCCGTCTCCCACGCGGCCCGCACGGCCAGCCCGCTGCCGAACAGCCCGAAGACGAAGACGGTGGCGGCGGCCCAGAACACCACGCCCCGGCTGCCCGGCGACCCCAGCCGGGCGCGCAGGCCGTGCCGGGCGAGGTTGGCCGCCTCCCGGACCGTCGGCCGCCGGCGCCCCGGCGGTGCGGCGTCGAGCAGGGTGTCGAGGAGCTCAGCGCGACGATAGTCGGGCGGATAAAACCACAGGAGGATGGTGTACTGCCGGGAAAGCGCCGACATCACGCCGTCCTCGGGCGCGGGGCGAGGCCGAGGCGCCGCTCGGCGGCCGCGGCGAGCTCGCGCAGCCGGGCCGTCTCCGCCGTCAGCGCCTCCAGACCGCTGGACGTGAGCCGGTAATACCGCCGGACCCGCCCGTCGACGACCTCCTCCCGGTCCGGTTCGACCAGGAACTCGGCGGTGAGTCGGTCGAGCGCGGTGTAGAGCGTGCCCGTGAGCAGCCTGACCCGCCCGCCGGACAGCTCGGCCACCTCGTGGAGGATGCCGTAGCCGTGCCGGGGCGAGTCGGCCAGCGCGGTCAGGATGAGAAACGTCGGTTCCCGCATCGGCGCCATCAACGCACCATATGTAATTGATCAATCTATGGCAACTCCGGCCCGCGGCTGTCCAACGCGGGACAATGGTGCAGTGCAGCCGCAGACCGACCCTGACGTGCCCGAACCGCTACGCCGAGAACTGCGCGGCGAACTGGCCGCGGCCCGCGCATTACCCGACGCCGACCGGATCCACGACGCCGAGGTGGCCCTCGGCACCGGCGGCACCCCCTGGCCGGACGCGACCCCCGCCGCCCGGCAAGCCCGTCTGGCGGCGGCGATGCGCGCGCTCCTGCACCACCGCCGCCCCCAATCCACGATCTGCCCGAGCGACGCCGCCCGGGTCGCCGCCGGCCCGTCGTGGCGCGACGCGATGGACACAGCCCGCGCCGTCGCCGCCGACCTGTCCCGCCGGGGCATCATCACCGTCCGCCAGCACGGCGCCGATGTCGACATCACCACCGCCACCGGCCCGATCCGCCTCGCCCGCGGCCCGGCGTGGTGAGCCGCACCACCTTGAGCAGAACCAGCGCTGCGCGATGTCGCCGTCGCCGGGCCACAGCCCCTTGCTGTCGGCGGTGGTGGTCGTCAGCTGTTAGGCCCGCAGGCGACCCTGTTAAGTGACGAGCTGCCCGGTCGGGCCGTTGTTGGGCCTGTCACGGGCGCCGTTGGGTGGCGTCCAGCGTATGTTCGGTCGCCAGACGTTCCGGCTGGGCCGCTGTTGGGTAGGCAACGACGACTGTTGGCGGCTGTTTGGTCGGTGCCGTCGAGACAGCTGCGCCGACCGAACCCAACAGCCCCTGACAGGGTTCGACCAATGCCTGACGCTGCCCAACGGCGACCAACAATGTGCTGACCGTCAGCCGCGTCGGCCTGACGCTCCTAACAGCGGCTGTCTGCTCGGCGGTGTCCGGCTGACAACTGTCAACAGGTGGCGACGGCAGCCCAACCGAGCGACGGCTCCTGCGGCGCGTCGGCCCGAGCGGGGTAGCGGAAAGTGGCGGCCGCTGGATGCGAACCGGGACCGAGCGGGTGAGGTAGGCCAGACGAGTCGGTGTGGGGCGATGCGACTGATCTGGTCGGTGATGGCGACGTATTCACGGTCTACGGTGGTTGCGGCCTTGTGCCGGGTCGCGTCGTTGCCCGTGTCGAGGATGGCGTCGTCGCGGATGTCCGGTCTGCAGCAATGCCCGGTCCGGCGGTCAACGACAGGCTCACCTTGTGGTGACTCCCGATCCGAGAATCATGTCGCGTCATCAAAGAGCTCCAGAGACCGGCATGGTCTGGCCGGTGATGGTGACGCCGGACCCAACAGGACCTAACAGGGTCCGGCTGTTTGGTCGTCCCGGCCGAGTATTTGGTCTGCCGTTGGGCGGTCGCGGTGGCTGTTGGGTCGCAAGGCGTGCCGGTTGGGTCGCTCATGGACGAGCGACAGCGGCTGTTGTTCATGCCGGTGGGTGGTTGGGTAGTTGTTGGGTGCGAATCGACGGCTGTTGGAGCTGTTAGCGGCCCCGTTAGGTGCGTCCGGGCACTGGCGACGGCAGCGCGGTCGTCGTCCCGCAACCAGCACTCCGCCGCGACACCGACTGCCCGTAGGCAGCGACGCATGACGCGGCCGGGGTGGTCCAGGCTGGCGAGCACACCGGGACGCTGGTCGCGGCGACCACGACAGGCGATGGGCTGCGCACTGGCCACGCTGCCGACGGGTTCGGGCGGCGGCGGAACCGGCTACGCGGCCGGTACAGCTCGTCGTCGCCGCAGGGCGGCCCCCGGGCGGCCCTCGGGGCGGCCCCAGCCCCGGCCCCGGGAGGCCCCGCCGGGCCGCCCCAAGGCCGCCCCTCCCCCACCGAACCCCCTGCTGGGAACCGCCGGGCCTCAACCCAACGAAAGCCGACAGCTCTCTACTGGAGAGCAACCTCGCCGGGGAGAACCACCAGCTGCCGCCCGGGAAGGACGAAACGGGACCGTTCGACGCGGGGCCGCTGTTGGATGCCCGGGTGCACTCGTGGCCGCGGACCGCCGCCGGGTGTTGGGTTGGACGGCTACGGTAACGGCACCTTGTCGCCTCTGCACCACCCCGGGGCTGTAGTGCCCGCGCTCCCGAATGCCGCACCCACCCGCCGGCACCTCCGGCCGGTCGGTCCGGCACTCCTCGCCGGCGCCACACCCGCTCGCACCGCCCGGCGTGCTCTGTACGCCCCACACTTTGGTCGTCCACACCGCCCGGGTCAGCCCGAGGCGGGGGGCGGCGGGTATTCGTCCACGAGGGTGCGGACGTCGTCGACCGGTTCGTCGGCGGCGGCCCATTTGGCGCGGATGCGGTCCAGGTAGGAGCGGACCGTCGGGATGGCTATGCCGAGGCGGCGGGCGGTGGCGGCCAGGGTGCTGCCGGTGCCGTAGAGGTAGAGGACCTGCAGTTCCTGGACCGACAGGTCGGGTGGGTCGTCGTTGATCAGGGTCATGAGTTCGGTGGTCAGGGCGCGGCCGCCGGCGTGGACGGTGCGGATGGCTTCGGCGAGTTTCGCGGCGTCGTCGTCCTTGACCAGGTAGCCGCCGGCGCCGGCGCGCATGGTGGCGCGGACGTGGCGGCGGTCGCCGTGGACGGAGATGACCAGGACGCGGGCGCCCGCGGCGCGCAGGGTGGCGACGTTGGCGGCCGGTGCGCTGCCGTCGCCCAGCTGTAGGTCGAGCAGGACCACGTCGGCGGTGTGGGTGCCGGTCAGGTACTCCCGCACGCCGGTCCCGGTGGCGGTGACGGCGATGTCCGGCGTCTCGGCCAGCAGCGCCCGCAGGCCGGCCGGGACGAGACGGTCGTTGTCGATGACCGCGACCCGGATCATGCCGGCCACCGCAGGTCGACGCGGGTGCCCTGGCCGGGGTGGCTGTCGACGGTGGCGGCCCCGCCGACCTCGTGCATCCGGGTCACGATCGAGTGCGGGATGCCGTAGCCGTCCACGGCGCCATCCGGGTCGAAGCCCTTGCCCTGGTCGACGACGGCGACGGCGACGGCCGGCTGTCCGGTGTCGCCGCTGCCGGTCGCGGTCAGGTGCGCCCGGCCCGTGCCGGCGTGCACGGCGGCGTTGGTCAGGGCCTCCGCACCGGCCGCCTGCAGGGCCGCCACCACGTCGCCGGGCAGGTCCTCGGGCAGGTTGGCGAAGTGGTAGGTGACCCGCAGGCCGAGGGCGGCGCTGGCGTTGCCGGCCTCGATCAGGGCGAGGGACAGGTCGGTGAGCGTGCCGCCGGTGCCGTCCGGGGCCGCTCCGCGCAGGATGTTGGCGCTCACCGAGCACTGCCTGCGGATCGCGGGGTCCGGGTGTCCGGCCGGGCCGGGGCCGGCGATGGCGGTGAGGATCCGCAGGGGACCGTCGTGCAGCGCACGGTACCGCCGGACCTGCTCGTGAAAATGTCGTAACCGCAACTCCCCCTGGGCCCGGCGCGCGGCGACGCGTTCCCGGGCCGAGACGACCTCGCGGGTGGCCGAATCGACCACGTCGGCCAGCGAGCGCAGCCGGCTGATGAGCACGTAGCAGCAGGCGGCGGTGCCGACCTGCCAGCCGACGACGCTGACGTCGGACAGCACGTCGGCCGCGCTGTGGGCCGTGGGCGCGTAGGCCGCGACGTAGCTCACCGCCAGGACCGCGCAGCACACCGCCGTCCGCCGGCCGCTGCCGCTGATCAGGGACACCGCGGCGGCCACGGCGACGGTGATCGGTTCGAGGCCGGCGTTGGCGACCTGGTCCTCGAACGCGGCGGTGCGGGCCGACATCGGCAGGGCGACGAGGCCGGCCGCGGTGACGAGCACGTCGCCGCTGAGCACCCAGCCGGGCACCGGGTCGCGGCGCAGCACCACGACGAGGAACACCGCGGTCCAGCCGGCCACCACGGCGTAGACCGCCGTGGCCAGCGCGACGTTCGTGTAGCCGTGCGAATGCGCGAGCGCGACCACGCTGAGCACCACCATCGCCGAGGTGGCCAACCGGGACACGACGGCCACGGCGGCCGCCACGACCCCGATCCGGTGGTGGAGGTCGACCACGCGCGGCAGCGCCGGCTCCCGGTCGGCCTCAGTCGTCACTCGTCGCAGCATGGCAGCTGCCGTGCCGGGAGTCCATGCCGCACCGGTGCGGCATGGACACGGCCACCGGACAGCGGCGAACCTCGATGGGTACCCGCGTTCTGCCGGAGGTGCGCAGATGTACCAGCAGCAGCCACCGATCGCACCGCCGCCGATGGCATTCGCCCCGCCGTACTACCCGCCGCCGCCGGCACCGCCGCGCCGCCGCGCCTTCGTGCTGCTGATCATCGCCGCGGTGGTACTGGCCGCGGCCGTGGCCGTCACCGCGGTGCTGGGCTGGTCCAGCGTCGCCGACCAGCGCCGCGGCGTCGCCGACCGGAAGGCGGAACTGGACCGGATCGCGCAGCAGGAGCAGGCGGCGACCAGCAAGCAGGAGTCCGACTTCCGCGCCGCCGACCTGGCGACGCTGCTGCAGCGGGTCAAGACCCTGGACATCGCGGCCGACAGCGCGCTGGGCCGCTGGCGCAGTGGCACCACCAAGTTCGGCGAGCTGAACACCGCGATGAACGACTGCGACGACGCGGTGATCGCCTACGACCGCGCCGCCGCCCCGTTCCCGGACCGGCTGTTCACCACGCTGCCGAAGCGGATCGATCTGGATAACCAGGAGACGGACTGCGGACGCTCGTTCACCGCGAGCATCTGAGCCGAGAGGGGCCGACAGCATGTACGAACCGCCCACCAGTGCGATACCCACCTCATCGGCGCCGGTCGCGCCCCGCCGGTCGCGGCGGACGCTGATCGCCGGTGCGGTCGCCGCGGTGCTGCTGCTCGGCCTGATCGGCAACGGCGTCGCCGTCGTCGCCGTGCGCGGCCGGCTGCAATCCCAGACGACCCGGCTCGACGCCGACCTGGTGGCCAAGCACAAAGCGCAGGCCGCGGCCAAGGATGCGCTGCAGGCCCGGTTCCAGCAGGCCGACCTGCCCAGGAAACTGCAGACCGTCCGCGACCGTACGACGGCCGAGTCCGACGCGCTCTACGCGTGGGGCACGGGCGGCCAGCCGCTCAGCGGGCTCAAGACGATCCGCGAGGCCCGCAACGCCTGCCAGGCGGCCGTCATCGACTACGACGCGACGGCCGCGCAGTTCCCGGCCGAGCTGCTGGTCGGCCTGCCGGACCGGATCAACCTGAGCGACAAGGCTACGGACTGCGGCCGGTGAACAGCCGGGCCCGGTCGGCGCGGGCGGCGGCGTTGTCGGTGTCGTGGCCGCAGTCGTACTCGCACCACTCCTTCGGCGCGGCGGCCGCCTCGTACAGGGCGACCGCCTCCGACCGCAGCACGGCGTCGTCGCGAACGCCGTACTGGAACAGCAGCCGGCGGCGGCCGGGCACCGCGACGTAGCCGACCGGTTCGAAGCGGCGCAGCCGGCGCAGATAGTCCTCGGTCGCCGGCAGCAGCACGGTGACGCCCTGCCGTGCGAGGTCCCGGGCCTCGTCCAGGAAGAACCGCCGGCCGTCCGCCGTCCCGCCGTGCGAGATGATGACGGCCGCGTCGCCGGGCTCGGCCGGGACGACCAGCGTGGCCAGGCATCGCCCGCCCGTGCCGTTGTCGAACGTGATCGTCCGGGCCGCGCCGGTCACCCCTTGCGGCCCTGGGTGGCGACGCCCTCGATGAAGTACCGCTGCCCGAAGCTGAACAGCAACAGCATCGGGATCGTCACGAGCAGCGAGGCCACCATGACGTACTGGTAGTCACCGTGGCCGCCGGCCGTGGGGCTGTACTTCGTCATGGCGTAGGCGATCCCGAGCGGGGCGGTGAAGCCTTCGACGGTACCGCCATTGAGGTAGATCAACGCACCCTGGAAGTTGTTCCACGCGGCTTGGAACTCGAACAGGAACACGATGACGAACGACGGGATCGACAGCGGCATGGCGATGCGCCAGAACAGCTGCCAGTAGCTCGCCCCGTCCATGCGGGCCGCCTCGAACAGTTCTCGGGGCAGGCTGAGGAAGAACTGCCGCTGCAGGAAGATGTAGAACGCGGAGCCGAACAGGTTGGCCCCGAACAGCGGCACCCAGGTGCCGAGCAGGCCCGTCTCCCGCCAGATGAGATACGTCGGGATCATCGTGACCGACCCCGGCAGCATCATCGTGGCGAGCACCAGCCCGAACAGCAGGTTGCGGCCCGGGAAGCGGAAGTAGGCGAACCCGAACGCGACCACCGAGCTGGAGATGGACACGGCCGCGGCCGCGAGCAGCGAGATGGAGACGCTGTTGACGACCCAGTGCAGCAGCGGCAGCTCGTTCCAGATCTGGACGTAGTTGTCCCAGCGCCAGGTGTGCGGGATCAGCGAATTGTCGAAGACCTGCCCGGCCGGCTTCAGACTGGCCGCCAGCAGCCACACCAGCGGATACAGGAACAGCGCCGCGAACCCGGCGAGCAGCAGGGTCATGGCGATTCGGGGCAGGGTCCAGCGCCGGCGATCGGCCCGCGCGGAGGTCGCGGGCCCGATCGACGGCCGGGTCGCCGCGACGGGGAGGGGGCTGGGCCGGGTGGTCGTCATCGCCGCGACCCCTCGTAGTAGACGAACCGGTTGCCGACCTTGACCTGAATGAACGTCAGGATCATCAGGATGACGAACAGCAGCCACGCCATGGCGGCCGCGAAGCCGAAGTTGAACTGCCGGAACGCCTCCTGGAACAGGTAGACCGCGTAGAACAGCGACGCGTCGGGCGCGGCATTGTTCTGATCCCGCCAGAACAGCAGATACGCCTGGTCGAACACCTGGAACGCCGCGATGGTCAGGATGATGACGTTGAAGAACATCGCCCCGGAAATCATCGGCAGCGTGATGGAGAAGAACCGCCGCACCGGGCCGGCCCCGTCCAGCGAGGCCACCTCATACAGGTCGCGCGGCACATTCTTGAGCGCGGCGAGAAAGATGACCATCGTCCCGCTGACCGTCCACAGTGTCATGATGACCACCGACGGCTTGAGCCAGGCCGGGTCGACCAGCCACTGCGGCCCGTCGATCCCGATCAGCCGCAGGCCCTGGTTGATCGCGCCGACGTTGCCGTTGAGCAGCAGCAGAAAGACCGAGGCGGTCGCCACCGTCGGCGTCATTTTCGGCAGGTAGTAGACCGTCCGGAAGAATCCGGCCCCGCGGCCGACCCGGTCCAGCAACACCGCCAACAGCAAGGCAAAGCAAATTTCCGCGGGTACTGCCAACAGTGCGTAGAACAGCGTGTTGCTCAGCGACGTGGCCACTTTCGGGTCGTCGAGCAGCGCCTGATAGTTCGCGATGCCCGCCGGTTTGATGACGTCGGTCGCCAGGTTGTAGTGGCTGAAGGAGATGACGAGGCTGTAGATCATGGCACCGAGGGTGAAGACGAGAAAGCCGGCGATCCACGGTGCGATGAACAGGTAGCCCGCCAGAGCCTCACGGCGCTGGTATTTCATCCGACGACGTTCTTGTACGCGTTCATCGATGCCGCCTGCGCGTCCTCGAGCGCCTTCTGCACCGTCTTGGTGCCCAGCAGCGCCGCGGTGACGGCGTTGAGCGTCTCCTGCTTGATCTGCTGCCCGGCGGGCGACGCGCCGGCGCTCTTGCCGGTGGCCACGATGTCGTAGTAGGTGCCGATCACCTGGTCGAAGCCGGCGTTGCCGCTGGGGGTGATGTACTTGTCGCGGATCGCCTTGTCCGCCGCCGGGGAGCCGGTGAACAGGCCGGTGTTGACGGACTGCTTCTCTTTGACCGTCGCCGCGCGGGCGTCGGCGGCCGCGTTCCAGGCGCCGTCCTCGGTGAGGGCCAGGGCCCACTTGCACGCCGCGGCCGGGTTCTTCGCCTTGGCCGGGATCACGAACGCGGTCCCGCCGGCCTGGGTGACGGGCTGGCCGTCCTTGCCGCGGAACGGTACCGCCCCCAGCTTCACCTGGTCCTTGTACGGCGACAGGACGTTGGGGTACCACTGCGCGTCGACTTCCGCGGCGACCTGGTTCTTCACGAACTGGTTCTTGTCGCCGAACACGTCGAAGGAGTCGGTGAGGCTCTTGTACTTCGCGTAGCCGCCCTGCGCGTCGACGATCTTCTTGAGCAGCTCGATCGCGGCCGCGTTGGCCGGGTCGGTCAGCGTCGGCTTGCCGTCCGCGTCGGCCACCTTGCCGCCCATCGCGACGAGCCACAGCGGGATCTGCCCGGTCGCCTGCGGGTTGAAGCCGAGCGTGGCCGGCACGTCCCCGTTCGCCTTGTACAGCTTGGCGATGGCGGCGATGAGCTGGTCCGGCTTCGACGTGTCGATGTCGGCGTCCGTGACGCCGGCGGTCTCCATCAGGGTCCGGTTCAGCAGGATCGCCGCCGGCTGGTAGAACTGCGGCACCGCCCAGACCTGGCTCTTGTACGTGACGTCGGCGACGACGTTGGGATACCATCGCTGCTTGGCGTCGACGGTGTTGGCCGCGAGGCACTTGTCCAGCGGCAGCACCAGGTTCTGGGCGGCGTAGGTGACGACCAGTTCGCGGTCCATCTGCACGACGTCCGGGACGTTGCCGCTGGCCAGTCGGGTGGTGAACTTCTGCGCGTCGAACCCGGTCTGATCCATCTCGATCTTGACGTCGCCGAGCTGCTGGGCGGCGTAGCCGATGCGCGCCTTGCCGACGTCGTCGGCGTTGTTGAAGCCCCACGCACTGAGCGTGCCGGTGGCCTTCGCGCCAAAGTCAACAGCGTCGGCGGTACCGCTGCCGCCGCCGGACGATCCGCACGCGGTCGTCGCGGCCAGCACCGTCGCGACGCCGACGGTGGCGATGACCAAGCGCCTGTATGTCATGAGGGGGGTCCTTTCGACAACGCCTTACACACGCCCCGTGGCCTGCGGGTCCCGCTCATACCCACGCTCATCCTGATCAACCAACGCTACTCTGCGTGATCGATGGACTCCACGGCGGCAACTGCTCGACGTCCCGGGCGTCGCGCAGCGCCCGCCGGACCGGCAGGGCGGCGCACGCGATGATGCCGCCGGCCAGCCACAGGGTCGGCCGCAGCCCGGCGTACTGGCCAAGCCCGCCGCCGAGCAGCGCCCCCAGCGGGAACATCCCCATCATCAGGAACCGCATCGTCGCGTTGACCCGGCCGAGCAGGTGCTCGGGGCACAGCCGCTGGCGCAGGCTGACGTTGCTGATGGCGTAGACGATCTGCCCGAACTCCCCCGCCGCCGCGCCGATCACCAGCAGCACGACGGGCCATCCGGGGCGGGCGAGCGGGCCGAGCAGCCCCACCGGCCCGGTCACGGCCAGGGACAGCCAGACGATCCGGGCCGAACCGACACGCCGGGCCAGGCGCGGCGTCGCGGCCGCCCCGGCGATGACGGTCAGCGAGCTCAGCGCCAGCACGATGCCGATGCCGGTCGGCGACAGCCCGACGGTGCGGACCATGAACAGGACCGTGACGGCGGAGGCCACCGCGAACGCGAAGTTGCTGGCGGCGCTGGTGACCGCGGTGGCCCGCAGCACCGGGGTCCGGACGACGAACGCCAGGCCCTCCTTGATGTCGGCCCACAGCCGCGGCCGGACCGGCCGGGCCGGCCGGGCGGGCTCGCGGGTGGTGATCGCCAGCAGTGACCCGGCGGAGACGGCGTAGGTGACGGCCTGGATCACCACGACAGGCACGGCCCCGGCGACGGTGACGAGCCAGCCGCCGAGGCCCGGCCCGGCGACCTGGCCGGTGGCGCGGACGGTCTCCATCGCCGAGTTGCCCGCCAGCAGCCCGCCCGGGCCGACGACCGACGGCAGGTAGCTCTGGTAGGCGACGTCGAAGAACACCCGCGCGAAGCCGGCCAGCAGCGACACGACGATCAGGTATGGGATGCTCAACCAGCCGAGCAGGGCGGCGACGGGGATGGCGGCCATGAGCACCGCCCGGCTCAGGTCGGCGGCGACGAGGACGGGCCGGCGGGGCCACCGGTCGACCCACGCACCGGCGGGCAGCCCGATGAGCGCGAACGCGACGGTCCCCGACGCCGTGACGAGCCCGAGTGCGAACGGTGAGGCGTGCAGCGTCAGGACCGCGAGCAGCGGGATCGCCACGCCGCTGACCTGCGCACCGAACTGGCTGGTGGTCTGGCCGAGCAGCAGGAGCCGGAAGTCGCGCTGCCGCAGGGCGTTTCGTCGGGACATTGGAGCCTCCGCTGGGACGGTGGGTGCGAACGCCCGCCCGCCCCGGCTCCACGAAACGCTGCTCGGGGGTGGGTAATGTTATAGCCGGTCAGAGCGGCCGTCAACCGGACAGCTCGGCGACGGCCCGGGCCCGCATCTCGACCTTGCGGACCTTGCCGGTCACCGTCAGCGGAAACTCCTCGACGATCTTCAGGTAGCGCGGGATCTTGTAGGTGGCGAGCCGGCCGTGGCAGAAGGCGCGCAACGCCTCGACGGTCGGCGCCGTGGCCCCCGGGCGCAGCGTCACCCAGGCCATGACCTCCTCGCCGTAGCGGGCGTCGGGGACGCCGATCACCTGCGCGTCGAGGATGTCGGGGTGGGTGTGCAGGAACTCCTCGACCTCGCGCGGGTAGATGTTCTCGCCGCCCCGGATGACCAGGTCCTTGATCCGCCCGACGATGCTCACGTAGCCGCCGTGGTCCATGACGGCCAGGTCGCCGGTGTGCATCCAGCGGGCGTTGTCGACGACCTCCGCGGTCTGCTCGGGCTGGCGCCAATAGCCGAGCATGACCGAGTAGCCGCGGGTGCAGAACTCGCCGGGCTCGCCGCGCGGCACCGTGAGCCCGGTGGCCGGGTCCACGATCTTCACCTCGACGTGGGGCAGCGCGGTGCCCACTGTGGACACCCGCCGGTCGAGGTCGTCGTCGGTGCGGCTCTGCGTCGCGACCGGCGACGTCTCGGTCATGCCGTAGCAGATGGTGACCTCGGCCATGCCCATCTCGGCGATGACGCGCTGCATCACCTCGACCGGGCACGGCGAGCCGGCCATCACGCCGGTCCGCAGGCTGGACAGGTCGTAGCCGGCGAACCCCGGGTCGGCGAGCTCGGCGATGAACATCGTCGGCACGCCGTAGAGCACGGTGCACCGCTCCTGCTGCACCGCGGCGAGCGTGGCGGCCGGCTCGAAGGCCACGGCCGGGATGACGACGCACGCGCCGTGGGTGAGGGCGGCCAGGTTGCCCAGGACGCTGCCGAAGCAGTGGTAGAACGGCACCGGCACGCACACCCGGTCGTGCGCCGTCCAGCGCTGGCGCCGCGCGACGAAGTGCCCGTTGTTGAGGATGTTGTGATGCGACAGCGTCGCGCCCTTGGGAAACCCCGTCGTCCCGGAGGTGTACTGGATGTTGACCGGATCGTCGCACGACAGCTCGCGCTCCCGGCCCTCGAGCCGCTCCCCCGGTCCGCCATCGCCGCTGCGCAGCAGCCGCGTCCAGCCGGCCGTGTCGAAATAGACGACGGTCGCCAGGTCCGGGCAGTCGGGGTGCGCCTCCTCCACCATGGCCCGGTAGTCGTGGCCGCGGAACGACTCGGCCGCGATGAGCACCCCGACGCCCGCCTGCCGCAGCACATGCCGCAGCTCATGCGTCCGATACGCGGGGTTGACGGTCACCAGGATCGCCCCGACCCGGGCGGTGGCGTACTGCACGAGGACCCACTCGGGCCGGTTCGGCGCCCAGATCCCGACCCGATCACCGCGCTCCACCCCGATCGCCAGCAGCGCGCGGGCGAGCTCGTCGACGTCCGCGTCCAGCCGCGCGTAGGTCCACCGCCGCCCACTGGGCCGGTCGACGAGGGCCTCGCGGCCGCCGTGCTCCGCCGCGGCCCGCCGCAGCGCGCCCCCGATCGTCTCGCCGAGCAGCGGCTCACTGGCCACACCGTGTGCATAGGAAAGGTTCCGCATCACGTCACAGTGCGGCGGGCGGGCGGCCGTAAACCTTGGACAAACCTTGGATCCGGCACCGCGAGCCATTACAGCGCACCCAGATCCGCGGCGACCTCCGCGGCCTCGGCCGCGCTGATCCGTTGCAGGATGTCGAGCGCCTCCCGCAGCTGCGCCTTCGCCGCCCGCCGCCGCCCGCGGGCAACCGCGCAGCGTCCGATGCCGGCGAGCGACTGGGCCTGGTCCCACGGGCTGGGGACGCCCCGGGCCAGCTCCAGGGCCTGGCGATGCGCGGTGGCGGCCCGCTCGACGAAGCCGTTGAGGCGATACACGGCGCCGAGCTCGTTGAGCACCATGGCCTCACCGCTGCGGTTGCCGATACCGCGGTTCAGCTCCAACGCCTCGTCCAGCGCCGGTTCGGCCCCCGCCCGGTCACCGGCACGGCGAAGCGCACCCCCGAGGTACAGCAGCGCCGTCGACTGCCCCACGACGTGCTCCAGCTCGCGATGCCGCTCCAGCGCCGCCCGCAGCGTCCCGATGGCGCCGGCGTGGTCGCCGAGCCCGGTGGCGACCCGCCCGAGATCGGTGAGCGTGAGCGCCTGCCCGAGCCGCCCGCCGAGCTCCCGGTAGAGCCCCAGCGCCTCCTCGAGACATGCCCGCGCCCCCGCGAAGTCGCCGACCCGCCCGTGCGCGATCCCCAGGATCCGCAGCGCGTACGCCTGCCCGGGCACGTCGCCCAGCTCCCGGTACAACCGCAGCGCCTTGCCCAGGAGCTCCTGCGCCCCGAGGAAGTCCGACATCATCCCCTGCGCGACGGCGAGCTCGACCAGGGCGCCGGCCTCACCGTGCACATCATCGCGCCGGCGGTACTGCACGAGCGCCCGCTGCACCACCGCGGCCGCCCCGGTGTAGTCGGCGGCCCGGGCCAGCGCCTTGCCGAGCCCGGTCAGCGCATTCGCCTCCCCCAGCGGGCTCCCGGCCGCCCGGTAGCGCTCGAGGGCCAGCCGGCAGTCCCGCGCCGCCCCCTCGTAGTCACCGCCCAGCCGCCGGATCGTGGCCACGTCGACGAGCGCGCCGGCGTGCTCGACCCCGCCCTCGAGCCCCTCGGCCGCCACCACCGCGGCCTCGTGCAGGGTGAGCGCCTCGGTCCACGGGCCGTCGCGGCGCAGCAGCTCGGTCAGCCCGGCGGTGAGCGCGACGGTCCGGGCCGGATCACCGGCGACGGCGGCCAGACACGCGCGGAGGTTCGCGCGCTCGGTCCGCAGCCACCGTAAGGCATCCCCGGCGTCGACGAACCCCGGCTCGTCCGGTCCCGGATTGCCCGGTCCCGGATCGTGCGCCCGCGCGGCCGGCCGGCTCCGGCGGGTCAGGTGGGCGTCGGCCCGGGCCGCGGTCCGCTGGTACAGCCCGATCAGCCGCTCCAGGGCCCCCGCGCGCTCCTCGGCCGGGTCGGTGGCGGCGAGCGCGGCCGCGTAGGAGCGGATCAGGTCGTGCATCGCGTAGCGGTGGTAGCCGACCTCGGTGAGCAGGCTGTCGGCGTGCAACGCGTCGAGCTGCCCGGCCGCCTCCGCGCGCGAGATCCCGGCGAGGGCGGCCGCCGCGTAGGGCTCCAGCTCCGTCCCGGGATGCCCGGCCAGCCGCCGGAAGATCCGCCGCCGCTCGTCGGGCAGGTGCCGGTATGACAGCCCGAACGCGGCCGCGACGCTGGCG
This sequence comes from Dactylosporangium sp. NPDC051541, assembly GCF_044454505.1. NCBI lineage: Bacteria > Bacillati > Actinomycetota > Actinomycetes > Micromonosporales > Micromonosporaceae > Dactylosporangium > Dactylosporangium sp. NPDC051541. The sequence goes on from NZ_JBITDU010000002.1 coordinate 1,117,039, forward strand.
TGCTCGGCGGCGACGTCGAGCAGCCGGGTCCGGGTCTCGCGCAGCAGGTCGTCGACCGTCCAGCCGCGGTGCCGGCTCAGCACCCGGGCCAGCAGCGACACCGCGAGGGGCAGCCGGCCGCAGGCCGCGACCAGCTCGGCGACCGGCCCGGGCGGCGCGTCGGCGTGCGGGGCGAGGCGCCGGAACATCCGCTCGGCCTCGTCGGCGGCGAGCACGTCCAGCGGCACCGGCACCGCGTCGACGGGCAGGTCGCCCAGGAACCGGCGGCTGGTGACGAGCACGAGGCACCCGCCGGAGCCGGGCAGCAGCGGCGCCACCTGCCCGCTGTCGGCGGCGTTGTCGAGCACGAGCAGCACCCGCCGCCCGGCGAGCCGGGCCCGCCACAGCGCCGAGCGGGCCTCGGTGCCGGCCGGCAGCCGCCGCGGGTCCACACCGTCGGCGGCGAGGAGGGTGCCGAGCACGTCGCCGGGGTCGGCGGGCGGCTGCCCGGCGGTGTGCGCGTGCAGGTCGACGAAGACGTGCCCGTGCGGGTAGGCGTCGCGCAGCCGGTGGGCGACGTGCACGGCGAGGACGGTCTTGCCGACGCCGGGCATGCCGCTGATCGCGTGCACGACGGGCCGCCGCCCGTCTCCACCGGCGGCCGCGGTGAGCTGCTCGATCTCCCGCGCCCGCCCGGTGAACGCCCCCGTGTCGGCCGGCAGCGCCCCGCCCCGAGCGGCCGTGGCCGGGACGGCCGGCAGCGCGCCACCCCGGCCGGCCGCGGCGGTGGTGACCTCAGGCGCTCCGGCCCGCAGCAGTCCCGCGTGCAGCGCGCGCAGCCGCGGACCGGGCTCGGCGCCGAGCTCGTCGACCAGGTGCCGGCGGACGGCGGCGAAGCACTCGAGCGCCTCCGCCGTGCGGCCGGCCGTTTGCAGCGCCTCGATGAGCAGCGCGGCGAGGGGCTCGACCAACGGGTGCCGGGCCTGCAGCGCGCGGAGGGTGTCGAGGACCTCGCCGGGCCGGCCCTCGCGCACGTGCGCGGCCGCCCAGGTGAGGACGACATCAAGGTACCGTTGCAGCGTCTGTTGTCTGGTCAGGCTCACCCAGGTGCCCGAAAGCCCGCCGAGGACCGGCTCCCGCCAGATCGCCATCGCCTCCGCGGCGTGCCCGGCCCCGGCCCGGGCCAGGCGGTTGAAGCGCAACAGGTCCACATCGTCGGAGTCGATGCTCAGGACATAGCCGGTGGTACCGCGATGCAGGCGGATCCGGCCGCCCGTGCCGCCCAGTGCCCGGCGCAGCCGCGTGATGTAGCTGTAGAGCCCGCTGCGCACCCCGTCGGGCGGCTCGTCGTCCCACACCCGATCGATGAGGGTCTCCACCGGCACCGGCCGCCCGGCGTCGACCGCGAGGGCGGCGAGCACGGTGCGCTGGCGGGCCGGGCCGAGCGGCACGTCGTGCCCATCGACCCGCAACTCCACCGGCCCCAGCAGCCGCAGCACCACCTCGCGCATGCCAGGGACAGTACGCCCGGACGCCCGCCCGCCGTTTTCGCTCGGCCGTCAGATCGACGCAAGGTTTTCATCCAGTCGCACTGCGTAACTTCACCGCCGTGAAGCCGATGACCCAACTCGACGACCCGTTCTGCCTCGCCCTCGACCCCGCCCGGGCACTGCTGGCGGGCGCACCGTGGCGGCGGCTGGTGGTGCTGGGCGACAGCATCGCCGCCCACCCCGGCGACCCGGTGCCCGGCTACTCGCGCCTGACCTGGGCCGAGCAGCTGACCGCGGCACTGCGCCCCACCCTGTACCGCAACCTCGGCGTCGTCGGCGCCCGCGCGGCCGAGGTCCGGGCCGCGCAGCTGCCGGTGGCCTTGGCGTTCGCCCCGGACCTGGCGGTCGTCGCGGCCGGCGCCAACGACGCCTTCCGCCGCTCGTTCACCCCCGACCCGGTGACGGGCGACCTGGAGCACCTGATGGGCGCGCTGCACCGGGGTGGCGCGCTGGTCGTCACCTTCGGCTGCTTCGACGTGGGCCACACCGACCGGCTGCGCGCGCTCAACGACCTCACCGCGGCCATCGCCCACCGCCACGGCGGCCTGCACCTGGACTTCGGCGACCACCCGGCCCAGGCGACGGGCGTCTTCGGCGACGACGGTCTGCACATCAACGCCCGCGGCCACGCCGTCGTCGCCGCCGCCCTCGTCCGCGCCCTGGCCGCCCGGGTGAGCAGGTCATGATCCGCTCACCCGGGGACGCGACCGCGGCGGCCCGGCGCAGGCCTTCCACGAGGCCGCCCACGCGTGGGCCGCCGCGGTGCGCGCATACGGTCAACGTTGCAGCGTCAGCACACCCGGCCGCCACGGCAGCAGGTTGTAGTCGCCGCCGGCGCTGGGGTTCTTGCCCTGGTACAGCAGCTGCAGGTTGCACGGGTCGACGGTCTTGGTCTGATCGGGGTTGCTGCGGACCAGGTCGCCGTGGCTGATGTCGTTGGTCCAGCTCGCGCCGCTGTTGGCCTTGCCGGCGAACGGGTTGGACTCCGTGGCGGCGTTCGGGGTCCAGGAGCCGCTCAGGCTCGAGGACGTGAACGAACGGAAGTAGCGGCCGTTCGCCCCGATCGCCTCGACGATCATCAGGTACTGGTTCTGGTTCTGGACCTTGTAGACCTCGACCGCCTCGAACAGGTTGTACTGCGAGTCGCTCATGATCGTCGTGTAGCTGGAGCCGAAGCTGCCGGGGAAGTTGCCGATCGGCATGCTCGCCCGGTAGATGTTGCCGTTGTCACCGGCGAAGAACAGGTACATGTTCTGGCCGTCGCCGATGAGCGTCTGGTCGATGACGCCGGTGCCGGAGCCGGAGATGCTGCCGGTGAACAGGGCCTGGGGCGAGGACCAGCCGTTGGGGTTGGTGGGGTCACTGGACGTCTTGTAGTTGAAGGCGTTCGGGCCCCACTGGTAGGCCAGCACCCAGATGTTCTTGGGCGCGAAGTAGAACAGCGTCGGCGCCACCGTGCCCTGGCTCATCCCGGTCTGCGTGGCCGAACCCATGTCGGACCAGTTGGTGAAGGTGCTGAAGGCCATCGAGCCGTACTGCCCGCTGCCGTTGACGTTCGACGCGTAGACCAGGTGCTTGCCGTTGTAGACGACGTTGGTGAAGTCCTTCAGCGACACCCAGCCGTTGGCCGGGCTGGCCAGCGCGCCCGTCGACGACCAGCGGTACGACGTCGGCAGCGAGCACGTGCCGCCCGGCGACTGCGACGGGGACTGCGACGGCGAGGACGGCGGCGGCGACGTGGGGCCGCCGAGCGAGACGAGCCGGAACTGCTGGTTGGCCTGGCCGTGGCAGTCGTAGATCTGGACCTGCTGGCCGTTGCCGGTGCCCCACACGTCGAGGCAGCGCCCGGACTGCACGCCGCTGATGGTGCCGCCGCTGTTGACGTTCCACTGCTGGTTGGCGCCGCCGTTGCAGTCCCAGATGATGACGCCCGTGCCGTTGGCCGTCGCCGCGCCGTTGGCGTCGAGGCACTTGTTGCCGTACACCCGCAGCTCTTTGCTTGTTGTGTAGGTCCATTGCTGTTGGCTCTGGCCGTTGCAGTCGTAGAGCTGGACCCGGGTGCCGTTGGCCTGGGTCGCGTTGGGCACGTCGACGCACCGGCCCGACTGCGACCCCACGATCTCGTTCGCGCCGCTGGGCGTGCCGGTCGAGCCGCCCGTCGGTGACGTGGTCGGGTTCGCGGCGTTGAGGGCGTTGAGGACCGAGGTGTAGGCGGCCTTCTTGTTGCCACTGCCGTCGAACAGCAGCGGGTTCTCGCTGGAGCGCCACGAGTCGCTGTCGCGCACCCCCCACACCGTGATGCCGACGCAGCGCGGCACGTTCATGCAGGCCTGGGTCAGCCCGGCGTACTGGTTGGTGGCGGCGTTGGTCACGTCGACCTCGGTCAGCGCCACGTCGACACCGAGCGCCGCGAAGCTCGACAGCGTGGTCTGGAAGTTGGACGGCAGCGAGCTGCCGCCGGTGAAGTGGGTCTGCAGCCCGACGCAGTCGATCGGGACGCCACGCGATTTGAAGTCCTGGATCATCCGGTACACGCCCTGCGTCTTGGCGTACGACCAGTTCTCGATGTTGTAGTCGTTGTAGCAGAGCTTGACCGACGGGTCCGCGTTGCGGGCGGTCCGGAAGGCGACCTCGATCCAGTCGTTGCCGGTCTGCTGCAGGTTGGAGTTGCGGCGGCTGCCGTCCTCGTTGAACGCCTCGTTGACGACGTCCCAGTAGGCCAGCTTGCCCTTGTAATGGCCCACCACGCCGTTGATGTGGTCGATCATCGCCTGGCGCAGGTTGGAGCCGGACAGGCTCTGCATCCAGCCGGGCTGCTGCCCGTGCCAGGCCAGGGTGTGCCCGCGGACCTTCAGGCCGCGCTGGGTCGCCCAGTTGTAGATCTGGTCACCGGAGTTGAAGTTGAACTGCCCCCGCTGCGGCTCGGTCGCGTCGGGCTTCATCTCGTTCTCGGCCGTGATCATGTTGAACTCACGCCCGGCGATCGTGGTGTAGGTCGAGTCGCCGAGCCGGCCGGCCGCGATCGCCGTGCCGAAGTATCGGCCGGACTGCGCGGCCGCCGCACCGAGCGTGCTCGCGGCCGCGTTCGCCGACGGCATCAGCACGGCGGCCGCGACCACCACCACGACACCGACCGCGCCGGCGATCAGCGCGCGGACGGCAAGTGATCGCTTCCGCCTGGTCCCACCGGGGCGGGCGGGGGGATGTTCAGCCACGTTGGCCTCCAGATTTCCGGTAAACGTCCGATCGCGAGAGCGCTCACATCGCCCGTCGATGGCGGCGCCGAGCCAAACGTTCGCACCCAGAATCGGGAGGCTGCCAGACCACTGCGAAACATTCAAGTGGACCGACGTCTCACACTCGCCGTAAGTCCGCCGAAAATAGACATTCTCCCAGCTAGCGACGCCTGCCGCGAAACCGGCCGCATTCTCCCCGACGCGCAATTTTCAAATGGAAGACCGAACTCGCCGGGCATTCATAACGGTTTTTGCGTGCCAATTTCGGCCGCCTTCTACGCCACGAATCGAAGGCCGGACGACCACCACTCCAGCCGGCCTTCCGGGCGAAACTTTCACTCATTGAACCGCAAGTTTCGATGCACCACCGGTGCCGTTCCAGGCGGAATGCCCGGTCGGCACGGTTTGCTCGCTCCGCTGCGATTGACCGCTTCCTCCACCCGAACCAGACTCGCCAATCGACGCACATCGACCTGTCAACATCCGCGAAGGAGCACCATGAGCAGCGCGATCACGGGACGGAGGGGCCGCCGGCGGCCGGGAGTGGTGGTGCTCGGCGCCCTGGCCGCGGTGACGGTGCTGGCCGGCGTGGTGCTGGCGACCCGGGCCCCCGCCCAGGCCGCGACCATCGAGCCGGGCCAGACCGCGCCGATCGTCGGCGTCCAGTCGGGACGGTGCCTCGACGTGAGCGGGGTCAGCACCGCCAACGGGGCCGCGACGCAGCTCTGGGACTGCACCGGCGGCACCAACCAGCGGTGGACCTACACGGCCGGGCGGCAGCTGACCGTCTACGGCAACAAGTGCCTGGACGCCTACGGGCACGGCACCACCAACGGCACCGCGGTGGTGATCTGGGACTGCAACGGCCAGACCAACCAGCAGTGGAGCGTCAACGCCGACGGCACCGTCACCGGCGCGCAGTCGGGGCTGTGCCTGGCCGCCCGCAACGCCGGCACCGCCGGCGGCACCAGGGTCGTGCTGTGGACCTGCGGCGGCGGCACCGACCAGCGGTGGAGCTCGCCCGGGACGACGAACCCGACCTCCAGCCCGCCGGCGAGCCCGGCCGGCCCATCCGCCAGCCCATCGGCCGGCCCGTCGGCACCGGCGTGCTCCTCGCCGACCGGCCCGCTGCCGTCGCCGTCGATGACGGCCACCCTGCTGCGCGGCGGCTTCGCCTTCACCGAGGGCCCGACCTGGGTGGCCAACCCCGGCTACCTGCTCTTCTCCGACCTGCAGAGCGCCACCGGGGCCCAGGGCGTGCAGCCGTCGAACATCTGGCGCTACACCCCGCAGTCGACCTTCGAGCAGTTCATCCCCAACGCCGGCAGCAACGGCCTGGCGGTCACCGCCGACGGCACCCGGATCATCGCCGCGACCCACGACCAGCGCAGCGTCTCGGCCTTCAACCTCGCCGACCGCTCGCGCACGACGATCGCCGGTCAGTACAACGGCCAGCTCTTCAACTCTCCCAACGACCTCACCGTCGCCGCCGACGGCACCGTCTACTTCACCGACCCGAACTACCAGCGGGGCAACCGGCCCGACGCCATGGGCGGCATGACCGGCGTCTTCCGCGTCCGCAACGGCCAGGTCGAGCTGGTCGACGGCGGCCTGCGCCAGCCCAACGGGATCGCCCTGTCCCCGGACGGCCGGACCCTGTACGTCGCCGCCATGGGCACGAACCAGATCGTCAGGTACTCCATCGGCACCGACGGCACCATCGGCCCGCGCAGCGTCTTCACGTCGATGAACGGGCCGGACGGGGTGACGATCGACTGCGCCGGAAACCTGTACTGGGCGTCGAACGCCGAGGGCACGATCCACGTCTACGCCCCGAGCGGCACGCAGCTGGGCCTCATCACCGTCGGGCGCAGCACGACCAACGCGGCGTTCGGCGGGCCTGACGGCCGGACCCTGTTCATCACCTCCGGCACCCCGTCCTCGGGCGCCGGCCTCTACAGCGTGCGCCTCAACCTGCCCGGCAACCCGTACTGATCCTGGAGGAGACACTCATGCCAGCACGTCGGCGCGCGGCCGCGGTCGCGCTCCTGATGGCGGCGGCCGCCGCCGTGGTGACCGGCCCGCCGGACGCGTCCGCGGCCACCGGGGTGGCGATCACCGGTGTCACCTCCCACCGCTGCCTGGGCGTCACCGGCAGCAGCGGCACGTCCGGCAGCCAGGTCCAGATCCGTGACTGCACCGGGGCGGCGAACCAGGCGTGGCAGACCACCGCGGCCGGCGAGCTGCGGCTGTTCGACGGCACCCGCTGCCTCGACGCGGCGGGCCACGGCACGCAGTCCGGCACGCAGGTGCAGATCTACACCTGCCACGGCGGGGCCAACCAGCGGTGGCGCATCAGCGGCACCACCATCGTCGGCGTCGAGTCCGGCCTCTGCCTCGACACCCGCGGCGGCGCCACCGCCAACGGCACACCGGCGAACCTGCAGACCTGCGCCGGCCGCGGCACCCAGCAGTGGAGCGTCGGCAGCGCCGACACCCAACCGCCGGCACCGCCGTCGAACCCGCGGGTCAGCGACCTCACCTGCGACTCGGTGACCTTCGCCTGGGCCGCCGCCACCGACAACGTCGGGGTCGCCTCCTACGACGTGTATCACGACGGGCAGCTGATGACCTCGGTCAGCGGGGCGACGCTGGCGGTGGATCTCACGGTCACGCCCGGTGTCACCTGGGGTCTGTACGTCAACGCCCGGGACGCGGCCGGCAACGTGTCACAGGCCAGCGCGACCGTGCCGATCACGCCGCCGCAGTGCCAGGCCGACAACCAGCCACCCACCGCGCCGACCGGCCTGACCGCGTCGGCCGCCGGCACGACCGTCACCCTCGGCTGGACCGCCGCGACCGACAACGTCGGCGTCGCCGGCTACGACGTGTACCGCAACGGCGCCAAGGTCGCCACGGTCAAGAGCGCCGTGACGTTCACCGACAGCGGCCTCGCCGCCAACACCGCCTACACCTACTCCGTGGTGGCCCGCGACGCCCAGGGCAACACGTCCGGCCCGAGCGGCACCGCGACCGTCCGGACCGGCGCCGGCTGCACGAACCCGGTGTGCGGCGTCACCCAGGTCACCACCGAGCTCGACCTCCCGTGGGGCCTGCTGACACTCCCCGACGGCACCGTCCTCTACACCCGCCGGGACCTCTTCGACATCGTCCACCTCGACCCGGCCACCGGCACCAAGACGTCGATCGGCACCGTGCCCGGCGTGGCCGGCACCGACGGCGAGGGCGGCGTGCTCGGCATCGAGATCGCGCCGACGTTCGCCACCGACCACTGGCTGTACATCTTCCACACCACCACCACCGACAACCGCATCGTGCGGATGAAGGTGGAGAACGACCGGCTGGTCCCCGCCACCGAGCAGGTCCTGCTGACCGGCATCCTGCGCAACAAGTACCACAACGGCGGCCGGCTGCGCTTCGGCCCCGACGGCAAGCTCTACGCCAGCACCGGCGACGCGCAGAACGGCGACAACGCCCAGAAGACCGACGGGCTCAACGGCAAGGTGCTGCGCATCAACCCGGACGGCTCCGTCCCGGCCGACAACCCGTTCGGCAACGCGGTGTGGAGCTACGGCCACCGCAACCCGCAGGGCCTGGCCTTCGACGCCCAGGGGCGGCTGTGGGAGCAGGAGTTCGGCAACAGCGTCATGGACGAGACCAACCTCATCGTCCGCGGCGGCAACTACGGGTGGCCGGCCTGCGAGGGGACCACCGGCAGCTGCGCCACCGCCGGGTACATCGCCCCCAAGGCGACCTACCCCGTGGCGCAGGGCTCGTGCAGCGGCATCGCCACCGTCGGTGACGCGCTGTACATCGCCTGTGAGCGCGGCACCCGCATGTACCGCTCGGTCATCACCGGCGACGGTGCCCTGACCGGGCAGCAGCAGTACTTCGTGGGGACCTACGGCCGGCTGCGCACGATCGAGCCGGCGCCGGACGGCGGGCTGTGGCTCACCACCTCCAACGCCGGTGACAAGGACAGCGTCCCGAACAACAGCAACGAGAAGATCCTGCACGTGGCCCTCGGCGGATAGCGGCCGCCGCAAGGGATTGCCGCCGGCCCGATTCTCCATACACTGATCCGGTGAATCGGGCCAGCGCATGCTCGCGCTGATCTGGGGCGCGATCGTCGCCCGCCGCGCGGTGTCCACCGGGATGTTCCTGCTCGCCGCGCTCGTCAGCACCGGGCTCAGCCTCGCGCCCTGGTATCTGGCGCGGGCGGTCGACACCGCCGCCACGGCGCGGATCGCGGCCGCCACCCCGGCCGAGCGGACCGTCTCCGCGACCGGCACCGTCTCGGTCGACCTGGCCGGTGAGACGGTCGTGCAGACGTTCGCCGCCTCCGCACGGCGGGCCCTGGCACTGCCGGTCACCGGGCAGGCGCTCGGCGTCGACGTCGGTGCGACGGTCACCGCCGGGGAACGACAACTGCAAATGCCGCTGCGGTACCGCGAAGCCCTGTGCGACAACGCCATCGTCGACGGGTCCTGCCCCCAGGCGACCGGCGAGGTGGTCCTCAGCGGGTCGAGCGCCGAGCGGCTCGGCGTGCACGTCGGCGATCGCCTCGAGGTGCGGACCGGGCCGGGCGCGCCACCGCGTCCCCTGCGGCTGGTCGGCGTCTACCGGCCGGCCGACCCGCTGTCGTGGTACTGGACCGCCGCCGACGACGCCGCCTGGACGACGTTCGGCACGGTCGCCGCCGCCGCCACCACGGTCCGCGCCACCTTCGACGCGCTGCTCAGTCCGCCGGTGTTCAGCCGCGGCGGCGAGCTCGCGGCCGCGGTCGACCGGATGCGTCGCGTGCCGCTGCAGGTGGATACGGCCGCAGTGGCGCTGGCGGACCGGATCGCCACCGACCGGCAGGTGCTGGAGCGGGGCGTGCTCCTCGCCGCGGCCCAGCTGGCCGTCATCGGCTGGCTCGCGATGGCGGTCGCCGCCCGCTACGCCGCCGAGGCCCGCCGGTTCGACGCCGCCCAGCTCGCGCTGCGCGGCGCCCGGCGCTGGCGGTTGCTCGTGGCCACCAGCGGACAGACCGGAGTCCCGCTCGCCGCCGGGGCGCTCGCGGGCGCGGTCGCCGGGGTGCTCGCCGACGGCCCGGCCCGCCTGCCGATCGCCGCCGGTGTGCTGGCCGCGGCCCTGTTCAGCGCGGCCCTGGCCGACTGGCGGACCACCGGGCTGCCGGTCGAGCGGCTCCTGCGCGCCGCCGCACCGCGACCGCCGCGGCTCGGCACCGCCGTGGTCGAGGTGTGCGTGCTCGGGCTGGCCGGGGCCAGCGTCTACCAGAGCCTGGTCGCCCGCGGCGCGATCGGCGTGCAGCTGCTCGCGCCGGGCCTGCTGGCGGCGTCGGCCGCGATCCTCGTCGGCCGGCTGCTGGTGCCGGCGGCCACGGCCGTGGGCCGTTCGGCGCTCGTCAACGGGCGGGTCGCGGCCGGTTTCGGCGCGCTGCTGCTGGCCCGGCGCTCATCGGCGTACCGGATGCTGCCCCTGCTCACCGCGGCCGGCTGCCTCCTCGCGGTCGCCGCCCAGCAGTGGGCCGAGGCGGGCCACGCCCGGCACGAGCGGTCCGCGGTCGAGGTCGGCGGCGAGCGGGTCCTCACCGTCGCCGGGGGCGACCGGGTCCGCCTGCTCAACGCGGTCCGCGCCGCCGACCCGGGCGGACGGCAGGCCATGGCCGTCGTCGCCGGTACCGGACCGGGCGGCGAGCCGATGCTCGCCGTCGACTCGCCGCGGCTGCCGTATGTGCTGGCCGGCCCGGCCCCGCTCGACACCGGCCGGCTGCGACCGCCGGCCCCGCCACCGATCACCTTCTCCGGCACCGGCCTCACGGTGACCGCCGCCGCACCGACCGGTGGCGACCTGCCCGACGCCGGCGCCACCCCGCCGACCGGGCCGCCGGTGTTGCTGGCCACCCTGGTCGTCACCGCCACCGGCGCCCCGGTGACGGCCCGGTTCACCCCGATCGACGGCGGGTCCGCCACGGCCGTCGCGAACGTGCCCGACTGCCGCTCCGGCTGCCGGCTGGTCTCGTTCGAACTCGCCGGCGGGCGCGCGGTCGAGCTGCGACAGCTCGACGCCGACGGCCGCACCGTGATCACCCCGGCGGTCTTCGCCGACCCCGGCCGCTGGCGCACCGGCGCCGGCAACATCGCCGCGACCATCAGCATGCGCGCGTACGACGGGCGGCTCGCCCTCGCCGCCGTCACACCGGGCCTGTCGAAGCTGCCGGCCGACGGGCGGCTCTACGTCGTCGACGCGCCCGTACCGCTCCCGGCGGCGGTGGCCGGTCGGCGGCCCGCGGCCGATCAGCGGGGCACCGCGACGATCGAATTGTCCGGTGGGCGGGCGGTGCCGGTCGAGCCGATCGCCGCGCCGCTGCTGCCGGGGATCGGCGCCCGCGGCGTCCTGGTCGACCTCGAGTACGCCGACCGGATCGCCGGTGGCGCCCCGCGGGCCGAGCGGCAGCAGGTCTGGCTCGCCCCCGGCGCCCCCGCCGACGTGGTCGACCGGCTCCGCGCGGCCGGGCTGACCATCGCCGGCGAGGATTCGCTCAGCGCCGCCGACGCGCGCCAGGACCGGTCCGGACCGGCCGCCGCGGCCCGCTACGGCCTGCTGATGAGCGTCCTGGGGCTGCTGGCCGCCGCGATCGCCCTGCTGGTCATCGGGGCCGTGCAGCGCCGGGCCCGGGGCGAGGAGTTCGTGGCGCTGCGCCGGCAGGGCGTGCCGGCCGCGGCCCTGCGCGCCGCCGGGCGCTGGGCGGCACTGGCGCCGATCCTGCTGGCCGCGCTGACCGCCGCGCTGGCCGCGGCCGCGGCCCGGGCGATCGCCCACCCGCCGATACCCGTGTACATCGATGCCTGGCCCGGGCCGTCCGGCAACCCCGGCGTGGCCGTGATCGCGCTCCTGGCCGCGACGGCGGCCGTCGCCGCGCTCTTCGCCGGGTGCGCGCTGGCACCGCAGTACCGCAGCGGGGGGCGGCGGCCATGACGGCGTTGCTGCTGGGGATGCTGCGCGCCCGGCGGGGCCAGGCCCTGGCGCTGTGGCTCCTCGCCGTGCTGGCCACGGCGGCGGCGGTGGCGGCACCGATCTACCTCACCGCCATCGACCGGGCGGTGGTCGCCGGCGAGGCCCGCCACGCCGGCGGCGCCGAGCGCACGATCTGGGTGTCGTCGCCGGTGGAGCGGGCGTCCGGCGGCGCCGTGCCCGACGAGTTCGAGCGCCTCGCCGCCGAGAAGGTCCAGCTCGACGGGTTCATCACCGTCTTCAGCACCGAGTTCCTCGCCATGCCGGCCGACCGGGACCGGGCCGGCAGCGATCAGGTGCGCCGCGTCGCCTTCCGTGAGGACCTGTGCGCGCAGGTCCTCGTCGTGGCCGGGCGCTGCCTGATGGGCGGCGGTGAGACCGTCCTGAGCGAGGCGGCCGCCAAGCGGCTCGGGCTCGCCGTCGGCGATCGGGTGAACAACGTGGCCGCCACCTTCGACAGCGCGAGCAACGTGTTCATCCCGGCCGGGGACGCGTGGACGATGACGGTGGTCGGGCTGGTCCGGCCGCGCGACCCGGCCGACCTCTACTGGGGCCACGCCAACCGCAGCGACCAGGACTACCAGAACGATCCGATGTACGTCGCGCGCAACACCCTCGCCGGCATCGACCACCCGCGCGAGCTGCAATCCTTCGAGGCCCGGGCGACCGACGGCGCGATCACCGTCGAGCGGCTGCCCGCATTGCGCGCGTGGCTGGCCGGGACCGCCGAGAGCGACGAGACCGGCCGGATCAGTGTCAGTACCGCCCTGCCGGACCTGCTCGACCGCATCGACCGCAGCCGCGAACAGGCCCACGAGGTCATCCCGCTGGCCGCGATCCCGGTGGTCGTGCTCGCCTGGGCGGTGATCCTGCTCGCGGTGGCCAACATGGCCCGGGCGCACCGCTACGAGTACGGTGTCGTCGCGCTGCGCGGGGTGCCCAGGCGGGTCCTGTGGTGGCTCGCGGCCGGCGGGACGCTGCTCGCGGTGCTCGCCGGCGCCCCGGTCGGTGTGCTGCTGGGCCGGCTGGTCGTCGGCGCGGCCGCGCCCGCCCCGGCCCGCCTGGACCAGTCGGTGCTGCCATACGCCGGCGTCGCCGTCCTCGGGGCGCTGCTCGCCGGTCTCGTCGTGCAGCTGCGCACGGTCAGCACGCCGGTCGGTGCGCTCCTGCGCGAGGTGGACCGCGGCGCCACCCGGACCCGGACGCTGCTGCTGGAGACCGTGTTCGTCCTGGTCGCCGGGGCCGCGATCGCCCAGCGGCGCACCGGGGTCCTGACCGGGGTCACGCTCGTCGCCCCGGCCCTGGTCATCGCCGCGCTGGCGCTGCTCGCGGCGCGGCTGCTCCGGCCGCTGTCGGCCCGGCTCGCCGCGCGATCCCTGCACCGCGGTGCACTGGTCGCCGCGCTCACGGCGTTCCGGCTGGCCCGGCGCCCGGCCGCGCACCGGCTGCTGGTCCTGCTCGTCGTGGCGTTCGGCTCGTTCAGCTTCGCCGGTCTCGCGACCGTCGTCGGCGACCGCGACGAGCAGGACCGGGCCGAGGTGACGGTCGGTGCGCCGACCGTGCTGTCGATCGGCCCGACCACCCGGGCCGAGCTGCTGCGGGCGACCCGGGTGGCCGACCCGGCGGGCCGCTACGCGATGGCGGCCGTGCCGATTCCGGCCGTGAGCACGATGCTGCCGTCCTCGCTCGCGGTCGACTCGACGCGGCTGGCCGCGGTGGCGTACTGGCCCGCCGGCGACGCCTCCGAACCGGTGGCGGCGCTCGCGGCCCGGCTCCGGCCGGACGCCGGACCCGGCGTGACGCTGACCGGCGCCACCGTCGCGGTCGACGTGACCGCCGTGGACCTCGCGGGCAAGCCGGCGACGCTGACGGGGGTCGTCGCGCCGGCCGGTGCCGTCCAGCGGGTGCCGATCGACTTCGGCTCCCTGTCGCTGGGCCGGCACACCTACACCGCGCCGTCCCCGGCCTGTGCCGCCGGCTGCCGGCTCGTGTCGCTCCAGGTCGGCCTGCCGAGCAACCTCGGCGCGCCCGCCCGCCTCGCCCTGCACACCATCCAGGGGCAGCCGTTCACCGCCGCCTGGCGGATGCCGGCCGGGGCGAGCGCCACCACCGCCGGCGACGCGCTCGAGGTGACGCTGCCGCCGTCCCAGCGCCGGGAGGCCGGCAGCCTCCGGCCGCCGGACGTCCCGGCCGCGCTCACGCTGGTGTCCACCGGCCCGCTGCCGCCCGACGGCGCCTACGCCGCGTTCGACGGGCCGGTCGGCGGCACCGTCGTCGGGCACGCCGACCGGCTGCCCCGGCTGGGCCGGCGCGGCTCGCTGGTGGACCTGGAGGCGGCCGACCGGGCGTCGACCGACTCCGAGCTCACCGGCCTCGGCGAGGTGTGGCTCGCCCGCGACGCCCCGCCGTCGATCGCCGAGGCGCTCACCGCGGCCGGGCTGAGCGTCGTGGGCCGGCGGACCGTCGCCGACGAACGCGCCGTCCTCGGCCGGTCCGGCTCGGCGCTCGCCCTGCGGTTCTTCGTGTTCGCCGGGGCGCTGTCGGCGCTGCTCGGCCTGGCCGGCCTGGCCGTCACGACGATCACCGCGCCGCGCCGGGAGCTGGCCCCGCTGCGCATCCAGGGCCTGCCGGCCCGCGTCACCCGCCGCGTGGAGTGGTGGTTCCTGGCGGCCCTCGTCATGGCCGCGGTACCGATCGGCGCCGGGTGCGCTGTCGTGACGTGGCTGCTGATCGGTACCGCGGGGCCGCAGTGACGCCGGGACGCCACCACCGATCGCTCAGCGGGCCAGCCAGCCGCCGTCGACGGGGATGACCGTCCCGTGCACATACCGGGCGGCGTCGGAGGCGAGGAAGACCACGACGCCCGCGAGGTCGTCCGGGTTTCCCCAGCGCCCGGCCGGAATCCGCTCCAGGATCGAACGGTTGCGTTCCGGATTGTCCCGCAGCGCCCGCGTGTTGTCGGTGGCGATGTAGCCGGGAGCGATCGCGTTGACGTTCACGCCCCGGCCGGCCCACTCGTTGGCCAGGGCCCGGGTGAGACCCGCGAGGCCGGACTTGGCCGCCGCGTAGCCGGGCACCGTCACCCCGCCCTGGAAGCTCAGCATCGACGCGGTGAAGATGATGCGCCCGGCGCCCCGCTCGAGCATGGCCCGGCCGAGCTCACGGGCCAGCACGAACTGGGCGGAGAGATCGACCTCCAGGACGTGGTCCCAGTCCTCGTCGGTGTGCTCGGCCGCCGGGGCGCGCCGGATCGTGCCGGCGTTGTTGACCAGGATGTCGACCGGCCGGTCGCGCAGCCGGGCGGCCAGGTCGCGGACCGCGGACCGGTCGGCCAGGTCGGCACGGTACGGCGTGAACGACCGCCCGTGCGCCGTCACCCGCCGGGCGACCTCGCTGCCGGTGTCCTCCAGGGCGGCGCTCACCCCGATGACGTCGGCGCCGGCCGCGGCGAGCGCCTCGGCCATGGCCAGCCCGATACCGCGCCGGCAACCGGTCACCACGCCGAGCCGGCCGGTCAGGTCGAACGGGCTCATGCGTCGCCTCCGCAGTCGAGGAGCACCTTGACGTCGCCCCCGGCTTCCAGGGCGTGGAACGCCTGCATGACGTCCTCGAGGGCAACGACGCGGGAGATCAGCTCGTCGGCCGGGACCAGCCGCTCGAGCACCAGCCGCGCGGCCTCCTCGTAGTCGTCGCGCCGATACACGCGCACCCCGATCAGCTCCAGCTCGCGCCAGAACACCCGGTGCAGGTCGACCTCGCGCGGCGCGGGGTGGATCGCCACCACCACCAGCCGGCCCCGCACGGCCGCCAGCTCCGTCGCCACGCGCACCCCGGCGGCCGACCCCGACACCTCGAACACGACGTCCGCACCCGCGCCGCCGGTCCAGTCCCGGATGTGTTCGGCCACGTCGACGGCGGCCGGGTCGACCGCCGCCAGCCCGAGCCGCTGGGCCACCGATCGGCGGTGCGGGTCGATCTCGAGCACGGTCACCTCGCCGCCGGCGGCCTGCGCTACCTTGCCGATGAGCAGCCCGACCGGCCCGGCCCCGATGACGACGGCGCGCTCGCCGCGGGCCAGCCGGGACCGCCGGACGTCGTGGACCGCGACGGCGGTCGGCTCGATCAGCGCGGCGTGCCGCAGCGGCAGCCCGGCCGGCAGCGCGACGAGCAGCCGGGACGGGACGGTCCACGAGCGCTGCATCGCGCCGGTGGAGTCGATGCCGACGAAGTTGAGCCGGTGACAGATGTGGGTGTGCCCGGCTCGGCAGGCCGGGCATTCGCCGCACCAGTCCAGCGGCATGACCGTCACCGGGTCGCCGACCGCGTGGCCGTCGACGCCGGCCCCGAGGGCCGCGATCCGGCCCGACATCTCGTGGCCGATCACGGCGGGTGCCCGCACGCGGTGGTCCATCGCACCGTGCAGGATGTGCAGGTCGGTGCCGCAGATACCGGTGTAGGCGACGTCGATGCGGACCTCGCCCGGGCCGGGCGGGGCCGGATCGGCATCGCGGACGGCGAACGTGCGATCCCCGAGGTAGTACGCGGCCCGCGTCATGTGCGCGGCCCGCGGCCGGGCCGCCGGATCGTCGATGTGGGGCTTGGCATTGCCGGTTCCTTTCCGAAGGGTTGGCCGATCCGGCAGACATCAGATGTCTTTATAGTGAGCGCTGGCGGATCGAGCCGGGGGTACTAGGGGGCGACGGTGGCACTGACCGACGAGGCGATCACCCGGATCCGGGCGATGATCCAGAGCGGGGAGCTGCCACCCGGAGCACGGCTGCCGCCCGAACCGCAGCTCGCCACGCAGATGGGCCTGTCACGCAGCGGCGTGCGGGAAGCGGTCAAGGTGCTCGAATCGGCCCGGGTCCTCGATGTGCGCCGCGGCGACGGCACCTACGTCACCAGCCTGGCGCCGCGGCTGCTGCTGGAGGGGCTCGGGCTCGCGGTGGAGCTGCTGCAGGACGACACGCTGCTGGAGGTGGTGGAGGTCCGCCGGATGCTGGAGCCGGTCGCCACCGGACTCGCGGCGCTGCGGCTGTCCGACGAGCAGCTCGACGAGCTCGGCCGCATTCTCGACGACATGCGCGCCGCCGCCGACGACCACGAGCGGCTTATCCGGTTCGACACGGCCTTCCACCACACCGTCATCGCGGCGACCGGGAACGAGACCCTGACGACGCTGATGGACGGCCTGTCCAGCCGCACCCTGCGGGCCCGGGTGTGGCGCGGACTGATCGAGAGCAACTCCGCGCACACCACCATCGAGGAGCACGACGCGATCTACCGTGCGCTGCGGGCACGGGATCAGCTGCTGGCGCACGCGAGCGCTCTGGTGCACGTCAACACCTCCGAGGCGTGGCTGCGGGCGGTGCTGGCGGCGCCGCCGCCGGCCGAGCCGGCCTGACCCGTCACGCCGCGTCCCCGATCGCCCAGGCCGGGCCGTCCGGGAACCGGTACGCGGCCAGTGTCGCCGGCACGATCTGCGCGCTCATGCCCGGTGCGGTCGGGGCCGCGTACCGGCCCGACCGGATCCGCACCGGATCGGTGAAGTGCTCGTGGAGATGGTCGACGTACTCGATGAAGCGGTTCTCCATGGTGCCGCTCACCGCCGCGAAGTCGAACATCGCCAGGTGCTGCACCAGCTCGCACAGCCCGACGCCACCGGCGTGCGGGCACACGGGCACACCGAACTTGGCCGCCAGCAGCAGAATCGCGAGGTTCTCGTTGACCCCGCCGACCCGGCAGGCGTCGATCTGCACCACGTCCACGGCGCCGGCCTGCAGGAGCTGCTTGAACATGACGGCGTTGTGGACGTGCTCGCCGGTGGCGACCTTGATCGGTGCGAGCGCCCGCCGGACCGTGGCATGGCCGAGCACATCGTCGGGCGAGGTCGGCTCCTCGATCCAGTACGGGTCGAACCGGCTCAGCTCCCGCATCCACCGGATGGCGTCGGGCACCCCCCAGACCTGGTTGGCGTCCACGGCGATGCGGATGGCCGGTCCGACGGCGCGCCGGGCGATGTCCATCCGGCGCACGTCGTCCGCCAGGTCGCCACCGACCTTCAGCTTGATCAGCTGGTAGCCGGCCGCGACCGCCTCGGCGCAGAGCCGTTCGAGCTTCTCATCGTCGTATCCCAGCCAGCCCGGCGTGGTGGTGTAGGCGGGGTAGCCGTCCTCGAGCAGCCGCTGCTGCCGTTCGGACCGGCCGGCGGCCGCGGTCCGCAGCAGCCGCAGTGCCTCGTCCTCGGTGAGGGCGTCGCGCAGGTATCGGAAGTCGACCTGCGCGACCAGGGCCTCCGGGGACAGCGACGCCAGCAGCTGCCACAGTGGCCGGCCGGCCCGCCGGGCGGCCAGGTCCCACACGGCGTTGACGAGCCCGCCGGCGGCCATGTGGACCACGCCCTTCTCCGGGCCGAGCCAGCGGATCTGACTGTCGCCGATGAGCCGGCGGGCCAGGCCGCCGGGGTCGGCGACGAGCTCGTCGACCGGCCGCCCGATCACCATCGTGGCCAGTGACCGCACGGCCGCCACCTGGATCTCGGTCCCGCGGCCGACGGTGAAGACCAGCCCGTGACCCGTCGCACCGGCACTGGTGTGCAGCACGATGTAGGCCGCGGAGTAGTCGGGGAACGGGTTCATCGCGTCGGAGCCGTCGCGATGCCGCGAGGTCGGGAACCGCACGTCGAGGACTTCGACGGACGAGATGCGCTCAGTCACGGTGCTCCTCGGGGGATGGTGTCGCGCGCCATCAGTTCTGGGCCTTGCCACCGGTCATCCGGGAGACCACCAGGGCCACGAGGATGACGGCGCCGTTGAGGAAGTTCGTCCACTGGGCGGGCACGCCGGCCAGCGTGAGGACGTTGATGATCATGAACAGGAGCAGGACGCCGGTGAAGGCGCCGAAGAGCGTGCCCTTCCCGCCGTTGAGGCTGACGCCGCCGATGACCGCGGCCGCAAACACCTGGAAGATCGCACCGCTGCCCTGCGCCGCCGGCACCGCCGCCAGCCGCCCGCTGATGAGCAGACCCGCGAATGCCGCGAGGGCGCCGGCCACGACGAGGGTGAGCCAGATGATCCGGTCGGTGCGGATACCGGCCGCCCGGGCCGCGTCGACGTTGCCGCCGATCGCGTAGAGCGCCCGGCCCGGCCGGGTGTAGCCGAGCACGACGATGCCGGCGGCGAAGAGCGACAGCGACAGCCACACCGAGGCCGGCACGCCGAGCCAGACGGCCGATCCGAGATATGTCAGCGACTCCGGCAGCGCGAAGAACGTCTTGCCGCCCGAGATCCCGGTCAACAGGCCACGCAGGACGATGAGCAGGCCCAGCGTGACGATGAAGCCGTTGAGCCCGAACCGGACGATGAGCAGCCCGTTGAACGCGCCGATCAGCACGCCGACGAGCAGGACGACCGGCACGGCCAGTGCCGCCGGCAGCACGTGGACCCCGAGGCCGTGCGTGACCGCCGGATCGACGATGAGCCAGGCGGCGACCCCCGGGGCGAGACCGAACGTGGACTCCAGGGACAGATCCATCTTGCCGCTGATGAGCACGATGGTCTCGGCCAGCACGACGACGGAGATCTCCGACATGCTCTGCAGCACGTTGATGATGTTGTCCGAGCTGAGGAACACGGGGTTCACGGCGAAGCCCACGATCGCCACCACGACGATCGCCGGTACCAGCGCCACGTCTCGCAGGCGGGCGATCGCCGGGGGCCGGCGCGGGCTGCGGGGTGGCGCCGCGGTGCCGGTCGAGAGGGTGTCAGACATGGTCGAGATCGACCCCTTCCATGGCGGCGACGAGTTCGTTGTCGGTCCAGCCGGACGGCTTCTCGGCGACGACCCGGCCCTGGAACATCACCAGCACCCGGTCGCAGATGCGCAGATCGTCGAGCTCGTCGGAGAC
This sequence comes from Dactylosporangium sp. NPDC051541, assembly GCF_044454505.1. NCBI lineage: Bacteria > Bacillati > Actinomycetota > Actinomycetes > Micromonosporales > Micromonosporaceae > Dactylosporangium > Dactylosporangium sp. NPDC051541. The sequence continues at coordinate 1,136,751 of NZ_JBITDU010000002.1, forward strand.
GACGAGCACCGTGGTGCCGCGCCGGCGGACGTCCTGCACGGCGCTCAGCAGCGTCTGTTTGGAGCGCACGTCGACACCGGCGGTCGGCGTGATGAGGATCAGCACCACCGGTTCGCCGGCCAGCGCGCGCCCCATCACGACCTTCTGCTGGTTGCCCCCGGACAGCTCGGCCGCGGGTGTCTGCGGGCCGTCCGCCTTGATCGCCAGATCGTCGATGGTCCGCCGGGTCATCGAGTCGCGGCGGGCGGGCGAGACCAGTCCGTAGCGGCGGATGCGGCCCGGCACCGTCATCGTCACGTTCTCGGCGATGCTCAGCAGCGGGACGAGGCCCTCCCGATGCCGGTCCTGCGGCACGAGCCCGACCCCGGCCTCGAGCGCGTCCGGCACGCTGCCGGGCCGCAGCACCCGGCCGCCGACGGCGACGCTGCCCGAGGCGGGCCGGGCCAGCCCCGCGATCGCCTCGGCCAGCTCGACCTTCCCGCTGCTGCCGCCGCCGGCGAGCCCGACGACCTCACCGGCGACCGCGTCCAGCCGCAGCTCGGCGCCGGATCGCGTGCGCAGCTGCCGCACGCTGAGGCGGACGGCCGCACCGGTGGCCCGCGGCCGGGGGCTCGCCGTCGGGAGGCTGACGTCCTCGCCCGTCATCGCGGACACCAGCGCCTGGCGGTCGAGGTCGGCCACCGGGGCGGTGCGGATGTGCCGCGCGTCGCGCAGGACCGTCACCCGATCGCAGAGCTCGTAGATCTCCTGCAGGTGATGGCTGATGAACAGGAAGGTCACGCCCTGGTCGCGCAGCGCCCGGAGCCGCTCGAACAGCCGCGCGATGCCGGCCGCGTCCAGTTGCGCCGTCGGCTCGTCGAGGACGATGAACCGCGCGCCGGTCGACAGCGCCCGCGCGATCTCCACGAACTGCCGCTGCTCGACCGACAGGTCCGCGGCCGGCCGGCGGACGTCGACGTCGACCGGCCAGTCGGCGAGCAGCCGCTCGGCGTCGCGGTGCAGCGCCCGCCAGCGGACCAGCCGGCCGGGGCCCCGCGGGTGACGGTTGAGGAACAGGTTCTCGGCGACGCTCAGCGCGGGGATGATCGTCGACTGCTGGTAGACGCACGCGACCAGCCGCCGCCACGCCTGCCGGTCGCCGAGCGGCGGGGCCGGGCGGCCGTGGAAGGCCACGGCCCCGGCGTCCGGCGCCTGCAACCCGGTCAGGATGCGCACCAGCGTCGACTTGCCGGCACCGTTGCGCCCGACGAGCGCGTGAGCCTCGCCGGAGCGCACCGCGATGCCGACGTCGGCGAGCGCGACCGTCGAGCCGAATCGCTTGGTGACGTGCTCGGCCGCGACGACGGGGGCGTCGCCGGGCCCCGGCCCGGAGTCGCTCATGCGTTGTTGCCCCACAGCGACTTGTCATCGAACTTCACCGTCGGCTGACCGCCGATGGTGGCACCGTCGAGCGTCACCAGGGGCGCCGCCAGCTGGTCCTCCAGCACGCCGTCGCGGACCGCGATGATGGTGCTGCCGTGGTCGGTCGGTCCGGGCTGGAATGTCTTGCCGTCGATGGCCGCCTTGACGTAGTACAGGCCGTACTTGGCGAACAGGTCGGCCGGCTGGCTGACCGTGGCGTCGATGAGGCCCTCCTTGATGTCCTTGAGCTCCTCGGGGATGCCGTCGTTGGACACGATGAAGACGTGCCGCGGATCGCTCGGCGGCACCTGCAGCCCGCGCTGCTTGAGGATCTGCAGCGTCCCCGAGAGGGCGAAGGACGACTCCATGTAGACGCCCTTGATGTCGGGGTCGGAGGTGAGCCGCGTCTGCAGCTTGGTCGCCGCGACGTCGCCCTTCCAGTCCGTCGCCTCGCCGAAGACGGTGATGCCGGGGTAGCTCTGCTTCATACAGGCTTCGAAGGCTTCGGTACGGTCCCGGCCGTTGATCGAGTCCAGACCGCCCTCGAGCATCACGACCTTGCCCTTACCGCCGAGCTTCGTGCCCAGGAACTGGCAGGCGTTCGTGCCGTAGGCCCGGTTGTCGGCCCGCACCACCATGAACACCTTCCCGCTGTCGGGGCGCGTGTCGATGGTGACGACCGGGATCTTCTTGGTGGCCAGCTGCTGCAGCGTGGGGGCGATCGCGGCCGTGTCCTGCGGCGCCATCACCACGCCTTTGACGCCCTGGCTCTGAAACGTCTGGACGTTGGAGATGAGGCTGGCGATGTCGTTCTGCGAGTTGGTCGTCTTGAGCTCGACGCCGAGGTCCCGGCCGAACTGCGGCACGTACTTGATGTAGGAGTTCCAGAAGTCCGTGTCGGAGCGGGGGTAGTCGACGCCGATGAGCGGGGCCGAACCACCCGCGCCCGGCGATGCCTCATCCTTGCCGCAGGCGGCGGTGAGTGCGACCGTGCTCAGCACCGCGGTCAAGCCCAGTCCGAGTAGCGCGTTGCGGTTCACCGGGTCTCCTTGGTCGTGGGAACGCTCGATGCCGCAGCGCGGCGATGCCGCCGTATCGCCGGCGGCGCCGACGGACAGCGCCGGGCGGGCGACAGCCGGGGTGTGGGCCGTCGGCACGGCAGGCCGCGCTGGAGGGGTGTCGCGTTGGCCACCGTGCGTCGGTGGCGACATTCATCAGATGTCTTTATAGATCCGCGGCCGGTTTGTGTCCAGACCCCCGGAGAAAACCGGCATGGACTCGACCACACATCTGATGTCTTGCCGCAAGGCCGCGAGCGGTGACGGGCCACCGCCGGGTGGCGGGTCCCGTGGCCGTGCGGCCTGCCAACCGCACGGCCACGGGGATCGGGCTACCCCTCGCCGCTCGCCATCAGTCGGCGAGGCCCGACCGCCGGTGAAGAAGGTCGGCCGGCCGGGCGCATCGGCGAACACCCCGGACGGCGACGAATGTTATTCGCGAATGTTATCGCTCACTCGGAGGCCGTCAACGCCCGGCTGCGACCGGGCGGAGCTGCGAATCGGCCGCGCCGGCGGCCGAAGCCGGTCCGAACAAGATTCGCGAATAGGCGGCCAGAGCTGTAAGTTTCAGCCGCTGAAGGTTGCGCATCGCACCGGTCGACGCAGCGACCGGGGCGGGGACGGCCGTTGCTCCGCGTCCGTTGACATTCGCCATGTGCACGCTAACACTCCGAATATATTCGCGAATACGTGGCGCAATCGGCCCGCAAGGACCCTGCCGACTAGGACATCCGATGCCTGAGGAGCGCACCATCCGCCGGGGAGGCCGCGGCGGCACCCTCCCACCGGATCGGGTTCAGCCCGAGCACGTGCGGACGCGGACGATCGGTGTGATCACGCGCGACCGGACCGTGCACGGCGCGGCGGCGGCCCTGCGCGGCATCGAACGCGCCGCCCGCATGGGTGGATACAGTCTGCGGGTCGAAACGCTGCGCCGCGCCGACCAGCACACGGTGGCGGCCGCCTTCGCCACCCTGGCCCGGCAGTCCGTCACCGGGGTGATCGCGGCGGCGGCGCTGCCGCCGACGGCGCTGCTGCGGCTGCCCGCCGACCTGCCCGTCGTGGCCGTCCAGCCCGACGCCGCCGGCATCATCCCGGCGGTCGTCGTGGACCAGGCCGCCGGTGCCCGGGCGGCCGTCGCGCACCTGCTCGGGCTCGGGCACGAGCAGGTCTGGCACGTGTCCGGCGCCGAGGACTGGCCGGAGACGCACAGCCGGGTCGCGGGCTGGCGCGCGGCGCATCGCGCGTTCCGCCGGATGGCCCCGCCGGTGCTCGAGGGCGACTGGACCGCCCGCTCCGGCTACGCCGCCGGGCTGCGCCTGGCCCACCGCCCGGACGTGACCGCGGTCTTCGCCGCCAGCGACCAGATGGCCCTCGGCCTGCTGCGCGCCTTCGCCGAGCGCGGCATCCTGGTCCCCGGCGACATCAGCGTCGTGGGCTTCGACGACATCCCGGAGGCCGCATACCTCCACCCGCCGCTCACCACGATCCGGCAGAACCACGACGAGATCGGCCGGCGCTGCGTCACGGCGCTGCTGGAGTTCCTCGCCGTGACCGGGCATGCCGGGCTGATCGGCCAGGAGGCCGACGGCAGCCTGCGACCGCGCCTGGTGCTCCGCGACACCACCGGGCCCGCCGCCGCGGCCCGGGCGGGCCACGAGGAGCACTGCTCCCCCGTTTGACCCGCCCGGGTCGCGGCCGTCACTCAGCTTCGCGACCACTTCTGGTTCGCGGCGCCGAGGCAGTCCCAGATCTGCACCCGGGTGCCGTTGGCGGTGCCGTTGCCGCTGACGTCGAGGCACTTGTTGGCGCCGACGGCGGTGATCGTGGCGTCGCTGTTCAACCGGTACTGCTGGTTGGTCTGGCCGTTGCAGTCCCAGATCTCGACCGCAGTGCCGTTGGCGGTGCCCCGGCCGGCCACGTCGAGGCACTTGGTGCCGTTGTAGACCCGCAGCTCGCCGGCCGCGGTCAGGCTGAACTGCTGGTTGGCTCCGCCGTTGCAGTCCCAGATCTCGGCCAGGGCGCCGTTGGCCGTCGACGCGCCGGTGATGTCCAGGCACCGGTTCGCGGCCTGGCCGCGCAGCGCGAAGGTGCCGCCGCCCGTATTGCCGCCGGAGACGCCGGCCGCGGCCATCACCGCGCGGGCCCCGCTGGGCCAGTTGCCGCCGCTGACCACGACCGTGCCGCTGTTGGTGTTGCCGCGCGAGCCGGTCGTGACGTTCGTGGTGCTGCTGGTCGTCCAGTTGTTCGTCAGGGTCAGGTTGCCGGTGTTGTTGTTCGCCCAGGCCTGGGTGTACGCCCACGTGCCGACGTTCTCCAGGACGTTGTTCGCGGCGGAGACATACCGGGCGCCCTCGTCGAAGTACATGCCGAGCCAGCCGTTGGTGTTGCGGAAGTAGTTCTGCTCGACGGTGGTGCCGGGGCTGGCGGACAGGTGGTAGAACGCGCCGCCGTCGGTCATCTGCTGCACGACGTCGTGGACGAAGTTGGCGGTGACGCGGTTGTTCGCGGCGACGGTCGGCGTGGTGTACCGCGGCTGGTAGTTGTACAGGCCGCGGTCGATGTAGTCCTGGCTGCCGCCGGGGTCGTTGGAGCCCCACCCGTAGCCGAGGGCGATGCCGGTGTACGGCAGGTTGTAGACCTCGTTGTGCGCGATCGTCGAATTGGCCGTGTAGGTCATGAGCACGCCGGCGTGGCTGCGGTACTCGATCGCCACGTCGTGGATGACGTTGTTGCTGACCGTGATGGCGCTGTTGGTCATGCGCGGGTCGCTCGGGTGGTGCGCGTCGGCCTGGACGCCGCCGACGACGATCGCACCGGCCGACAGCGTGTCGAACGTGTTGCCGGTGACGGTGATGTTCGACGCGCCGAGCCCAACGCCGGTGGCGTGGGCGTTGGCGTCGTTGCCGACCCCGATGCCGACCTGGCCGAGGTCGGTGAACCGGTTGCCGGCGAAGGTGACGGCGTTGGCCGCCGAGACCTGCACCGCGGCCGGCATCTGCCGCCAGCCGGGCCGGGTGGCCTCGAACAGCGGGCAGCCCGACTGGCACGACGTCAGGGCGTCGCCCGGCCGGCTCAGGTTGCCGTAGAGGTAGGCGCCGGTCTGCTGGTCGGCGTAGCCCTGATTGGTGCTCGGCTGCAGCCAGCTGGTGTTGGCGAACTGCAGGCCGGTGAAGGACAGGTGGTGCGCCGGTGCGGCGTAGCTGCCGCCGACCCGCAGCAGCGACTCCTGGCGCGGCAGCTCGACGTCGGCCGCGGTCACGTCCTGGCCGGACAGGGGTTTGTAGTAGAGCACCCCGGCGGCGGTGTCGAGATACCACTCCCCCGCCGCGTCGAGGAACTCGCGCGCGTTGACGAGGTAGAGCGGCCCGGCCCGGAACGGCTTGCTGAGCGTGTCGTAGCCGAACGTGTTGTTGTTCCAGGCCGGCTGCTGCATCGTGATGCTGTTGTTCGCGATGGACTGCACCGGCGCGTAGCGGTCGGTGAACGAGTCCACGGACTCGACCTCGACCCGGCTCTTGTTCGCCAGGTTGTTGAGGTACAACAGGGCCCCGTTGGTGAAGCTCAGGCCGCTCGTGGACAGCGTGAAGTCACCCCGGTTGACCTGGGTGCGGGCCCGGGTGGCGATGCGCCCGTCGACGTAGAGCTGGCGGGCGTCGAAGCCGGTGCCGACACTGGCCTTCCAGATGTTCTGCCCGGAGTCGGCGACGGTCCAGCCGGTGACCCGCTGCCCGCCGGAGATGACCGGTTTGGCGCCGGCGGCGGCCTGCCACGACACGGTGTACCCGTTGGCGCCGGAGTCCGCCGCCCCGAAGGTGAGCGGTGCGCTGAGGGTGTAGGTGCCGCCGGCGAGCTGCACCACGATGTCCCCGGTCATACCGGGTGCCGCCGCCCGGACGTTGGCCTGGGCCTGGGTGAGCGAGCACGGCTGCGCGGCGGTGCACGCCGTGCCGGAGCCGCCCGGCGACACCGACAGGGTGGTCATGACCGCGGCCTGCACCGGCGGTGCGAGGGCCGCGAGCCCGCCGGCGGCGAGCAGCCCCGCCGCCGCGAGCGTCACGAGACGTGATCGGGGCATGTCAGCTCCTGGTCCACTGCTGGTTGGTGCCGCCGTTGCAGGCCCAGAGGATGAGTTTGGTGCCGTTGGCGGTGGCGGCGCCGTTGGCGTCGAGGCAGAGTCCGGACTGCACGCCGGTGATGGTGCCGTTGGTGTTGAGGTTCCACTGCTGGTTGGTCTGGCCGTTGCAGTCCCAGATGATGACGGCGGTGCCGTTGGTGGTGCCCCGGTTGTTGGCGTCGAGACACTTGTTGCCGTACACCTGGAGCTGCTTGTTGCTCGTGTAGGTGAAGGACTGGTTCGGCTGGCCGCCGCAGTCCCACAGCTGCAGCTGCGTGCCGTTGGCGGTCGAGGAGTTCGGCACGTCGAGGCACCGGCCCGAGGCCCGCCCCCGGATCGGGCCGCTCCCGCCACCGCTCGGCGTGGACGGCGAGCCGCTCACGGGCGGGCTGGTGGGGCCGCCGGGCTGGAACTGGGTGAAGAAGTTCCACACGACCGGCCGGGTCCAGGACCGCTCACCGGGCTCGTAGTCGCCGGCCGAGCCGTCCACCGGGCCCGGCGTGTGCCCGGCGTCGAACGCGGCCCACGCGACGGGGTAGCCGGCGCGGCAGCCGGAGTACGTCGTCACGATGTGGGTCAGGCTGCCCTGCGCCGGCTCCGGCGGGTTCTGCGGCGTGCAGCCGTTGGCCCGCACGAACGTGTCGCGCAGCGCCCGCCCCTGTGAGATGGGCAGGACCGGGTCGCGCAGCCCGTGCAGCCCGATGTACGCGATCGGCTGGGTGCCGCCGCTGCAGCCGCTGAGCTGGCCGCCGGAGTACACGGCGACGGCCCGGAAGACGGTCGCGCGAGCGCAGGCGATGGCGTAGCTCATGCCGCCGCCGTAGCTGAACCCGGCCGCGAACAGCTGCGTCGTGTCGACGCACAGCCCGGCCTCGAGCTCGCGCACCATGTCGTCGACGAACGTCAGGTCCCGGCCGCCGGAGTTGGCCCAGCCGTTGCCGATGCCCTGCGGCGCCACGAAGATCGTCGTGTTGTTGGCCAGGGCCCGCATGCCGTAGTAGGACCACGGGTAGCCGCTCGTGCCGCCGCCGTCCACGTCGCCGGCGGTGCCGCCGTTCCAGTGGAAGCCGAAGACCAGCCGGTAGCCGTGGTTGACGTCGTAATTGTCCGGCACCCGCAGGATGTAGGTCCGGCCGGTGCCGCCGCTCTGGATGGTGTGCGTGCCGCCGGCCAGGGTCGCGGCCCGGCCGCAGCCGGCCGTCGTGGCCGCGTTCGCGCTGGTCGCGCCGCCGAGTCCGCCCTGCAGGACGACCCCTACGGCCGCGAGCACGACGACGGCCACGGCGCAGACGGCCGCGAGCGTGGATCGTTGTCGGGACATGTCAGCTCCTCGTCCACAGTTGGTTGCTGCCGCTGTTGCAGGCCCACACGATCACCGGGGTGCTGTTGGCCGTCCCGGCGCCGCTCGCGTCGAGGCACAGGCCCGACTGGACGTTGCTGACCGACCCGTCACCGTTGAGGTTCCACTGCTGGGTCGCCTGGCCGTTGCAGTCCGTGATGAACGTCCGCGCGTTCTGCGAGGCGGCGGCGTCGAGGCACTTGGAGCCGTACACCTGCAGCTGCTTGTTGCTCGTGAGGGTCCACTGCTGGTTGGCGCCGCCGTTGCAGTCCCACAGCGCCAGCTGGGTGCCGTTGTTCTGCGACTGGGACGGCACGTCGAGGCACCGGCCCGCGTTGAGGTTGCGCAGCGGTCCGGTGGCGCCGCCGGTGGGGCCGCCCGACCCGGCCACGACGGAGAGGTTGTCGAACTGGGCGGTCACGCCCTGGCCGGTGCCGAAGCCGACCTGGCCCGAGCCGTAGGAGCCGTCGGTGACGGTGCCGACGGTGGCGCCGTCGACCGCGGCGGTGATCGTGCTGCCCGAGAAGGCCAGGCTCAGGCTGTGCCAGCGGTTCAGGCCCAGCGATGCGACGGTACCGCTGCGAAGTGTTGTGACGGTGCCGCCGGTGCTGTTCTTCACGATCGACCAGGCGCCGCCGTCGGTGACGCGCAGGTAGTAGGCGTTCTGGCGGCTGATCGGGTCGAGGTTCTGGCTGCCGACCCGGCCCTCGAGCTGCACGTAGCCGGACTTCTCCAGCAGCGCGTCGGCCGAGACGGTGTAGTTGGACCAGCTCAGGTTGCCGCCGTAGGTGCTCGGGTCGGCCAGGGTCTTCCAGGTGATCGGCGCCTGGGGCGAGGCCTGGCGCAGGCACACCCCGGAGCGTCCCGCCCCGCACGCGGCGGTCTCGAACGCGCCCTGCATGTCCTGCAGGTACTTCGGCTGCTTGCCGGTGGCGTAGCCGTCGAAGTTGTCCGCGTACGGCAGCGCCAGCGCGCCCTGGGCCGGTGCGGTCGCGGTGCCCTTGCCCTGGCCCGTCGTGGTGGTGATGGAGTACAGGTAGCCGGGCTGGACGGTCAGCGAGTACGCGCCGCCGGAGGGGGTGATGTCGGTGGCGTGGCGGAACTGGTCGGCGGCGTTGTTCGAGTTGAGGTTGGTCGACCAGACGTGGACGGTACCGGTGGACAGTCCGCCGGCGACGGTGAAGTTGAGCGTCTGCGCGGCGCTCGCGTCCATGGTCTCGATGATGGTGCTGTAGTCGGTGTTGTTCGGCGACTTCAGGCTCACGTAGCTGCCGTTGTTGCGGTTGCCGCCGATGAGGCCGCTGGAGGAGTCGAGGTACTTCCAGCCCGGCGCGGTGAACTGTGTGGTGTGCGCGAGGGCCCAGGTGTTCTTGCCGACGGCGTACCAGCCCGACCACGGCTGGTTGGCCAGCACCAGGCCGACGGTCGCCCACGGCACGTTGGGCGTGACCGCGGCGATCAGGTCCCAGTTGAGGTAGGCCGTCATCCGCCCGTCGACGTAGCCGCGGTTGATGCCGCGGGCGAGCGGCTTGGCCCCGTCGTTGTAGTCCTGGGAGCCGCCCTCGCTGTTCCACAGCGTCTTGCCGGTGTTGGTGGCGGTCGCCGGGACCGTGCACGTGGTCTGGGCGCTGAGGTAGCCACACACGTAGTGGGCGCTGAGCACGTCGATCGAGTTGCGCAGGGTCGCGTTGCTCGCGACCGCGTTGGCCGGGCCCCAGCTGCCGGGGTAGTCGTCGCCGTAGATGAGCTTCACGCCGCTGTAGCCGTTGGCGTTGAGCGCGCTGCGCAGGCTGATCGTCCAGTTGGCGTCGGTGCGCTTCTCGTTCTGGGCCGCGGTGAGGTAGTCGATCGTGAGGTTGTGCTGCCTCGCGCAGCCGAGCCAGGAGATCAGGTAGTCGGTGAAGTCGCTGGACATGATGTTGCCGTTGCCGATCCAGCCCGGCGCGCCCCACGCCAGCCCGGCCAGCTTGATGCCGGGGTTGCGGGCCTTGGCCTGCTCCATGATCCACCACTCGTAGCCGCGGTCGCAGTTCAGGTCGCCGCGGAAGTGCGCGTGGCTGGGCTCGGAGCCGCTGGTGGAGTTGGTGTCGCCGCCGATCTCCACCTTCAGGATCTGCAGCGCGGCGCCGTACCCGGGGCTGAACAGGTAGTCGAGGATCTGGCCGCGCTGCGGCTCCGGGTAGTCGATCAGCAGGCGGCTGTTGCCACCGCCGCCGCTGACCGCGCCGACCCCGTCGAACGTCTTGCCGCCGGAGGAGCCGTTGACGGTGATGGCGGTGGCGGCCGCGGCCGGGCCGGCCGCCGCGACGACGACGCCGGCCGCGGCGAGCACGACGCCGGCCAGTGCTGCGAGGACTCTCATGCGATGCTCCACTGGTTGTTGGTGCTGCCGTTGGGCGCCCACAGCACGACGGTCGACCCGGCCGTCGTGTTGCCGGCGCCGTCCAAGGCCGTGCCGGTGCCGCGGTTGATGATCTGGTAGCGGCCGTTGCCGACGCTGTTGAGCCGCCACTGCTGGTTGTTGCCGCCGTTCCAGGGCGACTGCATGGCGTTCGCGCCGTTGGCGGTGTTGCCCCAGCTGTCGGCGACCATGCCGTTGGTGCGGTTGACGATGCGGACGTAGCCGGTGCCGAGGTCGACCACCTGCCACTGCAGGTTGTTGCTGCCGTCCCAGTTCCACTGCTTGAGCACCGAGCCGGAGGCGACGCTGCCGCCGCTGTCGAGCACCAGGCCGGTGGTGGCGTTCGTGATGCGGACCCAGCCGGTGCCGGTCCCGCCGCCGGTGCCCAGCGCCGGGATCGAGCCGGAGAACGTCAGCCGGACCACGTAGGCGCCGGCGCTGTAGGGCGCGCTCGCCGACGGCATCGTGATGTGCAGGCCGGAGCCGTCCTGGCTGCGGGTCGGCAGGTTGATGGCGGTGCCGGCGGTCGATCCGAGCAGCTCCACCGCGCTGAGCGTGCTCAGGTTGATCCGGTTGGCGTTCAGCGTCGTGATGTGCAGGGTGCTGCCGGGCCAGCCCAGGACGGTGGCGTACAGAATCCGGCTGTCCTTGCTGCGGGTGAACCGGATGTCCTGGGCCGTGCCGGTGCGCGGGGTCTGGAACGACCCGCCGCCCATCTGCGTCGGGCCCTCACCGAAGGCGCTCCAGGCCCGGGTCGCGTACACTGACTCGCCGAACCGCTTGAGGTGGTCGCCGATCGCCAGCAGGATGCTGCGCTGGCCGGAGGGGATGGTGCCGTCGGCCATCGGCGCGATGTTGAGCACCATGGTGCCGTTCTTGCTGACCCGGTCGAGCAGGGCGTGCAGCAGCGCGGTGGCTGGGTAGTAGCCGATGCCGTTGGTGTAGCACCAGCTGGAGCTCGACACGCTGTCGTCGGTGAGCCAGTACGGTGACTGGATGTCGGCCGGCCCGCCGCGCTCGAAGTCGTAGACCTCGCCGCGGTTGTTGAAGCCGTCCTTGTAGGTGGCGGCCACGTCCTTGTTCCAGGCGACCGCGCGGTTGTAGTAGTACGACAGGAAGTTCAGCCGCTGCGCCTCGGTGATCTGGCCGAGGTTGAAGTCCTGGAAGATGATGTCGGGCTGGTAGCCGTCGATGACCTCGCGCAGCTTGTCGTACCACAGCTGCTGCTCGGCCGACCCGAGCTGGCCGTAGAGCTTGCGCAGGCTGGCGTCGGACTGCTGCGGCACCCACTGGTAGTAGCCGGTGAAGTTGTACGCGTGGTGCAGCGAGACGTACAGCCGCAGCCCCTTCGCCCGGATCGCGTCGGCGTGCAGCCGCAGCAGGTCCAGGCGCGGGCCCTTGGCGACCGAGTTCCACTCGTTGACGCTGCTGTTCCACATCGAGAAGCCGTCGTGGTGCTCGGCGACCGGCCCGGCGAACTTCGCGCCGGCGTCGGCGAACAGCTGCGCCCACGCGTTCGGGTCGAAGTTGCCGCCGGCCGAGGTGAGCTTCGGCGCGAACTGCACGAAGTTGCCGGCCTTGTCCCGCGCCCCGTTGATGAAGTTGTGGTACGGCCACGCGGACGGGTCGCCGTAGACGGCCTTGTGGTGGTTGTTCTCGTTCGAGCCGTTGTTGTACATGTTGCGCGGGTACCACTCGCTGGCGTACGCGGGCACGCTGAAGGCGCCCCAGTGGTAGTAGATGCCGAACTTGGCGTCCTGGAACCATTCCGGCGCGGGCGGGTGCTGGTCGACCGACGACCAGGCCGCGGTGTAACTCTGCGGGCCGGCGGTGGCCCAGACGATGCCGGGCCGGGTCAGCCCGGCGGCGGCGGTCGCGGCGCCGGCCGCGATCAGCAGCTTCCGGCGGGACAGGGGAGAAGAGAAGGACATGGCGGTACCTCTCAACGGGTTGGCAGTCATACGTCATACGTGTGGAGCGTTGAAAAAGGGTGGCCGCGGGCGACACCGCCCGCGGCCACCGGTTGGTCAGCGTTGCAGGGTCAGGACTCCCGGCCGGTACGGCAGCAGGCCGTAGTCGCCGCCGGAGCTCGGGGAGCGGCCCTGGTAGAGCAGTTGCAGGTTGCAGGGGTCGACGGTCTTGGTCTGGTCGGGGTTGGTGCGGACCAGGTCGCCGTGGCTGATGTCGTTGGTCCAGGTGGCGCCGCTGTTGGCCTTGCCCGCGAACGGGTTGGACTCGCTGGCCGCCTGCGGGGTCCACGACCCGCCGAGGCTGGAGGAGGTGAACGAGCGGAAGTACCGGCCCTGCCCGCCGATGGCCTCGACGAGCATCAGGTACTGGTTCTGGCCCTGGACCTTGTACACCTCGACGCCCTCGAACAGGTTGTTCGTCGAGTCGCTCATGACCTGGGTGTAGCTGGACCCGAAACTGCCCGGGAAGTTCCCGATCGGCATGCTGGCCCGGTAGATCTTGCCGTTGTCACCGGCGAAGAACAGGTACATGTTCTGCCCGTCACCGATGATCGTCTGATCGATCGGGCCCGTACCGGAGCCGGAGATGCTCCCGGTGAACAGCGTCTGCTGCGCCGACCACCCGTTGGCGTTGGACGGGTCACTGGAGGTCCGGTAGGAGAACGCCGTCCCGCCCCACTGATACGTCAGCACCCAGATGTTCTTGGGCGCGAAGTAGAACAGCGTCGGCGCGACCGCGTTGAAGTTCATCTTGTTCTGCGCCGCCGAGCCCATGTCCGACCAGTTGGTGAACAGGCCGAAGTTCATCGAGCCCCACGTCGAACCCGTGTCGTGGGTCGTCGCGTACACCAGGTGCTTGCCGTTGTAGACGACGTTCGTGAAGTCCTTCAGCGACACCCAGCCCGACTTCGGCGTGGCCAGGGCCCCCGTCGACGACCAGCGGTAGGACGACGGCAGCGAGCAGGTCCCGCCGCCGGTGTTGCCCGGCGTGGTCGGGGTGGTGTCGCCGACCCGGACCAGCTGCCACTGCTGGTTGGTGCCGCCCCAGTCGCTGTACTGCACGACCGCTCCCCCGTCGGCGGTGGAGGCGCCCTGCACCTCGACCGCCTTGCTGGAGTTGCGGTTGATCAGGCGCACGTAGCCGCCGTCGGAGTCGGCCAGCCGGAACTGCTGGTTGGTGCCGTTGCCGTCGGTCCACTGCACGATCTTGGCGGAGTCGGCGGTGGAGAGGTTGTACACGTCCAGAACCTTGCCCGAGTGCCGGGCCTTGAGGCGGTAGTAGCCGCCGCCGGAGTCGACGAACTGCCACTGCTGGTTCTGCCCGCCCGACTGCGCGTACTGCTGGATGCAGGCACCGTCCGTGGTGGCGGCGCCGCACACGTCGAGGGCCTTGCCGGAGTTGCGGTTGACGAGGGTGTACCACGCTGTCGTGTCGACGGACGCCGCCGAGGCGGAGGTCGCGTTGACGGCGACCACCACCCCGGCCGCCACGACCGTCGCCGCCAGCATGGCGCCGAACGCTTTCCTGTGCACAGAAACTCCTAAACGGTTTGCGCGAACGAGCGGACGGTCACGGCGCCACCGAGCGACCTGGTGGCGTAATTGAAGACGGCGTAGCGGTACCCCATGAAGAACTGCCAGGCGTTGTTGAGCGTGAACGCCGGCCCGAGCGCGGTGAAGTTGACACCGTCGGTGCTGTAGGAGAACCGGGCCTGCCGCCCGGAACCGGGCCGGATGTCGGCGGTGGCGCGCAGCCAGATCCGGCCGCCGGAGACGTTGGCCGACGCGGCCACCGAGCCCGTGCCGGTGGTGTTCCAGCTGCCGTCCATGGTCAGGCCGTTCACCATCGTGACGCGGGCGGCGCCGTTGTCGCGCTGGATGCCGATCCACGCCGAGGAGTCGCGCAGCATGGCCAGCCCGGAGCGGTCGCCGTCGGTCATCGCCGAGTAGTCGAGTTCGACGGTGGCCGTCGACGACGGGCCCTGGATGCGCTGGGTCAGCGTGTTACGGGCGTTGTACAGGTCGCCGGTGACGGTCGCGGTCTGCAGCCGCAGGCCGTTGCCGGTCGACCACTTGGTGTTGTCGGGGTTGTGGTTCCACTCCCACTGCGGCCCGAGTCCGGTCCCGCTGAACGTGTCGGTGCCGATCATCGGCTTGACGGTCTTCGTGGTGGTGATGTTCGGCTTCGGGTAGTTGACGCCCCAGGCACCGTTGACGGTCTGCAGCACCGGCCAGTCGCCGCTCCACGTGATCGGCGCCAGCGTCGGCACCCGGCCGCCGGGGTAGGCGTCGGTGAACGCCATGTAGTACCAGTCACCGTTCTGCGTCTGCACGAGCCCACCCTGATGTGGTACTCCCCCGCCCGAGATGGGACCGGGCGTGTTGAGCAGGACCTGGCGCTGCTCGTACGGCCCCCACGGACTGGTCGAGCGCAGCACGTACTGCCCGTTGGCGGGGCGGGTCAGCCAGATGTAGTAGTAGTTGCCGCGCTTGTACATCCGCGACCCTTCGAGGGTGCCGACGCTCGACGGCGTCTGGTACACCGTCTGCGACCGTACCTCCGAGGTCAGATCCGACGAGAGCTGCGCCACGCTGATGGTGGTGTTGCCGTAGGCGACGTACGGGGTGTCGTTGTCGAACAGCAGCCCGGCGTCGTAGTAGCACTTGTTGATCCGGGCCTTCTTCGTCCAGCCGCTGTCGACCGACTTCGAGCTGTAGACGTAGGTGCGGTTGAACTCCGTGCAGCCCAGCCAGTAGAAGGTGCTGTCGCTGCCGCGGTAGTTCAGCGCCGAGGCCCAGATGCCCTTGACGTAGGCCCGCCCGCCGCTGAGGTTGTAGGCGTTGGAGTCGAAGTCCAGGTTGGGCACCGAGTGCCCGGCGTACTCCCAGTTGACGAGGTCGTAGGAGCGCAGGATCGGCGCGCCCGGCGAGTAGTGCATGGTGGAGGCCGAGTAGTAGTAGGCGTCGCCGACCCGGATGATGTCGCCGTCGGCGAAGTCCTGCCACACCACCGGGTTGGTGAACGGCCCGCCCGGCGCCGGCGTGGTCGGCGTCGGGCTGCTGCTGCCGCCGCCGTCGGCCCGCACGAGCTGCCACTGCTGGTTGGTACCGCCCGTGTCGCTGTACTGCACCACCGCTCCCCCGTCCGCGGTCGAGGCGTTCTGCACCTCCACCGCCTTGCCGGAGTTGCGGTTGAGCAGCCGCACGTAGCCACCGTCGGAGTCGGCCAGCCGGAACTGCTGGTTGGTGCCGTTGTTGTCGGCCCACTGCACGAGCTTCGCGCCGTCGGCGGTGGAGACCTGGTAGACGTCGAGCACCTTGCCGGAATGCCGGGCTTTGAGCCGGTAGTAGCCGCTGCCGGAGTCGACGAACTGCCACTGCTGGTTCTGCCCGCCGGTCTGGCTGTACTGCTGGACGCACGCACCGTCCGCGGTGGACACCCCGCACACGTCCATGGCCTTGCCGGAGTTGCGGTTCACGAGGGTGTACCACGCGCTCGTGTCGACGGTCGCGGCGGCGGCCGGCGCGATGTGCAGTGCGACGGCGGCCCCGGCGGCCAGCGCGAGCGCGGCGGCGAAGATGGTCGCCGCCCTACGCCTGGTTGTCATGGATGAGTCCCCTCAGCTGGGAGAAGGCGGGTGGTCAGGTCCGGGTCCAGCGCTGGTTGGCGGCGCCGGAGCACGTCCAGAGCAGGACCGTCGTGCCGTTGGCGGTGCCGTTGTTGTTCACGTCGAGGCACAGGCCCGACGCGGCGCCGCTGACGGTGCCGTTGGCGTTGAAGGTCCACTGCTGATTGGTGCCGCCGTTGCAGTCCCACAGCTGCGCCTTGCTGCCGGCGGTGGCGCCGAGCGGCGCGTCGAGGCACTTGCCGAGGGCCTGCAGGGTCGCCCCGGAGGCCGTCCAGCGCTGGTTGGCCTGGCCGTTGCAGGTCCAGATCACCGGCTGCGTGCCGTTGGCGGTGTTGCTGCCGGGCACGTCCAGGCACCGGCCGGACGCGGCGCTGACCAGCGTGGTGCCCGACGGTGGCGGGGTGGTGGTGCCGCCGGTGGTACCGCCGGCGACCCGATACACGACCGTGCCGTGCGCGGGCACCGAGGCCGAGATCGAGCCCGACGAGTTGGTGAGCGCCCCGGTCCAGGCGTCGAGGAGCGTGAACGCGGTGCCGGCCTTGCCGACGGCCGCGGCCGTGGTCGACACGGTGGTCGCGGAGCCGCCCCGGTTGAACAGGGCCACCGCCACGTCGCCGTTCGCGAGCCGCTTGGCCAGCACCTGCCGGGTGCCGTCGTTGCTGACCTGGGTCGCCTGCAGCCCGAGGCTGTCCTGGTCGATCGCGATGAGCGTGCGGTTGCCGAGGATCGTCTGGGTCGCGGCGTTCATGGAGCGGATGTCGTTGCCGGCCAGCAGCGGCGCGGCGAGCATCGACCACAGCGCGAAGTGGCTGCGCATCTCCGTGTCGTTCATCCCACCGCCCCGGCCCACCTCGAGCATGTCCGGGTCGTTGAAGTGCCCCGGCCCCGCGTAGCCGGCCAGCGGCACCGTCACGTCGACGATGTTCTGCACACCCATCGGATAGTTGTTCGTCTGGCCACCGTTCCACATGTTCTGGATGTCCTCGGTGGTCCGCCACAGGTTGGCCACGTCACCCCAGTTGCGCTGCGGCCCGGTCTTCGCGTGGACGCTGTTGGTGTTGATGCTGTACACGATCGGCCGGCCGGTCGCGGCCAGCGCGTCGCGCATCCGCGAGAACACGGTGACCTGATCGTTGATCGAGCCCGTCGGCGAGCACCAGTCGTACTTCAGGTAGTCCACGCCCCACGCCGCGAACTGCCGCGCGTCCTGCGTCTCATGACCACCGCTGCCGGTCGCACCCGGGTAGCTGCCGAAGTACTGCCCGCACGTCTTGTCCAGCGGCGCTTCGTAGATGCCGAACTTCAGACCCTTGCCGTGCAGGTAGTCACCGAGCGCCTTCATGCCGCTGGGGAACCGCGACGGGTCGCCCTGCAGGTTGCCGGCGGAGTCGCGGTTGGGGTTGAACCAGCAGTCGTCGACGACGACGTACTGGTAGCCCAGGTCCCGCAGGCCGCTGCTGACGATCGCGTCGGCCATCTGCCGGATCAGGGTCTCGTTGATGTTGCAGCCGAACGTGTTCCAGCTGTTCCAGCCCATGGGTGGGGTGCGGGCGACACCGTTCTCGAGGGCCTGGGCACTGGGCGGGCGCAGGACGGTGGTGACGGCGCCGGCGAGGATCAGCAGCACGGCGGCCGCGACGGCGGCCCAGCGCCGGGGCGAGCGGCGCCGGTTCAAGGCGGAGGTCATGAGGTCAGTCCTTCTGGCGGTCGGGACTTCGCTGTTTGTGAGCGCTAACAGCCAGGCCGGGAATGGCTCGGCGTCAGTTATTGAGATCGATGAGATTGCCAGAGAATGCCGACTGAATCAAGTCACAGCAGTGCCGCCTGCGGGGCATCGAATGTAATTTTCCCTATCGCGTCCGGCCGACTTTCCCGCGCTTTCGTCCGTAACGTTTTTCGGGTCAAGAATTGCTTCCGGAATCACTGTTATGCCACGCCGTCACCGGAGGTCGCCGCCGAGCGCGGTTGACGGTAAACATCATACGAGTTATGTTTTTCCCATGATCACCGCGGCGCTCCCCCGCCGCCCGGGGCTCCGGCTCACCGCGCTCGGGTTCGGCGCCGCACAGGGCGGCAACCTGTACCGGGCGACCGACGACGAGACGTTCGCCGCCGCGGTCGACGCCGCCTGGGACGGCGGCGTGCGCTACTTCGACACCGCGCCGCACTATGGGCTCGGCCTGTCGGAACGCCGGTTGGGCGCGGCCCTGCGGGGCCGGCCGCGCGACTCCTACCTGGTCTCCACGAAAGTGGGCCGGCTGCTCCTTCCGACACCCGGCGACGCGCACCGCCGCGACCCGGAGGGCTTCGACGTGCCGGCGAGCCACCGCCGGGTGTGGGACTTCAGCCGCGACGGTGTCCGCCGCAGCCTCGAGGCGAGCCTGCGCCGCTGCGGACTGGACCGGTTCGACATCGTCTACCTGCACGACCCCGACGAGCACTGGCCGCAGGCGGTCGCCGAGGCGCTGCCCGCCCTCACCGAGCTGCGCGACCAGGGGGTCATCGGGGCGGTCGGCGCCGGGATGAACCAGTCGCCGATGCTCGCCCGCTTCGTGCGCGAGACCGACGTCGACCTGGTCATGTGCGCGGGCCGATACACCCTGCTCGACCAGCACGCCGCGCACGACCTCCTGCCGGCCGCGCGGCGGCATCGCGTCGGCGTGGTCATCGCCGGGGTCTACAACTCCGGCGTCCTGGCCGCCGACCGGCCGCCCGACGACGCCACCTACGACTACCGGCCGGCATCGGCCGCGCTCGTCCGGCGGGCCCGGGACATCGCGGCGATCTGCGCCGAGCACGGCGTCACCCTGCCGGAGGCCGCGCTCGCCTTCGTCCGCGGCCATCCGGCGGTCGTCTCGACCGTCGTCGGCCTGCGCAGCCCGGCGGAGGCGACCGAAACCGTGCGCCGGGCCGCCACCGTCGTGCCGGAAGCGCTCTGGCCGGCGCTGCACGCGGCCGGCCTGGTCGGGCCGGCGTAGCTACGCCTCCTCGCGGCCGCCGTCCGGCCCCAGGCGCAGGCCCGCCCGGGCGGGCCGGACGTGCGGGCCGTGCACAGCCGCCGGCCCGTCGGCCGCGCGGGCCGCCTGAATCCCGGCCTCGTCGACCCGGATCCCCAGGCCCGGCCGGTCACCGAGGACGATGCCGCCGTCCTGGAACTCCTGGTCGATATGCAGGCCGATCGGTGCGACCAGGTCCTGGACCTCGAACGTCAGGTGGTTCGGCACGGCGACGGCGGCGTGGGCCAGCGGGTTCCCGTGGTGGGCCACCGGGCTGACCGGCAGATCACGGCTGTGGGCCACGGCGGCCACGCGCAGGAAGTGCGTGATGCCCCAGACGTTGCCGACCTGGACGATGTCGACCGCGTCGGCGTCCAGCAGCGGCCGGTATTGTTCGAGGCCGGTGAGGTTCTCCCCGGTGGCGACGGCGGCGCGCACGCCCCGGCGCACCGCGGCGAGGCCGGCGGCGTCCCAGCGGCGGACCGGCTCCTCGATCCAGGTCAGGTCGACCCGCTGTTCCAGGGCGGCGATGCAGCGCACGGCCTGCGATCGGTGCCAGGCCTCGTTCGCGTCCAGCATCAGCGCGGGCCGCGCCGTGTTGCGCCGCAGCACGTCGCGGACGGCCTCCAGGCGGCGCAGGTCGTGGTCGAGGTCGCGGCCGCCCTTGAGCTTGGCCGCGCGGAAGCCGCGCTCCGTGAAGCGCTCGTACAACGCGACGAGCGCGTCGTCGTCCAGCGCGATGTCCAGCCCGGAGGCGTAGCCGGGGACGAAGCGGTCGCGGCCGCCGATCGTGCGCCAGAGCGGCTCGCCGGCCGCCTTGGCCTTGAGATCCCACAGCGCCATGTCGATCGCGCCGATCGCGCCGAAGGTCGCGCCGTTGTGGCCGGTCTTGAAGGCGCGGGCGAGCATCCGGTCGTAGAGGGCCGGCACCGCCCGCGGGTCCTCGCCCTCCACGGCGCCGAAGACGCGGCCGACGTCGCCGTGCGGGCCGATGCCCACGCCCTCCAGCCCCTCGTCGGTCTCCAGGATCAGCACGTGCACGTCGGTTCGGTCCTCGGCCATCACGCCGTTGACGTCGCCGGTGCGCCGGCCCCAGTCGTGCTTGGTGGTCAGGCTGCGATACCCGGTGACCTTCACAGTGTCTCCTTGTCGGCACGGATGGTGCTCACTCCTTGGTGCCGCCCGCCGTCATGCCCGCGACCAGGAAGCGCTGCGCGAACAGGAAGACGATCAGCACCGGCAGCACCGACACGACCGTCGCCAGGGCCAGCGTCGGCAGCTGCACGGACTGGGTCCCGGCGGAGCTCGGGTTGAACGCCGGGGTCGAGGCGAGCAGTGCGGTCAGGCCGACCTGCACCGGGTAGCCGTCGCTGGAGGGCAGCATGACGAAGGGGAGGAAGAAGTTGTTCCAGTTCTGCACGAAGCTGAAGAAGCCGACC
Organism: Dactylosporangium sp. NPDC051541; assembly: GCF_044454505.1. NCBI lineage: Bacteria > Bacillati > Actinomycetota > Actinomycetes > Micromonosporales > Micromonosporaceae > Dactylosporangium > Dactylosporangium sp. NPDC051541. Next base: position 1,157,101 of record NZ_JBITDU010000002.1, read on the forward strand.
AGCGCCACGATCGGCGTCGCCAGCGGCAGGGCGATCCGGGTGAACACCTCCAGCTCGCCGCATCCGTCGATGCGGGCCGCGGCGAGCAGGTCGCGCGGCAGGCTGGTGGAGAAGTAGATGTAGGTCAGGTAGACGCCGAACGGGAAGAACGACATCGGCAGGATGACCGACAGGGGGCTGCCGATCAGGCCGGCCACGTTGAGCTCCAGGAAGATCGGCAGCACCAGGGCGGTGCTCGGCATCAGCATCACGATCAGGGTCAATACGAGCAGGAACCGGCGGAACCGGAACTCGGTCATGGCGAGGGCGTAGCCGGCCGGGATGCTGACCACGAGCGTGATGGCCAGGGCGCCGAGCGAGTAGAGCGCCGAGTTGCCGATCCAGGCGGCCACCGCACCGTCCTGGAAGTCGAGCAGCTCCCGCCAGTTCGCGGCCAGGTCACCGAAGGTGCCGGGCCAGAACGGGGGGCCGACGAGCAACTCCCGGGCCGACTTCGTGGTCGCCAGCAGCAGCCAGACGATCGGCAGCGCGAAGAACAGCACGAACACCGCGACCACGACCGAGATGATCGTCCGGCCGGCCCAGCCGGCGGCCGCGCCCGCGCCGGGCCGGGGATGCGACATGACCATGTCAGTCCCTCTCGAACAGCCCGCCGCGCGTCACGAAGACGGCCGACAGCGCGAGGGCGATGATCAGCAGCAGCAGCGAGACGGCGGCCGCGGCGTTGAAGTCGTTCTGCTGGAACGCGTAGAGGTACGCCAGCTGGTTGAGCGAGTAGTCGTTGGGCACGATCGCGTTGCTCGCCTGGGACAGCAGCTGCGGCTCGACGAACAGCTGCGTGCCGGCGGCGAGCGACATGATGCCCATGTACGAGATCCACTTGCGCAGCAGCGGCAGCTGGATGCGCCAGGCGATCTGGACCGCGCCGGCACCGTCGATACGGGCCGCCTCGATCATGTCCGGGCTGATGTTGTTCAGGGCCCCGTACATGATCACGATCCAGCCGCCGGCGCCGGTCCAGAAGGCGATGATGGCGAAGATCGGTGGCAGGTTCCCGGGCGCGATCACCTCGTTGAAGCGGGTGAACCCGGCCAGCCGCAGCAGCCCGGCCACCGGGCTCGCCGTCGGGTCGAGCACGAACAGCCACAGCAGCACACTGGACGCGCCCGCGATCGCGCCCGGCAGGTAGAAGACCAGCCGCAGCGTCCGGCTCAGCCACCGCACCCGCACCGCGTGCACCACGATGGCCAGGAACGTGACCAGCACGATGAGCGCCAGCAGCCAGGTGACCAGGAAGGTGGCGACGTGGCCCACCGCGGGCAGGAACCGGAAGTCATCGAAGACCTTCGTGAAGTTGGCCACGCCGGCGAAGCCACCCGCGCCGTCGGTGAAGGCGAGGTACACGGCGTACAGGGCCGGGAACACGCCGAACACGGCGGTCAGGATCGTGTAGGGGACCACGAACCCGTAGCTCACCCCGCCGCGCGCGCTCGTCGATCGAGGCCGCGCGCCCACCGGGCGCGCGGCCTCCCGCACGATCGTCATGAAACCGTGTATCCGTCGACCTGAGCCTGGTTCTTGATGGCCGTCTGCCACTCCGGCAGCAGCCCGACGAGGCTCTTGCCGCCGGCGATCGCCGGGGTGACGGTCTTGGCCCAGATCGCCTCCTGGCTGAAGATCCCGGAGCCCCAGCCGTTCCAGATCTTGGTGCCGGCCTGGATCAGCGGCTGCAGGTCGGTGGCGTAATAGGCGCTCGACTCCTGCTTTTTGATCCACTTGTCGGCGGCCGGCGCGTAGGCGGGGTAGCCGGGCGCGACGTTGACCTGGTATTCGTCGGCGGTGGTGACGAACTCGGCGAACTTCGCGGACGCCTTGAGGTTCTTCGAGTGGCTGCTGATGAACCAGGTGCCGCCGCCGACGTTGCCGGTCGCGGCCTCCTCGCCACGCCAGGGCAGCGGCGCGGCGACACCGAGCTCGCCCTTGGGGACGTTGAGCGACTGCGGGTTGTTGAAGATGGCGCCCGAATACCACGCCGGCCCCGGCATCATCAGCACCTTGCCGGTGTAGGTCTTGACGAACTCCGGGGTGAAGACGCTCACGTTCGGGGTGGTGCCGTTCTTGATGAGCACGTCGAGCATCGCCGCGGCCCGCTTGCACTCGTTGCTGCCGGTGTTCACGGTCACCGCCTTGGGCCCGGTGATGCCGTTGGCCTGGCACTTGCTGCTCCAGAAGTAGATCTCGGGAGCGAAGGAGTCGCCGACGGTGCCGACGATGTATCCGGGGTGCTCGCGGCCGGCCCGCTCACCGAGGGCCTGATACTCCTCCCACGTCGTCGGCAGGGTGTAGCCGAACTGCCGCAGCAGCGTCTTGTCGTACCAGAGCACCACCTGCGCGAGGTCGTTGCGCAGGCAGTAGACCTTGCCGCTGACGGTGCAGGGGTTCAGCGCGCCGGCGGTGAAGTTCGTGAGGGTGTCCTTGCCGACGAGCCCCTGGTCGAGCACGGCGGCGAACGCCTGCTTGCCGTTGCTCGCCTGGCTGGCCCAGGCGGCGTCGTTGTTCTGACTCGAGAAGACCACGTCGGGCCAGCCGCTGCCGGCGCGGTCGAAGAGCTGCATCTTGGTCCGGAACGAGTTCGATCCGTTCGCCGACCCGTCGTATGTGACGGACTCGACCTTGATGTCGGGGTTGGCCTTCTTGAACGCGTCCACCGCGGCCGCCCGGTCGGCGTCGACCCACACCGTGATCCCGGCCTTGTCGTCCTGGGCGACCTGCGGAAAGCCGTATGAGCCGGCGGAGGTGTCGTCCGACTTGCCGCAGCCGGTGAGGACGAGGGCGATCGCGAACGCCGCACCCCCGATCGCAGCCCCCCGGAGGCGGCCGGGGTGGCCCTGTCTGATTCGGAACATATGCACGTCCTTGTCCAGTGAGGTCGTGTTGCGCATGAGTTCACTGCGACGAAATCTAAGGGCATACGTATGATGTTTGCAAGCGTCACTTCGGGCGCCTGCGGGGCCGCCCGTAGACTGTCCGCGGACTGCGCGCCACGCCAGCACGCGCCCGACGGAGGATCGATGACGACATCCCAGGCCGACCCGGACGGCCGGACCGTCGCCCCACCGGCATGGGTGCGGCGCCCGGCCAATCTCGGCCAGGCGGTCACCGCGGAACTGGTCAAGCGCATCGTGCGGGGTGTACACCCGCCCGGCACGCCGCTGCCGCCGGAGCCGGCCCTGTGCGAGACGTTCGCGGTCAGCCGCACGGTGATCCGCGAGGCGGTGAAGGTGCTGCAGGAGAAGGGGCTCGTTCAGGTCCGCCAGGGCAGCGGCACCGTCGTGACGCCGCCGTCGCGGTGGAACATGCTCGACGAGCTCGTCCTCGGCGCGTCCGTCGCCGAGGACGAGAGCCTCGCCATCCTCGACGACCTCGTCGTCACCCGCCGCCTGCTCGAGTCGGACATGGCCAACGTCGCGGCCCGCCTGGCCGACGATCCCACCGTCGAGCGGCTGCGGGCGAGCGTCGAGCGGATGGACGAGCTCGTGGACGACCACGTGGCCTACGAGGAGCAGGACCGCGTCTTCCACGACGCGATCATGGAGGCATCCGGCAACCGCATCGCCCGCGCCGTGGTGAAGGCGCTGGTCAGCCAGGTCCTGCACACCGCCCGATACGTCGGTCGCACCGATCGTTCGCTGTGCATCGCGTCCAACCTGGGGCACCGGCGGATCTACGAGCGCATCGCCGCCCGCGATCCGGAGGGTGCCGCCGCGGCGATGTTCACGCACATCACCGACGCCTGGCTGGTCCGCCGGGGCGGCCCGAGCGACGCGGCCCGGCTGCAGCGATAGCGCCGGGCCGTCCCGCCGTGGCTTTCCTCCGCGTCAGCTCAGGCTGAAGCGCTGGTTGGCCTGGCCGTTGCAGCTGTAGATCTGGACCTGCTGGCCGTTGCCGGCGCCCCAGACGTCGAGGCAGCGTCCGGACTGTACGCCGGTGATGGTGCCGTTGCTGTTGATGTTCCATTGCTGGTTGGTCTGGCCGTTGCAGCTGTAGATCTGCACGGCGGCGGCGTTGGCGGAGCCGGCGGCGTCGAGGCACATGGTGCCGTACACCTGCAGCTGTTTGCTGGAGGTGTAGGTCCATTGCTGCTGGGTCTGGCCGTTGCAGTCGTAGAGCTGGACCCGGGTGCCGTTGGTGTGGGAGGCGTTGGGCACGTCGATGCAGCGGCCGGACTGGGCGCCGACGATCCGCTTCGCCCCGCCCGGCGGCGGAGACGATGATGTGGACGGCGAGGGCGAGGTCGGTGTGGGCGAGGTCGTACCGCCGCTGCCGTCCAGGCCGAGGAAGGCGATGGCGTAGGCGAGCTGGCCGGACATGGGTAGCTGGTGGCCGACGCCGGCGATGCTGATGCCCTCGACGGTGGCCTGGGTGCCGGTGTTGCCGTAGCGGGTGCGGGTCCAGCTGGACTGCGGGTGGTCGGTGAACGCCGGGGTCTGGCTCAGGTTGTGCAGGTTGGTCCACTGTTTGAGCTCCTCGCCGAAGTTCGGGTAGGCGAGGGTGGTGTCGGTGGTGCCGTGCCACAGCTGCATCCGCGGGTACGCGCCGGTGTACCCGGCATACATGGCGCGGGCGGTGTCGCCCCACTGCTGCGCGGTCTTGCTGATGTTGCCGCCGGAGCACTGGCTGTTCCACAGCGACCCGTCGGTGGTGGCGAAGCAGCCGGCCGGGACGCCGGAGAACGCCGACGCGGCGCTGAACACGTCGGGATACTCGGCGGCCAGGACGTTGGTCATCATCGCGCCGGAGGAGAACCCGGAGACCACGATCCGCGAGGCGTCGATGCTGGGGTACTGCGACCGCGCGTACGCCACCATGGACATGATCCCGGTCGAGTCGCTGCCCCCGTTGCGCCGCAGGGCGTTGGGGGTGGACACGTCGAAGCAGCTGCCGCTGCGGGTCGCCTCCGGCACCACGATGATGTACCCGTACCGGTCGGCCGCGGTGACGTAGTCGTGCCCGTTGCCGTTGAAGATCCCGCTGGCGGAGCCGCTGCAGTAGTGCACCAGCACCAGCAGCGCCGGCTTCGGCGCCACCGTGGCCGGCACGTAGATGTACATGTTGAGGTTCGTCGGGTTGTTCCCGAACCCGGTCACCCGGGTCAGCCCGGCCGCCGCGGCCGGTCGCGTCGAGATCAGCACAGCGGCCATCACGAGCGGCAGCGCGGCCGCGATCAGCAGTGCCCGCAGCAGCATGCGATGCATACGGCCCTCCTTCGGGAAGCGTTCGGGGGACTCCGATGACCCGGGGGCCGGCGTCCGGTCCGGCACCCGGGCTCGGCGGCCGGCGCGGGGGGTGTGTCAACAGCGCATCGACCGATGTGAGCGCTCAGCAGCGCGAGACCGACGGTGCCAGAGCATCGCCGATCATTCAAGTGCGGATACTCGCGAAAAAATGGTTATGCGGATGCGGCCGAAATGGTCGCCAGAATCCCGGCCAACGATTCACTTGAATGCCCGGAACGATTCTGGCAAGGTTCCCTGACATCCCGCACCTATCGCTCACCGCGCCCGCCGCGCACATTGTGAGCGGTAACAAGCTCACTTTTGGAGCGTTCCGTGAAAGTTTCCCTCCGGCGCGCGTTCGCTGCCGCCGCCGGCCTGCTGTGCGTCGTCGGGCTCATGCCGGCCGCCGTCGCCCGGGCCGACAACCCGATCGTGCAGACGATCTACACCGCCGACCCCGCCCCGCTGGTCTACAACGGCCGGGTCTACCTGTACACCGGCCACGACGAGGACAACTCGACCTACTTCACCATGCGCGAGTGGCGGGTCTGGTCCTCCGCCGACATGGTGAACTGGACCGACCACGGCTCGCCGATGAACCTGTCCACGTTCAGCTGGGCCAGCTCCGACGCCTGGGCCGGGCAGACCGTGTACCGCAACGGCAAGTTCTACTGGTACGTGCCGGTGCGCATGGCCAACGGCAGCAACGCGATCGGCGTCGGCGTGTCGGACAGCCCGACCGGACCGTTCCGCGACGCGATCGGCCGGCCGCTGGTGCAGGGCTCCGAGATCGACCCGACCGTCTTCATCGACGACGACGGGCAGGCGTGGCTGTACTACGGCAACCCGAACCTGTGGTACGTCAAGCTCAATGCCGACATGATCTCGCTCAACGGCAGCCCGGCGAAGATCCCGCTCACCACCGCCGGCTTCGGCACCCGCACCGGCAACACGAGCCGCCCGACGCTGTTCGAGGAAGGCCCCTGGGTCTACAAGCGCAACGGGCTGTACTACAACGTCTTCGCCGCGAAGTGCTGCTCGGAATACATCGCCTACTCGACCGCCACGTCGCCCACCGGGCCGTGGACCTTCCGCGGCACCGTCATGCCGACGCAGGGGTCGAGCTTCACCAACCACCCCGGCGTCATCGACTTCAACGGCGGCTCGTACTTCTTCTACCACAACGGCGCCCTGCCCGGCGGTGGCGGCTACACGCGCTCGGTGGCGGTGGAGAAGTTCAGCTACAACGCCGACGGCACCATCCCGACGATCACCATGTCGACGACGGGCGCGCCGCAGGTGGGCACCCTGAACCCGTACGTGCGCCAGGAGGCCGAGACCATCGCCTGGGAGAGCGGCGTGGAGACGGAGCCGGCCAGCGAGGGCGGCATGAACGTCGGCTTCATCGAGAACGGCGACAACATCAAGGTCAAGGGCGTCGCCTTCGGCAACGGCGCGACGTCGTTCAGCGCCCGGGTCGCCTCGGCCACCAGCGGCGGCCGCATCGAGCTGCACCTGGACGGTGTCAACGGCACCCTGGTCGGCACGTGCACGGTGGCCGGGACCGGCGGCTGGCAGAACTGGGCCACGGTGACGTGCCCGGTGACCGGCGCGACCGGCACCCACGACCTGTACTTCAAGTACACCGGCGGGTCCGGCAACCTCTTCAACGTCAACTGGTGGCAGTTCACCGGCACCGGCGGGAGCGACCCCGGCGGGAGCGGCAACCTGCTCACCAACGGCGACATCGAGAGCGGCACCAGCGGCTGGTCGGTGTTCGGCGCCGGCTCGCTCGCCTCGAGCTCGGTGGCGCACGGCGGCAGCCAGTCGCTGCTGCTGAGCGGGCGCACGGCCGCCTGGAACGGCCCGGCCCAGACCGTGACGTCGAAGCTGACCAACGGCAAGAGCTACACGACCAGCGCCTGGGTCCGCTCGCAGAGCGGCACGCCGAGCGCGAAGGTGACCCTCGCGGTGACCGCGAACGGCACGACGAACTACGTCGCGCTCACCCCGGCCGCCACGGTCAACACCGGCGGCTGGACCCAGCTGACCGGCACCGCCACCGTGTCGTGGAGCGGCACGCTGACCGGCGCCACCATGTATGTCGAGACGGCCGCCGGCACCGACGGGCTCTACGTCGACGACGCCTCGATGCAGTAACGCACACCGGCTCCGGCCGCGGCGGATGGTCGCCGCGGCCGGAGTCTCGTTCGGTGCCGTTCAGGCGATGGTGCAGGCGGCGCCGTTGAGGGCGAACGCCGCCGGGCGGGCGGTGTTGCCGGTGTGGGTGGCCTGGAACCCGATCGTCGTGGAGGCGCCCGGCGCCAGTGTGCCGTTGTAGCTGACGTTGCGGGCGGTGACGGCCCCGCTCGCCGGGCTGTACTGGGCGTTCCAGCCCGAGGTGATGGCCTGGCCGCCGGGCAGGGTGAAGGTCAGGGCCCAGCCGTTGACCGCCGCGCTACCGGTGTTCGTGATGGTGATGCTCGCGGTCAGCCCGGTGTTCCACGCGCTGATCGTGTCCGTGACCCGGCAGGCGCCGCCACCCGGCGGTGGGCTCGAGACCGGCGGTGGGCTGGACACCGGCGGACTGGACACCGGCGGGCTCGAGACCGGCGGGGACGAGGGACCGGTGCCGGTCAGGCCGAAGAACGCGACGGCATACGCGGCCATGCCGGCCGAGGGCAGGCTGTGCCCGGCGCCCTGGATGCTGTACGCCTCAACCTGGACCGTGCCGGAGGAGTCCGCGTAGCGGCGGCGGGTCCAGCCGGACTGCGGCGTGTCCGTGGACGTCGGGGTCTGGCTCAGGCCGGCGACGTTCGTCCACTGCTCGATCTCCTCCTGCAGCAGCGAATACGGCACGAGCGTGTCGCTGGTGCCGTGCCACAGCTGCATCCGTGGCCGGGTCCCGCTGTAGCCGGGGTAGGCCTGCCGGACGGCGTCGCCCCACTGCTGCGGGGTGCGGTCCATGCTCCCGCCGGTGCACCGGCTGGTGCCGGGCGGATAGTCGGCGGCGTTGGCGAAGCAGTTGAACGGCACGCCCATGAACGCCGCGCCGGCCTTGAACACGTCCGGATACAGGGCCAGCATCTCGTTCGTCATCATGCCGCCGGACGAGCTGCCGGTCGCGTAGACCCGGTTGGGGTCGCCGCCGTACTGCTGCTCCGCGTACGTCACCATCGACACGATCGACACCGGGTCGCTGCCGCCGCCGCGCCGCTTGGCCGCGTCGGACCAGGTGTCGAAGCAGTTGCCGAAGCCGGCCTGCTGCGTCGCGCTCGGGTAGATCACGATGTAGCCGTACCGGTCGGCCAGGCTCGCGAACTCGCTGCCCGAGTAGAAGCCCGGTCCCGAGCCGCCGCAGCCGTGCATGGCGACCACGATCGCCGGGTGGGCCGGTCGCGCGTCCGGGACGTACACATGCATCCGCATGCCGCCCGGGTTAGCGCCGAAGTTGGTGACCTCGGTCAGGGTCGCGGCATACGCGGGCCGCAACGCCACGAGGGTCAGCCCGGCGAAGGCCAGCAGTGCCACCGGGCCGAACAGGAGTTTCCGTCTCAATCGCATGCGCCTGCTCCATCTGTCGAATCGGAGGGGAAAACGGCGCGGCTCCCAAGCCATCGTGCGGCACTCAGTGTGTACCTGGGACACATAAGTGTCAATCGACGCGGAGATCACCCGGGGCGATACAGTCGGGCGGTGGCCGACCCGTTCGACATCGAGGAGATCTTCCCCGACGATGACGCCGCCACCGTGCGGCTGCCGCGGCGGCAGTCCGGCCCCGCGCCCCAGGGTCTGGCCGTGACCCTGATGGCGGACTACACGCTGCGCACCCGGGCCTGGCTGCCGTCCGCCGCGATCGTGGCCCTGCTGGTCGAGTCCGGGGTGAGCGAGGCCGGCGCCCGCACCGCGATCAGCCGGCTGGCCCGCCGCGGCGTGCTGCAGGGCCGCCGGGAGGGCCGGCACAGCCTGTACCGGCTGGCCGCGGCGGCCGCCGGGCAGCTCTCGGCCGGCGGGCAGTGGATCGTGTCGTCCGCGGCCGGGGCCGAGCCGTGGGACGAGTGGTGGACGCTGATCGCCTTCTCACTGCCGCAGCGGGAGCGCACCCGCCGCCGGGAGCTGCGCGGCCGCCTGCGCTGGCTGGGCTTCGCCCCGCTCTACGACGGCCTGTGGATCTCGCCGCACGCGCTCACCGACCTGGCCGCGAGCCAGCTCGACGCGGCCGCCCCCGGCTCGCTGACGGTGTTCCGGGCCCGGCACGTCGAGTTCGGCACGGTCGCGCGGCGCGACCCGCTGCGGGCGTGGGACGTCACCGCGATCGCCGCCCACTACGACGAGTTCCTCCGGCACTGGCGCCCGCTGCTGCCCCGGATCGCCGCCGGCCGGGTCGCCGGCGCGGAGGCGGTACGTGCCCGCACCGAGGTGATGGACACGTACCGCCGCTTCGCCGTCCTCGACCCCCGCCTGCCGGTCCGGCTGCTACCGCCGGACTGGCCCCGGCTGGCGGCCCGGGACCTCTTCGCCGCCGTCTACGACGGGCTGGCCCGGGCCGCCGAGGAGCACGTGCGCGCGGTCTCGACGCGGCATGCCGACGGTTCGGCCCCCGCCGTCAGCGCGCACACCGTCGCCGAGATCCTCGCCGGTGTCGGCGGGTCATAGGGTGAGGTTGCGCTGCTGCACCGTCCACTGGGTGCGGCACAGCCCGCAGCCGGCGCCGACGAAGTTGGCGCCGGCCGTCGTGTCACCGCGCAGCCGCCACTGCAGGTAGAGCACGGCCACCCGGCCGAACTCGCCCCCGTTCGTCTGCGTGTAAGTTCCGCCGTGCCCGACGTTGAGGTTGCCCATGAACGCGGGCAGTCCGGAGGGCAGCTTGCCCCAGTCGTCCATGGCGTTGCCGTAGGCGATGTCGCCGGAGCCGCCGATGAAGTACGCAATCGGCTTGGTCAGCCGCCGCAGCTGGTAGTCGTTGTTGTCGTCGAGCAGCCCGCTGCTGAAGATCATGGTGGTCGTGACCCGCGGGTCGCTGGAGACCTCGTAGGCCTCCAGCCCGCCGCAGGACCAGCCGGCCACCGCGATCCTGGAGGTGTCCAGCTTGCCGTAGTACTTGCCGCCCGACCGGGCGTTCTCCGAGACCGCCCAGTCCATCGACTGGGTCATCATCGCCGCGGTCGTCGAGCCGGACCCGTTCGGGCTGCCGCTGGCCAGCACCAGGAAGCCGTGTGAGGCGATCTCACGCAGGAACGGCAGTGAGGCCGTGCCGTTGGCCGAGCATCCGCCCTCACCCCACACGAAGATCGGCATCTTCTGCACCGGCAGGCTCTCCGGCCGGTAGATGGTGTGGTTGGGCAGCGATCCGGACGTCTCGTAACCGGCCGGGCACGGCCCCGAGCCCCCTCCGGTGCCCGTGTTCGTGCAGCCCAAGCCGGTGCTCGGGCTGGTGCTGGTGCTGGGCGTGATGCTGGGGCTCGGGCTCCCGGTCGGTGACGAGGTGCCGCCGACCTCGCCGGTGCACGCGGTGCCGTTGAGGACGAACGTGGTTGGCACCGGGTTCGAGCCGTTCCAGCTGCCGTTGAACCCGAACGCGACGCTGCCGCCGCTGGGGATCGAGCCGTTGTAGGGCGCGTTGGCCACGCTGACCTGCGCGCCGGACTGGGTCGCGGTGCCGTTCCACAGCTGGGTGACCGTCTGCCCGGCGCCGAACGCCCAGGCCAGGGTCCAGCCGTTGACGGCGTCACCGAGGTTGGTGACGGTGACGTTGGCGCCGAAGCCGCCCTGCCACTGGCTGGACACGGCGTAGCTGACCCGGCAGCCGGCGGCGGCCTCAGCGGTGGTGGTCACCAGGACGAGCCCGGCGGTGGCCAGGGCGGCGCTGAGGGCGCCGGCGACGAGCGTTCGGCGGCGGTACCGGGATGAGGCCATGCGGATCCTCCGTTGGCGGTCGAATGGATGAGGACAGCGCGGCTCCCGGCCCATGCTCGGCAGTCAGTGTGCACCTGGAGCATGAAAGTGTCAATCGATGGACGTCAGCGGCTCCAGCGCTGGTTGGCGGCGGCCGTGCAGGTCCACAGCACCACCGGCGTGTTGTTGGCGGTGCCGGCACCGGAGACGTCGACGCACAGGCCCGACGCGGCGTTGCTGATGGTGCCGTTGGCGTTGAGGCTCCACTGCTGGTTCGCCTGGCCGTTGCAGTCCCAGATCTGCAGGCGCGCGCCGGCCGTGGCGCCGGTCGGCGAGTCGAGGCACTTGCCGAGCGACTGCAGGGTCCCGTTGGTGGCGGTCCAGCGCTGATTGGCGTTGCCGCTGCAGTCCCAGATGATCGGCTGGGTGCCGTTGGCGGTGTTGCTGCCCGGCACGTCGAGGCAGCGCCCGGACGCGGCACCGATCAGCGCCGAGCCCGTGCCGGTGCCGCCGCCGGTCGCCTCCAGGCTGCCCGGGACCGATCGCAGGGCGCTGTACCAGGCGGCCGCCATCTTGTCGTAGCCACCGGCGGTCGGATGCACACCGTCGATGAGCTCGGCCGTCGTCACCACGCTGTGCATGTCCACCAGGTGCACGTGCTTGCCGGCGTTGGCCTTGCTCTGCACGATGCCGGGGATCGCCGCGTTGAACGTCCGCGCCGCCGACTCCTGCCCGGAGTTCGCGATGGGGATGATCGTGGCGACGAAGATCTCCGCGTTCGGTGCCGCCGCGGTGATGTGGTCGATCAGCGTCGACAGCCGCCCGGGCGCACCGGAGACGTTGGAGTTCTGCAGGATGTCGTTGGTGCCGATGTGCAGCAGCACCGTCCGCGGCGTCGTGTTGCGCAGCCAGCCGGTGATGTTGGCGTCGATCTGGTCGATCCGCCACCCGGGATGCCCCTCGTGGTCGTGGTCGCCCAGGCTCGACGGGCCGTTGTACTGGGAGCCGACGAAGTCGACCCGGTAGCCGCCGGCCGCCAGCCGCTGCCACAGCCCGATCCGGTAGCCGCCCGGCACCTGCGTGCCCTCGGTGATCGAGTCGCCGAGCGGCATGACCCGCACACCCCCGTTGGACTCCGCCGCGGCGGCCGGCGCATGCATCACGGCACCGGCGACGGCGGCCGCGAATGTGAGCGCTGCCATCCGCAGCCAGCGACCCGGTTCACGCATTTCGAACCCCTCCCGGAGAACCAGACATTGCCGTTCAACGATTGCTGAAACGGCGTCAGAATGCGCGCGGGCCGGTTGCAGGTCAAGGTCGAATTTGTGTTATGCGGCCACCGCGAAGAAGGTCGTGGCCGGTACTTCCCAGACATCGACGGGCCCCTCTTGAACGCGTGGCGACATTGTGGCAGCGTCACCGGGTGGCAGACCTTCCCGCCGGATCCGTCAATCCGCGCCCGCCGAAGCTCCGCCTTCCCGACCATGCCGACACCCCGTCAACGCCGCCCCGGCTGTGAGCGCTCACATCCACCGCGGGGCGGACCAAGGAGTCGATGACCCATGCAATCCACCCTCGGCCGCCGTCTCGCGGCCGCCCTGAGCGGGGCGGTGACGATCGCCGCCGCCACAGCGATCGCGCTGCTCGGCCCCGCCCCGAGTGCCGCGGCGGCGTCGCCGCAGGTCTGTGACATCTACGCCACCGGTGGCACGCCGTGCATCGGCGCCCACAGCACGACGCGGGCCCTCTTCGCCGCCTACAACGGTCCCCTGTACCAGGTCCAGCGAGGCTCCGATCGCGCCTATGCCGACATCGGGCTGCTCGCGGCCGGCGGCGTGGCCAACGCGGCCGCACAGGACTCGTTCTGCGGCAGCGCGGCGTGCACCATCACCAAGATCTATGACCAGAGCAGCAACCACAACGACCTGCCCATCTCCTGGGGCGGATTCTGGAAGGGCCCGGGCGCGAACGGCGCCGACATCGGCGCGGACGCCAAAGCACTGCCGCTGACCGTCGGCGGCCAGCGCGCCTACGGCATCAAGGTCAACCAGGGCGTCGGCTACCGCATCGACCACGCGAAGAACGCACCGACCGGGTCACAGCCCGAAGGCATCTACATGGTGACGTCGTCGAACTACGTCAACCAGTGGTGCTGCTTCGACTACGGCAGCGGCGAGAACTCTCACACCGACACCGGCAACGCCACCATGAACGCCATCGAATGGGGCACCGCCTGCTGGTTCGGCAACTGTGTCGGCACCGGCCCCTGGGTCGAGGCCGACCTCGAGAACGGCATGTACCACACCAACACCGGCTCCAACAAAGACCCGAACAACTCCGGCGTGCACTTCCCGTTCGTGTCGGCCTGGGAGAAGAACAACGGCACCAGCAACTTCACCCTCAAGTACGGCAACGCCACCACCGGCGGGCTGACCACCACGTTCTCCGGGCCGCTGCCCAACGGCTACTCGCCGATGAAGACCGACAGCTCGCTGCTGCTCGGCACCGGCGGCGACAACAGCAACACCGGCGTCGGCGAGTTCTTCGAGGGCGCCATCACCGCCGGCTACCCCTCCGACGCCACCGAGAACGCGGTGCAGGCCAGCATCACCGCCGCCGGATACTCCTTCGGCACCGGCAGCCAGAGCGGCACCCAGGTCGTCGGCGGGCAGTCCGGCCGGTGCCTCGACGTGCCGAACTCCTCGACCGCCAACGGCACGCAGGTCCAGCTGTGGGACTGCGGCGGTCAGGCCAACCAGCGCTTCACCGCCACCGCGTCGAAGCAGCTCCAGGTGTACGGCAACAAGTGCCTCGACGCCAACAACCGGGGCACCACCAACGGCACCGCCGTCATCATCTGGGACTGCAACGGCCAGACCAACCAGCAGTGGAACCTCAACACCAACGGCACCATCACCGGCGTGCAGTCCGGACTCTGCCTCGACGCCAACGGCGCCGCCACCGCCAACGGCACCAAACTCATCCTCTGGGCCTGCAACGGCGGCACCAACCAACAGTGGAGCCTGCGCGCCTGAGGCGCGGACCGGCCCGATCGAAGGAGACAACAGCATGTACGTCCACAAGAGACCCTGGCTCGCCCGGGCGATGACGCTGCTGGTCGCGGCGGGCGCGGCCTTCTGGTGCATCGGTGTGCGCTCGGCCGAGCCGGCCCACGCGCTGGCCAACAACCTGGCCCTCACCCCGCCGATGGGGTGGAACGACTGGAACGCCTACGGCTGCAACGTCTCGGAGGCGCTGGTCAAGCAGACCGCCGACAAGATCGTGTCGTCGGGGCTGGCGGCCGCCGGCTACCAGTACGTCAACATCGACGACTGCTGGATGCAGCACAGCCGCGACGCGGCCGGCAACCTCCAGCCGGACTTCGCGAAGTTCCCCGACGGCATCTCCGGTACTGCTGCCTACGTGCACAGCAAGGGCCTCAAGCTCGGCATCTACGAGGACGCGGGCACGGCGACCTGCGCCGGATACCCGGGCAGCCTCGGGCACGAGCAGCAGGACGCGCGCAGCTTCGCGGCCTGGGGCGTGGACTACCTCAAGTACGACAACTGCAACAACAACGGCAGTTCGACGACGCAGCAGTACATCACCCGCTACTCCGCGATGCGCGACGCCCTCGCGGCCACCGGGCGCCCGATCGTCTACAGCATCTGCGAGTGGGGCGTGAACGCGCCGTGGACGTGGGCGGCGCCGGTCGGCAACCTGTGGCGCACCACCGGTGACATCCAGGCCAACTTCGGCAGCGTGCTCAACATCTTCCACCAGAACGTCGGGCTGGCCGCCTACGCCGGGCCCGGCGCGTGGAACGACCCGGACATGCTCGAGGTCGGCAACGGGATGTCGGCCACCGAGGACCGGGCCCACTTCAGTCTCTGGGCCGAGATGGCGGCGCCGCTGCTGGCCGGCAACAACCTGGTCAACGCGAGCTCGACCACGCTGTCGATCCTGGGCAACAAGGCGGTGATCGCCGTCGACCAGGACCCGGCCGGCAAGCAGGGCCGGATGGTGAGCTCTGGTGGCGGCCTCGACGTGCTGGCCAAGCCGCTCGCGAACGGCGACGTGTCGGTGGTGCTGTTCAACGAGAACACCTCGACGGCGACGATCAGCACCACGGCCGCCGCGATCGGCAAGTCCGGCGCGTCGTCCTACTCGCTGACCGACCTGTGGAGTGGGGCGGGCAGCACCACGAGCGGCACGATCAGCGCGAGCGTGCCCGGGCACGGCGTGGTGATGTATCGGGTCGCCGGCGGTACCACCGGGAATCCTGGCGGCGGTTCGACGACGACGATCCGCAACACCGGCGCGAACCGCTGCCTCGACGATCCGAACAGCAGCACCACCAACGGCGTGCAGCTGATCATCTGGGACTGCAACGGCGGCACCAACCAGCAGTGGACCTCCACCGCGAGCAAGCAGCTGCAGGTCCTCGGCAAGTGCCTGGACGCGTACAACAACCAGACCTCCCCCGGCACCAAGGTGGAGCTCTGGGACTGCAACGGCGGCGCGAACCAGCAGTGGAACCTCAACAGCAACGGCACCGTCACCGGCGTGCAGTCCGGCCTGTGCCTCGAGGCCAACGGCACCGCGAACAACGCGTTGGTCCGGCTGAACACCTGCAACGGCACCGGCACCCAGAACTGGACCCGCGCATGAACCGCCGCGGCGTCACCGCCCTGACCGCCTTCGCGCTCACTGTCGCCGGAGTGACCCTGGCCGCCGGCATCGCGTCGGCGGCGACGGCCGCACCCCTCGTCGGCCAGCAGTCCGGCCGCTGCGCCGACGTGCCGGGCTCGTCGACGGCGAACGGCACACAGGTCCAGCTCTACGACTGCAGCGGCCAGCCGAACCAGTCCTTCACCTACACGAGCAACAAGCAGCTCCAGGTGTACGGCAACAAGTGTCTCGACGCCAACAACCGGGGCACCACCAACGGCACCGCCGTCATCATCTGGGACTGCAACGGCCAGACCAACCAGCAGTGGAACCTCAACACCAACGGCACCATCACCGGCGTGCAGTCCGGACTCTGCCTCGACGCCAACGGCGCCGCCACCGCCAACGGCACCAAACTCATCCTCTGGGCCTGCAACGGCGGCACCAACCAGCAATGGAGCCAGCCGACGGCGCCGACCAGCCCGACCGGGCCGACGACGCCGCCACCGGTGGGCGCGCAACCGTGTGACATCTACGCGGCCGGTGGGACGCCGTGCGTCGCCGCGCACAGCACCACCCGGGCCCTGCTGCAGTCCTACTCCGGACGCCTGTACCAGGTGCGCCGGTCCTCGGACAACGCGACCCGGGACATCGCGACCCGCACCGCCGGCGGCACCGCCGACGCCGCCGCCCAGGACTCGTTCTGCTCCGGCACCACCTGCGTGGTGACGGTGGTCTACGACCAGTCCGGGCGGGGCAACGACCTGTGGTATCAGGGCTCGTCGGTGGTGCCGGGCTCCACGTCGAGCAGCCCGGCCCGGGCCACGTCGGAGTCGCTGACGGTCGGCGGCGCCAAGGCGTACTCGCTGTACATCAACCCGGGCAACAGTTACTGGCGCGACGGCCACCTCACCGGCGTGCCGACCGGCTCGGCCCCCGAGGGCATGTACATGGTCACGTCGGGGACGCACGTCAACAGCGGCTGCTGCTTCGACTACGGCAACAGCGAGACGACCCGCAAGGCCGACGCCGCCGGGGCCATGGACGCCATCAACTTCGGCACCCAGTGCTGGTTCGGCGGCTGCTCCGGGACCGGCCCGTGGGTCCAGGCCGACCTGGAGTGGGGCCTCTACCCGGGCGGGAGCCAGTCGTGGAACCCGTCCCAGCGGGCGTTCACCAGCAAGTTCGTGACCGCCACGCTGAAGAACAACGGCACGTCCCGCTTCGCCATGAAGGGCAGCAACGCCCAGTCCGGCAGCCTCTACACGGTGTGGGACGGCGGGCTCCCGAGCGGGTACAGCCCGATGAAGAAGCAGGGCGCCATCATCCTGGGCAGTGGCGGCGACTGCTGCAAGCCGGGCGGTGGAGCCAACCTCAGCGCCGGCACGTTCTACGAGGGGGCCATGGTCGCCGGCTACCCGTCGGATGCCACCGAGAACGCCGTGCAGGCGAACATCGTGGCCGCCGGCTACCGCTGACGCCGAAATTTTCAGCAACGAAACGGTCGAAACTTTCGATGGCAGCGATCGGCCTCCCGGTGGTCCGGTAAGGCGGGAGAGCTGCGGAGGGTGACCTGGAACGACGTCCGTCGCGGCGTTGTTCCAGGTCTTTCCGTCGACCGGAAGTTGCGAATATATTCCGGAAAGTCTTGCTCGCCGATCCGGGCCCGTGTCAGCATGGCACCGCATTGATGCCCACCGTTCTCCGGCCGGGTCGTGCCTTCCGCCGACACCCCTGCACCCGCGCGGCCGCTCCCGCCTGCTCCGCGGGCGGTGGACGGCGGCCCCGGCCGGAGAGCTCCAGAAGGAGGCCCCAGTGGCAGCAAGACCCCGGATCCGTGCGTTGCTCGGTGGCGCCCTCGCCGCCGGCGTCGCGGTGATCGGCGCCATGGCGATGATTCCCGACGCGAACGCCGCCGCGAACACGCTCGGTGCGGCGGCCGCGCAGTCCGGCCGATACTTCGGCACGGCGATCGCGGCCAGCCGGCTCGGCGACTCGACCTACACCACCATCGCCGGGCGTGAATTCAACATGATCACGGCCGAGAACGAGATGAAGCCCGACACGACCGAGCCGCAGCGGGGGCAGTTCAACTTCAACTCGGGCGACCAGATCTACAACTGGGCCACCCAGCGCGGGATGAAGGTCCGCGGCCACACCCTGGCCTGGCACTCGCAGCAGCCGAGCTGGTGGGGCGGGATTAGCGGCAGTACCCTGCGGCAGGCGATGATCGACCACATCAACGGCGTCATGGCCCACTACAAGGGCAAGCTGGCCTACTGGGACGTCGTCAACGAGGCGTTCAACGAGGACGGCAGCCGCCGCAACTCCAACCTGCAGCAGACCGGCAACGACTGGATCGAGGTCGCCTTCCGGACCGCCCGCAACGCCGATCCGTCGGTCAAGCTCTGCTACAACGACTACAACATCGAGAACTGGTCGTACGCCAAGACGCAGGGCGTGTACCGGATGATCCAGGACTTCAAATCGCGTGGCGTCCCGATCGACTGCGTCGGGCTGCAGACCCACTTCACCGGCGGCAGCTCGCTGCCGTCCAACTTCCAGACCACGCTGTCGAGCTTCGCCGCCCTCGGCGTGGACGTGGCCTTGACCGAGGTCGACGTCACCAACTCGTCGACGTCGCAGTACGCCGGACTCACCCAGGCCTGCATGAACGTGTCCCGTTGCGTCGGGATCACGGTGTGGGGCGTGCGGGACAGCGACTCGTGGCGCTCCGGTGAGAGTCCGCTGCTGTTCGATGGCAGTGGCAACAAGAAGGCCGCCTACACCTCGGTCCTCAACGCCCTCAACGCCGCCGGCCCGACAACCTCACCGACCGGTGGCGGCACCCAGTCCCCGTCGCCCACGCCGTCGACCACGCCGACCACGGGCGGTGGCGGTGGCGGCCGCATCCTCGGCGCCCAGTCCGGCCGCTGCATCGACGTGCCCAACGCCTCCCAGAACAACGGCACCCGGGTCCAGCTCTACGACTGCAACGGCCAGACCCAGCAGCAATGGACCTACACCTCCAGCAAGCAACTGATGGTGTACGGCAGCCGCTGCCTCGACGCCGCCGGCTCCGGCAACGGCGCCGCCGTGCAGATCTACAGCTGCAACGGCCAGACCAACCAGCAATGGAACATCAACAGCAACGGCACCATCACCGGCGTACAGTCCGGACGCTGCCTCGACGTCTGGGGCACCGGCAACGGCCAGCAGGTCCAGATCTACAGCTGCAACGGCCAGGCCAACCAGCGCTTCAGCCTGAGCTGATCGACTGCGATCGACGGCGGTGTGGCGGCGGATCTCCGCGGCCACACCGCCTTCGTCCGCGCGGATCAGACCCGGGTCAGGGTCCAGAGGTGGTCGGCGGTACCGGTGTCGCCCCACTGGAGCACCTGCGCGCCCGAGCTCGTGCTCATGTTGGTGACGCCGAGGACGAGGCCGCTGTTGACGCTGCGGATCCTGTAGTGGCCGGCGCCGTCGGCGCTCAGCGTCCAGAGGTGGTCGGACGTGCCCGTGTCACCCCAGACGAGGGCCGTGGCGCCCTGGCTGGTGGACGCGTTCTGGATGCCGAGGACGAGACTGCTCAACTGATTGACGATTTTGTACTGTCCATTGCCGACGGACACGAGCGTCCACACCTGCGAGGTGCCGGAGCCGGCGGTCGCCTGCACGACGGCGGTGCCCCAGGCCGTGCCGGCGTTGAGCGTGTCGAGCCGCAGACCACTGTTGACGTTGGCGATGCGGTAGGTGCCGGCCAGGTCGCTCGGCGGTGGAGTCGTCGAGCCGCCGCCCGAGCCGGGGGTGATCGTGATGCGGTAGGCGTTGTTGGTGGCCATGGTGATCGGGACGGAGATCGTGCCGTTGGCAGGGGTGTACGTCGAGGTGGAGACGGTGCTCGGCCCTGAGGAGGCGACGGTGCGGCCGAGGGACACGGTCTGCTCGACCTTCACGCTGACCGTGTTGCCGAGGCTCAGCGCGTTGAGCCCGTTGACCGTCACGGCACACGATCCGTTGCAGTTGCCGGCGATGATGCTCACCTGGTTGCGGCCCGCGGGCACGGACGCGAAGCCGTCGATGCCGGTCTGCGCCGGCGGGGTGGTGACGACCATGTTGCCACTCATCGCGCCGTACCAGGTGTAGAGCCAGTAGGCGGCGTTCGGGCTGCCGCCGCGGGCGGTCAGCAGGTCGCCGAGGGTGCCGGACTGGTTCCAGAACGCCAGCTCGGCGTCGCGGATGCCGAGCCGCTCGAACTTGGCGACGTAGCCGACCAGCGGACCCGGCAGGCCGACCTCGCCCGGCGCCGCGTACTCCTCGATGGCGATCGGGCGCCGACTGATGCCGAGCTGGTCCTCGATGGCCTGGACGGCGGCCACGTCGCCGGCGATCTTCGAGGACCGGGTGAGCTCATGCCACGCGAGGACGTCGGGCACCGTGTTGGTGTTGACCGCGTTCTGCAGGAAGTTGCGCATGTCGCTGATGTTGTCGGAGAAGCTGGGGCCCTGGATGGGCTTGTTCGGGTCGATCGAGCGGACCTGCCGGAACGTGGTGGTCCAGAAGTTCTCGTAGGTGCCGTTGGCCGAGTTCCAGGTGTTGTCGGACTCGTTCCACAGCTCGTAGGCGGCGATGCTGCCGTAGTACGACGACGACTTCATCTGGTTGATCTGCGTGTTGATGAACGGCGTCCAGGTGCTCCAGCTGAACTGGTAGGGCCAGCCGGGGTAGTAGTCGGACAGGCGGTTGACGAGCTTGGCGCCGACGCTGACGGCCGTCGGCGCGACGACCGCGATGTCACCGGTGGGCTGCTGGCGGCCGCCCGCGGGCATCTGCACGAACGTGTTCGGCCGGATCGCCTGGGCCAGGGCCACCGTGGGCTGCGAGGCGTTCGCCAGCCCGTAGAGGCTGCCGGTCGCCACGTGCGTCACGGGGCGCAGCGTCTGGCCCGCGTCGACGATCAGGGTGTTGGCGGCGGTGGCGGCCGACGCCGGGCTGAGCGCGAACCCGGCGCCCACGACGGTTGCGACGGCCGCCGCGACCGCCGCGACCGACGCCATGAGCGCCAGACCGCGGCGGCGGCGCGGTCGGCGGGTTCGAGTGGATTGCGACATGCTTGCTGTCCTTTCCGGTTGCCGAGAGGTTGCCGATAATTCGGCCCGCGGAGAGCCGCGGAGCAACAGATCGGAAATCGATTGCCTTGACGCTAAGAGCGGCTGGAACAGCGTGTCAAGGCGCGTGACAGTAACACCGGAAGGAAACTCGGAAACCCGAAAGGCACAGTGCCGGAAACTGGCTCAGCGACTTGCGCACGGGTGCGGAAATAACGGAAACGCCAGCCATTGACAGATCGCCTTGCATCAAGCATCTTCGATGCAAACGGATGGCGGTCCGGACCGTGCCTTCCCCGGGAGGGAACCGTGTCCATTCGCCTGCTGGCCATCCCTGTGCTCGTCCTCGCCGCGGCGGTGGTGTTCGCGCCGGCGACGCCCGCCGCGGCCGCCGACGCCGCCGGGCCCGGGTCCTGCGAGCACACCAACCCGAGGCATGACGCGGTCACTCCCGGCTGCGAGACGACGCCGCCCGGGCCGGCGCACCCCGGACTGGCCGCGGCGAACATCTGCAACAAGTACTGCGACGGGCGCGACGCCGCGCTCGCGCCCGCCGACCGGATCACGGTCAGCGCCGGCCTGTACGGGCGGCGGTTCACCATGCACCTCAACGACACCGACGCCATGGCGTGGGCGGTCCTCGACACCGGGCAGGCCGGCGACGAAGTCTGGATGGACCGGTCCTTCGACGGCGGCAAGACGTGGGTCGACAGCCGCATCGGCGACACGACCGTGCCGGCCGGGGCCCGGACCACGCGGACCCGGCAGTTCAACGTCGACTCCTGGAGTGCCAACGGTGTCGGGGCCCTCCGCGCGTGCGGCAAGGCCGGCGACCGGCCCGAGGTCGTGTGCTCGGCGTGGACGCGCAGCACGTGGAACGCCTGGGACCGGCGGACGGCGGCGACCACCGCGCTGATGATGCAGTACAACCTGGGCAGTGGTCTTTTCGGCAATGACGGCTGGTGGACCTCCGCCAACGCGCTCACCGCCGTGATCGACAACGCCCGGCGGTCCGGGATGAGCAGCTACCGCTACGCGATCGCCAACACGTACGACAAGCAGGTCAACGCACGGCTGGGGCAGTTTCGCAACGAGTACCTCGACGACACCGGCTGGTGGGCGCTCGCGTGGGTCGACGCCTACGACCTCACCGGGGACAGCCGGTATCTGAACACCGCCCGGGCCGGCGCCGACCACATGTTCAGCTACTGGGACACGGTCTGCGGCGGCGGGGTGTGGTGGAAGACCGACCGGCTGCACAAGAACGCCATCGAGAACAGCCTGTACATCCAGCTCAACGCGGCGCTGTCGAAGCGGATCGCGGGCGACACCGTCTATCGCGGGCGGGCCCAGGCGGCGTGGGCGTGGTTCCAGGGCACGGGCATGCTCAACGGGCAGAGCCTGGTCAACGACGGCGTCAACCTGAGCACCTGCCGCAACAACGGTGCCGTCACGTGGACCTACAACCAGGGCGTGCTCATCAACGCCCTGGTGCAGCTCAACAAGCTCACCGGCGACGCGGCCGCCCTGGCCACCGCCCGGCGGATCGGTGACGCGCTCACCGCCAGCACCTACCTGTCACCGAACGGCGTCCTGCACGAGCCCAACGAACCCAGCGCCTGCGCCGACGACGGCGCCTCGTTCAAGGGCGCCGCCGTCCGCGGCCTCGGCGTGCTCAACACCTCGGCCGGCGGTGCGTACAACACGTACCTGCAACGCAACGCCGACAGCGCCTACACCAACGACCGCGACACCATCGACGCGTACGGCAACCACTGGGCCGGCCCCCGCACCGCGACCAACCACAGCTGCCAGCACAGCGCGGTGGACCTGCTCAACGCCGCACCGTAGCCAGTGCCCGACGCCTTCCCGACGATCAGATGGCTCGTCCTGAGATGCCGGGTGTGCCGGGTGCTCAGGCGGCGCGGACCGGTCGGTAGGTGAGGAAGGCCAGGCCGTCGCCGATGGTGCGGGACTCCACGAGCCGCAGCGGCTTCGCATCGCCGGTCTCGCCGAACAGGCGCCCGCCGCCGCCGAGCACGACCGGGAAGAGGACCAGCCGCAGCTCGTCGACCAGGTCGTGCTCCAGCAGCGTGTGCCCGAGCCGGTAGCTGGCGTAGACGAGGATGTCGCCGTCGTGCTGCTGCTTCAGCTTCGACACCGCGCCCACCACATCGCCGTGCAGCACCGTCGAGTTGGTCCAGACCGGGCGCTCCAGCGTCGAGGAGACGACGTACTTCGGCATGCTGTTCAGCCGGTCCGCCCACACCCCGCTGCGGGATGTCCATCGCGGGCCGAACCATTCGTCGGTGCGCCGGCCCATGAGCAGCGCCTCCGAGCGCAGCGCCTCGGCCGTCCCGGCCTCGGCCCACGCCTCGACGTCCCGGCCGCCGAACCGGTTGAACCAGCCGCCCTGGTTGAATCCCTCCTCGCCGGTCGGGTCCTGGGTGACGCCGTCGAGCGTGGCATTCGTGCTGATCACAATCCGGCCCATGCGGGGGTACTCCCTTTCGTCGTCGGTTCCACTGAGGTAGACACCGCCGGGCCGGGAAAGGGGCGCGCGCCGGCCGACCCGTTTGCCCGCCGGCCGGTGTCCATATCCGAAACGCGACCCGAAGGTGGGGACAGTGCCAGCCGACTTGATCTCGAAGGCGCGGGCCGGGGACGGCGATGCGTTCCGTGCGCTCACCCAGCCATACCTGCGGGAGCTGCAGGTGCACTGCTACCGGATGCTCGGGTCCTTCCAGGATGCCGAGGACGTCCTGCAGGACACGCTGCTGGCCGCCTGGCGGGGGCTCGACGGGTTTCAGCAACGCGCCTCACTGCGCACCTGGCTCTACCGGATCGCCACCAACCGGTGCCTCAACGCGCGCCGGGCGGCCGGCCGGCGCCCGGCGAAGGAGTGGGACATGCCGAATGTGGAGCCGCCCGAGCCGACCCGGATGGGCGAGGTCGTCTGGCTCCAGCCGTTTCCCGACGCCGTCCTGGAGCAGGGCGTGGACGCGCCGGTCGGCCCGGAAGCACGGTACGAGCGGACCGAGGCCCTGTCCCTGGCCTTCGTGACCGCCCTGCAGGTGCTGCCACCGCGCCAGCTCGCCGTGCTGGTCCTGCGCGACGTCCTCGGATTCCCGGCCGGCGAGGTCGCCGACATGCTCGGCTCGAGCGTCGAGTCGGTCAAGAGCGCACTCAAACGGGCGCGCGCCGGCCTGCGGCACCGGCAGACCGCCGGCGACCGGGAACCGGCGCCGGCCGCCGGCTCGGCGGCCGAGCACGCGCTGGTGGCGAAGTTCGTCCGCGCGTACGAGTCCGCCGACGTCGACGCGCTGCTGGCGCTGCTGACCGACGACGTGTTCATGTCGATGCCGCCGCTGCCCTTCGAGTACGAGGGCCGCGACATCGTGGCCCGGTTCTACGCCGGCATCTTCGGTTCGGGCCGCCGATCCGACCTGGTGGCGACCCGGGCCAACGGTCAGCCCGCGTTCGCGGTGTACCTGCGCACCCCCACCGGCATCAGCCACGGCACCGGCCTCTTCGTGCTGACCCTCAGCGGCGAGCGGATCCGCGCCATGACCCGCTTCGACAACAGCGTCCTGCCGTGGTT
Organism: Dactylosporangium sp. NPDC051541; assembly: GCF_044454505.1. Classification (NCBI taxonomy): domain Bacteria; kingdom Bacillati; phylum Actinomycetota; class Actinomycetes; order Micromonosporales; family Micromonosporaceae; genus Dactylosporangium; species Dactylosporangium sp. NPDC051541. Next base: position 1,181,652 of record NZ_JBITDU010000002.1, read on the forward strand.
CGGGCTACCGCGGTCGTTGCCGAGCCGCGGGGCCGGGGATTAGGGACGTGGAGTCCCGAGCGCCATCGAGCCCCGTACACTCTCGGCATGTCGACGCCGCCGCCCCGTTTCGTCGCGGCCCGGCTCCTCGTGTTCATCCAGCTGGCGATGGTCGTCTGCTACGTGGCCGGGATCGCGGTGCCATACCTGCTGACGTTCACGGTGCACGGCGTCGATCACTGCACCGGCGGGTGCCGGGCCCCGGGCGATGTCTTCGGCGGTGCCGCCGTGGCCCTGATGATCCCCGGCCTGATCATCACCCTCGTCGGGCCGATGTTCGCCGTCATCCTCCTGCTGATGTCGTTCACCTCGCTCGCCCGGCGGCGCCGGGACATGCCCGCGGCGCTGCGGCGGTGGCTGTTCGCGGCCTCCGGGCTGACCCTGGCCTTCCTGGCCTTCTCCCTGTCGCCGCCGGGCCGGCAGCTGCTGAACTGGGTGCTGGACTGATGACGAATGCGCTGTGGCGGGTCCAGCTCACCCTGGTGTGGGCCTGGGGGCTCGCGGTCTTCGGCTTCCTCTTCGCGCTGCTGGGCGGGCCGCACGGCGGCAACAGCGACAGCGTCTACGACATGGTGTACGCGCCGCTGCCGGACGGGGTGTCGGTGCGCGGCACGGCCGCCAGCCCCTTCACCTGGCTCACCGCCGGCGCCATGGCGGTGGCCTGGCTGGCGCCGCTGGCCGCGGTCGTCCTGGCGTGGCTGGGCCGCCGGGCGCTGCGGCGCGGCGGGGAACTCGGGCTGCGGGACCGGGTCCGGGCCGGCACGCTCGCGGCGGTCGTCATCGCGGCGAGCTACCTGACCCCGGTCGGGTGGACGCTGGTGTACGGCCTGACCCGCTGGACGGCGATGAACATCTGGGGCGAAGGGCCGGACGCCGGAAGCCTGGGCGACTGACCGCCGGCGTGGCGACCGCCGCGGGGGGCTCGTCAGGCCCGGGTCCAGGCCTGATTGGCGCCGCCGTTGCAGGTCCAGACCTCGACCTTGGTGCCGTTGGCCGTGGCGGCGCCGGTGACGTCCAGGCACAGGCCGGACTGCGCCCCGGTGACGGTGCCGTTGGCGTTGACGCTCCACTGCTGGTTGGCGGCGCCGGTGCAGGTGGCGATCTGGACGGCGGCTCCGGGCGCCGTCGACTGCCCGGCCACCTCGAGGCACTTGGTGCCGTACACCGTGAGCTGTTTGCCGGCGGTGAGCGTCCAAGACTGGTTCGCGCCGCCGTTGCAGTCCCAGATGGCGACCTGGGTGCCGTCGGTGGTGGACCGGTTCGGCACGTCCAGGCAGCGGTTGGAGCCCGCGCCGCGCAGGACGGTGCTGCCACCGTCGTCGCCCGTCCCGACCGTCCCGGTCACGGTGTCGACGCTCCAGGCGCTCCGGCAGGTCATCGTCACGGTCGTACCACTGATCGTCAGCGGCTGCCAGACGTAGCGGGAGTCGGCCAGGTTGCCGGGGTTCCAGCGGTCGCCGAGGAACAGGTAGCTGGTGCCGCTGCTGCCTTGCACGGGCAGGATGGCGGTCGTCTGGGAGTTGCAGGTGTTGGTGCCGGCCGGCGCGAAGCTGCGGAACGCGCTCCATGCCCCGGTGATCGCGGTGGCCGTCGTGTACTGGTTGTCGTTGGTGTTCCAGCCGGTCAGGTGCGAGCCGAACAGGTAGTACGTGCCGTCGATCTTCACCATTGCCGGCGACTCGTACTGGTTGAGCGTCTTGACCAGGGCCGCCACGCTGAGGAAGTCCGGAGCGAGCTGGTAGATCTGCAGTTTGGCGTTGGTGCGGTCCTCGCTGAGCAGATATGCGGTGCTGCCGTCGAGGAACAGGTTGTCGTCGAGGCTGTCGTGGCCGGCGGGCTTGAAGCTGCCCCGGTATCCGTAACTCCCGCAGATGCTGCTGCTGGTCGCCACCCCGGTCCGGCGCTCCGAATAGCCGGTGTTGTCGATGTGCATGTACATCACGTATGTGGCCGTGGCGGCGTTGTAGATGACGTGGGGCCGCTCGACGATGCGGTTCGGGCCGAGGTCACCGGCGGCCTGGCGGGTCAGCACGTTGGCGACGAACGTCCAGTTCTTCAGGTCGGCCGACGAATAGCACGTGATGTTCTGGAACGGTGAGCCGCTGGTCTTGTCCTCGCCGAGCCAGTAGTACGTGCCGCCGACCTTGGTGATGCCCTCGCCGTGGGCCTGGATGACGTGCCCGGCGGTGTCGGTCCAGACCGCGCCGGGCGTGATGGTCACCGCGGCCGCATGGGCCGGGACGCCGCTGCCGAAGCTCAGTCCGATGGTGGCGACCAGGACGATGAACAGTCGGCGCACCAGCATGGCGGTCCCTTCACGCACTGCCAATCATATCGATGACGATCGACAATAACACGGATTTCCGAGCGACCTTTTCACCGTTCCCCACATAACGCTTTTCTCGAAGGCAATTTCAGGTCGGCAGTTACCTGGCAGGACGCAATAACGGATGCAACTTTCATGACCCACCGGGCGCTTTGGATGACATTTCCGAAAGCACTTGCCGGAATTACCGGAAAATCGACGACACTCCATGCATCGATCCGGTTCGACATTGCGAGGTCTTCGCATGGTGCAACGAGCGAGTCAGCGGTCCGGGCGCCGTCGCAACACCCGGCCGACGCGGGCGACGCCGGTGTCGCGCGCCCTGGCCGCGCTGGCCGGAGTGCTGCTGCTCGCGGCCGGCGTGCTCGCCGGGCCGGCGGCGCCGGCGCACGCCGCGACGGCCGTCACCGTCAACGGCGCGTCGGGCGGGCGGACGCTCGACGGTATCGGCGCGGTCAGCGGGGGCGGCGGCAACAGCCGGCTGCTGATCGACTATCCGGAGCCCCAGCGCAGCGACATCCTCGACTACCTGTTCCGGCCCGGCTACGGCGCGGCGATGCAGATCCTCAAGGTCGAGATCGGCGGGGACACCAACTCGACGTCGGGGGCCGAGCCGAGCCATGAGCACACCCGCGGCAGCGTCGACTGCAATCGGGGCTACGAGTGGTGGCTGATGGCGCAGGCCAAGGCCCGCAACGGCAGCACCCTCAGCGGGGTCGTCGACGGCACGACGGTCGGCACCGTCTCGGACTCCGCCTGGGTCGCCGGGCAGGTCGGCTACGGCACCGGCCAGGGCGTCACCGCCCAGTTCGACAACCTGTCCGTCACGCCGCTCGGCGGCTCCGGCTCCCCCAGCGGCGAACTGCGCAGCGCGGCCGCCAACCGGTGCCTGGACGTCAACGGCGCCGGCCAGGCCGACGGCACCGTCGTGCAGATCTGGGACTGCAACGGCGGCGCCAACCAGCAGTGGACCGCGACGTCGGACGGCCGGCTCACGGTCTACGGCAGCAAGTGCCTGGACGTGCCCGGCACCGCGTCCGGGACCCGGGCCCGGATCTGGACCTGCAACGGCGGCGCCGGCCAGCAGTGGCGCGTCAACACCGACGGCACGATCACCGGCGTCGCGTTGGGGCTGTGCCTGGACGTCAACGGGGCCGGCACGGCCAACGGCACCGCTGTGCAGCTGTGGACCTGCAACGGCGGCAGTAATCAGCAGTGGATCCGCGACTGAGCGGCGTCCCGCCCGCATCGCCGGGCACGAATCGAAAGGAGAGGCAGTGACGAAACGCAGATACGGGGTGCCGATACTGGCCGCGCTGGCGGTCCTTGTCGCGGTCACGATCGGGCCGGCCCTCAGCAGCCGGGGTGCGACCGCGACCGCCGCGACCAGCGGCGTGCTCGCGGCGACCGCGGGATGCGGCCAGGCTCCGGCGCTGAGCAGTGGCACCCGCACGATCCAGAGCGGCGGCCAGAATCGCACCTACATCCTCAGGGTGCCGGACAACTACGACGCCAACCGCCCGTACAAGCTCATCTTCGCCATGCACTGGCTGAACGGTACCGCCGCGAATGTGTCTTCCGCGGGCTTCTACGGATTGCAGCCGCTGTCGGGCAACAGTGCGATCTTCGTGGCGCCGCAGGGTATCGACAACGGCTGGGCGAATACCAACGGCCGGGACCTGACCCTGGTGGACGACCTGACCCGGCTCATCGAGGGCGGCCTGTGCGTCGACACGACGCAGCTGTTCGCGCTCGGCTGGAGCTACGGCGGCGCGATGAGCTATGCGATCGCCTGCGCCCGGCCAACCGTGTTCCGGGCGGTCACCGTGCTGTCGGGGGCGAACCTCAGCGGGTGCAACGGCGGCACGCAGCCGGTGGCCTACTTCGGCATCCACGGCACCCACGACAGCGTGCTCAACATCTCGAACGGGCGGTCCCTGCGCGACACGTTCGTGCGCAACAACGGCTGCACCGCCCAGAGCCCGCGTGAACCGGCGCAGAACAGCCTGACCCACATCACCACGACGTACTCGGGGTGCCGGTCGGGCTACCCGGTCCAGTGGGCCGCGTTCGACGGCGACCACACGCCGAGCCCGGTGGACGGGTCCGGCTCGCCCAACGACGCCCGGACCTGGACGTCGGGCGAGATCTGGAAGTTCTTCTCGCAGTTCCAGGGCACCGTCCCGCCGAGCAGCCCGCCGGTGTCGTCGCCGCCGCCGAGCAGTCCCCCGGTGTCGTCGCCGCCGCCGAGCAGCCCGCCGGTCTCGTCCCCGCCGCCGGTCAGCGGACAGCCCGGCGCCTGCGCCGCGACCTACCGGATCGTCAACAGCTGGCCCGGTGGCTTCCAGGGCGAGTTCACCGTGGCCAACGGTGGCTCGAGCACCCTCAGCGGCTGGACGACCCGCTTCACCCTCGCCAGTGGCCAGAGCATCAGCAGCCTCTGGAACGGCGTCAATACCGGTACCTCCGGCAATGTCACGGTCCGCAACGCCACCTACAACGGCACCCTCGGTGCCGGTGCGACGACGACGTTCGGGTTCACCGCCACCGGCGCGAGCTCGCCGGCCCCGGCCGCCGTCACCTGCACCAGCCCCTGACCGCCGGCCGGTGCGCCCTTGGTGGCGCACCGGCCGCCGGCCGCGCTCAGCCGCTGACCGCGCTGGTCTGGATCGGCTCCCAGCCGTCGATGGCCGGGCGGCCGTCCCGGCGGGTGATCCGGGCCGCGCCGGTGCCCTGGAAGTGCGCCGGCAGGATCAGGGACCGCCGGTCGGCCGCGGCCTCGAGGAGCCGCTCCCGGCTGGCGGCGGCGCCCGCCGGGTCCTCGCAGAAGCAGCTCGCGAGGTGTGGCTGCGTGACCTGCAGCGGGCTGTGCAGCAGGTCGCCGGCGAACACCACCGACTCCTCCCCCGACTCGAGCGTCACCACCGCGGAGCCGGGCGTGTGGCCCGCGGCCAGGCTCAGGGTGAGCGCGGCGTCGAGGCTGTGCCGCTCGCCGTCCCAGATCCGCAGCTGCCCGGCCGCGGCCACCGGCGCCACGCTGTCCTCGAACGCGTTCTGATTGCCACGCCCGAAGCCCGGGGTGTGCGGCCCCTGCGGGTCCCAGAACTCGTAGTCCGCCCGGTGGACGTAGTACGCCGCGTTCGGGAACGTCGGCACCCAGTCGCGCCCGTCGAGCCGGGTGTTCCAGCCCACATGGTCGAGGTGGAGATGGGTGTTGACGACGATGTCGACGTCCGCCGGGGTCACGCCGAGCGCGGCCAGCCGCTCCAGGTAGTCGCTGGAGTACCGCGACCAGACCGGCACATACGGGCGCTCCTTGTCGTTGCCGAGCCCGGTGTCGATGAGCACCACCTTGCCTTCGCTGCGCACCACCCACGTCTGCACGGCGGTGCGCACCTGGCCGTCGGAGCCGACGAACTCCGGCACCAGCCAGTCGCTCGCCGCCTGCCACAGCGCCGGGTCCGAGCCGGGGAAGAACTCCCCCGTGCCGAGCCCCACCGGCGCCGAGAACTCGACCACGCGGGCCACCCGCGCCGCGCCGACCTGCAACTCGTCCATCTGTCCACTGCCTCCGATCGGGCCGCCACGGCGTGCGGCGGCGGCTCCGAGACTGCCCGGCCCGGGTGGCGCCGGCCACGCCCCGCCGTGGCTACCCCGGCCAGGGGTTGGCTCCCGCACGCGTTGTGCCACACACTCGGGACGTGGACGATCCCGGACCGCTCGGCACCTTCCTGGCCAGCCGGCGCGCGCAGCTCCAGCCGCCGGACGTCGGGCTGCTCACCTACGGTGAGCGCCGCCGGGTGCCGGGGCTGCGGCGCGAGGAGGTGGCGCAGCTCGCCGGCGTCGGGTTCTCCTACTACTCCCGCCTGGAGCAGGGCCAGTCGCTCAACGCCTCGCCCGAGGTCCTCGACGCGATCGCCCGGGCGCTGCGGCTCACCGAGACGGAGCGGCGCCACCTCCACGCGCTGGCCCGGCCGCCGCGCCCGGCCCCGGCCCGCACTCGCGACACACCGGAGCGGGTGACGGAGGAGACGCGGCACCTGCTGGCCGCGATGGGCGACGCGCCGGCCCTGGTGCTCGGCCGCCGCACCGACGTGCTGGCCTGGAACCGCTGCGGCCACGCCCTCTTCGCCGGCCATCTCCCGTTCGCGGCGCCGGACCGGGCCGCCGGCCGCCCGAACATGACCGGCCTGGTGTTCCTCGACCCGCACCTGCGCGACCTGTACGCCGACTGGCCCGCCAAGGCGCGCGCGGTCGTCGGCAACCTCCGGCTCCTGGTCGGGCGCGACCCGCAGGACCCGGCCCTGCGCCGCCTCGTGGGCACGCTGTCGATCGAGAGTGCCGAGTTCGCGCGGCTCTGGGCCGACCATCGGGTCCGCGACTGCGACGTCGCCGGCTACTCGATGCGCCATCCGCTCGTCGGCGAGCTCACCGTCACCCAGCAGGCGCTCCCCGTCCCGCTCGCGCCCGGCCAGCGCCTCGTCGTCGCGACCGCGCCCGCCGGCAGCGACGCCGCGGTGAGTCTGTCCCTGCTCGCGCACCTGGTGTCCGCCCCGCCGGAGCGGCCGGTCGGGCTGGACACGACGGCCGGCGGGGGCAAAAAGCACGTGTGAGCCCCGTGGCGGCGGGAACCGGGATGGTATGCAGACGGCGCTGATCTCCGGGGCGGGTGTGGCCGGTACCGCCGCCGCCTATTGGCTCGACCGATTCGGCTGGCGGGTCACCATGCTCGAGCGGGCGGAGACGCTGCGCACCACCGGGCAGAACGTCGACGTCCGCGGCGCCGGCCGGGACGTGATCCGCCGGATGGGCCTCGATGACCGTATCGCCGCGTCCGGCACCGGTGAGGTCGGCACCCGGTTCGTCGACGCGCGGGGGCGCACGGTCGCCGAGTTTCCCGCCGGCACCGGCGACTCCGACGGTGCCACCGCGGAGCGCGAGATCCTGCGCGCTCAGCTCGTGGCCGCACTCGACGACGTCCTGCCCGACCGGGTGGAGCACCGCTTCGGCGACGCCATCACCGCCGTCGGACAGCACGGTGACCGGGTCGAGGTGACCTTCCAGCACGGCCGGCCACAGTCGTTCGACATCCTCGTGATCGCTGAGGGTATCCGCTCCGACACCCGCGACCTCGTCCTCCCGGGCCGGGTCCACATCCGTGATCTCGGCCAGTACATCGCCTACGGGGCGATTCCCCGCCTCGACCGCGACGACCGCTGGTGGAACTGGCTGCCCGCCGGCCGGGGACGGGCGGTCATGCTCCGCCCCGACAACCTCGGCACCACCCGGGCTTCGCTGGCCTTCCTGGCACCACCGGAGGGTCTCGAACGCCTCGAGCCGGACCGGCAGATCGCGCGGCTGCGCGAGGTGTTCGCCGACCATCCCGGTCCGGCGCGGCGCATCCTGGACGCGCTCGCCGGCGACCACGGCGACTTCTACCTCGACCGCGTCGCCCAGGTCCGGCTGCCGTCCTGGACCAGCGGCCGGATCGCCGTGGTCGGCGACGCCGCCTACTGCCCGTCACCGATCAGCGGCATGGGCACCAGCCTGGCCCTGACCGGCGGGTACATCCTCGCCGGCGAGCTCGCCACCTGGCGCGACCACCGCGACGCGCTGCGCCGCTACGAGGAGCGGATGCGGCCGTACGTCGCCAAGGCCCAGCAGCTGCCACCGGGTGCACCGCGCCTCGCGAACCCGCGCACCCGGGCGGGGGTGGCACTGTTCAACACCGGCCTGCGCCTGGCCGCGTCCCGACCGGCCCGCGCACTGGGCGGCCGCCTGTTCACGCCGCCCGCCGAATCCATCGACCTGCCCGACTACGGGCTCATCCGGCACGGCTAGGGCGGCGCTACTCAGGGTCGGGTGGATTGCGCTCCGCGTTGATCCGGAGCGCCTCCTCGAGCTGGTCCTCCAGGATGATGATCCGGCAGGCGGCCTCGATGGCGGTGCCCTCGTCGACCATCTGCCGGGCCCGGGCGGCGAGGCGCAGCTGGTAGCGGGAGTAGCGGCGGTGTCCGCCGGCGGAGCGCTGCGGCGTGACGAGTTTCAGCTCGCCGAGGCGGCGCAGAAAGTCCTGCGAGGTGCCGACGATCTCCGCGGCCCGGCCCATGGTGTAGGCGGGATAGTCCTCGTCGCCGAACATGTCGTCGGACTGCGCCATGAAACCTTCCGTGTCGAGGGCCCCGGCGCATCGCGCCGGGGCCCAAGGGTTATGGGTCAAACACCATCTACCGACGTGAACGCCGGGTTGTCGTATCCGCCTCGAACGCCGTAGACAGCGTCGAGTGCGAGGATCGCTTACTCGTGACCGAAGACCACCTCTCGTTCGATGGAAACTACGGTGTCCGCCCGGCCAGAACGCGGCCGACGCGGGCGATCCAACGGTGTAAAGCCCTCCCTTTCCTCTGCTGCGTCTTCAACTGTCAGGTGTTGCTGTGGTGCACCCGCGGCAAGCAGGGACGACGCAACGTCCCGCGCCAGCGGGGGTACTGCTCTACGGGCAATGCCACCAACACGATCTCTGGCTCACCCGTCCTGCATCCAACTCGCCGCCCAGCTGTTGGGGCGACCCGTCAGCGTCTTTCCATACCGTCTTGCTTCAACACGAGAAACAGTAGCAGCCCCCCATCAGCATTTCTAGCCTCCGCAGCAGAGATTTCCTGATTCACCCGATGGAGTTATCCGATGACCGTCAGCTGATCGCCGATCGCGGCTCCGCGGCGATCAACCTTTGAAGGCGCCCTCCATGATGCCGCTGACCAGACGTCGGCCGACGAAGACGAACAGCACCAGGAGGGGCACCGTGGCCAGGAACGAGCCGGACATCGCCAGGCCCAGATCGATGTCCCGGCTGCTCTGCAGTGCCTTGATGGCGATCTGGATGGTGTAGTGCTCCGGCGACTTGAGGACGATGAAGGGCCACAGGAAGTCGTTCCAGGCGTTGACGAACCCGAACAGGCCGAGCACGAAAGCCGCGGGCCGCACCAGCGGGAAGGCTACCCGCCAGAAGATCTGCCAGGTCGTCGCGCCGTCCACCCGGGCGGCCTGCATGAGTTCGTCGTCGATGGTGTGGGCGATGTGCTGGCGCATCCAGAAGATGCCGAACGCGCTCACCAGGCCGGGCACGATGAGCGCCGACAGCGAGTCCACCCAGCCGAGCTCCGAGATGATGAGGTACTGCGGGACGACCGCCAGCTGCGTGGGCACGGTCATGGTCAGGACGACGATGAGCAACAGGGTGTCGCGCCCGCGGAAGGACAGCTTGGCGAACGCGAAGCCGGCCAGCGCGCACAGCAGCGCCTGACCGACGCCGACGGCCGTGGCCACGACGAGGCTGTTGAGCAGTGCGTTCACGAACGGCACCGTGTCGAGGACCAGGCCCGCCAGGTGCAGGAAGTTGCGGCCGGGCAGCAGATGCGGCGGCAGGCTCGTCGCCGTGGCCGAGTCGGTCGTCGACACCACGAACATCCAGTAGAGCGGGAAGACACTGAGCAGGACCATGATGCCGAGCAGACCGTACACCCACCAGGAGATCCCGTTGGCCGGGCGGCGGCGATGCGGGTGTCGCGCCACGGCGGGCGGTGCGCTGGGCCGGGGTCTGGTGTTCATGGACGCTCCGCGCGAATCCGGCTGGCGAGCAGGTAGTTGACGGTGGCGATGACGACGACCATGACGAAGAGCGCCACGCCGATCGCCGAGCCGTAGCCGAACTCGAAACGGCCGAAGCCCTGCTCGTACAGGAAAAGGGTGAGGGTCTGACACTGCCGGGCCGCGCCGCACGTCAGCGAGCCCGGGCTGACCAGCAGCGGCTCCGTGAAGACCTGCAGGCCGCCGATGGTGGACGTCACCACCGTGAACACGATGATCGGGCGCAGCGACGGGATCGTGATGTGGCGGAACTGCCGCCAGCCGCCGGCACCGTCCACCGCCGCCGCCTCGTACACCTCGCGGGGCACCGCCTGCAGCGCGGCCAGATAGAGCAGGGTGTTGTACCCGGACCAGCGCCACATCACCATCGTGGCGATCATGATGTGGCTGCCGAGCACGGATGCCGTGAACTCGATGTGCGTGAATCCCAGCAGCCCGATCAGCCAATTGAGCAGGCCGTAGTCGCGGTCGAACATCTGCGCGAAGACGATCGTGGTCGCGGCGACCGAGGTGATGTAGGGAACCAGGACCGACATCCGCAGGAACGTGGGTGCCCGCAAGCGGGCGTGATTGAGCGCATGCGCCACCGCGAGCGCGAGCGCGAGCTGCGGCACGGTCGACAACGCCCAGATGCTCAGGGTGTTGCGCAGCGCGCCCCAGAAGCGCGGATCGTCCAGCAACCGCTCGAAGTTGGCCAGGCCGACGAAGGTGTGCTCCCCGATGGGGTTCCAGTCGAACAGGGCGACGTAGAAGGTGAACAGCAGCGGGAACAGACCGAAGACGGCGAACAGCACAAAGAACGGCGCCACATACGCGTAGGGCGCCATCCGCTCGCGTGTACCCAGTCGCACCGTCCCGGTTCGTGGCGCAGGCACCTTGGATGCCGCCGCGGGCACGGGACCGAGCATGGTCGTCACAGCGATCGCCCTTCCCGGCCGGCGACGCCCGGAGCCCTCCGGCCGTCGCGCACCGGCCGTCCGTTCATCCCTTGACAGCGTTCTTGACGTTGGTCATGGCGGTGCCCCAGGCCTTGTCGGGCGGGAGCTTGCCCTGCTCGACGCTGGTCAGCACGTTGAGGAACTCGGTGCCGATCGGGCCGTCCTCCAGGCCGATGTAGAACGGCTTGAGCTTCGTCACGGACTCGGTGTAGATCTTGCCGATCGGCGCGTCGGAGAAGAACGGGTCGGTTCTCGAGACGAGCCGGGGATCGGTGTAGACCGCCGGGGTCGTCGGCAGCGCCCCGGTGAGCAGGAAGTGGTCGAGCTGCCCGGCCGGCGACTGGGTCTCGGTGATGTACTTCCACGCGGCCTGCGGATGCTTCGCCCGCTTGGGGATGGCCAGGTAGCTGCCGCCCCAATTGCCGGCCCCGCCGGGGATGGCCGCCACGTCCCACTTGCCCGCGGTGCCGGGGGCGTTCGTGCGGATGGACCCGAGCATCCACGACGGCGCGGCCACCACGGCGAAGTCGCCCTTGCCCATCGCCGCGGTCCACCCGGCGGAGAACGAGCCCTGCTTCGCGGTGATGTTGGCCTCGATGGCCTTGAGGGCCAGGTCGAAGGCGTCCTTCACCTGAGGGTTGCGGTCGTAGGACAGCGTCCGGTCGGCGTTGGTGTAGTACCGCTCGGTCCCCTGGTTGATGGCCTGGAAGTAGACGCTCGTCGGCGCGTTGTCCAGGAACTGCTTGCCGCCGGAGGCCTGGACGTACCGCTTGCCGGTCTCGATGAAGGCATCCCAGGTCGGCCAGAGTTTCGAGACCTCGTCGCGGCCGGTCGGCAGGCCCGCCGCCTGGAACAGGTCGGTCCGGTAGGCGATCGCCAGGCCGCCGACGTCGGTCGGGATGCCCACGATCTTGCCGTCCTTGGCGGTCGACTGGCTCATCACCCAGGGAAGGTAGTCGCCCTGCCGCTTGTCGGCCCCGAGCGTCGCGAGATCGAGGAAGTTGTCGGGGGCCTGCATGAACTTGGGGAGATCGTCGCCCTGGATGAGCACCAGGTCGGGCACCTTGCCGCCGGCCAGGGCCGCGGTGAGGGCCTGGGCCGTCTCACTGGTGCTGCCGACCTCCGTCAGCTTGATGTTGGTCTCCGGGTGCGCCTTGGTGTAGCGCTCGACGTCGGCCTTCTGGTTGATGCCGGTGAAGGACCAGAACTCGAAGGTGTTCGCCCCCGATCCGGCGCCGGTGTCCCCGCCGGAGCAGGCCGAGCTGAGCAGCAGCGCAGCGGCGATGACGATCGTTGTGGTGATGCGGCGATGCACGTGGCGCCTCCGGGAGTGTTGTCGGCTGCCGGTGTCGAGGCACTGAGGTGCTGTACCCACTGGAAGGTAAGTCGTATGATGTGCCTCGTCAATATCGATCAATCTCCATGGATAAATGCCCGGCCCCGCGTATGCAACTTCCACCGCTGCACCCTTGGCGGCGTCTGTTCAGTTCGGAATTCCGTTCTGAAGAGTGGGCCCATCCGGTCATCCGCCCGTTGCCGAAACAATGCACCTCCGAAAAGGAGACTCCCTTGTCCGACGTCCCCGCCGAACACACACCGCGACGCGCACCGGCAGGTGCTGATCGCGAGCGCCGCCTGCCGCTGTCCTGGACGGCAACCCCGGCCTCCGCCGCCGCTCCGCCGGAGGTGGGCGCGGCGAACGGTCTGGCGTTCTGGTACGAGCAGGGTGCCGGCACCGACTGGCTGCGGGCCCTGCCGATCGGCAACGGCCGGCTCGGCGCCATGGTGTTCGGCAACGTCGACGTGGAGCGCCTGCCGTGGCCGGTGTCAGCTACCTGCAGAACGGCGTACGGTGGCGCCGTGAGGTGATCGCCAGCGCGGCCGACCAGGTGATCGCGGTGCGGCTGAGCGCCGATCGGGCCGGTTCGATCACCTGCTCCGCTGCGTTCGACAGCCCCCAGCGCACCACGCTGTCCAGCCCGGACGCCGCCACCGTGGCCGTCGACGGCGTCGGCGGGGACCTGCGGGGCCTGACCGGCAAGGTCCGGTTCCGCGGCTCGACGGCGGTGGCACTGTCGCCTCCGGCTCCGCCGTCAAGCAATGGGGCTGGGCCGGCAGCACCAACCTTCAGTGGCAGCTGATCGACCTCGGCGGCTGGTACCGCATCGTCAACCGCACGAACGGCCTGGTCCTCGACAGCGCCGGCAACGCCGCCAACGGCGCGCCGTGCCGGCAGTCGACCTGGAACGGCGGCAACAATCAGCAGTGGCGGCTCAACGACGCCGGCAGCGGCCGCCGTCAGATCATCAACCGGGGCACGGGTACCGCGATCGACGGCATGGGCAACGCGACGGCGGGCTCGACCGTGGCGCTGTGGGCGCCGAACACGAACACCAACAACCTCTGGACGGTCACGACGCTGTGACCGCCGGGGTGACGGCGCGGGCCGGTTCCGCCGAGTGCGGATGCCGCCCGCGCGGGCCCACCTTAGGATCATCCGGTCGACCAGTGCTCCGGGAGGTCCGGTGGATCCTGTCTTACCCGCACGGCTGAAGGCTGATCTTCGCCATCGCCTGCGGCCGATGCACGGACGCGATCCAGCCGAGCCCGGCCGGTCGACCACGCCGGTGGAGCTGCTCTACGACCTGACCTATGTCGTCGCCTTCGCCGCCGCCGCCGACCAGCTGGCCGAGCACGTCGGCGAGGGTCACGTCGGCGCGGCGCTCGGCGCATACGCGTTCGCGGTCTTCGCCATCACCTGGGCGTGGATGAACTTCACCTGGTTCGCCTCCGCGTATGACAACGACGATGCGCTGTTCCGCACGGCGACCCTGGTGCAGATGATCGGCGTCATCATCCTGACGTTCGGGCTCCCGGTCAGCTTCGAGGCTTCCGCGCACGGACACAGTCCCAACAACATGCTGATGGTCGTCGGCTACATCGTCATGCGGGTGCCCCTCATCGGGCTGTGGCTGCGGGCGGCGCGGCACGATCCCGGGCACCGCCGCATCGCGGTCGCCTACGCGGTCGTCATCGCCGGGGCGCAGCTCGGGTGGCTGATCTCCGCCCTGGTCGTGGTGCCGGTCGCGGTGACCGTCGGGCTGCTGGTCGCGCTGGCCCTGGCCGAAATGGCCGCGCCCGTGGTCATGGAGCGCCGGCTGGGCCGCCCGCCCTGGAACGCCGGGCACATCGCCGAGCGGTTCAGCCTGCTCACGCTCATCACGATCGGCGAGGTGATCGCCGCCACGACCAGCGCGGTGCTCGCGCTGGTCCGGGCCCAGGGCTGGAGCCCGGCCGCGGTGGTCATCGCCGCGTCCGGGCTGGTGCTGGCCGGCGGGGTGTGGTGGGCATACTTCCTCATCCCGTCACGCACCATCCTCGAGCGATGGCCGGGCCGCACGTTCGTCTGGCGCTATGCGCATCTGCCGATCTTCGGTGCGATCGCCGCGGTCGGTGCGGGGCTGCGGATCGCCACGACAGCCGTGGAGGACAAGAGCCTGTCGGTGCTGCAGATCGCGCTCGCGCTGGCGATCCCGGTGGCGGCGCTCATGCTCATGATCTTCGTGACGTGGAGCGTGCTGATGCGTTCCTACGACCTGGCCCATGTGCCGCTGCTGCTCTGCGTCCTCGTGCCACTCGTGGCCGCGGTCATCGTGCCGTTCGGGTACGGCGCCACCGGACCGTTCGACCCGGCCGACCGGACCAGCCTGACCGTGCTGGTCGTCGCCGTCGCCCTGGTCGCGCTGTCGGCGGTGGTCGAGGTCGTCGGCCACGAGCTCGTCGGCTACCGGCACACCGTCCGGGTACTGGAGCGGGACCGATGATCGCCGGCCGCGGCGCCACCGGCCCGCGCCCGCGCGCCGTTGAACACGCGGCCGGACCAGGCGATCGCCGGCTGCGCCCGACCTGAGCGGCCCGGCCGCCGACGAGCCCGGGCGCCGCGGGCGCAGTGGTTCGGCTCGTCGGCGGCGCGGACGGTCAGGCGTTGCGGACGAGTCGCCAGCGGTTGTCGGCGGTGCCGTTGTCGGAGTCCTGGACCGCGAAGGCCCCGTTCGCGGTCGAGTTGTTCTGGATGGCCAGCAGCTTGCCGCTGTTGACATTGCGGATCTTGTAGGTGCCGTCGCCCTGGTCGAGCAGGGTCCAGCGGTGGTCGGCGGTGCCGTTGTCGGCCCACTGCAGCACGGCGGCGTTGTCGGCGGTGGACATGTTCTGCACGCCGAGGACCTTGCCGCTGTTGACGTTGCGGAACCGGACCGCGGCCCCGTCGGTGATCATCTCCCAGTTGTGGTCGGCCGTGCCGCTGTCGGTCCACTGCAACGCCAGGCCACCGTCGGCGGTCGACATGTTCTGCACGCCCAGCACGAGGCCGCTGCCGGCGTTGACGAGGCGGTAACTGCCGCCGCCGGACCCCTGGCCGTTCGTGGCCCAGTAGACGGTGTAGTTGAAGCCCTGCGCGTCGTAGAACGGGCCCAGGTTCACCGATGCGCCGTTCGCGGTGGCGGTGAAGGCCAGGGCGCTGCTGGACGTGCGGACCACGGAGGACGTGATCAGCGACGGCAGCGACGAGAGGGTGCTGTTGCCGTAGTTGCCGGCCAGGACCGCCGGGCCGTAGGTGAGGGCGACGACGTTGGGGTTGTCGTTGGCGGGGCGGGCGACGACCTGCATGGGTAGCCGGACGGTCACGGTGTCGCCGGACGCCCACGGGCGGGAGATCGTCGCGTAGCTGCCGGGCGTGGCGGTCACGCTCTGGGCGACGCCGTTGACGCTGACCGTGGCGCCGGCGGCCCAGGCGGGGATGCGCACGCGCAAGGCCCAGGTGTCGCCGGTGCCGCCGGTGACCTGCAGCGTCGTCGTGTCGCCGGCCGGGTAGGAGGTGGTCTGGGTGATGGTCAGGCCCCGCTGGCTCCAGGTCAGCACCGAGGGCATGAACAGGTTCACCGTCAGCGTGGTGCCGTTGTAGAAGTAGATCGAGTCCATCAGCTTCGTGTTGATCTCGATGCCCGTACCCTGGCAGCACCAGAAGCTGTTGTAGTCGGTGCTCCAGGTGCCGCCGCCCCAGGCCGGGCCGACGCCGCGCCGGCCACCGGGCCGCAGCGGCGTGAAGTAGGTGACGTGCCCGTGGGCGTCGGCCGGGTTCTGCGCGCCGATGATGTGGTTGAGCAGGGCCCGCTCGTAGAAGTCGAAGTATCCGGCGTTGTCGGGGTTGAGCAGCCACAGCTCCCGGGTCAGCTTGAGCATGTTGTAGGAGTTGCAGTGCTCGCACGTGTCGTTGGCGAGATACCCGGCGATCGCGTTGGGCGGCCGGAAGTGCTCGGCCTGGCTGTTGCCGCCGATGGCGTACGAGTGGGCGTTGACGGTGAAGTTCCACGCGTTCGCGGCGATGTCCCGGTAGCGCGTGGTGCCGGTCGCCTTGTACTCGCGGGCCGCGCCGACCCACTTGGGGATGTTGGTGTTGGCGTGCTGCCCGTTGAGCTGGTCCTGGTTGGACGCGAGGGGGTTGAAGGCGGCGGCGTGGTCGAACCGCTGCGCCACGGTCAGCCAGCGGGAGTCGCCGGTCTGCTGGTAGATGTCGGCCAGGACCGCGTTCATGCCGCCGAACTCGGTGCCCAGCACCGACTGCATCTGGGCGTAGCTGAGCCGGGCGGTGCGCCACTCGACCCAGCCCGCGAGCCGCAGCAGCACGTCGCGGGCCTGGGTGCTGCCCATGTAGCGCCACACGTCGAGCAGGCCGGCCAGGGTCTTGTGGATGCAGTAGTACGACACGCTGACGGCCTGGCCGGCCTCGAGGCCGTTGAAGTCGGACTCCGGGAAGCCGGACAGATACCCCGTGTTGAAGCCGGCGGCGCCGTTGTTGGCCTGACACTTCGCCAGCTCGGCGACCATGTAGGCGGCATTGTCCCGGCACACGGTGTCGCCGAGTACGGCGTAGGCCTGGGCCCAGGCGGACAGGAAGTGGCCCTGCATGTGGGTGCGGAACGGGAAGTTCGGCGCGTCCCAGCCGCCGTTCGCGGCCGCGCCGTTCGTGGACAGCCGGTGATTGGCCCGGAAGTTGTACAGCAGCCGGTCGACGTTGACGAACCGCAGGTAGGCCAGCGTCCGGTTCTGGTTGTCGAGCCACCGGCTGGTCGTCAGCCGCACCTGCCCGAGGTCGAACACGTAGGCCGAGACGCCGATGTCGGCCCGGGCCGGCGCCACCGACGCCGCCGCGTCACGAACGTCCGCGACAACGGCCGTCGCGGCGGCACCGGCCAGCACACCGGCGCCGGTCGCCTGCAACAACCGACGGCGACTCAATGGTACAGAAGACACGCGAACCTCCTGAAAGCGTGATCGGCATCCGGGCGCGGCGGGGTGTTAGCGCTCACATGATGCCCTCGCAAGGCTGCCAGATCATTTCTCGACATTCAAGCGCCAACGTGTGCATGACTTTCGCCGAACGATGTCCATAACACTTTTTGGCCCGGCGAATATCGGTGGTCGTGACCGGTGGAACTTACAAGCATTCCAGCGTATTGCCATCGACGAACGTTGACGCTCGACGTCATACGAAATACGTTTCCGGTCGACGTCGATTCGTCTGGTCCGGGCCTACGGCTCGGCGGTGGATCGCGCAGATAGGAGTCACAGATGCGAGACGTTCCCGGACACCGCACCCGCGGCCGCACCCGGCTGCTGCTCGGCGGCGTCTGCGCGGCCGTGATCGCCGTGTCCTCAATGGCCATGACCACCCTCGCGCACGCCGATCTCAGCGGGCCGCCCGGGTCCACGTTGAAGGCGGCGGCCGAGCGCAGCGGACGGTACTTCGGTGCCGCCATGGGCGCCGACCGCCTCAGCGACTCGGGCTTCCTCACGATCGCGAACCGCGAGTTCGACATGATGACCGCCGTCAACGAGATGAAGCCCGACGCGACCGAGCCCAGCAGCGGCCAGTTCAACTTCAGCTCCGGCGACGCGATCTACAACTGGGCCGTCCAGCACGGCATGCGGGTCCGCGGCCACACGCTGGCCTGGCACGCGCAGCAGCCGCGATTCTGGGCGAGCCTCAGCGGCAGCGGCCTGCGCGCCGCGATGATCGAGCACATCAACGGCGTCATGGCCCATTACAAGGGCAAGCTCGCCTACTGGGACGTCGTCAACGAGGCGTTCGCGGAGAACGGCAGCCGGCGCTCGTCCAACCTGCAGTCGACCGGCAACGACTGGATCGAGGTGGCCTTCCGCACCGCCCGCGCCGCGGACCCGTCGGTGAAGCTCTGCTACAACGACTACAACATCGAGAACTGGACCTACGCGAAAACCCAGGGCGTGTACAACATGATCCGGGACTTCAAATCGCGTGGCGTCCCGATCGACTGCGTCGGGCTGCAGACCCACTTCACCGGCGGCAGCTCCCTGCCGTCCAACTTCCAGACCACGCTGTCGAGCTTCGCGGCCCTGGGCGTGGACGTCGCCCTCACCGAGGCCGACGTCACCAACGCCTCGGCGACGCAGTACGCCGGGCTCACCCAGGCCTGCATGAACGTCCCGCGCTGCGTCGGCATCACGACCTGGGGCATCCGGGACAGCGACTCCTGGCGCGGGAGCGAGAACCCGCTGCTGTTCGACCGCAACAGCAGCCCCAAGGCCGCCTACACCTCCGTGCTCAACGCCCTCAACGCCGCCTCCACCACCGTGCCGGGCACGAGCACCCCGCCGAGCACACCCGTCAGCACACCGCCGAGCAGCACACCGCCGAGCACCCCGATCAGCTCGCCACCGAGCTCGCCGCCGGTGACCGGGCCGCCGGGCACCTGCACGGCGACGTTCCGCCTGGTCAACAGCTGGGGCGGCGGCTATCAGGGTGAGGTCACCGTGGCCAACGGCGGCGCGACGACCCTGAACGGCTGGACGGTCCGGCTGACCCTCGCCGGCGGGCAGAGCATCGCCAACGTCTGGAACGGCGTCAACACCGGCACCACCGGCACGGTCAGCGTCCGCAACGCCAACTACAACGGCACCGTCGGCGCGAACGCCACGACCACCTTCGGGTTCCTGGTCAACGGCGCCAGCAACACCGCCCCCGGCGACCTCGCCTGCACCAGCCCCTGACCCCGCGGCACCCGGCACCGCGACCCCGGCCCGGCGCAACCGACCAGGTTGCGCCGGGCTCGGTCGTTTGGCTCAGCTCGCCCGGTGGAGGGCCGATAGGGCGGCGTCCAGCCCGCCGCACCGCTAGGGAGCCCGGATGCACGCCGCCTTGGGCACCACCGGCGACACCGTCGCGGTCATCATCGCCGCGCGGGCGATCCGGCCGCTGTTCCAGCCGATCGTCGACCTGGACACCCGGTCCGTCATCGGGCTCGAGGCGCTCGCCCGCGGCCCGGCCGGCAGCGCGCTGGAGTTCCCGGACCGGCTGTTCGACGCGGCGCACGCGGCCGGGCGCCTCGGCGAGCTCGACATGCTGTGCGCCGAGCGGGCCCTGGAGTGTGCCGTCACCGCCGAGCACCCGCCGCCGGTGCTGTTCGTCAACGCCGAACCCGGCGTCCTGGACCAGCCCCTCTCGCCGCGCCTGCTCGAACTGGTCGCCGCGGGGCTGCCGTTCCGGGAGGTGCTGGAGTTCACCGAGCGGGCCCTCGCCGCGGTCCCGGGCAGCCTGCTGCGCATCGCCGCCGGCGTGCAGCGCTTCGGCAACGCCCTCGCCCTGGACGATGTGGGCGCCGACCCGATCTCCCTGGCTCTGGTACCCGTCCTGGAACCTGAGGTCATCAAGCTCGACATGCACCTGCTGCGCAACCCCGCCAGCCCGCACACCCGGACCGTCAGCGCGGTCGTGCGGGCCGAGGCGGCCCGGACCGGCGCCGCGATCGTCGCCGAGGGCATCGAGACCGAGGCCGACCTCGGCACCGCCCGGGCCCTCGGCGCCCGCTGGGGCCAGGGCTGGCTGTTCGGCCGCCCGGCACCGCTCGGCGCGGTCCGCCACCGCTACGACCCTGACGCGGCCACCGCCCTGCGGCCGCCCCGGCCCGACTTCCACCTGCCGGCCGCCGACCCGTTCCCACTCGCCGCCCAGCGCGGCCCGGCCACCCCGGCCGACCTCGACGCGGTCCAGGCGGCCGTCGCCGTGCTGCGCGACACCGTCGCCGCCGACGACACCGCGATCCTGATCGCCTCCGGCCCCGACCCGGCCCCGGCCGGCGTCACCGGCTCCCTCGACGAACTGCTCGGCCAGGCCCGCTCGGTCATCCTGCTCGACCGCCCGGTCCCCGACGAGTTCACCGCCGTCGTCATCGGCGCCGGCTACGGCCGCGCGGTCGCCATCCGCCTCGGCGCCGACGCCCGGCTCATCACCCTCGACCGGCTCCCCGACGTCGCCGCGATCGCCCGCGCACTGCTGGCCCGGCACGGCCGCTGAGGCCGCGAACCGCGGGCCGCCGCAGCGGCCCGCGGTTGCCGCTCACCGGTGTCAGCTGCCGTAGACCTGGAACTCGTAGAGCGAGTAGCCGTAGGCCGTCGCCCGCTGGGTGCCGTTGACCCGCACGTAGCGGCCGGAGCCGGTGACGTTCAGGGTCTGGTTGCCGCCGGTGCCGGTCGTGGTGCTGTAGATCGTCGTCCACGTGTTGCCGTCGGCCGAGGTCTGGACCTGGAACGCCTTGGCGTAGGCGGCCTCCCAGTTCAGCGTGACCTTGCTGATCGCGTGGGTGGCGCCGAGGTCGACGCGCAGCCACTGCGGGTCGGTGAACGCGCTCGACCAGCGGGTGGCGGTGTTGCCGTCGGTGGCGTTCGCGGCCGGGGAGGCGGCGTTCTCCGTCGACGACGCGGTGGTGGGCCGGCCCTGGGACAGCAGGGTGCCGCCGCTCGTGCCGCCGCCGGGGGTGCCGGTCAGGCCGAACTCATACAGCGAGTACCCATAAGCGGTGGCGCGCTGCGTGCCGTACACCCGGACATAGCGGCCGGAGCCGGTGACGTTCAGGGTCTGGTTGCCGCCGGTGCCCGACGTGGTGCTGTAGATGTTCGTCCAGTTGGTGCCGTCCGGCGACGTCTGGATCTGGAACGCCTTGGCGTAGGCCGCCTCCCAGTTCAGGTTGACGCTGGTCAGGTTGTACGACTGGCCGAGATCGACCTGGAGCCACTGCGGGTCGGTGAACGCGCTCGACCAGCGGGTGGCGGTGTTGCCGTCGGTGGCCGCGGACGCAGGGCTGCCGGCGTTCTCCGTCGACGAAGCCGTGGTCGGCTTGCCCTGGGCGATGTTCGCGCCGGCCGGGGGCGGGCTGGTCGTGCCGCCGCCCTTCTTGTTGTAGACGGCGACCCAGTCGATGTTCATCTGGCCGCCGGAGATGGTGCTGGCGTTGGGGCCGCCGCCGAACGCGTCGGGGAAGCCGCCGCCCATCGCCAGGTCATAGATGATGAAGAACGGGTGGTGCACGGCGTTCGCCCAGGTGGTGGCGTCCACGCGGGTCGCCGGCAGGGTGAAGTAGTTGACGCCGTCGAGGTACCACCGAATCTCTTCCGGCGATTTGGCCCGGTCGATCTCGACCGCGTAGGTGTGGTAGCCGGTCTGGCAGCCGGCGCACGCCCGCTCACCACTGCCGATGCCCGTCGACTCGTTGCACGGGCCGCCGGGGTTGACGCCGCAGTGCAGGGTGCCGAAGACGGAGCTGCGGCCGTTGATGTCCTCGAGGATGTCGACCTCGCCGCTGGTCGGCCAGGTCGTGCCGGTGCGCAGCGTCGAGCCGAGCATCCAGAACGCGGGCCAGTAGCCGGCGCCGTTGGCCGTCGTGACGTTCGGCTGCTGGATCGAGGACTCCATCCGCACGACGTCACCGGCGTCGGCGCCGAACGTCGCGGCCTGGGTCTCGATCCGGCCCGACGTCCAGCCCGCGCGGGGGTCGGTGCCGCTGTGCAGGGCCCGCAGCACAAGATGCCCGGCCCCGTCCTGGAAGACGTTGGCGGTACTGTTCGTCATGGTCTCGATCTCGCCGGTGCCGAAGGTGCTGCCGGGCCCGGTGTCATACTTCCACGTCCCGGTGTTGACCCCGGTGCCGGCGGCTCCGCCGAACTCGTCACTCCAGGTCAGCGTGAAGCCGGGCGGCGGTGCGGGCGAGGCGGGCGCCGCGAGCTGAGCGGCGTCGGACGTGCCGGCGTTGAGGACCGCGATGACGCCGACCAGCCCGAGCGTGGCGACCGCGGTGGCGCCCGCGATCCATCTCCTGGTGCGGCGTGGTGTTCGGGTGCGCATGGCTCTCCTTGCGGGTTCCTGGCGGGGATAGAGAGCGCTCTCTCGATTCGCACGCTACTCCGACCTCACCCTCCTGCGTCAAGCCCGGAGAGCGATTTCCCGCACCCAGGACACGGGCCGGGTCACGGCACGAGGGCCACGAAGCCCAGGCCCGTCGTGCGCTCGGCCAGGTCGAGGGCGGCCGCCGGGTCGTCGAGGCCGACGGTCAGCAGCTCGATCGCGGCAAGGTCCAGCAGCCCCGAGCGGACCAGGTTCCAGACCGTCGATACCGTCGCGTTGTCGCTCATCCAGGAGCCGCGCACGGTGAGCCGGCGGTGCATCAGGTCGCCGTACGGAATGGTGAGGTCGTGGCGGACACCGCCGACGAGCACGAGGGTGCCGCGGCCGCGCAGGCTGTCGTAGGCGGCCATCGTCGCGTCGGCCGTCGGGGTGGCGCCGAGGGTGTCCAGGGCCACGTCGACCGGGCCGATGCCGGCGGCGTCCGTCGCGCGGTCGCCGGTGAGCCGGTGGGTGCGCACGCGGGGACTGAGCCTGGTCAGCCGGTCGAGGGCGGCGCGGCGGCGGCCGACCGCCGTGACCGTCGCCGCGCCCTCCGCGAGTGCCAGCAGGACCGCCGCGCCGCCCAGCTGGCCGGTCGCACCGATCACGGCGACGTCGCGGCCGGCGAGGGGGCCCGCCGTGTGCAGGCCGGAGGCGGCGATACAGAGCCACGGCAGGAACGCCAGGCGGGCCGGGTCCGGGTAGGCGTCGGCGCCGGGCAGCGCGACGACGGTCTCCTTGGCGCAGAGCGCCTGATCCGCGAAGACGCCGTCGCGCCAGAGGGCGCGCATCCGGTCGGTACGCTCACCGCCCGCGCCGGAGCCACCGAGCCCGACCCAGCCGACCAGGATCTCGTCGCCGCCGCCCGCGTCGAGCAGGGCGGTGTCCACCACGATGTCGCCCGGCGCGACGTGGAACACGTCCGGCGCGACCGCGGTGACCCGCCCGACGCACGACGGTCCGAGGATCAGCGGGACGGGCAGGCCGCCGCGGTCGCCCGTGACGACCCGCTTCGTGTACGCCGGCACGTGCGCGGCGAGCACGTCGACGAGGACGCCACCGCCGTGCGGGGTCGGCGCGGGCACATCGCGGAGGCGGAGGGCATCGCCCGGGGTAGCAACAGTCCAAGCACGCATGAGCCAAGCCTCGCGCGGCGGTAACCTGGTATCCAGAGCCGCCTTATGCTGGTACTGGAGGTGCTAGGTGAGCACGGAGCTGGGCACGTTCCTGCGCAGCCGGCGGGAGCGGATCGCCCCGTCCGACGCCGGCCTGCCGGGCACCGGGCGGCGGCGCACACCCGGCCTGCGCCGCGAGGAGCTGGCCCTGCTGGCCGGGATCAGCGCGACCTGGCTCACCTACCTCGAGCAGGGCCGCGATGTCCGCCCGTCCGGCCAGGTGCTCGACGCCCTGGCCCGGGCGCTGCGGCTGAGCCGGGCCGAGCACGAGCACCTGCGCCGCCTCGCCGGTGGGGCGGGGCCGGTGGATCAGGACACCGCCGAGGAGCCGACACCCGAGGTCGCGGGCGTTCCGGCGCTGCTGGGCGACAATCCCGCCTACGTCACCGGCATCTGCTACGACGTGCTGGCCGCGAACGATGCCGCGGCAGAGCTGTTCCCCGGCGTCGCGCCGGGCGGCAACGTCGTGCGCTGGATGCTGACCGAGCCCGCCGCCCGCGAGGTGCTGGTCGACTGGGAGCAGGAGGCGCGCAACATCGTGGCCCGGCTGCGGGCGATCGCCGGGCGGCACCCCGGCCATCCGCGCGTCGCCCGCCTGGTCGCCGACCTGACCGAAGCGAGCCCGGAGGTCCGGGCCTGGTGGCCGCAGTACGACATCCAATTCAGCCACGCCGGCCACAAACGGCTCCGGCATCCCCGGCTCGGCCCGATCACCGTGGCGCACGCCGCGTTCCACGTCGCCGAGCACCCCGAGCAGACCCTGGTCGTGTATCACCTGCCGATCTCCGCCCAGCCCCGTCCGGCTTAACATCCATGTCCATGGTCCGCACCACGCCGCCGCGCCCCGTGGACATCGCCGGTCTCGTGCCCGGGCTGCGGGAGCACGCCACCACCGCCACCCGCCTGCACCCCCGGCCCGGCGATCCGGCCGTCGCGGACAGCTCGGTCGGCGGGCCGCTGCTCTGGCCGGCCGGCGAGGCGTGGCCGGTGTGCGACGACGCCGCGGCACATGAGCCGTCCGACCTGACCACCCCGGCTCTCCTGCGCCGGCGGCGGGTGATCCTCGCGGCCGCGGACGCCCGGGAGCCGCTGGCGAGCGGCGAGTTCCTGACCGCCGAGGAGCGGGCTGAGCTCGACGCCGCCGACGAGCTGGACGTGGACGAGCTCGGCCCGGACCCGATCCCGCTGATTCCCGTGGCCCAGCTGTACCGGCGCGACATCCCCGACTACGCCGGCCCGGACGGCACCGACCTGCTGCAGGTGCTGTGGTGCCCGGTCGACCACTCGGACCGGCACTACAGCCCGCGTGTCCTGCTCGTCTGGCGCGACAGCGCCGCCGTCGGCCCGGTCCTGGAAGCGCCGCCCGAGCCGCCGCTGATCAGCGACCTGTACCTGCCGGTCCCGTGCACCGTGCGGCCCGAACAGGTGCGGGAGTACCCGTACGCCGCCCTGCTCCCCGATGACCTCCGGGAGCGGATCCGGGCGTGGGACCGAGCCGATACCGACGGTCCCCGATATCACGCCGACCTCGCGATGGCGCCGGGCTGGAAGGTCGGCGGGCACGCGAGCTGGGCACTGACGGACCCGTACCCGGTGGACTGCGCGGTCTGCGGCGCCGCGATGACCTTGACCTTCACCGTCGCCTCGAGCGACTGGAACGGCCGGGACTGCAGCTGGCGCCCGGCCGGGGAGAGCCCGGACGCCGCGTCCGACAGCGCCGGCGTCCAGATCGGGCGCGGCTACCAGCTGCACATCTTCCGCTGCCCGGCGTCCTTCGAGCATCCCCCGGCCACCACAATGGAGTGACGTGGAAGTTTCGCGCTGATCAAGGCGCCTGCGTTCACCCCGCCGACGCTGCGTGACCGGACGTTGACGCGATGTCCGGGCGTTCCTATGGTTCGGCCTGACCGGCTCCGGCGTGGGAAGGACGAGAGTCATGGCTGTCTCCAGGCGCTCAGCGGCGCTGGGCATTCTCGCGAGCGCCGCCGGCACGGCCGCGCTCGCGCTGCTGTTGACACCGGCGACGGCCGGTGGCGCGCCGCCGATGACCGCCGCCGCGGCGGCCGCCCTGACGGGCCCGTGCAGTGCAACCGCGCACGTGGACTCGCAGTGGCCCGGCGGCCAGATCGTGACCGTCACGATCACCAACACGGCGACGACGGCCGCGACGAAGTGGGCCGCGACCTGGACGCTCGGCCCCGGCCAGCAGGTCGTGTCGGCGTGGAACGCCACCGTCACCACGAGCGGCGGCACCACGACCGCGGTCAACGCCGCCCACAACGGTGCGCTGGCACCGGGCGCGTCGACCAGCTTCGGCCTGCAGCTGTCCGGCCCGGCCGGGACCCCCGCGCTCGGCTGCGCCGACGACGCCGCCGCCCCGTCCACCGGCGGCGACGTCACCGTCACCGAGGCCGACACCGGCCGCACCGTCAGCCTGCGCCCCGGGCAGTTCCTGACCGTGAACCTCGGACCCCAGTACCTCCAGCCGACGGTCAGCGGCACCGCCGTCGTGCCGTACTCGGGGTCGGCGAGCGGCGGCTACCCGACCGGACAGCCGCTCGTCGCGGTGTTCCGCGCGGTGACGCCGGGCTCGGCCGACGTCACGACCCACACCGACGCCGCCTGCCTGCACGACCCGCGGCCGTGCACGATCCCGATCCGGCTGTGGCAGGTGCACGTCATCGTGCTCGACGTGCCGCCGACCGGACAGATCGTCACCCTCACCCAGGTCGACAACGGCCGCTTCCTGAGCCTGCACGTCGGTGACCTGCTGGTGGTGAACCTGCGCAGCGCGTACCGGCCGCTGGAGCAGACGAACCCGGGCCGGCTGCTCCTGCGCGACACCACCGGCGGCTACCCGACCGGCCAGCCGCTCACCGCCCGCTACACCGCCGCGATCGAGGGCCCGACCGACCTGGGGACCGTGACGGACAACCCGTGCATGCACCAGCCGACGCCGTGCCCGACGCCGGCGGTACCGTGGTCCGTGCACATCACGGTCATCCCCTGAGTCAGCCGAGCAGTTCGAGCTCGGCCAGCTGGGTCTCGGCGGCGCCGTGGTTGGCGGTGATCTGGAGGCGGTAGCGCGAGTACGACGTGGTGTTGGGGATGACGAACGCCCGGGTCTGGCGCCGGTCGACGAAGTCGATGTTCGTGCGGGTGTCGACCGTCGTCCACGTGGTGCCGTCGTCGGAGCCCTGCAGCGTCCACGCCTTCGGGTCGCGGCCCGGCACGTCGTCGGCCGACGTCAGCGTGTACTGCTTGACCGTCGCCGCCCCGGTGAGCTGGCAGGTGATCGTGGCCGTGTTCGCGAACGCCAGCCACTTCGTCATCGACGTGTCGTCGACGAGCATCGCCCGGCCCTCGGCGGTGCCGTTCTCCGCGCTGGCGGTGACGGTGCTGCCGGTGGCCTTGTCCCGCAGCTGCACCGGTGCCGCCGTACCCGACGTCATCGAGGCGGGGAGGTCGGCCGCGCCGGTCCCCCACGACGACGGGTTCGGGCCCATCACGAAGTTCAGCGTGCCGCCGGCGGTGAGGTCGGCGTGGGTCAGGTAGTTCTTCGTGTAGGTGACGCCGTTGAGGGTGGCGGACTGGATGTAGCGGTTGGTGTCGCTCACGCCGGGCGCGGTGACCGTGAACGTACGGCCGTTCTCCAGGGTCATCGTCGCCTTCGGGTGCAGCGGCGCGCCGATGGTGTAGTCGGTGCTGCCCATCCGGGCCGGGTAGAAGCCCATGGCGCTGAACACGTACCAGGCCGACATCTCGCCGTTGTCCTCGTCGCCGAGGTAGCCGTTGCCCGTTCCGGCGCCGGAGTTGTACAGCGTGGTCAGCACCTTGCGCACCTGGTTCTGCGTCTTGGCCGGCGTGCCCGCGTAGTTGTACATGTAGAGCATGTGGTGGATGGGCTCGTTGGAGTGCGCGTACTGGCCCATGTTGGTGTCGTACGCCTCGGACATCTCGTGGATCGTCCCGCCGTAGCAGCCGGGGAGGAAGTCGCGGGGCGCGGCGAGCACCGCGTCGATTTTGGCGGACAGCTGGGCTTTGCCACCGTACAGATTCGCCATGCCGTTGGGGTCCTGCGGCGCCGCCGTCGCATAGTGCCAGGGCGCGCCCTCGGTGAATTCACAGCCCCACTCGTTGGGTTTGAAATTGGCATCGGTGGTACGCCACGAGCCGTTGGACTGCTTGCCGCGGAAGAACCCGACCGACGGTGAGAACAGGTTCGTGTAATCGAGGGCCTGATTGCGGAAGTACGCCGCGTCCTCGGTGAAGCCGAGCGCCTGCCCCAGCTGCGCGATGCCGAAGTTGTTGTTGGCGTCCTCGAGGGTCCAGGCGGCCGACTCGCCGAGCACGTCGGTGGCCACGTACCCCTTGAACACCGACGTCTGGATCGCCTTGCGGCCCTTGTTCCCGGCGCCGGAATAGGTGCTGGCGTTCTTCACCATCGACGCGTACGCCGCCTGGTAGTCGAAGTTGCGCACGCCCTTCATGTAGGCGTCGGCGAAGGCCAGGTCCTGGTTCGTGCCGACCATGATGTCGATCGAGCCGGGCCCGGTCCAGCGCGGCGTCCAGCCGAAGTTCTTGTACGCGTTGACGATTCCGTCGAGCATCTCGCCGGAGCGCGTCGGCGCGAGCAGATTGTACAGCGGCCACACCGCCCGCGACGTGTCCCAGAAGCCGTTGTTCACGTACATCTGTCCATCGTGGACGGTGCTGTCGTACGGGCTGAAGTACTTGCGCACCCCGCCGACCATTTCCGAGCGATTGTTCGGGTACATGAAGGCGCGGTACATATTGGAATAGAACGTGGTCATGTTGTCGCCGGTGGCGCCCTCGATGCGGACCTTGCCCAGCGCCGCGTCCCAGGTGGTGGCCGCCTCCTCCTTGACCGTGTCGAACGTCTTCGACCCGACCTCCTGGCCGAGGTTGGCCGCGGCCTGGGCGACGGAGATGAACGACGTGCCGATCTTCAGGGTCACCTGCTCGTCGGCGGCCGTCGCGAAACGGACCCAGCTGGTCGCGCCCTGCCCGGTGACGGTGCCGGAGGCGGCGATCGCCTTGTCGACCGTCGCCGAGATGTACAGCTGCTGCCCGCGGTGGTTGATGGAGCCGGAGATGGTCTGGGTGGCGGTGTTGACGGTGAGCGAGCCGCTGGCGCTGTCGACGGTGTCGAACAGGATGACCGACTCGGCCGCGGCCGGGAAGCGGAAGCGCATCACGCCGGCGTGGTCGGTGGGCGCGATCTCGGCGGTGATCCCGTACGTGTCCAACTGCGTCTTGTAGTAGTGCGCCCGCGCCACCTCGTTGCTGTGGCTGAAGGTGGACCGGCGCGCGTCCGGTGTGGACTTCAGGCCGCCGGTCATCGGCATGACCTGCAGCTGCGCGTAGTCACCGATCCACGGGCTGGGCTCGTGGCTGATCGCGAACCCCTGGACCGTGCTCGCGCTGTACTCGTACAACCAGCTGTCGTTGTTGCCGTTCGTCACCGGCGTCCAGAAGTTGAAGCCGTTCGGGACCGTGGCGCCGGGGAAGGTGTTGCCGCGCGAGTAGCTGAAGTTGGAGTTGGAGCCGCGCCGGGTGTCGACGAAGTCCGACAGCCGCCCGGTCGTGCTGCCACCGGCCAGGATCGAGATGTCGTCGAAGTATCCGCGGAAGGTGCCCGTGTTCGCCGGCTGGTCGTAGGCGATGAGGATTCGGTCGACGGTCTTGCCCGCGAGCCAGTTGCCGATGTTCGACGTGACGTTGTTCCAGGTGTTGAAGGCCAGGTGCGTGCCGGTGCCCTGGAACGTCGGGTGGACCCGCACCCCGTACTGGTCCACCGCCCCGGAGTCGCGCAGGCTGCTGCCGTCGGTGAAGATCAGGTCGACGGCGACGTCGAGGTGCCCGCCGGACTGCGGGTAGACCCAGTAGGACAGCGTGCTCGACGCGCCGATCGGGATGTCCACGTCGAAGATCCGGTTGTACGAGTACGACGAGGTCGTGCTCGTGTCATTGCCCGAATACATGAGCGCGGTGGTACCGCCGTGCGCCGTCTCATTGCGCGGAGCACTCTCCATCGCGGTCAGCCCGCAGCAGTACCCCCCGATGCCGGCACTGCTCTCGACGCTGTTCTGCCACGTCGGCGCCGGATCTCCGGCCTCGAACCCGGAGATGAAGTCCCCGGCCGCCGCGGCCGCGGGCGCTTGGATGACCGCGGCGCCGAGCAGCCCGGCGGCGAGCGCCGCGAGTGCGGCCCAGGCCCGGATCCGCGGAACCTTGCGGTGCGGGAATGCGGTCATTGCGGCAACCTCCGGGGGCGCAGCGGCGGTGAGCGCGCCTGGCGGGGCGGCGCCGACCGGACAGAGGCGGCTGTCCATACGCAGCACACCGTCATGCCCATCTTTTGTCAACTCTTGACAAAAGAGCCGAAGCTCAGTTACGCCGCCGGGTCCGGCCGCCCCCGCGGACGGGCGGCGGCCGCGGCGACGAGTGCCAGGTCGTCGGCCGTGAAGCCGCCGCGGCTCAGCACCGCGAGGGACTTGTTCGTCGCCAGCGCGCACAGCGCCAGCTCGACCACCTCGTCCTCGGCCGCCCCCGCGGCCAGCAGCGCCTGCTCCAGCATCGCCCGCAGGCCGGCCACCGTCGCGCGGACCATCGTCCGGCTCTCCGGGTCGAGGGCCGCCACCTGCATGACCGACGCCGTGAGCAGGCAGCCGTCCGGCACCGCGGGGTCGGCGATGCGATCCTGGGTGACCCGCAGGAAGGCGGCCACCGCGGCCCCCGGATTCGCGTGGGGGCCGGACAGCGCCCGGGTGTACAGCGGGTGGTAGGTCTCCGCGTAGCGGGCGAGGCTCTTGCGGAACAGGGCACCCTTGTCGCCGAAGGTGCCGTAGAGCGACCCCCGGCCCAGGCCCGTGCCCTCGCTCAGGCGCTCGATCGAGGCCTCCGAGTAGCCCCAGCGCCAGAAGACGAGCATCGCCTGCCGGATCGCCTCGTCGACGTCGAACTGCTTGCGGCCCGCCATGTCCGTCAGCCTACCCGTCTTGTAATGATCGTTCAAAGATGGGTATAGTGACGGCATGACAAGTTGGACTGATCGTTCCAAGATGGCGGCGGGCCTCGACTCCCTGCCGCTGCCCGACGGCTTCACCGACGTCTTCGCCAGCCGGTTCGTGGAGGTGGACGGGGTGCGGCTGCACGCGGTCACCGGCGGCGAGGGCCCGCCGCTGCTGCTGGTCAGCGGGTGGCCGCAGATCTGGTACGCCTGGCGCGAAGTGATGCCCGCCCTCGCCCGCGAACACACCGTCGTCGCCGTCGACTCGCGCGGCTGCGGGCTCTCCGACAAGCCCGACGACGGCTACGACGCCGGCACCCTCGCCGCCGACCTGGTCGCGCTGATGGCCGCGCTCGGGCACGAGACATTCGATGTCGCCGGCCACGACATCGGCACGTGGACCGCCTACGCCCTCGCCGCCGATCACCCGGACCGGGTGGTCCGGCTGGCCGTGCTGGAGGCGATGATCCCCGGCCTCACCCCGTCACCGCCGGTGTTCGGCCCGGCCGCGCTCAACCAGAAGCTCTGGCAGATCGGCTTCAACCGGCTCACCGACCTCAACGAGGACCTCGTCCGCGGGCGGGAGCGGCTCTTCTTCGGCTGGCAGTTCGCCTCCAAGGCCGCCACCCCGACCGCGATCCCCGCCTCCGCCGTCGACGTCTACGTCGACGCCATCACCGCGGACCCGCGCGCGCTGCACGCGACCTTCGCCTACTACCGGGCGCTCGACGAGACGATCGCGCAGAACGAGCGGCGCAGCCGGACCCGGCTGCCGCAGCCGGTGCTCGCCGTCGGCGGCGCGCTGTGGAGCGGCGAGTACGCCGTGCAGACGATGCGGCTGGCGAGCGACGACGTCACCGGGGTGGTCCTCGACGACTGCGGGCACTACCCCGCCGAGGAGCAGCCGGCCCGCTTCGCCGAGCTCCTGCTGGACTTCCTGCGCTGATCCCGGCCGATCCCGGTTCCGCTCAGATCCGGGGGCGCCGCGCCGATGGGGCGGTTGCCGGCCACGTCCAGGCGGCCGTGAGCGCGTGGGAAGGTAGCTATGGCGAGCTGGTTGCGTGACCGTCGGCTGCGCACGAAGATTCTGCTGCCGGTCTTCGTCGCGGTCATCGGCACCGGCGTGGTGTCCTGGACCGGCATCGCCGCGGCCCGCAACGCCAGCGACCGGGCGAACGAGATCTACCAGCGCGTCGCGCTCCCGCTCGGGGACCTGGCCGAGGTCCGCGACGGTGAGGGCGATGTCCGGGTGTACCTGCTGGAGTACACCCTCGGCGCCCCCGGCACGACCCCGGCGGCGCTGCGCAAGGAGATCGCCGACGTCGACGACGTCATCGACTCGGGGCTGGCCGCCTACCTCACGCACCACGGCGGGAGCCTCGACGCGGGCCGGGCCCGGCTCGTCGAGCAGGTGCAGGCCGGCCTGGCGACGTGGCGCAGCGTCCGGGACGAGCAGGTCATCCCGGCCGCCGACCGGCAGGACCCGGCGGCCGTCGCGGCCGCCCTCACCGGGCCGCTGCAGGCCGCCGACGACGCGTTCGCCGAGCCGCTCGACCGGCTGTTCGACACCGAGCAGCAGGCCGCCGCGGCCGAGGCCAAGGCGGCCGCGGACAGCGCCCGCCGGCACGAGCTGGCCATGCTCGCCCTCACCGCCGGTGTCGCCGTCCTGGCCGTACTCATCGCCCTCGCCGTGACCCGCATGGTCACCGGGCCGGTCCGCCGGGTCCGGCACGTCCTGCAGGGCTTCGCCGACGGCGACCTGACCGGCGACGCGGGCGTCCACGACCGCGACGAGATCGGCGAGATGGCCGCCGCGCTGTCCGCCGCCGGCGCGTCCCTGCGCGACACGGTGTCCATCATGGACCGCACCGCGGTCGCCCTCGGCACCGCCAGTGACCAGCTGACCGGCGGCAACGCCCGGGTCAGCGCCCAGGTCGGGGAGTCGGCCGCGCAGAGCAGCGTGGTGGCCGCGGTCGCCGAGAGCGTGTCGGGCAACACGCAGGCCCTCGCGGCGGCGGCCCGGCAGATGCAGGCGGCGATCAACGAGATCGCGGGCAGCGCCGGCCGGGCCGCGACGGTCGGCGGTGAGGCGGTCAACGCGGTCGCCGACGCCACCGAGACCATCGTCGCGCTCGGCGCCTCGTCCACGGAGATCGGCGACGTGCTCAAGGTCATCTCCGCGATCGCCGCGCAGACGAACCTGCTCGCCCTCAACGCCACCATCGAGGCGGCCCGGGCCGGGGACGCCGGCAAGGGCTTCGCCGTCGTCGCCCACGAGGTCAAGGAGCTCGCCCAGCAGACCGCCGCCGCGACCGAGGACATCGGCCGGCGGGTCGCCGCGATCCAGGCCAGCAGCGCCCAGGCCGGCACCACCGTCGAGCAGGTCCGCCAGATCATCGAGACGATCAACGAGTTTCAGGCCACCATCGCCGCCGCCGTCGAGGAGCAGACCGCGACCACCGCGGAGATGCAGCGCAACGTCGACGACACCGCGGCCAGCACGGCCGAGATCGCCGTCAACGTCAACACCATCGCCGCCGCCGCCAAGGCCGGCAAGGAGACGGTCGACGCCAGCCACGGCTCCGTCGCCGACCTGGCCGGACTCTCCGCGGACCTGCGCCGCACGGTGCAGCGGTTCCGATACTGAGCGGTTGACACGGCGGACGCCCCCAACGAGGCTGGCTCGCAGACGAGGTTGTCATCGCGAGGTGAGCCATGACGGAGCTCCTGCAGCTGCCCGACCTGCGCCGGGAGGACCGCGGCCTGCCGTGGCTGGGCCAGGTCTTCGAGCATCAGCGCGATCCGCTGCGGCTCTACCGGCGCCACTGGGAGCGCTACGGCCCGGTCGCCCCCACCTACCTGCTCGGCAACCGGGCGGTGCTGCTGCTCGGCCCGGACGCGTGCGGGGAGGCGCTGCAGAACCGCGACAAGGCGTTCGTCAACGAGCCGGCCTGGTCGCAGCTGGTCGGGCCGTTCTTCAACCGGGGCCTGATGCTCATCGACTTCGACGAGCACCGCGCGCATCGGCGGATCATGCAGGACGCGTTCACCCGGCCGCGGCTGGCCGGCTACACCCGCCGCCTGCACCCGGCGATCGAGCAGGGCATGGCGGGCTGGGCGCCGAGCCCGGACTTCCGCGCCTATCGGCGCCTCAAGCAGCTCACCCTGGACATCGCCGCGGACCTGTTCATGGGCGGCGCCGACGACACCGGCCCGGCCGAGATGGCCCGGGTCAACCGCGCCTTCATCGCGTGCGTCCAGGCCGCCGCCGGCATCGTCCGGGCCGACGTGCCGTTCACCCGCTGGGGACGGGCCTATCGCGGGCGCAGAATACTGGAGCAATTTCTGCGGGGGTACCTCCACAAAAAGCGCGCCGCGGCGACCGACGACATCTTCTCGGTCCTCTGCCACATCGAAACCGACGACGGCGAACGCTTCTCCGACGACGACGTCATCAACCACATGATATTCCTGATGATGGCCGCGCACGACACGTCGACGATCACCACTTCCACAATGCTGCAATACCTCGGCCAGCACCCCGACTGGCAGGAGCGCTGCCGGGCCGAGTCCGCGGCCCTCGGCGAGGCGCCGGACATCGCCGAACTGGAGTCCCTCACCTCGATCGATCTCGTGATGCGCGAGGCCCTGCGCCTGCGGGCCCCGGTGCCGGTCGTGGTCCGCTACACCGTCAAGGACACCGTCGTGCGGGGCGTACGCATCCCGGCCCGCACGCTGTGCCTGCTCGGCATCCAGTTCACGCACCTGATGGACGACTACTGGAGCAATCCCGCGGCGTTCGACCCGGAGCGCTTCGCCCCCGATCGCCGCGAGGACCGCTCGCACCGCTTCGCCTGGGAGCCCTTCGGCGGTGGCGTCCACAAGTGCATCGGCCTCTATTTCGCGGGTCTGGAGGTGAAGGCGATCATGCACAAACTGCTGCGGGGGTACCGCTGGAGCGTCGACCCCGCATATGTCGCACCCTTGGACCATCACTCGCTGCCGTTCCCGAAGGACGGCCAGCCGATCAATTTGATTCGCCGATAAGTGTTATGCCGCGCCGGTTGAAAGAGTCGCCGAAAACACATTTGCAACTTTCACGGTCCGACGCTGCCGAAATGCACTTTCGAAACCGCAACCTTTGACGCTTCGACGACACATTCCTACGGTTCGGTCCATGGGAATTGTGAGTCGGCGGACCGTCCTGACGACCATGGGGGCCGTGCCGGTCCTCACGGTCGCGGCGTCGGTCCTGGGCGCCGAAGAAGCCGCGGCCGCGACCGCGAACATCAATCCGTCCGCGCCGAAGCAGACGATCAAGGGCTTCGGCGGCATGGCCCATGCGCTGTGGATCGGCGACCTCACCGCGGCCCAGCGGACCACGGCGTTCGGCGGCGGCGACGGCCAGCTCGGCTTCTCGATCCTCCGGATCCCGGTCGGCGAGAGCCAGGCCGACTGGAGCCGTGACCTGGCGACGGCGAAGCGGGCCGTGGAGCTCGGCGCGACCGTCTTCGCGTCGCCGTGGAACCCGCCGGCCAGCATGATTGAAACGTTCACCCGCGGCGGCCAGACCAACGCCAAACGCCTGCGTTACAGCTCCTACGCCGCCTACGCCCAGCACCTCAACGACTTCACGGCCTACATGCGCAACAACGGCGTGAACCTCTACGCCATCTCGATCCAGAACGAGCCCGACTACGCGACCGACTGGACGTGGTGGACGTCCACCGAGATCGTCAACTTCCTGAAGCAGAATGCCGGATCCATCAGTACCAAGGTGATCGCTCCGGAGTCGTTCCAGTATGTGAAGTCGATGTCCGACCCGATCCTCAACGACGCCGCCGCGCTGGCCAACGTGGACATCATCGGTGCGCACCTCTACGGCACGTCCTACGCGAACTTCCCGTACCCGCTGTTCAAGCAGAAGGGCGCGGGCAAGGAGCTGTGGATGACGGAGGTGTACTACCCCAACAGCAGCGACTCCGGTGACCTCTGGCCGCAGGCGCTGGACGTGGGCGAGCACATCCACCACGCCATGGTCGACGCCGAGTTCCAGACGTACGTCTGGTGGACGATCCGGCGCAGCTACGGCCCGATGCGCGAGGACGGCCAGATCAGCAAGCGCGGCGCGATCATGGCGCAGTTCGCGCGGTTCGTCCGCCCCGGCTTCACCCGCATCGACGCGACCGCGAACCCGGCGACGAACGTCTTCGTCTCGGCCTACCGCGGCGGCAACACCGTCGTCATCGTCGCCGTCAACAAGAACACGTCGGCGGTGACGCAGCAGTTCACGCTGGCCGGCACCACCGCGTCCGGCGCGGTGCAGAGCTGGGTCACCGACGCCGGCCGCAACGTCGCCGCCCAGAGCGCCCTCACGATGACCAACGGCACGCTCACCGTCACGCTGGCCGCCCGGAGCGCGACGACGTTCGTGACCAACGTGGGCACCACGACATCCCCCACCCCGTCGATCCCCGTCTCACCGACCCCGTCGCTCAGCCCGACCCCGACGCCGACCCCGAGCAGCACCGGTGGCGGCGGCTCCGGTCCCCGGGTGACCTACACGATGAGCACCTGGAACAGCGGGTTCACGGCCGCGATCAGCATCACGAACACCGGTACCACCGCGATCGACGGCTGGACGCTGGCCTTCACGCTGCCCTCGGGCCAGACCGTCACCTCGGCCTGGAACGCCACGATCTCCCCGACGAGCGGCCAGGTCAGCGCCCGCAACGTCAGCTACAACGGCACCATCGCCCCGGGCGCCTCCGTCGACCTGGGCTTCCAGGCCAACCACACCGGCAACACCGCCGAACCGACCGCCTTCACCCTCAACGGCATCCCCTGCACCGTGGCCTGACCGGGACCGGCCGGTCCGCCCGGACGGCGTGCCCGCTGACCGCGGGCACGCCGAGTCGGCGCCGCTCCACCGGCGTCGCACCGTGCAGCGCCCGGCCGCCCTGGCCGGCCGCTACGCTCGGCAGTCATGCCCGTCCAGATGATCGTGCTCAACGGGGGGTCGAGCTCCGGCAAGTCGGGGATCGTCCGCTGCCTGCAGGCCGTGCTGCCGGAGCCGTGGCTCGCTTTCGGGGTCGACCGGCTGATCGAAGCCATGCCCGCGGCGCTGCACTCGGCCGAGATTGGCATCGCGTTCGGCGCCGACGGGAGCGTCGCCGTCGGGCCGGACTTCATGCGGCTCCAGTCGGCGTGGATGGCGGGCGTCGCGGCCACGGCCCGGGCCGGTGCCGGCGTCATCGTCGACGACGTCTTCCTGGGCGGGGCGGGGACACAGCGGCGATGGGCCGAGGTCCTCGCCGGGCTCAGCGTGCTGTGGGTCGGTGTCCGCTGCGACGGCGAGATCGCCGCGGCGCGCGAACTCGCCCGGGGCGACCGGGTGCCGGGGATGGCGGCGGCCCAGGCCGAGGTGGTCCACCGGGGTGTCCGCTACGGCCTGGAGGTCGACACCTCCCACCGCGAGTCGCTGGAGTGCGCCCGAATGATAGCCGCGCACGTCGCCGGACGGTGAGCCGGCGGCGCGCGATCCTCATGCTGGAGCCGGCGGTGCGCGCCGGCGACCCACCCGAGCGTGGGTCGCCGGCGCCACCGCGAATGCGTTCGCGAATACCGCCGGCCGATCAGCGGCCGTAGCCGGCGGCGGTGATGTTGGCCTGGACGGCGTCCTCCGTGGCGTTGCTGGGGTAGCCGGAGGTCATGACGCCCTCGTAGAAGGTGCCGGCGGAGCCGTGGCTGTTGTCGCCGCCGATGCCGAGGATGATGGCGCCCTCCTTCTTCATCGGGTTGTAGCCGGACACGTTCGGGCGCTTGCCGTCGTAGAACGTGGACAGGCTCCCCGACTGGGCGTTGCCGGCGCGGATGGCCCAGTGGTTGGCCTCGCCCTTGACGATCGCGGTCAGGTAGCGGTAGTTCACCGTCGGGTCGTTGGCGTTGTAGCCCGCGTTCACACCGGAGAACAGGCCGTTCTCCAGGTCGGCCATGACCCACGGGCCGTTGCCGGTGCCGTAGCCCCACACCTTGATGTTGCCGAAGTAGATGGCCTCCATCGTCCCGTTGCCGTTGTCGCGGCTGTTGGTCTCCGCGTTGCCGTAGTCGAAGCAGCAGCCGCCGTTGTAGTGGGTGCCGTCGAAGATGGCGTACATGCCTTCGGGCTGGTCGCCCTTCGCCACACCGTTCGTGGCGTTGTTGCGGTAGCCGGTGCCGGCCGCGACGTAGACGCCGTAGGCCTTGTGCCCGGCCACGGTGATGGGGGCGGCGGTCGCGTTGGCGAGGTTGTCGTAGCCGCCGGCGGCCGGGCCCTGGAAGCCGCCGGGCGGGGCCTGGGTCAGCCGGTTGTTGCGGCCCGACTGGTCATAGATGATCGTGATCAGGCAGGTGGTGTTCGCGCAGAAGGTGTCCTGCGCGGCCGCGTTCGCGTAGCCGCCCGCGGCGAGCACGCCGATGTCGCGGGTGGTGTTGTCGGAGGCGCGGCGGACCTGGTACAGCGGCCCGTTGTACGCCGCGTACAGCGCGCGGGTCGTGCTGTGGGCGGCCACACACGGCGACCCACCGGACGCGTAGATGTCGCACGGGCCGCGGCCCGCCGGCGGGTTGGAGGGGCCCGATGACGGGCTGGCGGAGGACGGCACATCGTTGGTCGTGCTCGGGGCGCCGGTGCAGGTGACGCCGTTGAGGGCGAACGTGGCGGGCGCGGGGTTGGAGCCCGTCCAGCTGCCGTTGAAGCCGACGTTCACGGTCGCGCCGGTCGCGATGGCGGCGTTGTAGGCGGCGTTGGTCACCGTCACCGCACCGCCGGACTGCGCGGCGGTACCGTTCCACAGCTGGGTGATCGTCTGCCCGGCGGTGAACGACCAGGTGAGCTGCCAGCCGTTGACGGCATCGCCGAGGTTGGTGACGTTGACGGACGCGCCGAACCCGCCCGGCCAGGAGTTGGTGACCGTGTAGGTGACGCGGCAGCCGGTCGTCGCGGCCGATGCCAGCTGGGTCCCGGCCACGCCGGCGGCGGCGACCGTCAGCGCGGCGGCGAGCGCGACCAGCGGCCAGCGCCGTCGTCGCGCGGTGTTTCCGGACATTCGCGAATCCTTTCTCGGAGGCCTCGCCATGATGTGAGCGCTCACATGGCGGCGCCGACGGTCCCAGAAACGCGATGGCGACTCAAGCGGGCATCCACCCTCACCACCGCTGGGCAGGGCTCGACGCATGTAAATTTCTAGAGGCCGATGAACCGGACTTTCGACGTCAGGACCTCATAACACTTCTTGTTGAAGCATTGGCGAACAGCGTTCGTGGCACGGCCGCGTGGCACGGCCGGAAACCGGCGTGCCACCGGGCCGACCGAGCGTCGCCATTCGGAGCACGCGGTGGCCGGCCGGCCAGCGGTGTTAGCCACCGTTCGATGCGAGCGCCGCGCGACCGAACCGATCTTCCGCCGAATCTTTCCCGGAAGTTAGGCGTCGTTTACAGTGCCTGTGAAGGCCGACACCCCGCGGCTCAAGGAGCACACCCCGCCATGAACCTTGTCGAGCAATGCGCGAAGACCGCCGCCGACCTGACCGTTCCGAGCCTGCTGCACCGCAACGCGACCGAGTTCGGCGACCGGCCGGCGCTGACCACCCTCGGCCGCGACGACACCCGCACCTGGGCCGAGCTGCACCACGAGGTCGCCGAGCTCTCCCGGGGCCTGGCCGAGATCGGGCTGGAGGCGGGCCGCCACCTGCTGATCATGATGTCCGGCCGGCCCGAGCACTGGCTGGTCGATCTGGCCGCCGTGCACCTGGGCGCGGTCCCGTCCACCGTCTACCCGACGCTGAGCCCGGAGCAGCTGCGGTTCGTCGCGGTGCACAGCCGCGCCCAGATCCTGGTCCTGGAAGGGGCGGCCGAGCTCGCCCGCTGGCGGCCGATCCTGCCGGACCTGCCCGACCTGCGGCGGATCGTCCTGGTCGACGAGCCGGCCGCGGATGATGTGAGCCTGGCGACGGTACCGCTGACGTATGTTCGCACTGTCGGGCAGGCCGCGCACCGGGCCCAGCCGGAGGCGTTCGAGCGGCGGTGGCGGGCGATCCGCCCGGACCAGCCCGTGACCCTGCTGTACACGTCCGGCACCACCGGCGACCCGAAGGGCGTCGTGCTCAGCCACCGCAACGTGATCTATCAGGCGGTGGTGCTCGAGGCGACGGTGCCGGTGCCCGACCACTCCCCCTCGGTCGCCTACCTGCCCCTGGCCCATATCGCCGAACGCATGCTCGGCATCTACAACGCCGTCTACCGGGCCGGGCACGTCACCATCTGCCCCGACGCGAGCCGGCTGGTCCCGGCTCTGCGCGCGGTCGGGCCGGTGACGTTCTTCGGCGTGCCCCGGGTGTGGGAGAAGATGGCCGCCGGCATCCAGGCCCAGCTGGGCGCGGCCGAGCCCGGGGTCCGGGCCGCGTTCGACGCCGCGAGCGCCGTGGCCCTGGCGGCCTACGAACTGCGCGCGGCCGGCGAGCCGGTCCCCGACGAGCTGGCCGCCCGGGTGGCGCGGGCCGACGCCGCGGTCCTGCGGCCGATGCGCGCTCGGCTCGGCCTGCAGAACATGTTGTGGCCCGGCAGCGGCGCGGCCCCGATCCCGGTCGCGGTGCTGCGTTTCCTGGCCGGCCTGGGCCTCGATGTGCTGGAGGTGTGGGGCATGACGGAGACCACCGGCACCGCGACGATCAACACTCCGGATCGATTCCGCACGGGTACTGTCGGCCGCCCGAACCCCGGCATGGAGGTCCGCCTGGCCGAGGACGGCGAGATCCTCGTGCGGGGGCCGCTGGTGTGCACGGGCTACCTGCGCCCGGACGGCGGTGTCGAACCGATCACGGACGCGGACGGCTGGCTGGCCACCGGCGACGTCGGCACCCTCGACGCGGACGGGTTCCTGACCATCACCGACCGCAAGAAGGAGCTCATCATCACCTCCAGCGGGAAGAACATCTCGCCGGCCCGGATCGAGGCCCTGCTGCGGGCGCACACCCTGATCGGCCAGGCCGTCGCGATCGGCGACCGGCGCCCCTACGTGACGGCCCTGATCGTGCTGGACGACGAGGCCGCACCGGTCTGGGCGCAGTCCCACGGCATCGAGGACACGCAGCCGGCCGACCTGGCCGCGAATCCGGTGCTGCGGGCCGAGATCCAGGCCGCGGTGGATGCCGCCAACGCCCGGCTGGCCCGGCCCGAGCAGGTGAAGACCTTCCATATCGTGCCGTCGAGCTGGACGCCGGAGACCGGTGAGCTGACCCCGACGCTGAAGCTCCGCCGCCGGGTCATCACCGCCCGCTACGGCGACACCATCGACGCGCTCTACGCCGACACATCGTCAGCGTGATCGACCGGGGCGGCCCCCGGCCCACCGTCACTGGTGCCGATGCTCAGTGCTTGCTGGTGCTGCGCTGCGACGGCCCGACCGGAAACCGCACCCCGGTCAGGTCTTCGGAGACGGCCCACAGCCGCTGCTGGACGGCCACCTCGTAGGACTGCGGGCTCGACGTCACCAGCCGCGGGTGGCCCATGATCTCGTTGCGCCCGCCGGGGCCGTAGTACTGGCCGCCGAGCACGGCCGGGTCGGTGGCGGCGCGCAGGGTCGGCAGGGCGCCCATCGCCGGCGTCTGGGTGATCACCGGCGCGAGCCAGGTCAGGGGGAGCCGCAGGGCGGCCGGGGCGTTGCGGGCGAGTTCGGTGCTGGACATGCCGGGGTGCGCGGCCACCGCGACGGTGGTGCCGGACCCGGCGAGACGGCGCTGCAGCTCGTAGGTGAACATGAGGTTGGCCAGCTTGGACTGGCCGTAGGCGCCGACCCGGCTGTAGGACCGCTCCCACTGCAGGTCGCCGAAGTGGATCGCGGCCCGGATGCGGTGCCCGACGCTGCTGACCGTCACCACCCGGGAGCCGGGCACCGGCAGCATCAGGTCGAGCAGCAGCCCGGTGAGGGCGAAGTGGCCGAGGTGGTTGGTGCCGAACTGCAGCTCGAAGCCGTCCCGGGTGGTCTGCTTCGGCGTGTACATCACGCCCGCGTTGTTGATCAGCAGGTCGAGCCGGCCGAGCCGGGCCCGCAGCGCCGCCGCCGCGGCCCGCACCGAGTCGAGCGAGGTCAGGTCCAGGGCCTGCACGGTCACGTCGCCGGTCATGCCGGCCGCGGCCCGCTCACCCTTGTCGACGTCGCGCACGGCGAGCACCACGGACGCCCCGCGCCCGGCGAGGGCCCGGGCCGTCTCGTACCCCAGGCCGGTGTTGGCCCCGGTCACCACGGCCACCCGGCCGCGCTGGTCGGGAATGTTCGCGGTCGTCCACTGCGCACCCATGAGGGGCTCCTTCTTGATAACGTACCGGAGGTACCTTCTACCGATGACGGTAAAGTACCTTCGGTACGATGTCAACGTACCGGGGGTACGTAAGTTAGGCTGGCGATCATGACGTTTCAGCGGGCGCGCACCGAGGAGCAGCGGGAGGTCCGCCGCCGGGCGATCCTCGACATGGCCTCGACCATGCTCGACGAGATGCCGGTGGCCGCGATCACCCTCAACGAGCTCAGCCGCCGGGTCGGCCTGGCCAAGCCCAACGTGCTGCGCTACTTCGAGTCCCGCGAGGCGGTGCTGCTCGAACTGCTGGAGCGCTTCCTGCAGGAGTGGCTGACGGACCTGGCCGCCGAGCTGGCCGCCGGGGTCGACAAGGGTTCGGCCATGCCCGAGCGGGCGGCCGCGGTGGCCGACATCCTCAGCCGCTCGCTCGCCGCCCGCATCGTGCTGTGCGACCTCTTCGGCGCCCAGGGCAGCGTCCTGGAGCACAACGTCTCCGTCGAGGTCGTCACCCGCTACAAGCGCGCCAGCCTCGAGCACCTGACCACGATGACCGCCCTGCTCCAGCGGCACCTGCCGGAGCTCGGCGAGAACGCGACCCTGTTCGGCCTGCAGACCCTCGTCATGGCCGGCGCCCTGTCGGCGTACAACACTCCTCCGCCCAGCCTGCAGGCGGCCT
This sequence comes from Dactylosporangium sp. NPDC051541, assembly GCF_044454505.1. Lineage (NCBI taxonomy): Bacteria > Bacillati > Actinomycetota > Actinomycetes > Micromonosporales > Micromonosporaceae > Dactylosporangium > Dactylosporangium sp. NPDC051541. The sequence goes on from NZ_JBITDU010000002.1 coordinate 1,224,070, forward strand.
ACGAGGCCGAGCCCGACCTGGCCCGGTTCCACTTGCAGCTGCCGGAGTCCCTGCGCGTGGGCCTGATGGCGACCCTCCTGGGCGTCCTGCCGCGCGACTGACCGCACGCCGGGGCGAAAAGCCGCGCGGAACACGCGGCGTGCGCGGCGGCCCGGTGCTGGCGCTCGTGGCCCGGCTCACGCGCCGGCTGCGGATCCGGCACCACCAGCGCCACGGGGACACCTTCCGGGGCAACGACGTGCTGTACCTGACCACCGTCGGCGCGAAGTATCGCGGCCCGACCGGCTTCTACCCGTCCTGCGCCTGACCCGCGCCGGATGACACACCGGCGGGCCCGGGGTGGTAGCGGCTCCACCCTTGGTCGAGGAGGCGGAACCCGGCGTCCAGCATCGGGTCGTCGGCACTGGTCACGAGCAGTTGGATCTGCAGCGCGAACCGCGCGTAGATGCGGATCTCGTCGCTCGGCTCCGGCCGGCCGAGTTCCTCGGTGATGGCCGCGGCGAGGGCGTCCTCGTGGCGGGTCCACATCCGCGAGGCGTAGTCCTGCAGCGCGGGTGTCGCCTCCATCAGCGCCATGATCCGGCGGCGCAGCGCCCCGTCCGGACCCGACCACATCGCGACGAACTCGGCGCGGTAGTGGGCCTTCAGCGCCTCCGATATGGAGGAGCCGGCGGGGCGGTCCCGCACCGCGGCGACGAGCCGTTCGCGCTGCTCGACCTCCTCGAAGAACAGCAGCGCCTCCTTCTGCGGGAAGTGCGCGAAGACGGTGGTCGGGGAGACGTCCGCCCGGTCGGCGATCTCGCGCACGCTGACAGCGTCGAAGCCGCGCTCCAGGAACAGTTCCTGCGCGGCCCGCAGGATCAGCGCCCGGGTCGCGGCCTTCTTCCGCTCCCGCCGCCCGGCCTGGCCCACCTCAACTCCCATGGCGGCCATCGTACAAAACCCCGGCCGCCGACCTGTATTGACTTCAAAACTGGTCTCGGTACAGTAATGGTGTGATACCAGTTATCGACGCCTCGACGCATCGGGCCACCCAGCGGCGCGCGGCCGGGGCGGCACTCATGGCCGGCCCGGCGATCTTCCTGCTGCTCGAGTTCATCGCCGCCGCGGCCTGGACCGACCCGCCGTACAGCTACACGTACCACTACATCAGCGACCTCGGCGTCCACGGCCCGCTGACGGCGCTGGGCCAGTACATGTACTCGCCCCTCGCCTGGGTCATGAACACCGGCTTCTTCGCCTTCGGTGCCCTGGTGTTCGTCGGCGTGGCCACGCTCAACGGCTTGTCCGGCTGGCGCCGGTGGGCGGTGCGCGGCCTGGGCACCCTGGTCGGAGCCGGCGGCGTCGTGCTCGCCTGCTTCCCGGGCGACGGCGAGGCCGACCGCCTGGGCCAGGTCGACTATCACGGCCTCGGCGCCCTGGCCGCCATCCTCGGCGGCAACGTGCTCATCATCCTGCTCGGCCGCCTGCACGAACCCCTCGGCATCGCCCCGCGAACCGGCCGGGCCATGGTCGCGCTCGGCGTCTTCGGGATCGTCGCGATGGTGGCCTTCTTCGCCGTCGCCTCCGCCAACGTCCTGGTCGGCCTGGTCGAACGCGGCGCCGTCTACCCGGTCTTCGCCGGCCTCATCGGGGCCGGAGCCTCGATCCGCGGCCGGCGGCTCCCCGCTTAGCAACCCGCCGAGGCGGGTCAGGCGTTGCGGCGTGGACGGGTCGTCAGAGGCGGTGCACCAGGTCGGTCAGCAGGCGCTCCGCGGTCGGCGCGAAGGTCTCGAGGGCCTGGGCGACGTCGTCGCGCCGACCGGCCCGCCCGGTGCTGTCGTCCCACTTCGCCCTGAGGTTCAGGATCGCGTTGCTGTCGCGGGCCGTGCACTCGACGGTGTAGCCGCGGCCGTCGTACTGCTCAAGACAGAACGCCCCATCGGCCACGCCGGACAGGTCCCGGAAAGCCTCCGGGTAGCCCGAGCCCTCGGCGGCCCGGTTCGTCGCGCCCTCCCGCTCGTAGCGGAACTCGGACTCCGCCCGATCCGCCGCGTCGCGGAACCGTGTGCGCGAGAAGAGGGTGCTCGTGGCCGTGTATGAGGTGCCGCCGCTCGACCAGGCGCACGTGCCGGGCGCGGCACCGGTGGCGTCGGGGACACCGGCCGTCACGCCGGCGCACAGGTCCGGCAGCGCCCGGTGCCGCCCCGCGTCTCGCGTCCACGCCCACACACCGCCGGCCGCGATGATCGCGACGAGGGCGCCGAGTATGGCGAGCGGGACCAATTGGCCGCGCCACCCGGTCGGCGGGGCATCGGGCGTCGGCGGCGTTGCGATCGTGCGTGACACGTCGTCCCCCGTGCAGCGCGTCGGCGGTCGTATCGCGGATGGCAGCCCGATGGTACGGGGTACCGCCGTGACTTCCGCCGCCGCGGGGCCGCGCACGACGTCGGCCCGCACGGCACCGGCGTCACCGCTCCGTGGTCACCGCTCCGTGGTCACCGCAGCGCTTCGGTGAGGCCGTAGGTGCGGGCGATGATCTCGCGCTGGATCTCGCTGGTGCCGCCGTAGACGGTGGAGACGACGGACGCGCGGACCAGGCGCTCCATGTCGAACTCGGTGGCGTAGCCGTAGCCGCCCATCATCTGCATCGCGTCCAGGGCGACGCGCCGGGCCGTCTCGGTGGCCTTGAGCTTCGCCATCGAGCTGGCCCGGGGCAGCACCGCGCCCGGCGTGCGGTCCAGTTCGGCGGCGGTGGTGTACACCAGCAGGCGCGCGCATTCGATCTCCGTCGCCAGGTCGGCCAGGCGGTGGCGGAGGACCTGGAACGAGCCGATCGGGCGGCCGAACTGGCGGCGCTGCTTGACGTAGGCCACGACGTCGTCGAAGGCCCGCTGCGCGGTGCCGAGCATGAGGCTGGCCAGGATGAGCCGCTCCATGTTGAGCCCGGCCATGAGCTGCTTCCAGCCGTTGCCGACCTGGCCGACGACGGCGTCGGCGGGCAGGGCGCAGTCGGTGAAGTACAGGTCGTTGACCTCGCGACCGCCCATGGTGTCGATGCCGGAGACGACCAGACCGGCGGCGGTCGCCGGGACCTGGAACATCGTGAGGCCGGTGTGCTCGCCGGGGCGGCCGGCGGTGCGGGCGACGAGCAGGATGTGCTCGGCCAGGTGGGCGTTGGAGCACCAGGTCTTCTGCCCGTTGACGACCCACCCGTCGCCGCGGCGCTCGGCCCGGCAGCTCAGGTTGGCCACGTCGGAGCCGGCCTCGGGCTCGGACATCGCGATGGACTCGATGGCGCCGCGGGCCACGCCGTTGAGGATGCGCTTCTTCTGCTCGTCGGAGCCGAAGCGCTCGTAGGTGGCCGCGACGATGATCGACGTGCCGAAGCCGCCGATGGGGGCCATGGCCCGCGAGGTCGTCTCCAGGAACAGGCACAGGTCGACGTTGCCGGCCCCGCCACCGCCGTACTGCTCCGGGAGCGCGAGGCCCAGCCAGCCCAGGTCGGCCAGCTTGCGGTACAGCTCCGGGCTGTGCGGCTCGCGGGTGCGCGGCTCCCGGCGGCACAGGTCCTCGAGCGCCGCAACCATCGATCGCTGTTCCTCTGTCCACTCCATGGCGCTAGAGTAGCCTCTCGAATATCAAATATCAGAAGGTGAGGTCCGATGGTTTCCCTGCACCGCAGCGACGTCACGGCCGTCGACGCCGCCGTGACCCGGGCGCGGGCCGCGGCGAGCTGGTGGAGCGGCCTCGACGCCCGGCGGCGGGCCCGGCACCTGCTGGCGTTCAAGGCGGCGATCGCGGGCCGGATCGACGAGCTGGCCGAGCTGATCCGGGCCGAGACCGGCAAGCCGATCGCCGGTGCGCAGCTGGAGGTCATGCTCGCCGTCGAGCACCTCGACTGGGCCGCCCGCAACGCCCGCAAGGTGCTGCGCCGCCGCTCCGTGCCGTCCGGGCCGCTGGCGTTCAACCAGGCCAGCTCGGTGCGTTACGTGCCATACGGTGTCGTGGGCGTGATCGGGCCGTGGAACTATCCCGTCTACACGCCGATGGGCTCCATCGCCCACGCGCTCGCGGCGGGCAACGCGGTGGTGTTCAAGCCCAGCGAGTACACCCCAGGCGTCGGCTTGTGGCTTGGACAGCGATGGGCCGAGCTCCTCCCCGAGCAGCCCGTCCTGCAGGTCGTCACCGGCGACGGCGGCACCGGGGCGGCGCTGAGCCGGGCGGCGGTCGACAAGGTCGCCTTCACCGGCTCGGCGGCCACGGCCCGCAAGGTAATGGCCGCGTGCGCCGAGCGACTCACCCCGGTCGTCATCGAGGGCGGCGGCAAGGACGCGCTCATCGTCGCGGCCGACGCCGATCTGGACGCGGCGGCCGCGGCGGCGGTCTTCGGTGGCCTCGGCAACGCCGGCCAGACGTGCGCCGGGGTCGAGCGGGTCTACGTCGAGCGGGCCGTGTACGAGCCGTTCGTGGCGAAGCTGGCCGCACTGATGCGGGACGTCAAGCCCGGGGCCGAGCCCAATGCGCCGTACGGGCCGATGAGCACGCCCGCCCAGGCCGGAATCGTCCAGCGGCACATCGACGACGCGATCGCCGTGGGGGCCCGGGCCGTGGTCGGCGGCCCGGAGTCGGTGCGGGCGCCGTTCGTCGATCCAGTGCTTCTGGCGGGGGTACCGGAGGACAGCGCGGCCGTCGCCGAAGAGACGTTCGGCCCCGTGCTCGTGGTCAACCCGGTCGCCGACACCGACGACGCCCTGCGCCGCGCGAACGCCTCCGCCTACGGACTTTCCGGCTCCATCTTCACCCGCAGCCGCGCCCGCGGGCTGGCCCTCGCCGCCGGTCTGCGCGCGGGCGCGGTGTCGGTCAACTCCGTGCTCGGCTACGCGGGGGTGCCGTCACTACCGTTCGGCGGCGTCGGCGACTCCGGATTCGGGCGCGTCCACGGCGCCGACGGGCTGCGCGAGTTCAGCCGGCCGAAGTCGGTGACCTGGCAGCGGTTCAAGCCACCGATCGATCTGATGACGCTGCGGCCGGCGGCTTCGGCGATGCGGCGGTCGCTGGCCCTGTTCAGGCTGCGTCACGGGTCCAGACGCCGAGGCCGTCCAGGTGCTTGACCAGGCGCTCGGCGCCGTCGTTGAAGTGCCGGGCCATCACCGGGCGCACGGCCGCCGGATCGCCGGCCGAAAGCGCCGCCAGGAGGGCCTCGTGGTCGGTGATCATCGCCGCCCGCCACTCCCCGTTCGCGGCATAGAAGCGGCTCGGGGTGTACCGTGTCGCCGCCCGCAGCAGCCAGGACAGTTTCCGCGCGGCGGCGAGCCGGTTGATGCTGCGATGGAACTCGAACTCCAGCTGCTCCACCCGGGTGACCTGGCGGGCCTGGGCCGCCCGGCGCAGCTTCTCGTGCTGCTGGCGCAGGTCCTCGAGCTGGTCCGGGGTGATGCCGGTGGCGACCCGGGCCGCGAGCTCGCCGGCGATGTCGCCCTGCACCGCGAAGACGTCGATGATGTCCTGGCGGGACAGCGGCGCGACGACGTGGCCCCGGCGTGGCTGCAGCTCCACCATGTCCTCGGCGCGCAGCATGAGCAGAGCCTCGCGCACCGGGGTGATGCTCAGGCCGGTCTCCTCCGCGACCTGCTCGAGCCGGATCCGCTCACCCGCCCGCAGCTGTCCGGACATGATCCGATCGCGCAGCAGGTCGGCCACCGTCTCGGACAGCTGCGGCGGCGACAGGTCGCCCGTCTTCGTCATCCGTAAAGGGTATCAAATGTCAAATATCACCACCGCGGACAGCGCCGGCGTGCGGACGATCCGCTTCGAGCGCCCCGACCGGCGCAACGCCATGAACCTGGAGATGTTCCGCGACTACTATGCGGCCCTCCTGGCCGCGGACGAGCGCCCCGAGGTGCGGGCGATCGTCGTCACCGGCGCCGGCGACTGGTTCTGCACCGGCGCCGACCCCGAGTCGCTCCCGGCGCTGCTCGACCCCCGCCACCGCGACCAGCTGGTCCACGAGCTCGGCTACGCCGCCCACCTCCCGGCCACCCTGACCACCCCGATCATCGCCGCGATCAACGGCGGCGCGGCCGGCCTCGGCCTGGTCCACGCCCTCTACGCCGACGTGCGCTTCCTGGCCGCCGAGGCCCGCCTGTCGACCGCGTTCAGCCGCCTGGGCCTGATCGCCGAGTACGGCAGCGCCTGGCTCCTGCCCCGCCTCGTCGGCGCCGGCCACGCCACGGACCTGCTCCTCTCCGCCCGCAAGATCGACGCGGCCGAGGCCCTGCGGATCGGCCTCGTCCACCGCGTCCTCCCCCGCGCCCAGGTCCTCGCCGAGGCCCAAGCCTATGCCGCCGACCTCGCCGCCCACTGTTCGCCGGCCTCGATGGCGGTGATCCGGCGCCAGCTGTGGTCGGGCTGGGAGACCGGCCTCGCCGACGCCGCCGCCGAAGCGGGCGCCCTGATGGCCGAGTCCCTGGCCGGCCCGGACTTCCTGGAGGCCCTCACGAGCCAGGCCGAGGCCCGCCCCCCACGATTCGGGCCGTGATGCGGTGAACACCGGCCGGGGCGCCGATCGCGCGTGAGCGTGACCGGCGCCCGCGGCGAACGGGTTCAGACGGAGCAGAGTTCGTCGATCTTCTGCGCGTCGGTGGTCACCCGGGTCATGATGTCCGGCGGCAGCTGGCCGGAGCTGACGCCCTGCTGCAGCGCCGTGTAGTCGTCCGCAAGGGCCTTCATCGCGTCACGGACGTTGTCGTGCTTGGCCTCGGCGGCCGCCTTGTTGAGCCCGTCGATCATCGACTGCAACGCCTGCGGGTCGTTCACTCCGGCGGCGTTGGTGAGGATCACGTCCTTGCCGGTGGTGCAGCCCGGATCCGCCAGCGTCGAGTTCGACAGCGTGACGACCGCGGCGATGGCACCACCCATGATGAGCAGCGAGATGACGAGACCGGCGATGGCCAGCCCCCGACCGGCCGCCTTCCCCGCACCGGTCTTGAACACCGCGATCAGGCTCAGGATGAACCCGACGGGCGGTCCCACGAACGCGAAGACGAGCCCCGCGACGGCAAGGCCGCTGGTGCGACGCTTCCCGGGCGCCGGGGCGCCGTAGTAGCCAGGGGCGCCGGTCTGTTGGTCGAGCGACATGCGTATTCCAATCCGGGAGTCGGCAACGGTCGGCCGCGACCAACGGAACCCGGGGCAACAGTCCCACCGATCGCGTGCCGCTCACTGCTGCGTTCCAACCCGTTCCTTCAGCGGCACCACGCCGGGAACCACACGTGTCGCCTGCACGACAGCCGCGGCCGGGCGCGCCGGTATCGGCGGCAATGCGAATCGCGCCTAACTTTCTCGAAGTTCGCGCCAACCTGTCAACGCGCCCGGACACTGTGCGGGTGCGAGCTGGGGCTAACCTGGACGGGTGCGACCAGCAGGCTCCGGCTCGACGGCGACCAAGCGTCCGAAAGACCGCAAAGACCGCATCGCGCTGGTCGGTGCCGAGCTGTTCTGCGAGCGCGGCTACCACGGCGTGTCGGTCGACGAGATCGCGGCGGTCGTCGGCATCAGCGGACCGGCGGTCTACCGGCACTTCGAGAACAAGTACGCGATCCTCGTGCACGCCACCCGCGACGTCGTCGGTGCCCTGCTCGCCGCCAGCGCCGAGGCGCCGGACCTGGACGGGCTGCTCCGCGCGCTCGCCGCGGTCGCCGTGAGCCGGCGTCGCGTCGCCGGGCTCTACCAGTGGGAGCACCGCTACCTCACGCCCGAGCACCGCCAGGAGTTCCGCGCAGGCCTCGACACCATCGTCGCCCGCCTCACCGCCCCGCTGCGCGCCCGGCGGCCCCGGCTGGCCGCGGCACCGGCGCGGCTGCTGGCCAACGCGGCACTGAGCGCCCTCGGCAGCGTGACCACCCACCGGGCGGCGGCGGCCGACACCGAGGACCTGCTGACCCGGGTCGCCTGGACCCTCCTGCGGGCCGATCCGCCGAAGCTGCCGGTCAAGCCGCCCGCCGAGCCGGCCGCACCGCCCGTCCGCCCGTCGTCGCGCCGGGAGCTGCTGCTCATCGAGGCGATCCGGCTCTTCCACCGGCAGGGCTACCACGCGGTCGGCGTCGAGGACATCGGGCGGGCCGCCGGGATCCAGGCCTCCAGCGTGTACCGCTACTTCCCGAGCAAGGCCGACCTGCTCGCGGCCGCCTACTACCGCGCCACCGACCGGCTCCTCGGCGCGACGAGCACGGCCCTGGCCGAGGCGGCCGACCCGGCCGACGCCCTGGGCCGGGTCGTGCGCGCCTACACCGCGTTCGCGTTCGGCCAGAGCGACCTCGTCGCCGTCTACCTCGCCGAGAACAACAACCTGCCCGACGAGGACCGCCACCAGCTGCGCGGGGCCCAGCGCCAGCACGTCGAGGAGTGGGTCGGGCTGCTCGGCACGGTGCGGCCCGAGCTGGCGACGGCCGACGCCCGCATCCTCGTCCACGCCGCCCTCAACGTCATCACCGACGTCGGCCGGCTCGGCCGCTATGACCGCACGTCCGGGTTCGAGGCCCAGACGGCCCGCCTGGCGCTCGCGGTCCTGCACGCCTGAGCCGGGGCGCGGCGGCGGTAGTGTGATCGGGTGAGCACCGGCTCGGCCGCGGCGACCCGGCCGCACAACCGCAGGCAGATCATCGTCGAGGCGGCCGGCCAGGTGTTCAGCGCGCGGGGCTACCACGCCGCGTCGATGGAGGAGATCGCGGCCGGGGTCGGCATCAGCGCACCCGCCCTCTACCGGCACTTCCCCAACAAGTACGCGCTGTTCGCCGAGTGCGCCAACGGCATGGTCGACGAGCTCGTCGAGACCCTCGACGAGCGGCCCGCCGGCGCGGCGCTGCCCGACGTGCTGGCCGCGCTGATCCGGGTCACGGTCTCCCATCGGACCTCCGGCGGCCTGTACCGTTGGGAGGCCCGCTACCTCGAACGCGCCGACCGCCGCGTGCTGCGGGCCAAGTTCGCGCACGTCGTCGCGCGGGTCACCGAGCTCGTGCGGCACGCCTACCCGCGGCCCGAGGAGCGGCTGCGGGCCGTGGCCGCCCTCGGCGCGATCGGCTCCATCACGATGCACCACACGTCGATCGCCCAGCGCCGGATCGAGGAGCTGCTGCTCGCCTCTGCCCTGCGGGTGGCCGCCACCGACCCGACGACTGCCCCGCCCGGCCCGCACCCGGTCGATTTGCCGGCCCCGCCCGTGCCACGCACGCGGCGGGCCGAGATCCTGGCCGCGGCCATCCCGCTGTTCGCCCGCGAGGGCTTCGCCAACGTGACCAACGCCCAGATCGCGCAGGCGGTCGGGCTGGCACCGTCGGCGATCTACCGCCACTACCCCGGCAAGGTCGACATCCTGGTGGCCGCGTGCCTGCAGGCGGCCGGGCTGCTGACCCAGGCCGTCGAGCGCAGCCTGGAGCGGGCCACCGACCCCAGGCAGGCCGTGGCCGCCCTCGCCGCCGCGTACGTCGGCTACTGCTTCGAGCACAACGCGCTCACCAGCGTCGCCGAGGCCGAGATCGCCGGCCTGCCCCCGGATGTGCAGCGGCCGCTGATCGTCGCCCAGCGCGAGCACATCGCCGTGTGGGAGCAGCAGCTGCGCACGGTCCGGCCCGAGCTCGACCCGCGCCAGGCCCGGCTGCTGGTGCACGCCGGGTTCGGAGTCGTGGTGGAGGCCGGGCGGGCCCTGCGCTGGCAGGACGCGCCCGGCCGCCGCGACCTGGTGACCGCGCTGGTCACCGCGGCCCTGGCCGTGTAACGGACTTCAGGGATGAATCGCTCGTCGCTCCGAATATCCCTGTGAATACCCCGTCAGGCGATAAATCCGATATGTCGAGCGAAGCGCGGCGCGCAGCGCCCGACATATCGGCCCGCGGCTATGCATGAAGGCGGCTGTGCGCGGCTACGCGCCGGGGCGGTTGCCGGTCGGGATGGTGATCGGGGTGTAGGTCGTCGACGTGCCGTTGTTGAGGAACGCCATTGCGACGGCCCGCACCAGCTTGTCAATCGTGCTGAAGCCGGCCGGGACGATCGGCGAGAGGCCCTCCTGGAACGCGACGTACGCGGGCCAGCCGACCTCGATCAGCGTCCGGGCCACGAGGTCCCGGGGCAGCCGCAGCCAGTCGCCGATCCGGTCGCTGAGCACGTAGCGCACGAACTCGCGCTGGATGCCCAGGGTGAGCCCGAGGTCGACCTGCGACACGAGGCCGAGCAGGATCTTGGCCAGCTCGATGCCCTCGGGTGTCGGGGCGAGCAGCGGGGTGAGCACGTAGTTGGACTGCTCGTCGGCGGCGGCCCAGGTCGCCGGGATGAAGTCGTCGCGCACGCCCAGCAGGTGCAGCGCGACCTGCCACTGGTGGAGATAGGCGGTCTCCTCCGCGGCCGTCATGCGGATGCCCCACGCCTTGAGCTTGCGGTGCACGAAGGTGCCGAGGCTGTGGAACGTGATCAGGATGTCGCCGTTGCTGATCGGGATCGGATTGTCGGTGACCGCGCGCCATGCTGGCGATTGCGGGAGCAGGTGCCGTACCGCCGCATGGGTCAGCCGTGTCTTGTTCGACGTGGTGATGAAGTGCCCCGTCGGCAGGAACGCGTCCGGCGCGCTCAGGTCGTAGCCGTAGGTGAACGTCTTGGCCGCCCGCGACTTCATGTCGGCGCCGCCGGCCGAGTAGTAGACGTTGCGGGCCTCGCGGGGGATGACGGTGCTCATGATCCCGCTGCCGAGGCCGTAGAGCAGGAACAGGTACAGGCTGACCCGCTTGTTGAACTTGGCCGCGTTGGCCAGCTTGGTCGAGTCGGCCCAGGACGGGAGCCGGTTGTACTGGTTCAGGTAGGTGACGAGCTCGGTGGGCAGCCCGGCCGGCAGCGCGTCACCGTTGTCGAACCACGACCCGAAGGCGGTGTTGACGCCCGGGATCTGGCCGTTGTCGAGCAGCGCGGCGACGAGCGGGTCGGTGGCGTCGTCCCACACGTCCCACGGGTCGGTGACCGTGTCGGTCCCGGCGAGAGAGCCCGCGGACGACCACGCCCAGGCCGCGGTGGACGGGGCGGCACCCACCAGGCCCAGCGCGGCGCCGAGGGTCAGCGCCCGCCTTCTGCTGAGATTCTGCATTCGCACGCCTACTTCCCGGTCGCCCGGACATCGCCATGAACACTGGGGTGTAGTGGCGATTCGAGCACGTCTTCAACTGTCCGGGCATGTGATTTTCCATTAACATAGAGGAGTCTCACTCCCGCGGCAAGAGGTACTCGCCGTTGCGGCCGGGGCGCGCCGGTACCCTCACCGGGTGACCATCAACGACGATCCGGCCGCCGGGCCGGACGACGACCCGGCCCTGCTCGCGGCGCTGCTCGCCGAGCCCGACCGGCTCAAGGCGGAGGCGGAGCTGACGTCCCTTGTGGACCGCCGCGCCGCCGGACCGGAGTCGGCGGCGGCGCTCACCGCCTGGGCGCGGCCACTCCTGGACGCGGTCGGCACCGACGGGTTCATCGCGCGGCGGGTGCAGGAGTGGAGCCTGTTCAAGGCGCTGCAGTCCGGCGCACCGGTGGACCGTGAAGCGCTGGGCGCGGCGTCCAACTGGCTGCAGCACAAGGTGCTCGAGGAGGCCGACTCGGCCGCGGTCGTGGCGGCGCTGGGCGAGGTCGGCCGCACCAAACGGGTCCGCAACCTCGCCAAGACCCGCGCGGGCCGCCTCCGCTCCCCGGGCCGGTAGCCCGCGCGGCGAAGGCGGCTCGCGTTCACGGGCAGGCTCGGCCGGTACACCTCCGGCTCGTGGCAAGGACGGCGGACAGCGCGTCGGTCTTCGGGCCGCCGGTCCGCATGAGATTTGTCAATTGCCACGGGTCCCGGGCCAGGTCGTAATACTCGCGGTCGGCGACGGCGCCACTGTCGTCGTAGATTTCGGTGTACCGGTAGCGGCCCGGCACGACCGTCGAGGCCCACGGCGGGATGCCGGCGCCGTTGGCCGGGTCGCGCCAATACTCGGTCAGCAGCGACGTGCGATCGTCGGGGGCGAGCAGATCGCGGCCGTCCACCACATAGTGCGCAGTCAGGCCGGCCGCGGCCAGCACGGTCGGCGCGATGTCCAGGTTCGCCGCCAGCCGCGGGTCGCTGCCGGCGCGAATCCTCCCTGGCCAGGAGACGATCAGGGGCACCCGCTCCGCCTGCAGATACGGCATGAACTTCTCCGGCAGGCCGTGCTCGCCCCACAGTTTGCCGTTGTCGGACATGAGGATCACCAGGGTGTTGTCCAGCTCGCCGCGCTCGGCCAGGCGGCGCCGGATCGCCTCGATGGTGTCGTCGACGGAGCGCAGGGTGCGCAGCTGGGCCTGGCGCTCGAGGGCGCCGTCCCGCTCGCTGTGGTTGAACCGCCGCACGTAGGCGGGCTTGTCGCTGCGGTCGGTCTCGCGGGTGGCCGGGTCGCCGGCCCACGGGTACTGCAGGTTCGCGTACTTCGGCTCGGGGACCTGCGGGGCGTGCGGGGCGGTGAAGCCGGCGTAGATGAACCACGGCTTCGCGTCGTCGCGCTCATAACGGTCGATGTAGTCGTTGATCTGTGCGCCCATGAACGTCGTCGAGTACGGCGCGCGGGTCGCCACCCCGTCGACGACGAAGTCCGCGTTCACGTAGCCGCCGCCGGTCAGCGCCGCGTTGTCGAAGTACGGCGGGCGCTCGGCGATGTCCCAGGCGTTGAAGAGCTTGCCGACGGCGGCGGTGCGGTAGCCGGCCCCGTGCAGCTCGTGCTCCAGGCTGCGGGTGTGGTCGAACCGGTCGATCGCGGACTGCTGGGTGACGCCGGTGTTGTGCGCGTACCGGCCGGACAGGATCGAGGCCCGGCTCGGGCAGCAGCTCGGGGTGCTCACCATGGCGTTGGGGTAGGTCATGCCGTGGTCGCGCAGCCAGCGCAGCGTCTTCGGCATCGCCGACGTCTGCCCGGTCCGGGCGTCGTCCAGCAGCAACAGCAACACGTTCGGGTGAGGCGGGGCGGTGTGCTCGAGCGGCATCAGCAGCGTCACGAGCAGCAGGGCGACTTTCCACACGGTGGCAAATTTATCCGGTTTTAGAATGTTTAGATGCGCAACGACGCGATCACCAAGATCCTGCTCTCCGAGTCGGAGATGCCCCGCCGCTGGTACAACCTCGTCCCCGACCTGCCCACCCCGCCGCCGCCGGTGCTGCACCCGGGCACGTTGCAGCCGGTCGGACCCGAAGACCTGGCACCCCTGTTCCCGATGGCGCTCGTCGAGCAGGAGGTGACTTCGCAGCGGTACGTCGACATCCCCGACGAGGTCCTCGACGTCTACCGGCTGTGGCGGCCGTCGCCGCTGTTCCGCGCGCACCGCCTCGAACGGGCACTGGGCACCCCGGCCCGCATCTACTACAAGTACGAGGGCGTCTCCCCCGCCGGCTCGCACAAGCCGAACACGGCCGTCCCGCAGGCCTACTACAACGCCGCGGCCGGCATCCGCCGGCTGACGACAGAGACAGGAGCAGGCCAATGGGGTACTGCCCTGGCGTTCGCCTGCGCCCAGTTCGACCTCGAGTGCGAGATCTGGCAGGTGCGGGCCTCATACGACCAGAAGCCCTACCGCAAACTCATGATCGAGACGTTCGGCGGCCTGATCCACCCCTCCCCGTCCGAGCTCACCGCGGCCGGCCGGGCCATCCTCGCCGAGCACCCGGACTCCCCCGGCTCCCTCGGCATCGCCATCAGCGAGGCGGTCGAGGTCGCGGCCCAGCACGCCGACACGAACTACGCCCTCGGCAGCGTCCTCAACCACGTGCTGCTGCACCAGACCATCATCGGCGAGGAGGCCCTCCTGCAGCTGGCGAAGGTCGACGCGAAGCCGGACGTCATCGTCGGCTGCACCGGCGGCGGCTCCAACTTCGCCGGCCTGGCCTTCCCGTTCCTGCGCGAGAAGCTGGCCGGCACGATGAACCCGACCATCCGCGCCGTCGAGCCGGCCGCCTGCCCGTCCCTGACCAGGGGCGTGTACGCCTACGACTTCGGCGACACCGCCGGCATGACCCCGCTCATGAAGATGCACACACTCGGCCACGACTTCATCCCCGACCCGATCCACGCCGGCGGCCTGCGCTACCACGGCATGAGCCCGCTCATCAGCCACGTCTACGAACTGGGCCTGATCGAAGCGGTCGCCAAGACCCAGCGCGAATGCTTCGACGCCGGCGTCCGCTTCGCCCGCACCGAAGGCATCGTCCCGGCCCCCGAACCCACCCACGCCCTGGCCGCCTGCATCGAGGAAGCGCTACGCTGCCGCGAGACCGGCGAGGCGAAGGTCATCCTGACCGCCCTGTGCGGCCACGGCCACCTGGACCTCCCCGCCTACGGCCGCTACCTGGCCGGCGACATGGACGACCGCGAACTCTCCGAGGACGCCCTCACCGCCGCCACCGCCACCCTCCCGAAGGTCCCGGCCTGACGGCTCTCCGCTTACGCCGCGCCGACCCGGTGGGCGAAGTCGCGCAGACCCGGCAGCCCGTTCCGGGTCTGCGCGGCCAGAAGTTGCCGGGTCAGCTGCTGCGCCCACGGCCGATAGCGGACCTCCTGCGGGGTGTCGCGCTCGGCCGCGAGCAGTGCCGCGAACGCCTGCTCGGCCCGGCCCCGGCCGTGCAGCGCCAATGCCGTGTCCTGCCAGTATCGAGCCCGGCGCTCCGGTGCGGTGATCCGGGCCGGGTCGATCCGGCGGGCGTAGTCCACGGCGCTGCCGTAGTCGCCGAGGACACGGGCCACGCTGATCCGGTAGACGTCCACGTCGACGGTGCTCAGCCCACCCGGGTTCGCGGACCCGGCCCGGCGGGTGGCGTCATCGGCCGCACCGAGCAGCGTCCAGGCGGTGTCGCGGTCGTCGCGCATCGCCGCGGTGTACGCGGCGACCGCGAGCAGCTCACCGTATCGGGCGACCTGCACCGGCCGGGCCAGGCCGGTGTCGGCCTCCAGCTGCTGCGCGGCGCGCAGGACGAGGCGCTGGGCTCCGTCGCGTTGCCCACGGCGGCGCAGCACGGTCGCGGTGAGCCGGGCGGCCTCGGCACTGACCACGGGATCGGTGCCGGATCGGGCCGCCTGCACGGCGCGGTCGGCGGTCGCCCACGCCATGCCGTCGTCGTGCAGCTTGAGCATCAGCCGGGCGGCGACACCGTATGCCTGCGCCAGCTGCGTCGCGGCCCGCCCCGCGGAGCCCGGCGTCGTGGCCGCCCGGGTGGCTTCCGCCCGCGCCAGCAGGCCGGGCACGCGCCGCGCGAGCTGCGCGTAGCGGCAGGCCCGGAAGTCAGCCCCGGCCGCGGCCACCTGCGCGGCCAGCTGCTCCGCCGGCAACGGCGCCGCGGCCACCCGACCGAAGATCACATCCTCGACCGTCCCCGGCGCGTCCGCCGCGGCCGCACCCTCGGGCAGCGCCGCGGCCGCGGTAAGCCCGACCGCGCCCGCGATCAGGTTGCGTCTGCGCATCCAGTCACCACCACTGTCGTCCGTCGCTCCGTCCACCCTAGTGGTGCCGCCGCCCGCGGGTGGATGCGGCGCGACGAGACCGAGCAGATCGGGTGGCAGGCGGTAGATCTCGGCCAGCCGCCGGAGCTCGGCGACCGTCCAGGCGCGGCGACGGCCGGTCTCCCATCGCGATATGGTCGCGGCTGAGCAGCCGACCAGCCGACCCACCTCTTCCAGGGTGAGCCCGGCCGCGGTCCGAGCGGTGCGTAGCAGCCGACCGACGTCCCGGCTCGTGGCCGCGATGGCGGGCAGCGCCGTCCAGGGATGTTCAGGAATCATCCTCACCGCCTCGGCGGAAGCCTGCTTCGATGATGGCCGATGGTTACGGATCGCGCAAACGGTTTGCACATTGTGTAGTCGCATCTGCCAACGACGATGGCGGCGCAGTTGTACTGATGCGGCATCGGGCCGCACGAGGCGGACCCGCACGGCCGGCGAGGAGCGGCGACCATGAAGCCGACGACACCCGGAGTCCCCGGCAGCGTTGCCGGAACCGCTGATGGCAGGTGGAAGATCTGGTTGGCACGACGCCGCTGATCGGGAACGGGTACGGCGCCGTGCCGCAGAAGCGGCGGTACTCCTCCGTGGACGGTCAGCGCCGGCGGCGCTGGATGTGTGCGGCGGCGAGGATCAGGTATGCGCTCGCCGTCCAGGTGTAGGCGCGGTCGCGCAGGCCCGCGCCGGTGCGGGCGTCGAAGTTCTCGGCGAAGCCGGAGCGCTCGCACAGGGCCCGGAACCGGGCGCTGACCTCGTCGGCCAGCTCGGCGTGCCCGGCCCGGCGCAGGCCGTCCTCGATGAGCACGGTCGACGGTGCCCAGATCGGGCCGCGCCAATAGCCGTCGGCCTCGTAGTGCGTCGAGTCCGGGCGTTCGGTGGCCAGGCCGTGCTCGGTGAGGTGCGCGCGGATCCGCGCGGCCAGGATGTCGCTGACGGCGGCCGGCAGTTCCTCGCCGAGGACGATGGGCATCAGGAACAGGAGGCTGTGGGTACTCCACGTGCCGCCCGTCGAAGGACTGCGGGCGACGAACCGTTCGCCGTCCCACAGCCGCTCCAGCAGCGCCGCGCGGAGCCGGTCGGCGCGCTCGGCCCAGCCCAGTTCGCGCAGTTGCAGGATGAGGAATGCGGCGAGGTCGGGGGCCTGCACCACCCGGCCGGCGTCGAAGAGCGTCGCGTTGTCCCAGCCGCTGTCGTTGCCGTGCTGGTAGTGCGGCAGCTCCTCGCCGGGGGCACGGCGGGCGGTCAGCCAGAACTCGGTCCACCGGGCCAGCCGGTCGTAGGTCTCGGGGTCCCGGGGGCCGCCGAGGCGGGCCAGGGCCCAGCCGTGGATGGGCGGCTTGACGAAGTTGTAGAGCACCTCGGAGTGGGTGATCGAGTCCGGCAACGCGCCGGAGTCGGCCTGGTGGTCGAAGACCAGCCCGATCTGGTCCCGGGCCAGTTCGGGGTCACCGGCGGCCAGGGCGAGGGCGTTGAAGCAGTGGTCCCAGCTCCACACCTTGTCCATCCAGTGCTTCGACATGAGCACGGCCGGGCGAGTGACGAACCCGGCCGGGGCGACGGTCGCCGACCACAGGACGTAGGCGGCGAGCTCGGCCGCCGGTGTGCTCGCGTCCCGCCACGGCGCGACCGCGTCGGCGAACGCGGTGAACCGCTCGTGTGCGGCCTTGACCGCCTCGTCGAAGCCCAGCGCCGGGCGGTAGGGCGGGCGCTCGCCGGCGTACTCCTCGACGGCGATCTCCCAGGGCCCGGCGCCGAGGACCACGCCGCGATCCGCGGTGCCGAGTGCCTCCGCGCCGCGCACGTCCGCGTCGCCGCCAAGCACCGTGACGCGGTACCGGCGGCCGGTACCGTAGTCGGTGAACACGTGGGCGCCGTCGACCGGGTCGCGGTACAGGTAGGTGCCGCTGAACGGGGTGAGCGTCGGCGCCGCCGCCAGCACCGCCAGCCCGAGTCCGGCCCCGCGCAGCCGGACGGTGTCGGGGGTCTCGTAGGTCAGCTCGATCCGGCCGGTCCCCTGCGCCCACACCAGCCGGGCCGGGGTCGCGGTGACGGCCGCCCGGGGCGCCGACGGCACCAGCCGCAAGACGGCGTGCAGGCCGGTCTGGTGGGAGACCAGGTGCAGGTCGTCGGCGACTTCGCCCTCGGCGATGACCGGTGAGATGCCGAACCAGGAGCCGGGGTGGCTGAACGGGATGTCGTGGATCGCGAACAAAGACGGGCTCATTCCTTGACGGCGCCCGCGGTGACGCCGGTGGCGACGAACCGCTGGGCGGCGACGAGCAGGACGGTGGCGGGGATGGACGCCACGACCGCGGTGGCCATGATGGCGTTCCACTCCTGGTTGTTGTTGCCGATGTACCGGTAGATGCCGAGCGTGATCGGGCGCAGCGCCCCGCCGCCGTCGAGCGTGCTGGCGAACACGAAGTCCGACCACGCCCACAGGAACGCGAACAGTGACACGGTGACGACGGCGTTGCGGCTGACCGGCAGCACGATCGCGGTGAACGTCCGCAGCGGGCCGGCCCCGTCGACCTTCGCGGCCTGCAGCAGCTCGTCGGGGAGGCCGGCCATGAACGCGGTGAACACGAGCACCGCGAACGGCACGGCGATCGTCGAGTCGGCCAGGATCAGGCCGGGCCAGGAGTTCAGGACGCCGAGGTTGAGGTAGATGGCGTAGAAACCCATCGCCATGATGATACCGGGGATCATCTGGGCGATCAGGAACGCGAAGCTCAGCAGGCCACCGCCGCGCGGGCGCAGTTTCGCGAGGGAGTAGCCGGCCGGGGCGGCGAGCAGGACGGTGAGCGCGACGGTGCCGAGGCCGACGAGCAGGCTGGTGCCGAGGTACGGCAGCTGCTGGCTCAGGACCGCGCGGTACCCCTCCAGCGTCGGGTCAACCGGAAACAGGTTCGTCCGGCGCAGGTCCCGGTCGCGCGTGAGCGAGACGTTGAGCATCCAGTAGACGGGGAACAGCATGATGGCGGTGAGCAGGACACCGATGACGGTTTTGATCCTCATGTGGCCGCGGTCCGGATGTAGATGAGGCCGGCGACCAGGGCCAGGACGATGAGCAGGTTGCCGACGGCGGCGCCCGGGCCGAACTCGGGCAGCAGGTTGCCGAAGCCGAGGCGGTAGGACCAGGTGGCCAGGGTCGTCGAGGCGCCGTTCGGGCCGCCCTTGGTCATGATCCAGATGATGTCGAAGACCTTCAGCGTGTACACCAGACCCAGCAGCAGCGTGATGAGCGAGACGGGCCGCAGGAGTGGGAACGTGATGCGCCAGAACTGCTGCCGGCTCGACGCGCCGTCCAGGGCGGCCGCTTCGTAGAGGTGGTCCGGGATCGCCTGCAGGCCGCTGTAGAGCACGACGAGGTTGAACGGGATGCCGATCCAGATGTTGGCGATGGTGACCGACGCGAGGGCCCAGTCCGGCGAGGTGAGCCAGTTGACCGGGTCGATCCCGAGGTGGCCCAGGAACGCGTTGACGATGCCGGAGTCGCTGTTGAGCATCCACGACCAGGTCGACGCCGACACGATCAGCGGGAGCAGCCAGGGCACCAGGAACAGCGCGCGCAGGGTGGCGGCCAGCGGGAAGTACCGGTTGAAGAACACGGCCAGGGCCAGGCCGATCGCGAACTGGGCGGCCAGCGAGGCGGCCGTGAAGATCAGGGTGTGGGCCAGCGCGGGCCAGAACGTCGGGTCGCCGACCACGGTGCGGTAGTTGTCCAGGCCGCTGAACGGCGCGTCGCCCCGCACGAACGAGCGGACCGTGTAGTGGCGCAGGCTGAGATCGAGATTGCGGTACAGCGGGTAGGCGTAGAACGCGCCGAGGTAGACGACGACCGGCGCGAGGAACGCCCACCCACTGACCTTGGACCGCACCGTCACTTGGCGCCGCTCAGCGCGGCCTGCACCGACGTCCACAGCTGCTGGGAGATCTTCGGGTACTTCGTGCCGAGGTTGTCGCTCGTGCGGCCCTTGGCCGCTTTGACCGCCTCGACCCACACCTTGAGTTCAGGGTTCGCGGCCACCTGCTTGTCCCGCACCGCCGCCGTCGGCGCGATGTAGGACAGCGTGGTGACGGTGGTGAGCGAGTTGTCGGTGTTCGTCAGGCACTCGACGAGCTTCTTCGTCGTCGGGTACCGGCCGCTGTCCCGCTGCACCGGCACGCTCACGAACTCGCCGCCCGTCGGCGCGGGCGCGGTCCCGCCGGCCTTCGCCGGGATGGGGATGATGCCGTAGTCGAAGCCGGCCTTCTTGGCGTTCGCCAGCTGCCAGGTGCCGTTCTCCGCGAACGCGTAGTCGCCGGTGGCGAACTCCTGCCAGCTCGTGGTCTGCGTGTTGCCGATGACCGAGTTCGGCGCGTAGCCGCTGCGCAGCCAGTCGGTCCACAGCTGCCGCGCGGCGAGGCCGGCGGGCGAGTCGATCTCGGTGAGGTTCGCGCCCGCGCCCCAGAACCAGGGCAGGAACTGAAAGCTGCCTTCTTCGGTACCGATGGCAGAGAACGTGATGCCCTTCTTGCCGGCGGCCTTCACCTTGCCCAGCGCGGCCGTCAGCGACGCCCAGTCCTTGACGGTGGCGATGTCGACGCCCGCGGCGGTCAGGACGGCCTTGTTGTAGTAGAGGGCCAGGGTGTTCGCGCCGATCGGGATGCCGTAGGACTTGCCGCCGGTCTGCCCGGCCGCGATCAGGTTCTTGTCGATCGCGGAGGTGTCCAGTCCGGTGTCGTCGGTGGTGGTCAGCACGCCGGCCTCGGCGAGGGTCGACACGACGGGGTTGTCGACGATGAGCACGTCGGGCGAGTCCGTTTGCTGGGCGGCGAGCAGGGCCTTGTTCGTGAGGTCGCTGGTGTCGTAGCCGGTCCGCTTGACGGTGACGCCGGCGTCGGTGCCGCACTTGCCGATCAGCTTGACCCAGGCGGACGAGTCGTCGTACTGCGGATACGGGTCCCAGATCGTGTAGGTGCCACCGGCGGCGCCGGTCGTGTCGCCGCCGCCGGTGGAGCAGGCGGCGAGACCGCTGAGCAGGGTGAGCGCTAACAAGGACGCACGCAGGGAAGTGCGCATGGGGTGCCCCTCACGGCAGTCGGGGTGTGGCGAACCGATTCGCGAATCGATTCGCGGAGACGATAGGCGCATCGCCACACGGCGGTCAAGACCCCTTTTGACACCGCTCGAGCGTCGACCTAGATTGGTGGCGAACCGATTCGCTGGAGGTGCGCGTGAACATCGGCGAGATCGCCAAGCGGGCGGGCGTGTCGCGCAGCACCGTGTCCTACGTGCTCAGCGGCAAGCGCACCGTCTCCGAGGAGCTGCGCCGGCGCATCCTCACCGTGATCGAGGAGCTCGACTACCGTCCCAACGCCGCCGCCCGCGCGCTCAAGGAGGGCCGGACCCGCACGCTGGGCCTGGTCATCCCGCCCGCTCGCCAGCGCCTGACCGACATGCAGCTCAGCTTCGTCGCCAGCGTCGTGGAGGCCGCGGCCGGCGCCGACCTCGACGTGCTGCTCTCCCCCTCCGGCGGCGACCACGATCGCTCCTTCGAGCGGATCGTCACCGGCCGCCGCGTCGACGGCGTCATCCTTATGGAGATCCGGCTCGAGGACGACCGCGTCACCCGCCTGCGCCAGAGCGGCCTGCCCTTCGTCACCATCGGCCACCCCGCCGACGCCGGCGACGTCTGGTGGATCGACGTCGACTACACCACCCTCATCACCCGCTGCGTGCACCACCTCGCCGACCTCGGCCACCGGCACATCGCCTTCGTCAACCGCTCCGCCGAGCTCGTCGCCGCCGGCTACGGCCCCGGCCACCGCGCGCTCGCCGGCTTCGCCGCCGGGGTCGCCGAGCGCGGCCTGACCGGCGTCGACGTCTGCTGCCCCGACGACGCCGCCGGCGGCGAGGACTGCCTCGAGCGGCTGCTCGCCGAGCACCCCGAGGTGACCGGCCTCGTCACCATCAACGAGGCCGCCCTGCCCGGCGTCCAGCGCGCACTGGAACGGGCCGGCCTGAGCGTGCCCCGCGACTTCTCGATCGCCGGGGTCGCCGGGCGGCACTGGGCCGAGGACTTCCGCCCGCCGCTGACCGCCGCCGACGTGCCGGCCCTGGAGATGGGCGGCGAGGCCGTCCGGCTGCTGCAGGAGCGCATCGCCGGCCCCGACGCGCCGGCCCGGCACATCCTGCACGCACCGCCGATCTCCCTGCGCGGCAGCACCGGGCCCAACCGGGCCTGAGCCCGCCACTCGTCAGCCCCTACTCGTCAGCTTTTACTCGTCCACGGGCACGGCGCTGAAGAACTGGCGGCCGCCCTGGAGGTGGCGGGCGAAGCGCAGGCCCGCGTCGGCGAGGGCGGCGTGCAGATCGGCCCGGCTCAGGCGGCGCACGGACCCGCGCTGCTCCCACCGGGCGTCGTCGAGGCGGTGATCTCGGACATCGGCCCAGCATCGCACGTGCAGGTGGCCAGGTGGCCGGCCACCTGGCTACCGGGCTGTCGGGCTACCGGGCGGCGTGTTCCGCGCGCGCCGGGGCCCCCACCTCGTGCAGGTACCGCAGCGCCTGCCGGTAGGAGGCGATGAGGCCGGCCTCCTCGTAGGGCACCCCGACGGACGCGCAGTAGGCCTGCACGATCGGCTGGGCCCGGCGGAGGTTGGGCGTCGGCATGCCGGGGAAGAGGTGGTGCTCGATCTGGTAGTTGAGGCCGCCGAGGGCCGCGTCGGTCAGCCGGTTGCCGCGGACGTTGCGGGAGGTGAGCACCTGCTTGCGCAGGAAGTCCTCGTCGCCGACCGGGTGCGGCATGCCCTTGTGGTTCGGCGCGAACGTCATGCCCAGATATACGCCGAACAGCGCCTGATGCACGACGAGGAACGCGACGGCCTGCAACGGGGACAGCACGACGAACAGCGCCGTGAGGTAGGCCGCGGCGTGCAGCACCAGCAGCCCGCTCTCCAGAGCGCGGCGCTTCACCACGCCGTTGCGCAGCGCCTTGATGCTGGAGACCTTCAGGTCGATGGCCAGCAGGGTCAGCAGCGGGAAGAACAGGCCGGCCTGGTGCCGGGTGATGAAACCGGCCAGCCCGCGCCGGCCGACGGCCGACTCGGTCGCCCAGATGAGCACCTCGGGGGCGACGTCGGGGTCGAGGTCATCGTGATTGGGGTTGTTGTGGTGGCGGGTGTGCTTGTCCATCCACCAGCCGTAGCTCATGCCGATGCCCAGGTTGCCCGCCACCAGCCCGGCGATCTCGCTGGGCCGCTTGGTGCGGAACACCTGGCGGTGCGCCAGGTCGTGGGCCAGGAGCGCGACCTGGGCAAACGTGATGGCCAGGAGCGCGGCGGTGAACATCTGCCACCAGGAGGAGCCGATCAGGACGAACGCGGTCCAGCCACCGAGCAGCATCAGCGCGACGACGCTCATCCGGGCGACGTAGTAGGCGGGCCGGCGCTCCATCAGCCCTTCCTGATTGATCCGTCGGGCCAGGGCGGCGAAGTCACTACCGGTCGGCGACCGCAGCGGCGCCATCGTGATCGTCATACCTCCAGTACACCCTGTGCCGGGCGATTCGTCAGGAGCGCCAGGATCCCCGCCGTGGGGGTGCTAGCACCACCGGTGAGCCCCCGGAGGAGGCTGGCAGAATGGGAGGCGTGAGCGGGACCGGCAGCCTGGTGGGCCGATGGGCCGGCCGGGGCACGCGGGGCGCCCTGTCCGGCCTGGCAGCGATCGGTCTGGCCTTTACCAACCTGCCGCTGCTGGTCATCTCTATCGTCGCGCTGGCGCTCAGCCCGGTGCCCTTCCTGGGCCTCGCGCTCACCCCCTGGGTGATGAGCCTGGTGCGGATGCGCGCCGACCTGGAGCGGCGGCGGGCGTCCAGGACCGGTGTGCTGGTGACCCGCCCGTATCATCCGGAGCCGGAGCGGGCGCTGCCCGGCGGCTGGCAGCGCTTCCGGTGGACAGTGACCGATCCGGCCACCTGGCGCGACCTCGCCTGGCTGCTCCCGGGGGCGGTGGTGGGGTGCGGGCTCGGGGCGATCGGTGTGCTCCTGCCGCTGTACGGCATCGTCGGACTGACCCTGACGCCGCTGTGGATCTGGCTCGGGACCGGCTGGTACGGCTACGGCGTGATCTGGTCGGCCGAGTCGATCGGCACCGGCCTGCTCTGCCTGCCGCAGGGCGCGGTCATCCTCGCCGCGGGCCTGTCCCTGGCACCCTGGCTGCGCCGGGTCGACGCCCATTTCGCGCACCTGTTCCTCGCCCCGACGAAGACCGCCGAACTGAAGCTGCGCATCACCCAGCTGACCGTGACCCGGGCCGACTCGGTGGACGCCCAGGCGGCGGAGCTGCGCCGGATCGAACGGGACCTGCACGACGGCGTGCAGGCCCGCCTGGTGTCGTTGAGCATGGTGATCGGCCTGGCCGACGAGCTGCTCGACCGCAATCCGGCCGGCGCCCGCAAGATGCTCGCCGAGGCCCGGGAGTCCACCGGGGCGGCCCTGGTCGAGCTGCGGCACCTGGTCCGCGGCATCCATCCGCCCGTGCTGGCCGAGCGCGGACTCGCCGGGGCGGTGCGCGCGCTGGTGATCGGGCTGCCGGTCCAGATCACGGTCGAGGTCGACCTGCCGGGCCGGCCGGACACGCCGGTCGAGTCCGCGGCCTACTTCGCCGTCGCCGAGACGTTGACGAATCTGGTCCGGCACAGCCGCGCCCGCCACGGGTCGGTGACCCTGCGGCACGCCGGCGGGGTCCTGACCATCGTCGTCACCGACGACGGCATCGGCGGCGCCGACCCGTCCGGGGGGTCCGGGCTGCGCGGCATCGAGCGCCGGCTGGCCGCGTTCGACGGCACCGTGGCGTTGTCGAGTCCACCGTCGGGACCTACCGTCATCACCATGGAGCTGCCGTGCGCGTTGTCATCGCCGAAGACCATACCCTCCTCCGGGACGGTCTGACCCGGCTGCTGGAGGCGTTCGACTTCGAGGTCGTCGCGACCGTCGACAACGGACCGGATCTGCTGCCCGCCCTCGTGGAGCACCGCCCGGACGTCGCCGTCATCGATGTCCGGCTGCCACCGACGTTCACCGACGAGGGGCTGCAGGCGGCGATCGCGGCCCGGACGGAGATACCGGGGCTGCCGACGCTGATGCTCTCCCAGCACGTGGAGCCGCTCTACGCCCGGGAACTGCTCGCCTCACCGCACGGCGGCGTCGGCTACCTGCTGAAGGACCGGGTGTCCGACATCGGCGAGTTCATCAACGCGGTGCAGCGCGTCGCCGCCGGCGGCACGGCCATGGACGCCGAGGTCATCACCCAGCTGCTCGCCCGCCGGGAGCCGCTGGCGGTGCTCACCGCCCGGGAGCGCGGCGTGCTCGGCGAGATGGCCGAGGGCCGCTCCAACTCCGCGATCGCGGCCAAGCTCGGGATCACCGAGAAGGCCGTGAGCAAGCACATCAACAGCATCCTCGCCAAGCTCGACCTGCCGCCCTCCGACGACGACAACCGGCGGGTCCGCGCCGTGCTCACCTATCTCAACGCGTGAACGACTCTCAACGCGTGAACGACGAAATCACGAGCACGCGGCGCGGCTCTACAGAACGCGGATGTTGGCGGCCTGCGCACCCTTGGCGCCCTGCGTGATGTCAAACTCGACGCGCTGGTTCTCGTCGAGGCTGCGAAAGCCGTTCGACGTGATCGCCGTGAAGTGGGCGAACAGGTCGGCGCCGCCGCCGTCGGGCGTGATGAATCCGAAACCCTTGTCAGCGTTGAACCACTTCACGGTACCGGTCGTCATGTCACTCCTTGAAAGTCGGAATCCGAGCTCAGCATGAATGGCCCGGCGTCGCATCGTGCCGCTCGACCCGGAGATCGGCCCCAGAAAAAAACACCTGGGGGTCAGATACCCACCAGGTGCTGGATGCGTATACGGTGCGCGCGACTGCGACTCGGTGACCGTAACACGTTTCAGCGGCACCCTCCGTGCCAACACGCCGGACCGGGCGGCATGACGAATCGAGCGGCCGGGCGGATTCGGAGTAGCATCCGCGGAACGCTTCGAGATCGAGGAGCGACCGGACGGCCTGCGATTGACGACCGTGCCCCGTCCGGGCCCGAACGACGCTCGGCGCTGAACGAGTCGCACGTGATGCCGGTGGCGCCCGGTCACGGCGCGCGGGGTCCGGCGTTTCCTGAGGTATCGGCGGGTAAACGCGACGGCCGTCACAGGGGTCTGCGCTCAACGGGCGTAGGCTCACCCGGCGGCCCGTTGTGATGCGGCCGCATGTGGCCGGGGCGACTACTCCTTCTCGCCTGCACCCGCCGATTCGCGGCGGCGCTTCGGAGGTCTGCCCAGATGCCGGTCATACAGTTCAAGCCCAGACCCGATCGTCGGCACGATTCGACGGGCCCGGTGACCGCGCAGCCGGGCGGGGTCGGACCGGCCGGTGCGACGATCCACCCGATCGCCGCCCGGGCCGTGGTCCACGCGCTCACCGCCGCGGCCAACACGGCCGGGTTCGCACCGTCGATACCGGACAGCCAGCCGTGGCGGTGGCGGCTGACCGGCAACACCCTCGCCTTGCACCTCGACCGCACGGACATCGATCACGCGGTCGATGCCGACGGGCGGCTGGCGATCATCAGTTGCGGGGCCGCCCTCCACCACGCCCGGATCGCGCTGGCGGCGGCGGGTTGGCAGTTCACGATGGACCGCCGGCCGGACCCGGCCGACCCGGACCGGCTCGCGTCACTGCGGCTCGTGGAGCGCCGGCCGGCCGAGCCGGCGGATGCCCCACTCATGAGCAGTATCCCGATGCGCCGCACCGACCGGACGACGGTGGACGGCGCCCCGATCGTGGCCGCCCAGCTCAAGGCCATCACCTCGGCGGTGCGGGGCGAGGAGACGTCGCTCCACGTGCTCTACCCGGACGAGGTTCTCGACCTGGCCCGGGCCGCCTCGGGTGGCCGGCCCTTCCCGTCCGGGGCGGTGGACCGTTCGAACGGCGCTGGGCCGTCCGTCTCCGCCCACGGCCGCGGTGCGACGTTCGCGCTGTTGTACGGCCATACCGACGAGCCGGAGGACTGGCTGCGCGCGGGCGAGGCGCTGTCGGCCGGCTGGCTGACCGCGACCACGGCCGGCGTCTCCGTCCTGCCGCTGAGCGCGGCCGTCGAGGTGGTCGCCACGCGGCAGGCCGTGCAGATCATGATCGGTTGCGTCGGCTACCCGTATCTGCTGCTGCGCCTCGGCCGCGCCGCCATGTCACCGACCGGCCCCCGCCGCGCGCCGGTCGTCCAGGTCATCGATCGACGCTGACGTTGTCCCCGATCCGGGGCCGTCGCCCGGGGCAAGGGCCGAGCCACCGCCGTCCGGCGGACGTGATCGCCGGATCAGGACGCGGGCACCTCACCGGCTCGGCGTCGAACAGAGTCCGCCGCCAGGCCGAGAGCAGAGCCACCGCCGGCCGGCGGACGTGATCGCCGGATCAGGACGGGGACACGTCACCGGGCTGGACGTCGAACGGGGTCCGCAGCCGGCTCAGGGCCGCCTCGCTGTCGTCCGGCGCGGGCAGCGCCGGCGGCGGCGCCGCGGCCTCGGCGGCCGCGAGAAAGAGCGATCCGTGCGGTCCGGAAGCGTGCGGAGACGCTGTCTCACTGGTCATGTCAGCTCCAATGCAGGCCAGGGGGTCCGGCGCCGCCTGCACACAGCCTACGCCCCGCATCCCCGGCGCCGCCCGCCCCGGTCGCTGTTCGACCCACCGGCCCGCGGAGCTGAACTATCGCAGTGCCGCCGTGGCGAAGCCGCGGATGCCCTCGGCCGGGGCGATCGCCGCGGCGAAGCCGAGCTCGCGGCGGGCCCGGTCCGGTGAGGCGACGACGTGGCGCACGTCGCCGGCGCGGAACTGGCCGGTGACGACCGGCTCGGGCCCGAACATCGCCGCCGACAGCACCGACGCCATCCGCCCGACCGTGGTGGGAACGCCGGAGCAGATGTTGTACACCCGGAATCCCGCGCCGGCCCCGGTCGCCCGCACGGCGGCGACGTTGGCCGCGGCCACGTCGGCGACGTGCACGAAGTCGCGGCGCTGGCGGCCGTCCTCGTAGACCCGCGGCGCCCGGCCGGCCTCGAGGGCGGAGCGGAAGATGGCGGCGACACCGCTGTACGGCGTGTCGCGGGGCATCCCCGGGCCGTAGACGTTGTGATACCGCAGCGCCACCACCGACCCGCCGCTCGCGCCCGCCCACGCCGCCGCGAGGTGCTCCTGGGCCGCCTTCGTCGCCGCGTACACGCTGCGCGGCCGCAGCGGCGCGTCCTCGTCGACCTCGCCCGGTGTGAGCACGGCGGCGCAGGCCGGGCAGCGGGCCTCGAACCGCCCGCCGGTGAGGTCGGCGGCGGTGCGCTCGGCCGGTGCGACCAAGCCGTGGTCGGGGCACGTGTAGGCGCCCTCGCCGTAGACCACCATGGAGCTGGCGAGGACCAGCCGGTGCGTCCCGGCCCGGGCCATCCCGGCGAGCAGGACCGCGGTGCCGAGGTCGTTGCAGCCGACGTACTCCGGCAGGTCCCCGAGGTCGACGCCCATCCCGACGACGGCCGCCTGGTGCACGACCACGTCCACGCCCGCGAGCGCGGCCGCGACCGTGGCCGCGTCCCGCACGTCCCCGCGCCGCACCCCCTCCGGCAGGGCGCCGGCCCGGTGCGCCATGGGGTGCATGGAGTCGAGGCCGACGATGTCGTGCCCGGCGGCGCGGAGGGCGGCGGTGACGTGCCCGCCGATGAACCCGGCCGCGCCGGTGACGAGAATGCGCATGCCGGTCACGCTAGGGCCGCCGGACCCGCGCGACCGGCCGCGTTCGCGGTTCGTAATAGTGCGAAAGCACTTCGTAAGACCCCTGCGCCCGGTTCGTCCGTAGCGTCCCCACCGTGCCCGATGTGATCCTGCCCTGCCTCGACGAGGCCGCCGCCCTGCCGTGGGTGCTGTCCCGGATGCCGTGCGGCTTCCACCCGATCGTCGCCGACAACGGCTCGCGCGACGGCTCCCCCGCGATCGCCGCCGCGTTCGGCGCCACGGTCGTGCCCGCCGCCCCGCGCGGGTTCGGTGCCGCCGCGCACGCCGGCCTGGCCGCGGCCACCGCCGACGTCGTGTGCTTCATGGACGCCGACGGCTCTTTCGATCCGCGCCAGCTGCCGCGGGTCGCGACCGCCATCGCCGCGGGCAGCCACGACCTGGTGCTCGGCCGCCGCCGCCCGACGGAACGCGGCGCCTGGCCGCTGCACGCGCGGGCCGGCAACGCGGTGGTGTCCTGGCGCCTGCGCCGCACCACGGGCATGCTCGTGCACGACCTCGGCCCGATGCGGGCCGCGCGCCGGGAAGCGCTGCTGGAGCTGGGGCTGACCGACCGCCGCTTCGGCTACCCCCTGGAGATGATGGTCCGCGCGGCCGCGGCCGGCTGGCGCATCGGCGAGGTCGACGTCGACTACGCGCCGCGCACCGCGGGCGGGCGCTCGAAGGTCACCGGCACGGTCCGCGGCACCCTGCGCGCCGTGCGCGACATGAGCCGGGTGCTGGCGTCATGACAGTACCCCCGATGCAGTTGTTGCTGTTGGCCAAGGCGCCGCTCCCGGGCCGGGTCAAGACCCGGCTGTGTCCACCGTGGACACCGCAGCAGGCGGCCGACCTCGCCGCGGCCGCGATCGCCGACACCGTGGAGGTCCTCACCGCGGTCCCGGCGGCCGCCCGCACCCTGGTCGCCGACGGTCCCCTCGCGGCCCCGCCCGGCTGGGCCCGCATCGCACAGCGCGGCGATGGGCTGGGCGAGCGCCTCGCGGCCGCGTTCGCCGACACGGCCCGCCCCGGTGTCGCCACGCTCCTCGTCGGCATGGACACGCCCCAGCTCGGCGTCGCGGACGTGATCGCCGCGGCGGCCGCCCTCGCACACGCCGACGCGGTCCTGGGCCCCGCGGAGGACGGCGGCTGGTGGACGCTGGCGCTGCGCGATCCGGCGGCGGCGGCCGTGCTCCCGGCCGTGCCGATGTCCTCATCGGACACGTTCGCGCGCACCCGGGCCGCCCTGACCGCGCGGGGCCTGCGGGTCACGACGACCGCGACGCTGCGGGACGTGGACACCGCCCCGGACGCCGACGCGGCCGCCGCCGCCCGCCCCGGCACCCGCTTCGCCCGCACCCTCACCGCGCTGCGGACCGCGGCATGACGGCCCCGGTGGCGGTGTTCGGGGCGGCGCTGCGCCGGGCGGAGCAGGGTGAGCCGGCCGGCCTGCGGCTGCTCGGCCCCGACGGCGCGGCCGTGCGCGCCCTGGACGCGGACGCGTGGCACGCCCAGCACCGGCCCGGGGACGGCTCGCTGCTGGCCCGCTGCCCGGACGGTACCGTCGACCTCGGCTGCGGCCCCGGACGGCTCGCGGCCGCCCTGCACGGCAGCGGGCGCCGCGTCCTCGGCGTCGACATCAGCCCGCAGGCCGTCCGCTACGCCCGCCGCCGCGGCGCGCCCGTCCTGCGCCAGGACCTCTTCCGCCCGCTGCCCGGCGAGGGCGGCTGGCCCGGCGCCCTGCTCGCCGACGGCAACATCGGCATCGGCGGCGACCCGGCCCGGCTGCTGCGCCGGTGCCGCCGTCTCATCGGGCCGGCCGGCACGGTCCTCGCCGAGGTCGACCCGCCCGGCTCCGGCACCTGGCACGGCTCGGTCGCGCTGGCCGGCTCCGGGCGGGTCAGCACGCCGTTCCCGTGGGCGTTCGTCGCCGCCGACGACATCGCCGCGATCGCCCACCCGGCCGCGCTGCGGCTCACCGAGACCTGGACGGAGGCCGGCCGATGGTTCGTCCGCCTGACCCCCTGACCCTGGCCCGGTCGCTGCCGGCCCGGTTCACCAGCCCGCTGCGGTCGCGGTGGCTCACCGCGCGGCTCGGAATGTGGCTGGGCATCGCCTTCGGGATCTGCTTCCTGACCGGCGTCCTGAGCCACCTCGTCCAGCATCCGCCGGTGTGGTTCCACTGGCCGTCGCGGCCCGTGCAGCTCTACCGGATCACCCAGGGGCTGCACGTCGCCAGCGGCCTGGCCGCGATCCCGCTGCTGACCGCGAAGGTCTGGTCGGTCTTCCCCAAGCTGTTCACCTGGCCGCCGGTCAAGGGGGCCGGCCACGCCCTCGACCGGGCCGCCGTCGGGCTGCTGTCCGCCGCGGCCGTGTTCGAACTCGTCACCGGCGTGCTCAACATCGCCTACTGGTACTCGGCGATGCCGTTCGGCTTCGTCGGCGCGCACTACTGGACCGCGTACCTCCTCGCCGGCGCCGTCCTGCTCCACCTGGCCGCGAAGCTGCCGGCCGCGCGGGCCGCCGTCAGGCCACCGGATCCGGCCCGGCGCCGGGTGCTCACGATCGCCGGGGCGGCCGCCGCGACGGTCACCGCGGCGACGATCGGGCAGACCTTCGCGCCGCTGCGGCGGGTGTCGCTGCTGGCGCCACGGCGGCCGGATGTCGGCCCGCAGGGGCTGCCGGTCAACAAGACGGCGGCGGCGGCGCGGGTGGTGCGGGCCGATTCCGCCTACCGGCTCATCGTCACCGGGCCGGGTGGGCGGCACGCGCTCGGCCTGGCCGACCTCGAGGCGCTGCCGCAGACGACGGTCGAGCTGCCGATCGCGTGCGTCGAAGGGTGGAGCGCCACCGGCACCTGGACCGGTGTGCGCCTGGTCGACCTGCTGCGCCTGGTGGGGGCCGCGGACACCGACCGTCCGGTGCGGGTGGAGTCGCTGCAGCCCGACGGACCTTACCGGGAGTCGGTCGTCGAGCCCGGCCCGGCCCGCGACCCGCTCACTCTCATCGCGCTGCGGCTCGGCGGCGAACCGCTGGACCTCGACCACGGGTACCCGGGCCGGCTCATCGCCCCGAACCGGCCTGGCGTCCTGCAGACGAAGTGGGTCTCGGCGGTCACGGTGGAGTACCGATGAAGCTGCTTCGTCTTGTGCTGCTGGCCGGTGGCCTCGCGCTGGTGGCCTTCGGCGTCTCCGGGTGGGTCGAGGCGCCCGTCGCCGAACTGTGGGGCCGGCTCGCGTTCGCCGCGGCCGTCCTCGTCGCCCACGATTTCGTGGTGGTACCGCTCGTGCTGCTCACGGGCACACTCGTCGCCCGGTTCGTGGCGGCGCCGGCGCGGGCCCCGGTCCGGGTGGCGCTCGTGGTCGCGGCGGCGGTGAGCGCGGTCGCGCTGCCGTTCGTCATCGGCGCCGGCCGCATCGCCGACAACCCCTCGGCGTTCCCCCAGCACTACGGCCGCAACCTGCTCCTCATCCTGGCGGTCATCGCCGCGACGGCCGGGGCCTGGACCGCGGCCGGGTGGCTTCGGCGACAGAGGCGGCGACGGTGACCGGGCGCCGCATCGGGGCCGTCCTGTGCCTCGCCGCCGTCATGGCCGCCCTGGTGTTGCCCGGCCGATGGTACTTGGTTTCGTTCGCCCCGTTCGCCGGCGGCGCGTGGCTGGTGGCCCGGCTGGACCGCCGGACGGCGCTGGCCCTGGTGCTGCTGGGCGGGGTGCTGCTGCCGCTGACCGCCGCCATGTCGCCGCCCGCCAGCAGCGACGACCTGTACCGCTACCTCTGGGACGGCCGGGTGCAGCTGGCAGATGTCGACCCGTACCGGTACCCGCCCGCCGCCCCCGAACTGGCCCCGCTGCGCGACGGTCCACTGTGGTCGCCGGACGCGCATTGGTGCCTGCCGGACGGCGCCTGCACCCGGATCAACCGCCCGACGGTTCCCACGATCTACCCGCCGGTCGCCGAGGGCCTCTTCGCGGCCGTCGCCGCGCTCGCACCGGGCGTGCGGGGCCTGCAGCTGGTGATGGCCATGTTCGCGGCCGCCGTCGGCGCGCTGCTGTGGCGGGCCCTGGCCGCGCTCGGCCGCGACCCCCGCCGGGCGGTGCTGTGGGCGTGGTGCCCGATGGTCGCCCTCGAGGCCGGCAACAACGCGCACGTCGACGTCGTCGCGGTCGGCCTGGCCGCCGTCGCCGTGTGGCTGCTCGCCCGCGGCCGCGCGGTGCCCGGCGGCCTCGCCTGGGGCCTGGCGATCGCCACGAAGCTCACACCGGCACTGCTCGCCCCGGCCCTGCTGCGCCGGCGCCCCCTGGCGGTGGGCCTGGCCGCCGTGGGCGCGGTCGCCGCCGTGTACCTGCCGCACGTCCTCGCCGTCGGCCCCGGGGTGCTCGGCTATCTGCCCGGGTACCTGCACGAGGAGGGCTACACCGACGGGTCCCGGTTCGCGCTGCTCAGTGCCGTGCTCCCGGCCGCGCTGACCACCCCCGCGGCCGCCGCGATCGTGGCCGTGGCGGCCGTCGCCGTGTGGTGGCGGGCCGACCCGGACCGGCCGTGGCGCGCGGCCGCCGCGATGGTGACGGTGACGCTGCTGGTCGCCGCGCCCGCTTACCCGTGGTACGCACTGCTGCTGGTCATGCTCGTCGCCTACGGCGCGCCGTGGGAGTGGCTCACCGTCGCCGCCGCCGCGTACCTCGCCCAGTTCGCCCCCGACCTCGGCCTGGCCACGGCGACCGCCCAGCGCATCGGCTACGGCACCGCCCTCGCGGTCGTGGCGGCCGGGCTCGCCGCCCGATCGATTCAGCGACATTTGTCAACGCATTCTGTCACGCGGGACGAACAGCCCGATCCATCGGGCATGATGGCGCCATGAATCGTCAGACGGGACGCCGGTTCATCGCCGCCTGCGCCGCGGCCGCCATCGGCGCGGCCGCAATGCTCTCCACCCCGACGGCCGCCGAGGCCGCGGTGCCGCCACCGCCCCCCGGCAGCGGCGTCGCGGACAACATCGCCGGCAAGCCGTGGGTGCGGCCGGCGGCGAGCTCCGGAGGCCGGACCGCGTCCCTCGCGACCGACGCGGACGAGACGACGGCGTGGCAACCCACCGGGCGCGGCGACCAGTGGCTCAGCCTCGATCTGGGCGGCGGATACGACAACCTGCGCCAGGTCCGCGTGGTGTTCCCGACGCCGGATGCGGCGTACCGCTACGTCGTGGAGGCCTCGGCCGACGGCCGCGCCTGGACCACGTTCGCGGACCGCTCGCGCGGGGTTCGCTTCGTGCGCGTGAAGATCCTCGGTGCCGCCCCGGGCGCGCGGATCGGCATCGCCGAGCTCCAGGTCTACAACTACCTGCGGCCCGACCTGGTCGTCGGCGCCGACATCTCCTACGCCGACCAGGACGACAACCAGGACCACCTGACCTACTACGTCGACGACCCGGCCACGGCGACGGACGTGCTCACCTCGGCCCGCAATGCCGGGATGCGCTATGTGCGCCTGCGGGTGTTCAACACGCCCCGCGACGAGAAGACCGGCGCCTACCTCAACCCGGCCTACCAGGGGCCCGACCGCACGCTCGACGTGGCCCGGCAGGTCAAGAGCCTGGGCCTCGGCTTGGGCGTCGACCTGCACTACTCCGACTCCTGGGCCGACCCGAGCAAGCAGGCCAAGCCGGCCGCGTGGGCGTCGCTGCCGTTCGACCAGCTGGTGACCGCGGTCCACGACTACACGCGCGACACGATCCAGCGGCTCGTCGCGCAGGGCACCGTGCCCGACAAGGTCGCCGTCGGCAACGAACTGATCAAGGGATTCCTCTGGGGGTCGGAACGCCCCGGACCGTGGTTCACCGACCCCGCCGACTGGTGCTACGACTGCTACTTCAACAACGACCCCGCGTTCACGTCCACGCCCGGCGGCGGCATCGACTGGGACGACTGGAAGGCCACCGACCCGGCGCGGCGGGCCGCCTACGAGGCCGCCTGGGACCGGTTCACGACCCTGCAGGCGGCCGGCATCCGGGCCGTCCACGAGGTCGCCGCGGCCAACCGCGTGCACATCGGCATCGAGACCCATGTCATCATCGACAACGGGCAGTTCGAGCGGACGCGGGAGTTCTGGGACCAGTACCTGCCGCGGATCAGGGCCAAGGGCCAGAACATCGACGTCATGGGCTTCTCGTACTACTCGGAGTGGCACGGCACCCCCGACGTCTTCGAGTCCGAGCTCCAGACGCTCGCCGCCCAGCACCCCGGATACAAGATCGACATCGCCGAGACCTCGCATCCGTCGGCGTTCAGCGATCCGATTCCGAACTCGCCGTACCCGATCTCGGTGCAAGGCCAGCAGGACGCGCTGCTGCGGGTCTTCCACATGGTCAACAACCTGCCCGACAACCGCGGCCTCGGCGCCCTCGTCTGGGAGCCGGCCCACTTCCAGTCGATGGTCAACTGGAGCACGTCGGCGTGGCCCGTCCTGCAGTGGAACGCGTCGATCAACGCCTACGCCCTGGTGCCCCCGCCCGCGCCGACCTCGGTCAGGCTGCAACCGGGCGACGGCCGCCTGACCGTCACGCTCCGCCCACCCCTGGCCGGCGACCCCACCCGCCTGACCTACCAGATCAGCGTGGACGGCGGCGCGACCTGGCGCACCCCGGCGGTGACGACACAGGCCGACGGCACGGTGTCGGCAACCCTGCCGAACCTGCGCAACGGCGTGCGATACGCGGTATCGGTCCGAGCCGTGAGCCCCCTCGGCGGCCCGGGCGCCGCCGCCCCGGCCGGCACCGTCGTCCTCCACGCACCGCCCGGCCCGAAGCGCCCGTAGCCGGTCCGCGTCACGCCCGACCGCCGAGCACGACCACCCGGTCGTGAGCCTGAACCCCGACCCCGCCAACGCGCCGGCATCGGCGCCGTCGTGGAGGTCCCGCCGTGGGTGCGGGTGAGCCGGGGGTGGTCGTGGCGGCGCCGTGGCTGAAGTGCTCGGTCCCGGGTAGCAGCCGGGATCGTGCGGGTGCGGCGACTGGTCCGGCGGGGCAACGAGGAGGCCACCGCGGCGGGTATCTACGGCCTGATCGTGAGCGGCTCCGTCATGGCGGCCTCGCACGCGCACTCCGCGGCCGGGACGGCGCTCGCCGTGCTGGTCACCCTGGCCGTGTACTGGAGCGCCGAGCGCTACGCCCGGCTCGTCGCCGAGCGCATCCACGACGGGCGGCGGCCGGATCGGGCCGCGGTGCGCCGGCAGCTGTCCGGAGGCTGGGAGATCGTGACGGCTTCGGTCCTGCCGCTGGTCGTGCTGGTCGCGCTGGATCTGTTCGGGGTCGGGCAGTTTCGGGCGGTGCTGGTCGCCCTGGCTTCCAGTACTGTCCTGCTGGGGCTGGCCGGCTGGGAGATCGGCCACCGGGGCGGGCTGAGCACCGCCGAGCGGATCATGTCCGCGGTCGTGGCCGGCAGCTTCGGCGTGGCCCTCATCGCCCTCAAGGCCGCCTTGCATTGACGGCACCCGGCGGTCGATCGGCGCCTATGCGCGGTCGCGCAGTGGTGGGGCCGGGTCGGCGTGCCAGGAGGCGAGCAGGCGCAGTGCCGCGGCGGCGTCCGAGTCCGGTGGGGCGCTGTAGGTGACCAGCATCTGGTCGGGGTCTTCGGGCAGGCGCAGCGCCTCGTAGGCCAGCTCGACCGGGCCGACGAGCGGGTGGTGGATCGTGGCGGTGGTGTGGCCCTTGTCGCTGACCGGGTGGTCGGCCCACAGGCGGCCGAACAGCTCGCTGCGCAGTGAAAGCTCGCCGACGAGCTCGGCCAGGGCCGGGTCGTCCGGGTGGCGGCCGGCGTCGACGTGCAGGAACGCGACGAGGTCGCGGGCCTTGGCCGGCCAGTCGGCGAAGAGGGCCCGGGCGGCGGGCTCGTCGCCGAACAGCAGCCGGGCGAAGTTGCGCTGCCGGGTCGGGAGCGTGTCGAGGCCGGTGATGAGCGCGGCGCCGAGTGTGTTCCAGGCCAGGACGTCGGTGCGGCGGCCGACGACGTAGGCGGCCGCGTCCGCCATGGCCGTCAGGAGGTGCTGCACCTGCGGACGCACCCGCTGCGGCGGCGCGGGGCGGCGCACCCCGCGGGCCGGCCGGGTCAGCCGGCGCAGGTGCGCACGCTCCTCGGCGTCGAGGCCCAGCGCGCGGGCGACGGCGTCGAGGACGGCCTCCGAGGCGTTGGTGGCGCGGCCCTGCTCGAGCCGCACGTAGTAGTCGACGCTGACGCCCGCGAGCTGCGCGACCTCCTCGCGCCGCAGGCCCTGGACCCGCCGGCGCCCGTGATACAGCGGGAGGCCGGCCGCCTCGGGGCTGATCCGGGCCCGGCGGGAACGCAGAAACTCGGCCAGCTCCGTCCGGCGATCCATAGCGCCAGTATGCCCGGGCCGGGCCGGTCGGTGCCTGGTCCTGTCAGACCTACGTTCCCGGGCAACCGGTGGTCGGGCAGGGCAATGGGCCGCGCCCGCCGGCCGGGCGATGGTGGTTGCGAACCCAACCCCATCGACTCGGGAGATACGCAATGCAGGTCAATGGCACTACCGCCCTGGTGACCGGGGCGAACCGCGGCCTCGGCCGGGCACTCGTGACGGCGCTGCTCGACCGGGGCGCCGCGAAGGTCTACGCGGCCGCCCGCCGGACGGAGACCGTGGCCGACCTGGCCGCCGCCGACAGCCGCGTGCACCCGGTCCAGGTCGACCTGACCGACCTCGACCAGATCGCGCGGGCCGCCGCGGCCGCCGCCGACGCGACCCTGCTCATCAACAACGGCGGGTCGCTGCACTTCGCCGACCCCCTCGACGGTGACCTCGCCGCGATCGACGCGGACCTGCGCACCAACTTCGTCGGCCCGCTCGCCTTGAGCCGGGCGTTCGTGCCGGTCCTGGAGAACAACGGCGGCGGGGCCATCGTCAATGTGCTCAGCCTGGTCGTCTTCGGCGCCGTGCCGGCGATGGGCGGCTACTCCGCGTCGAAGGCGGCGGCCGCCTCGGCCACCCAGGCCCTGCGCGCCCAGCTCACCGACCGGAAGATCACCGTGCACGGCGTCTTCCCGGGCGCCGTGGACACCGACATGATCCGCGACTTCCCGATCCCGAAGACCGCCCCGGCCGCCGTCGCCGCGGCGCTCCTCGACGGCGTCGAGGCGGGCGAGGAGTCCATCTTCCCCGACCCGATGGCCCAGCAGGGCCATCGGGCCTGGCGCGAGGACCCGGCGGCGTTCGAGCGCCAGATGGGCTCCATGTAGCCAGAGCAACCACCGAAAGCCATTAACCGGTTGACGGTACTGCTAACCGGTGTAACCGTTACACCGGTTGCACGACGTCGGCGCGCGGATGGAGGAACGGTGGCACCGCACGGCAAGCGAACAGCGTCCGGCGAGGCGGCGATCCTGCTCTCGTCGGCCCTGTACGGGGCGAGCACCACGGTGTCGGTGGTCGCGCTGGACGCGGTCCGCCCGGCCGACCTCCTGGCCGTCGAGCTCATCGGCGCCGCGGTGGTGCTGCTCGGCGTGGCCGCGCTGCGCGGGCGGCTGCGGTGGCGTGGCGCCGTGCGCAACCTGCTGCTCGGCAGCCTGTTTCCGGGTGCGACGTTCCTGCTGGCCGATCTCGGCCTGGCCCGGACCAGTGCGGCCAGCGGCAGTCTGCTGGTGGCCGTCGACCCGCTGCTGTCCGTGCTGCTGGCCGTGCTCGTGCTCGGCGAGCGGCTGCGCGGCCGGGGGATCGGCGCGCTCGTCGTCGGGCTCGCGGGCAGTGCCCTGGTGGCGCTCGGCCCCGGTGCCGACCGTCCGGACACCGGCTCCACGGCCGGCAACCTGCTGGTGCTCGGCGCCGTCGTGGCGGGGGCGGTCTTCCTGGTCGCCACCCGCCGCTTCGGCGCCACCGCCGAGGACGGCGACGAGTTCGGCGCGGGTGCCTGGCAGACCGCGGGTGGTGCGCTGAGCACGGCCCCGTTCGTGCTGGCCGCGTGGGCCGGTGGCGGCAGCCGGCTGCCGACGGCGGGCGCGGCAGCGTGGACGGCGTGTATCGGCGTGGTGCTGTGCGGCGCGGTCGCCAGCATCGCGTACAACCGGGGCATCGCCCGGGTGCCCGCCGCCCGGGCCGGGCAGCTGATGAACCTGACGCCGGTGATCGGGACCCTGACGGCCGTCGTCTTCCTCGGCGACCGCCCGACCCTGCCGCAGCTGGCCGGTGGTGTGGCGATCCTGGCCGCCCTGGCCCTGCTCCTGCGGGCGACCCCGGGCGCACAGAACCCTTGTGGTTGCTCGATGTGCGCCGTCTCATAGCCGAATTACGAGGCTCTTACGCCCTTGCTCGAGGCCTTGCCGGATCGGCGGCCGCGGATGAACGGTGGTTCCCATGCAATCAAACCCTTACCGGCCAACGCTTGTAGCGGCGGCCACGGCGGTCGCGCTCGCGCTGGCGCCGCCGGCGCTCGCCTCGGCCTCGGCCTCGGCCGCTCCGCCCTCGTGGAGTCTGGCCGGCTCGGCCACGGTCGGCGCCGACAGCAGCTTCAAAGCCGTCGCGGCGGTCGCGGCGGACGACGCCTGGGCCGTCGGTGCCACCAACCTCTTCGGCACCGGCCCGCAGCAGACCCTCGCCGAGCACTGGGACGGCGCCCGCTGGAGCACCGTGCCGACCCCGAACGCGGTGCTGAGCAACACCACCGGCAACAGCAACGTGCTCAACGCCGCGGCGGCGGTCTCGGCCCGGGACGTGTGGGCGGTCGGGTACACCTCCGCCAACGGGTTCTCCTACTCCGGGTCGCTGACCGAGCACTGGGACGGCACCGCCTGGAAGGTGATCCCGAGCCCCAACGGTGTCCTGCCGAGCTTCAACTTCTACAACATCCTGCTCGGCGTGGCCGGCCGCGCGGCCGACGACGTGTGGGCGGTCGGCTGGAACGGCTACCTCTTCGGCCCGGACCTGCACCGCCCGGCCATCCAGCGCTGGAACGGCAGCAGCTGGTCGCTGTCGACGGTCCCGCCGATCGGCGACAACGCCCAGAACGTGGTCGTGACCGCGGTGACGGCCCGGACCGCCGACGACGCCTGGGCGACCGGCTACTACAGCAACGACGACCAGGGCCTGGTCACCCACCCGTTCGCACTGCATTTCAACGGTACGGCCTGGACCCGCGCCGACCCCGTCGACGTGGTCCGCGGCGGGTCCGTCAACCGGGTCAACCTGACGGCGGTCAAGGCGCTCGCGGCCGACGACGTCTGGGCGGCCGGCAACGTGCTCTACACCGACGCGCAGGGAGCCGGGCAGTCGCAGGCGATCGTCCAGCACTGGAACGGTACCGCCTGGTCGGTCGTCCCCGGTCCGAGCTCCGACGCCACCTCGACGACCCTGACCGGGCTCGCCGTCCTGGCCCCCGACGACGTCTGGGCGGCCGGCACCACCGCCGCCTCGGCCGCCGGCGGGGCCCGCGACCCGCTGCTGGAGCACTGGGACGGCCACACGTGGACGGCGGTGGCCGCGCCCCGGCCCGGCACGTCCTACAACTGCGGGTTCTTCGGCGCCGCGGCCGCCGGTGGCCGGGCGCACGCCGTGGGTGCCTGCACCGCGGCCGACGCGGCCACCCAGCCCCTCGCGATCCCGATCGCCGCGACCACACCGGCCGTCACCGGCGGCGGGACGGCCCCGGCGGCGCCGACCGGACTCGCGGCCACGGCGGTGTCGCGCAGCCAGGCCCGGCTGACGTGGCAGGACAACGCCACGGACGAGACCGGCTACCGGATCGAACGCTGCCAGGGCGTGGGCTGCACCGCGTTCGCGCCGGTCGCGAACACCGGGGCCGGGGCGACCACGTTCACCGACACCGGCCTGGCCCGCAACACGAGCTACACCTATCGGGTGCGGGCGTTCAACGCCGGCGGGCCGTCGGCCTACTCGGGCGCCGTGACGGTGCGGACCCCGCGGACCTGAGCCGGCCGGGGCCGGACCAAAACCGGTGAAGCGCGTACGATGGTTGCGTGGATGACGAAGCCCTGCTGATCGCCGTGGCCAACACCGCGCACTTCGGCGAGGACGAGCTCGCCGACGGCCGGGCGGTGCGGCAGTGGTGGCGGGGCCTCGGTGGCGCGGGTGCCTCGCGGCCGGCGAAGGCCGAGGCCGTGGCGGTGCTGCGGGACCTGCGGGGCGTGATCCGGGCCCTGGCGCTGCGCAACAACGGCATCGACGCCACTGTGGACGCCGCCGCCCTGGACCGGTTCGCGGTGCGGCCGGACTTCGGTGGCGGCGTTCCGGGGCTGCGCGCCGAGCACCGGGGCGACCTGGCCCGGGACATCGGGGCCGCGGCCGTCCTGGCGCTGCTGCGGGCCTCGGCCCGGCCGAGCTGGGCGCGGTTGAAGGCGTGCCGGGGCGAGGACTGCCGGTGGGTGTTTCTCGACGGTTCGCGGAACAGTTCCCGGCGCTGGTGCGACATGGCGGCCTGTGGCAACCGGGCCAAATCCATGGCGTTCCGGCGCCGTCAGGGCAGTACCCCCGACGCTTGAAAGGCTGTTGTCATGCCGACACTGTTCTGCGACACCGACCTGGCCCGGCGCATCGAAGGGGCCGAGACCGGGTTCATCGCCGCCGCCAATCAGGCGGCCCAGCGGCGCACCGGCGGCGGCGGATTCCTCCGGCCGGTCGCGGGCGGTGTCGCCAGTTTCGCCGAGCCGGACTCGCCGTGGAACAAGGTCGCGGGGCTCGGCTTCGCGGGCGTGCCGGGCGACGACGAGCTGGCCGCGATCGAGCGGGCGTTCGCCGAGCGCGACGCCCCGGTCTCGGTCGAGCTGAGCAACCTCGCCGACCCGGCCGTCGGGGCCCTGCTCACCGGGCGCGGATACCGGCTCGCGTCCTACGAGAACGTGCTCGGCCTCGCCGTCAGCACCGACGTCGAGCTGGTCGCGCCGCCCGGGGTCCAGGTCCGCCCGAGCGGCGACGACGAGTTCGACGTGTGGCTCGAGGTGATCCTCGACGCCGTCGCCCACCCCGACAGCGAAGGCCTGCCGTGGCTGGACGAGTTCCCGCGCCAGGCCGTCGCCGCCGCCGAACACGACATCGCCGCCACGGGCGCCCGCCGCTACCTCGCCCTCGTCGACGGCGTCCCCGCGGGCGGCGCGAGCATGGGCGTCCGCGACGGCATCGCCAGTTTCAGCGCCGGCACCGCACCCGCCTTCCGCCGCCGCGGCGTGCAGAGCGCCCTGCTCGCCGCCCGCCTCGCCGACGCCGCCGCCGACGGCTGCGAGCTCGCCACCGTCACCACCCAGCCCGGATCGCCGTCGCAGCGCAACGTGCAGCGGCGCGGCTTCGAGCTGCTCTACACCCGGGCCGTGCTCATCCGCTGAGCCCGTCCGCGATGGAGCCCGCGTCGGCCTGCTCGGCGAAGTAGGAGGCGATCTCGTGGTGCTAGGAATGTCGGCCGTCGCCGCGGCACGACGCGCGGACGGGCGTACGCGGGGTTAAGGTCGGGCCATGGCCCGCAGCGGTGATGACGTAAGCCTGAAGGCGGCGCTGGACCCCCTGGTCGTGGCGCTGGACATCGGGTCGACGGCGACCCGGGGCGGGGTGCACGACGCTTCCGGGCGGCGGGTCCGCGGGCTCCAGCACAAAGTGCCGCACGCGTTCACGGTCGCGGCCGACGGTACCTCCGTCATCGATCCTGACCAGGTGACGGCCGAGGTCGAGCAGGTGCTGGACGCGGTCACCGGCGAGCGGCGGCTGAAGGCGCGGATCGCCGGGGTCGCCATGGACACGTTCGCCGCGTCGCTGATCGCGGTCGACGCGGCCGGGCGGGCGCTGACACCGTGCCTGACCTACGCCGACGCCCGCAGCGCCGGCGCTGTCGCGGCCCTGCGGGAGGAGCTCGACGAGCGCGCCGTGCAGCAGCGCACCGGCACCCGCCTGCACACGAGCTACCACGCGCCGCGGCTGCGGTGGCTCGCGCGGGCCCAGCCGGACGTCGTCGCGCGGGCCGCGGGCTGGTGGTCGCTCGGCGAGTACGTGTGGAACCGGCTGGTCGGGCACCCGCTCGCCGGGACCTCGACGGTGGCGTGGACCGGCCTGCTCGACCGCCGCACCGGCGAGTTCGACGCCGAGCTGCTCGCCGCCGCGGGCATCGCGCCCGCGCAGCTGTCCCCGCCCCGCGACATGTCGGAGCCGCTGCCCGCACCGAGCCCGGCCCGCCGTCCGGCCCTCGCCGGGGCCGCCTGGTTCCCGGTCATCACCGACGGCTTCGCCAGCAACATCGGCTCCGGCGCAACCGACGCGACCGTGTTGACCGCGGCAACGGCGACGAGCGGTGCTTTGCGGGTACTGCTCGACAGCGCCGCCGACCCCCTGCCGTCCGGGCTGTGGAACTACCGTGTCGCCGCCGGACGCACCCTGCTGGGCGGGGCGATCAACGACGTCGGCCGGGCCGTCAGCTGGGCCCGGAGCGCCCTGAGCCTGAGCCCGGACCTCGCCGGCGTGCTCACCGCCGCGCCCAGCGATGCCACGCCGCTGGTCCTGCCGTACCTCACCGGCGAGCGCGCTCCGGGCTGGGCCGGCGGCGCCCGGGCCGTCTTCAGCGGGGTCTCGGCGGCCACGGACGCCGACGCGCTGTTCCGCGGGATCGTGGAGGGTGTCGCCATGACCTACGCCCGCGTCGCCGACGAGCTGTACCCGGCGGCCACCCAGGTCGTGCAGGTCGCGGCGGCGGGCCGGGTCAGCAACGACCACCCCGAGTGGCTGCGGATCCTCGCCGACGTCCTCGGCCGCCCCGTCACGCACATCACCCGCCGCCGCGCCACCCAGTGCGGCACGGCCCTGCTCGCCCTCGACGTCCTGGCTCCGGACGTCGAGCGCGCACCGCAGGCCACCGGTGAGACGTACGAGCCGCGGGCCGCCCACGCCGAGTACTACGCCCAGCGCCGCGCCCGCTTCGCCGACGTGTACACCGCGCTCGTGCCGCACTGAACGGGTCGATCGTTTGGCGGCGATGCGGCCGGGCATCAGGTCGGCATGAGCGACGAAGACCCCCGGGCCCACGTGACGCGCCTGATCCGGGACGGGCGCATCTGCATGTTCACCACGATGAACGCCGACGGCCGGCACGTCAGCCGCCCGATGGCGCTGCAGGAGGCCGAGTTCGACGGCGACCTGTGGTTCTTCGTGTTCGACGACAGCCCCAAGACGGCCGAGATCGCCGCCAACCCGCAGGTCAACGTCGCGTTCCAGACCAAGCACGACGCCTGGGTGTCGGTCAGCGGCACGGCGGCCGTCGTGCACGACCGGGCCAAGGCCGAGCAGCTGTGGAGCGCCCCGCTCAAGGCCTGGTTCCCCGACGGCCTGGACACGCCGGGCCTCGCGCTGATCAAGGTGACCGCGGAGTCGGCCGAGTACTGGGACTCCCCGCACGGCCGGGTGGTGACCCTCATCCAGTACGGCGCGGCCGCGCTCCTGCGACGCCAGCCGCCCGAGGGCGACAACGAGGTCGTCGACCTGACCGGCCCCGCGGGCTGACCGCGGGGCCGCCCGGCCCCCAGAGGTTCGATCTCCCGCTCATCCCGCGCCTCACCCCGGGCAGGTCCGGGCCGGGCCTACGGTTGCGGTATGCGTGTTCTGGTCGCGGGGGCCACCGGTGCGGTGGGCCGGCCGCTCGTGCCGATGCTGCGGGCCGCCGGACATGAGGTCGTGGGCCTGTCCCGCACGGAGGCCGGGGTGGACCGAATCCGGGGGCGGGGCGCGGCCGCGGTGCGGGCCGACG
Organism: Dactylosporangium sp. NPDC051541; assembly: GCF_044454505.1. Classification (NCBI taxonomy): domain Bacteria; kingdom Bacillati; phylum Actinomycetota; class Actinomycetes; order Micromonosporales; family Micromonosporaceae; genus Dactylosporangium; species Dactylosporangium sp. NPDC051541. The sequence goes on from NZ_JBITDU010000002.1 coordinate 1,268,100, forward strand.
TACTCGACCGGCCGGGCCTGCACGGAGCCGTGGTGACGGCCCGCCCGGACGCGGTGATCCACCAGCTGACCGACCTGGCCGGCGCGGACGCCGAGGCGACGACCACGCTGCGCCGCGACGGCACCCGCAACCTGGTCGACGCGGCCGCGGCGGCGGGCGCGGACCGGATCGTGGTGCAGTCGACGGCGTTCCCGTACGAACCCGGAGCCACCCCGGCCGACGAGTCGGTCCCGTTCACGCCGGCCGATCCGGTCGCCGACGGCCTGCGCGACCTGGAGCGGACGGCGGCGGAGCTGGGCATCGCGGTCATGCTGCGCTACGGCATCCTGTACGGCCCCGGCACCTGGTACGAGCCGGGCGGTGCCATCGCCGCCGCCCTGTCCGGCCGGCCCGGCGCGCCGTTCCTGGCCGATCTGGCCGCGGACGACTCGGTGACCTCGTTCGTGCACGTCGACGACGCCGCCGCGGCCGCCCTGGACTGGCCGTCCGGACCGGTCAACATCGTCGACGACGAGCCCGCCCCGGGCCGCGACTGGCTGCCGGTCCTGGCCGCGGCGCTCGGTGTCCCCGCCCCCGCGCCCGCGCCGGCGGCGAATCGTCAGGGCCGGGCGCGCGGCGCGTCCAACGCCCTGGCCCGCTCCCGCGGCTGGCGGCCGCGGTTCCCGACCTGGCGGACCGGGTTCGCGGCCCAGGCGAACCCCTGAGCCGCGCTCAGCCGAAGCTGCCGAGCGCGGTGCATCGGGCCTCCAGGTCGTCGACCCACGCCGCCGGCGTGCGCCCGTCCGGCAGCGCGACCCCAACCTCGGCCCGCCACAGCGCGTCGCCCAGGACCGTGCGCAGGTGCCAGGCCATGATCCGGTCCACGGACAGCGCGACGCCGGACCGCCGCTCGTACTCGGCCACCGTCGCCGTGAACAGCTCGATGCCACCGTCCCCGGGCAGGCACCGCAGGTCGAACTCGGGCTCGCCGGCGCTCGCGGTCTCCCAGTCGACGACCAGCCGCAGCCGCAGCGACTCCCGATCCCACAGGTGGTTGCCGCCGTGGAAGTCGCCGTGCACGAGCACGGTCCGCCCCGGTGCCGCGAGGACCCGATCAACCCAGTCGCACCGGATCCGCACCCACCGAAGCTGATCGGGCCGGATCAGCGCCCCGAACCGGGCCCGCAGCGTGTCCGTGGAGGCGGGCGCCGGCGGCTCGGGCAGCGGACCCGCGGCCGCCAGTACCTTCGGATCGTGCAGCCCGGCCAGGGCCGCCGCGAGATCACCCGCGGCCACCGGCCGGGCCGCCGCGCACCACCGCGGATCGTCCTTCGGCGCCAGCCCGCGCGGCACGATCGTGGCGCCGGCCAGCTCCGGCGCGACCGCGCGCAGGGCGGCTCGCAAGGCGTCCACGGTCGGCTCGGCCAGCCACATCACAACGCCCGAGTACATCACGTGTCCGGCATCACTTCCCAGAACGCTCGGCGGGCGGGGGCCGTGTACCGATGGACGACATCGGTAGCCGACCGTGGAAGGGGCCGTACCGTGGCGAAGGCCGACGACATGCTGCAGACGCTCGACGAGCTGATCACCGATGGGGTGCGGCGGGGGTTGGTGCACAACACCGCCGAGGACGAGCGGCTCGACGGGCGCATGATCACGGTCGGCGGGGTGCCGATGGTGAACTTCGGGTCGTGCTGTTACCTCGGACTGGAGACGCATCCGGCGCTGCGGGCCGGAGTCATCGACGCGGTGGAGCGGTTCGGGACGCAGTTCGCGTCGTCGCGGGCCTACCTGTCCTCGCCGGCCTATCCGGTGGTGGAGGAGGCGCTCACCGGGCTGCTGGGCCGGCCGACGGTCCTCGCGCCGAGCACCAGCATGGGGCACCTGGCCGCGATGCCGGTCGTCATCGGCGGCGACGACCTGCTGCTGCTCGACCACCAGGTCCACCACAGCGTGCAGACCGCGGCGAAGCTCGTCCAGGCGCAGGGCACCCGCGTCGAGGTACTCCCCCACAACGACCTGCGCACCCTGCGCCGCCGCCTCACCGAGAACCGCGACACGCACCGGCGGGTCTGGTACGCCGTCGACGGCCTCTACAGCATGTACGCCGACTTCGCCCCGTTCGCCGAGCTCAACGAGCTCATGGCCGAGCACGACCAGCTGTGGCTGTACGTCGACGACGCCCACTCGTTCTCGTGGACCGGCCACCACGGCCGCGGCCACGCGCTCGAGGAGCTCAGCCCCCTCGCGCTGTCCCGCAGCGTCGTCACCGGCTCGCTGAACAAGTCCTTCGCGGCCGCCGGTGGGGCGCTGAGCTTCCCCGACGCCGAGACCCGCCGCCGGGTGTTCACCGTCGGCGGCCCGCTCATCTTCTCCGGCCCGGTCCAGCCCCCGATGCTCGGCGCGGTCCTCGCCTCCGTCGAACTGCACCGCACCCCGGAGGTGGCCGCGCTCCAGGACCGGCTGCTGCACCTGATCCGCCTGTTCAACGACCTCGCCGCCGAGCGCGGCCTGCCGGTCGTGAGCCGCAGCGAGGCCCCGATCCGCTGCGTGGGCGCCGGCGGCCCGCAGGTCGCGTACAACCTCACGGCCAAGCTGCGCGCCGCCGGCTACTTCACCGACGTCGCCACCGCTCCCGCGGTACCCCCGAAGCGTTCTGGCATTCGCATCACCCTCACCGCACACCACACCGACGCCGATATCGCCGGCATCGTCGACACCCTCGCCGACGCGTTGCCGCGGTCCCTGGCCGAGGAGGGCGAGAACGTCACGACGCTGCGCCGGGCGTTCCACCGCCAGCTCGCCGACGCCCCCGTCCTGCGGGCGGCGTAGCTCAGCGGGCGCGGATCGAGAACGTGACGACCTCGTCCTCCGGGCCGATCATGGCCTGCCCGTAGGCGTCCTCGATCCGGTCGCCGCTGGGCCGGCCGCCGAGTTCGGCGCTGAGCTCCCACTGCCGCAGCGCCCCGCCGACCGGCGGCCGGCCCTCGCCGCGCCGCCGCAGCTCCCACGAGTCCATGTGGACGCCCCGGGCCTGCCCGATCGCGGGCAGCCAGCCGAACACGGTGGCGAAGTGCCGGGCGTTGACCGGCGGGGCGAAGCGCACGACGCAGTCGCCGCGGCCGGCGATCTCGATGCCGGCGCCGGGAGCGGGCCGGGTGCAGTACGCCTCGATCTCGGCGAAGGTCCGCGCGCCGGCGATCCGGTCGCGCAGGCCCTCCAGCCAGCCGGTCCGGGCGGCCGCGGCGGGCACCGGGAGGGCCCAGCGAGGCGGCTCCGCGTGCCACTCAACGACAAAAGTGCCATTTTCCGGGGGTACTGCCCACAAGTAGAACGGCTGATACACAGCATACGGGCGATACTCGTTCGCGACCGCCCGCGCGGCACCGAACCTGGCCTCCAGCACCGCCTCCGCCGCCCGCCCGTCGCCGCGCACGTGCAGCGTGCAGGAGCGCAGCTCGACGTCGCGCGGGCGCTCCGGGTCGTCGTGGTAGACGTCGAAGCGGTAGTCGACGTGCAGCCGCGGGATCAGGGCCGAGAACCCCGGGCGGGACAGGGAGCCCATGTTCTCCCGGTCGGCCGGGTCGAACGACATGGCGACCGGGCCGATCACGGCCTCGAGGTCGCTGAGCCGCACCGGCGGTGCATCGATCAGCCGGGCGACGAGCTGGGCCGCATCCACCCGGAAAGGATACCGTCGGCCGGTGCGGATCTGGGACTTCGGCGCCCTGCGGACGACCACGGTCAACGGCGTGACCGTCGCCGCCGGCATGTTCAGCAGCAACTGGCAGCGGGCCACGGTCGTCGTGTGGGACCTGCTCAGCGGTTCGGCCGCGCCCGCGGTCAGTCTGCCATCGCGCCGCTCGCGGGGCTGATCGCTGCACGGCTACAGTCGGTGTGTCGTGCCGTCGACTGTCGCTGGAGTGCGCCGTGGTCAGCCTGTTCCGGATCGAGGAGATCTTTCCCGAGATCACGGACGGCTCGGCCGATCTGCCCCGCCGGCAGAGTGGCGGCTCACCGCAGAGCCTGGCCGTGACCCTGGTCGCCGACTACACGCTGCGCAACGACGCCTGGCTGCCCGCGGTCGCGCTGGTGCCGCTGCTGGGCGAGTTCGGCGTCAGCACGGCCGCGGCCCGGGTGGCGATCAGCCGGCTGGCCCGGCGCGCGGTCCTGGAGAGCCACCGGCGCGGGCGGTTCACGTCGTATCGGCTGACCCGGCCGGCAGCCCTCGAACTGTCGGTCGGCGGCGTGGGGATCGCGGAGTTCGCGGCCGGGCCGGAGTCCTGGGACGGGTGCTGGACGTTCGTGACGTTCTCGATGCCCAAGGAGGAGTCGACGCGCCGCAACGCTTTGCGGGTGTACCTGCGGTGGCACGGATTCGCGCCACTGTACGACGCGGTCTGGGTGTCGCCGCAGCCCCTGCCGGCGCACGAGCTGGCCGGTCTGGCGGCGGAGGCGGCCGGCGCGATCACGGTGGTCCGCGCCCGGCACATACCGCTCGGCACCGGAGCCGACCGCAGCCCCGTCGAGGCCTACGACGTCGAGGCCATAGCCGAGCGCTACGGCCGCTTCGTCCGCCGCTGGAGCGAGCTGCTGCCCGCCATCGCGGCCGGGAGCGTCACCGGCCCGGCGGCCGTGCGGGCCCGCACCGAGGTCATGGAGACCTACCGCCAGTTCCCCACGATCGACCCCATGCTGCCGACCCGGCTCATGCCGCCCGGCTGGCCCCGCCCCCAGGCCCGCGACGTGTTCGTGGCCGTCTACGACGGTCTGGCCGGACCGGCCCAGGAGCACGTCAGGGCCGTCGCCGCGGACGGACCGCGACCGGACATCGAGGCCCACACCGTCGCCGAGATGCGGGCGGGCGTGGCGGAGCGGGGTTCCAGGCGGGACCCCACTCCGGCGGCTGGGACCGAACGCGCGGCTACCCGGTCCGGACGAGCGTGAAGTCGTCGGCGTAGATCCAGTTGCCGGCGTTCGCGTTGGACGAGACGCCGACCTGGATCGAGCCGTTCGTCACGGTGATGCCGGTGATGCTGACCTGGGTCCAGGTGCCGATGGACTGGTTGATCGCGCGGTCGAGTTCGGCGGCGCCGAAGTTCTTGGCGTAGAGGTTCGCGCTGTTTTGGCCGCCGCTGCTCTTCACCAAGGCCGACAGTGTGTAGGTGCCGTTGGGCAGCGCGATGGTCTGCGCGAAGCTCGCGGTGTAGGCCGAGGACGCGGACTGCGCCATGGACCAGCGGCCGGTGTGGCCGCCCGCGTGGTTGGCGACGTTCGCCGAGCTCGTCCAGCCGGCCATCGTGCTCTGCGCGACGCGGTCGGCCTCCACGCTCGGGTTGAGCACGTAGTTGTTGCCGCCGCCGACGGACCAGGTGCCGGCGGCGGCGTCGACGCTCCACTGGCTGAGCGAGTGGAAGACGGGGGTCGTACCGTTGAAGGTGACCGGCATCCAGTCGTTGTAGCCGATGCCGTTGCCGGCGAAGTCGCTCCAGCGGTCGCCGCCGAAGACGACGAACGATCCGGCCGAGCCGTTGACCGCGAACGCCAGGCCGGTCTGCGTGACGTGCGAGAAGTCGGCGTCCGTGCCCGGCATCACGAACTCCGCCGAGTACCCGCTCGCGACCTTCGACGACGTGATGCAGTACGTGTGCGAGGCGTTCCAGCCGTGCAGGTCGGATGAGCAGAAGTAGTAGGTGCCGGCGTGCTTGAACATGATGTTGCCTTCGCGCCCGCCGGCCGAGCTGTTGGCGATGTTCACGGCCGGCTCCACCTGCAGGAAGTCCGACGGGCGCAGCCGGGCCACATACAGGTGGCTGCGGCCGCTGCGGTTGCTGAACGCCAGGTAGGCCTGTCCGTCGTCGTCGACGAAGACCGACTGGTCGCCGGACATGTCGTTGACGACGTTGGCGATGGTCGACTGGGTGGCGGCCTTGGTGAAGTGGCCGTTGGGGGTGCTGCTGGTGGCGAACACCAGCTCGCTGTCGAGCTGGGAGATCAGCACGTACTTGCCGGTGGCGGGGTTGCGCGCGACGCCGATGCGGCCCACCCAGCCCGCGCCCCCGAGGTCGGCGGCGGTCAGGACGTTACCCTCGAACTTCCAGTGCACCAGGTCGGTGGAGGAGTACGCGGTGATCGCGTTGAACGAGGTGTCGCCGTTCTTGCCGGCGCCGGGGTTGTTGTAATACGTGACGGCGCCGTTGTACTTCGCGCCGTACCAGTAGTAGGTGGTGCCGACCTTCAGCACCCCGCCGCCCTGCGAGTAGATCGGGTTGCCGGCGGTGTCCTTCCAGAAGACGTCGTTCTGCACCGCCGGGCCGGCGGAGCCCGACGAAGGCGTGGGGCTCGGGCTCGCGCTGACGGTCGCGGTGGGGCTCGATGTGCGCGACGGCGTCGGGCTCGCGGGCGCCGTGGGGACAGAACCGGTGCAGGCCGTGCCGTTGAGCGTGAAACCCGTCGGGTCGCCCGGATAGTCCGCGCCGGAGAAGGTGCCGTTGAAGCCGATGCCGGTGCTGGCGTTCGTGGCGAGGGAGCCGTTGTAGGACGCGCTGGCGGCGGTCACGTTCGGACCGGACTGGTCGAAGGTGGCGCTCCAGCCCTGGCCCACCGTCTCGCCGCCCGGCAGCGTGAAGGCGAGGGTCCAGCCGGTGAGCGGCGAGCCGAGGTTCGTGATGGCGATGTTCGCGGTGAAGCCGCCGGACCAGGTGTTCGTGGTGTACGCGACCTGGCAGCCGCTCGCCGCGCTGGCGGCCGTGGCCAGGGTGACCGCGGCGATACCGGCGGTGACGACGACCCCGGTGACGGCGGCCAGGTGGGCGCGTGTGCGGCGCGCCCACCGATCGGATGCTGACATGGCGTTCCTCCTCATGTGTCAGCATCCTTACGACCGTCAATGAAACTGTCAATCGAGGGTCATCGACATTGCGGTACGGCGGTGGAACTTACGGCGGCGGGGTGGTAAACGTATTCCGGCACCGGCTCAGGGTGTGGCGGTGACCGCGATGTCGTCGATGACGACGCTGCCGTAGTTGGTGCTGTTCGCGTAGTAGTCGATCTGGGCGAGGCCAGGCAGCGGATTGCGGACGGCGGCGTTGTCCAGCACCAGCACGCCGTCGAGGAACAGATCGAAGGACGCGGCGGGGGTACTGACGACCACCCGCACGTTGTACCAGCGGCCGGGCGTGTAGGAGCCGACGGTGACCAGGCTGGTCCCGGAGTACGCCACGATGGTGTTCTTCGTCATCGCCACGCTGACCGCGTTGAGACCGCTCGATCCACGGAGGTACGGGATGGCGAAGTAGTCGTTGCCGGAGACGTAGGCCGACTCGCGCATCACGTTCGTCTCGACCGTCACCGTGCCGGTCAGGGCCGGGCTGAAGGTCTGCGACACGCTGGTGCTGCCGCTGTTCGCGGTCCTGGTCAGCCGCACGCTCCGGTCGGTCGCGCCCGGCACGGCGACGACCGCGACGGAGCCGCCCGCGGTGCTGACCGCCAGGCCCTCGGTACCGCCGGCCAGCGGGCCGACCGGCAGGGCGTCGAAGGTGTGCCGCGTCGTGACGGGCGTCGTGGTGCCGCCGGGCTGCTCGAACGCACCGATGTCCGGTGCGCCGTTGTACAGCGGGTTGCCCGCGTAGTCACGGCCGCCGTTGCCGCCGATGGTGACACCGGCGTTCACCGCCGGGGAGTCGGCCGCCACCCGCAGCTCCAGCGCCGCGTCGAGCGCCGGTCCGGTGCCCGCCGTGCCGGACGGTGCGTTGATCGGCGCGGACACGAACCGCGGGTCCGCCACGACGGCCCGGGTGTCGCCCGCGGGCACGGGAAGCGTCGCGCCGCCGTACAGGTTGCTGGTGTACGTGATCGTGCCGCTCGTGGACAGCGCGGCGTTGGCCCTGGTGGAGTACAGGATGTTGGCGGAGATGGCGTAGGTGGCGGTGAGGCCGTCGCCGTAGCCGTAGATCAGACTCGAGCTGGCGTCGTTGTAGATCGTGTTGTTGTAGATCTGCGCGGTCGCGGCCCGGTCGGAGTGCAGGTAGAGCTGGTAGCGCTGGTTGCCGGCGAGCACGTTGTAGCGCACCACCACGTTGCCGAACGCGAACTGGCACAACAGGATGCCGTCGCCGTTGCCGTGGACGTAGTTGTACTGCACGAGCTGCCCGGTCGTGCCCTTGTCGGTGTCGATGCCGTTGCTGTCCGCTCCCCCGGCCTTCTGCGTCGTGCCGAAGACCTCGTTGAACTGGATCGTGACATTGTCGGCGAAGTACGTCTCGATGCCCGACGTGCCGGCCCGGTCGACCACGTTGCGTTCGATCGTGCCGCCGCGCACATCGGTCAGGTAGATGCCGTTGCAGCCGTAGGCCGTGCCGGCCTGGGCGATGTAGTTGTCGCGGATCACGATGTTGGTGTGCGGCCGGAACTTCGTGTCGCCGGCGCTGGTCCGGGTGCCCCAGCCGGTCGCCACCGCACCGGAACTGGAGCCGGTGTACTGCTTGACGACGATGCCGGCGAACGACGTGTTGGTGATCGTGGAGTGCTGCACCACGGCGTCGTTGATGATGGTCGGGGTGCTCGGCGGCGCGCCCACGGTGGGTACCGTCGTGTCGATGACGATGCCGCCGGTCCGCTTCGACGCGTCCCAGCCGGTCTGGAAGGTGACACCGGGGGCGTTGTCGGCGGTGTCGCCACCGATCCAGTTCACCCGGCCGGTGACGTCGTGCACGGCGACGGCGTCGACGAGGAACCCGTCCAGGGTCTGGCTGTTGTCCCCGCTGATGTGGATGCCGCGGAAGTCGCCGAGGTTCGCGCCCGCGGTGCCGGTCGCCGGGGCGGCGTTGGTCACCTCGATGTCGCGGATCGTCCAGTACTCCTGGTTGAACAGCCGCACGGCGTCGGCCACCGTGCCGCCCCCGTTGACGCGCGGCTTGGCCCCGCTGCCGTAGGAGTCGATGACGATCGGCGCGCCGGCCGCGCCTGAGCCTTTCGGCCACAGTTGCCCGGTCCAGGTGCTGCCGGCCTTGAGCAGGATGCGGTCGCCGGCGCCGAACGTCGTGGCGTTGACCTTGCCGAGGCTCTTCCACGGGTGGGACTGGTCGAGGCCGCTGTTGGCGTCGGCGCCGGCCGTGGCGTCGACGTAGTACGTCACGTTGGCCGCGTGGGCGGGTGCGGCGACCCCGGCGAGCAGGCCGCTCGCGATGACGGCCACGGCGGCGACGGCGGCGACCGGCCGGCGCCGGCGGCGGGGTGGCGGCCCGGGCACGCGCAGCGGTTCAGAGGGCAGGGCGGACATGGCGGCTCCTCGCAGACGGGAGGTCCGGTGTGGCACGGCTGGAGCTCGTCGCGGCGCGGTGGCGGATGCGGCGACGAACGGGGCTGAGCGGGGTGTACAGCTCCGAGCCGCGTTGGGGGAAAACGTATTCCACCACAGTGGGCCGGAACTCGCAATGGAGCTCGAACGGCGGACCGGGACATCGAGCGACCGACGAGAGGCGCTCCGCTCAGGCCCACACGCACGGCCACAACACCGCACGGCCACAACACCGCACGGCCACAGCGGCGTACGGCTACAGCGCCGTCTGGCCACAGGACCGCAACGAGCACCGCATAGCTAGAGCACCGCATGGCCACAGCGCCGCAGGGCCACAGCGGCACACGGTTACAGCGGCACACGGTTACAGCGCCGCGAGGAGCACTGGCCATAGCGGCACACGGTTACAGCACTGCGAGGAGCACTGGCCACAGCGCCGCGCTGCCACTGCGACGGCGCGCCCATACCGGCGTGCGCCGCGGCCGCGTCGCCACGGTCTCGCTCGGCGGCGCGGCCGATGGTGACCTTGAAGACCTGGTCGGCGGCGATGTCGGCGGCGACCTGGGCCAGCTCCGCCGGGCCGGCCGCGTGCTCCCCGGCCCGGCCGCTCCAGGATCTTGGGGACACCCCCGGGCGGCACCGTCCGGTGCCCATATCGCGTGCTCCCGTGTTGAATACATGCATGCCGAGCACGAGCGTCATCACCGCCGTCTACGAGATCACCGGCGACGACCCGGCCGCGCGGGCCGGGCTCGTCGCGGTGGAGCAGAGCCACGAGCTGCCGACCGAGCTCGCACCGGCCAACGCCGTGCGCGACTCCCTGGCCCACGTCCGCTCCGTCGAGCCGCGCGCCGGGCGGCCGGCACTGGCCACTGTGGACTATCCGGTGGACCTGGCCGGCGGCGAGCTCGGGCAGCTGCTGGTGCTGCTGCTGGGCAACGTGTCACTGCAGGACGGTGTGCGCCTGATCGACGTCGAGCTGCCGGCGGCGCTGGCGGCCGCGCTGCCCGGGCCGCGGCTCGGCCTGGCCGGCGTGCGGGCCCGGGTCGGCGAGCCGCGGGGCGCGCTGCTGGCGACCGCGCTGAAACCGGTCGGGATGACCGCGGAGCAGCTGGCCGCGCTGGCCTTCGAGCTCGCCGCCGGCGGCCTGCACGTCATCAAGGAGGATCAGGGCCTGGCCGACCAGCCGTGGGCACCGTTCGCCGAACGCGTCCCGCGCATCGCCGAGGCGGTCAGGAAGGGCGGCTCCGGTGTGTACCTCCCGGTCGTCAACGGCAGCGCGGCCCGCTTCGCCGACCAGGTCCGCTTCGCCCGCGACGCCGGTGCCGACGGTGTGCTCGTCATGCCGGGCATCGCCGGGTTCGGAGCGCTGGCCCACGCGGCCGAGGTCTTCCCGGGCGGTATCGTCCTCGCCCACCCGTCGTTCCTGGGCGGCTTCACCGCGGCCGGCTCCCACGGTATCGCCCCCGACGTGCTGTTCGGCACGCTGCTGCGGCTGGCCGGCGCCGACGCCGGCATCTTCCCGAGCTGGGGCGGCCGGTTCAGCTTCACCCGCGACCAGTGCCTGGCGATCGCCGACGCGGCCCGCCGCCCGCTGCACGACGTCCCGGCGATGCTGCCGGCCCCGGGCGGTGGCATGACGATCGAGCGGGCGCCGGAGCTGCTGGCCGACTACGGTCCGGACACCATGTTCCTGATCGGTGGCGACCTGCGCCGCGGCGACGACCCGCGCCGCGCGGCCGAACGGTTGGTGGCCGCGACCCGCTGACGCCCTTCAGACGCGGATGAACGCGGCGATGTGCGGGTCTGCACGCAGTACCCCCAAATCTTGCGCAGTTGGCAGGACCGGCCGGTCGCGCTCCACCGTGACCGCGCACAGGAATCCGAGTGGCTCGTCGTCCGCCGCCCGGAACTGGTGCCAGCCCCAGCTCGGCACGAACACCACGTCGTGCGCGGCGAGGGGCACGATCCGGTCGACGACGAGGGCGGTGCCGCCGCCCCGGATCGGGATGACGACGTGCGTGTGCTCGTGCCGCTCCAGCGTCGTGTGTCCGCCCGGCCCGACCTCGAAGTATCGCAGCGACGTGCCCTGGCCGTGCTCGGCCCCGGTGAGCACCTGCCGCGTCACGGCGCGGTGGGTGCCGTCCTGCTCCTTGTAGGCCAGGACCTCGACGCCGTCCCAGACGAACGGCTGCACCTGCTTGCGATAGGTCGGGATCACGTCACCGATGGTAGGCCGACGGGAGCGGTCGCGCCGACCGGCTTCGGGGCGGCCGGGCGGCGGTGCGGCGTGGGATCATGCCGGGATGAAAGCCAGTCGCGCGCTCGCCGCGCTGCCGAAGGCTCACCTGCACATCCATCTCGACGGGGCGATGCGCCGCTCGACGTTGCTGGAGCTGGCTGCCCGGGCCGGGGTCGTCGCCCGGCTACCCAGCGGATACGGGTCCTTCGCGGCGTTCACCGAGACCATCACCGCCGCGGCCGCGTGCCTGCGGACACCGGCGGACGCGCGACGCCTCGTCGATGAGGTCGTCGAGGACGCCGCCCGGGCCGGGGCGGTCTGGGTGGAGCCGTCGATGTGGCCCGGGCTGTTCGGTGCCCGCCTCGGCGCGGACGCCGACGTGCTCGACGTGGTGCTCGACGCCGGGCGGGCCGCGCAGGATCGCCACGGCGTGGGCTTCGGGCTGATCGTGGCGGCCAACCGCGGCCGGTCGCCGGACGAGGCCGTGGCGCTGGCGCGGCTCGCGGTGCGCCGCCGGGGCGACGGTGTCGTCGGGTTCGGGCTCGACGGCGACGAGGCCGCGGCGCCGGGCCCACTGTTCGCCGAAGCGTTCGCCATCGCCCGTGCGGGTGGCCTCCTCGCCGTCCCCCACGCCGGGGAGCTGACCGGTGCCGCCGCGGTCCGGGACGCGGTCGAGGTCCTCGGCGCCGACCGGATCATGCACGGTGTGGCGGCGATCGCCGACCCGGCGCTGCTCGACCGGCTGGCGGCCGGCGACGTCGCCCTCGACGTGTGCCCGACCAGCAACGTGATGCTGTCCGTGGTCCCCGCACTCGCCGGGCACCCCCTCCCGGCGCTGCTCGCCCGGGGCGTGCCGGCCAGCATCAACGCCGACGACCCGCTGCTGTTCGACACGGACCTGCTCACCGAATACACCCGGGCCCGGGACGGCATCGGCCTCGACGCCACGCGGCTGGCCGAGTGCGCGCGGACCTCACTGCGGCACAGCGGGGCGCCCGGCGACCTCGTCGCGTCGGCGCTGGCCGGCATCGACGCCTGGCTCGGGCATGGCGTCTGCCGGTCCTGACGGTTCCCGGCCGCTGCGTTCGGCGCCCTTCCGGTGGTACTTCGCCGGGCGGTCGATCTCGCTGGCCGGCAGCGCCATGGCGCCGGTCGCGCTGGCGTTCGGGGTCCTCGGACGCACCGGCAGCGCCGGGTGGGTGTCCGCGGTCGTCGGCACCGCGATGGTCGCGACGGTGGCGACCATGCTGTTCGGCGGTGGCATCGCCGACCGCTACCGGCGCTCCACCGTGCTGTCGCTGACGAGCCTCGGCGCCGGTCTGAGCCAGGCCGGGGTCGCGGTCCTGCTGCTCACCGACCAGCACCCGGCGCTGCTGCTGCCGTTCGCGGTCGGCAACGGCGTGTTCCAGGGGCTCACCACGCCCGTGCTGCGCGGCATCGTGTCCAACCTGGCCTCCGGGCGCGGCCTGCAGCGGGCCAGTTCATTGCTCGCCTCGGCCGGCAACCTCGCCCGGATCCTCGGACCGGCCGGCGCCGGGCTGCTCACCGCGTCCGTCGGCGGCGGCTGGGCGATCGCCGCCGACGCCGTCTCGTTCCTGCTCGCCGCCGCCTGCTTCGCCCGGATCGCGATGCCCGAGCCGCCGAAGCGGGCCGGTGACGCCCCGACCATGCTCAGCGACCTGCGGGAAGGCTGGACCTACTTCGCGTCGCAGCCGTGGATCTGGTCGGTGACCCTGGCCTTCGCCGTCTTCAACGCCACCGACCGGGGCGTCTGGCAGGTCCTCGGCCCGGTCATCGCCTTCCACACGATCGGCGCGACCGGCTGGGGCCTGGTGCTCAGCGCGCAGGGAGTCGGGGCGCTGCTCGCCAGCGTCGTGCTGGTCCACGTGCCGCTGATGCGACGGCCGATGCGGCCGGTGCTGGCCGCGATGGCCCTGGCCGCCCTGCCGCTGGTCCTGCTCGGCGCCGGCGCGGGTATCGCCTGGCTGGCCGCCGCGTCGTTGCTGGCCGGGGTGGCCACCGAGCTCTTCACCGTCGCGTGGGAGACCGTCAACTACACCCACATCTCCGAACGGCTGCTGTCCCGGGTCGGCGCCCACGACGAGTTCTGGTCGTTCGTGTCCTTCCCGCTCGGGCAGCTGTCGGCGCCCGTCCTGGCGGCCGCGTTCGGCTCGGCGGCGGTCGCGCTGTCGGGGGGTACCGTCGCCGCGTTGGCCATGCTCGCCGCATCGCTGCTGCCGGTGTTCCGCCACATCGAGCTCCGCCCCGCCGAGCGTTGAAAAGTTGACTGTGCCGTGGGCGGGCGGTGGGGATGATCTCCGGTATGACCTGGAGTCGCGGTGCCGCCGTCACGATGCTCGTGGTCGCCGTCGTGGCGGCGGTGTGCTCGGCCGGGCTGCTGACGGGGGCGATTCCGACCAGCGGGGGCGGGCCGGGCACCACCCGCACCATCGGGCTGGTGGTGGGGGCCCTGGCGGTGCCGTCGGGGCTGCTCGGGTGGTGGGCGATGCGGTCGTACCGGCGGGCCCGGCGGGTCCTGAGCGGCGGCGTCACCGGCTACGCGCGGGTGCTGACGATGCGGGAGACGGGCACCGAATACAGCGGGGTTGCGCAGCTGGAGCTGCGGCTGGCGGTCGTGACGACGGTGCACGGGGCCTACACCACGACCGTGAAGGACCTGGTGCCGCGGCTGCGGTGGGCGCGGCTGTCGGCCGGCGGTCAGGTTCCGGTGCGGGTCGACCCGGAGGATCGGGAGCGGGTGCTGCTGGACCTCGACCGCCCGCCGGGGCCGATGGACGCGCCGATCATGCCGGTGCCGGTGGTGACGATGCACGCGCGGCCGCAGGCGCCACCGGCACGGCCGATGGCGCCGGTCGGGACGGTGGGCCGGGGTGTGGTGCTCGGGGCCACGCCGAGCCTCGAATACGACGCGGCCGGACGTCCGGTGTTCGACGTCCGGCTGCATCTGGAGTTCGACGGCCGGGCGCCGGTGTCGGTGCCGGCGCGGTTCGGGGTGCCGCTAAAGCGGGTGGCGAGCATGGTGGCCGGGGCGGAGCTGCGGATGCGGGTCGGAGCCGACGGGGCGGTCGTCCCGGACTGGAGCTGATCCACCGCGCGGAGCCCGGGTCGTCAGGCGGCGATGGTGTACGGGTCGCCGTAGACCTTCCAGGACAGCGGCAGACGCAGGTCCAGGTTGCCGTTGGTGAGGAAGACCCGCTGGGCGGTGTCGACGCGGCTGGTGTCGCTGTGGGCCTCCTCGGTGCGCATCGCGGCGACCCGGGCGTCGAGGAACGCGGTCAGGTACGCGGCCTCGTCGCCGCCCTGGGCCGGGCTCTTCGCCTTGGCCAGCGCCGCCTTGCGGATGCCGCCGAAGCTCGCGGCGTCGTTGCCGGGACCGTGCATGACGTACGCGTCGAAGTAGGCGAACTGGCCCAGTGCCCGCAGTCCGTCGGCTTTGGCCTGGGCGAGCGCCGGGTTGAAGTACACCCGATCCCGCTCCTCGTTCTGGGCCTCCTGGAACGCGGGATCGGTCGCCGCGGTCCTCCAGGCGGCCTCGAACGCGGTGCCGAGACCCGTGTGCGCGGCGGTGCCGTTGACACTGCGCAGGGCCGGGAGGTACTTCGCCAGAGCGTTGCCGGGGACGGCGGTGGTGTAGGCCTCGACGACCTCGAGCATGTCGCCGGTGCCGGAGCAGAAGCCGATGATGCCGCCGGTGTACCCGCGCCCGTCGCCGATGTCCTCGATGTACTGGTACTGAGAGCGCCAGTCGAGGCTGGAGTTCTCGGCCGAGGAGACGAGCCGCATGGCGACGTCGGCCGTGAGGTCCGCCCCCTTCGGCACCGGCACCGGCAGCGGTGTGGGCGCCGACTCCGGCTTGTGGCCGAAGATCTCCAGCTCGCCGAGCGCGAGGCCCTTGGTGGTGCGCGGGGTGGCCGTCAGGCGCACGAACCGCGCGGTGCCCTGCAGGGCGGTGAGGTCGTCGGTCTTGCCGTTGCCGGTCTTCGTGGCGTACAGCGATGTCCAGGTGCTGCCGTCGGCCGAGGCTTCGAGGCGGTAGGTGCCGGCGTAGGCGGCGGCCCAGGACAGCCGGATGCGGCTGACGGCGGTCGCGGCCCCGAGGTCGACCCGCAGCCACTGCGCCGCGCGGCCGGTGCTCGTCCACGTCGTCGCGGGCTGGCCGTCGACGGCGCGCGCCGCGGTGCCGGCCGACGCGGTCGCCGCGCGGCCCTTGGACACGACGGCGTCCGCCGCGTAGGCGCTCGGTGCGGCGACCGCCACCCCCGCCACGCCGGCGACCATCGCCGCGATCCCTGCCACGCTCCGCCGTGCCGCCATGCTGTGCCCACCCGTCCGTCGGAAACCGGTCGGGATGAGCATCGGCACACCTGGGCGTGCTCCTGATGCCGGCAACCGGCCCGCTCCCACCCCGCGCCCGGGTGCTCCCGCTCCGCGCCGCGGGTCAGCCGACGCGGGCCAGGCCGGCGCCGGTGAGGCGGGGCCGCGCGGCCGCGCGCCCGGTCATGAACAGCAGCAGCGCGTCGATGGGGCCGGTCACCTCCGGGCCGTCGCCGGCCGCCCAGTCCGCATCCGTGGCGACGAGCCGCACCCCGCGCAGGCGCCGCCGGGCCCAGAACGGCCAGCCCATGCTCCACACCCGCGACGCGGCCGCGGACGCCGCGCCGGCCGGCATCGGCAGCGGCCGGCCCAGCGGCACGGCGATGTCCTGCGCGTGGACGAGGACGTCGAAGAGGATGTTGCGGTAGTTCGTGACGATCGGCAGCCGCCGGCTGTCGGCGTGCCGGCGCAGCTCGTCGACGAGGTCCGCGACCGGGCGCCGCGCGTGCCGGACGGACACGTCGTGGTTGAGCTTGTGGAACCGGCCCCCGGCCCGGGCCGCGTCGACGGCCATCGCCCACGCGCCCGGCGGCTGCGGCGCCAGGGCGACGTGCGCCGCGACGTCCCGCACCCGCCAGCCCGCGCACAGGGACGGCCGCTCCCATTCGGTGGCGGACAGCCCGTCCAGCAGGTCGGCGAGGTCTCGCCGCTGCCGGGCGATCGCCTGCCAGCTCGCCTCCCGGTCCATCCCCGCCCCCTCCCGGTTGGTACGATCCTCTGACCAATTTAGTCAGAGGATCTGACCGAATGTCAAGGAGGACGGCGATGGCCGAACCGGTGAACGTCGGGGTGCTGCTCTTCGTGGCCTACCGGGCGATGGAGCAGCGGGTCCTCGACGCGCTCGGCACCGCCGGCTTCGACATCACGCCGGCGCAGGCGCGGATCTTCCAGCGGATCGGGCCGCACGGCACCCGCCTGAGCGAGCTGGCCGAGCAGGCGCAGGTGACCAAGCAGACCGCGGGGTTCCTGGTCGACCAGCTGGAGCGGGCCGGGTATGCGCGCCGGGGGCCGGACCCGGCCGACGCCCGGGCCCGCCTGGTCCACATCGCCGAACGCGGCCACCGGGCCGGGGAGATCGCGGCGGCGGTCGTGGCCGAGGTCGAGGCCGAGTGGGCCGGGCACATCGGCGCCCGGCGCCTGACCCAGCTCCGCGACACATTGGCCCGGCTCCGCGAGATCACCGACCCTTACATTTAGGCGCCGGGGGTACCGCTGCCGCCGTGGGGCATGTTCGCGCCGCGCTCGCAATCGGCCGTCCCGGCCGCCTGGCGTTATCGCGACCCGGACGCGACCACGCCGCCGCCGCCCGCCGGGCGGACCGGGCCGAGGCCGCTCGCGCTCGTCGTCGGCACCTCCTTCGGGCCGCGGACCGCAGCGGCTCGCCCGGCGGCACAGGTCGCCACGTCCGTGCGGGTCCGGACGATGCCCGCTCGCGGCGGAGCCACCGGGCTCAGCGGGACTCCGGCCCGAGGAGGGCCGCGATGTTGTGGTACTCGCGCCAGCGCGCGATCTGTCCATCATGGACGTCGAGGACCGCGATGACCGGCGCGACGACCGACCCACCGGTGGTCGCCAACGCGCCGACCAGGTGTTCAGCGAACTCGGCACCGCGGCCTCGACGGAGGAGGTCGCGCGCCGCGCCGGACTCGCCGTCGGCACCGTCTTCCGGCACTTCCCGACGAAGCAGGATCTGGTCGCGGCCATCACCGAGGATCGGCTGGCCCGGCTGCTCGCGCAGCTCGACGCGCTCGACCGGACGCCCGGGCGCGGGACCGCCCTGTTCACCTTCTTCGAGCGCATGGTGGAGCAGGCCGCCATGAAGCGGCGGGTGGCCGACCTGCTCGACCGGGAAGGTGTCGAGGTCGGTCTCGCCGACGCGGTGCAGCGACTCGACCACGCGGTCGAGCGGCTGCTCGGCCACGCTCATCGCGCGGGCACCGTCGCCCGCCAGGTGGAACTGCCGCAGGTCATGGCCTTGCTGACCAGCCTGTGCCAGGGCGCCCTGGCCGGCGGCTGGGATGCCGAGCAGCAGGCGCGGGTGCTCGCGATCGTCTTCGCCGGCCTACGGACGCCTGACGACCGCCGCTCCTGAAGCCCGGTCCGCGCACGCCCGACGACCGCCAACTCCTGAAGCCCGGTCCGCGCACGCCCGACGACCGCCGCTCCTGGAGCCCGGTCCGCGGACACCCGACGACCGCCAACTCCTGAAGCCCGGTCCGCGGACACCCGACGGCCGCCGCTCGTGCGGGATGAGGAGCCTCAGGGGCGCAGCAGGAGCCGGTCGAGGGCGTCGTAGAGCCAGTCCTCGGCGGCCTCGGCGGTCCAGCCGCGGCGGTCGATGAGGGACTGCTGCACGATGCCGCCGGCCAGCATCCACAGGATGTCGGCGGCGGGTGGGACGTCCAGGCCGGGGCGCAGTGCGCCGCGGTCGGCGAGGTTCTGGGCGAGGCGGGTGGTGCCGGCGAGCAGGCCGGCCCGGGTCCGCTCGGCCAGGGTCGCGATCTGCGGGCTGCTCAGGGCGGCCTCGTCGATGACGGCCAGGATGGGGGCGACGCGCGTGCCGGCCGTGATGACCTGGTGCGTGAACGTGCGCAGCAGGACGCGCGGGTCGGGGTCGGCCTCGGCCGCGCGGACGAACTCGCGGTCGGCGAGCGCCACGGGTTCGTCGTCGCCGGCGACGGCGATGTCGAAGACGGCGGCCAGGAGCGCGACCTTGTTGCCGACGGCCGCGTAGACCGTGGGGAAGGCGACGCCCGCGTCCTCGGCGATGTCCCGGACGGCGGTCGCGGCGTAGCCGTGGGCGATGAAGCGGTCGCGGGCGGCGCGCAGGATCGCCGCCCGGGTTTCCTGGGCGCGTTCGGTCCGGCGTGCGCTGCTGTACCCGCGGGGTTGCTTGACGGCCATCGCCGGCGATACTACCTTCATATTCAATATAAGCTGCGTAGTGTCAATTCGGAGGACGCCATGGGCGAACACATCCTCGTTGTCGGCGCCACCGGGCGGCAGGGCGGCGCGGTCGCGAGCCGGCTGCTGGCCTCCGGAACGGCCGTCCGGGCGCTGACCCGCGATCGGGGGTCGGCCGCGGCCCGGCGGCTCGCGGCGGCCGGGGCGCAGGTCGTGGCCGGAGATCTGCACGACGGCGCGTCCCTCGCCCGGGCGGTCGCCGGCACGGCCGCGGTGTTCGCCGTGACCACCGCGACCGACGACCCGGCCGACGAGATCGCCGCCGGGCTCGCGATCACCCGGGCCGCGACCGACGCCGGCGTGCGGGTGGTGTTCTCCTCGGGCGCGCTCGCGGATCGCGGTACCGGCGTGGCGCACTTCGACACCAAAGCGCGCATCGAGCAGGTGGTGCTGGCCGCCGGCCCGGCCAACACGGTGCTGGGGCCGGCCGGGTTCTTCGAGATGGTGCTGCTCCCGGAGTCGCTCGCCGCGCTCGCCGGCGGTGTGCTGGTCGACGGCGTCCCGGCCGACCTGCCGGTGCCGAGCATCGCGCTCGAGGACTACGCCGCAATCGCCGAGACGGCGCTGACGACGCCGGACGCGCTGCCGGCCCGCCGCGTCGACCTGGCCACCGAGATGCTCACCCGCACCGCGATGGCCGAGTCCCTCGCCGCCGCGATCGGCCGGCCCGTCACCTACCGGCAGCTGCCGGGGCCCGCGGTCCGGGCCGCCGGTGAACACTGGTTCCAGCTCGTCGAGTGGCTGTCCCGGACGCGGCCGGCGGTCGACCCCGCGACCGCGATAGCGCTGCGGGCCGGCCGCGCGTTGACGTTCGCCGACTGGGCCGCGCGACAGCCGTGGGGCGACCAGCGATAGCCCTGGGCCCACCCGCAACAGCCCTGCGGCAACCTGTCGGGCAACCCGCGGCAGCCGTCGGGCAACCCGCGGCAGCCGTCGGGCGACCCGCGGCAGCCGTCGGGCGACCCGCGGCCGCGGTGAGGGGCGTCAGGGGGTGCGGGCCAGGCGCTTGGCGATGATCTGCTCGACGAGTTCGACGAGGACCTGCTTGACCGAGCCGCGGGCGCGGGCGTCGCACTCCAGGATCGGGATGTGGTCGGCGGCGCCGAGGGCCTCCCGGACCTCGTCGAGGTCGAAGCGGCGGGCGCGGTCGAAGTTGTTCACGGCGATCAGCAGCGGGATGTCGCGCTCCTCGAAGTAGTCGAGCGCGGCGAAGCAGTCCTCGATGCGGCGGGTGTCGAGCAGCACGACCGCTCCGAGCGCGCCGTCGACCAGGTCGTCCCAGAGGAACGAGAACCGGTCCTGGCCGGGCGTGCCGAACAGGTACAACAGCAGGCTCTTGTCCAAAGTGATGCGGCCGAAGTCCAGGGCGACCGTCGTGGTCGTCTTGCCGGACACGCCGCTCAGGTCGTCGACGCCGATCGAAGCCTCAGTCATCGAGGCCTCGGTGACCAGCGGCTCGATCTCGGAGATGGCACCGACGAACGTGGTCTTGCCGACCCCGAAGCCGCCACTGATGACGATCTTCACGGAGATCGGCGGCTCGGTGCGGTCAGAGCGCGCGGACACGGTCCCTCAATTTCTCGAGCACATCCATGGGCAGTTCTTCGACCTTGGCGAACGACACGTACCCGTCGGCGACCAGGTCGGCGACGAGCACCCGGGCCACGCCGAGGGGCACGCCGAGCCGGACCGCGATCTCGGCCACGGACAGCGGCGTCTGGCACAGCTCCACGATCCGGCGCAGCTCGAAGCGCAGCGGCGCGGACAGGGCGGCCGGCGGCGCGGACACCATCGTCTCGATGCGCAGGCCGTCCTGCAGCGGCCGGGTCCGGCCGCCGGTGAGCATGAACGGCCGGAGGAACACGTCGTCGGGCTCGGCCGTGGCGTCGACCGGTCCGGGGGCCGGAGCCGGCGGCCGCGGGGCCGAGGTGGGTGGCTCCCAGACCGGGATCATCCGCGGGTCGGGCAGCCGGGGGCCGTAATCAGCCATGGCGGCGGCTCACTGGGGTAGGGACCGGCGGGACTCGGAGATCAGGGCGGGCGTCAGCAGGTCGCCGAACCGGTCCGCCAGCACCGCGATCTCGTAGCCGATCAGGCCCAGGTCGCAGCCGCTCTCGGCGAGCGCGCCGAGACACGAGCCACCGTTGATGGCCGACACGAGCAGGAAGCCCCGCCGCATCTCGATCATGATGAGTTTCAAGCCGTCGAAGTCGTACTTCTTCGACGCGCTCCGGCCGAGACTGGACATGCTCGACACGATGGCCGCCAACTGGTCGGCACCGACCCGGTCCAGACCCTCCGACGTCGCGATCAGCAGGCCGTCCGAGGACACGGCGACCGCGTCGCGGACACCGTCGGTGTCGCGGACGAAGTTGGCCAGCATCCAGTTGAACTGGTTGGCCTCGGTCTGCGCGTCAACGCTCATCATCGGTCTCCTCCGTTGCCCGCTCGGCCCGGCCGCGGGCCACACCCGCCTGCAGTGACGTCAGGCGGCTGCGCACCTGATCCGGTGACTCGTCCATGGCCTCGGGCCGCTCGACCGGGGCCGGCTCCTTGACCGCGACCGGCGCCGCGTTCGCGGCCTTCTTCCGGGCCGGGCGCTTGACCAGCCCGTTGCGGGTGCGCTCCAGCAGGTCGAGCGCGCTCACCGGGGCCTCGTCGGTGTGCTCGTCGGCCTCGGGTACCGCGACGTACTCCACCACCACCGGCGCCCGCGACGAACCGCTCGGCGACAAGCCGGTCGGCGACGGGCCGGTCGGCCCGGCGGCGACCTGCGCGGCGGCCCGCTCGATGGCCAGGGGCGCGATCGGCACGAACCGCGGGGCGCCGGCGGCCGGCTGCGGGGCCCGGGCCACCGTGACCCCTTCGATCGCGCTCGGCGCGACAAGCATCGACGGCGGCAGGATGACGCGGGCCGTGGTGCCGACGACCGGCGACTGGGTCAGCTGCACGTCGACCGACATCTGCTGGGCCAGCTTGCCGACCACCCAGTGCCCGAGGTAGCGGGTCGGGGCGAGGACGAAGCTCTCCTCGCCCCGCAGCCGGCCGTTGGCGCGGGCCAGGTCGTCGGGTTTCATGCCGACGCCCTGGTCGCTGATCGCGATCAGGTACCGGTCGCCGAGGTAGCGGCCCTGGATCTCCACGTCGACGTCGGGCGAGGAGAACGCGAGCGCGTTCTCGACCAGCTCCGCGATCATGTGCGCGAGGCCGCTGACGTGGGCCCCGGCGACGTGCGCGTCGTCGATGCGGCGCAGCGACACCCGCCGGTAGTCCTCCACTTCGGACACCGCCGCGCGGATGACGTCGGCGGTGGTCAGCGGCTCCGACCAGGGTCGCGGGCTCTCCTCGCCGGCGAGGACCAGGAGGCTTTCGGCGTTGCGGCGCATGCGGGTGGCGAGATGGTCCAGTTCGAACAGGTTGGCCAGGTCCGACGGGTCGCTCTCCTCGCGCTCCAGCTTGGTGATGAACCCGATCTGGCGGCGCAGCAGGTTCTGGTTGCGCCGGCCCAGGTTGGCCAGGGACTCCGTGGTGGTGCGGCGCATGATGGCCTGCTCAGTGGCGAGAGCATAAGCCGTCGCTTGTACTCGATCGAGCGCCTCGGCCACGAGCTGGATTTCGGGGCCGGCGCGGCGTGGCACCCGTACCGGCGGCGGAGGTTCGAGCTTTTCGTCTTCGGCCGCGGCCTGGACACGCGCGACGGCGTCGGGCAGGCGCCGGGTGGCGAGCGCGTCGGCCTCGTCGACCAGCAGGCCCAGCGGCCGGGTGATCGACCGGGCGGCGACGATCATCAGCAGGATCGCGCCGACGATGGCGGCACCGACGATGCCCAGCAGGATGCCGAGGCGGCGGAACGCGGCGTCCTCCAGCTCCTGCGCCCGGTTCTGGATGTCACGGCCGATGAGCCGCTCCAGCTCCAGGATGCCGGCGGTCAGCCCGGAGGCCGCCGCCCACCACCGCTGCGGGTCGAGGTTCAGCTGGCGGCCGTCGGCGCCCTGGGCGGCGGCCGCGTCCATCTGCGCCATCTGCTTGGACGCGTCGGTGGCCAGCACCTTGTCGGACTGCGCCTTCTGCTCGGCGTTCATGAACACGGCCGTGGTCACGCCCGCCCTCAGGGTGGCCCGCTGGACGGCGTACTGCTCGTACTCCCCGGGCTTGAAGGATCCGTTGGTGATGATGCCGAGGAGATAGGCCTTCTCCAGGGACAGCGCCTCGGTGGTCTGACTGGTGTGGCTCCACGCCGAGTAGCCGCGGCGCAGCACGCTGTCCGCCGACCGGTCCAGCCCGAAGTCCACCGTCAGCAGCCCGGTGATGCGAGCGGTGTAGAACTCGACGGCGGCCGCCCGGGTGATCGTGGCCGCGTCGACCTGGGCGCGGATGCCGTCCAGACCGGACAGTGCGGCCAGCGCCGTGCGCAGCGGCCCGGCCCCGGTGACGTCCCGGTCCGCCAGGCGCGCGACGTCGGCGCGCTGCGTGTCCACCTGTTTGCGGGCGGGCGGCAGCTCGGTCTTGAAGGAGGGGTTGCCGACGAGCACCGCGCTGCTCAGTCCGCGCTCGTCCTGCAGGCTCTGGACGAGGGCCCGGGTCGGCACGGCAACGGCGACCGCCTCGCGGGTGTCCCGGGCGGTGCGAAACTCGCCGATGTCGTCGAACACGACGACGCCCAGCAGCACCAGCACCGCGAGCAGCGGCAACGCGAGGATGCGGGTCAGCCGGCCGTTGATCGTGCCGCCGCCGCCCGGGCGCGCGGAAATAGCGTGTCTGTGTCTGGCCATGGACCGCCCCGTACCTCCACGCCGATGCCGGCCTCGATGCCGGCAACCTCAAGACAATGCGATGCTTCCCGGGGTCGGAGATGCCATTGCGGTCAGCCGACATTGCATTGTTATCCGCGGCGGGAAACCGATCATCAAGCTAGACCGCACCTGGCCATCCGTCAATGCCGTGATCAAACTGTGGCTGGCCGGGCCCATTGGTGCGAGACACCGGGCGGCCGTTCGGCCAATCCCGGATTGCCGAATGGCCACGCCCGGCCGCCGTCCGGGCGCGCTCAGAAAACGTTTTCCAACGGCCCATGGAAAGCGACGCGGATTTGTTTGATGCTCCTGCAAAATGCGTCGGCATTATTGAATTGTCACCGTGCGTATCCTGCACGGGGGCGGCCGAAATTCGTCTAGCTGCGCATTCGTCGAATCGCCCGGAGCTGCTTGATCACTGCGGGTGGCAGGCGCCGGCCGCCCGGCCATGGTGCGCGGGTGGGTGGCAGGCGCCGGCCGCCCGGCCATGGTGCGCGGGTGGGTGGCAGCCGCCGGCCGCCCGGCCATCGCGGGCGGCCGGCGGTCCCGGTCAGGGCAGGAAGTAGTTGGGGTTGGGCAGCTTGAACGTGCGGTCGGCGTGGCCGCCCTGCAGGTCGCTGTACTGGTCGCCGAAGTTGCCGACGATGTCGTAGCCGAGCGACTCGATGTGCGCGCGCGTGGCCGACTTGTAATGCACGGTGGTGCAGGACCCGTTCGGGTCGGCGGCGCAGGCGGCCTTCAGGTAGTCCGGGTAGTCGGCGACGGCGGGCTTGGTGAACAGCCCGTCCTCGCCGTCACTGAGCGTGGCCGGCTTGGGGAACCCGGCGTCGACACCGATCCCGTCGGCGGTCAGGTTGCCGAGCGTCGCCGCCTCCTGCGCGGCTCCCCGTCCGGTCAGGAAGATGATGGTGTACCCCTCCCGCTCGGCCGTCCGCGCCAGCTCCACCATCCCGGGCACGGCCGGGAACCGCTGCTCGGTCACGAACTGCGCGTTGGTGGCCGGGTTGAACGCCCAGTTGCTGAACACCTCGTAGTTCCACGTCAGCAGCGCGGTGTCATCGACGTCGAACACGACGGCCTTGGTCCCGCGGACATGGTGCCGCGCCTCGAGCCACCGCCGCCCGTCGCCCGCCACACCCCGGGCCTCCTTGGCGTAGTTGCTGTCCGCCGCCGACACCCCGGTGCCGAGCGGATCACCGTAGTAGTTGCGAATCTGCTGCCGCAGCACGTCGATGTTGGTGATGTCCCGCTCGGACCGCGGCGTGAACGTCTTGATCGCCGGCTCCGCGGTGACGGCGGCATACGTGATCCCACCGCCCGCTAACGCGGCCACCAGCGCGGCCGCGACCGTGGTGAGCACCCATCGCCGCGACCGCGGCCTGCTCTCGTCGGACATGACACGGCTCCTTCTCTCGCCGGCCGATACATACAGACCGCAACGTAGCCCCGCCGCAGGGTGTCCGCACGGTGAACCGTCGATGAACACGACACGGCGGCGGCCGGGACTGACCCGGGCGATATACATGTGGCATGAAACTGCTGCTGCCGGACAGTGTCGACCTGGACCTCGAGGTGCCGCCGGGGGTCGAGGCGATTCGGTACTCCATCACCGCGCCCATCCCCGAGGAGCACACCGACGCCGAAGTGCTCGTCGTCTGGGGCAACCCCGGGGATCAGCTGCGCGACGCCGCGCGGCGGCTGCACCGGCTGCGGTGGATTCAGACCCTCGCGGCCGGGCCGGACGCCGTCGTCGCGGCCGGGTTCGCGGTCGACGTCGTCATCACCTCCGGCCGCAGCCTGCACGACCTGACGGTGAGCGAGCACGCCCTGGGCCTGATCCTCGCCGCCGCCCGGCGGCTGAACCTGCTGGTGAGGGCCCAGGTCGGGCACCGCTGGGCCGGTGAGCTCGGCGGACTGCAGCCCGTCGCGCCCACCGGGACGTTCCGGACGCTGCGCGGGGCCAAGGTCACGATCTGGGGCTTCGGGGGTATCGCCACGACCCTGGCCCCACACCTGGCCGCGCTCGGCGCGCAGGTCACGGGTATCGCCCGCCACGCCGGCGAGCGCGCCGGGTTCACGGTGCTGAGCACGGCCGAGCTGCCCAAGGTGCTGCCCGAGACCGACGTCCTGGTCATGATCCTGCCGGCCACGGACGAGACCAAACACGCTCTCGGCGCCGAGCAGCTCGCCCTCCTGCCCGCCCACGCGTGGGTCATCAACGTGGGCCGGGGCGCCACCGTCGACGAACCGGCCCTCCTCGACGCCGTGCGGGCGGGGCGGGTGGCGGGGGCGGCGCTCGACGTGTTCGAGACCGAGCCGCTGCCGGCCGGCTCCGGGCTGTGGGACGAGCCGAATGTCATCATCACACCGCACGCGGCGGGCGGGCGGCCCATCGGTGCGGCCGCCCTCATCGTCGAGAATCTCGCCGCCCTGCTGGACGGGGCGGAGCTGCGCAACGTGGTCGAGCGCTGATCACGTGCCGCAGGCGGCATCGCCGGTTTTGGCCCCGGTCCGCGGTGGTCCGGACCGTTCCTCCCGGGAGACTCGGGCCGGGGCCCAGCTTCGCCGGCCCTGGCCCTGCGACTCCGCGTCTGGTAACGGCGGCGCTCGCGCGCCGATAGGGTCGACCGATGCCGTACGACCCTTTCCGCGCCGCCGTAGCCGTCCACGGCATCCTGCACGACAACAATGCCGTCCTACTCCTGCGCCGCGCCGGCACCAGCCACCGCAACGGCCGGCTCGCCCTGCCCGCCGGTCACCTCGACGGCGGCGAGGACGCCATCACCGGCCTGTGCCGCGAACTGCGCGAAGAGCTCGGCATCGAAGTCGTCCCGGACGCCTGCCGCCTCGCCCTCGTCCTGCATGCCGCCCCGGAGCACGCCGCCGACTTCGAGTACCTGCACCTGTTCTTCCACGTGTCCCACTGGATCGGCGAGCCGAGCATCGCCGAACCCGACAAGTGCACCGAACTGCGCTGGGCCGACGCCGGCGCCCTGCCCCCGGACGTCGTCGACTACGTGACCCAGGCCCTGAGCGCCATCAGCCGCGGCGACACCCTGGCACTGCACGGCTGGTAGCCACGAACGGCCCGGACGGCCGTCAGTCCTCAGGGCCGGTCCGCGGCTGGAGCTCCGCCGTGGCTCTCGGCTTCGTTGTTGTCGCCGGGAGTGGGGTGTCCAGGGCGGCGCGGGTGTCGGCGAGGCGGGTGGCCAGCGCGGGGTGGGACCGGTGGAGGTCGTCCAGGTCGGTCCGGGTTTCCAGCAGGCGCGACCACAGGACGCTTCTTCCCTGCTCCGACAGTTCGACCGCGCGGTCGCGACGATCGGTGGCCAGGGCGCTGGCGGTGGCGTCGGCGGCCAGGCCGCTCCACTCCCCGAGCAGCCGTTCGTGGCTGGGGCGGCTCACACCCCGCCACACCAGCAGCGGCAGCAGGCCGACCGCGGCGGCGTAGCCGTTGGTCGCGTCCGGCCATTGCCGTTGGCCGGCGGACAGCGTGCCCCAGGCCTGGGCCGCGGCGACCCGGATCGTCGTGGGTGCGCTCGCCACGGTTGTCGCCTCGTGCCAGGCGGCCCTGGCCGATGCGGCGGCGGCCGGGTCGCCGGTAAACGCGAACCGGCGTCGGTGGGCGACGGCGAGGTTGTTCAGGCGCTTCGCCCGGGCCGGGTGGTCGGCGGGGGTGGCGTCCACGGCGGCCGCTCCGGCCGCGACGGCGTCCTCGAGGGCCTCCGGCGCGTGGGTCCGCTCGAACCGGGTCAGCAGCGTGTTGCCCAGGTTGGACAGGTAGATCGGGCGGTCGGGGTCGTCGGCGGGGGCGGCCGCGACGGTGGCGTGGCGCAGGTCCAGCGCGTCGTCGAGGTCGGCCGGGTCGCCCGTCTGCTCGTATCGGGCCATGAGCGCGTTCGCGAGGCTGGTGAGCGGGGCGGTGCGGTCCGCTCGACCGTCGGCGGTGGCGTCCAGCGCGGCCCGGCCGAGTCGGACCGCCTCGTCGATGTCGGGCCGGTCGCCGGTCAGCTCGAACCGGTGGTGCAGCATGATGGCCAGCTCCACCAGCCGGTCCGGGCGGTCGGTGCGGCGCACGGCGACGGCGTCGAGCACGGACCGGCCGATCTCGATGGCCTCGTCCAGGTCGGCGCGTTCGCCGAGCCGGCTGAAGCGGATCTCCAGCGCGGCGCCGAGGCTGGAGAGGTACACCGCCCGGTCAGTGTCGTTGACCGCGGTGGCCGCGGCCGCCGTCCGGGCCGCCGCGACCGCCGCCTCGAGGTCGGTGAGGTCGCCGGTCCGCTCGAACCGGGTCCGCAGGGCCGCGCTGAAACTGGACTGGTAGCTCGCGGTGGCGGGGTGCTCGGCCGGGGTCGCCTCGATCGCCGCGCGGAGCGCCTCGGCCGCCTCGTCCAGGTCGGTCGCGTCACCGGTGCGGCCAAAGCGGCGTACCAGCGCGAACCCCAGATTCGACGCGACGTCGGCGCGGCCGGGGTGGCCCGGCGGCGCCGCCGTCAGCGCGGCTCCGGCCACCGCGACGGCGTGGTCCAGGTCGGCCGGGTCGGCGGTCCGGTCGAACCGGGCCCGCAGCGCCATGGCCAGGTTGGACAGGCGGCCGGCGACCTGTGCGGGGCGGCTGCCGGGCACGGCCGCGGCGCTCAGGTCGATGGCCCGGTCCAGGTCGGCGGCGTTGCCCGCGTGTGCGAACCGGACCCGGAGCGCGACGCTGAGGTTGGTCAGGTACTTGGGCCGGTCACGGTCCATGGGCGAGGCGGCGGCCAGGGCCTCCTCGCCCGCCGCCACGGCCGCGTCCAGGTCGGCCGGTTCGCCGCGCTCGCTGAACCGGGCCCGCAGGGCGAGGGCCAGGTTCGTCAGGCACAGCGGCCGGCCGAAGTGCCCGGGCGGGGTGCCGTCCACCGCGGCGCGGCCGGCGGCGATCGCGCGCTCGAGGTCGGCCGGGTCGCCGTGCCGGTCGTACCGCAGGCGCAGCACGGCACACAGGTGCATCTGGTAGACGGCCCGGTCGTGCCCGGCCGCCGCCCGCTCGAGCAGTGCGACGGCCCGGTCGAGCGCCGCGGGGTCGCCGGTGCGGGTGGCGCGCATCAGGCTGGGTGTCGCTCGCACACCGTCGACGAACGAGCGGAGCCGGTTCAGCACGGCAACCATTGTCGCCCGCCGAACCCTTCTGGGACCAACGAGACACGGCTACCCGGCCCGGATGACGATCGATCACCGGGACGGCCACTACCGGCATGACGTCGAGCCGTGGACGGCGGGCCGGCTACGGACTCCGCGCCGTTCGGCGGTGCTCCGTATCGGCCCGGCGGTTCGCGGGGACCGGCCGGTCAGCTCGGCAGGAGGGGGCGCATGAAGGTGCGGTCGTAGCGCAGGACGCAGCCGGACTCGTCGCGGATCCGGTCGGCGGCGAGGAACTCGGGGTCCGTGGCGAAGCGGGCGCGGTACCGCTCGTAGGCGGCCAGGCTCTCGAAGCTGAACAGCGCCTCGGCCCGGTCGCTGGCGCCCTCGGCGGGCAGGAAGTAGCCGTGGTGGACGCCGCCGTGCTTGACCACGAGCCGCATCCACTCGCGGGCGAACCGCTCGAACGCGTCGATCTGGGCCGGGTCGATGGTGTAGTGCACGACGCAGGTGATCACGGTGCCAGCATACGGACCCGACGGTCCGGGGCCGGTCTCAGCAGAAGCGGGGCAGGTGCTTGGCGATCTGTGCCTGCCACGATTGCCAGTCGTGCGGCCACTGTGGACCCCACACGTCGAGCTCGCAGGGGATCGTCTTGTCGTGCAGCAGCCCCGCCATCCGCCGGGTCTGCACGAGCGCGCCGGTCGTGTCCTCCCACTGGCCCTGCCCGCACACCAGTACCAGCGACAGCCGCGAGCGCAGCCAGTCGAGGTGCGCGCCGTGCAGCCCGGGAACGTAGTCGGCGGGGTTGTTGAAGTATGTGGCGTCGCCGCGCTCGCCCCACGCCGACCAGGTGCCGACGTCGTAGTTGCCGGACAGGCAGATCGCCTGCGGGAACAGGTGGGCGTGGCGCAGGGCCAGGTTCAGGGCGTGGTAGGCCCCGAGCGAGGACCCGGTCACGATGATCTCGGGCCCGGTGTCGTCGTGCACGAACGGTACGACCTCGCCGACGACCCACGCCTCGAACTCCGCATGCCGCCGCGCCCGCTCCTCGACGGGCCGATGCAGCGCCGACCACGACTCGGCATCGCGGGCGTCGAGGCAGTACACCTTGATCCGTCCGCCCTCGATGAGCGGCGACAACGCCTGCACCATGCCCCGCTCGGCATACTCGTGGGCGCTCCCGCCTTCGGACGGGAAGACGAGCACCGGCCGCCCCCAGTGCCCGTACTGCACGACCCGTCCCGCCGACAGCTGCACCTCACGCATCCGCCGACCGTATCCGGCGGAGACCGGCGCGGGGTCGTGGCCCACCGGCGATGGGGCGGGACAGTGCGGTGGTGCGGATTCCCAGGGCGGTCGCGGTCGTGGTCGAAGCCGGCCGGGTGTTGGTGATCAAGCGTTTTCTGCGGCGGTCGTCGGCCGTCGGGTGTGTCATGTGCGAGGAGCGGGGCTGGGACGGTCCTGACTGCCAAGGGCATCATTATGCGGTACTGCCTGGAGGGCACGTCGAAGCCGGCGAGAGTGCGGAGGCGGCGGCGGTGCGGGAGCTCGCCGAGGAGACGGGTCTTCGGGGCCGCGTCGGCCGGCGGGTGTGGACCGGCGAGGAGCGCGGCCGCACCGGCCATTATTTCCTGATGGCCGACGTCACCGGCGTGCCGGTCCTGTCCGGCCCCGAGGCCGTGGCGAACGGCCCGGACAACAGCTTCGCGCTGCTGTGGGCCGCACCCGACTCGTTCGAAGCGCTGAACCTGCGCCCGGCGGCCGTTCACCCGGTGCTGGTAACCCTGCTCGAGTAGTCCACTGCACCTAATTCCGCTGCTCCTAAATCCGCTTCGCCGAATCCCGACGCGCCAGCGGCGGGGACGACAACGTCCGACGCGCCAGCGGGGACGTTCGGCGCGATAGCGCCGGCGTTACCAAACGCGAAGTCGCAGGGCCAGGGCCGGTGAAGCTGGGCCCCGGCCCGAGTCTCCCGGGAGGAACGGTCCGGACCACCGCGGACCGAGGCCAAGGAATTGCCCTCTCGCAGTTCGCGCGGTCGGTCAATGGCCGATCGTGATGGTGAAACGGCCGCCGCTGTGGCGGCCCAGGGCGGTCCGGACCGCCTTGGGCGGCAGGCCGACCGCGGCGAGGTCGGCGAACACGAATGCGGTGCCGTTGAGCACGGTCCGGCGGTGCGCGGCCGCCGGGCCGGTCAGGGTGGTGCGGTCGGTGGGCACGGCGATGAGCGATTGGTGGCGGCCGATGCTGACCCGCTGGACGGCGACGGTCTGGATCTCCGGCCAGCGTAGGGCGTCGATCTCGACGGCGGCCGACGGGTCGGTGGCGTTCGCTTCGCGCCAGCGGTCCAGCCAGTGCCGGCGCCGGCCGCGGAGGCGCAGCTGCCTGACCACGCCGAGCAAGGCGCCGAGCAGGCCGGCCGCGCACGGCAGCAGCAGGTACGGGCCGTCGCCGTCGCCGTTCATCCAGTACTTGACGTACGACGCCGACACCACGACGAGGATCAGTCCGCTCACCCACCAGGCGGCGGCCCGCCAGCGCAGCTCGACGATCGGGTCCTGGCTCAGCAGCCGCAGGCCCGTCTCGTCGATGAGCAGGCGGCCCCGCCGCAGCAGCGGCGCGACGGTGCGGATCGCCCAGCTCACCAGCAGGGCGCCCGGCAGCGAGATCAGCATGAGCGCGACCGTGGCTTCATCCGCCTCGTGCGTCTTCTTGGAGTAGTCGTAGTGGTCGAAGTGCACGATGTCGAACGCCACGGCCATGCCGAGGATGATCGCGGCCAGTCCGAGCAGCGCGAGCACGATCGCGCGGGCCACGGGCTTCGCCGGTCGGGTGCCGAACTCGTCCGGGCGGCCGGCGGGCGGCGGGGGCGGCGCGGGCGGTGACACCTCGGCCGGCACGCCCGGGTAGGTGCCGAACGGGCCCGTCGTCTGTGGCGGGAACGGGCCGGGCGGGAACGGGCCGGGCGGGGACATGACCGTCACGGGGGCCGACATCGGAGCGGCGGACACCGGGCCGGCCGGCGGTGAGCTGAGGCCGACCACCGGTGAGACCGGCGAGATCGGCGCGGCCGGCAGGGGGGCGGAGACCGGTGGGAGGAGCGCGACCGAGCGCAGTGCACCCTCGGCCACCACCAGCTCCGGCTGGTCGAGGACCGTCGGGGCGATGCCCGTCGCGGTGTGCAGCATCGTGGCGACCAGCGGCATCCGGCTGGCGCCACCGACCAGGAACACGGCCGCGAGGTGCTCCGGGGCGACCCTGGACTCGCGCATGCACTGCGTCGTGATCCGGATCGTGTCGGCCAGTCGTGGCCGGGCCCGCTCCTCGAACTGTTCGCGGGTGACGATGACGTCCTGGTCGGCCAGCGGCACGAGGAGGGCGGCCGAGGCCTGGGCGGACAGGGCCTCCTTGACCTCCGTCGCGTCCTGCCACAGGGTGCGGAAGCCGCGGGTCTCGGCGACGGTGCCCGGGTTGCGCAGCCGCTGCCAGTCGTCGGGAGCGGAGCGCCGCATGACGTCGCCGACGATCGACAGGACGATCTCGTCCAGGTCCAGGCCGCCGAAGTCGTCCAGACCGCGGTAGGCGAGCGGTTCGAAGGCGTGTTCGCCGCGGCGGACCACGGACACGTCGAACGTGCCCGCGCCCAGGTCGTAGACGACGACGCAGCCGCCCGGCGCGAGCTCGCGGCCCAGGACGGTGGCGAAGTAGGTGGCGGCCGCCGTCGGCTCCGGCAGCAGGGTGATCGCGGGCAGGCCGGCCTCGCGGGCGGCGTCGACGAGGACCGACTGCCGGGCCGGGCCCCACTCCACCGGGCAGGTGATGACGACACCGGTCGGCGGCGTCGACAAGGTCCGGGTCGCCTCCTGCCAGACCCGGCCCAGGGTGGCCCCGATCAGCCGGACGACCGGCAGGGACCGCTCGCCCAGCAGCAGCTCCACATCGTCGACGCGGCGCTTCGGGTTGGGCTCGAACGACTGCGGGGCCACGCGGGCCTTGCGCAGCGCGGCGCGGCCGGTCAGCAGGCGGCCGTCGTCGTCGAGACACACGGCCGACGGCAGCAGCGGTGAGCTGTCGAAGAGCAGTGGCCGCACCCGGCCGTCGGGCCAGGCGAGCATCGCGACGGTGTTGGACGTGCCGTAGTCGATGGCCAGCCAGGGCTGAGCGGGGAGCGGGTACGCCACGAGCCAGAGCGTAGGTGAGCACGAACCCGGAATCCTCGCGGCGATCGGGCGGAAGATCACGACGTCCGGCCGGTGCCGCCCCGCCTGAACGGATCAGTGGATCAGGGGCGGCGCCGGGGTGCGGGCCCGGCCGGTACGGATGTGGGCGACATGGCCGCAGTAGCACTCGAGGTCCAGCAGGATCCCGGCGTCGGTGTTGTGCAGGCCCCGAATCCGCTCCACGGGAAGGATCATGCGGGCGCGGTGGGCCGGGCAGTCGATGACGAACATGCCTTCAGCGTGCGCCGCGGCCGCCGAAGTCAACAGTGGCAGACCTGCATAGGATCGCAGGTTTTCTGCCATCATGGTGGCGTGGGTACCCCGTTCAGCAGCGTCGCCGCCTATGTCGCCGACGGCACCGGCGCGCTCGGCATCGGCATCGTCAGCGAGGTCTTCGGCTACGACCGGCGCCACCGTGGCAGCCCCGGCTTCGACTTCGCCGTCTGCGCCGACCGTCCCGGTCAGCTGCGCACGGACAGCGGCCTCAAGGTGGTGATCGAGCACGGCCTCGACCACCTCGCCCGGGCCGACCTGGTGCTGGTGACGTCCTGGGACGCGTTCGACCGGGAGCCGGCCCCGGAGGCCCTGGCGGCGATCCGGGCCGCATACGAGCGGGGCGCGACCGTCGCCGGCTACTGCACCGGCACCTACGTCCTGGCCGCCGCCGGGCTCCTCGACGGGCGCCGGGCCACCACCCACTGGCGCTGGGCCGAGGCGATGGCGGCCCGGTTCCCGGCCGTCACCGTCCTGCCCGAGGTCCTCTACGTCGACGAGGGCCGGGTCGTCACCGGCGCCGGCGGCGCGGCCGGCGTCGACATGTGTCTCTACCTGCTGCGCCGCGAGTTCGGCGCGGCCGTCGCCAACGAGATCGCCCGGGACATGGTCGTCCCGCCGCACCGCGACGGCGGCCAGGCCCAGTACGTCGCCGCCCCGGTCCCCGTCGACTGCGACGACGAGCGGCTCGCCGGCGTCCTGGCCTGGGCCCGCGACAACCTCGACCGCCCGCTCACCGTGGAGACCCTCGCGTCCCGGGCCCTGATGAGCCAGCGCTCCTTCGCCCGCCGCTTCACCGCCGCCACCGGCTCGACCCCGCACGCCTGGGTCCTCAGCCAGCGCCTGCACCGGGCCGAGGAGCTCCTGGAGACCGCCGGCCTGTCGATCGAGGAGGTGGCCCGGCGCGTCGGCTTCGGCACCGCCGCCACCCTGCGCGAGCAGTTCGTCCGCCGCCGCGGCGTCCCGCCCCGCGACTACCGCAAGGCCTTCGCGGCGCACTGATCGCCGGTGTCGCGGGCCCGCCGTGCGCGCACGACGGGCCCGGTCCCGCACTCAGCGCAGGATGCCGGTGTGGCCCAGGGAGTAGCGGCCCGGCTGCGGCCAGATGCACAGGCCGTGCGGCTGGGTGCCGACCTTGATCCGGGCCAGGAGGTGGCCGTCCGCGGTCGACAGCGCGTAGACCTCGCCGTCGTAGCGGCCCGACAGCCACAGCACCGTGCCGTCGGCCGAGACGCCGCCCATGTCGGGGCTGGCCCGGCCCGGGATCTTCCACTTGGCGCTCAGCGCGCCCGTGGCGAAGTCCAGCAGCGAGACGGACCCCTCGCCGCGGTTGGCGATGTACAGGTACTTCGAGTCGCGGCTGACGTAGAGCCCGTGCGCGCCGGCGCCGGTGGCGAGGAACGAGCGGACCTTGAACTGGTCGCCGTCGAGGATCCAGACGCCGGAGGTCTGCATGTCGGCGACGTACCAGGTGCCGCCGTCCGGTGAGATCTTGATGTCCTGCGGCATCGCGTGGTCCTTGGGCAGGTGCAGCTGGCCGATGACCTCTTGCCGTACCACGTCGACCTTGATCAGGTCTCCCGAGAACTCGCAGGTCGCGATGAAGTAGCGGCCGTCCGGGGAGAAGTCGGCGTGGTTGACCCCGGAGCAGTTGACGGTCAGCTCCTTCACGATCGCCATCGTGTGCGGATCCCGGAACACGATCTTGTGCCGGGCCTCGGACATGACCATCGCATACTTGCCGTCGGGCGTGAAGTACAGGTTGTACGGGTCGTCGACCGGAATCGCCTTGCCGAACGTGCCGGTCGCCGGGTCGATCGGGACGAGCTTGTTGCCGGTGTTGTCGTTCACCCACAGCGTGCGCAGGTCCCACGCGGGCACCACGTGCTGCGGGCCGCCGCCGACCGGCACCGTCTTGATGACCTTGAACGTGGCCGGGTCGATGACCGACACGCTGTCGCTGCCGAGGTTCGGCACGTAGACCCGCACCTGATCGTTGCGGACCTGCTCGGCCAGCGCGCCCGGCCGGTCCGCGGCGTAGACGTCGTGCGCGTCGAGCAGCGGCGGCATGCCGGGCAGCCCCGCGCCGGGATTGGTCGCGGCGCTCCCGCTCGGCGCCGGGCCGCCGCTCATGCCGGGCATGCCGGTCATGTTGGCCGGGGCGTTGTCGTCGCCCGGCCCGGCCGGGTGCTCGGGCTCCGGCTTGGCCGCGGAGCAGGCCGCGACGAAGGCCCCGATCAGCACGAGGACCGCGACGATGCGCCCGGTCACCAGCCGGGCGGTCACGACTGCACCCCCGCAGCCTTCGGCGCCGAAAAACCGGACGAGACAACGCGTGAACAGCCACTCCGCTTCGCCCTATGGCCGCTCACGCGAACAACTCCGAGGCCGTGACCGGCCGCAGGCCGCGCTCACGCAGGCCGGCGAGCAGCTTCGGTATCGCGGTGACGGTGCCGGCGTGGCCGAAGTGCAGGCTCACGATGGAGCCGTTGCGCACCCCCTGCAGCGTCGTGCGCACGACCGCGTCCGCGCCCGGGTCGGTGTAGTCCAGCGAGTCGACGTCGTACGACAGGCAGGTCGCGTAGCCGGCCCGGGCCGCCTGCGCCTGGATGCGCGCCGTGCTGTGCTGGGTCTGCGAGGGTCGGAACCAGGGCCCGATCCCGCCGGCCACCTCCTGCAGGGCGGTCGCACAACCAACGATTTCGGTGTACGTCTTGTCGTCGCTCATCGCCTTGATGTCGGCGTGGTTGAGGGTGTGGTTGCCCAGCTCGTGGCCGTCGGCGACGACCCGCTGGGCCAGCTTCGGCTGCTGGCGCACCCACACGCCGACGGCGAGGACGGTCACCTTGACCCGCTCGGCGGCGAGGGCGTCGAGCAGGCCGCCGACGACACCCGGCTCACCCTGCCCGTGGAACGTCAGCGCGACCGCCGGCCGGTCCCGCGGCCCGCTGGCGACCTCGGGCGGCAGTGTCTTCGTCGGCACCGACGGACTCGCCGCGGCGCTCGGGCCGGCCGGAGCACTCGAGCCGGCGGCCGGTGTCGTCGCCGGTGCGGCGGCCGGTCCCGGGGCCGGGCCGCCACAGCCGCCGAGGGTGGCGGCGCCGGCCGCCAGGAGCAGTGTCCGTCGGTCCATGCGCCAATCGTGCCCGGCCGATCCTGAGAATCAGCCGAACCACAATGTCCGTGTCCTTACAGTGTCCGGCCGCGCCAGCGCGCTAGTGCGGCCTGGGCGGCGCGGCGGCCGACCGCGGCCCCCACCTCGTCGGTGTGGCGGAAGTGGACGCCTTCCCAGACCCTGGCGTCGATGTTGTCCTGGGTCAGGTCGGACCAGCGGCGGTACGTCAGCGTCACGTCGGCCGCGGCCGGGCTGGTCAGGGTGAACGGGGCCCGCGGCGGCCCGGCGAGGGTGTCGAGCACGGCCTGGGCCGCGCCCGCGTAGGTGGTGTGGCCGGACGGGTACTCCGGGTGCGCGGGCGTGTTGATCAGCGTCGTCCAGGCCGGGTCCGGATACACGGCGCCGGTGCGGATCGCGGTGATCGGCCGCCAGGCCAGGTACCGGTACTTCGCCTTGTACGTGGTGATCTGCGCGTCGATCGTCGCCGCGTGGAACACCGCGATCAGCGCGATCCGCTGGGCCGGCGGCCGCCGGTCCGCGGCGTGCGAGCCCTGCGGGGCAACGGTTGTGCGCAGGGCACCGGTGAAGCCGTTGAGGGACGTCTGCGACCAGAACCGGGCCACCGCCGTCTGCTGCGCCGTTCGGACGGCGCTGTCGAGCGACCCGATCGCCCGCGACTCGGCCAGGTCGCGCAGGTAGATCGGGCTGGTGAGGCCCGGCTGCGGGCCCGGCTGCAGCGGGTCCACGCTGCGGACCAGGAACGGGCGGCCGTCGCCCTGCCCGGCCTGCACGGCCGCGGCGAACGCGGGCGGCGTCGGCTGCCACACCCCGGGCGCGGCCGGCGGCGGCGTGAACGGCCGGTTCACCGAGGCCGGGTCGAGGCCGTCCCCGGCCCGCTCCCCCAGCACCGCCCGGGCCGCGTCGACGCCGGCGGCGACCGCGCGCTCCGGGCGGCGGACGCTGAGCCGGGCCACAGTGGACGCCAGCGCGGCGTCGAGGGTCGCCACCGCCGCCGGGTTGGTGGTGATCAGGGTCTCGTGGACCGCGGCGGCCAGGGCGAGCTCGGCCTCGGCGCCCGGACGGACAGCGGCGACCGCGCGCCCGGCCGCGATCCAGGCGACGGCCCAGGTTCGGCTGTTGGTCACCTGCTGCGGCCCGGTGATGACGCCGATGGTGGCCGCGGTGACGTCGTACCACTCGAGCAGCGTGTCGGCCTTGGGCACGGACGCACCGGCCGGCGCCGGAATCAGGACGGCGGCCGCACCGGCACCGGCGGCGGTCGTGAGCACCGCACGGCGAGAAACGGGCATCGATGAGAGCACGCCGTGACCATAGTCGCCATTCCCGATCGTTTCAATAGGAAACACACGCGCGGAGGAAGGCGCGGACGGCCTGCTGGACGAGCTGCACATCGACCGCGTCGGCGCGTTCGCGGCCCCGGCGAGCGCCTCCGTCGCGTATACCTTGGCGGCCCGGCACCTGTGCTGCCGGACGAAACCGTCTCGGGTCCCGGCTGAGCCCGCACGCCGCCGCGGCCGCCGGAACACCGACAACTTGTCGGTGTTCTTTCCGGCGTTGGAACCGGACCGGCGGTGGTAGCGTCCAAGTGTCATGCCCCGACAACTTGTCGTTGTGCTGGTCGCGGCCTTTGCGGTGGTCGCGGCGGGCGGATGCGCGTCACCGAGCGTGACTCCGGCTCAGGGCGCCGGTGCGGCCCGGAGCGCGAGCCCGGCTCCGAGTCTCAGCCCGGCTCCGAGCGGCCGTCCGACTCCGGGCGGGAGTCCCGGCCCGGGCGTTGGCTCGCCCAAGCAGTCAAGTGGGATCGATGGGCAGACCGTCCTGGTCGCGTGTCCGGTCGATCGGGGGGATCCGCCCTGCCCGGCCGCGGCGGTGGCGGCTCGGTTCGAGGTGCTCGACGCGGGCACCCAGGACGTCGTGGCCACCGTCGACACGGACGCGCACGGGGAGTTCACCGTGGCGGTGCCGGCTGGGGAGTACATGCTGCGGGCGGTGCTCGTGGGCGGGGCGGCGGCGCGGCGGCCGGTCGGGCTGGCGGTTTCGGTGACTTCAGGGCAGTACACCCGAATCGTCTGGCGCTTGGACAGCGGGCTGCGTTGACCGGTGGCGCCGGGCCGCCCGAACGACGACCCGGCGCGCACACTCACGGTTTGATCAGGCTGATCCGCGTGCCCCAGTTCGCCAGGGCCGTGCGGGTGCCGCCGCAACTGCCGAACGGGGTGGCCTCGTACTGGGCCAGGGTGCAGGTCTGGCCGATGTACTCGCTGGCGATCCAGATATTGTTGCCGTCGACAGCGGTGGCGCCGTAGTCGCCCCACCGCGGCCGCGGCGGGTTGCCGGACAGGGCCTTGTAGCCGGTGAAGCCGTCCTGCGGACCCAGGCCGGCCCGGGCCAGGTAAATTGCGCCGGCGCCGGTGCGGCCGTCGAAGGCGGAGTAGGCCGCGGACGGGAAGTAGCCGTCGCCGACCAGCGTGAACGCCATGACGCCCTGGCCCCTGGCATTGACGCCGATCGCCGGGTAGGTGAGATTGTTGCCGGCCAGGCCGAGCTGGCCCTGTGCGGTCAGGTCGGCCCGCACATTGTTGCCGCGCAGGGCCGGGCGCACGATGTACCAGCCGACGCCGGCCTTCGTGGCGCCGCCGACGCTCACCGCCGTGTCCAGCGCGCCGTACAGCCGGCCGCCCGTATAGGTGACCTGCTGCATGCGGGTGTCGTTGCTGTCCAGGGCGGCCAGGGTCTCCGGCTTGAACGGGTCGGGCGCGCCGAGCAGGAACGTGGCGCACGGGTCGTCGTTGAGACACTCCAACAGCGGTGCCGGGCCCGGCTTCTGGTTCGCCGCGGGTGGCAGCGAGTATCGCTGGACGCCGACCCTGGTGTTGCTCAGGCTCAGGTTCGGCCGCGGGCTGTCCAGGGACCTGGTGCCGGTCAAGGCCCAGGTCACAATGCTGTCCGAGGTGTACTCGTCCGTGCCCGTCGCCTCCTCGGCGGCATTGGAGGACAGGAAGTACTCCGTGCCGCCGGCCGACCGCTCGTAGTCCGACGCGACCGGCGACTGTGCGGGCCAGACGGTGAAGCCGTTGCGGCCCCGGTCGGCGGCGGTGGTGTCGAGCTGGGTGACGAGCACGTCGGCGTCGCCGCGGGCCAGGGCGCGCTTCGAGAACGCGTAGACCTGGGCGCTGTTGTACTCGGTGCCGAAGAACGCGTACTCGTTCGTGGTGATGTAGAAGCCGTTGGCGTCGACGCCGATGTGCGGGTAGTCGCCGATGCACGGGCAGT
Organism: Dactylosporangium sp. NPDC051541; assembly: GCF_044454505.1. Classification (NCBI taxonomy): domain Bacteria; kingdom Bacillati; phylum Actinomycetota; class Actinomycetes; order Micromonosporales; family Micromonosporaceae; genus Dactylosporangium; species Dactylosporangium sp. NPDC051541. The sequence goes on from NZ_JBITDU010000002.1 coordinate 1,307,794, forward strand.
TAGGGTGCACCGGGGTACCGCTGGTGCCGTCGTCGGTGACGTCGAGCCGGTAGATGTTCCAGGTCCCCGTCGGGTCGGCGGCCACCGCGATGTCGAGGTGGTTGGCCCCGGTCAGTTCGCCGTCCTCAGTGGACTCGAGGGTGAGCACGACCAGGAAGAACTGCCGAGTTGTCGGGTCGAACAAACACGTGGGGTCGGTCAGCTCGGGGCCGTAGACGCCGGTCGTGCGGTCGAGCACCGGCGGGTACCCGTAGAAGGTGTTGAGGTCGACGACCCCGGTCTGGCCGGTACCGTCGGCGTTGAACACCCGGAACGCGTCGTTGACGGCCTCCACGATGTGCCCGTTGCCGACACACAGCGCCTGGTCCGGCGGTTCGATCGTGAACTGGTTGCCGTTGTTGGCGGTGCGCTGGTCGCGCTGGTTGAGCCCGTCGAAACCGCGCAGCAGCTGCGGGCCGTTGCGGATCACCCCGCCGGAGGTGGCGGGCCCGGCCGGCCCGGCGGCGTGGCCGCCGGCCAGGCTGCGGTGCGCGCCGGGCGATCGCCGGTTCGCCGCGCGGGCCAGTTCGTTGGCCTCCGGGCCGGCGTCGCGGGGAAGCTCGGTGCTGATCGCGGCGGGCTCGCCGGAGCCGGTGCCGGTCACCTTGTAGGAGCCGGTCCCGACCTTCTGCACGTGCCTGGTGCTGGTGGCCGGGGCGGCCGATGCGCTGCCCGGCAGGGTGAGCGAGCCGAGGACGGTGGCTAACGCCGCCGCCGCGACCACGCCGCGTCGTCTGGACATGGGTCTCCGTTCGTCAGCGGAATGGCGGAATATCGTCGCCAGTCTCGACCCGGAAAACCCAGTTGCAAAGTTGAATCTAGAAATCGGTCCCTTTCATGGCAATAAATGCGCGATGCCCAGGCAGTGGCACGTGATGGTGTCCACAATACGATTTATCTGATCGCCGATGTCAATGCCGGAGAACGTGGAGCTCGGTGCGGTGCGTCCCCGTCCCGTTGCGCTTGATCGCGAAGACGTCCCGGTCGCGGCCGAGCGCAAACTGGAACTGGGCCCCAGGCGTGCGATGCAGCGCGGTCCTCGTCTGCCGGTCGAAGCACCCATAACCGCCGGCCGCCGACAGGATGTGCAGCTCGGTCGTCATCGAGCCGGTGTTCGACTTCTTGACGGCGAACACGTCGCGGTCGGCCGCCACCTCGAACTCGAACGTGTCGTCCGTCTCGTGCAGCGCGGTCCCGGTCTGCCAGCGGAAGCTTTGATACGGAGTCGCTTCCTGCCACGCCCAGTACAGCTCGTCCACGAACGCGTGCCAGCACCAGAAGTTCGCCGCGGCCGGGGAGACCTCGACCTTGGCCATCGCGCCGCCGACCGCGTAATGCACCTGTCCGTGCCAGGGGCTGACCGCGATTGCGTACTCGCTGGCCGTGCCGAAGTTGCGCGGGTTGAGCAGGTAGCCCGGTGCGGGCCGGTCCGGGTGCGATGCTGCCGGCGCGTGACTACGAGCGGATGCTCGACCTTGTCGTCGGCGCGATCACCGACGTCGACGAGGGCCGGTCGGCGTGGCCGCGGGTGGCCGCCGAGCTGACCGGCTCCGTCGACGCCACGCTGGCCGGTGTGTTCGACATCGGCCGGCCCGGCGCCGCCGCCCGCCGCCTGTCGGTGTGGCCCGCCTGGGTGGAAGGCGTCGCCATGAGCGAGCGCGAGTCGGCCGCGCACCCCCTGGTCCGCCACTATGGCCGGCTCGGGGAGCGGCGGACCCGGACCCTTCAGGACGTGCCGGACGACTGCGGCTGGCGCACGTCGCCCCGGTATGCGGCGGCCCGCGCGCAGCTCCGCGACGTCACCGAGTGCGTGGGTGTGCCGCTGTCCGTCGCGCGCGGCGGCTTCCGGTTCCTGATCCTCGGCCGCCCCGAGGCCCGCTTCACCGGCCGGCAGCAGGCGTACCTCACGCGGCTCCAGCCGGTGCTCACCCGGCTCGACGGGCACCTGGAGACGCTCCGGCGCTGGCGCGGCGAGCTACCCACGCAAGCGGCCGCCGACCTGGCCACCGCGCACCGGATCACACCGCGGGACAGGAGAACCTGCAGCGCAAACTGCACACCCACCGACCGGCTGAGCACCGTCCTGCGCGCCCAGCGGCTCGGCATCATCTGACCGGATCGCGGGGATCGTGTGTGGATGGCCGCGGCGCGCCGGCGGCCGCGAACCGGAGCTCAGGCGGCCGGAGCGTGGTGTCTTCATGGGCGTCGTCCCGGGTAGATCCGGGAGGCACCCTAGTGTGAGTAGTCGAGTTCGTATTCGCGAATGGTTTCGACGACCTCGTCGGCGGCGGCGGTGAGGGCGGCGATGTCGGCGTCGGTGAACGTGCGCGGCTCGTCGCTCATCACGCAGTGCGCGCCCAGGACGTGGCCGGACGGCAGGCGCAGCGGGATGCCCGCGTAGGCGCGGACCAGGCCCGCCTGCACGACCGGGTTGTCGGCGTGCCGCGGGTCGCGCTGCAGGTCCCCGGCGATGTACGGGGCGTCGTCGAGCACCACCTGCGGGCAGAACGCGAATTCGTTCGGGCCGCCGCCGGAGGTCATCAGGTCGTGCTCGCGGTCGGAGGCGGCGAGGGTGGCCGTGGCCGTGTTGAGGACCGCCTGCACGGCCGCGATCGGCACGCCCACCCGCTCGGCGCTGCGGCGGCAGATGGCCTGCAGCCGGTCGTGCAGGCGCGGATCGAACAGGTCGTAGGCGGCCAGGCCGCGCATCCGGTCCAGGTTGGCGATCTTCTCGCGGTGCCCGTTCATGAACGTGGGTTACCCCTGCTCAGCGCCGGGAACCGGGCCCGGCTGGTCGAGTTCGCGCTCGCGGGCCCGGATCAGGTCGTGGACCGCGGTCAGCCGGACGAACGTGGCCGCGCGGATCGCGAGGCTGCGGCCGCACAGGGCGGTCACCGGGTCGGCCGCCAGCATCGCGGCGACGAGGCGGTCCAGCGACTCGGGGTCGGTCTCGCGGCCGGAGAGCTGGGCCGTGCGCAGCAGGTCGGCCCACAGCGGCTCGGTGCCGGCGCCGTAGAGCCGGTGCAGGGAGTCGCGGGCCTCGGCCAGGTCGGGGCGGGACATCTCATAGGGCCCGGTGTGCACAACGGTCACTGCTGCCTCGCGGATTCGTGCGGGCCCTGAGGCCGGTGATCAGTAGGTGAACTTGGCGACCATGCCGTTGAGCCGGTCCGCCAGTCCGGACAGGTCATCGGCGGCGCCCTGGCTGGAGCGAGCCGAAGTCGACGTGGCCGAGGTCACCTGGGCCACGGCCGAGAAGTTCGCCTGCACCTCCCCGGCGCCGCGGGCGGCGTCGTTGATCGAGCGCGTCATCTCGTTCGTCGTCGCGGACTGCTCCTCGACGGCGGCGGCGATCGTGTGGCTGAACTCGGTCAGCTGCCCGATCACCTCCTCGATGCGCTGCATCGCCGCACTGGCGCCGTCGCTGCCGGCCTGGATCGCACCGATCCGCTTCGTGATGTCCTCGGTGGCCCGGGCCGTCTCCTGGGCCAGGTCCTTGACCTCGCTCGCCACGACCGCGAACCCCTTGCCGGCGTCACCGGCGCGGGCCGCCTCGATGGTGGCGTTGAGCGCGAGCAGGTTGGTCTGCTCCGCGATCGAGGTGATCAGCCGGACGACCTCGCCGATCTCGGCGCTGGACTGGCCGAGCGTGGTCAGCTGCCCGGTGGCGGTGCGGGCGATGTCCAGCGACTGGTTGGCGACGTCCGCGGCCCGGGACGAGGTGGTGGCGATCTCCTGGATCGACGCGGTCATCTCCTCGGCGCCGGCCGCGACCGACTGGATGTTCACGTGGACCTCGTCGGCGGCGTGCGCGGCCGACGTCGCCTTGCCCGAGGCCTCGTCCGCGCCCAGGTTCAGGTCGCCGCTGACCTTCGACAGGTGTTCCGCGGCACCGGAGAGCGTGCCGGCGGTACCCGCCAAGTCTCGAATGGTGGCCCGGACCGACTCCATCGCCGTGTCGAGGTCGCGGCCCATCTGGCCGAACTCGTCATTGCTGGTCAGGTGGGTCGACGCGGTCAGGTTCCCGCCGGCCAGCGCCGTGATCGTGGCGCGCACCCGGTTGACCCGGCGGCTCGTCTGCCGCGTGATCATCGTTCCGGCCGCCGTCATCCCCACGAGCAGGACGACCACACCGATGATGATCGACGTCTTCGTGCGCGTCTCGGCGCTGCTGGCGGCGGCCGCGCGCACGGACAGCAGGCCGGCCTCCTCGTCGTACATCGCCGTGGTCAGCGTGCGGATCTGGTCCATCACGGCCTTGCCGGCGTTGGTCAGCACGACCTTCTGCGCGGCCTCGAAGCCCTGGGCCCGGCGCAGGTCGATAGTCTGTTTCAGTTCGTCCAGCTTCGATGTGACGAGCGGGGCGAGCTGGTCGAGGCGCTGCTGCTGCTTGGCGTTGTCGGCGGTGAGCGAGCGCAGCTTGGCCTGCTCCGCCCGCAAATCCGTCAATGCCTGCGTGTATGGCGCCAGGTAGGCGTCCTCGCCGGTGATGAGGTAGCCGCGCTGCCCCGTCTCGGCGTCCTTGAGGCTGGAGTTGAGCGCGTCCAGGCGCCCGAGCACCTCGTATGTGTGCTGCACCTTGCCGGTGTTCGACACGAGCGAGTCGACCGACAGGTAGGCGACGGTGCACACGGCCCCGAAGACCAGGGCGATGCCGACAAAGATCAGCATCAGCTTGCGGCCGATGGTCATGCTCGTCATGTACGGCTTTTCGGACTGTCGGGCATTTGGCTGAGACAAACTCCCGAACCGCTCTCAACCAAAACACACCCGACAACAACGGGGTGCCGCTGCTACGCTGCCCCCGCCACTTCGTCCTGGAGGATGCCATGGCTGCCCCGGGCCCAGTCCCGGGTCACCCCTGACCGCCCGCGCGCAGACCTGCGCACCGGCGCGGCCCTCCGGTGTGCCCGGGAAACGATGCGTTCGCAATCGCTTCCTTCGAAAGGGCAACAAGCAGATGTCTTGGTACTCCCAGTTCTTCACCGAGCTCCCCAACGAGTTCTGGCGCCGGGCCGCCACACCCGAGATGACCGCGGCCGACGTCGACTTCGTCGAGGGCCAGCTGCGACTCACCCCCGGCGCCCGGGTGCTCGACGTCCCGTGCGGCAGCGGCCGGCACAGCATCGCGCTGGCCGGGCGCGGCTACCGGGTCACCGGCGTCGACATCTCCGCGGAGGCGATCGGGCACGCCCGCACGCTCACCACGGACGTCGAGTGGCACCTCGGCGACATGCGGCAGCTGCCCGGCGACGGCGGGTACGACGCCGCCGTCTGCCTCGGCAACAGCTTCGGCTACCTCGGCCCGGCCGGCACCCGCGAGTTCGTGGCCGCGCTGCACCGGGCGGTCCGTCCGGGCGGCGGTCTCGTCGTGGACTTCAGCGCGACCGCGGAGTCGGTCCTGCCCGGCTGGACCGGCGCCGACCGGGTCATGCACACCGGCGACATCACGGTCGAGGCGAGCACCGAATACGACCCGGTGGCCAGCCGCATGCTCAGCCACTACCGCTTCATCCGCGGCGCCGAGGTCCACGCGGCCACGGCGGTGCACCATGTGTATACGAGCGCGCAGGTCGGCGAGTTCCTGACGGACGGCGGCTTCGCCGAGGTCCGCCACTTCGCCGGCCCCGACGGTGCCCCGTTCACCCTGGGCACGCCCCGGCTGATGGTGACCGCCCGCCGCGCGGCGTAGCGAAACGGCGTGGCTCCCGGTGCACAACGCCGGGGGCCACGCCGCCCGGCCGCCAAAGATTAGGATGCGCCGATGCGAATCTCCGTGTGGGTGCCGTACGACGAGCGACGGCTGCGGCGCACACTGCAGTTCATCCTGCGGCCGCAGCTGCGACGCATCCGCGTCATGGGCGGGGTGCTGATCGTGCTCGGCCTCGCCGGGCTGGCCCTGGGCCCGTCGCCGGCCGTGCCCTCCGGGGTCGTGGTGCTCGGGCTGCTGTTCGTCTTCGCGGTCGGCCCCCTCACGGTGGCCCGTTCGGTGCGGCTGCAGTCCAACGTGATCCGGGACGGGTTCCACATGATGCTGGACGACGAGTGGGCGACCGTGAGCTACCCGCTCGCCGAATCCCGGTTCCGGTGGGCCGGCCTCGAACGCGTCATCGAGACGCCCGAGGTGTGGTACGCCATGTTCGGCAAGATGCAGGCGTTCACGATCCCGAAGGGTCCTATGACCGCCGAGCAGCGGGCCGAGTTCACCGCGTTCGTCGGCGGGCTGCGACCGGCCTGAACACCAACCCGTAAGGTTCGCGTTCGAGTTCGGGCAAGGTGAACCGCACGCCCGTACGCTCCTCCGACACCGCCCACAGCCGCCGCGCCGTATCCAGGTCCCGGGCGTTCGCGGCCGGCGGCACGCCGGCACTGCGACACAGGTAGTTGCCGATAATTGGGTGGACCTTGGGGCGGCCGCCGGGGTACTCTGCCCGTCGACCGTGGCAATGCCTGAGGGGGTGAGCACCGTGAACGTTGCGATGAAGTGGGTGCTCCCCATGTCCGTCACGGTCGGGCGACTGCGTTAGGTGCCGCCCGGGAGCGTCAGTCCGACCCTCCCGAAAGGTGACACCGATGAACTCACCAGTTATCAACCGCGTCGCCGAGTGGCAGTGGCATGCCCTCGACGACGATCTCGTGATCGGGCGTGGTGACGCCTCGCCCCGCCCCGACGGGCGGCTCTTCCTCAGCATCGACACCTGGCACGACGAGGTCTTCGACCAGCTCGCCGCGGCGATGCTGGCCGTCCTCCCGCGGCCCCTCTACACCGTCGTCGACGAGGCCGACCTGCAACTGCGCACGCGTTGGACGCAGGCGGGCCTGACCGCGCGCCGCCGCGAATGGGAGTACGTCCTGGCCGTGGGCGACGATCGGGCGGTACCGACGCCGGGTCTGTCGCTGTTGGCTCCCGGCTCGGCCGAGCTGGACCCGTTGCGTGATCTGGACCGTGCGATCCGGGCCGAGATCGAGGACACGATCGGCTGGGATCACATGCCCGCGGCGGTACTGTCCCGGCCGCTCGACCCGGCCAACTACTTCGTTGCCGCCGAGTCGGGCGAGTACGTCGGACTGGCGCGCCTGGCCCTGCTGCCGCGGCTCACCCGGGTCGGGCTGCTCGCCGTCCGGCGGGACCATCGCCGGCGCGGCATCGGCCGGGCCCTGCTGGCGGGGATTGTCGCCGCGACCCACGAGCGGGGCGTGGGGATGGTTACCGCCGAAGTACACGAGGCCAACACGGCCGCGATCGCGCTGTTCGAAGCGGCCGGCGCGGCCCGGCCGAGCAGCAACCTCGAGCTGGTGATCCGCTGATGCCCAAACCCACCGGCGGCATCCAGCTCGAGGGCACCGTGCTGGAGTGCCTGCGCGACGCCAAGTTCCGCGTCGAGCTCCCCAACGGCCACGTCGTCCTGGCCCACATCAGCGGTAAGATCCGCAAGAACTACATCAAGATCCTGCCGTTCGACCGGGTGCTGGTGGAGCTCAGCCAGTACGACCTGACCCGCGGCCGAATTCTGTTCCGGTACCGCAACTGAGTCCTGAGGACGGGGCCGGCACGCTGATGCCGGCCCCTAGTTGTCGGCGTTGAGCGCCTGGTACATCTCGTCCGGCATCGGCTTGGTCGCGTCGGCGGTCGGGGCGGTGACGTCGAGGGCCTGGCCGAACTGCTCGAACTCCAGGGACAGGCTGCCGCCGTCCGGGGAGTCGAGGGTCAGCTTGGTGAGGTGGCCCTCGGTGTCGAGGGTGACGGTTACCGGTACCGCCGCCGCCTGGTCCTGCTCTTCGATCAACGGACCTTTGAGCTTCTTCGGGTCCAGGGTCCCGGCCAGCTGCCCCGGCCCCGCCTCGTGCACCGCATTCGTGGCGGCGACAATGTCCCTGAGCTGCATGGGATTCTGCGGATCGACGACACTGATGAAGTCGTCGCCGGTGAGCTTAGCCGGGTCCGCCTTGAACCAGGACGCCGAGTCGGGGTTGATGTCCTCGAAGCCGCTCATCTTCACGTACAGCCCGCTGCCGTCGCGAAAGTAGTCGACCGCCAGCTCCGTCGAGAACGTGGCCTTCAGGTCGAGCACCCCGCCGGGCGGGTCGGCCACCCCGCTCAGCGCGCCGGCGGGCATGCCGGGCCCGCTGAGCTTGAACTGGAACGGCACCCGCAGGTTCGCCGCCACCGCCGCGTCCAACCGCCCGGCCGGGTCAAGCGAAGGACTGGGACTGGACCGCGGCACCGCACCGGTGTCCACCGTATCCTTGGCGTCCTCGGCCGCACACCCGCCGACCACCAGGCACACGGCCGCGAGCAGCCCGACGATCCTCATGCCCCCAACGTAACCGCGACCCCGCGGCGGCGGACGAAAACACCCGAACCGCGCCGACCGTTGCGGGAGAAGCCGTCCTCGTCGATGGCGAGATCACCCCCGTCGCGCGGGCCCTCCGACGGACGCGCAACACCGCGAACGAACGTTGATGCGCCACCGCGATCGGAAGTGGGTGCGGCACGGCGAACGGCAGTGTGAAAACACGAAAGGCAAGGAGAGAACATCTCCCTGCCACTTCTAACATATAGCAGGTCAGGGGGCTTGCCGCAAGGCCCGGGTGGCGTTGCAGAATCGGCGGCCGGACCGAAAAACGGACGAAGACACGGGAGTCACGTGAGCGAGCTATACGTGCTGGGTCTGGACGCGGTTGGTGCGGCTGACGTCGCGGCGGTCGGTGGCAAAGGAGCGAATCTCGGGGCGTTGCGGCACGTCGACGGGGTGCGGGTGCCCGACGGGTTCTGTGTCACCACGGACGCGTTTCGGCTGGCGGTGCGGGGTGTGCCGGCGATCGGGGAGCTGCTCGATCGGCTGGTGCGGGTGGAGCCCGATGATCGCGACGGCATTCGTGAGGTCAGTGCCGCGATCCGGCTGGCGATCGAAGGTGTCGCGCTGCCGGATGAGCTGGTGGCGGCGATCAGCGGCTCGGTCCGCGACGGCACGGCCTACGCGGTGCGCTCCAGTGCCACCGCCGAGGATCTGCCGACGGCGTCGTTCGCGGGGCAGCAGGATTCGTTCCTGCATGTCGTCGGGGCGGCGGGGGTACTGCAGCACGTCCGGCGATGCTGGGCCTCCCTGTTCACCGAGCGGGCGGTCGTCTACCGGCAGCGGCAGGGGATCGACCATCGGGCCGTGCGCATGGGCGTCGTCGTGCAGGAGATGGTCGCGGCCGAGGCGGCCGGCGTGCTGTTCACCGCCGATCCCGTCTCCGGCGACCGGACCGTGGCCGTGGTCGAGGCGGTCGCGGGGCTCGGGGAGGATCTGGTCGCGGGGCTGGTGACGCCGGACATCTTCAAGGTGCGCGACGGCGTCGTCATCGAGGGCGAAACCGATTCGCGAATAGTCGAGCTGGTGCGGATCGGGCGGCTCATCGAGGGGCACTTCGGCCGGCCGCAGGACATCGAGTGGTGCCGCGACCAGGACGGGCTGCAGATCGTGCAGAGCCGCGCCATCACCACGCTGTTCCCGATCCCGCAGACCGGGGACGGGGAGAACCACGTGTACCTCTCCGTCGGGCATCAGCAGATGATGACCGACGCGATGCGGCCGCTCGGGCTGTCGTTCTGGCAGATGACCACGCCGGCGCCGATGGCCGAGGCCGGTGGGCGGCTGTTCGTCGACGTCACCCAGCGGGTGGCCGACCCGGCGACCCGGGCCGCGCTCGTCGAGCTCATCGGCAAAGGCGACCCGCTGACCGGCGACGCGCTGCGGACCGTCCTCGACCGTGACGGTTTCATCAAGCCACTGCCCGCCGAGGGTACTCCCCCGCCGCTGCTCGGCGGCCCGACCGAACCGATCGCCACCGACCCGGCCATCGTCGCCGAGCTGATCGCAGCCACCGAGGCGTCCGTCGCCGCCGCCGCGAACGACATTCGCGAAAAGTCGGGGGTGGCGCTGCTCGACTTCATCCAGGCCGACCTGCAGGAGCTGCGGCGGATCCTGTTCGACCGGCGCGGCCACCGGGTGTTCATGTCGGCGATGGAGTCCACGTGGTGGCTCAACGAGCACATCGAGGCGCGGCTGGGCGAGAAGAACGCCGCCGACACCCTCACGCTGTCGGTGGACAACAACGTCACGTCGGAGATGGGCCTGGCGCTGCTCGACGTCGCCGACGTGGTCCGGGCCCACCCGGATGCGGTGCCGCTGCTGGAGAGCGCCGGGGACTCCTTGGCCGGGCTCCCCGAACCGGTGCGGGCGGCGATCGAGGCCTGGCTCGACCGATACGGCATGCGGTGCGCCGGCGAGATCGACATCACCCGGACCCGGTGGAGCGAGCGGCCGTCGCTGCTGATGCCGCTGCTGCTGAGCAACGTCCGCAACTTCGCGCCGGGTGAGCGCCACCGCCGCTTCGAGCAGGGCCGGCAGGCGGCCGCGGCGAAGGAGCGGGAGGTCCTCGATCGGCTGCGGGCGTTGCCGGACGGTGAGGCCGACGCCGCCGAGACGAAGGAGCACATCGACCGGGTCCGCACGTTCATCGGCTACCGCGAGTACCCGAAGTACGGCATGGTCAGCCGGTACTGGATCTACAAGCGGGCCCTGCTGGCGGAGGCCGGGCGGCTCACCACCGGCGGCGTCATCGGCGATCCGGAGGACATCTTCTTCCTGACCTTCGCCGAGCTCCGGGACGTCGTGCGCACCGGCCGCGCGGACGCGGACCTCGTCGCCGAGCGCAAAGCGGCGTTCCGGACCTACCAGGCGCTCACCCCGTCGCGGGTGCTCACGTCCGACGGGGAGGGCATCAACGGGGCGTACCGCCGCGCCGACCTGCCCGCCGGCGCCCTCGTCGGGCTGCCCGTGTCGGCCGGGACGGTCGAGGGCCGGGCCCGGGTCGTCCTGGACATGGCGGACGCGGTCATGGAGCCGGGCGACATCCTCGTCACCGCCTACACCGACCCGAGCTGGACGCCGCTGTTCGTCGCCATCGCCGGCCTGGTGACCGAGGTCGGCGGGGTGATGACGCACGGCGCGGTGGTCGCCCGCGAATACGGGCTGCCGGCCGTCGTCGGCGTGGTCGACGCCACCCGTCTCATCCCCGACGGCCGGCGCATCCGCGTCCACGGCACCGACGGCTACATCGAGCTGCTCTGACCCTCACGCCTGGGCGGTCAGGATCTCGGTGACGGCCGTCAGCAACGGCTCCTCCAGGTCGAGGGTCGGCAGGGTGGCCAGCCGCACCGCCAAGGGGGCGTCGGCCGTGGCCGCCTCGAGGACCCGGGTCTTCGTGCGGTACTCGATCTGAGCCCGGTTCAGCAGTGCGAACACCCGGCCCGCGACGTCGTTGCGGCGCAGTCGCGGGCCGGGCCCGAGCTCGATGCGCAGGGTCGCCGCGGCCGGGACGGCCTCGATAGTGATCGAGGTCCGGGTGTCGCCCTGACGAATATTCGCGAACACCACGCCTCCGTCCACGTTCGCCACCACCTCGGCGGCCGGAGCGTGGGCCAGGAGCGTGACGGTCCAGGTGCGCACCCAGTCGGACGGCCCGACCGTGAGGGTCCCGGAATCCTGCGCGAACGCTATTCGCACCGAACTTTCGTCCTCGACCAGCTCGAACTCGCCGTCGGCGCCCACGACCACGAGCAGCTCGACGTGTGCCGGGCGGACCGGGTCGTTCGCCGGGATCGCCGCGCCGTCCAGCGGGATGATCGCCCCCGCCGGGGCCAGGACCGGGATGGTGGTGAGGTCGCGGTGCAGATACAGCATGCGGCCGCCCGAATACACCAGGCCGGTGAACACGTCGACCCACACGCCGCCGGGCAGCCACGCCTTGACCCGGGCCAGCAACGTGCGGCGGTCGGCGGGCTCGGTGACCGCGGCGACCAGCAGCTCGGTGCCGAACTGATACTGGTGCGGCACCGCATAGGCCTCCTCCCGCCCGGGCTCGCGGTAGTACATGGGCAGGACCAGCGGCCGTCCCGCAGCGGCACCGTGGTTCATCGTGTGCAGGTACGGCACCAGGCGGTGGCGCAGCCGCAGGAACTCGGTCATCACCGCCCGGGCCGGGTCCGGGAACGCCCACGGCTCCTTCACCAGGAACGGGTTCTTCGCCGAGTGCAGCCGCAGGATCGGCGAGAACGTGCCCAGCTGCAGCCAGCGCGTGGCCAGCTCGTCGTCGCGGAGGCCGAAGAAGTGCCCGCCGATGTCGTGGCTCCACCAGCCGTAGCCGATGTTGGCCGCGGTCGCCGTGAAGTGCGGCTGGAACGCCAGGGACGCCCACGAGACGACGGTGTCGCCGGAGAACCCCACCGGATAGCGGTGGCTGCCGGGGCCCGCGTAGCGGGAGAAGGTGAGCCGGCCGTTGTCGAGGTAGTGGAAGTGATTGAGCATCCACAGTGGATCGATGCCGGCTGTTCGCGAATACGGGCCGGACTGCCAGTCGAGCCACCAGAAGTCGACGCCGTCCGCCTCCAGGCCCCGGTGCAGGACCTGGAAGTACGCCTCCAGGAACCGGCGGTCGGTGACGTCGAACGCGATCGGCTCCCCCGGCGCGGGATCACGGCCGAGGGCGGCGGCCATCGCCGGGTACGCCGCCTCGAACGACCGGACCCCGTCGGCCGGGTGGACGTTCAGCGAGACCCGCAGGCCGATGGCGTGCAGCCGGGCCAGGAACGCCGCCGGGTCGGGAAACAAGTGCCGGTTCCAGGTGTACCCCGTCCACCCGCTGCCGTGCGCGGGGTCGACGTCGACCAGGTGCCAGTCCATGTCCAGGACGCCGACGGAGAACGGGATCCCCTCGTCCCGGAACCGGTCCAGCAGCGCGAGGTACGACTCCTCGGTGTAGGCGTGGTGCCGGCTCCACCAGTTGCCCAGCGCCCACCGCGGCAGCGGCGGCACTGGGCCGGAGACGGCGTAGAAGGCCCGCAGCGCCTCCGTGTAGTCGTGGCCGTAGGCGAAGACGTAGAGGTCGGTGCGGCCGACGTTGTCCGCGGCGACCCAGCCGTCCTCGTCGAACAAAAACGATCCCCCGTCGTCGAGGACGGCGAAGCCGCTGCGGGCGATGACACCCGGCTCCAGCGGGACGGGGCCGTCGGCACCGTCCAGCGTCCTGGCTGTACCCCCGAGGCTCTCCGCTGTCTGCCCGTAACGCCAGACCGAATGGAATGCGGTCAGGCCGCCGCCCACGGCCAGGCTGAGGCCGCTGCTCGTGAACGGGCCGCGGTCGTAGGTCAGCCGGAACCGGGCCGTGACGATCTCCAGGTGGCCGCCGGACTCGAGGACGCGAAAGTCCGGGACCGGCAGGTTTCGTTCATTCGCGAATGTCGAGCGGCGGTCCTCGAAGCGGCCGTCCTCGGCGTATTCGAGGCGGACGAGGCCGTCGGTGAGAACCGTGATCCGGTAGTGCTCGCCGCTGACGACGGCGGCGGGGTCCGCGGCGCCGGCCATCACTTGACCGATCCGGCGGTGAGGCCGCCCAGGATGTACCGCTGCAGGAACTGGAACAGCAGCACCGCCGGCAGGGCCGTCATCAGCGCGCCGGCCGCGAAGACGCCGAGATTGTCCGACCGGTCGGCGGCGATGATGCCGAACAGGCCGACGGCGAGGGTCTTCGACTGCGAGTCGGTGAGGAAGACGGAGGCGAGCAGGAACTCGCCGATCGTGCTGACGAAGGCCAGGAGCCCGGTGACGGCCAGGATCGGCCGGGCCAGCGGCAGGATTATTCGGAACAGAATCGTGCCGCGGCCGGCCCCGTCGAGCAGCGCGGCCTCGTCGAGCTCGCGCGGGACCGTGTCGAAGTAGCCCTTGATCAGCCAGACCTGGGCGAGGGCGCCGCCCATCAGGACCAGGCTGTAGCCGGTGATGGTGTTCAGGCCGATCGCCGGTACGATCTCGCCGATCGCGGTGAACAGCGAGAACAGCGCGACCGCGGCCAGGAACTGCGGGAACATCTGGATCAGGAGCAGGCTGAGCTGGCCGATCCGGCGGCCGCGGAACCGGAACCGGGAGAACGCGTAGGCGGCCAGGGCGCTGCAGAACACCTGCACACCGGTCACCACGGCGCAGACGATCGCGGTGTTGAGCGCCCAGCGGGGGAACGGCCGGGCCGGGTCGGTGAACAGCGAATCGAAATTCGCGAAACTGAACCGGGTCGGGACGACACCGGTCGAGACGACCGTGCCGAGCGGGTTGAAGGCCGCGGACACGACGTAGAGCACGGGGATCACGGCGAACGCGACGGCCAGCAGCCCGCCGGCGTGGCGCCAGCCGACCTCCCGCCACCAGCGGAAACTCACGGTCAGTACACCTCCTCGAGGCTGCGGGTGGCCCGGAACTGCACGGCCGCCAGGACTGCGGTGATGACGAACAGCAGCGTCGCGATGGCGGACGCGAAGCCGAACCGGGCCCCGCCGGCGCCGAACGCGAGCCGGACCGTGTAGCTGATCAGGATGTCGGTCGCGCCGGCGTCCGGGTTGTCCGGTGTGAACGGGCCGCCGCCGGTCAGCAGCTCGACCACGTTGAAGTTGTTGAAGTTGAACGCGAACCCGGCCACCAGCAGCGGCGCCACCGCCACCAGGACGAGCGGGAACGTGATCCGGCGAAACGCGGTGAACCCGCCGGCGCCGTCGATGGTCGCGGCCTCGCGCACGTCGGCCGGGATCGCCTGCAGCGCGCCGGTGGCGACCAGGAATGTATACGGAAACCCGAGCCACAGGTTGAGCAGCAGCAGCGCCGCCTTCGCCCACAGCGGGTCGCCGAGCCAGTTGACGTGCAAGCCGGTCAGGTTGTTGATGAGGCCGAAGTCGCGGTTGAAGAACCCGGACCAGACCAGGATGCTGATGAACCCGGGGATCGCGTAGGGCAGCAGCAGGATCGAGCGGTACACCTTCTGGCCGCGCACCCTTCGATCGTTGAGCATGACCGCGATGGCGAGGCCGACGACGAAGGTCAATGCCACCGAGCCGGCCGCGAAGATCACCGTCCAGGCGAAGATGCGCAGGAAGCCGCCGAGGATCCGCTCGTCGGTGAACGCCCGCCGGTAGTTGTCCAGGCCGACGTCGGCCCGCCAGGACTGCTCGGCCAGCCGGTTGCCGGCGCCGTCGACGAAGTACTCGCGGTCGCCCTGGCGCTGGACGGTGTACCGCACGCCGGTGTCGGTGTTGACGATCGCGTCCGCGGCGGCGTCGTAGCGCAGCACGGTGTGCCCCTCGAACGCCTCCCGGAGCCCACGGCGGAGGATGGCACCGTCCTGTGTGGGCACGGCGATCGGCTCGGCCTCGTTCACCTGCTGCGGGGTGAGCATCGTGTAACCGGGCACCGCCGTGACGAACCCGTCGGCGATGGTGACCGCACGCGGCTCCAGCGGCCGCAGGCCGTCCTCGGTCCCCGTGAACGCGGCCATGGTCGCGCGGTCGACCAGGAAGTAGGTGAGCAGGTCACCGCGCTTGCCCACCGTGAGGTTGAACGTCGGCGAGTCCGGCGCGGGGACGACGGAGGTGCCGAGCAGCTGGGCGATGGTCTGCTCTTTCGTTGTGCGGGTACCGTCGCCGAAGTTCGTTGTCGACAGTTGCAACGTGGCGAGCACCGGCGTGACCGTGAACAGCACCAGCAGGAGGCAACCCGGCACCAGGTACTTGGCCACCAGGGCGCGGCGGGTCGCATAGGTGGCGAGGAGCACCGCGATGACGGCCCAGGCCGCGGCGAGGAAACCGTAGTGGCGGCCCGCCAGCAGGCTGGGGGTGAGCGCCACCGCGGTACCCGTCGCCGTGCCCAGGCCGAGCACCTTGAGGACGAGGACTGTCACTTGGCGTTGACGACGTTCTGGATCGTCTGCCCGGTCTTCTGCATCGTCGAGGCCGGGTCCGCGCCGCCGACGATCGCGGCGTAGGCCTGGCCCAGCGGCGGCCACACCCCGGACATGAACGGGAAGTCCGGCAGCGGCGTGGCATGCTTGGCCCCGGCGGCGAGCTTCGCCATGTCCGGGTCCTTGGCCGACACCGCGGTGAGGACGTCGGTGCGCACCGGCGGCCGCGGGTCCTGGGTGTACATGGCGGTCATGGCCTCGGGGGTGTTCATGGTCTTGGTGACGAACTCTTCCGCGAATGCCTTGTTCTTCGCCTTCGACATGGTCCAGAACGCCTGGACGCCGAGGAACGGGGCGGCCGGTTTGCCCCCGGCGAACGGCGGGATCGGCGTGATGTCGTAGGGCACGCCGGACTTGCGGATGTCGGCCAGGGCCCACGGGCCGGAGATCAGGTAGGCCGCTTTGCCGGCGGTGAACTGGGCGATGGCGTTGGTGCCGTCGACCGAGCGGGTCAGGACCTTCGCGCCGCTCTCGCCGAGGGCGGCGATCTTCTGGGCGGCCGCGATCGATTCGGCGGTACCGATGCCGACTCTGCTTGTGTCGTATTGGCCGTCGGCATTCAGGGCGAACAGTGAGCCGCCGGCGGACGTGAAGAACGGCTCCATGTGGTAGGCGTCGCCGTCCTGGCCGACCGGCAGGGAGAGGGCGCGTTCGACGGTGCCGGCCTTGACCGCGGCCTGGCCGGTCGTGACGAGGTCCTCGACGGTCGCGGGGGCGGCCGCGACGGCCTTGGTGTTGCGGTAGAGGACCAGGTTCTCCATGCCGTAGGGCAGGGCCCAGACCTGGCCGTTGCGGCTGACGCTGGCGACCGCGCTCGGCTCGTAGGCGGTGAGGTCGGCGGCCCGCAGCGACAGCGGCGTGACGGCGCCGTTCTGCAGCGCGCCGCCGAGGAAGTCGTTCGGCAGGGTCAGGATGTCGGGGCCGTTGCCGGCGGCGTTGGCGGTGATGGCGGTGGCGGCGAGGTCGGCCGCGATGATCTGGACGGCGACGGTGATGCCGTTCTTGCGGCCGAACTCCTCGGCGATCGGCTTGACGGCCCGGCTGGCGATGTCGGAGGTCCAGATCACCAGGTCGGCGTTGGCGCGTACGGGTTTCTGGGACGCTGTCGCACTCGGTTCGGCGGAGGGTTCGGCGTTTGAGCACGCCGCGGTGGACAGCAGGGCGGCCGCCGCGACCACGGCCAGGAGGATGTCGCGGCGTCTGTGAGGCGGGTTCATCGAGCCTCCACGGGGTGTGGACGTAAGCGCTTACGTTCGCGCTGTCGCGGCAAGCGTGAAGCACGCCCTGGTGCTTGTCAATGCTCTGGAGGTGTTTGCGCAAGCGCTTACGTGATCTACGGTGTGAGCGTGGCGTTGAACATGGCCGACCTGGCGGAGCGCGCGGGCGTCTCCATCGCGACGGTGTCGCGGGCGTTGAGCGGCGCGCCCGGCGTGTCGGAGGAGACCCGGCGGCGGATCAAGAGCCTGGCCGAGGACCTGTCCTACACGGTCTCCCCGGACGCCGCCCGGCTCGCCCGGGGCTCCAACGGCCGCGTCGCGGTCGTGACCCCGGACGTCGCACACTGGTTCTACGCGGCCATGCTCGACGGGATCGTCACCAGCCTGCGCGGCACCGACCTCGACGTGCTGCTCTACGAGGTCAAGGAGGAGCGCGAGCGGCGCCGCTTCTTCGAGGAGCTCCCGGCCCGCCGCCAGGTCGACGCCCTCATCCTCATCGCGCTGCCGATCAGCGACGACGAGCGCCGCCGCCTTGACCTCATGGGCGTCACGGTCGTCATGGCCGGCGGCACCCTGGCCGACCACCCCCACGTCCGCATCGACGACGTCGCCGCCGGCCGCCAGGCCACGACCCAGCTCATCCGGGCCGGCCACGAGCGGATCGCGATGATCAACTCGCACGGCACGTGGAGCCTCGAATACGCGGCCCCGAGCGCCCGCCTGCGCGGCTTCACGTCCGCGCTGGAGGAGGCCGGCCTCGCCCTGCCGCCGCAGTACGTGGTGCACAAGCGCTGGGGCAGCCACGGCGGCGTCGAGGGCATGAACGAACTGCTGAGCCTGCCGTCGCCGCCGACGGGCGTGGTGACGTTCTCCGACGAGGTCGCGTTCGGCGCGCTGCGGACACTGCGCCGGGCCGGGGTGCCGATCCCGCACACCATGTCTGTCGTCGGCATCGACGACCACCACCTGGCCGACATGTTCGACCTGAGCACCGTGCACCAGCCGGTGACGCGGCAGGGGGTGGCGGCCGGCGAGCTGGCCCGCTCGATCCTGCAGGACGGCGACGCCGAGACCCGGCACGTGACCCTGCCGACCCGGGTGGTGGCCCGCGGCACCACGGCGCCACCACCCGGTTGAGCCGCGGTCAGGATCTGGCGATGTAGAGGCGCTGCCCGGCCGGCCGGAAGCCGACCCGTTCATAGACCCGCCACGAGTCGTCGCCGCCGGCCTCGAGCCACGCCACCTCGACACCGGCCGCGAACAGCCGCTCGGTGAGTGCGGCCGTGATCGCCCCGGCCAGGCCCTGGCGGCGGTGGGCGGCGGCGACCGCGATGCCGCCGATCTCGCAGATGCCGTCGCTGGGCACGACGGTGCCGCCACCGCCGGCGTACTGCCCGTCGGTGGTGCGGGCGCCCACGAACACCGCGCCCCGTTCTCGGACTCGGCGCTGCCGGTCGATGTCGGCCGGCCCCGCCTCGCCCGGGGAGCCGAACGCCTCGTTCTGCACGGCGATCACGCCGGCGATCTCGGCGTCGGTCTGCGGGGTGAACAGTTCGAAGCCGGCCGGGACGGGCTGGGCCACGGACGTGGCCGGTGTGCAGACGAGGTACTCGTTGCGGGCCTCGACCGCGAACCCGGCGTCGAGCAGCAGGCTTTCGAGCTGGGGGGCGCAGGTGGTGACGTACTCGAGCCGCGGCGGGCGGCCGGCGAACGCCGTGACCAGGTCGGCGACGTCGGCCGCGGTGATGTCGGCGCCGGGGAGCGGCGTCGCGTAGTTGATGTGCGGACTGTCGGTGCCGCGATCCAGCCCGACGATGAACGGGCCGGACTCGACCGCGTCCGGGCGGGTGTGCAGGTTGGCGATGACGGCGCGCTGAATGCGCAGACCCATGGTGAGAAAACCCTTTCGAGGGCTCGGGAAAGGAGGAAGCGACTGCGGGCAGGCGTCAGCGGCAGAGGCCGCTGGGGACCGCGGGGATCACAGGCTTCACGCTTTCGAGCACTCGGGGGCGCGTTGGTGCGCTCACCGGCAATCTATCAGACGGCGGCGCCCGTCCCCGTTGTCGTCACCAGGGGCCCGAAAGTGCGCTAATACGCGTCGCGGAGCAGCTCGGGCAGGACCGGCGGCCCGAACAGGCGGCCCTGGCCTCGCTGCACGCCCAGACCCGGCAGCGCCTCGGCGTCGGCCTCCGTGTCGACGCCGGCGGCGACCAGTCGCGGGCGGACCGGACCCTCGTCGATCAGCGGGCCGCCGCCGGCCGCGGCCGGCGTCTCCAGCTTGACCAGCTCCGGCTGGAGGGCACCGAGCGCGACCGGCCCGGCCGAGCGCACCGTCAGGCGCAGCCCGGCCGCGCGCAGCGGTTCGAGCGCGTGCGCGAGCGCCTCGGGGTCGTCGGTCAGCTCGTCGGCCGCGCACTCCAGGACGATCCGGCCCAGCGGCAGCGCGGCGAGCTCGCGGACATACGGCCGGTGCAGCAGCGTCGCCGCCGCCACCGGCAGCGCGAGGTACCCCGACGTGCGGGGCAGGGCGGCGGCGGCCCGGTGCAGGGTGTGCAGCGCGATCCGGTCCTGCTCGCCGACGTCCCGGGCGGCCGCCAGCAGCGCCTCCAGGGGCTCGGGCCGGTCGCCGTCGAGGGCGGCCGCGCAGGCGCCGATCCGCCGGCGGCTGGCCAGGTGCACGACCGGCTCGAGCAGGAGCCGGGCGTCCTCGCCGGTGGCGGCGTCGATCCGGGCCCGCAGCGCGTCACCGGCCTGCCGGGCCCGGGCACCCGGCTCGATGATCTCGTCGGCCAGCTCGCGCATCAGCCGCTCGTGCTCCGGGCCGAGGTGGGTCGCGGGGCGGAAGCCGGCCGCGCACAGGGTGCCGTAGAACGTGCCGTCGGCGAGGTTGATCGGGACCGAGACGAACGCCCGCAGGTGCATCCGGCGCACGGCCGGCAGCGCCATCGCCTCCGGGAAGGCCCGCAGGTCGGGCATGAGCGCGGGCAGCCGCCCGGCCAGGATGGCCCGGCAGATCGTGGTCTCGTCGGGGAAGGCGAGGCGGTTGTCGCGCAGCAGGGGCGGCAGGCGGGGCTCGACCACCTCGATGTGCTGGGTGGTGCCGTCCATCCGCGTGATGAAGGCCAGGCTGACGCCCAGCGTCCTGCGCACCCGCCGCAGCAGCAGCGCGACCCGCGCGGCCGGCTCGTCCCGAATTCCCAGCACCGTGATCCTCGTCCGCCTGCCAGTTCCCCTGCACCCAGCGTAGCGGTTTCGGTACTGTGAGCGACCAGTCAGGGGCGGCACCCCGCTCGCGAGATGCCGCCGCCTGGACAAAGCGGATCAGTAGATGGTCACACCGTAGGCGTTGGCCGCCTCGCGGACCGGCTGGAAGAACGTCGTGCCACCGGAGGAGCAGTTGCCGCTGCCGCCGGAGGTGAGCCCGAGCGCCTTCGTGCCGTCGTACAGCGGGCCGCCCGAGTCGCCGCCCTCGGCGCAGACGGTCGTCTGGATCAGGCCGCTGACGGTACCGCCGGGGCTGCCGGAGTAGCGCACCGTCGCGTTGAGCGCGGTGACCCGCCCGGTGTGCGTGCCCGTCGTCGACCCGCGCCGGGTGACGTTCTCACCGACGAAGGCGTCGGCGACGGTGAAGCCGCCCGGATGGCTCAGCGCCGTGTTCTGGTAGCGCACGATCGCGTAGTCGTTGCCGGGGAAGCTGGCCCCGGTCACCGGCCCGATCAGCGTCGAGTGGCTCGAGTTCGTGTACCACGTGCTCGCCGACACGCCGCAGTGCCCGGCGGTCAGGAAGTAGTACGTGCTGCCGCTGCGCACGTTGAACCCGAGCGAGCAGCGGTACTGTCCGCCGTAGATGGCGTCACCGGCGGACAGCAGCGGACTGAACGTGCCGGCGGCCCGCTCGATCCGCAGCGCCCGCGTGTTGGCCTTGGCCGCGTGCTGCAGCGTGGCGAGTTCGGCGCCGGAAACGCTGCTGTCGGCGGTGACGACGACCTGCCCGGAGGCGGCGTCGGTGTACCAGGCGATACCGTCGACGCCCGAGAGGTCCACGGCGTCGCTGACGGCGGAGAGTGCCGCTGGCCCGGCGACCGGGGCGGCCGAGGCCACACCCGTCGACGACACGAACACACCGGCGGCGACGGCGGCCGCCGCGACGATACCGGCGAGCCGGCGATGACGGAGGTTGGGCGAGTTGCTCATTGGCGTCTCCTTGCGGGGGTCTCCTTGTGGGGATCTCCTCGTGGGGGTCGATGACCGAGACTGGGGTACGCCGAGCCTCATCCATCGGCGCTCATAAATCAATAGAACCGGGGAAGTCGGCACGAAGTCTGTGAATCCGGACATGATCGCGAATTCGCCACACCATCGGACGGCCGGCCGCGGCGACCACTGATGCACCGTGCACCCTCGCCGCGATCCCGAGCACGCCGGCGCCGAGGCCTACCGAACACCGCCGCCTTCGGCAAGAACCCGACCGCCCCCGACAGTCTCGCGCAATAGAAGTCCGCCTATTGCCCGATGCCGAACTGGGCGCACACTGCCATAGTCCGCCCGATCGAGCTATTTATCGACCGAGCAAATAGCGATAACGTCAACATCTCGGCGACCGGATTTGGGGCGGGTGTACCGATCTTGAATGGATCATGGCCTGCCATCATCGGTAACTTCCCGCCCAAGAACCCCAATTTTACGGGCCGAGTGGAATTGCTGGAGCACTTGGATCGACATCTGCGAGTGCCGGGCACCACCACGACCGTTCTCCCACATGCCTTGCACGGCATGGGCGGCGTCGGCAAGACGCAGCTGGCGATCGAATACGCCTATCGGCACCTGGCGGACTACCAGGTGATCTGGTGGATTCCGGCCGAGACTCCGGCGCTGATCAGCGCATCGCTGGTGGAACTGGCGCAGCGACTGGAATTGCCCGGCGCGCCGACCGCGAATACCGCGGTGCCGGCCGTCCGGGAAGCCCTGCGGAACGGTGAGCCGTATGAGCATTGGCTGCTCATCTTCGACAACGCGGAGAGCCCGCAGACCGTCAGCTCATTCTTTCCGGTGAGCAGCCAGCACGGCAGCATCCTCGTGACGTCGCGGAACCCGGCGTGGAACTCCCTCGGGATACCCCTCGAGGTGGATGTGTTCGAGCGCGCCGAAAGCATCGAGCTGCTGACCCGTCGCGAGCCGTCCATCCGGTCGGAGGACGCCGACCGCCTGGCCGAGGCGCTGAGCGACCTGCCGCTGGCGATCGAGCAGGTGGCGGCGTACATCGCGACCACCGGCATCCCCGCTCCGGAATACCTCCGCCTGCTGGGCGGGAGGATCGAGCTCCTGGAGGACGAGGACCAGCGCCCGATCGGCTACCCGACCTCGGTCGCCGCGGCCTGGGACATGTCGCTGGAGGCGCTGCGGGAACGGGACCCGGCAGCGCTCCGGCTCCTGCAGGTGTGCGCGTTCCTGGCCCCGGACATCAGCCGGAGCCTGCTGTCGAGCGCCCGTGGCATGCAGATCGACCCGGCCCTGGACGAGGCACTCCGAGATCCCGTCAAGCTCGGCCGCGCCATACGCGGCGTGAGCAGATATTCGCTGGCCAAGATCGACCACTGGCACGACGTCATCCAGATGCACCGCCTGCTCCAGCGCGTGCTCGTCAGCCGGATGACCGACGATGAGCGTGACAAGATGCGGCACGGCGCGCACCTGCTGATCGCCGCGAGCGACCCCAACCAGCCCGACGCCCCGTCGCAGTGGCCGCTCTACGCCCAGCTTTACTCGCATGTGCTGGCCGCGGACGCGATCAGGTGCGAGGACGCCTGGGTGCGGCAGCTGGTCGCCAACGAAGCCAAGTACCTGTGGCGGTGGGGCGAGCACAAACTCGCCCGCAACATCTCCCAGAACGCATACGACGAGTGGAAGAGCGAAAGCACCGACGGCGCCGAGAATCCCGATGCGCTGAACATCGCCCGGTGGCTCGGCTTCATGCTGTTCGTGAACGGCGACTATCAGCACGCCGCCGAGCACAATGCCAGGACCCTCGAAATCCACGAGCGGCTCTACGGCGCGGAGCATGAAGACACGCTGGCGGCGATCGGCGCGGTCGCCGCCGACCGGATGGCCCAAGGCGACTTCGGCGAGGCACTGGCCCTGACCGAGACGGTCCACCGCCGAGCCGTCCGGACGCTCGGCGCGGACGACCCGCTGACGTTGGAAGCCGCACATGGCCTGGCCGTCAGCCTGCGTCTATCCGGCCAGTTCCAGCGCGCGTGCGAGGTTGACGAGGTCACCTGGCGGCAGAAGGTCGAGATCTTCGGCAGTGACCACCTCGATAGTCTCTTGACGCTCGGCGGCCTGAACATCGACCGGCGCGAGCTCGGCCAGTACGTCGAGGCCAGAGCGGCGCAGGAGGACCTCGTCGCCACCTACCGGCGGCTGCTGGGCGACGACCGGCACCACGAACTGCTGCTCGCGATCTTGCATCTCTCCGTCGCCCGCCGCAAGGCCGGCCACCACGCCGAAGCGCTGGCGGCTTCCTCCGTATCGCGCCAGCGGTTCGCCGAGCGCTATGGCAACGAACATCCCGGGTCCATCCTGGCCGTACTCGAGGAGTCCATCGACCGGCGGCACAACTGGGATCTGCGGGGCGCGCGGCCGCTCGGCGAGGAGGCCCGCAACCGATTCCGCACGGTTTTCGGCCCCGACCACCCGCATACGCTCGCGGCGGCCGTCAACCTCGCCACGACCCTGCGGCTGTCGGGTGAGGTCAACGCCGCCCGCGAGATCGACGAGAGCGCCCTGGCCACGTTGACGGCGCGGCTCGGCGGTGACCACCCGCTGATCCTGGCCTGCGCGATCAACCTCGCCAGTGACCTCTACCAGCTGGGTGACTTCCAGAAAGCCTACGACCGCGACTCGGCCACGATCGCGGACGCCCGCCGAGTGCTGGGCGCGGAGCATCCGACTGTCCTGGCCTGCGCCTCAAACCTGTCGCTGGACCTGCGGGCGCTGGGCCGGGCGCCAGAGGCGAACGCGCTCCTGGAGGTCACGATGGAGGCGTTCAAGCGGGTGCTACGGGAGCAGCATCCGGCCGTCCGGGCGGCCGCCAATCGGGTCCGGGCCACCTGCGATCTGGACCCGATGCCGTTCTGATCGGGTCCGGCCCGGACGGCGCGAGTGGCATGGGCCGGCGTCGGTCATGATGGTGCGGTGCTCAGGGAACGGCGGCGGCGGGGCGGGCGGGTTTCGGGGGCGCTCGGCGCTTGTCGTGACGACGAACTGGCGGCGCTCGTCGCGGCTGCGCCGGATGGGGCCGTGGGGGTCGGCGGTGGGTGCTCGGTGCTCGATGTCGACGGGGTGGCGGTGTTCGTCAAGCGGATTCCGATCACCGCGCGGGAGCTGGCCCGGCCGCGCAGTACGGCGAACCTGTTCGACGTGCCGGTCTGCTGCCAGTACGGCATCTACCGGATCGCCGGGCCGGGGTTCGGCGCGTGGCGGGAGCTGGCCGCCAACGAGGTCGTCACCGCGGGGGTGCTCGCCGGGGAGACTGCGCACTTTCCGGTGCTGTACCACTGGCGGGTGCTGCCCGACCGGCCGGCGGTCGCGGCCGAGCACGTCGACGTCGAGGCCGTCGTTGCCCAGTTCGGTGGGGACCCGGGGGTGCGGGCCCGCCTCGCGGAGCTGGCCGCGGCCACGTCCAGCCTGGTGTTGTTCGCCGAGTATGTGCCGCGGCCGGTGGACGACTGGCTGCGCGACCCGCTCGGCCGGGCCGAGGTGTTCGAGCGGCAGCTGCTGGAGGCCGCGGGGTTCCTGCGCCGGCGGGAGGTGTTGCACATGGACGGGCACTTCGGGAACGTGCGGGCCGACGACGAACGGATCTACCTCGTCGACTTCGGGCTGGCGACCTCGCCGCGGTTCGAGCTGTCCGGTGCCGAGCGGGAGTTCGTCGGGCGGCACGCCGGGCACGATGCCGACTACGCGGTCATGTGGCTGGTGAACTGGCTGGTCACCACGGTGTGCGGGGTGTCGGTCGAGGACGGGTTCGGTGCCCGCGACGCGTATGTGCGGCGGTGTGCGGGCGGTGACATTCCCGCGGACGTGCCGGCCGTGGTGGCGGGGATTCTGGGGCGGCACGCCGCGACGGCGGTGCGGATGAACGCCTTCTGCCTGCGGCTGTACTTCGACGGTGACCTCGACGCGCGGTATCCGGCTCGGCCGGGCGCGTGAGCCTTACGGTTTGCGGGCCACGCCGGCGTACTCCGAGGCCGGGGTCTCGTCGTTGCCGTCGGGGCGCCAACGGGAGCAGGTGACGATGCCGGGGTCGAGGATGTCCAGGCCCTGGAAGTACCCCCGGATCTGCTGTGGGTTTCTGATCGCCATCGGTGTGGCGCCGCTGCTGTTCCACATGTCCAGGGCCCGGTCGACGGCGGCCGCGTTGACCTCGCGGGTCGGGTGCGAGATGACCAGGTAGCTGCCCGGCGGGACGGCGTCCAGCAGGGCCCGCACGATCGCGGTGGCTTCGTTGTCGTCGGTAACGAAGTTGATGATGCCCAGCAGCATCAGGGCGATCGGGCGGTCGAAGTCCAGGGTCTGGCCGGCGGCGGTGAGGATGACCTCCGGGTCGCGGATGTCGGCGTCGATGTAGGCCGTCCTGCCCTCGGGGCTGCCGACCAGCAACGCCCGGGCGTGGACCAGCACCATCGGGTCGTTGTCGGCGTAGACGACCCGGGTGTCGGGGGCGATCCGCTGCGCCACCTCGTGGGTGTTGTCGGCGGTCGGCAGGCCGGTGCCGATGTCCAGGAACTGGCGGACGCCGGCCGGGCCGACCAGGTGGCGCACGGCGCGGCCCAGGAACTGGCGGTTGAACCGCGCCGACTGGACCAGCTCGGGCATGTAGGCCAGGACCTGCTCGGCGGCCTCGCGGTCGGCGGCGAAGTTGTCCTTGCCGCCGAGCAGATAATTCCAGAGCCGGGCCGAGTGCGCGACCGTGGTGTCGAGCTTCGTGAGTTGCCCGTCGGGCGTGGCCGGTGCGTCCATCCTCGGACCCCTCTACGCATCGATCGCCGTTCGTGGTGTGCGTCAGGTTACACGCGCGCACCCCGTGGAAAAAAAGTCGACCCGCAGTCCTGAAAAACTCGTCCGGCGGGTGGCAGTTTCGCGGGCCGGCGTGCATTCCTATCACCGTGACGTTCGAGGAGTTCGTGGCGGCCCGGCTCGGGGCCCTGGTGCGCTACGCCACCGTCGTCACCTGGGACCCCGACCTCGCCGAGGACATCGTGCAGAACGTGCTGGTCCGGGCCCAGCCGCGGTGGGAGCGCATCGCGCGGATGGAGGCGCGTGAGGCGCGCTCCCCGCCGCCCTCGCGCATCTGGGAGAGGAGGCGTGATGGCCGACCGGCTGGAAGTGGCCCTGCGCGCCGCCCAGCGCCGCCGGGCCGAGGACGCCCCCGACCCGGACCGGCGGCGGCGACGCCTGCCCGCACTGACCCGGCGCCGGACCCGGACCCGGCGCGCCCTCATCGCGGGCGGCGTGGCCGTCGCGACCGCGGCCGCCGCGGCGGTCGTGGTGCTGTTCGCACCGTCCGGCCCCGGCCCGATCAAGCTCCCGGCGGTTTCCCCGTCAATTGCGGCAAGCCCTTCGCCGGTACCGCTCGCGCCCGCGCCGGACGTCGAACGCTCATACGTCCCGGGCTGGCTGCCGCCCGGGCTGCGGGAGCGCAGCCGCGCCGTCGCCGTGGACGGGCCGACCCCCGGCGTCCGGTCCATCCGCATCTGGAGCAAGGAGCCGCTCGGCAGCGACCTGCGCAGGCTCGGCCAGGGCCCCTACCTGATGATGGCGCTGCAGCCGGGCCCGGTGACCGCCGCCGGCACCCCGGTCCGGATCGGCGCCGTCACCGGCTACTACCACGCACCCGACGACCAGAGTGCCGCTGTGGCCCGGCTGACCTGGCCGGTCGACAACGGCCAGGCCGTCTACATCCAGTCGAACGCCGCCACCACCCAGGCCGACCTGGTGCGGGTGGCCTCCTCCGCGCACCTCGACATCACGCCGCTGCGTCAGCCGCTGACGGTCGGGTGGGTGCCGTTCGGCGTCAGGGAGTACACCTTCCGGTATGGCGGTGACAATGCCAAGGCCTGGACGGCCGCGGTCAGTCTCGGCGGTTCGCCGACCGGAGCCACCAACTCCGTGCCGGTGACCGTCGCACCCGACACCGACGTGCCGTTCGGGGGCAAGGCGGTGCTGGTCGGGCCCGCGCACGGGCGGATCCTCACCGAGGAGGAGACCGCCGACCGCAACCCGCGCCAGTGCGTCGTCGTGGCACTGCCGGCGGCCGGGCGGATCCTGAGCGTCTGCAGCGGCATCAGCGGGCCGGGCGGCGACCGCATGCCGGAGGCCGACCTGATCCGGGTTGCCGCGTCCGTCGACACCACGATGCGTGCCGACACCGCCTGGATGGGCTGAGGCTCGCGCGGCATCGAGGTCGGTCAGTGCGCGGTCGCCAGGAAGTCGTCGACGGCCTTGACCGCGTCGGCGGTGCCCTCGGCGGTGTTGACCATCAGCTCCGTGCCGTGCTGCACCCCCGCGACCAGCGTCAGCCGGCGGCCCGGGGCGGGGGTGGCGTCGTACATCGCCTGTGCGTCGCGCCCGAACGCCCAGTCGCTTTTCGCCGCCACGTAGAGCACCGGCGCGCGCAGCCCGGGCACGGCCGCCTGGGCGCTCTCACCGCCGTACTCGGCGGGCGCGGACAGGCTGATCACCGCGTCCGGCGCCGGGTCGAGCGCGGTCGCGGCGACCAGGGTGGCCGTGCCGCCCCGGGACGCGCCGATGAGCACGACCTTGCCGCCACCGGCCCGGGCGTACGCCGCCGCCGCGGCCACGTCGTCGGAGTTGCGGCCGGTCTCCACGCGGCGGGAGCGGCCCTCGCCGTTGAAGTCGAACGCCACGACCCGGAATCCGGCCGCCGCCTGCCGCTTCGCCCACGCCAGCCACGAGCAGCCGGTGGCGCCGGCCTGCGGGGCGAGCACGAGCGTCACGTTGCCGGCGCCGAGCACGTAGGCGCCGAGGGGCGCGCCGGTCCGGCCCGGGAAGGTGACCTGTTTGTCGTCGAGCTCCGCGACCGCGCAGGTGCGGGTCGGGCTGGGCGCGGCCACCGCGGTCGGCGACGGCGCCGGAGCGGCCGGTTCGGCGGTGGAGGCGCAGCCGGCCAGCAGGAGCAGACAGCCGATCCCCGTCATGATTCGCATACCGAGTGCGATCCTTGAGGCGTCCCACGAGTTGCATCACATCTCGGCAACGACGGCCTTGCGCACCGCGAGGGGCGGTCATATGGTGACGATTGTCGATTAAAAAGCGTTGTTTACAGTACTGCCGATCGTTCTCGTCGGGAGGCGCGCCATGCTGCTCAGGCTGATCGTCGCGGGGCTGGTCGCCACCGGCATGTCCGCGGTCACCGCGGCCGAGCCGGCCCGGCCCGCCGCCACCGCCTACGCCGACATCCTGCCCGCGCCCGTGTCGGCGCGGGCCGAGCGCGGTGCGTTCACGATCGACCGGGGCACGACGATCACGGCCGCGCCCGCGGCCCGGGGTGTCGCCGAGTACCTCGCCGGAGTCCTGCGCCCGGCCACCGGCAAGCCGCTGCCGATCACCCGCCCGGGGCGCGGGGGCGACGCGATCGCTTTGGTCATCGCCGGGCGCGACACCGGCGACGAAAGTTACCGGCTGCGAGTAAGCGGGCGGGGCGTCACCATCACCGCCGGGCGCGCGGCCGGCCTGTTCGCGGGCGTGCAGACGCTGCGGCAGCTGAGGTCCGGGCGGACCATCGCGGCCGGGCAGGTGAGCGACGCGCCGCGGTTCGCCTACCGCGGGGCGATGCTCGACGTGGCCCGGCACTTCTTCACCGTCGGGCAGGTGGAGCGGTACATCGATCAGCTGTCGCAGTACAAGATAAACACCTTGCATTTGCACTTGGCGGACGACCAGGGCTGGCGCATCGCGATCAACAGCTGGCCGCGGCTGGCCACCTATGGCGGCAGCACGGCCGTCGACGGGGACCCGGGCGGCTATTACACGCAGGCGCAGTACCGTGCGATCGTCGCCTATGCCGCGAGCCGCTACATCACCGTCATCCCCGAGATCGACATGCCCGGCCACACCAACGCCGCCCTGGCCTCCTACGCGGAGCTCAACTGCGACGGCGTGGCACCGCCGCTGTACACGGGCACGGAGGTCGGCTTCAGCTCGCTGTGCGTGCACAAGGAGCTCACCTACAAGTTCCTGGACGACGTCATCGGCGAGCTGGCCGCGCTGACCCCCGGCCCCTACCTGCACATCGGCGGCGACGAGGCCCACTCGACCAGCCCGGCCGACTACGTCACCTTCATGAACCGCGTACAGGGCATCGTCGCCGCGCACGGCAAGAAGGTCCAGGCCTGGCACAACGTGGTCGCCGCCACCCCACTGCCGACGACGGTCGCGCAGTACTGGGACACCACCCCCGACAACCCGCAGGTGGCCGCGGCCGCCGCGAACGGGACGGGCGTCGTGCTGTCCCCGGCCAACCTGGCGTACCTCGACATGAAGTACAACCCCTCGACCCCGCTCGGCCAGGACTGGGCCGCGCTCATCGAGGTCAGCGACGCCTACGGCTGGGACCCCGGCAACTATCTGGTCGGCGCGCCGCCCTCCGCGATCCGTGGGGTCGAGGCTCCACTGTGGACGGAGACGCTGCGGACGTCGGCGGACATCGAATACATGGCGTTCCCCCGCCTCCCGGCCATCGCCGAGCTGGGCTGGTCCCCCGCCGCCACCCACGACTGGTCCAAGTTCCGCCTCCGGCTGGCCGCGCAGGCCCCCTCCTGGCGCGCCCAGGGCATCAACTTCTACCCGTCCCCCCAAATCCCCTGGCGCTAGCGCTCCGACCACGGACGGTCACGATGTTGGATGACACGCCGCTCGGCCCGCGGGCTGGGCGGCGTCTGTGGGCTCAGGCGGTGGCGGTGGCCGAACCCGTGCGTCGTGGATCTGACGGTGACATCGACCGGTGGACCAATACGATGTCGCGATGGCGGACGCCGGGTTCACGCTGGGCATCGATCTTGGCACGTCCAACACCGTGGCGTGCGTCCGCATCGGCGACGGGATTGTGACACCACTGCTGTTCGACGCCTCACCGCTGCTCGCCTCCGCGGTGTTCGTGGCCGCCGACGGCACCTTGCTCACCGGTGCGGACGCGGCCCGGGCCGCCGGCGCCGCGCCGGCCGGATTGGAGCCGAGCCCGAAGCAGCGCATCGACGACGGCAGCGTGTGGCTCGGCGAGCGGGCCGTGCCGGTGGTCGAACTCCTCGGCGCGGTGCTGGACCGGGTCGCCACGGAGGCGCGCCGGGTCGGCGGTGCGGCGCCGGCCGGCACGGTGCTGACCTACCCGGCCGGGTGGAGCACCGCGAGGCTGGCCGTGCTCGCCGACGCGGCCCGCCGGGCCGGGCTGGGCGAGGTCGGGCTGACGCGTGAACCGGTCGCGGCGGCCGCCTATTTCGCCTCCGTGCTGGGCCTGCGGCTGCCGGTCGGGCAGTGCCTGGTGGTGTACGACTTCGGCGCCGGCACCTTCGATGTCAGCATCGTGCGCCGGGCGGAGACCGGGGTCGAAGTCGTTGCCGCCGACGGGCTGACCGACGCCGGGGGCAACGACCTCGACGCGCTCGTGGTCGACCTGCTGCGCGCCGCGACGCGCGCCCAGGCCGAGGCGTGGGGGCGGCTGGACTGGCCGACGTCGACGGCCGACCGGCGGGCCCGGCGCACCCTGTGGCTCGACGCCCGCGCGGCGCGGGAGCAGCTCACCCGGCACGCCCGCGCCGACGTGCACATCCCGATCGCCGACGTCGACGCGCACGTCACCCGCGAGGAGTTCGAGCGGGCCGCGCGGCCACTGCTGGACCGCACCATCGCGTTGACGGTGGGCACGCTGCGCGCCTCCGGCGTGGTCCGGGACGCGATCGGCGGCATCCTGCTGGTCGGCGGCTCCAGCCGGACGCCGCTGGCGGCCAGCCTGCTGCACCGCGCCCTGGGCATCGCGCCGACGGTGCTGGAGCAGCCCGAGCTGGTGGTGGCGTATGGCAGCCTGCACGCCCCGGCGCAGCTCGCCGCATCGAGACTGCCCCGCCTCCCCGAACCGGCACGCCCCGAACCAGCGAAGCCCGAACCGGCGAAGCCCGAACCGGCACGCCCCGAACCGGTGGAGCCCGAACCGGCACCGCCGCAGTTGCTGCCACCGCGGCCGAGCACCGAAACGGCCGCCCCGATCCCGCCGGGTCCGGTCCCGGTCACGACCTCCGCGAATCCCGTACCGGTGGCGACGGCCGCCCTGGCTCCGGTATCGCCGGCCGCACCGGGTGCGACGCCGACGGCTCCGCCCGTCGTGCCGCCGGCGGCCGCGCCGCCGGAAAGCCGGCCGCCCGTGGCCGCGCCGCCGGTCGCTGCCCCGCGCCGGCGCCGCCGCACGGCGGTCATCGCCGGGATCGTGGTCCTCCTGCTCGCCGCCACCGCCTTCGCGGTCTGGTATCAGCAGCGGCCCGGGCCCAACGTCCTCGCCCACGAAAGCGAGGTCCGGCAGATGCGGTTCAGCCCCGACGGCAAGACCCTCACCACCGTGACCAGCGACGGTCGGGTGCGGGTCTGGAACCTGTCCACCCGCAAGACGACCCACGAGTTCGCCACCGCCACCGGCGAACAATCCAGCCTCAGCGCAGACGGCCGGACGGTCGCCGTCGCCCACTGGCAAGGCACCACAATCCAGGTCTGGGACGTGCCGACCGGCAAGGCCATCACCACGATGGAGAGCAAAGGGGAAGTCGACTCCCTGGCGTTGAGCCCCGACGGCCGGATCGTGGCCGCCGCCGTCGAACACGACGGCACCCAGCTGTGGGACGCGAGAACCGGCGCGTCCATCGCCACCCTGCCCGGCTACAACGAGCTGCTCGGTGTTGTGGCGTTCAGCCCCGACAGCCGGACCCTCGCCACCACGCCCGACCGCGACACCAAAACGTTGCGGCTGTGGGACGTCGCGACCGGCAAGGTGACCGGGACGATCAGCCCGGACGCCGGTGAGATCTTCGGGCGGATCATGTTCGGCGCCGGCGGCACCCTCTACACCAGCGACTACCGGCAGGCGAAGTCACAGGTGTGGAGTGTCAGCACCGGCAAGGCGGTCACCGTGCTCAAGGGCGGCACCACCGGCATCCTGGCGGGAGCCGCACAAGGCACGATCATCGCGACCGGCAGCAGCGACGACGTCCAGAACGACAGTCTCGCGCAGCTGCGCTACGTCACCACCGGCGAGACCATCGTCACGCTCACTGGTCACCGCGGCACCGTAGTGTGCGCGGCGTTCAGCCCGGACGGCGGGACCGTCGCCACCGGCAGCCTCGACCACACCGTGCGGCTGTGGGACGCCGGCACCGGGAAGCTCAAATGAGTAGAGCTTCGCAGGGCCGCTGTGCGTCGGCGACCAGGGCCTGCTCGCCGTTCGCGCACGCCATCACGTGACAGCCGGCCTTGCCGAGGATGCGGGTGACGACCCGCGCCCACGCCGGCTCGTCCTCGACGACCAGGACGGTGCAGCCGGCCGGCGAGCCGGCCTCCACCGTTCGACAGCAGAATCCGCGTCGGAAGCAGGTCAGTAGATGCGGCGGGCTTTGGTGTCGGGGATGCCGGACTTCCGGTAGAAGTAGGTGTTGATCTGGTCGCGCCACTCGAGCGCGGAGCGGTGTTGTTCCCGCAGGCGGTCGGACACCCGCGCGTGGAGGTCTTCGCCGACCGCCGAAGGGGGTAGGTCGGACCAGCGGCTGACCATCTCGGACACCGCCTCCGCGCCCGCGAAGTGGGTGTCGTAGATGTGCTGGATCACGGTCACGCCGGAGTGCAGGACGTGGGTGTACGGCACGTGGTGGAAGAACAGCAGGAGTTCGTCCGGACACGTTGCCCGGGACTCGTACTGCGACGCCAGCGGCTCCGGGTATTGGGCCGTGTAGCCCGTCCCCGTGGCCGTCGTGCGGTCCACGCCCACGCCGTCGCGGTCGGCGAAGTGGTAGGTGCCCCAGCGGCTGTACTCGTAGCCGTCGACGTCCGGGCCGTAGTGGTCGCCGGGGTGGACCATGAAGCCGACGCCCAGCGGGGACGTGTACCGCTCGTACACCGCCCAGGAATCGCGCATCAGCTCGTGCACCGTACCGGCGGCGGCGGGCGGGAAGGTGCGTGCGATCCACTCGTCGAGCAGGGCGGTCGGGTCGAGGGTCGGGTCCCACGCCAGGCGGCCGGCGGCGTACAGGTTGGCCTGGGCCAGCGGGTGGTTGGTCCAGTAGCGGTCGTCGCCGGCGTTGGAGACGGTCACGACGGCGTCGACGCGGTCGGCCACTGTGGACAGTACCGCGCTCCACATCGGCGGGAGGTAGCACACGTGGCGCTGCTGGCCCGTGTACTCCTGGGTCGCCTGGAACTCCACCGCCAGCCGGGTCGCCGGCATGGACAGCAGGACCGGTGACACCGGTTCGCGGGGCTGGAAGTCGATGGGGCCGTGCTTCACCTGCAGGATCACGTTCGGCGCGAACTCGCCGTCGAGCGGGGTGAAGTGGTCGTAGGCGGCCCGGGCCCGGTCCGTCGTGCGGTCGCGCCAGTCCTGCCGGTGGTTGTACACGAACGCCCGCCAGTACACCTCGCCGCCGAACGGGGCCAGGGCCGCCGCCAGCAGGTTGGCGCCTTCCGCGTGGGTCCGGCCGTAGGCGAACGGGCCCGGCTGGCCCTCCGAGTCGGCCTTCACGATGTAGCCGCCGAAGTCCGGGATCGCCGCGTAAACCCGCTGCGTCGCGGTCGCCCACCAGGCCTGGACGCGCTCGTCGGCCGGGTCGGCGGTGTCGAGGCCACCGACGAGCATCGGTGCGGCGAACGAAACCGAGAGATAGACGCGGATATGGTACTGCCGAAACCGCGCCGCCAGCACCGCGACCTCACCGATCCGGTCCGTCAGCAGCCGCGCCTCCCCCGCGTGCACGTTGACGTTGTTGAGCGACACGCTGTTGATCCCGACCGAGGCCAGCAGCCGCGCATAGTCGCCGACCCGGTCCGGGTCGTCGGTGAGCGCCCCGTCCTCCCAGAACAGCGACCCACCGGAGTACCCGCGCTCGACCTGCCCCATCACCGGGTGCACGAACACGTTGTCCCAGTGCTGCATCATCCGCCGCGCCACGAACGGCCGATGCGTCTGCGCCTCCAGATCGTCCTGCAGCCGCAGCGCGTGGAACGACCCGTACATGAGCCCGGCCTCGTCCTCGGCGACGACCGTGGTCACGCCGCCGGAGCGCGCGATCGTGTAGGCCTCCGCCCCCAGCCCGCAGCGCGGGTCGCGGGTGAGCACGACGTCGTCGCCCAGCACCGCCGACCCCAGCCACGCGGGGTGCACCCCGGCGCTCATGACGACGCTCCGGCGGCCAGCTCCACGACGGCCACGCCCAGCGGGGCGAGCACGACGGCGTCGTCGACCGCCGCGCCGCTCAGCAGGTCGGTGCCCGGGCCGGGGACCGCCACCGTCGCGGTGCGGGTGTCGGAGTGGTTGAGCAGGAACAGGTATCGGTCCCGGCGGGTCGCTTCGACGTGCGGCGGCGCGCCCTCGACCACCGGCGCCACCCCGGCCGCGCGGACGGCGCTGAGCAGGGTGTCGCGCAGCGCGGCCGCTTCCAGGCGGGTGCCGATGTAGACGACCCGGCCGGAGCCGAGGTCGTTGCGGATCAGCGCCACCCGGCCGGCGAGGTCACCGGTCGTGTATGAGCCCAGCACCGTGGCCGTCTCCGGGTGGAGGCTGTCCTGCCACCAGTCGGCGGTCGCGGTGGTGCCGTCGGCGAACTCGACCTCGAACGTCTCCCCCTCTCGCGCCGGCCAGTACTCGTCTATATGCGCACCGATGAGCCGCCGGAACGCCCCCGGGTAGGCGGGCTGCCGTACCTGGTTGTTCGCGTCGACGACACCGGAGAAGAAGGACATCACCACGGTCCCGCCGCCGTCCACGAACTCCTCAACCGCCGCGGCGAACCCGTCAGGGACAAGGTACGCGTTGGGTATGACAAGAACGCGGTACCGAGCGAGATCCAGCTCGGAGAACCCGAACGACACCAGGTCGACCGCGTAGTGCGCCTCGAACAGCGGCCGGTAGTGCGCAACAGCGATCGCCGTGAAGTCGAAGTCGTTGCGCGGCAACCCGTGCGTGACCTCCAGCCCCCACCACGCGTCCCAGTCGAACAGCACAGCGACATCAGCCGACGTGGACGAGCCCGCCACGCCGGCGATCGACGGCAGTTCGTTGCCCAGGGCGGCGACCTCGGTGAAGGTCCGCGAAGCGACCCCCGAGTGTGGCAGCATCGCCGAGTGGAAGCGCTCGTGCCCGCCCCGGCTGGCCCGCCACTGGAAGAACAGCACCGAGTCGGCCCCGTGCGCGATCGCCTGATACGACCCGAGCCGCATCCGCCCCGGCCGTTTCACATTGTTGACCTTCCACTGCGAGACTCCCGAGGCCGCCTGCTCCATCAGCACCCAGGGCTCGGCGCGCAGCGACCGCATGAGGTCGAAGTTGAGCGCCGCCGAGACGTGCGAGTCGGGCGAGCCCGGATCGGGGTAGATGTCCAGCGCGACCGCGTCCGCGGAGCCGGCCCACCGCCAGTAGTCCGCGTGCCGGTAGAAGCGCATGAAGTTGGTGAGGATCGGGATGTCGTCGCGGTAGCGCCGCACGGCGTCCCGCTCCGCGACGAAGCACTCGAGCAGCACGTCGGAGGTGAACCGCTTGAAGTCCAGGCGCCGGGCCGGGTTCGACCACGACCGCGGCACCTCCGGCGGTGCGACCTGCTCCCACTCGGTGTACCGCTGCCCCCAGAACCGCGTGTACCAGGCGTCGTTCAGCGCCTCCAGCGACCCGTACCGCCGCTGCAGCCAGACCCGGAACGCGGCCGCGGCGTGCGGCCCGTAGGACGTCGGCCCGTACTCGTTGCTGATGTGCCACATCGCGAGGGCCGGATGGTGCGAATACCGGGCCGCGAGCCGGTCGGCGATACGCACGGCATGCTCCCGGTACCGCGGCGAGGTCGGGTCGAAGTGCAGCCGGTTGCCGAACCCGAACGTCTCCCCGTCCTCCATGACCGGCAGCACGTCGGGGTGCCCGTGTGACAGCCACACCGGCGGCGCCATCGTCGGCGTGGCCAGGTCGACGCTGATGCCGCCGCTGTGCAGCAGGTCGAGCACCTCGTCGAGCCAGTCGAACGTGAACTCGCCGGGCGTGGGTTCGAGGGAGGCCCAGGCGAACACACCGACGGTGACCAGGTTGACCCCGGCCCGCCGCATCAGCTCCACGTCCTCCTTCCACACCGACGGGTCCCACTGCTCCGGGTTGTAGTCGCCGCCGAAGGCGAACCCCCCGAGCCGCCGCCGAAACGCGGACATCCGCGCGTTCGTCCCGGTGCTCATGCCACCATCCCCGCAGCCTCCGGCGCTGAACAACCGAACAAGACAACGCACGAGCGACCACCCCGCTTCGCTCCGCGGCCGCTCATACCACCACCCCCGCAGCCTCCGGCGCTGAACAACCGAACAAGACAACGCACGAGCGACCACTCCGCTTCGCTCCGTGGCCGCTCATGCCACGAACCGCTGCTCGATCTCGGCGCGCATCGGCCGCGCCACCAGCAGCAGGCCGCCGATCAGGACCGACGCCGGGAGCAGCGCCACCGCCTCGGAGGTGAACACGGTGAGCGCACCGGCGGTGAGCAGCAGCCCGGCCGAGCCGAGCGCGACACCGGGGCGGTGCCCGAGGAAGTATGCGGCCAGCCGCGCGATGTCCACGGTCCGGAACACGAACAGCGAGGCGATGACGATCGCGTTGACGCTCCACAGCACCACCGCCGCCCCGATGATCAGCAGCAGCACGGACCACCACACCGGCACACCGGACACCGATCGGTGCACCACCGACGTCGCTAGCACTGCTAGGAATCCGAGCGTCGGCAGCCACACCTTGAGCACACCGACGGCGTTGAGCCGGTAGCCGCGCCAGAACACCGCCGCCGGATGCAGATCGGCGAGGTCGGAGCTCCGCCGGTGCAGGGCGTAGACGGCGGCGGACACGGCCGGGCCGAGCGGCACCGCACACAACGCGTACAGCGGCACGTTGCTCGCGTCCCGGTCGAGCAGCAGCAGGACCACCAGCCCGGGCGCGGCCGTGAGCAGCACCAGCAACTCCACCACGACCAACGTGTAGACGAACGCGGAAGCCCGCGACAACGTCCCCGCACCGAAAGCCGGCGCGCTCATCCGCGCCCACCCCCAAAACCCGGCGCGCTCATCCGCGCCCAGCCCCGCAAACAAGCGCTCATACGCGCCCACCCCCAAAAGCCGGCGCGCTCATCCGCACCCACCCCCGAAAACAAGCGCTCATCCGCGCCCACCCCCGAACAGCCGAGCATCGTCGAACCAGGGCGGCGTCTCGTCGGTCACCGGGCTCACCTCGACCAGCGTCACCTCATGCCGCCCGAGCACCAAGTCCAGCTCGACGCGACCGTCCACGACAGCCGCACTGCGATGCGTGCGCACCGGCTCGGCCGCCTCCCGCAACGCGTCGAGCTGCCGCGGCCGCGGCGAGGCCGGACGACCCATGGCCGCCCACGCGGCCCGGGCATTGCCCGCCTCCTCCCCCACCGACGACCGCGCGACGAAGGCCCGCGAACAGGAGCCGCCGACCGGGACCGACAGCCGCACCCGGGAGCCGGCGACCGCGGACCGTCCGGTGTGGTCGACCGGCGCCCAGGCCAGCACGGTGACGTGGCCGGCGGAGTCCCGGGTGACCAGATATCCGTCCCCGCGGGCGAGCACATCGGGGCCCATGCGCGCGAGGAACGAGTACAAGTGAAAAGTCGGCTTTTTGATCTGACGATGAGTCAGCAGGCCGAAGCCGCCGTGGAACATGCTCGCCGGCACGCCGGCCTCCTCGAACACGTCGCAGAACGTCCAGTAGGAGAACGAGTCCACGAGATCGCCGGCCGCGACCACGACGGGTGCGAGGTAGGCGGCGTGGAAGGCGGTGTCGTGGATCGGGTTGTCGGGGCGGTAGGAGGAGCTGAACTCGGTGATGTGGACCGGCAGCCCGGCCAGCGCGGTGCCGGCGAGCTCCTGCCGCGGCGCCGCGAACTGGTCGAGGAGCGTCGCCGCCGGCATCAGCGTCTGGTAGGTGCCGAACGGGACCGGCTGGGAAGGGCCGGACGTGTAGGCGTGCCGGCTCACGAAGTCGATCGGGACCGAACGGTCCTCCACGAAGGCGCTGAACCGCTTCAGCCACTCGGCGTCCGCGCCCGGCGACAGCGCCGGCCCACCCACCTGCAAAGACGGGTCGACCTCCTTGACGGTACAGGCGGTCAGCTCGTAGAGGCGATGGTAGTCGTCCTGGTCGCCGGCGGGCCAGAAGAC
Organism: Dactylosporangium sp. NPDC051541; assembly: GCF_044454505.1. NCBI lineage: Bacteria > Bacillati > Actinomycetota > Actinomycetes > Micromonosporales > Micromonosporaceae > Dactylosporangium > Dactylosporangium sp. NPDC051541. Next base: position 1,346,349 of record NZ_JBITDU010000002.1, read on the forward strand.
GTCCAGGTCCGGCTCGTTCCAGACCTCGATGGGCCAGGTGCGCACCTCGTCGAGGCCGTAGCGGTCGATGAGGTGGGTGATCGTGGTCCGCACCAGCGCCGCCCACTCCGACGTCGACGCGGGCGGGGTCACGTTGCCCTGCCACCAGAAGACCGTCTGCGGGCCGGAGCCGAGCGCGGCCGGGGTGAAGCCGAGCTCGATGAACGGCTTCACCCCGAGCGCCAGGTAGGCGTCGACGACCTGGTCGACGTAGGTGAACGTGTACGCGACGCCGGGGGTGCCGCCGCGCGTGTAGGCCTGGTAGATGCCGGCTCCGTCGCTGAGCAGGCCGTGCTGGCGGACGTAGCCGAACCCGATCTCCTGCTGCACGAGGGCGAGCGAGTCCTGGTAGTCGCGGCGCAGCGCGAGGTCGAACCGCCCGGCGCCGACACAGCGGCGCCAGGCGTCGGACAACCGGCCTGAGGGCGTCTCCGGAACCAGCACGTCAGCCGTGCGCCTTCTTGTAACGCTCGTAGGCGCCGTTGTGCACCTCGATGTACTTGTCCATGTTCTTGGCCTTGAGCTCGCCGATGTAGGCGTCCCATTCGGACAGTGGCCGGGTGCCGAGGATGAACTTGAGCGTCTGCTGGTAGACGGCGTCCTTGAGGCCGGTCTCCCAGAGGGTCACCTGCTCGCGCTCCTCGGCGCTGAGCGGGTGCGGCGGCGCCAGCTCGATCGGCTTGCGCTTGTTCATCTCCTCCTGGAACTGCTGCTCCTCCTTGGAGAACTGGGAGTTGAGCAGTTTCGTGGAGCCGCCGTAGGCGAAGACGCCGTTGAAGAAGCCGTACTCGACCTGGAGATTCTTCGTGCCGGACGGGTTGAGGCCGGCGATGTTGACGTCCGGGGTGAGCTTGAACGTGCCGTCGTCGACGCTGCCGGTGTAGGTGGTGCCCTCGATGCCGTACTTCGCGAACATCTTGCCCTGCGGCGAGTACCACAGCCAGTCGATGAACTGCATCAGCGCGACGAAGTTCTTGCTCTCCCGGGCCTTTGCGGAGATCATCACGCCCGACTCGAGCCGGGACGCGTCGAGGACCGCTCCGCTCGGCCCCAGCGGCACCGGGATCTTCAGGACCGTGGCGCCCGGGATGGTGGCGATGCTCTTGCGCAGCTCGTTGACGAGGGTCTGCGCGTTGCAGCTGATGACGAACGACTTGCCGTTGGCGAACTTCTGCTTGGCCTGGTCGTCGGACTGGGTGAAGCTCTCGGGGTCGACGAGCTTCTCGCTCACCAGCGTGTTCAAATACTGGATCATCTGCTTGTACCCGTCCTGGGCACCCGTATAGACGAACTTCTTCGCCTTCGGGTCCCAGTTGGCGTGCTGGAAACCCCAGCCGGCCTTCGAGCCGTAGGCGATCGCGATGAGCTGCAGCAGGTTGTTGCCACCGGGCTGGGGCGGGGTGCTCCAGCGGTCCGACAGCGGGTACACGTCGGGGTGGGCCTGCTTCATGGCCTTGAGCATCGCGTGGAAGTCGTCCCACGTCTTCGGGATCGACAGCCCGAGCTGCTGCAGGATGTCGGTCCGCACGGCCAGGGAGTAGTCCTGCCAGACCTCCTCGTGCGTGCCCGGCAGCAGGTAGTACTTGCCATCCTCCTGCCGCCAGGCCCCGAGGTCCGGCTCCAGGTTCCACTTCGCGATCTGTTCCTTGAGGTTCGGCATCAGGTCGATGTGGTCGCTGACCGCCAGGACCGCGCCGCCGGCGATGTAGGCCTCTTCGTCGGGGTGGTAGGTCTTCGGGATGATCGTCGGCGCGCTGCCGGAGGACACCAGGACGCTGCGCTTCTGGTTGTAGTCGCTGCCCGGCACCACCGTGGACTGCAGGGTGACGTTGGTGCGCTTGGTCAGCTCCTTGAAGAACAGCCAGTCTTCCTTGTACGGGTAGCCGGCGTTGCTGAGCATCATGATCGGGAACGTGAGCGGGGCGCTGGCCTTGAACTGCTGGCCGACACCGTAGGAGTCCATGGCTCCTTCGCGGTTGGCGCTGTAGTCCTGGGCCTTGCCGTTGTCGGTCTCGCCGTCGTCCTCGCCGGAGCACCCGGCGAGCGTGGTGAGGGCGGCGGCACCGGCGGCGCCGAGCACGGCGCGTCTGGAGAGCTTCATCGGAACTCCTCGGTCCTTCTGGCGGGGCGGCGCGTCAGCCCTTGACCGCGCCGAGGGTGACCCCGGTGACGAAGTAGCGCTGGATGAACGGGTAGACCGTGACGATCGGCAGCGCGGTCAGCACGATCGTGACCGCCTGGATGTTGGCGGCGATCTGCAGCGACAGGTCGCTGGTCATGGAGATGTCCGTGCCGCCGGTCGCCCCGGCGATGAGGTTGCGCAGGTAGATCGTGACGGGGAACAGGTCGTTGTCGTCGAGGTACAGGAACGCCGAGAACCACGAGTTCCAGAACGACACGGCGTAGAACAGCGTCATCGTGGCGATGACGGCCTTCGACAGTGGCAGCGTGACGCGCAGCAGGTTGCCGTAGGTGCTCAGGCCGTCGACGGCCCCGGCCTCCTCCAGCTCGGCCGGCATCGCCTCGAAGAAGGCCTTCATCACCAGCAGGTTGAAGACGCTTATCGCGTTGGGCAGCACGATCGCCCACAGGGTGTTGCGCAGGCCGAGGGAGCTGACCAGCACGTAGTTGGGGATCAGGCCGCCGTTGAAGAACATGGTGAACACCGCGATGCCGATCAGCGCGGTGCGGCCCTTCAGGTTGTGCTTCGACAGGACATACGCGTAGCAGGTGGTCAGCACCATCGCGATCACGGTGGCGACGACCGTGTACAGCACCGTGTTGCCGTAGTTGCGCCAGAACACCGGGTCTTGCATGACCCGCTGGTAGGTCGTCGTGTTGAACCCGCGCGGCCACAGGTTGACCTCGCCGCGCTGGATGGAGCGCTCATCGCTGAACGACCGCGCGATGACGTTGACGAACGGGAACAGCGTCAGGATCACGACCGCGGTGAGGATGACCGCGTTGACGACCTGGAAGACCCGGTAGGACCGGCCGACGGCTACCACAGGCTCGCCCCGACCGTGCGGCGCGAGATGAAGTTCGCGGTGAGCACGAGGGTCAGCCCGATCACCGACTCGAACAGGCCGATCGCGGCGGCGTAGCTGAAGCTGCCCGAGACCACGCCGACGCGGTAGAGATAGGTGGAGATGACGTCGGCGGTGGGGTAGGTCAGCGGGTTGTACAGCAGCAGGATCTTCTCGAACCCGACGGCCATGAACGTGCCGATGTTGAGGATCAGCAGCGTCATCATCGTCGGGCGGATGCCGGGCAGCGTCACGTGCCAGGTCTGCTTCCACCGGCCGGCCCCGTCGATCTTCGCGGCCTCGTACAGCTCCTGGTCCACTGTGGTCAGCGCGGCGAGGTACAGGATCGTGCCCCAGCCGACCGTCTGCCAGATCTCGGAGGAGACGTAGACGGTGCGGAACCACTGCGGCTGCTGCAGGAACGGGATCGCGTCGCCGCCGATCGCCTTGAGCCCCGCGTTCACCGCGCCGTCGAGGGCGAGCAGCTGAAACACCAGGCCCGCGACGACCACGATGGACATGAAGTGCGGCAGGTAGGAGATGGTCTGCACGAACCGCTTGAAGAAGCGGGCCCGGACCTCGTTGAGCAGCAGGGCCAGGACGATCGGCAGCGGAAACGTGAACGCGAGGGTGAGCCCGCCGATGACGAGCGTGTTGGTGAAGACCCGCCAGAACGTCGGGTCGTCCCAGAACATCTCGAAGTAGTGCAACCCGACCCACTTGGTGCCGAACAGGTCCCCGCCCGGCCGGTAGCGGCGGAACGCGATGACGTTCCCGGCCATCGGCAGATACCGGAAGATCACGAAGAACGCGAGGGGGACGACGGCGAGCGAGTACAGCTGCCAGTCCCGCCGTAACGCCACGCGCCAGCTGCGGCGCCGCCCTCGCACAACCATCCGGTAGCATCCAATCCGAAAGTTTCGGAAAATCGCCGGTTAGGCAACGGGTAATTTAGATATTTCACTGAGCGGTGTCAAGGGATCCGCTGGTACGGTGCTGAGCTGCAAACACTTGCAAACGCCGATCTGTCGTAGCCCGCCTGGTAGCGCTACCATGGCGCCCGGCAACGATCGGCCGGCGATCAGAAACTTTCGAAGGAGGGCCATGTTCGACGCCTTCTGGGACGAGACGCTGCGGTCGGCCCGGAACGCCGCTTCCCTGCTCAGCGTGGAGAAGGTGGCGACACCGCTGCCGTTGTTCGACACCTGGGATGTCACATTCGCGGGGTTCGGCGGCGCCCCGATCCGGGCCTGGTTCACGCGTCCGGCGGGCGCACCGGCCGAGCTCCCCGCGGTCGTCGAATACCTGGGCCACGGACGCGGCCGCGGGCTGCCGATCGAGCGCCTGACCTGGCCCGCGGCCGGCTACGCACACCTGCTCATGGACACCCGCGGCCAGGGCGACCTCTACGGCAACGGCGGCGACACCCCCGACCCGGAACGCGGCCGCGGTGCCGGCGGCTCCCGGCCAACCACCGACGGCATCCTCGACCCCAGCGACTATTACTACCGCCGCCTCATCACCGACGCCGTCCGCGCCGTCGACGCCGTCCGCGAGCTGCCGGGGGTCGATGCGACAAAGGTCGTCGCGGCCGGCAACAGCCAGGGTGGCGGCCTCGCCCTCGCCGTCGCCGGCCTGGTCCCGGACCTGTTCGCGCTGCTCACGTCGGCACCGTTCCTGTGCGACATCGAGCGCGGTCTGCACTTGAGTCATCTGGCCCCGTACGCCGAGATCGCGCAGTACCTGGCTGTGCACCGGGAGTCGCACGCGCAGGTGCTCCGCACACTGTCCTATGTGGATGGTGTCGAGTTCGCCCGCCGCGCCCACGCACCGGCCCACTTCGGCATCGGCGGCCGCGACCCCGTCTGCCCGCCGAGCACCGGACAAACGGCCTTCGACGCCTACGGCGGAACGGACAAAACCCTGCACGTGTACCCGTACAACGGCCACGAGGGCGGCGAGGCACTGCACACTCTGCGACAGCTGGATTGGCTCGCGAAACTTTCGAAGTAGACTCGCGCCGCCAGAACATGCGAAGGGACACCGATGCCGCAGCACCAACGGGCCACGATGGCGGAAATCGCCGCAGAAGCGGGCGTTTCCGTGCCGACCGTGTCCAAGGTCCTCAATGGACGAAGGGACGTCGCGCCCGCGACCCGGGACCGGATCGAGGACCTGCTGCGCCGGCACAGCTACAAGCCCCGGCGGGCTCAGCCGACGGCCGCGGCCGGCCTCATCGACGTGGTCTTCGTCGACCTCGGCAACTCTTGGTCCATGCAGATCCTGGCCGGCGTCGAGGAGACCGCGCACCGGGCCGGCACCGGCGTCGTCGTCTCCGCCGTGCACGGCCGGGTCCGCACCGCGCCCGACCGCGGCTGGCTGGAGAGCCTGTCCGCGCGCCGCTCCGACGGGGTGTTACTGGTCCTGTCGGAGCTCTCCGCGGACCAGCTCGAGCAGCTGTCCGGGCTCGGCATCCCGGTCGTCGTCATCGACCCCGTCGGCCAGCCCGATCCGGCGGTACCGTCGGTCGGCGCCACGAACTGGACCGGCGCCCTGACCGCGACCGAGCACCTCATCGGCCTCGGGCACCGCCGGATCGCGGTCATCGGCGGGCCGGAGGACGTGCTGTGCTCGCAGGCGCGGGTGGACGGCTACCGGGCCGCCATGCACGCCGCCGGCCTGCAGATCCCGCCCGGGTTCGTCCGCACCGGCGACTTCACCAGCCCGACCGGCTACCGCGAGACCCAGGCCCTGCTCGACCTGCCCAACCCGCCGACGGCCCTCTTCGCCTGCTCCGACGAGATGGCCCGGGGCGCCTACGAGGCCCTCTACGAGCGCGGCCGGCGCGTCCCCGACGACCTGTCGATCGTCGGCTTCGACGACCTCGAGCAGGCCCGCTGGTCGATCCCGCCGCTGACCACGGTCCGCCAGCCGCTGACCGAGATGGCCGCCCTCGCCACCCGGATGCTGCTCACCCTCGTCGCCGGCGACAAGCTCGACGCGTCGCGCCTCGAACTCGCCACACCGCTCATCGTCCGCGACAGTACGGCGCCCCGCCCATGAGCGCCCGCCGCCGGGGCGAGGTCACCGTCGCCGCCATCGCCCAGCTCGCCGGGGTCTCCGTCCCCACCGTGTCGAAGGTCCTCAACGGCCGGGCCGGGATCGCCGCCGAGACCCGCGACCGGGTCGAGGCGCTGCTGCGCGAGCACGGATACCGCCGCGCCGACGCCGCCACCACGACCCCGAACATCGAGGTGGCGTTCTTCGGCATGGAGAGCCACCTGGCCATGGAGATCCTCCGCGGCGTCGAGCAGACCGTCCGCGAGCGCGGCCTCGCCGTCGGCTTCACCGACCTGCAGGGCCCGGCGGCGGCCGGCCGCCGCCCCGCCGACCGGCTCCTGGCCCGCCGCCCGACCGGCGTCATCGCCGTCAACTCCGCGTTCCGGGCCCGGCAGTACGAGCAGCTCATCGCCAGCGGGGTGCCGATGGTCGTGCTCGACCCGACCGGCGAGCCGAGCCACACCATCCCGTCCGTCGGCGCCACGAACTGGAGCGGCGGCGTCGCCGCGACCCGCCACCTGCTCGACCTCGGCCACCGCCGGATCGGCGTCATCACCGGCCCGCTCGAGTACCTCTGCGCCCGGGCCCGCCTCGAGGCGTCCCGCGGCGCCCTGGAGACCGCCGGCCACCCGCTCGACCCCGACCTGGTCCGCAACGGCCGGTTCACCTTCGACGACGGCGTCGACCTGGGCCGCGCCCTCCTCGCGGCCGAGCACCGCCCGACCGCGATCATCTGCGGCGACGACCTGCAGGCCCTCGGCGTCTACGAGGCCGCCCGCCGCCTCGGCCTGCGCATCCCGGAGGACCTCAGCGTCGTCGGCTTCGACGACATCGAGGTCACCCGCTGGTGCGGCCCGCCGATGACGACCGTCCGCCAGCCCTTCGCCGAGATGGGCGCGACCGCCGCCCGGATGGTCCTGCAGCTGGCGATGGGCGAGCCGGTCGAGCCGGCCCGGGTCGAGCTGGCCACCGAGCTCATCGTCCGCGGCAGCACCGCCCCGATCTAGCGCTCCGTCAAGACCCCGTCAAGTGGCGCCCGCGCTCAGCCGAAGCGCAGGATGCGGTCGTCGCCGTCCTTGGGCTGGCCCCGGCCGTCACGGTTGGACGTGGTCAGCCACAGGGAGCCGTCGGGGGCGGCGACGGCGGTGCGCAGCCGGCCGTACTTCCCGGTGAACTCCGCCTTGGGGGTGCCGACCTGCTCGCCGTTGAGCGGGACCGTCCACAGCCGCTGGCCGCGCAGCCCGGCGACGTACAGCGTGTCGCCGATGATGGCCGCGCCCGACGGTGAGGCGTCGTCGGTCGGCCAGGTCACGAGCGGGTTCGTGAACTTGCCGCCCTGGGTGTCGCCCTTGCCCTCGACCGTCGGCCAGCCGTAGTTGGCGCCGGGCTTGATCAGGTTGACCTCGTCGAACGTGTCCTGACCGAATTCGATCGCCCACAGCCGGCCCGCGGAGTCCCACGCGAGGCCCTGGACGTTGCGGTGGCCGAGGCTGTAGACCGGGGACCCGGCGGTGGGGTTGCCGGCCGCCGGCTTGCCCTCCGGGGTGAGCCGCAGGATCTTGCCGTTGGGCTTCGCGGGGTCCTGCGCCAGGCCGCGCTGGCCGGCGTCGCCGGTGCCGACATACAGCTGGCCGTCCGGGCCGAACGCGATCCGCCCGCCGTTGTGGATGCCGGCCTTGGTCAAACCGCTGAAAACGACTTCGGGGGTACTGCCCGTGAGCCGGAATCGCACGATGCGGTTGTCGGAGGAGCTGGTGAAGTACGCGTACACGTACTGGTCCTGCGCATAGTTCGGCGACACGGCCAGGCCCAGCAGCCCGCCCTCGCCCTGCGCGGACACCCCCGGCACCTGGAACACCGGCTTCGCGGCGCCACCGGCCGCCGGGACCTGGACGATCCGCCCGGTGTTGCGCTCGGCGACGAGGGCGTCCCCGCCGGGCAGGAACGCCACCCCCCACGGCACGTTGAGGCCGGTCGCGACCTCCTGGGGTCGGCTCAGGTCCGGCGCCTTGGCCGCGGCGCCGCTGCCGACGGGCGCGCTCGGCGCGGCCGCACTGCTCCCGGGGGCCGCCGGGGCCGCCGAGCTCTGCGGCCGCGGCTCCGGGTCGCCACTACAGCCGGCCACCAGGACCGCGGACAGGACTGCCATCACACCGACTCGCACCAGCACAATTGTAGAAGAGCGTCGCGGACGGGCGTCGGTTCCCGATTCATGTCCTATCGGACTTGTAGGAATTGAGCTACGCTGACGGCATGACGTCGTTCGTCGTGACGCGTGTCGTGAACCGCGTCGTCCGCATCGCGCACCAGCTCGTCGGGTTCGGCGTGGACACGCCGCCGGAGGCACATGTGTGGGCCGAGCTGTCGCCGGATCGCGCCCTGCACCGGATCACCCACCAGACCGAGCTGGACTTCACCGCTTACGCTCCAGGGCGACCAGTTGCCAGGTGACGGCCACGCCGGCGAGGACCCAGAAGCCGAGCTCCCAGTGCAGCACGAGCGCGACCAGGGCGGCCGCGAAGAGCAGGACCGCGACCGCCATCACGACCCTGCCCTCCGGTTTGCCGAGTACTCCTATCGAACTTATAGCATATTGGCACGACGGAAGCGGCTCTCGATCGCGCCCTGAACCTCCTCGACGAGCGGCCCCGGCAGCCCGTCGCGTTCGAGGACGCGCAGTGCCAGATCGGCCACCGGGAGTACCCCCGCGGCAATTGAGGCATCGGTGAGGCCGTAACGGGCCGCCTCGACCCACCGGCCCACCGTCGGTGCGGCCAGGTCCCGGGCCGCCTCGACAGTTGCCGGGTCGGACACGAGCGCCGACAGCACGGCCACCGGGGCGAACCAGTCGCCGCCGGGCTGGGCGTCGAGGTAGCGGACCTCGAGGTGGCCGCCCGGGCGCACCAGGGGGAAGAGGGTGCGCAAGTGGTAGTCGAGGTCGTCGAAGGTCGGGCGGCGCGACAGTGCGCCACCGATCCAGTCCGCGAACGTGACCCCGGCCGGGACGTTCCAGCTGGCGCCGGGGCGGCGCACGCACAGCAGCGGCGCGCGCACGGCGTAACGGGCCCAGGCCGCGGCCGGGTCGGGCCCGGTCGGGAGGGCGCCGGCGCGGGCGGGGTCGATCCCGTACCAGGCGCGCATGCGGGTGGACGCCCAGCCGGTGTCGCGGCCCGCGTGGACCGGCGAGTTGGCGAACAGGGCGAGCAGGATCGGGCCGAGCTCGTGCACGGCGGCCCAGCGGGCGGGCAGCTCCTTCGCCGGGCCGGCGGGCAGCAGGGGCCGCAGGCCGGCGGCGCTGTACATGAGGGTCCGCCCGTCCCCGCCGCGGCGGGCGAACGCGGCGGCCATCGCCCGGTAGCGTGGCGACGAGAGCACCCGGCGGGGCGCCCGGTGCGGGTCGATCCCGAACCCGGCGAGCCGCAGGCCGCTGCGGGTCACGTCGAGGTCCAGCCGGTCGAGCGCGGCATGCCCGGCTTCGTGCAGCCGCTCGAGGTCCGGCTGCGGCGGCACCGCGAGGGTCACCTGCCCGCCGGGACCGAGGGGCCGGGACGGCAGCAGCGCGGTGAGCGCGGCCGCGCCGAGGGGCCGGCTCGGATGGTCGGCGACATGGACGAGATGCTCGATCTCGACGCCTAAGGACGCTGGTGGGCCGGTCTTGAAGCAGATCGACGCGATGTACCCCTCCGCGTCCTCGATCCGCCCGATCTCGGCCTGCGCGACAGACGCGTGGGCTGTGGTCGTCATGTCCGGATGCTAACCCCGTCGGCAGCGCAAACGCACTACCTGTTCATCGACAAATACTGTCGGTAAGATAGGTTGTCCGCACGTCCGGCTCACGACAGGTATAGCCTGTCTTCTATGGCCGTCCGGAGGATGCCGCCCGCACCGATCATCGCCGCCGCCGTGGTGCTCACCGCCCTCACGTCGTGCCAAGCGTCCGACGCCCCCACCGCCGCGCCAACCCCCACCCGCCCGGCCACGGCCTCGTCCACGGCCCCGCCGCCGATCCCGTCCTCGGCCATACCGTCCCCCGCCCCGACCGGCCCGTGCGCCACCGGCACCTGCCGGCTCGAGGTCAAGGTCGGCGATGCGGTCACCGTCCCGGACCGCTACGGCCTGGGCCCGATCCAGATCACGGCGATCACCCCGTCCTCGGTCGAGATGACCGCCCCGCTGACCGGCTCCGGCTTCAGCGTCACCGGCTGCTCCGGCGGCGGCGGCGTCTCCTCCCAGGGCGGCGGCGGGGTCGCCCTCACGTGCCGCCTCAACACCCCCGGCACCATCAACAACGCGATGATCCTGGAGATCGCCGAAATCCACGCCCCCACCGCCGTCCTCACCATCAAGCCCGCCGGCTGAGACCTTCGCTCCTCCGCTCTACGATGATCGCCTCGCGGGCCGTCGCATGGCGCGAAGCGGCGAGCGCGTCGAAGGGGTGAGGGTTGGCCGGGCTCAGCATCGTCGTGTGCCTTCCGCCGGAGGCATCGGCGGACGTCGTGGCCGCGATCGACCGGGCGATGGCGCCGTTCGAGGCGCAGCGCGGCTATCCCCCCGAGCGGGACCAGTGGGATCGGTGGGCCGTCCAGGGCGGGGCCGACGGCTTCGGGTTCCGGGTGCGGCCGGGTTTCGAGAACGACCCGCGTCTCATCCACGACCAGCCCCATTGGCGGCTCGGGCCGCAGCCCAGCCCGGCCGGCATGTGTACCGGCGGGCCGCGTGAGCTGCTCGACCTGGCCGGGCCGGGCGCCGAGGCGGAGGTCGCGGCCGGGCGGCTCTGGGACCTGTACCACGAGCTCCGCGTCCAGCTGCCGGCTCCCCGGCCGCGGGCGCACTTCGTGGCGCGGCCGGAGAACCAGGTCCCGCACCTGCCCGTCGGGCGCAACGCCGATGGCGAGTACCACCTGCTGCCGGACCCCGGCCAGGAGCGGGCGGAACGGCAGTACGGTGCGCAGCCGCTGGTGCGAGCGCTCCGGGCGGCGCCGTACTACGGCGCCGGGGTGGTCGGCCGGTTGCCGGAGATGCTGCCGTGGTTCGACCTGCCGCGCCCGGCCTACGTGGCCCGCCGGGCCGAGGAGGCGCTGCGGCAGTCCGAGCTGCTCACGCTCGACGGCTGGTGGATCGAGTGGAACTCCGCACCGGTGCACGGCGCCTGCGAGAGCCATACGACCTGTCCGCACGATACCGGCCGTGATCGGTGGAGCCGGGCGGACATGGCCGCCTACCTCGAGCACCTGCCCGATGGCGTCATCATCGTCCAGCTGCACTGCAAGGTGTGAACGGCCGGCCGGCACCCGACCGGTGCCGCGTCGCGTAGCCGCTGGGCTTGACCCTGCCGTGGGGGTCAGGGTTTAGCGTCCCCGGCCATGACCCACGTCGTCGTTCGCAACCACTACCTGGCGCTCGGCGCCTTCATGCACGCCGGGCCGCGCACCGCGAAAGCCCTCGGCGAGATTGTTGTTTCAAACGATGCGCGATTCCCCGTTGGTACTGCCGTGACGCACCGCTCCCCCTGGGCGTCCGAAGTCGCCGTCGACCCGGCGGCGCTGCGCCCGGCGCGGCTGGATGATCCGCTGCGCCACCTCGGCGGTGCGTTGACGGCGCTGACGGGGCTGCGGGCGGCCGGGCTGCGGGCGGGTGAGACGGTGTACGTGACGGGCGCCGCGGGCGGGGTCGGTAGCGCGGCGGGGCTGGTGGCCCGGGCGCTCGGTGCGGGCCGGGTCATCGGCAGCAGCGGCTCGGCGGCCAAGGTCACCGCGCTGACGTCCGAGCTCGGCTACGACGCCGCCTTCGACCACAGCGCGGAGCCGATGGCCGCCGCCCTCGACCGCCTGGGCCCGCCCGACGTCGTGTTCGACACGCTGGGGCGGGTCGACGACCTGGTCCCCGCGGTCGGCCCGGGCACCCGGATCGCCCTGTGCGGGGCCCTGGCCCAGCAGCTCGGCGGGGCCGCGGACCCGCGGCTGGACCTCAACACCGTCATCTTCAAGCGCCTGTCGCTGCTCGGCTTCACCGGCGACCCGGGGCTGGAGGCCGACCTGGACCGGTTCTGGCCGCTGCCGCTGCCGCACACGATCGTCGACGGGCTCGCCGCGGGCGAGCGGGCCCTGGCCGACCTGGTGGCCGGGCGGCACACGGGGCTGGTGCTCGTGCGCGCGCATTCGGCATAGTCGCGGGCATGCGGATCGGTGAGCTGGCCGAGCGGGCCGGGACGACGGTGCGGGCGCTGCGGCACTACGAGGCCGAGGGGCTGCTCACGAGCGCCCGCGCGGCCAACGGGTATCGCCGCTACCCGGACTCGGCGGTGCTGCGCGTGCGCAACATCCGCGAGCTGCTCGCCACCGGGTTCACCATCGGCGACGTGCGGGCGTTCCTGCGCTACCTCGACGCCGACCTGCCGCCGGTGTTCGGCGACGGCGGGACGTGCGCCGTCGCGATGCGGGTGGCCGGCGACCGGCTGGCCGACCTGCGCGCCCGCATCGCGACGCTCACCGAACTGCACGACACCCTGGCCGCGCGCCTCGGCGTCCAGGCGCTGTGCCCTACGCGTTCGACTTCGGCAGGCCTGGCGGGTTGATCTGGGAGGTGTCGACGGCCTCGTTCTCGAGGCCGTAGGCGGCCAGCCAGGCCTGGTACTGACCGTTCTTGATCAGGTAATTGATCGCGTCGCCGATGGCCTTGATCAGGCCGTTGTCCTTCTTGGTGGTGGCGGCGATCAGGCCCTGGAGGGTCTCACCGGCACCGGAGAACACGCCGGCGTTGCGCACGGCGTCGGCGGTGCCTTTGGTCTTGCTGATCTGGAAGGCGATGCCGGGGTTCGGGCCGAAGTAGGCGTCGATCTGCCCGGAGACGATGGCCTTGAAGGTGCTGGGCGTGTCCGCGAAGTACTTGATGTCCAGGGTCTTGCCCTCGGCCTTGAGCTTGTCACCCCAGGCGACCAGGATCTTCTCCTGGTTGGTGCCGGCGCCGACGGCGACCTTGAGGCCGGCCAGGTTCTTGTAGTCCTTGTTGAAGTCCCACTTGTTGCCCTCCTTCACCGCGAAGCCCAGGTTGTCCTGGCGGTAGGAGGCGAAGTCGTACTTCTCCTTGCGCTGCTCGGTGTCGGTGATGTTGGTGAAGCCGACCTCGTTCTTGCCGGAGTCGATGCCGACGAACAGGTTGTCCCAGGTGTCGTTGCTGAACTCGGCCTTGAGGCCGAGGACGGCGGCGACGAGGCGGCCGAGGTCGGGCTCGGCCCCGGTGATGGTCTTGTCGTCGTCGCCGACGAACGCCAGGGGCGGGAAGCCGGTCGGCAGGGCGCCGATGCCGATGTTGAGCTTGCCGTCGGACTTGATCGCGTCCGGGACCTCGTCGGCGATGCTCTGCTGCCGCTCGACCTTGATGTCGGCCGGCTTGCCGATGCCCGAGGCCTGGGCGGCGATGCGCACCGATCCCGCGGTACCGCTGCCGCTTTCCGCATTCGCTTTGTCTTCGCTGCCGCAGGCGGCGACCCCGCCCAGGAGCAGTAAGGCGATCGTGGCGGCCGCAATGGGTCTGGACATCGTTCTCCTCGGATTCATGTCAGCACCTTCGAGAGGAACTCGCGGGTGCGGGTCTGCTGCGGGTTGTCGAGGACCTGCGCGGGCGGCCCCTGCTCGACGATCACGCCGTCGTCGATGAACACGACGGTGTCGGCGACCTCGCGGGCGAAGCCGATCTCGTGCGTGACGATGATCAGCGTCGTGCCGCTCTCGGCGAGCCGGCGGATCACGGTGAGCACCTCGCCGACCAGCTCGGGGTCGAGCGCGGACGTCGGCTCGTCGAACAGCACCAGCCGCGGCTCCAGCGCCAGGGCGCGGGCGATCGCGACCCGCTGCTGCTGGCCGCCGGAGAGCTGGCGCGGGTACGCGTCGCCGCGGTCGCCCAGCCCGACCCTGGTCAGCAGTTCGATCGCCCGGGCGTAGGCGTCCGGCCGGCTCAGCCGCTTGTGCGCGATGAGCGGCTCGGCCACGTTGTCCCGGGCGGTCAAGTTCGGGAACAGGTTGAAACTCTGGGCGACGAAGCCGATCCGGGTCCGCTGCCCGCGCACCGCCCGCTCCGGCAGCTCGTGCAGGTGCGTGCCGCGGACCTCGACCCCGATGAGTTCACCGTGCACGGCGACGTAGCCGAGGTCGGGGCGCTCGAGGTGGTTGATGGTGCGCAGCAGGGTCGACTTGCCGGAGCCGGACGGGCCGAGGATCGCCACGACCTCACCGGGCCGCACGGTCAGGTCGACGCCCTTGAGCACCTGGCGCTCGCCGAACGACTTGTGCGCGTTACGGATCTCCAGGGCCGTGGCCGCGGTCATCAGAACCCTCTCCTGTTCAGGCGGACGAACCGGCGCAGCTTCTGGATCGGCGTCAGGGGCAGCGCCCGGGCCCCGCCGCGGGCGTAGAACCGCTCCACGTAGAACTGCCCGATCGAGAGCACGGCGGTGATGACGAGGTACCAGGCCGCGCCGACGATGAGGATCGGCACGATCGACTCGGGGTGGCGGGACTCCAGCACGAAGACGGCGCCGAAGAGGTCGAGCAGCGACACGTAGTACACCAGGGAACTGGCCTTGACCAGGCCGACGAGCTGGTTGCCGTAGGCCGGGACGATGGAGCGCAGGGCCTGTGGAAGTACCACCCGCCGCAGTTGCCGTGCTTTTGACAACCCGAGCGCGTTGGCCGCCTCGATCTGGCCGTGTTCGACCGAGAGGATGCCGCCCCGGATCACTTCGGCGGCGTAGGCGGCCTCGTTGAGGCTCAGGGCGATGACCCCGATCGCCAGGGGTGTCAGCGACGAGGTCTGGACCTCGGCGAACACCGGCCCCCAGGGGATGCCAATGCCGAGGCGCGGGTAGAAGTACGAGAAGTTGAACGTGATGATCAGCAGCAGGGGCAGCGGCAGGGCCCGGAAGAACCACACGTAGGCCCAGGCCAGCCCGGCCAGCAGCGGGTTGGTCGAGAGCCGCCCGAGCGCCACGACCACGCCCAGCAGCAGGCCGAACACCGCGCTCAGCCCGACGACCTTCAGCGTCACGACGACGCCGTCGAGGATCGACTCGCGGGTGAAGTAGGGCCAGAACTTGTGCCATTCGTAATGGGTGTTGGTGAACACGCCCACGATGAACTGGGCCAGCACCACCAGCACGACCGCGCTGACGAGCCAGCGCAGCGGCCGCCGCCGCGGGGTGACCCGGCGCCCGGTGAGCTGCGGGTCGAGCTCGACGGCCCGGCCACCGGCGGCCGGTGCTTCGGGTTTGAGGGTCAGTGGCTCGGCCATGGCAACGGCTCCATCGGGGTGTCACGGTCTGAATCGCTACTGGAACGGTAGGGATTCTCGCGGTATGTTGTCAATCCCGATCGGGTTACTAGTATTTAAGAGGCGCTCAATGAACGACGACACGGTGCTCGACAACCCGGCCTGGCACGCACTGAACGGCCCGCACGCCCGCTTCGCCGAGACCTACGGCACAGTCCGCCGCTACCACCCCGACGTGTCCGTCTTCACCGGCCTGCCCGACGAGCGCGACGAGACGACCTGGAAAGACCTCGCCGCCCTGGCCGGCCCCGGCGTCGAGGTCCCGCTCAGCGGCGCCGACGTCGCCCCGCCGGCCGACTGGGAGCAGGTCGCGCTCGGCACCGGTGTGCAGATGCTCGGCCACGGCGTCGACGCCGCCCCCGACCCCGAGGCCGTGATCCTGGGCGCGGCCGACGCCGCCGAGATGGCCGACCTGGTCGCCCGGACCAACCCCGGCCCGTGGCGCGCCCGCACCTTCGAACTCGGGACCTACCTGGGCATCCGCCGCGACGGGCAGCTGGTCGCGATGGCCGGCGAGCGCCTCCACCCGCCCGGCTGGACCGAGATCAGCGCCGTGTGCACCGACGCCGCCCACCGCGGGCAGGGCCTGGCCGGCCGGCTGGTCCGCGCGGTCGCCCACAACATCCGTTCGCGCGGCGACCGGGTGCTGCTGCACGCGGCCGCCTCGAACACGGGGGCGATCCGGCTCTACGAGCAGCTGGGCTTCCACTTGCGGCGGCGCACGACGTTCGCGGTGTACCGGACCCCGGGCCTTTAGCTTCCCGGCGGTCGCGGCACTCGGCCCGCTCCCCGCTCACCAGTCGCGGACGTCGTTGACGCCGCCGGCGAGCTGCTCCCGGGCGGCGGCGAAGGCCCGGCCGTGCTCGGCCTCGGCGTAGTCGACGATCGCGTCGAGGGCGTCGAACAGCTCGTCGCGCTCGACGGTCTCGACGAAGGTGCCGTTGGCGGCCTCCGGCACCCACACCTTCTTCATGGCGGCCGCGTATTCGGCGGGCACGCTGTGCAGCTCGAGCTGCGCCAGGTCGGGCACCGCGGCGGTCGACAGACAGTCCCCCGCCACCATGCCGAACAGGTCCACGACGAACAGCGACCTGAGTTTGCGCAGCCGGTTCAGCCCGTCGGCTCCGCTGAGCAGGCCGAGGTTCCCGGCCAGCCGCAGCCGCACCGCGTTCGGGAAGAGGCCCGCGAGGTCATGGCCGTCGGCGGCGTCGATCCGGTCGACGGAGACATTCCAGAGCTCGGTGAGCGGCTCACCCCGGGCGACGAGCTCGGCGAGCTCATGGCCGAAGAACGACCGCCGGCCCGGATGGTGCGTGATCCGCTCGCCGCGGTCCCACCGCCGCTGCGACGCCAGCTGATCCCCGATGTACCAGCCACCCGAGTAACTGTTCGACTTGCCGTCCTCCAGCAGCGGCGCGTTGCCGAGCACCTTGTAGCCGCGCGGGAGGAGCCACTCGTAGTTGCGGTAGGAGAGCCGGCCGCTGTGGGCGTGGTGGGTCAGCGTGAGCTCCCGCAGCTCGCCGAGGTCGGCCAGCGACGACGGCTCCGGCCCGGACCAGTCCAGCTCCAGCACCCCCGTCGTCCGCCCGGCCGGATCGAGATTCGTCACCTGCGCCGCCGTCCACTCCCCGAGCTCCTCGGAGTAGGCCGCGACGACGTCCCCGGGGGCGACGGCCCGCGGCGGAAGGCGCTCCCGGTGCCCCATGCGCGGGGTGCTACCGCAGCCATGATCAGCGCCGCTCGGCCGCGTTGCGCCGGCCGGGCGGAGTGTGGCGGCCGCCGACCATTGCGCAGTGTTATCTTAATGGCTAAGGTTTTGTGCATGGCGATCGAGGTGGCTGTGGTCGGGGCCGGGTTGGCTGGGCTTTGTCTGGCGCAGCGGCTCCTCCGGAGCGGTGTTGATGTGCGGGTGTTCGAGCGGGACCCGGGGCCGTTCGTGCGGCGGCAGGGGTATCGGATCACCGTCGACAGTCACGGGCTGGGTGCCTTGCGGGACAGCCTGCCCGCGGAGCGGTTCGAGCGCGCCGTGGCCGTCGCCGGGGCGCCCGGCGGGTATTTCCGGTTCACCAACAGCAAGCTGCGGGACGCGTTCAAGCTGAGTTTCGCGGCGACCGACGAGTCCGGGCGGCAGATGGATCGGCAGGTGCTGCGCTCCATCCTGTTGCAGGGGCTCGAGGACCGCGTCCACTATGGACAGGCGGCGGTCGGTGTCGAAGCGGGCCCGGAGGGGTTGCGGCTGCGCTTCGTCGCCGGCGGTACCATAGCGGCGTCTGTCGTTGTCGCAGCGGACGGAGTCGGCTCGGCGTTGCGGTCGGCGATCGCGCCCGGAGCCGAGCCGGTCGACTCCGGAGTCGCCGGAATCTACGGGCGGACACCCCTGGCGAAAGCCGGGCTGCCGGTCGCGCTGGAGAAGAGCGGGGTCCTCGCACTCGGTGACGAACCGGGGCGGGCCGTCTTCTTCACCGCCATGCGATTCGGCGAGCCGCAGCCGGACGGCGACTACGTGATGTGGGGTGTGGTGCTGCGGCCCGGGGAGGCCGCGCGCGAGCTACCCGACCTCGTGGCCGGGTTCCACCCGCTGATCCGGCGGCTCATCGACCACGCCGACGCCGACGCCACGGTGCTGAGCCCGTTCGCGGTCGGCCGGCGGCCCACCACCTGGGCCCTCCCCGGCGCGACGGTCATCGGTGACGCCATCCACGCCATGCCCCCGTTCGGCGCACACGGCGGCAACACCGCCCTCCGGGACGCGGCACTGCTCGGCGGGTACCTCACCGACGGCCGCCCCACCGCGGAAGCCCTCGCCGCCTATCAACGCGAGATGCCCGCGTACGCCTTCAAGGCCGTCGACACCGCGGCCGGCATGATGCGCCGCCTCACCAGCGGCGGGAAGCTGTCGCACCTGGTCCTGACGCGCGTCCTGCCGCGGCTGCACCGGGTGACCGTTCCATAATGGGCGCGTGGAGGATCGGGAGCGGGCGACCGCGGCGTTCATGCGGGCCGGCCGGGAGTCGTCCCGGCTGTCGGTGCTGTTCCGGCACGCCCTCGCGGCGCGGCTGGGGCTGACCGTCACCGACATGGAGTGCCTGGACTTTCTCATGGACAGCGGGTCCGCGACGGCGGGACAGCTGGCCGCGCAGACCGGGCTCACCACCGGCGCGATCACCAGCCTGATCCGCCGCCTCACCGACGCCGGCTTCGTCACCGCCGAACGCGACCCGGCCGACCGGCGCCGCGTCATCGTCACGCTCGTCCCCGAACGGGTCGAGGAGGGCGGCCGGCTGTACGCCGGCTTCGGTGCCGCCGTGCACGAGGTCATCGCCGGCTACAGCACCGACGAACTGCGGTTCCTGGCCCGGCACTACGACACGATGAGCGCCGTCTACCGCGCCCAGCTGTCCAGCCTGTGACAACGTCAGCCGTGCCACTGGCGCCAGAGGCGGGCGTACGGGCCGTCGCGGGCGATCAGGTCGTTGTGGGTGCCCAGTTCGATGATCCGGCCGGCGTCCATCACCGCGATCCGGTCCGCGTCATGCGCGGTCTGCAGGCGGTGGGCGATGGCGATGACCGTGCGGTTGTGCAGGACCGCGGCCAGCGCCCGCTCCGCCGCCCGGGCCGCGCTCGGGTCCAGCAACGCGGTCGCCTCGTCCAGGATCACCGTGTGCGGGTCGGCCAGCAGGACCCGGGCCAGGGCCAGCTGCTGGGCCTGGGCGCCGGTGGGTGGGTGCTCGCCCAGGTCCTCGTCGAGGTCGTGGGCCCAGTCGGCACCGACGGTGCGGAGGGCTTCGGCCAGGCGATCGTCCTGTGCGGGTACCAATAAATTGTCCCGGACGGTTTCGCGGAAGACGTGATGCTCCTGGGTCACCAGCACCACCTGCCGGCGCAGCAGGTCCGGTGGGAGGTCGGCCACGGCGACGCCGCCGACGGTGACGGTGCCGGTGTGCGGGCGGTCGACGCCCGCGAGGAGGCGGCCCAGGGTGGACTTGCCGGCGCCGGACAGCCCGACGACGGCCAGCCGCTCGCCGGGCTGGACGGTGAGGTCGACGTCGTGCAGCACGTCCGGGCCGCCGGGGTACGCGTAACGCACGCCCCGCACCTCGATCCGGTCGCTGTCCGGGGTGGCGGTCGCGGTCGCCGGGGCGGGCGGGACGGCGGCCAGGCCCTCGACCCGGGCGAACGACGCGCTGCTGCTCTGCAACTGCTCGAGCCAGATCAGGATGCTGTCCATCGGGCCGATCAGCTGGCGCAGGTACAGCGCGGCGGCGACGATCGTGCCGAGCGTGATCCGGTCGTTGAAGTACAGCAGCCCGCCGATCAGCAGCACCAGCACGACGGGGACGTTGTAGGAGCCTTCCGCGGCCGGGAAGTACACCGACCGCAGTCGCAGGGTCGCCAGCCGGCTGCGTTTCGTCCGGGCGATCGCGGCCCGCCCGACGGTCAGCCGGGATTCGTGCAGACGAAAGGCTTCGATGGTACGGGCACCCGCCGCCGTCGCCGCCAGCTCCTCGGCCAGCTCGGAGTTCGCCGCGCCTTCTTCGAGGTAGGCGGTGCGGGCGCGGCGCAGGTACCAGCGGCCGGTGACCACGATCCCGGACAGCCCGAGCAGGCCGGCCACGCCGAGCCGCGGGTCGAGCACGAACAGCGCGCCGACCAGGAACAGCGCCTCCATCGCGGCGATGAACACGCCGGGCAGGATGTCGCGCAGGGTGCCCGCGACGGCGTCGACGTCGGTCGTGCCGCGGGCGGCGAGGTCGCCGGGCGGCACGCGCTCGATGACGGACGCGGGGAGGTTGAGGGCCCGGCGCAGGAATCCGGTGCGGATACGGGCCGCGGTGCGCTCGCCGAAGCGGTACCCCAGCAGCAGTGCCGTTCGCGCGAGCAACGTCTGCGTCAGAGCGCACACCAGCACCGCGGCCGCCAGCAGGTCGATCCGGCCAGCCGTGCGCGACCCGGTGACGGCGTCGATCATGCGGCCGAGCAGGTATGGCGGGCCCAGCGCGGCCACCGCGGCCAGCACGTTGAGCAGCAGGACGGCGGCCGCGGACCCCTTGTCGGCCGCGATGAGCCGCCGGGCCGCCCGCACGACCGCCCGGTTGTCGGCGATCGGCAAGGTCGGCGTGCTCACAGCGCCTCCTGGGCGGCGGAGAAGGTCCGGCTCACCAGGTCTCGGTAGCCGGGTTCGCGTTCCAGCAGCTCACGGTGGGTGCCGGAGGCGGCGACGCGGCCGTCGACGAGGTAATGCACGACGTCGGCCCGGTCCAGCAGCACCGGTGATGTCGTCGACAACAACGTCCCCCGGCCGGTGCGGGCCGCGGTCAGGCGTTCGGCGATCGCCGCCTCCGTGTGCGCGTCGACGGCCGAGGTCGGGTCGGTGGCGAGGAGCATCTCCGGGTCGGCGGCGAGGGCCCGGGCGAGGCGGACCCTCTGCCGCTGCCCGCCGGAGAGGTTGCGGCCGTCGCGTTCGACGCGGTGGTCGAGCCCGGCGACGTCGGTCGCGACCGCGGCGTGGATCGCCCGCCGGACCGCGTCCTCGTCGACGCCGCCGCAGCCGGCGACGACATCGCGCAGCGCCCCGGCGAACAGGTCGGCGTCGTGCTCGGCGACGAGCACCCGTTCGCGGACGGCGGGCTTGGCAACGCCGGCGATGGGGTGGGGACCCCAGGTGGCGGCGGTCGGGCCGTAGCGGCCGAGCCGGTCGATGATCAGGGCCGCGTCGTGCGGGCGGGCCGAGGCCAGCATGGTCAGCCGCCCCGGCTCGGCGGACACGCCGGACTCGGGGTCGCGCAGCACCGCCGGTCCGTCGGGGGCCGCGCCGGTGCCGGGCGGCTCGACGGGCAGCCGCAGGAAGGCGATGACCCGCCGGGCCGCGATGACGCCGCGGCTGACGTCGCCGGCGCTGAAGATGAGCATCCAGGTGGGCACGACGAGGATCGCCGCATACCCGTAGACGGCCACCAGTTCGCCGGGCGTGAGGTCGCCCCGGACCGCGAGCCGCGCCGCGAGCCAGGTGACCCCGGCCAGGAACACCGTCGGCAGTCCGTCGCCCAGGGCCGTGATCCAGCTCAGCGGCCCGCCCATGCGATAGCCCTCGGCCCGGACTTCGTCGGACTGCTGGGAGTACCGTCGCAAATGGCTGTCCTTGCCACCGAGTCCATTGAGGATCCGCAGGCCGCCGAGGACGTCGACGAGCCGCGTGGCCAGCCGCCCCTGCTGTTCCCGATACTCGCCGCCGGCCGAGTTGAGCCGCCGCAGCAGCGGTCCGAGCCCGAGCGCCAGCACCACCACCCCGGCCGCGACGACCAGCGCGATCATCACCGACACCCGCACGAGCAGTGTCATGACGACCGCGTAGGCGACGACCGCGCCGACGCCGGGCCCGGTCACGGTCAGCGCCCGCGCGACGAGCCACACGTCCCCGATGCCGATGGTGACGACCTCGCCGGCGGTGACCCGCCCGGGCAGCGCGGCCCCGAGCTCCACCCCGTGGGCCATGACCGCGTCGGCCGTGCGCAGCGCCCCGTCCAGCCGGATCTTGGTCATGGTCCGGTGCCGCAGGATGCCGAGCACCGCGTTGGCGACCCCGACCGCGAAGATTGCGCCGGCCCAGACGAGCAGCGGCCCGGCCTGCCGCGGCCGCAGCCCCCGATCGACGGCCTGCGCGATGAGGTACGGCGTGATCACGAGGCTGATCATCCACAGCGAGCTCCACAGCCCACCGAGCGCGACGCGCCGCTTCTGCCGCCACGCCAGCCACCCCAGATACCGCACCGGCCCCCGTGTCCACATACACCCATCATGTCCGATGGGCGAGCGCGGCCCGAAGCGGTTATTCCCCCGTTCGATTGACGGCCAGCAGCGCCCGCACGACCGCCGCGTGCACATCGGGCAGCGCGAGCACGCTGCGCACGAGGAGCACCTCACGGTCGGTGTGCGCGACGGCGTCGATCCCGGGCTGCTCCACCAGCGCCGCTTCGAGCCCGTCGACGGCCACGTCGGCGTATGAGCTCACCACGTCGTCCAGCCCGGCGACGGTGTTGAACCCGTCCTCGTCGACCGGCTCCAGCTCGCCCACGCCGACGATCCACCGCAGGTCCTCGACATCGAGGCGTTCCCCCGCGATCCGGGACACGGGCCGAGCGCCAACCAGCGCGTCCCCGACCGGATCGGCACTCGACGGGTCCAGCCGCACGGGCCGGGGCGGCGTCCGCCGCAGCGCCACATTGATCAGCGCCCAAGCAATGACCCCAAGGGCCAGCAGCAGCCGTGGTACTGCCAGCAGCACCCGCAACACCCGCCCGCGCACTACCGCACGATCCCGCACCCGCTTCGGCCACGCAAGCGCGCCCGGCGCTCAGTGCGGCAAGGGGCCGCCGGCGAGGACGATGACGACGCCGGCCGCGGCCGCGGTGAGCAGGGTCAGGACCGGGCCGCGGCGCAGGGCCAGCAGGAGCACGGCGGCGCCGGCGAGGACGGCGAACTGCCACAGTTGGGTGAGCGCCAGCGCGAGGGGGATGGCGGATCCGAGGATCGCGCCGATCGCGGCCGGGCCGGCGCCGTCGAGGAACGCGCGGACCGTGCGGTTGCCGCGGAGCCGGTCGAAGCGGTGGGCGCCGAACAGGATGAAGGCGAACGACGGGCTGAACGCGACCGCGGAGGCGAGCAGACCGCCGGCGATGCCCGCGGCGGCGTACCCGACCACGGCGACGGTCTGCACGACCGGACCGGGCGTGATCTGGCCGAGGGCGACGGCGTTGAGGAACTGGGCGCCGGTCATCCAGTGGTAATGGTCGACGGCGTCGGCGCGCATGAGGGGGATGATGACGAAGCCGCCGCCGTAGGACAGGGCCCCGACCTTGATCGCCACCCAGGCCACGGCCGGCAGCACACCCCCGGCGATGCCGGCGGCGGCGAATACCGGCAGGCCGGCGGCCGGGCGGCGCGGGGCCGGGACGCGCTGGGCGACCCCCTCGGCGATGCCGAGGGCGACGAGGAGCAGCACCAGCCACGGTCCGATCGTCGCCGCGGCTATGGTGCCGAGCGCCAGGTACAGCACCCAGCGCCGGCGGCTGCTCTGCTGCGGGGCGCGCCGCCAGCCGGCCGGGATGAGGCTGACACCGGCCTGGACGGCGACCGCGGCGACACCCGCGCCCGCGCCCGCGCCGGCCGCTCTCACCCAGGTCGGCGGGTCACCGCGGAGGAACAGCACGGCGAGGGCCAGGATGACGACGAGCCCCGGGACGATGAACGCCGCCCCGCCGACGAGCGCGCCCGCGCGGCCCCGGACCCGCCAGGCGCAGAAGATCGCCAGCTGGGTCGAGGCCGGGCCGGGCAGCAGGTTGCAGGCCGCGATGGCGTCCTCGAACTCCTGCGGGTCGAGCCACTGACGGTCCTCGACGCACAGCTTGCGCAGCAGCGCGATGTGGGCCGGCGGGCCGCCGAAGCCGAGGCAGCCGATGCGGCCCCACTCCTTGAGGACGGTACCCAGACCCACGACCGTCCGGCCGCCGCCCGCCGAGGTCTCCGCCCGCGGTGCACCACTCATGCGCCGGCCGGCTGGAACAGCTCGATCGGGTTGCCGGCCGGGTCGTCGAGGACGATCTGGCGGCCGCCGGGCCCGTCGACGACACCGCTGCGGAACGTGACGCCGGCCGAACGCAGCCGGGCCACCTCGGCGTCGATGTCGGCGACGATCAGATGGATGCGGTTCCAGCCGCCGGGGTGCGGGACCCGCCCGTCCGGCATCGCCCGCCCGGCCGAGCTGGCCGGGCCGGACAGCAGCAGCCGCAGGTTGCCGCGCAGCACGTCGGCGAACGCGGGCGGGAACGCCGTGTTGACGGTGAAGCCGAGGTGCGCGGTGTAGAAGTCGACCGCGGCCGGCACGTCGTCGACCAGGTAGCGCACGCTGACGGTGGCGTCGGTCATGATCCCTCCAGGGTGTGCAGCAGGTGCTCGATCCGCTCGGTGAGCTCGTCCGCGGTCCGTTCGAACGCCGCGCGGCCGTCGGGCTCCGCCGACGGGTCGGCCATGCTCCAGTGCGCGGCGACCGGCCGGCCGGGGAACTCGGGGCAGACCTCCCGGACCCGGTCGCACAGGGTGATGACCCGGTCGAACCGCTCGCCGCTGAACACGTCGAGGTGCTTCGAGCGGGCGGCCCGCAGGTCGACGCCGCGCGCGGCCATCACGGCCACCGCGTCCGGATGGACCGGCTTGGGCCGGCTGCCCGCACTGCACGCCACCACGACACCGCCGGACCGCGACCGCAGCAGCGCCTCGGCCATCTGCGACCGCGAACTGTTCCCCGTGCACAAGAACAGGACCCGCGCCGGCCCGGCAACCGCCGCCGCACCCGGCGCCCGGTAGCGCAGCGCGGGGTGCAGCGAGCCACCGGCGACGGCGAGCAACTGCCCGCAGCGGACCAGGTCGAGCCGGTAGTAGACGTCCCGCCCGTCGGCGGCGCTGCGGCGGGTCCGCACCAGCTCGGCGCTGCGCAGCACCCCCAGGTGATACGACACCAGGCTCTGCCGCTCACCGACCGCCGCCGTGAGCTCGTGCACCTGCCGATCACTGCCGGCGAGCGCCCCGAGCAGCCGCCACCGCACCGGATGCCCGGCCGCGGCCAGGAACACCGGCGGTTCGTCTCCTCCGGTCACGCCCACGCCCTCAGAATACATCAAACTAGTTTGATGCAAAATCCGGCCGGTAATAATCGAAAAGCGTCAGAACGAGGGGATTCCGGGGCCGCTTCGCTCCCGCCCCGGGCAGGGGGCTCACCGCCCCCTGCACCCCTGCCACGCGCTCCGGTCGCCGCCATCGCGCCCGGGGACGTCGCCGCACCCGGGGACGTCGCGCCCGGGGACGTCGTCGCGGCCTCTCCGATCAGCTCGGGCAGTGGACGGCGGCGCGGGTGACCGATCTCGATCCGGCCCGGCGGAGCCTGGCGTCCTGGACCACCGCCGGGGCATCCGGACGTTCGGGCCGCGCAACGCCGTGCACGCGCCCGCATCCGCCCCGCACGCCGGCGCCGCCGGGGCCGTCCCGCAGCCCGCGCGGGCAGACCCGCCCCGGCCGACGGTCTGCTCAGAGCCCTAGCTGACCGACACCCGCATCGCCGCGTAGTCGAAGGTGACCTTGAAGCGCTTCAGGTACTCGTGCGTGAAGTTGGCCATCGCGTCGAAGCCGAACATCGCCGACTGGCCCGGGCCCGGTAGGCCCGGCCAGACCGCGGCCACCGCGTTGCCGGGGATGTTGCGGGCCCCGACGCGGCCCAGGGCCATGCGGTCGGGGCGGATCGGGTAGACGTCGACGCCGTTCACCTGCTGTGGGTGGGCGTAGTCGACCTTGATGCCGGCCCGTTCGGCGATCTCGGCCGTCGTGTCCAGGCCGTGGGCTATGCCGCCCGAGTCCAGGGTGACGATCCTGGGGCCGTAGCCGCCCAGCGTGCCCAGCGTGCACGGGAAGTGGTCGCCGGCCAGCCAGAGCGGCAGCGGGTTCGTCGTGTAGGGGGCGGGCTCGTCCTTGCGGCGCAGCAGCAGGGCGCCGCCGGTGTAGTCCAGTGTGGACAGCAGGTGGTACAGGACGGTCGTGCCCAAGACGCCGGTCGGGGGTGTGCCGTCGGGCAGGGTCGGCAGGTCGGTGTCGACCCACTGGACGGGGAGGTTGCGCAGCTCGATGTCGCCCAGGCGGAGGGAGCCCAGGATGCCGAAGGAGATCGTGACCGGGTGGTTGCCCAGGACGCCCTCGGCCGTCGCCAGGACCTGCAGGCCCAGGCGCTCCGCCTCCGGAGTCGACAGCGTCAGGGTCGCGTAGGTGTCGATCAGCATCGTGCGGGGCGGGCCGCCGTTCAGGGACACCGGCACGTGCGGGAGCGGGTCCAGTCCCAGGAACGGCACGCGGGTGCGCCTGGCTCCCAGGACCTGCCAGGGGTGGGGGCCCAGGTTGGAGTACACCCGGGAAAGCGGGCCGTCCATGAGCGGGACCGCCTGGTCGTAGCGGTCCTGGCGGACGTAGGACTCGGCCAGCCGGCGGCGGGCGAGCGGGTCGCTGCCGGCGATGGGTCCCAGGAACCGTTGGACGTCGGCGAAGCGGTTGTGCAGCAGGGCGATGTAGCCGCGCTGGGCGAGGGCGTGCGGGTCGTAGGGGTCGGCGCGGAGGCGGTGGGCGTAGCCGCGGTCGGCCTCCGCGAACCGGCCGTCCCGGAAGAGCACGTCCGGGTCGGCCGCGGCGGACGCGGCGGCGGGTGCGGTCCAGAGGGCTCCGGCGATCGCGGCGCCTCCGAGGAGTACCCCCCGCCGCTTCATCTGTTTGTGATCTGTCATGGAGCCGATCAAACAGACGGGGACGTATCCGTGGCGTCACCATCGTCTATTGTGAACGCGTGCTGGGGGTCGTCGCGGCCGCGCTTGGCGGGCCTGAGGTGTTGCAGGTAACGGAGCTGCCCGATCCCGTGGCGGGGTCCGGCCAGGTCGTCGTCCGGGTCCGCGCCGTGTGCGTGCACCCCGCCGACGTCGCCTCCACCACCGGGGAGATTCCGCTCGGGCCGGTGCCGACGCCGTTCCTGCCGG
Organism: Dactylosporangium sp. NPDC051541; assembly: GCF_044454505.1. Classification (NCBI taxonomy): domain Bacteria; kingdom Bacillati; phylum Actinomycetota; class Actinomycetes; order Micromonosporales; family Micromonosporaceae; genus Dactylosporangium; species Dactylosporangium sp. NPDC051541. The sequence goes on from NZ_JBITDU010000002.1 coordinate 1,373,359, forward strand.
GCTGGGACATCGCCGGCGAGGTCACCGCGGTCGGCCCCGACACGACCGAGTTCCAGGTCGGGGACCGGGTCGCCGGCATGGTCCCGTGGTATCTGACCCGGGGTGCACCGGGTGGCTACGCGGAGTACATCGCGGCCGACACCGGCTGGCTGGTGCCGCTGCCCGACGGGCTCGACTACGCCGCCGCGGCCACCGTGCCACTCAACGCCCAGACCGCTCACCAGGGCCTCGCCCTCATCGCCCAGGGCCTGTTCCCGCCCGGCACCAGCATTCTGATCACCGGGGCCAGCGGCGGCGTCGGCGGCTTCGCGACCCAGCTCGCCGTCCAGAGCGGCTACCGCGTCCTGGCCCAGGCCGGCGACGGCGACGAGCAGTGGGTGCACGGCCTCGGCGCGGACGTCGTCATCCCCCGCTCCACCGACCTGGCCACGGTCGGCCCGGTGCCGGCGGTGTTCGACGCGGTCCCCGTCGGCCGGCCCGCGGCCGCCGCCGTCGAAAACCGCGGCGTCGTCGTCGCCACCCGCCCCACGCCGACGATCGTGCCGTCCCGCGGGGTGCGCCAGGACCTGCAGCTCATCCGCCTCGACCGAGCCCTGCTGGCCGACCTGGTGGCGCAGGTCGCCGCGGGCCGGCTGCTGACCCGTGTCGCCGGCACCGTGCCGCTGACCGAGGCGGCCGACGCCCACCGCCGGGTCCTCGCCGGCGGGCTGCTCGGCAAGCTCGTCCTGACCCCGTAGAGTCCGGCGTTTGGGTGCTGCCCGCAGCGGGAAGTGGGCGAGCGGTGATCGTCAACCTGGCGTGGGCCGATGCTCATGCGGCCGGGCGAGCGGCGGCTCAGCCCCTCGCCGCCCGGCTCGTCGCGGTTGAGCGGGCGGCCGGGCTGGTCCTCGCCGCGCCCGTCGTCGCGGCCACCGGCTCGCCGGCCGTGGACATCGCGGCCATGGACGGATACGCGGTGGCCGGGCCCGGGCCGTGGCGGCTGATCGGGCGGCGGCTGGCCGGGGAGGTACCGGCCGTTGCCGGGCTCGCGGCGGGGCAGGCCATGGAGATCGCGACCGGGGCGACGGTGCCGGGTGGGGTCGATGCGGTACTGCCCTATGAGGACAGCACCCTCGACGCCGAAGTCGTCGCCGGGACCCCCGCGCGGGCGCACATCCGGCGGGCCGGGGAGAACGGCCAGGCCGGGGATCTGATTCTGGCCGCCGGGCGGGTGGTCACGCGCGTGGCCGTCGCGGCGGCGCTGCAGTTCGGGGTGGACACCGTGGCGGTGGTTCCGCGGCCGCGGGTGGCGCTCCTGGTCACCGGGGACGAGGTCGTGCTGGAAGGCCGGCCGAGCGCGGGGCAGGTCCGGGATGTCTTCACGCCGCTGGTGGGCGCGGTCGTCGAACGGGCCGGCGGGACCCTGGCCGCCGCCCGGCACGTGGCCGACGACGCCGATGCGCTGCGGGACGCGATCGTCGCCGCCGACACGGACGTCGTCGTGGTCAGTGGTTCGTCCTCGGCCGGGGCCGCCGACCACCTGCGGGACACGCTCGAGCGGCTGGGGGCGGGCTGGTTCGTCGACGGGGTCGCCTGCCGGCCCGGGCATCCGCAAGGCCTGGCCGGGCTGCCCGACGGGCGGCGGGTCGTGAGCCTGCCCGGGAATCCGTTCGCCGGGCTCGTCGCCGCGCTCACACTGCTCGAGCCGCTCGTCGCCGCCACGGCCGGACGGGCCGAACCGGCGCCGGTCACCGCGGCCGTCACCGGGCAAGCGCGGCCGCGGCCCGGGTGCACGCACATCGTGCCCGTGGCACTGCACGACGGGCGGGGCCGGATCCTGCACAATGCGCGGGCCGGCGGGCTACGGGCGGTCGCGGCGGCCGACGCCCTCGCCGTCCTCGGCGACACGTGGACCAGCGGCGACCCGGCCCGGCTGCTGGACCTGCCGTAGCGGCCGCGCTCGCCGTGCCGTAGCGGCCGATCGTGGCCTGGACGAGGGCGCGCCGGTCGGCGTCGCGCTCGCCCTCAGCTGAGCCAGACGACCAGGCCGTCACCGGCGGCCGCGGTGATGCGGAAGTACTCGACGAGGTCGTCGTAGTAGCGGCGGAGGTACTCGAAGACGGAGTCCGCGTCAGGGGTGTCGAACCCCGGGTAGAGGTCGGCGGCGGCCAGGTCGGCCACCGTCACCCCGGCGACGAGCTGGTCGTAGGGCAGCGCGGCCAGGAACTCGGCGGCGAGCTGGACCCGTTCGACGGTCAGCAGCCGGGCCGGTCCGTAGCCCCAGTCCGCCTCCGTGAACTCCTCCTCGCCGTAGACGATGCCGACCGGGCAGCCGGCCCGCTCCAGCAGGAACCGCAGCACGTCCCACAGCCGATCGGTGCGGTGCAGCCGCTCCACGGCGAGCTTGCCGTCGGGGCTGTCGGGCGCCTCGAGCTCGGCGTCCTCGAGATCGTCGGAGTACTCCATGGCCCAGTCCGGGTCCTTCCGGGCCCGCTCGATCTCCAACGGCGCGAGGCGCAGGTAGTTGCCGTTCATGCTCATGGCACTCAACGCTAACGGGTGCCGTGAGCGACGGCGGTACCGCGCCCGCGAAAGACCCCGGCCGAGTGCGCGGGCCCCGTTACGCTGCCACCGTGACGAACGAGTGGGATGCCGCGGCCGACACGTTCGACGACGAGCCGGATCATGGGCTGCGCTCGCCCGCCGTCCGGGCCGCGTGGTCGGCGCTGCTGGTGTCGGTGCTGCCGGCGGCGCCGGTGACGGTCGCCGACCTCGGCTGTGGCACTGGCAGCCTGACCGTCCTCGCGGCCGGGCTTGGCCACCGGGCTGTCGGCCTGGACTCGTCGGCGGGGATGCTCGACCGGGCCCGGCGGAAGGCCGCGGCGCACGGGGTGGTGGTGCCGCTGGTGCGGGGGGACGTCGAACGGCCACCGTTCGCGGGCGGCTCGTTCGACGTGGTGCTGGTTCGTCATGTCCTGTGGGCGGTGCGGCGGCCGGCCGCGGCCGTCGCGCGCTGGATCGACCTGCTCCGGGGCCCGCACGGCCTGCTCGTGCTCGTCGAGGGACGCTGGTCGACCGGGGCCGGGCTGAGCGCGGCCGAGTGTGCCGCGCTCGTCCCGGACGGCCGGGTGCGCCGCCTCGACGATCCCGCGCTGTGGGGCGGACCGATCGGCGACGAGCGCTACCTGGTCACGTCGCGAACCGCCACACCTTGACGCCGGTCGTCCCGATGCAGGCCAGGTGCGTGCGGCTGGTGGCACAGCCGGTGACCGTGCCGACGGTCCCCAGGGGCACCGGGTCGCCGTCGAGGGGGTTGAGGCCGAACAGGTCCGGGTCCTGGCCGCCGCCCGGCTTCGGGGTGTTGTGCGGGTCGGCGGTGAACAGCAGGGCCGACTGGCCGGTGACCCACATGACCTTCCCGGCTTGGGCGGGCGCCGGCAGGAGTTCGCGGCCCGAAGCGTCGACGATCGCGCTGTGCTCTTCGACGACGCTGACCGGGAGCCGGGCGAGGACCCGGTCGCCGACGGTCTGCACGGCGCTGACTGTGCCGTCCAGCTGCCAGACCACCTGCCGGCGGCGGGGGTCGAGGCCGATGAGCCGCCGCTCGTCGCCGTTGCCCTCGATGAAGCAGACCAGGGCCGGGCCGCACGCGACCAGGCCGGAGAGGCCGCTGCCGACCTTGGTCCGGTACGTGTCCGTGGTGCCGGTCGTATCGGTCAGGCTGGTGGCGCGGATCCGGTCGAGCGTCGTGTGGTCGATCGCGTAGAAGGTGCCGTCGACCGCGGCCGCGCTGATGATGCCCTCGGTTCCGGGTTTGTCGGCGCCCGGACGGCGGGCCTTCTCGACGCCGGTGGCCAGGTCCCGCAGGACGGCCGTGCCGTCGGCGGTGACCTGCACGAACTGGTCCGTCGCCAGCGGCACGGGGCCGAGCGCGGCGCGGTTCGGGGCGGCGGGGTTCATGCCGTTGTCGTCGCGGCTCATCACCAGCACGTAGCCCGGGTGGTAGTAGACCGCGCCGTAGTCGGCGGACGTGGCCAGTTCGATCGGGCCCCAGGCGGTGGCCCCGGTGGGCAGGTCGATCGCGGCGACCGTGGTCCGGCCCCCTTCGCCTTGCCAGCACAGGAACGCCCGGTCGCCGATGGTCGTGGCCGTGCCCGACATCGGCGGCGCCGCGGTGCCGTAGCTGATGTGGGTCGGCACGGGGGTCAGGGGCTGGAACTTCGGCGGCGGGTCACTCTCGGCCGGGGTCGGCGGCGGGGTGGCCGGGTCGGCGGGCGGGCCACCGCGGGGCAGGCCGAAGCCGAGGGCGAGCACCACGGCGGCGACGGCGGCGAACACGGTGGCGGTGGCGAGGACCGTGTTGCGGCGTCGGCGGCGGTCGGCCCGGTGGCGGACGGCGGCCGGGGGCGCGGCGGGCAGCGTGTCGGCGTCGTCGCGGAGGGCGACGAAGAGGGACTCAAACTCCGCGGACATGGGTACCCCCGGCATCGGTCGCGGTGTCCAGGGTGAGCAGCGTGGCCAGGGCCGTGCGGCCGCGGGTCAGGCGGGTCTTGACGGTGTTGAGGTTGGCGCCCGTCTCGGCGGCGATGTCGGCCAGCGAGCGGTCCAGCAGGTGGTACAGCACGACGGCCTGGCGCTGCTCGAACGGCAGCCTCCGCAGCGCGGCGACCAGCAGGACCGTCTCCTCCGACGGGGGGCGGGACGGGCGGCACGGGCGGGGCGCCGGCGGCGGCCGCCCGGCGGACCAGCAGCCGGCGCCAGCGGTCCTTGACCAGGCGGCTGATGACGAGGCGCAGCCAGGCCTCGATGTCCTCATACGCGCTGACCCGGCGCCAGTGCTGCCACGCCCGGGTGTATGCCTCCTGGACCAGGTCCTGGGCCTCACCCGCATCGCCGGTGAGCCCGAAGGCATATCGCGTCAGCCGCGGCACCGTGCCGCGGTAGAACGCGTCGAACATCTCGGCCGTCATCACACCAGGAAACACGCACCGGGTCGGCGGGAAGTTTCTACCGTCGATGCGTTTCCAGATAGGGCGTCCACACCTTCTTCGGCACGGTCATGATCCAGGCGTCGACGACCAGCTCCTCCAGCTCCTCGACGGTCAGCGCGGCCAGCCACGCGCACACCCACTGGTAGCGCAGGTCCCCGGCCGGCGGCAGGAAGAACTTGTCCGGTTCAGCGTCCACGAGCGCGGCCCGGGCCTCTTTCGGGTACCCGAAACCCATGCTTGTCTCGTCTCTGGACAGCGCGACGAACACGATCGCCCCGACCCGCCACTTGATGCGGTCGCGCACGACCACCTCATAGGCGCGGGGCAGCGTCGACGCGATCGCGCGGATGTCCTCGACCCCGACCATGCCGTTTCACCTCCCGAGGGCGATCCGCGGTGCGGTACCGACGCGGAGTCTAGCGGTGTGCAGCCGGACACTCCCGCGGTCGCCGCCGCGCTGACCGTGGCGGACCGCTACTACACCCCAGCCCTGCGCAACCATGTCCGGCGGACGTGCGAGTGGGCCGCCATGTACAGCACCGCGCACGCCATCCCGTGCGACGCCGAACTGCTGAGCGTCGCCGCGCTGCTGCACGATATCGCCCTGACCGAGCCGTTCGACAGCCACACCATGGCGTTCGAGACGGCCGGCGGCGAGCTGGCCCGCGTCTTCGCCCTGGCCGCCGGCTGGCCACGGCCCCGGGCCGCCCGCGCCGCCGAGATCATCGTGCTGCACATGCGGGCCGACGTGGCCGCGGCCGCGGACCCGGAGGCCCACGTCCTGCAGGTGGCCACGGCCTGGGAGATCACCGGGCGGCGGCCGGAGGAGTTCCCGCCGGACACGCGGGCCGCGACCCTGCGCCGCTACCCCCGGCTGGACTTCCCCACGGATTTTCTGGGGTACTTCGAGCAACAGGCGACCCGCAAGCCCGCCTGCGCCGCCGCGGCGTCGATCCGCAACGACCTCGCCACCCGCATCGCCGCCAACCCCCTGGACGCGGCCTGACCCGCCACCGCGGCGCGCGGTGACGGGCCAGCGAAACCAAAGACAATCCCGCCGAAATCCAGGAACTACGCGAACTGGGCCAGCAGGGCCGCCGGGGCCGGCTGGGTCTCGCTCTGGGCCGGCTTGGTGATGGTGACCGGCTTGCCGAAGTCGGAGAACGTCTGCGTCGTGGTGGTGGCCGGGACCTGGCCCGCGGCCGGCATCTTGATGGTCAGGCCGGTCAGGTAGCCGTCCGCGCCGACCGTCGCCTCGAACGGCACCGCCTTCGCGGCGTCGCCCATCGACTGCAGCACCTGGGTGCTGAACGCCGGCAGGTTGCGCTTGGTCGCGTCGATCGTGCCCTTGTACGCGCCCGGGCCGGTCTTCTCGACGGTCGCCAGCGTGTCGGCGAAGCCCTTGATGCCCGTCGGGTCGTCGGGGCTGCCGAGCCCGAGCTTGCTCAGCGTCGTCTTCGTGCCGTCGATGTACATCCACTTCTTCGGGTCGACGCCCGGCAGCGGCAGCGCCATCTTCAGGTAGACGTCGGTGTTCACGACGATGACCTCGGCGTTGATGGTCTGGCCGGCCGCGGTGAGGGTCATCGTGCCGCTGGTCGCCTTCTGGGCCGGGTCGGCCTTGCCGGTGAGCTTGGAGCCGCCCGCGCCGGCCGTGTCGGTCGTGGCCGTGTAGGTGATGCTGACGCCGGCGTTCTTCGTGAACGCGGCGGTCAGTTCGGCCTTCGCGTCCGCGGTCGGCGAGGGTGCCGCCGCGGTGGTGGCCGACGTCGCGGCCCCGGGCGCCGCGGTGCCCTCGTCCTTCTTGTCGCCGCAGGCCGCGGTGACGGCCAGTGCGCCGCTCAGCACGACGGCGAGAAGCGCACTTCTGCTGGACTTCATGTCGTTCCTCCCGTGAGCGACCTCGTGTCGCCCCCGGCGAGGATAGACAGTCGGGTCAATCCGGGAACATCGCGGTCAGCCGGGGCAGATCCCTCGGCTCACCGCGGGGTGGCGCGGGCGGCCGCGCGTACGGCGCCATCGCCGTGTCGAACGCGTCGACGTCGCCGGTGACCTGTCGGTATGCGGTCCGCGGGGCGTAGAGCAGGGCCTCGCAGCCGAGCCAGCCCGCGCCGTCGGCCATCCGCCGCACCACCGGCAGGTCGGCCAGGGAGTCCGCGTCGTCGACGGCGGCCGAGAACGCGGCCCGGCCCTGCAGCACGAGGCCGGCCCGGAAGTCGCGGATGTGCCACCACCGCGCGTTCTCCACGCCCGGCAGTGTACGAGCTACAGTGCCGAGCGTGACTACTCCGCACGACCCCAATGCGCTGCTGGACGCCGACGGTGGGCTGCCCGAGGCGCGGCCGCCGTGGCCGGCGCGGGACAAACTGCGCATCACCGCGGTCCGGCCCATCGTCACGGCGCCCGAGGGGCTGCCGCTGGTCGTGGTGAAGGTCGAGACGAGCGAGCCGGGGTTGTACGGGCTGGGGTGCGCCACGTTCACGCAGCGTTACGCGGCGGTGGCGGCGGCGGTCGCCGAGCACGTCGGGCCCCTCGCGGTCGGGCGGCATCCGGCCGACATCGAGGACATCACGCGGACCGTGCACTTCTCGTCGTACTGGCGCAACGGACCCGTGCTCAACAACGCTCTCTCGGGCCTGGACCAGGCGCTGTGGGACATCGCCGGCAAGCGCGCCGGGCTGCCCGTCTACGAGCTGCTGGGCGGACGGGTGCGCGGGGGCGTCGAGGTGTACACGCACGCATCAGGCAGTACCACCGAAGCAGTGTTGCTCGAAGCTGAACGGCTCATCGCGCAGGGCTATCGGTGCATCCGGCTGCAGCGGGCCGAGCCCGGCCTCGGGAGCTACGGCGCGGCCGGGACGGGCGGGCACTACCCCGGATCGCCCAACCCGGACGGCTGGGACCCGGAGCGATACCTGCGCGGCTGCCCGTCGCTGTTCGCGGCCGCGCGGGAGCGGTTCGGCTTCGAGCTCAACCTCATGCATGACGTGCACAGCCGGCTCACGCCCAAGCAGGCGATCGTGCTCGCCCGGTCACTGGAGCCCTACGGGCTGTCGTTCCTCGAGGACGTCATCCCGCCCGAGCACTACGACCGGCTCCCCGAGGTGCGGGCGGCGTCACCGGTGCCCCTCGCCGTCGGTGAGCAGCTCGGCTCGGTGCCGGACGCGGCCCGGCTCATCCGCGACGGTGGCGTCGACCTGATCCGCCTGCACACGTCCGCGATCGGCGGCCTCACCCCGACCCGGAAGCTGGCCGCCCTGGCCGAGCTCTGCGGCGTGCGCACCGCGTTCCACTCCCCCGCCGACGTCTCGCCGGTCGGGGTCGCGGCCAACCTCGCCGTCGATGTGTCGAGCCCGGCGTTCGGGTTTCAGGAGTCGCACGAGTACAACGAGGCCACCCACGAGGTCTTCCCCGGCTGCCCGGACGTCGTCAGCGGCTACATGAACCCCTCCGACCGACCGGGGCTCGGCGTCGACCTGGACGAGCGCGAGGCCGCGAAGTACCCCCCGACCAAGTTCCTCTTCGACCGCTGGGCCGCCGTGGTCCGCCGCCCCGACGGCGCGCTGGAGGCACCGTGAGAGTCCTCGTCACGGGCGCGAGCGGCAACATCGGCCGCGCCGTGTCCGCCCGGCTGGCGGTGGAAAAAGCGTCAATTGCCGCGTTGGTACTGACTGAGGCCGACGCGGCAACCGACCGGTTCACGGTCGTGGGCGATGCCGGCGACCCGGACGTCGTGCGCCGAGCGATCGGCGACGGCGTCGACGCCGTCGTCCACCTGGCGGCGATCCCCGCCCCGACGCTGGGCACCCCGATCGACGTCTTCGCCGGCAACACCCGCGCGACGTTCAACGTCCTGGAGGAGTGCGCCCGGGCCGGCGTCCGCCGCGCGGTCATCGCCAGCAGCTACTCGATCCTGGGCCTGCGCTTCGCGCCGCGGGTGCTGCACCCGGCGTACTACCCCATCGACGAGCAGACGCCGTTCCAGATCGAGGACCCGTACTCACTGTCCAAACAGGCCGACGAGGCCACCGCCGCCATGATGCACCGCCGCTACGGCATGGACATCGTCGCGCTGCGGTTCCCCTACACGGCCGGCGCCGACCAGCTCGCCCGGACCGCCGAGGCGACCCGCCGGGACCCGGCCGCAATGGCCCCCGACTCGTGGTCATACCTGCACGTGGACGACGCCGCCGAGGCGGTGTGGCGCGCGCTGACCCGCCCGCTGACCGGCTTCCACCCGCTCCTGCTGGCCGCCCCGCTCACCCTGGCCGACCAGTCCACAATGGACCTCATCCGGGCCCACCACCCGTCGTGCGAGATCCGCGCCGACATCCCCGGCCGCCAGACCCCGATCAACACCGCCGCCATCGAACGCCTGCTCGGCTTCCAGGCCCGCTGGACACTGTGACGTTCGATGGCCGCCCGGGTCGGGGGCGGCCATCCACCGGACGTCAGGTGAGCGCGAACTTCTGCGCGGCCGAGCCGTTGCAGTCCCAGATCTGCAGTCGCGTGCCGTTGCCGGTCGCCCCGTTCGGGGAGTCCAGGCAGCGGCCCGACTGCGGGTTGCGCAGCGAGCCGTCGGCCTGCTGGACCCAGGCCTGGCCGCCGACGCCGTTGCAGTCCCAGAGTTCGACCTGCGTCCCGTTCGCGGTGCCGTTGCCGATGATGTCCAGGCAGCGGTTCAGCGTGCGGAGCGAGGTGTTCGTGTTGTGGTACCACCGCTGGTCCACCGCACCGGACTGGCAGTCCCAGAGTTGTACGGCGGTGCCGTTGCTGCCGGTGTCGTCGCCGCTCACGTCGACGCACCTGCCGCCCGGGCCGTTGATGGTGCCGCCGCCGTTGACGGCGAACTTCTGGGCCGCGGAGCCGTTGCAGTCCCAGATCTGCAGTCGCGTGCCGTTGCCGGTCGCCCCGTTCGGCGAGTCGAGGCAGCGGCCGGACTGCGGGTTGCGCAGCGAGCCGTCGGCCTGCTGGATGAACTGCTGGCCGCCGACGCCGTTGCAGTCCCACAGCTCGACCTGGGTGCCGTTGGCGGTGCCGTTGCCGTTGATGTCGAGGCAGCGGCCGAGCGTCGACAGCGAGCCGTTCGCGTTGTGCGTCCAGCGCTGGTCGACGGCGCCGGACTGGCAGTCCCAGAGTTGCACCGCGGTGCCGTTGCCGCCGGTGTCGTCGCCGCTCACGTCGACGCACTTGCCGCCCGGGCCGGTTATCGTCGCGCCGCCGGCCGGTGCGCTGCCGCCGCCGGTGATGAGGAACCGGTTGTTGGCGGTGTTCCAGTGCGTGGCCAGGTATGAGCCGGCCGGCGGGCTGGTGTTGAAGTAGTCGTCCTTGTTGCAGTCCAGGCGGTTGTCCTGCGCCTGGTCACCGCAGACGATGCGCATGACGGTGCCGGGACCGTCGTTGTAACACATGATGTCGTAGTCGTCCGTGCAGTGCCCGTACGCGGTGTGGTTCGGCGAGCTGCTCATCACCGCGCCCATCGCGTGCGTGAGCTCGTGCGCCGCCGGCCCGGAGCCCCAGCACCCGGAGTCGACCCGGCTGAAGCTGGCACCGGAGTTGTTGGCGTTGTCCTGCCCCGGCCGGTCATCGAGCGTCACGTACGCGACGCCGCACAACGCCGTCGCGTCGACGTACATGAGATATTTACGATCGGCCCGGTTGTACCCCTGTGCCTTGATCGCGTTCACCGAGTTGCCGAAGTCGCTCAGCGACCCGTTGTCGATGGCCACGTCGGTGACGGAGATGTTGCAGCCACCGTCGGTCACGAACCGGATGTGCCGGGAGCCCCCGGTCTGGGCCGCGCTGGCGCTGTAGATGTCGTCCACGCCTTGGGTCCAGGTCCGGATGGAGCCGAGATATTGGGTGTACCGGTCCGCGTTGCCCGATCCATGGACGTACAGGACCTGCACGCGGTTGCCGGACTGCCCGTCGCCGTCGCAGACCACGCTCAGGGGTGCGGCCGCGAGTGCACCGAGCGGTGCGACGGACTTGGCGACATCGGTCCCGGCGAATGACGCGTCGGGCCCGTGCGTGCAGGCCCCGGGGACGTTCTTGACCTCGAACAGGCCCTTGCAGCGCCCGGTGCCGACCTTGAACCCGTCGTACACGAGTCCACGCGCGCTGTCATTGGCCGGAATCGTCGGGTCCGGCGGCCCTTGGCGCTGCTGCTGGGCCCAGGCGGGCACGGTGCCGATGCCGACGACGAGCAGGGCCCCCGCCACGATGGCGAGCACCTTCCTCCGGGGCCTGAACTGGAATCGAAACATGAGCGTCTCCCGCTGGCGGACGGGTCAGGAAGGCCCAGTGTGTCCCAGCTCAAAGCCATCGAACAATGTCCAACAGTGAATTGTTTAACTTTGTTGACTGATCGCACCGCGGTAAATGGTGGGCGCCGACCGCCCGGCGTGTGATCGGCTCAGGGCGTGACCCGGGACTTCAACCTGCTCTGGATCGGGCAGTCCACCAGCGCCGTCGGCTCGGCGATGACGTCGGTCGCGCTGCCGCTGGTGGCCATCCTGACCCTGCACGCCGGCCCCGCCCTGGTCGCCCTGCTCACCGCGGCGACCTGGCTGCCGTGGCTGCTGATCGGGCTGCCGGCCGGGGTCTGGGTCGACCGCTGGCCGCGCCGCCGCACGCTGCTGATCGCCGATCTCGCCTCGGCCGCGGTGCTCACCGTCATCCCGGTCGCGGCCTGGACCGGCGTCCTCACGATGCCCATGCTGGTCGCGGCCGCCCTGCTCGCCGGGGCCGCCGGGGTCTTCACCAGCGTGGCGTTCAACGCGTTCCTGCCGCACCTCGTCGGCGCCGCCGACCTCATGGAAGGCAACGCGAAGCTGCAGACCAGCAGCTCCATCGCCCTGGTGGCCGGCCCGGGCGTGGGCGGCCTGCTGGCCCAGGCGGCCGGCCCGGTCAGCGGCATTCTCATCGACGCCGTCACGTTCCTGGTGTCCGCGGCCTGCCTGCTGCGCCTGCGGCCGGCGCCGGAGCCGCGCCCCGTCCCCGGCGACCGGCCCGGCATGCCCGGCCAGATCGCCGCCGGGCTCCGGTTCATCTGGCAGGGCCGCCTGCTGCAGGCGATGCTGGTCGTGGCCACCGTGACCAACTTCGCGATGCTGGGCCTCACCGCCCTGCGCGTCGTGTTTCTCGTGCGGGCCGAGGGGGTCGCACCCGGTACCGCCGGCATCGTCATCGGCGTGGGCAGTGTCGGCGCCATCCTCGGTGCCACCGTCGCCACGCGCGCGTCCCGGCGCTTCGGCAGCGCCCGCACCTATCTCCTCGCGAGCATCGCGACGGCCCCGTTCGTGCTGCTGCTGCCGCTCGGCGGCCCGGGCTGGCGCCTGGCCCTGTTCGCGGCCGGCTCCTTCGTGACGCTGGCCGGGGCGACCCTCGCCGGCGTGATGACGGTGACGTTCCGCGGCACCTTCGTCCCCGCCCACCTGCTCGGCCGGGTCACCGCCGCCTCCCGGATCTTCGTCTTCGGCAGCGTCCCGCTGGGCGCGGCCACCGCCGGCTTCCTGGCCTCGACCCTCGGCCTGCGCGCGGCGATGTGGACGCTCGCCGCCGTCTACGTGGCCGCCCCGCTGCCGCTCCTCGCCACGGAGGCCCGCACGCGACGCGACTTCCCGGCCCTCACCCCGTGAAGAACCGGATGATGTCGTCGGCCGCCGTCGGGGACAGCATCATCGCTTGTACTCGGGCCGACATCGCGGCGATCGGGTGGATCCTGGCGAACATGGCCTCCTCATAGGCCCGCAGCGCCGCATCGGGATCGGCGCGGTTCGCGACGATGGCCGCGGCGAGCTCGGCGCCGTCGAGCATGGCCTGGTTCGCGCCCTCGCCGACGGGTGGCATCAGGTGCGCGGCGTCGCCGATGAGGGTGACGCCGGCCCGGTGCTCCCAGCGGGTATCGGCCGGCATCGCCTCGATCCGCCGCACGACGGGCGCTCCGGCACCGGCCTCGAGGAGCGCGGTGAGCCGCGGGTCCCAGCCGTCGAACAGCTCCAGCAGCGCCCGCCGGCTGCGGTACGCCTCGATGTCGTGACCGTCCGCCGGCAGCGACACCCCGACCCGGACCCGCCCGCCGCCCTGCCGCTGCGCGGCCAGGATCCGCCTCGAACCGAGGCACCACAGGTTGCCCGGGCCGACCAGGTCGGCCAGCTCCGGGTGGCGGCGCTCGACGTCGTCGAGGGTGTACTCGGCCAGGATGCCGACCGGGGCCAGCGCCGCCGCCGTCAGCAGCGGCCGGACCACCGACCGCGCCCCGTCCGCGCCGATGAGCACGTCGCAGCCGACGCTGTAGCCGTTCTCGAACGCCAGCCCGAACCCGCCGCCGGCCCGCGGCGTCACGGCGACGATCCGCTGCCCCCACACGACCGTGCCACCGGGCAGCGAGTCGAGCAGCAGGTCGCGCAGCACGCTGCGGTCGATCTCGGGGCGCCCGGCGAACGACCCCGGCTCCGGCCGGTGATGCAGGAGGGTCCGCCCGGCCGGGTCGAGTATCCGCAGCTCCTCACCCTCCGGCCGGGCCTCGGACCGGAACTCGGCGGTGAGCCCGGCCGCCTCCAGGGCCCGCTGCCCGGACTCCGGATGCAGGTCGATCAGGCCGCCCTGCGAGCGCGCGGACCGCCCGTCCTCCCGCTCGTAGACGACCGCGCCGATCCCGTGCCGATGCAGGACCCGGGCCAGCGTCAACCCGCCGAGGCCACCCCCGGCGATCGCGACTCGCATCTTCGCCTCCGTTACCGTACACTGTATTTTGTGGATACGCCGTACGGTAGCGCACCGCTGCCCGTCTGGGAACGCCCTGAACCGCAGTCGCGCGCGGCACCGGTACCACTGAATCGGTCGAAAATCGCGGCCACGGCCATCCGGCTGGCCGATGCCGACGGCCTGGAGGCTTTGTCGGTGCGTAAGCTCGCCAAGGAGCTGGGCATCGCCCCGATGCGCCTCTACGACTACGTCACCAACCGCTCGGAGCTGCTCGACCTGATGGTCGACGCGGTGTACGCCCAGATCGCCGAGGCCGCGCTCGGCCCTGATTGGCGCGCGACGGTACTGTCCATCGCCCACCGCACCCGCGAAGCCGCCCTGGCCCACGAATGGTTCGCCGACCTCCTCGGCGCCCGACCGCACCTGGGCCCCAACGCCCTGGCGGTCGGTGAGGCCACCGCGGCCGCCCTCAGCCGCTCCCCCGCCATCGGCGGCATCGACGAGCTCCAGCGGGCCCTGGGCGCCCTCAACGCTTTCCTGGTCGGCGCCCTCCGCCGGGAGATCACCGAACGCCGCACCGCCCGCACGACCGGCACCGACGAGTCAGCGTGGCAGGCCGCCCTGGGCCCATATCTGACCCGCATGCTCGAAACGGGCCGCTACCCGACCATGGCCCGCCTCGTGCACGAAGGCGCCCACCTCAGCGCCGAGGACACGTTCCACCACAACCTGACCACGATCCTGGACGGCCTCAACCTCCGATGAGCACGAGCTTCGCGCGTATCGCCGCGGCGTCGGGGTGGCCCAGGCTCTCCAGGATGGACAGGGCCCGGTGCCAGGCGCGCCCGGCCTCGTCCGGGTCGCCGCTCGCGTGCAGGGTTTCGCCGAGCCGGCCCAGCAGATCGGCCTCGTTGTAGCGGTCGCCTAGATCCCGCCACACCGCGAGGCCCTGTTCGTAGCAGTGCACGGCTTCGGCGTAGTCGCCGGTGTGGTGGTGGGTGTAGCCCAGGCTGTCCCAGGTGTCGGCCTCGCCCTGCCGGTTGCCGAGCTCGACGTGCATCGGCAGGGCCGCCGTGCAGCACGCGAGCGCCGGCGGATACTCGCCCCGCTCGGCGTGCAGCCAGCCGACCATGCTGAGCGCGTCGGCCTCGCCCTTGCGGGAGCCGATGGCGCGAAACAGTGCGAGGGCCCGGCCGGCGTGGTCGAACGACTCGGTGAGCCGGCCCTGGCTGTCGAGCAGGATGCCCAGGTTGTGGTGCGTCTGGGCCTGGCCGCCGGGATCGCCGGCGCGGCCGAACAGCTCCAGCGCCCGCGTCAGGTGGGTGTGCGCCTCGGCGTAGCGACCCAGCCGCGTGTGCGCGCCGGCCAGCTGGCGAAGCGTCTGGGCCTGGGCGCCGGGATCGCCGAGGCGGCCGGCCGCGGCCAGCGCGGTCTGCTGCGCCTCGGCCCAGTCGTGCCAGTGCCCGCGCAGATCGAGGAAGGCGGACAGGCAGTAGGCCAGCCGCCAGGCGTGCTCGTCGAACCCGGTGCGGGCCGCGTGGCCGATCGCGGCCAGCAGCACCGGATGCTCGGCGGCGAACCAGGACAGCGCCTGCCGATCGTCCGGGAGCCGCTGCGGGCGGCTGCCGGGCCGGGCCGGGCCGAGCGAGATCGAGAGCCGGCGAAACAGCAGTCCCGAGGCCGCGTGCGCGGTGTGCAGGTAGTGGTCGAGGAGGCGATGCTGGGCCGCGCGCCGGTCGTCGTCCGGGTCGGCGGCGTGCGCCAGCTCGGCGGCGTACTCGCGCACGAGGTCGTGCAGGCTGTACCGGTCGGCGGCGGGTTCGGCGACGAGGTTGGCCCGGCTCAGCTCGGCCAGCAGGGCCCGGGTCCGGGCCACGGGCAGCCCGGCCAGCCCGGCCGCCGCCGAGACGGCGACATCAGGGCCGGGATGCAGGCCGAGGAGCCGGAACAGCCGCTGCGCCGGGGCGGTCAGCGCGCCGTACGAACAGGCGAACACGGCGCGTATGTCGCTGCGCGGGTCGTCGGTGCTCAGCACGTCGAGCCGGTCCTCCGCGGCGCGCAATTGCCGCACGAGCGCGGCCAGCGGCAGGTGCGGCCGGGTGGCGGCCCGGGCGGCGACAATGGCCAGGGCCAGCGGCAGCCGGGCACACCGGGCGATGATCTCGTCGACGGCCCGGGGTTCGCTCGCCACCCGCTCGGCGCCGAGCCGCCGGGCCAGCAGGTCCCGGGCCTCGTCGGGCGTCAACAGGTCGAGCGCGACCGGATGCGCACCGGCGGCGGCGAGCCCGGTGAGCGGGCCCCGGCCGGTGACCAGGACCAGGGTGCCGGGCCCGCCGGGCAGCACCGGCCGGACCTGGGCCGTGTCGCGGACGTTGTCGAGCAGCACGAGCATGCGCCGGCCGCTCATCTCGCCGCGCCACTGGGCGGCCTGGGCGTCGGGGTCGGGCGCGATCCGGGATGCGGCCACCCCGACGGCGGTGAGCAGCTGCCGCAGCACCTCCGCGGACGTCATGGGCGGACTGTCCGGGTCGAAGCCGCGCAGGTTCAGGTAGAGCTGCCCGTCGGGGAACCGGTCCGCGACCCGGTGCGCCCAGTACACGGCGAGGGTGGTCTTGCCGACGCCGGCCATGCCGGAGACCGCGGAGATCACCACCGCCGTCGTGTCCATCGCGGCCAGCAGCCCGTCGAGCTCGGCGAGCACACCGCTCCGGCCGGCGAACATCGGCAGCGCGGGCGGCAGTTGCGCCGGCACCGGCGGCGGCGTCACACCGAGGGCGGGATCCCGGCGGAGGATCGCGGTCTCCAGGTCCTGTATCGCCGGCCCGGGATCGAGGCCCAGCTCGTCGGCGAGGGCCGCCCGCAGGCGCCGCCCCACGGCCAGCGCGTCGCCCGGTCGGCCGCCGCGGTAGAGCGCGAGCATGAGCAGGGCGTGGAGTCGCTCGTCGAACGGATACTCGGCGGCGAGCCGGGCCAGCTCGGGCCGGGCGTCGTCGTGCTCCCCGACCGCCAACCGGCACTCCAGCAACAGGCGGGTGGCGTGCAGCCGCAGCTGCTCCAGCCGCTCGGCCTCCTCGCTCAGCCCCGGCCGCTCGGCGACGTCGGCGAGCGGCCGGCCGCGCCACAGCGCGAGCGCGTCACGCAGATACCCCGCCCGGCGACTCGGGTCGGCCTGAGCCTCGGCCAGGGCGACCAGACGCTGCGCGGCCTCCGCGTCGGTGATCTCGCCGCCGGTGGCCTCGCCGTCCGTGGCCTCGCCGCCGGTGACCGCACCGGTGCGGACGAGCAGGTAGCCGGGGGCGCGCGCGACGATCGCGTCCCGGTGGCCCAGCACCTGGCGCAGGTACGAGACGTGGCGCTGCAACGTGTTCAGTGCCGTCGACGGCGGTTGGTCACCCCACACCGCGTCGATGAGCCGGTCCGTGCTGACGACCTCCCCGGCCCGCAGCGCGAGCACCGCGAGCACGGTCCGCCGCCGCACCCCCGGCAGCGGCGCCGGCCGCCCGTCGACCACCACGTCGATCGGACCGAGCAGCCTCACCAGCATCGAGCCGCCCCCTCCCGCCGCGAGCGACCCGAGACTATCGGCTCCCAGAGCGTCTTCAGCGGCGGCCAGGCAGCGGGAGGCGGGCGGCCAGGAACTTGGGGGCCTGTTCGCGGTAGCTGTCGGTTACCAGTTCGGCGATTTCGGTCCAGTCGGTGTGGTCGCCGAGGACGGCCGCGGCCACGTTGTGGCCCCAGGGGGCGTGGAAGTACGGGTGGCCGCCGGCGGTCAGGCCTTGCAGGTCGTCGACGGGCACTCGGAACGTCAGCACCGTGGGCGGCTCGCCGTTGACGACGTGGTCGGAGTACACCGGGAAGCGCTTCGGATCCGGCACGTAAACGTGTGCGACCGTCTTCGTCCGCACCCGCCAGCGCAGGCCGTTCCAGGCCGGCTCCTCGTAGGCCTCGGGCAGTCGTCCACAGATCGGCCGGAGTCGCTCGAGCACCTCCGGCGGGACGTCGCCAGGACCGGACATATGGCGACACTACTCCCGGGCGTACATTGAGCGGCGTGGCGGATGCGCGGGAGATGGCGGGGCGGATCGATACGTCGGTGCCGCATCCGGCTCGGCGATACAACTACTGGCTCGGCGGCAAGGACAACTTCGCGGCTGACCGGGCGTCCGGGGATGCCGTGGTGCAGCTGTTTCCGTCGATCCGGACCGCGGCCATCGAGAATCGGCACTTCCTGCGGCGGGCGGTGACGTTGCTGGCCGGGGAGCTCGGGGTGCGGCAGTTCCTCGACATCGGGACGGGGCTGCCGACCGCCGACAACACGCACGAGGTCGCGCAGCGGCTGGCGCCCGCGTCGAGTGTCGTGTATGTCGACAACGATCCGCTGGTCATGGTGCACGCGCGGGCGTTGCTGACGGCCGCGCCCGGTGCCGGGCCGACGCACTACATCGAGGCCGACGTGCGCTCGCCGGAGCGGATCCTGCGGGAGGCGGCGACGGTCCTCGACTTCAGCCGGCCGATCGGGCTGATGCTGATCGCGGTCCTGCACTTCATCGCCGACGAGGAGGACCCGCACGGCATCGTGCGGCGGCTGGTGGAGGCGCTGCCGGCCGGCAGTTACCTGGTGTTGTCGCACTTCACCGGGGAGTTCCTGACGCCCGAGGCGGTGCAGGCGTTCCGGACCGGGGCGATCCCGGTCTACCTGCGCACGCACGCCGAGATCGCCGGGTTCTTCGACGGGCTCGAGGTGCTCGAGCCGGGCATCACGTCGATCTCGCACTGGCGCTCCGGGCCGGACCCGCAGCCGCGGCCGGACGAGTCGGAGACGGCCACCGACTGCGCGGTCGCGCGCATCCGATAGCCTCGCGAATGGAGGACCGAGCCATGGCCGACTCCCTCGCGATGCCACCATTGTTCGCCGCGCTGCGGCATTCCCGCCGTGTGCTCATCGCCGGTGCCGGTGGCGGATTTGACGTCTATGCGGGCCTGCCGTTGGCGTTCGCGTTGCGGGCGCGCGGCGTGGCGGTACACCTGGGCAATCTGTCGTTCACGGCTTTGCACCGGCTCGATCTCGATGCGTGGATCGATCCGGACGTGGCCGCGGTCGGACCGGAAACGAATGGGCCCGACGACTATTTCCCGGAGCGGACGCTGGCCCGCTGGCTGGCGAAGCACGACTGGGAAACAACCGTTTACGCGCTGCCGAAGGTCGGCGTGCAGCGGCTGCGGGAGGCCTACCAGACGCTGGTGGAACGGCTCGACCTCGACGCGATCGTGCTCGTCGACGGCGGCACCGACATCCTCATGCGCGGCGATGAGGCCGGCCTCGGCACGCCCGCCGAGGACATGACCAGCCTCGCCGCCGTCAATGGCATCGACATTGCGGTGAAGCTCGTGACCTGCCTCGGTTTCGGCATCGACGCATTCCACGGGGTCGTGCACACCCAGGTCCTGGAAAACCTGGCCGCCCTGGACCGCGACGGCGGTTACCTGGGCGCATTGTCGATTCCAAGCCGAAGCCAGGAGTCCCGGTTGTACTGCGAAGCCGTCGCCGACGCCCAGAACGCCACTCCGTCCTGGCCGAGCATCGTCAACGGCCAGATAGCCGCGGCGATGCGGGGCGAGTCCGGCGACGTGCGATTCACCGACCGCACCAATGGCAGCACCCTGTTCGTGAACCCGCTCATGGCCGTGTACTTCACCGTCGACCTCGGTGCGCTCGCCGCCCGCAACCTGTATCTCGACCGGATCGAGCACACGAAGACCATGCTCCAGGTCGAGCACGAGATCGCCGCGTTCCGCACCGGGATCACCCCGCGGGTCCCCCGGCCGTTCCCGCACTGAACCGGGCCCGGCCGGGCGAGGTACACATGGTGGATGAGTCCCCGCCGCCGCCTGATGTTCGCGGTCCTGGCCGCGATCGTCGTGCTGGTCGCGGCCGGCTTCGGCGTGCGCGCGCTCCTGCGGACCGACCCGGTGCGCATCCCCGACCAGAGCGACCCGGGTGCCGTCCTGCTCGTCCCCGGCTACGGCGGCGGCACCGACAGCCTCGACAAGCTGGCCGCCGCCGTCCGGGCGACCGGCCGCACCGCCACGATCGTCGACCTGCCCGACGGCGGCACCGGCGACCTGTCCGCCCAGGCCGACACCCTGGACGCGGCCGCCACCGAGGCGCTGCGCCGAAGCCGGTCCGTCGACGTGATCGGCTACTCGGCCGGCGGTGTCGTCGCCCGGCTGTGGGTGCAGCGTCACGACGGGGCACACAAGGCGCGCCGGGTCGTCACGCTCGGCTCACCCCATCAGGGGGCCCGCCTGGCCGCCGCCGGGGCCGCAGGTCTTCCGGGCGCCTGCCCGGCCGCGTGCCAGCAGCTGGCCCCCGGCAGCACCCTCCTGGAGCAGCTGAAGTCCCCGGTCCCGACCCCGCCGCAGTGGCTCAGCATCTGGACCGAGCAGGACCAGACCGTGCAGCCCCCCGACTCCGCCCGCCTCGACGGCGCCACCGATGTCGACATCCAGCAGGCGTGCCCGGGCCGCTCGGTCAGCCACGGCGAGCTCCCCACCGACGACTACGTGACCGGCCTGGTCCTCGACGCCATCGGCCAGGCCCCGATCGGCCCCGCACCACCCTGCTGAAGCGTCAGGCCCCGGGTTACTCCGCGAATCGGCCTGAAGACACGTTGTCGACGAACGGCCCGGCTGGTGCGCGTCGAGATCGGCCGCTGACCGGGTCGGCCGGCACTATGACGTGACGTCCTTGGTGGCGAAGTTGGCCCAGGCCAGGCCCAGGAAGACGGCGACGTAGACGGCCTGGATGCCGAGGCCCCGCTCGATGTCGCGCCACAGGATCGGTTCGCGGAAGAAGTCGATCCAGGCCAGCCAGTATCGCGTCGGCAGGTAGGGGCGGATCGCGGCGGCGGCGTCCAATGCGGTGAACAGCTGGCTCGCGACCAGGGCGGCCAGTGCGCCGAGGGTGGCGCCCAGGGACGAGTCGCTCACCGTGGACAGGAACAGGGCGATCGCGCCCACGCCCAGCATCGACAGCGCGACGTACAGCATGGCGGCGCCGATGCGGAGGGTCACCTGCTGCGGGGTCAGGGCCGGGCCGGACACCGACGTGACGACCTCGGCGCCGGGCTGGGCCGGGAACAGCGTCAGGCCGACGACGTAGCCGGTCAGCACGACGGCTACGACGGCGCCCAGGACGTACACCACGATCGAGATCAGCTTGGCGACGAGCAGGCGGGTCCGGCCCACCGGGCGGGCGATGAGGTAGCGGAGCATGCCGGTGCTCGCCTCGCCGGCCACCGCGTCGCCGCCGACGATCGCCACCGCGACCGGCAGGAACAGCGGCAGGACTATGGCCAGGGCGGCGGCTGGGAAGAGCGAGCCGTTGTTCAGTACCGCGGCCAGGAATGCTGGTCCTTGACCGGCGGCCGTGCCGATCCGAGTGGTGACGAGGAGGATCGCGACCGTCAGCGGCAGGCCGCACAGCAGGGCGAGACTGACCAGCGTGCGGGGCCGACGGTACAGTTTGCGCAGCTCGACGAGGATCAACGACGCTCCATCCGGTCCGTCCCGGAGCCGGTGGCCCGCAGGACGACCTGTTCCAGAGTCTGGCGTTCGGCGGCCAGCTCGGCGACCCGCAGGCCGGCCGCCACCAGCTGGGCGTTGAGCGCGGCCGGGTCCGGGTGGGTGACGGACAGGCGGTCGCCGTCGCGGTCCACGACCCGGCCGTCCAGCAGCGCCACCACCCCGTCGGCGTCGGGGCTGCGCAGCACCACCCGGCCGGTCTCGGCGCGGAACGTCGCCAGCTCGTCCTGGGCGACGAGGCGGCCGCGGTCCATGATCCCGACCCAGGTGCACAGCTGCTCGATCTCGGCCAGGAGGTGGCTGGAGAGCAGCAGCGTGGTCCCGGCCCGGTTGACCTCCAGGAGCAGCTCGCGGATCTCGTGGATGCCCTGCGGGTCGAGGCCGTTGGTCGGCTCGTCGAGGATGAGCAGCCGCGGGGTGCGCAGCAGGGCGGCGGCCAGGCCGAGGCGCTGGCGCATGCCGAGGGAGTAGGTGCGCACCGGGCGGCCGTCGACGCCGCCGAGGCCGACGCGCTCCAGGGCCTCCTCGATCCGCGTGCGGCGGGTCGCCCGCACCGATCGTCCGGCGCCGTCGAGGAGGCGCAGGTTGGCCCGGCCGGACAGGTGCCCGTAGGCGGCGGGGCCCTCGACCAGCGCGCCGACGTCGGGCAGGATCTCGGCTAATCGGCGCGGGACGGGCCGGCCCAGGATGGTGATCTCGCCGCTGGTCGCGAAGACCAGCCCGAGCAGCATCCGGATGAGGGTGGTCTTGCCGGAGCCGTTGGGGCCGAGCAGGCCGTAGCGGGCGCCCTCGGGGACGCTCACGTCGACGCCGTCGACCGCCGTCACCCGCCCGTAGCGTTTGACCAGCCCGGTCGTCTCGATCATCGCAGCTCCCCGGCCGCGGCCGTGAGCAGCGCGGGCGTGACGAACCCGGCCACCAGGTAGGTCCGCCGCCCGGACTGGGTGACGGCCAGGTTGAGCACCGACGACCGGATCAGGTAGCCCCCCGTGATCGGCTCGCCGCCGGCGTCGCGCAGCGCGTTGAACGTGCGCTGGCCGAGGCGCCCCGGCACCGCGACGACGACGAACCGCGAGAGCCCGCGGCCGTACGCCGCGATCGCGCTCACCGGCCCCGGCACGCGCGCCCGGCCCGCCAGGGAGCCGGGCAGGTTGGCCCGGGCGACGCTGTTCAGCGACGAGGTGATCTCCGACTGGGTGCTGGAGGCGAACCCGGACGACCCGGCCGCCCGTGGCTGCAGGACGTCGTCGCCGGGAGTGTCGGTGCTGACGTCCAGGAACCGGGTCGTGAACGCGCCCGGCACGTCGACCAGCAGCGGCAGTCCGCTGCGCGGGTCGGCCCAGACGTCGATCGCCGCGATCGTGGTGTCCTGATCCTTCGGTGTCACCCGCAGGCCCGCCGCCGCCACCCCGGCCACGCGCTGCGGCGGCAGGGGCTGGACGGTCGCGTCCGGTCCGGCGTCCCGCAGGAGCCGGTGGGCGAGCTCCGGCGGCGTCAGGTCCGATGCCTGCGGCGCCCGCACGGCCGGGTCGCCGACCGTCTCGGTCCACAGATTTCGGCCGTAGTCCCAGGTGAACAGCGCGGATGAGGTCCGGAACAGATCCTTCTCGCCGACCGGGTCGAGCACCGCCACCCGCCACGCCACCGCGTCTTTGTGCCAGACCCGCATGCTAGTGGTACCCCCGAAAAGCCCGACCAGTTCGCCGAGCTGCGGAAGATCCGGCAGAACCACCGACCCTCGCGTCTCGACATAGCCCTGATATGGGCTCCGGGTCGCCGCGAGGATCTGGTCCCGGGTCACCGCATCCGCCCTGACCGGCGCGAACGCCACCACGAGCGGGATCGCGACGAGCGCGGCGACGAGCACCGCGACCACGGACCACCGCCGCCGCGCCTCCCGCCGGACAACACTCACCCCGCCTACGGTACGTCGGCCTCCGGCTCCCGCAGCGGCAACTCGGCCGCGGTCAGCCAGCCACCCTCCGGCGTCCTCCCGGCCGCGAACTCCCCGCCGAGCAGGTGCACCCGCTCACGCAGCCCGATGAGCCCGAACCCGCTGGTCTTCGCCGCGGCCGGCCGCCCGTCGTCGCTCACCTCGACCCGGATCAGCCCGTCGCCGGTCCGCACCTTCGCGTCGATCCGCCGCGCCCCGGCCGCGTGCCGGCGGGCGTTGGCGACGGACTCCCGCACCAACCGCAGCACGGTGGTGCTGACCGCGGCCGGCACCGGCTCCTCGAGCTCCACTTCCAACATCACGGGGGTACCGCCGCCCTGCGTGACACCCTTGAGGTCGGCGACGAGATCGGCGCCGGCCCGCACCCGCTGCGCCTCCCCCGAGTCCCCGCCCCGCAGCGTCGCGGCCAGGCACCGCAGCGCCGCCTGGGCCTCCGCGTCGCCGGCCGGGGTGTGCCGGGCGACGACCTCGTGCAGCTCCCGGGCCAGCCCGAGCCG
Source organism: Dactylosporangium sp. NPDC051541 (assembly GCF_044454505.1). Lineage (NCBI taxonomy): Bacteria > Bacillati > Actinomycetota > Actinomycetes > Micromonosporales > Micromonosporaceae > Dactylosporangium > Dactylosporangium sp. NPDC051541. The sequence goes on from NZ_JBITDU010000002.1 coordinate 1,397,073, forward strand.
CTCCCGCTCCCGCGCGGCGATGACGGCGGCCCGGGTCGCGCGGGCCCGCTCGGCGTCCCGGTTGCGCAGGAACCGTCCGGCCATCACACACACGCACAGCAACAGCGCCGCCGACAGCAGGCGATCGTGGATCGGTGCCCCGGCCGACGGCTCGACCCGCAGCCACTGCGCCGCCACGCCCCCGACGAGCAGCGACGAGACGGCCGCACTGGCCACAACCGCACTTTCCCGGCGTACCGCCACGACAATGAGCACCGCGACCGCACCGACCTCGACCGCCAGCAGGGTCCCCAACTCGGGCACGACCTGCGCCCCGGCCAGCCGCAGCACGCTGGACCACCCGACCAGCAGCACCCCGCCGACCACCCCGGCGCCGACGGGCCAGCGCGCGGCCGCGAGCGCGAGGGCACACAGCGCGATCGCTCCGGGCCAGACCCACCACTGCCCGGGCACGTCCCGCCAGCGCACCGACACGACGTCCCCGACCAGCAGCACCACCAGCCCAACGGTCACCGGCCACTGCCGCACCGCCCACGCCCGCACCGTCGCACCCCCCAGTCTCGTGGAGCCGCCGAGCATAGCCGCCACCCGCGCGGTCGCATTGTCCAGGCTTAGGATGACATCGCCGAGAACCGCCCCCCGGGCGCGAAACGAACTGGCGAGTGGCTCGAACCTTGCGGACTTTGGCCGGAGCGGACAAATCGCCCGACCGCCGCCGCCGCTACGGTGGGTGCGGTGAGCATCCTGCCGCGCGAGCTGCGCGACCTGATCGAGTCCGGCCCGCTGGTCCACCTCAGCACGATCAACGCCGACGGCAGCCCGCAGGTGACCGTCGTCTGGGTCGGCCTGGACGGCGACGAGCTCGTCAGCGGCCACATGGCCCGCTACCGGAAGCTGCGCAACATCGACCGCGACCCACGCGTCGTGCTGTCCTTCACCGCGCCCCGCGACCCGGGCGTGTTCCTCAACCACTACGCCGTCCTGCCCGCCCGGGCCGCCGTCGAGGCCAGCGACGGCGCCTGGGACCTGCTCGACCGCCTGACGAAGGTCTACATGTCCCCGCAGACCGGCTTCCCGGCGCCGAAGGGCCCCGGCTACATCGTGCGGTACACCGTGGAACGCGTCGGCGGCGTCGGCCCGTGGGTGCCGGCCGCCCATTAGGAGCGCAATCAGACGCCGATGTGTATGAACGGCGTCCACACGCTGGGCTGATCGGCATAAGCGGCACGGACTCTTTGGACGGCACCATGCAAGGCCCGCGCTGCGCACGCCGAGTCGAATTGGCCGCCGGCCGTCAGCTGCTCGTAGGTCCATGCGGCCACGTCGGCGGCGACCGAGTCGTACACGGACCACAGCGTGGCGATGACATGGCGATACCCGGCGTAGTGCAGCGCGGCGGCCAGGGTGATCGTCTCGTTCAACAGGGTCACGCCCGCGGCCGCGGTCTTGCACGCCGACAGGAACGCGAACTCACCCTGCGGCTGCGCCGCGATGACCCCGGCGACCGTCAGGGAACCGTCGGCGAACAGCAGTCGGCTTTCGGACGGGGCGCGGACGACCAGCTCGCCGTGGCAGCTGAAATGGACCAGCCGGTGATCGGCAAGCGCATCGACAACGGCGCCCGTGGTCGCCGCGGCATCGCTGAGCACGGTGACGGTCGCTGGTGGGAACAACGCCAACAGATGGTCGCGCTCTCGGGCCGCATTGGGCAGCGGCGCCTGCCCGGGAGTGTTCGGCATAGCGACGACGAGCAGTCTCGGTTCGGGCCGGGCGATGGCTCGGGCCCGGTGTGCCGTCACGAGTGCCCGCAACGTTGGAGCGTAGGACGAAACCGCGATATCCGGCAGGTTCGCAGCCTGGTATCGCGGCCCGGCCTCGGCATCGCCCGACGTCCTGAAATCGGCGAGGGCGTCTGTCATCATCGCGACGGCGTCCCGCCGTCCCTGGATCGCCGCCAGATATCGATTGGCCCAAGCCAGGCAATCCGCCGACGTGAGTGCCGGCAGTGGCAGCGACTCGACGTCGCCTCCGCTGACCAGCAGCGCGTCGCATCGCCAGGCGCTGATGTTGACGATCACCGCGGTGCCCCCGGCGGTGGCCTGCCCGACCGCGGCCGGTGACGGCGGCCGCAGGAACTCCTCAAATCCGGGTATCGCCCGAATCCGCTCACGGATCTGCCGCCATTGCTCGCCGAGGGCCAGTCGCCGCTGCGCGACCCACGTCGGTGCCGGGATGTCCGCTCCGGCCCGAGGCTCGGTGAGGTCGATCGAACGCAGCTCGGCACTCACACGAACGAAGTCGGCGGCGAGTTCGGGTGCGTGCCGAGCGATCGCCTCGACGTCGATGTGCGTGTGCAGAGCCTCGGCCAGGAGCAGTCCGCGGCTCTGTTCCAGCAGTGCCATGGCCGCCCGCGGATGCCCGGCGGCGATGGCGGCGGCGGCCGCGTCGCACGGCAGCGCGCCGACCTCGTCGATGCCGTGTTCCCGGTCGGTCCAGGCGAGCGCTGAACCGGCCAATTCCACGAGCAGGTCGACGCCGTGGCGATACGCGAACTCAGCGCCGTCGAAGTCACCAAGACGCATGGCGGCTTCCGCCCAGCCGCGGCTGGCGGCGATCCTTCCACCGGCCGCGCCGCCGGGCAGAGACGCGGCCTGGGCCAGCACCTCCCGTGCCGCGGCCAGGGCGGCTGGATCCGATCCGGTCTGTCCTTGGTACATCAGCGCTTTGCCGAGATTGAACAAGTGCGTGAGCCGGTTAGGATGCGCATCCCCGCCGAGGCGCACCGCCTCCCTCGCAACACTGACGGCCTCCGCGGTGAGCTCGGCCACCGGATCGTGCTCCATGCAAGTGAGAAGGTTCGAGGACAGGCTCGCGAGCAGGTTCGCGCGGTGAGCCAGGTTGCCGCCGGCCGCGACAACCGACGCCCGGCTGAGATCAACGCTCTCGCGCAGCAGCTCCCGGTCGCCGGCCAGCCGCCAGTGGCTCAGCAGCAACGTAGCGAGGTTGCCGAGAAACAGACTCCTATTGGGGTAGCCTGCCGGCGCGGATGCGACGAGCAGCCGCCCGATGTCGATGGCTTCCGACAGCGCCGCAGGATCATGTGTGCGGCCATACAGCTCGGCCAGCGAACTGGCGAGCGAGTTGTAGGTCTCGAAGTTGCCGACCGGCTCGTCCGTGGCGCTCTCCCGCAGAAGGGTCGTCGCCCCCCCGCAGGAAGGCGAGAGCGCCGGTATGCTGGTACCGGCGACTGAGGACATCAGCGAGCACGCTGGTCGCCGCCCTGCGGCCACGGTGATCAGCCGTGATCGCGGCGAGGAATCCGCGCAGTAACGTCTCCGCAGCGTCGAGATCCGCGGGTCGCATGGCCCGCATCGAGGCCAGCATCACCCGCCAGGTCGAGTCCGGCGCTGGATCGCGGGACAGCTCCGTTTCGGCCAGGGCGATGCCACGGTCGAGAGCATCCTGCTCTCCGGTGAGCTCGTACAAGGACCGGAGCCCGTCGATGGTCGTGTTGCCCAGCTGCTCGCGCTCCGTATCGTCCAGTGCGGTGCGGCTCATGGCCTCGACGCCGATTTCGATCCCCGACCGAAGCACCTCCAGGCGGCCGGTCGTGCGGTGCAGGCGGAGACGAACGTTCATATGCTCGGCCAGGTGCGCCGAGTCGTTCCCGCCTTCGAGGACGGCCCGTTGACACACCTGATCCGCCTCTTCAAGCAAAGACGCGTCGCCGTTCTCCTCGGCCTTCCATCGCAAGAGCCGTGACGGGACCAGGGAACCGCGCCGTTCCGGGTCGTCCGGTCCCGGCATGCGATGCGCTCGACGTAGTGCGGCGATCCCCTCGTCGAGCCAGGCCTCGTCGTTGTCGCGCGCGAACAGCACCGAACAGTCGGAGCCGAGGTTCCGCAGCCGCGCCAGGAGCTGCGGGTCCGACGCTGCCGTGCAGTCGATCAGTTCGCGACCGCGCTCGACCGTGCGGGCGAGGCACGTCGGGTCTCCGGTTCTCGCATACAACTGATGCGTGGTGTGCGTGATGGTGACAAGCGCCTGGGTGCGGATCGATCCGTGGACGTGTTGGAGGACCGCTCCGAGAAGATGCTCGGCTTCCTGCAACGGCTCGACCGCGCCGGTCGCCTCGGCCAAGTGGTGCAGCGCCGACACGAGGACCATACGGGCACTAGCGTAGTGCCGGCTGCCGGGCGGCAGGGAGGGCAGCGCCTCTTGGCAGCGACTGAACACCTCACGCAGAAGCGCGACGTCGCCGCTGTGAAGATGCTCCGAGACGAGTGTCTGGGCGAGATTGGCGATATGCATTCCGCGACTGGGATGATCGACGGGAGTCAGTGCGACCCCGCGTTCGCCGATCTGTCGTGCTTCTCGGATCAGATCGAGGTCAGCGGTACGATCGCCGAGGGCGCGCAGCGCGGCACCAAGTACCGACAGCCGGCCCGGTAGATACTCCGCGTCGCCCGTGCCGCACCGAACAGCGCAACGGGCGGCGGCCACCGCCTCGATCAGGACGTCGTTGCCGCCATCCGCGAAAGCGGCGAGATATCCCAGAGCGATGGCGAGGTTGTTGCTGACCGCGGCGCTCTGTTCGGCATCGACGGCGTTGTGGGCCGACAGACGTAACTCCCGGACCGCAGCATGCAGCACCGACGGGTCGCCGGTGCGCTCGAACTGGTCGGTCAGCAGCGTGCCGTAGCCGTTGCGACGCACGGCTTCCACAAAGGCCCCCCGCTCTACCGCGGACGCCGCATCATGCTGGCGGAACTGTTCGGCAACGGCATCCGGAACGGCATCCGGCTCGACCAGATAGACGTTGTATAGCGCTTCAACGGCACCACTACAGGATCCAGCAGGACCTGCGGGTCCTTCGTGCGGCCGTAGTCGCGCAGCCGATCACCGAGGACAGCGAGGTCGGGACGGTCGGCGTCCGGGTCGACCCCGACCGCCTTCACTGTCAGCAGAGCGCCTTCGACCAGGTCGTCGACCGAGCCGCTGGCGTCGGCCCGCATGCGGAGCAGGACAGCGAGGTCAAGACAATGCCCACGGCTCCGCGGCTGGTCGGCGGCCAGCTCGCGCCGGATCTCGACGGCCGCGTTCAGCTGTGTCATGTCTCCCGTCAGGTGGAAATGGACGGTGAGCGCTTCGACCAGCCTGATCTTGAATTCCTCACGGGCATCGCCGTCAAGCAACTGTCGCAGGACCAGTTCGAGTTGCAGGACGTCGGACAGCAGGATGTCGGACGGAGCTCCGTCGTGAGCCGTACGCCGGGTCAGCACCGCCGCCAGGGACCGCAGCGCGAAGCCACGGCTGTAGTCATCGGCGGTGGCCACTGCCGAGTGGGCGAGGGCGATCCCTTCGTCGAGGGCCGCGGTCGGCGCGTCCGGCGGAACCTGGGCGAGCAGGGCCATAACGAGATGCGCCGCCGCCATGGATCGCTCAGGGTCGTCGGCGGCGAAGAGTTCCACGGCAATCCGGCCATGTTGCACTGCCCGGTCCAGATCGGTGGGCGCACCGCTCACGCCGTGCCGCTGCCGCAAGGCGATCGCGAGACCCGACTGCACCAGGGCGTTCGTCGGGTTCAACGCGGCGCCTTCGAGGCTGGCCGTGATCGCCGCATCAAGATCCGCGACGTCCCCCGTCCCAGCGAACCGCTCGCGGCGGATGAGCGCCAAGTTGGTCAGCAGAATCCACCGCTGCGGATCATCGGCCGGCAGCGCCGCCAACGCCTGCTCGGCCACAGCGACTGCCGCGGCGTGGTGGACCGGGCCCGGTGCCTCCACGGCTCGCCGGAACAGCGCGAAGGCCAATCCGGTCAATCCAAGCACCCGGGCCGGACCGAGGTCCGCGTGAATCACAATGGCGAGCACGCTCATGGCGTCGTCGAGGCTGTCGGGTCGCCCGTCGAGGAGGGTTTTCGCGTGTCGGAGCCAGGCAACGACGTCAGCGGAGCCGTCCGGGTCAATCGCGGCCAGCGGGCGAAGCGGCCGCATCGGGTCCTCAGGTGATCCCGGCGGGACCTGGCCGAGCAGCCGAATCGCCAGGCGCAGGTCAGTCACCCCGGCACCGGGAGCAGCGGCCGTGAAGCGGGCCCACCGGAACCGAGCCAGCGGCAGCGCAGCCTCGCTGCCGACGTCGAGCATCGCGGTCAACTGGTCGGCCTCGGCGACGGCGAACTCGTCGAACAGCTCGCCGACGTGGCCGCGGCCGGCCGCCGCGATCCGCCGCTCGATCGAGTCGAGCAGTTCCCGGAACAACGCGCTCCGCATGCCGCGGCCACCTCCAGCCGCAACCCTATGGGAACCTGGACCGGCGGCGGAGCAGGCGGCGGATCGTCGCGGTGAGGATCGCGGCGCCGGTCAGGGTGACGCCGAGGAACAGGGCGGCGTCGCCCGCGCCGAAGGGCGGCCAGGCCTGGTTGCCGGCCCACGGGAACATGACGGCGCGGGCGGTCACGTGCTGCTCGTGGATCGCGCGGATGGTCACCCAGCGGGGCGGGCCGCCGTCGTCCGGGATGAAGTCGCCGGCGCAGGTCGGGCCCTGGCGGCTCACCTTGGCGTCGCAGTAGGTCGTGGTCACGCTGCCGTGCTCGGCCACACCGGGGACGAAGGCGAGGAGCCACAGCAGGCCCAACGCGATCGCGACCGGGCCGACGAAGAAGCCCGCGACCAGGGCGGCGCGCTGACGGGTCACGCTCGGGCCGCGCGGAGGAGGTCGGTCAGGGCGGGGCCGCCGAGGTCGTCCGTGTCCCAGGTGGCGATGAAGCCGGTGCGCTGGGTGGGGCCGGAGTCCTTGCGGGCGTACTCCTCCCAGATCGTCGCCACCATGCGTACGTCGCCCTCCGGGAGCGGCCGGATCCGGGACCGCACCCGCTCCAGGTAGGCCGGCCAGTCCGGGATCGTCCAGTGTGCCTCGTCGTCGGGGAGGCGCAGGTCGACGGCGGAGGTGCCGAGGTTCACGCCGGTCAGCTCGAGGCCGCGGGGGCGGGCGGCGCGGAGGTCGACGCCGGTCAGCTGCCAGGTCTCGGGCTGGTCGCAAACCGGGCGGCGGCCGAGGTGCAGGCCGCGGACCACGCCGGCGAAGGTGCAGTCCACGAGGTCGCTCCAGTTGAAGTTCGTGCCGGTGAACCGGGCGTTGGCGAAGTCGACGGCGGTGAAGGTCACCTCGGCGGTGGTGCCGCGCAGGTCGGCCCGGGTGAGGTCGACGCGGGTCCAGGTGCTGCGGCGGGGCCAGAACTCGGCCGGTGCGCCGAGCTGGCCGTGGTGCAGGTTGGCGGCCCGCAGCGACGTGTCGACGATCGTGACGCCCCAGCAGCGCAGGCCCTGCAGCTCCGCGTCGTCCAGGACGCAGTGCTCCACCGTCAGGTCGAACCAGCCGAACTCGGACAGGTCGGCGCCGGTCAGGTCCAGGCCGCTCCAGCGCGGCGGCGGGGTGGCGGCCGCGGTCGCGTGGTCGTCCGCGCCGATCTGGCCCCGGCGCGGGCCGGACGACCCGCCGGTCGCCATCCTCGTCAGCGGGAAGCCGCGCAGGTCGGTGCGGCCGCCGACCGGCTCGAACGGGGCCGTGGCGACGGGGCGGCCGTGGAGGAGGTCGTCGGCGATGCCGCGCACGACGGTCCGGTCGACGCCGCTCCAGCGGTCCCGCCAATCGCGGATGAGGTCGGCTCGGCGTGCCAACGCGCCCCCCGAATCACAGTCGCAGGTGGACCGGGCCGCCGGCCGGGTCGGCCGCGCGGATCACCGAGTACGGTACCCGGAACATGCGGCCCGGGGCGGCCGGCCAGGGCAACCGGGCCGAGCCCACCACGCGGCCGTCCTGCACCGCGGTCACGAGCGGCAGGGACCGGCGCTCGGCCGTCCACAGCAGCAGCCGGCCCCGCGGCGGGGGCGGGCCGCCGGGGTGGATCAGCTGGGGCGTCACCCAGAGCAGCGGCGGGTCGGCGACGACCGCCAGGCCCGGGTCCGCCGGCACGGCACCGTCGGCCAGCCATTGCCGGACGGCCGTGGCGACGTGGCGGCCGTCGAGGGCGGCCACGTCGGCGGTGTCGACCGGGTGGAGCAGGTTGCCGGCCGCGAACACGCCCGGGCGGCTGGTGCGCAGGCCGGCGTCGACGCGCGGGCCCAGGGTGGCCGGGTCGAGGGTCAGGCCGGCGGAGCGGGCCAGTTCGTGGTCGGGGACCCAGTCACCGGTGAGCACGACGGTGTCGCAGGCGACCTCGCGGCGGCGGCCGGTGCGAAGGTCCTCCAGCTCCACGGTGGACACGCGGCCGGTGCCGTGGATGGCGGCCACGCGGGTCCGGGTGCGCACGGGCCGGATCGGCAGGCGCGGCTCGGGGCGGTCGAGCTCGGTGGTGAGCAGGACCGTGCGGCAGCCCGCGGCCCGCAGGGTCAGCACGGCCGACCAGCTGACCAGCTCGGCCCCGACGACGACGGCCCGGCGGCCGACCGGGCGGTGGTGCACGTGGACGAGCTGCTGGAGCTGGCCGGTGGTGTACACGCCGGCCGGGCGGTCGCCGGGGATCCAGCGGGCCGGCCGCGGGCGTTCCCGGGCCCCGGTCGCGAGGACGATCGCGTCGGCGGTCACGGTCCGGCGGCCACGCGGCGACGTGACCTCGAGGGCCCGCTCGCCGGCCCAGCCGGTGACCATCGCCTCGGTTTCGACGACCGCGCCGGCCGCCGTCGCGGCCGCGGCCAGCCGGCGGGCGTAGGACGGTCCGCTGAGGACCCGGTGCCGGTCCCGCAGGCCGTAGCCGCTGTGCTCACTGTGCCGCGGAATCCCACCGGCCGCGGCCTCGCGCTCCAGCACCAGGACGGGCCCGTCGACCCGCCCGGCCAGGGCGGCGGCCGCGGTGAGCCCGGCCGGTCCCCCGCCGACGACCGCCACCCGCACGTGCTCGTTCACGGCACGAACCCCGCGACCTCGGCCCCGCAGTAGAACCCCTGGCACCGGCCGTTCATCGCCCGGGTCCGGCGGCGCAGACCGTCCACTGTGGCCGGCGGGATCACCGACTCCAGCGCGTCGCGGAGCTCGCCCCGGGTGACCCTTTCGCAGAAGCAGACGATCCGGCCGTACTGACTGTCGGACGCGATGGCCGCCGCGTCCTGATAGGGCCGCGGGAACGCCTCCCCCAGGTTGGGCATCCGGGGCGGCGGCGGCAGATCGGCCCGCGGCGTGACGTCGAGGTGCGGGTCCATCAGGGACACGACGTGCTCGGCGATGGCCATCGACGCGGTCAGGCCGGTCGAGCGGATGCCCCCGACGAGCACGTATCGCCGCCGCGCGTCGACGTCGATCAGGTAGTCGTCGGCGTCGATCGCGGCCCGCAGCCCGGCGTAGGTGGCGGTGACCTCCTCCCGCAGCAGCGACGGCATCAGCGCCGCACCCTTCTCGCGCAGGAACCGCAGGCCGGCCTCGGACGTACCGGTGGCGGTGGGGTCGTCGAGGTCCTCGGCGGTCGGGCCGAGCATCACGTTGCCGTAGACGGTCGGGCTGATGAGCACGCCCTTGCCCACCTTGGACGGGACGGGCAGGACGATCACCGGGGCCTTGGCCCGGGCCAGCTTGTCGAAGACGATGAGCTCGCCGCGGCGCGGGGTGACGGTGAACCGTTCGTGGCCGAACAGCCGGTCGACCGCGTCGGCGCCGAGGCCGGCGGCGTTGACGACCCAGCGGGCGCCGATCTCGCCACGGCCGGTGCCGAGCCGCACGACGGTGCCGTCGTCGCGGACGGCGGTGACGCGGTGGCCGCGCAGCAGCGTCACGCCGCGGTTGACGGCGTCGGTGGCGAGGGCCAGGTTCGTCGTCCACGTGCAGGTGATGGCCTCGCCCGGGACGGTGAGACCACCGCGGGCGCCCGGGGCCAGGTCGGGCACGGTGGAGTACACCCGCGAGGCATCCACAATGGAGCAGGCCGGGTAACCGTTGCGCTCGGCCTTGTCCCGCAGCGATGGCAGGGATGCCAGCTCGTCGTCCGTCCAGGCGACCAGGATGGCGCCGGTGCGTTCGACCGGAATGCCGGTGGCCCGGGCGTAGTCGCCGAGGAGGTGGTAGCCGCGGGCGACCAGGCGGGCCTCGAGGGTGCCGGGCCGGGCGTCGAAGCCGGTGTGCAGGATCGCGGTGTTGGCCTTGCTGGTGCCGTCGCCGACGTCGTCGCGGCCCTCGAGCAGGATGGTGCTGAGCCCGGTGCCGCCGAGCAGGCGGGCGATCGCCGAGCCGACCAGGCCGGCGCCGATCACGGCCACGTCGAACGTCGTCATATCTGGGCCCGCCAGCGGGCGAGGTGCTCGGCGGCCCGGTCCGGCGGCCATTCGGGTTCGAACCTGGCCGCGGGCGCGAACTCCCCGACCGCGTCCACGATGGACAGCCCGGGGTGCAGGGCGAGCCGGGCGCAGGCGGCGGCGCCGAGGGCGGTGGCGTGCGGCGACGGGTAGACGTCGATCGGGAGCTGGGCCAGGTCGGCCTGGGCCTGCATGAGGACCCGGGAGCGGGTGAGGCCGCCGTCGGTGCGCAGCCGGGTCAGGGGTGTGCCGAGGTCGGCCCCGGCGACCTCGACGAGCGCGGCAACCTGGGCCGCGATGCCCTCCAGGACGGCCCGGACGAGGTGGCCGCGGCCGGTGTCGAGGGTCATCCCGGTCAGCGAGGCGGTCGCGGCCGGCCGCCACCAGGGCGCGGCCAGGCCGGCGAGGGCGGGCACGCACAGGACGCCGCCGTTGTCGGCGGCGGCGACGGTGTCGAGCTCGGCGGCGTCGCGGATGAGGCCGAGGTCGGCGAGCCAGCGCACGGCGGAGGCGGCGGTGTAAACCTGGCCGTCGGCGCAGTAGGCGGTGCTGTCGCGCAGCCGCCAGGCGACCGATGTGGACAGTCCGGCCCGGGACCTGGTCGCGGCCGGGCCGAGCTGGGCCAGGAGGAAGGCGCCGGTGCCGTAGGTGCACTTGGCGGTGCCGGGGTCGAGGCAGGCCTCGGCGAGCAGGGCGGCCTGCTGGTCGACGATCAGGCCGGTGACCGGGACCGCGCCGCCGAATGCCGCGGTGGTGCCGACGATCGTGTCGCTGGCGACGATCTCGGGCAGCGCCTCGGCACCGAGGCCGAAGAGGTCGAGCAGCTCGGCACTCCACGTCACGGTGTCGAGGTCGAGCAGCAGCGACCGGCTCGCCGTGGCGGCGTCTGTGACAAAGGCGCCGCACAGGCTGTACACCAGCCAAGTGTCTGTGGTTGTGATGACGCCGCCACCGTAGCCCTGGTCGCGCAGCCAGCGCATTTTCGGCGCCGAGAAGTAAGGGTCCAGGACGAGGCCGGTCAGCGTGGCGACGCGTTCGGCGGCGGCGGCGCGGGCGGTGCAGATCGGCTCGGCCCGGCGGTCCTGCCAGACGACCGCCGGGCTCAGCGGCTCGCCGGTCGCGCGGTCCCAGACGAGGACCGTCTCGCCCTGGTTCGCCAGGGCTACGGCACCGAGCGGCACGCCGGCCTCCGCGACCGCCCGCCGGCCCGCGGTGAGCACCGAGTCGAGCAGCGCGCGCGGGTCCTGCTCGACGCCGCCGCCGTCGAGGTATCGCGGCCGCAGCTCCTCCTCGGCCATGGCGAGCACCCGGCCCTGCTCGTCCGTGACCACCGCCTTCGTGCCGGAGGTCCCCTGGTCGATCGCCAGGATCCCGGTCAACGGGCGGCGGCCATGAACAGCTCGACCAGGTCGAGGGTGGCTTCGCCGGTCCACACCAGCGACGACAGCCCGACCAGGATCGGCACGGCGACCAGGATCTGCGGCAGCAATGCGGGGGCGGGGCGCAGCAGGTGGCTGACCCGGCGCGGCACGATCCCGCCGACGCTCGCCGCGTGCAGCCCCGACGGGTGCGGGGCGGTCCCGGCCAGGGCCGCGGCGCCGATCGCGTGCGCGACGGTCCGCCGGTCGCCGAGCCGCTCCGCGGCCCGCTCGTCGGCCGCCCGCTCGACCAGGTAGTCGACGTGCCGGCCGACCCACCACAGCGCCGGGTGGGCGGCGACGGCGAGCTCGGCGACGCGCACGAGGCGGTGGTGGTGCTCGGCGAGGTGGGCGTGCTCGTGCGCGAGGAGGGCCTCGAACTGCCGGTCGGTGAGCAGGTCCCGCATGCCGGTGGTGACCACGACGTGGCCGGGGCGGCCGGGGACGGCGAACGCGCCGGCGGCCGGGTCGGGGATCATGACCACGCCTTCCGCGCCGCTCGACGGCAGCAGGCGCAGGAGGCGGCGTTGCCGGAGCACGCGGTGCCACACGGAGATCGTGACCGCCACGAGCAGGGCGCTGCTGAGCCACGGGACCCACGGCTCCGACGCCACGTCGCGCGCGACGACGCTCGCCGACCAGCCCAGGAGCCGGTCCACGCCGGGCAGCTGGGCGATCGCGTGGGCCGCGAACAGCAGCAGGTTGACGGTGCTGCCGATGGCGGCCAGGGCGGCGGACCAGGCCACGGCCCGGGCGGCGGCGGACGGGGCGAGCCGGTCGGCCATGAGCCGGACCGCGATGACGAGCAGCGGCGGAACGACGAGGACGGACCAGACGAAATGGTCGAACATGGCCGCCACCCACCTCCGATACAGTCGTGCCGTGACCGACCCCCGACCGAGGCGCCGGCCCGGGCAGCTCGAGGCCGAGATCCTGACCGTACTCGGTGCGGCGGCCGGACCGTTAACGCCCCGCGAGGTCCGCGAACGCCTCGATCCGGACGGCGGGCTGTCCTACAGCGCGGTCGTCACCACCCTGACCCGGCTGCACGAGCGCGGCGCCGTGACCCGCGAGCGCGGCGGGCGAGCGTTCCGTTACGGCGCGCTCAGCGACCCCGCGGGGCTCGTCGCGGACCGGATCAGCCGGCTGCTGTCGGCTCAGGACGACCGCGCATCGGTACTGCGAAGATTCGTCAGCCGTCTCACCGAGCAGGACGAGCGCCTCCTGCGGGACCTGCTGAACGAGGATCAGGGCTGATAACTTCTACAGGGTTGTAGAAGTTCGCTGGGGGTCCGATGACGGTGGTGCTGGACGACGTCGTCCTCGTGCTGCTGGCCGAGGGCCCGAGCAGTGCGTATGAGCTGTGGCAGCACCATGCCGAGCTCTTCGGCGACGACCGGCGGGTCGACCTGAGCCGGGTCATGACCAGCGTCAACCGGCTCGAACGGGCCGGCCTGCTGCGGGTCGAGGCCCCGGCCAAGGCCCGCAAGGGCAGCGGCAACCGGCTGGCCTGCTGGCTCACCGCCGCGGGCCGGGAGCGGCAGGCGGCCTGGCTGTGCGCGGTCGGCCCGGACACCGGCGCCGACGACCTGTATGTCCGCGGGCTGCTCGCCGTGGAGGCGGCCGACCCGGCGACCTTCGACACGTTCCTGTCCCGCAGCCTGGCGGCGGCCCGGACCCGGATCACCCGGCTGGCGGCCAGCGGCGACTCCGGCGCCCGCACCGCGTTCGATCAAGAGGTGGCCCGCGCGCTCGCGCTGTGGCTCAATCAACTCCCCGAGCACCGCCGCCCACGGGCGGCGTCCGCTTCCTAGCCCATGATGAAGCCGACGAGCGGCGCGTCCTGGGTGACGCAGGCGCTCGGGGCGAGGACCTCGGAGGTGTCGCCGCCGTTGACGCCGGTGCGGAAGGTGCCGGGGGCGCCGGTGCAGGAGGTGGCGGTGTAGGTGATGCGCACGCCGCTGGCGTCCCAGGCGGGCTTGCTGCCGGCGCGGTCGCTGACCTGGTGCTGCTGGGTGCCGTCGAGGTTCATGACCCAGATGGTGTCGTTGTGGACGTAGGCGATCTGGGTGGCGTCCGGGGACAGCGTGGGCTGCTTGCTGACCTCGTCGGCGGTGAGGCGGGTCGTGTGGCCGGCCTGCTTGACGTAGACGGCGCCGTGGCTGGCGTACACGGTGGGGGCGGCGCTCGCGGACGCGGCGGTGGCGCCGGTGATCGCGGCGGCCGCGGCGGCGAACCCGGCGAAAACCAGCGCGCGCGTAACGAAGTTGCGGTTCATCCCTGCCCCCTGAGTTGCTGTCTCGTCCGTGTGACGCTGAGACCATCGGCGCAACCGACCGGCACCTGAGCGAAACCCCGCAGCAACCTGATGCGTCCCCGGGACCGGGCCGGGCGGTGGTCTACTGTTCCAGATCGCATACGTCTCCAACGCCGGAGCAGCGCATGTCGGACGGGTCCGCGGCAGCATCCACGGTGGTCAGCACGCCCGCCGCGGCGGTGGCCACCGCCCAGTTGATCCGGCAGAGCCGGGACCGGCTCGCCCGGTCCGACCCCGAGGGCGCCCGCGAGCTCGCCACCCGGGCCGCGGCCGACCCGGCCGCCCGGGCCGAGGCGCTCTCGATCATCGCCGTGTGCCACCGCGTCCGCGATGAGTACGCCGACGCCCTGACCGCCGCCCAGGAGGCCACCGAGCTGGCCCGGGCCGCCGGCGACCCGGCGGTCGAGGGGCGCGCCCGCAGTGAGCTGGCCCGGCTGGTCCTGGCCACCGGCGACACCGCGGAAGCGCTCGAGGAGAGCACGACCGCCCTGGCCCTGGCCGAGTCCAGCGGCGACCTGCACGCGGTCATCCCGGCCCTGGCCACCGTCGCCAACGTCTACCTGGTCATGCAGCAGTTCGACCTGGTGGTGCGGCTGTGCGAGCGCGGCGCCGAGATGGCCCGGCTGGTCGGGGACGAGGTCGCACACGGCGTCATGCTCGACACCGGCGCGTGCGGGGTGACCGCGCTCGCCTGGGCCGCCCGTGCGAACGGCGACGAGGAGGCCGCCGCCGCCCACGCCGCGGACGCCGCCGAGCGCTCCCGGGCCGCGATGCTCATCGCCCGCCGGCTCGGGCACCGCCGCAACGAGGCGGCGGCGATCGCCAACCTGGCCGAGGAGCTCGCCTTCGCCGGCCGGCCCGCGGACGCCCTGGAGCTGCTGGAGTCCTGGGACCTGGACCCGGAGCGGGACTCGACCTACACGGTCACCCACCATCACGACACGCGCGGGCTGATCCATCTGGCGCTCAACCAGCACGACGACGCCGTCACGATGTTCACCCGGGCCCTCGACCTCGCCGAGAGCACGAGCGCCGCCCTGACCGCGGCCGAGCACCTGGCCGAGGCCCACGAGCAGCGCGGTGACCTCGGTGCCGCGTTGACCGCCTACAAGCGGTTCCATCAGTTGTACTGCCTGGTCGCCTCCGAAACCGCGCAGCGGATCGCGCGGGTCACGGCGGTACGCATGGAGACGGAACTGGCGAAAGCGACCGCCGAGCAGGAACGCCGCCGCGCCGACGGCCTGCTGCGGATCAGCCTGGAAGACCCCCTGACCGGCCTGGCCAACCGCCGCCGCCTGGACGACGAGCTCGCCACCGGCGTCGACGGCCACACGATCGCCCTGATCGACGTCGACCACTTCAAACTCGTCAACGACCGCTACTCCCACCAGGTCGGCGACGAGGTCCTGCGCACCCTGGCCGCCCTCCTGCGGGCCGGCTGCCGCAGCGGCGACATCGCCGCCCGCTACGGCGGCGAGGAGTTCGCGCTGCTCTTCTTCGGCCGGCCCGACGCCGAGGCGATGGAGGCCGCCGATCGCATCCGCCGCCTGGTCGAGGAGCACTCCTGGTCGGCGGTCGCCCCGGGCCTGCGGATCACGGTCAGCATCGGCGTGGCCTCCGGCCCGGACCTGCTGGCCGTCGCCGACCTGCGCCTCTACCAGGCCAAACACGCCGGCCGCAACCGCGTGGTCGGCCCGCCCGCCCCGGCCCGCACCGACCGCGCCGCCTGACCCGCGCCCCGCGGCACACTGGTGCGATGACTGACGATGTCCTCGCGGAGCAGATCGGGTACTACCGGAGCCGGGCCGCCGAGTACGACGCGACCGCGTACGGGGAGATCGGGCCGGCCCGGGCGCGGATCGCCCGGATCGTCGGGCGGATGGCGCCGCGGGGGCGGGTGCTGGAGCTGGCGTGCGGGACCGGGCTGTGGACCGAGGCCATCGCGCCGGTCGCCGACTTCGTGCTCGCGGTCGACGCGGCGCCCGAGGCCATCGCCATCGCGCGGGAGCGGGTCGGCGGGGGCGCGGTCGAGTTCCGGGTGGCCGACGTGTTCGGATTCGCGCCCGCCGAGCGGTTCGACGTGGTGTTCTTCTCGGCCTGGCTGTCGCACGTGCCCGCGGACCGGTTCGACGGGTTCTGGGCCGGGCTGCGGGATCTGCTGGCCGACGGCGGGCGGGTCCTGTTCGTCGACGAGCCCGCGGACGTCAGCGCGAAGGAGGCGTTCGTCGGCGACGCGGTCGTCGAGCGGCGGCTCAACGACGGGCGGACGTATCGGATCGTGAAGTGGTTCATCGAGCCGGCGGCGCTGGTCGAACGGCTGCGGGGCCTCGGGTGGACGGCCACGGTCGAGCGGGACGGAGACGACTGGGTCCTCGGCGAGGCCCGATGACCACCTGGCTGGAGCCCGAAGGTCTAGACCGGCTGTTTGGCCGGCTCCAGGCGGGCCGCGAGCTCGTCCGGGGAGAGCGGCCGGGCGTAGAGGTAGCCCTGGCCGAGCTCGTAACCCTGCCCCTGCAGCAGCCGGGCCTGGTCCTCGGTCTCGATGCCCTCCGCGACCGCAGCCAAATCCAAAGTCTTCGCGATGTGGATGACGGCCTGCGCGACCGCCGCCGGGCGGCCCGCGGTCGTGATCTCCTCGACGAAGCTGCGGTCGAGCTTGAGCGTGGTCACTGGGCACGTCAGCAGCAGGCCCAGCGACGACGCGGCCGTCCCGAAGTCGTCGAGCGCGATGCGCACCCCGAGGGTCCGCAGCTCGTGCAGGGTGGCGATGGCCGGCCCGTCGCCGAGGACGGCCGTCTCCGTCACCTCGACCAGCAGCCGCTCCGGGGCCAGTTTGGCCGCCGCCAGCGCCGCGCGCACGTCGTCGACGAAACCGGGGTCCTGCAGCTGGCGCCCGGCGACGTTGACGGTGATGGATCGCAGCGCATTGTCACCGTACCGCCGCAGCCAGTCTGAAGCTTGTCGGCAGGCCTCCCGCAGCGCCCATCGGCCCAGGGGGACGATCAGGCCGGACTGCTCCGCGACCGGAATGAACTCGCCCGGTGACACCGGCCCGCGGGTCGGGTGCTCGAAGCGCATCAACGCCTCGGCGCCCACGATCCGGCTGTCGTCGAGGCGGACGATCGGCTGGTACCGCAGGTACAGCCGGTCGGTCCCGATGGCCTCGCGCAGGTCGGCCCCCAGCTCCGCATGCGCCTGGAGTCGCGCCGCCATGTCCGGTGTGTAGCCGACCGAGCTGCCCTTGCCGCGGTCCTTGGCGGCGTACATCGCGATGTCGGCCTTGCGCAGGAGCGTCCCGAGATCGTCACCGGGCCGCGCCGGCGCGACGCCGATGCTGGCGTGCACCAGCAGGTGGTGCCCGGCCGCGTTGACCGGCGGCACGAGCAGCGACAGGACCCGCTCGCCGGCCCGGTCGGCGTCGCTGCCGGGGGCGTGGCGCAGCAGGACCGCGAACTCGTCCCCGCCGAGCCGGGCCACGATGTCGCCGCCCCGCACCGCGGCCCGGAGGCGTTCGGCGACGGCGACGAGGACCGCGTCCCCGACGTCGTGCCCGAGCGTGTCGTTGACCTCTTTGAAATCGTCCAGGTCGATCAGCAGTACCGCCGCCTGCTCTTCCTGCCCCAGCGCGGCCTCGACGAGCGCGCCGAACCCGGCCCGGTTGGCCAGCCCGGTGAGCGCGTCGTGGGTCGCCTGGTGCTGCAGCTGCTGCTCGTGGCGGCTGACCGAGTCGAGCAGGTGCGCGTTGTCCCGCATCGCGAACAGCTGCCGGGCCACGACGATGCCGGTGATGACGATCGCGCCCAGGGCCACGGGCGCGATGTCGACGATCGTGTGGCTGGGTCCGGCCTGGAAGCTCTGCACCGCCAGCAGCAGCGAGGTCGCCCCGACCGCCACGTAGGGCAGCGTGGAGAACCGCCGCTGGTTCTTCGTGTGCTTCTGCAGGTCGGCGAGGCCGTCGCCGGTCCGCCGCTGCACGTGGGCGGCCCAGCACACGATCAGCATGTTGATGATGACGCTGATCGGCTGCAGCCCGACCCACCGCGGCTGGTTGGTGATCGGCGCCGCGGCCGAGGCCAGGACCCCGATGAGGATGGTCAGCGCGAGCAGCCGCAGCGAGCCCGCCGAGACCGGCCCGCTGCCGACCAGGATCACCTTCATCACCGCGACCAGCGCCAGCAGGCACAGCAGCGAGATCAGCAGGATGCCCAGGAACTTGGGCACGTCGGTGTGCCGCTCGACCAGCGGCCGCAGCACCAGGTGCCACAGGAACAGCGCCGCCCCGGCGGTCACGGTCGCCCCGTCGAGCGTCAGCCGGGTCCACTCGCTGCGCGAGCGCTGCCCGACCGGGATCCGCAGCAGCGCCCACATGACGATCAGCAGCGCCACCGACAACAGCGTCACCGCCGACCCGACGAACACCAGCGGCCGCTGCGACCAGTGCGCGAACGTCGCCACCGTCATCAGCGACGCCCCGACGAGCACCAGCCCCTCGACGACGGTGAGCTGCATCCAGAACCGCCGCGCGGCCGGGTGCATCCCGGGGGCGCGCGCCACCCGCAGCGTGGTGAACAGGGCGACCGCGCTCATACCGGGCACGGTGAGCCACATGAGCACTTTCGGCGCGGGCAGCCCGGCCGCGTAGAACACGGTCCACAGGCAGCCGAGTCCGAAGATCCCGAGGCAGGTGTACAGCAGCGGCCGCGTGTCCGCCCGCTCGTCCATCCGCCGCCCGCCTCCTCCAGGGTTCCGTCCCGCCGCCGCTCAGATCGGTCGCCGAGCCGGAATATGAAGGAAACCGGCGCCGGTCACTACGTGAAACGAGACGCGTGCGGAGAGTCTCTCCGTCTGTTACAAATGTCATCTTGCGCGCCGCCGCTGAAGATCGTCTTATGTGCCAATGTCCATCCGGGGGTACGGCACCGCGCTCGCGTTCGCCGCCTTGCTGCTCACGGCCGCCTGCTCGGCCGGTTCGTCCTCCGCTCCCGCGGCCGCACCGCCGCCGTCGCCGTCCCCGTCGGCCCCCGCCCCGGTGGTGCCACAGGTCGGGCAGTCCTACGACCGGCCGTTCGGCGGCGAGATCATGACGCCGGAGGCGGTCGACTGCGCCAAGGACCACCAGGTCGAGATCGCCCACGTCGGACAGCTGACCGGCGGCCGGCCGCTCGGCCCCGGCTCCGCCGACCTGGCCCCGGCCGACGCCGAGTGCCGCGCGAAGACCGCGGCCTACCTGGGCACGCCGCTCGGCCGCCGGGGCCTGACCTACGAGCTCGCACAGCCGGCCGCCGCCGACTGGGACCGGGGTCCACACTGGTTCGCGTGCGAGGTGGTCGCCGTCGACTTCACCCCCGGCGACCCGAAACTCGCGACCGTTCAGACCGCCTTCGCCGCCGGCCGGGGCACGCCCGCGCCGCGGTGCTTCACGCTGAGCGCGGCCCACGACCTGAACCCGGCCGACTGCGCCCAGCCCCACAGCGCCGAGTACGTCGGCGCGCCGAGCGCCGCCTACAACAGCCCGATGCCGAAGAACGGCGACGACCCGGCGATGACCCCGTTCCAGGTGGCGTGCCGCGACGAGATCGCCGCCGAGATGGGCGTCACCGCGAAGAAGCTCGACGACACCTGGGGCTACAACTTCTGGGTGGCCAAGAACCTGGCCCCGGCCGGCGCCAGCGTGGCGCAGTGCTACTTCGTCCTGTGGAGCGGCAAGACGATCACCGGCTCCATCTTCGCCACCAAGGGCAAGAACATCCCGAAGGGCTAGTGTCCCGAGTCGTTAATTCGCTGACAATATGCGGCGATGGTTTCGAGGATGTTGTCGGCGGATTTGTTCCACACGAACGGTTTGGGGTCGG
>NZ_JBITDU010000003.1:0-13565 GCF_044454505.1 Dactylosporangium sp. NPDC051541
TGAGAGGTCCGCTCGAAAGATCACGCGATGGCCGCGCTGCATGCCGGACCACCTGTCCGACAAGTCACGCCAACCGCGTTACACCACTATCAGGGCCGCCACTTGCGAGTCGGGGGCTTGCGGGCGCGCTGGTGGGGGGCTCGGGCGTAAGGTCCTTGGCATGGCCGATGCGCTTGAGGTCGAGGTCGCGGGGCGGGCTGTGCGGCTCACGAGCCCTGACCGGGTGGTGTTTCCCGAGCGGGGTTACACCAAGCGGGACGTGTTCGAGTACTACCTGGCCGTCGGGGACGGGATCATGCGGGCCTTGCAGCGGAGGCCGACGACGTTGCAGCGGTTCCCGGAAGGGATCGACGGCGAGGCCTTCTTCCAGAAGCGGGTGCCGGCGCGTGGGGTGCCGGGCTGGGTCGAGAAGGCGCAGATCGCGTTCCCGTCCGGGCGCAAGGCCGACGAGCTCTGCCCCGCCGACCTGGCCCACGTGGCCTGGGCGGCGCAGATGGGGACGATCGTCTTCCACCCGTGGCCGGTCCGGCGGGAGCACGTCGACCAGCCCGACGAGCTGCGGATCGACCTCGACCCGCAGCCGGGCACCGACTTCTCCGACGCGGCCGCCGTCGCCCACGTGCTCAAAGGGGTCCTCGACGAGCTCGGGTTCGTGGGGTGGCCGAAGACCTCCGGCGGGCGCGGCCTGCACGTGTACATCCGGATCAAGCCGCAGTGGACGTTCGTCGAGGCGCGGCACGCGGTGATCGCCCTGGCCCGGGAGGTCGAGCGGCGGGCGCCGGACCGGGCCACCACCAAGTGGTGGAAGGAGGAGCGCGGCGAGCGGGTGTTCATCGACTTCAACCAGATGGCCCGCGACCGGACGATCGCCTGCGCCTACTCGCTGCGGGCCAACCCCCGGGCCACCGCCTCCACGCCACTGCGGTGGGACGAGGTCGGGTCGGTCGAGCCCAACGACTTCGACCTGCGGACGGTGCCGCAGCGCATCAAGGATCTCGGCGATCCGCACGCGGGCATCGACGACACCGCCCACGACATCGGCGTGCTCCTCGAGTGGTTCGCACGCGACGCGGCCAACGGCGAAGGCGACATGCCCTACCCGCCGGAGTATCCGAAGATGGAGGGCGAGCCCATGCGCGTCCAGCCCAGCCGCGCGAAGAAGCCCGAAGCCGAGAAGCCCGACGCCGAGAAGCCCGACGCTTAACGCAGCAGAAAGTCGACCACCGTCGCCGGTTGGCTGAGCGCCAGGAGGTGCCCGCCCGGCACGACCGTGGCGTCGAGGCCGAGCCGCTCCTTGGCCAGGCCGACCTGGAAGTCGGCCGGGAACAGCCGGTCGTCGCGGCCGCACAGGACCCGCGTCGGCACCGGCGGCCAGGCCGGCAGGGGCCACGGATCCCCGAACGGCGTCCCCGACTGGGGCTGCTCCGGCGAGCGCGTGGCCTCGGCGGTGACGTCCGCCGGTACGTCGTGGAAGAACGTCGCCACCAGGTCGAACTCGGCGTCCGGGTCGCGGCCGTCGCGCACATCGAGCTCCCGCTTGGCCACGTCCTGCCCGGTCGCCGTCCACCACGCGCCGCCCGTCTCCCCAGGCGCCGGAATCATGGCGTTGACCAACACGATCTCCCGCACCGGCAAGCGGTCGCAGGTGAGGGGCGCGCTCAGCCCGCCCATGGACTGCGCCACCAGCACGAGACCACCGTCGGCGCGGCCGGCCGAGGACGACGACCCGGCCGCCGCCACGATCGCGTCGGCATAGTCCGCGAGCCCGGCCCCGTCGTCGCCGGCGGGAAGCTGGACGGCGACGGCCGTGTGGCCCCGGGCCTGCAGCAGCGGGACGACGCGGTGCCAGTACCAGGCGCCGCCACCGGCCCCGGGGACCAGCACGAACGACGTCATCGGGCTACTTCTCGCAGGTGGTGTTCGCGGCGGGAACCTTCAGGTCGATGAAGTAGCGGTTGACGGCGTCGATGATGCAGCCGGTCTGCGGGTAGGCGGTGTGGCCCTCGCCCTTCCACGTCACCAGCGTGCCCACGCCCAGCATCTTGGCCAGGGCTGGAGCCTGCTCGTAAGGTGTGGCCGGGTCGCCGAGGGTGCCGATGACCACGATGGGGGCGGAGCCGGTGGCGACGCCCGTCGGGTAGGGGTCGCGCTTGCCGGGCCACTGGGCGCAGATCAGGTTGAGCGCCAGGGGGCCGCCGAACAGCGGGTACTTCTGCCGCCACTGCGACTGCAGCACCCGGTCCTGCTCGACCGTCGGCGTGTCGTCGGAGTCGGCGCAGTTGACCGCCGAGTTGGCGTCGAACATGTTGGAGTATTTGCCGCTGGGGTCGCGCTCGGCGTAGGCGTCGGCCAGCTGGAACGTCTTCGCGGGGTTGCCCTTGGCCAGGTCGCTCATGGCCTGGGCGAGCAGCCGCCAGCTCGACTCGCTGTAGAGCGACGACACCACCGCCGTGAACACCCAGCCCGACGTCGCCTTGCGGCCGCCGGCCCCGGTCACCGGGTTGGCGCGGGCGTCGGCGATGGCCTTCATGACCACGGCCCGGGCGTCGGGGCCGATCGGGCACGACGAGGCGTTGGTCTGGCACCACTTGCTGAAGTTGGTGAACGCCAGCTCGAACCCGGCCGCCTGCTTCTCCGCCGACACCTGCATGGACTGGGTCGGGTCGACGGCGCCGTCGAGGACCAGGGCCCGGACGTTCTTCGGGAACAGCTGGGCGTAGACCGCGCCGAGCAGCGTCCCGTAGCTGTAGCCGAGGTAGGTCAGCTGCGGCTCACCGACGGAGGCGCGCAGCGCGTCGAGGTCGCGGGCGGTCTGCTCGGTGGAGAACAGGCGCAGGTCGTCGCCGTATTTGGTGCCGCAGCTCTGCGCCAGGTTGCGGGTCAGCGTGACGAACGACTGGAAGCCCTCGTCGCTGACCGGGTCGGGGTCGATGCCGAAGTTCTGGTCGAGGTCGGCGTCGGAGAAGCACTTGACGGGGGAGGAGCGCCCCACGCCGCGCGGGTCGAAGCCGATGATGTCGAAGCGGCGGACGATCTCGGCCGGGAGGTACACCGAGCGGTATACGCCGTAGTCGAAGCCGGAGCCGCCCGGGCCGCCGGGGTTGATGAACAGCGAGCCGACCCGGTCACGCTGCGTCGTGGAGCGCCCGCGGACCATGGCGATGTCGTAGGTCCCGCCGTCCTTCGGGTGCTCCCAGTCCTTCGGCACCTTGACGGTCGCGCAGGTGAAGTTCACGTTCTGCGGCGGGTTGGGGAAGATGCCCTTGTAGACGTCCGGGCACGGCTTCCAGTCCGCGGCCGGGATGTCGAGCCCGCCGGACTGGCCGGCCTTGCCGCCGGGGCCGCCGGACGGTGCCGCGGACGCCTTGCCGAGCGGCCGGCCCGAGGTCGGCTGGGTGAACTGCGTGCCGGACGTGCAGCCCGCGGCCAGCGCCGCGACCGTGCAGAGCGCGATGAATCCCCGCACCGGCCGCCCCGCCGCCCGCGCGAGGCGGGGAACGCGAGCGGAACCGGTCCGGCCGGACGAATCGCGGCCCGGGAGGGACTGGTCAGAGGACGCACCGCCGGGAAGCACGCGGCCGAACAGCGAGCGGCCGGAAGCGATGAGGCTCACGGGCGGCCCGCCAGGACGGACTCGACGTCGAAGCGGATCGGGCGGTCGAGCTGCTCATAGGTGCACGATCGCGGGTCGCGGTCCGGGCGCCAGCGCTTGAACTGGGCGGTGTGGCGGAAGCGGTCGCCCTCCATGGCGTCGTAGCCGACCTCGACGACCAGCTCGGGGCGCAGCGGCACGAACGAGAGGTCCTTCTTGCCGGTCCAGCGGCTCACCCCGCCGGGCAGGCGCGTCCCGGCGTCGGCCGGCTGCGACTCGAGGCTCGTGGCGGCGGTGCCGGGAGCCTGGCCGGCCCAGTTCCACGGGTGGTCCTCGACGTTTTCGCGGTATTGCGCGAGCTCCTCGACCAGCTCGGCCCGCCGCTCGCGGGTGAAGGAGGCGGCGACACCGATGTGGTGCAGCCGGCCCTCGTCGTCATACAGCCCCAGCATCAGGGATCCCACGATCGGCCCGTCCTTGTGCCAGCGGAACCCGGCCACGACGGCGTCCGCCGTGCGGGAGTGTTTGATCTTGAACATGGTGCGTTTGCCCGGCTCGTAGAGCCCCTCGGCCGGCTTGGCGATGACCCCGTCGAGGCCGGCGCCCTCGAAGCGCTCGAACCAGTCCTGGGCCACGGCGATGTCGGTCGTCACCGGGGTGACGTGCATGGGGGCCTTGACGCCGCCGAGCGCCTCGGCGAGGCGGGCCCGGCGCTGCGAATACCCCTGCTCGATCAGCGAAACGTCGTCCAGGGCGAGCAGGTCGAACGCGACGAACGAGGCCGGCGTCTGCTCGGCGAGCAGCTTCACCCGCGACGCGGCCGGGTGGATGCGCTGGCCGAGCAGCTCGAAGTCGAGCTTCGGCTCGCCGGTGTCACGGCGGATCACGATGATCTCGCCGTCGACCACGCAGCGGGGCGGGAACTGGGCCCGCACCTGCTCGACGACCTCGGGGAAATACCTCGTCAGGGTCTTGCCGCCGCGGCTGGCCAGCTCGACCTCGTCGCCGTCGCGGAACACGATGCACCGGAACCCGTCCCACTTCGGCTCATAGCTCATGCCGGGCGCGCTGGGCAGGCTGGGAATGCTCTTGGCGAGCATCGGCTCGACTGGCGGCAGGACAGGCAGCTCCACGGGCCCAAGTCAACCACACGGGTACGACAAAAATCAGAACCCCGCAGCGGGCCGGCCAGCGGTCAGAACCGGGCGAACGACCGGATCGGCATCCGCGGCCCGAAGCGGGGCGCGGCGATCCCGGCCCGGGCGATCAAACCGCACACCCGCCCGCGGTGCGGCGCGAACGGCGCCAGCAGCTCCAGCATGTGCTCGTCGGTCCCGCGCGCGGCCCCGGTCAGGGCGAAGGTGACGTGGTTCTTGATGTGGTAGTCGCCGACGGAGACCGCGTCCGCGTCGCCGTAGGCCACCCGGGTCACCTCGGCCGCCGTCCACGGCCCGATCCCGGCGATGCTGACCAGCCGGGCCGTGCAGGCGGCCGCGTCCGCGCACCGCTCCAGCGCCGCGGCCTGGGCGGCCGCCCGTCGCAGCGTGTCCGCGCGCTTCTGCTCGACGCCGAGCGGGTGGAACACGTAGTAGGGCTGCGCGGCGATGACCTCGGGCTCCGGCGGCAGGTAGAGGCCGGGGCGAGGCCCCGGCGCCGGCTCCGAGAACTTCCGTAATATCCGGACATATCCGGAATGCGCCTCGCGACCGGTCACCTTCTGCCCGAGGATCGCGGCGAGCAGGGGCTGGAAAACGCGCCCGGTAGCGCCGAAGCGCAGCCCAGGATGCTCCCGAGCGAGCCGGTGCACGACCGGATGCCCGACGGCCAGCTCGCCGAAGCCGGTGAGATCGTCGCGCAGCCCGGCGATCGCGTCCGCGCGTTCCAGGAGCCAATCGGCCCCCGGGCCATAGGCCTCCCACGACAGATCGCCGCCGGCCAGCTCGAAGCGCAGCGTGCCGGGACCGGACGGCGTGCGGGTGGCGAACCAGGCCTGCCGGGCGCCGACGGCAATCGAAATGTCGCCCTGCACGGGAGTGAGGCCCCGGATGGTGCCGGCCAGGTCGTACAGGAATGGAACCTTCACGCCGCGGCCCGGGAAAGGGCCCGGTGCAGCAGGCGAGCGTCCCCGAGCATGGCGCGCAGCTTACGCTCCAGCCCCGCGATCGGCACCAGGTTCTGCGGCGCCCGCGGGTCCTTGTACGCCTGCGACGCGAACCGCGGCAGCGTGACCGCCGACAGATGGGCCAGGGCCACGGCGTCGGCGGGCGTGAGGTCGGCCGAGCACTCCGCCCGCACGATCCCGGACCAGGGCGCCCCGGCCGGCCCGGGCAGCCGCAGGTACCAGGCGAACCGGTGCCACGAGGTGCCGAGGACGAACACGGGCGTCCGCTGCCCGCCCCGCAGCCCGGTCACGACCGCCGTCAGCTCGGTCGGCAGGTATTCGACCCGGTGCGTCTTGATGTAGCCCAGGGCCCGCGGCAGATGCGCCCGCTCCTGCAGCGGCCCGTCGACGATGAGCAGGTCACCGTCGGTGCGCTCCTCCCCGGACACCCCGACCTCGAGGGCCCGCATGTGCCGCTGCACTCCGAGCGCGAGGTCCTTCGGCTCCCCTCTCGAGATGCGCTTCGGGGGGTACCGCACATTGCCCGCCCCGACCGCAGCAAGGTTCTCGGCCGGCGTGAACAGCCCGCGCTCGATCCGGGTCGTCGCGATGCGGGCCGAGCCCCGGTCCAGCTCGCAGCAGACGACCCCGGCGGCGTACGACGCGGCCACCCCCGGGTGCGTCGTCCCCTCGTCGTCGGTGATCCAGACCCGGGCGTCGATGCGCTGTACCCCGTCGACGATGAGCACGGTGCCGGGCGGCGTGAGCCCGGCCGGCGGGTCGATCGCCCGCCACGCGTCCGCGGGCAGCTCAACGGAGGCCTCGATCTGCGCGCTGCTCTGCCCGGGCGGCCCGGCCTCGCTCGCGTCGAACGACTGCCCGTAGGCCGGGTCCCAGGCATCCACATGCAGCTTCACAGCACAACCTGACCCTTCACAGCCCGGTCCGCTCGATCCGGGCCGTCCGCGCGTCCCGGCGGACCTCGAACCGCACCGGGATCCGCTCGGCCAGCGCGCCGACGTGGGTGACGACGCCGACCATCCGGTCGCCGCGGGCGGCCAGGTTCTCCAGCGTCACCGCGACCGTGTCCAGGGTCGCCGTGTCGAGGGTGCCGAAGCCCTCGTCGAGCACGATCGACTCGAGGCTGGCCGACGCCGCCGACAACCCGGCGAGCTGCTCGGACAGCGCCAGGGCGAGGGCCAGGGAGGCCTGGAACGTCTCGCCGCCGGAGAGGGTGCGCACGGCCCGGCGCAGGCCCGCGTCGTGGTGGTCGACGACGAAGAACTCACCCTTCTCGTGGCCCAGGTCGTACTGCCCGGAGGAGAGCTCCCGCAGCGTGCGCGACGCCCCTTCGACGAGCGTGTCGAGCGCCTCGGCCAGCAGCCAGCGCTCGAACCGGTCGGCCCGCAGGTGCTGAGCCAGGGCCTTGGCGACCTGGGCCTCGCGGGCCAGCTCGTCGCGCTGCTGGCGCATCCGGGCCGCGTCCGCGCGCCGCTCCTCGATCCGTAGGCGGGCCGCGTCCGCGCGCTCGAGGGCGATCGCGGCGTCGCGGGCCGGGTCGCCGCCCGGCGCGGCCAGCCCGGCCGCGGTGAACGCGGCGGCGAGCTCGTCGCGGACCCCGGTGACCTGCCGCTCGGCCGCGCTCACGGCGTCCTGCGCGGCCGGTCGCCCGGCCCGGCGCCGCCCGGCCTCGCCGACGGTCCAGCCGTGCAGGGTGGCCCAGGCGTCGGCCAGGTCGTCGCGGTTGGCCGGCGGCGGCCCGAACGCGGCGAGGCCGTCGCGGGCCCCGTCGAACGCCCGCCAGGCGCTGCGCAGCCGCTCCTCGGCCTGCTCGGCCTGGCGGGAGGCGCCGCGGTGGGCCTCCCGGGCCTTGCGGACCTCGGCACCGGCCTGCTCCAGGCGGCGGGTGAGGGCGGCGATGCCGTCGAGGTCGCGCTGCAGGGCCTCGGGCGCGGGCGCGCCCTGCAACTCCCGATCCAGCTCGGCCAGCCGCCGCTCGAACTGCTGCGCGTGGGCCCGCGCGGCGGCCAGGGTGCGGTCGAGGTCGCGGACGCCCCGGTCGCGCTCGTCGACGACCTTGTCGGCCGCCTCGCTGCGCTTCCGCGCGCGCTTCCCGGCCGCCTCGGCCGCCGCGACGGCCGGCTCGTGCGGCACGGCCGGCAGCTCGTGGACGGTCTGCGTGCACACCGGGCAGGCGTCGCCGACCTTCAGGTGCGGCCGCAGCGCGACCGCGCGATCGGTGGCCACCGCGGCCTGGTAGGCCTCGCGGGCGGCTTCGAGCTCGGCCAGCGCCGTCCGCGCGTCCGCGCGCGCGGTCTCCAGCGCGGTGGCCGCGGACCCGTGCTCCCGTTCGGCGGCGGCCACGGCCGAGCGGACGGTCGAGGCCTCGGTGAGCAGGCGGGCGCGGGACGCGTGGTGGTCGAGCAGGCGGCGCAGGGCGTGCGCGTCGCCGGCCGCCTGCAGCTCGCCGCGCAGCTTGTCCTCGCGCTCCTCGGCCGCGCGGGCGGCCTCCATGGCGTCGCCGACCGCCGTGCGCGCGGACGCGGCGGTGGCCGCGAGCCCGGCCGCGTCCGAGGGCACCGCGACGGACGAGAGCCGGGCGATCTCGGCATCGAGTGCGGCCAACGCGGACGTGGCCTGTTCGGCCAGGCGGCGGGCGTCCTGCAGCCGGGGCGCGATCCGGTCCACCGACGCCGCGACCGCGCGCAGCGCCTCGACCCGCGCCGTCGCCGCGGCCAGGGCGGCGTCGTCGATGTCGGAGAACGCGTGCAGCTGGTCGTCGAGGACCTTGAGCTTCGTCTCGGCGGTGGTGGCCTCGCTCTGGGCCTTCTCCCGGATGCGGCCGTACACCTCCAGCCCGAGCAGGTTCACCAGGATCTTCTGCCGCTCGGCCGGCTTCGCGTGCAGGAACGCCGCGAACTCGCCCTGCGGCAGCACGACGCACTTCGTGAACTGCTCGTAGGGCAGGCCGACGACGGTCAGGACGGCGGTGTCGACCTCGCCCGGCGTGCCCGCCAGAACCTCGGCGATGTCGGCCTGCTCCAGGCCGAACTCGAGCTTGCCGAGGTCGAGGCCGGGGGCGAGGAGCTCGAGGCCGGCGTGCTTGGTGGTGACGGCGCCCTTGCCGTCGCGGCGCACAACGCGGGTGAGCACGTAGCGCCGGCCGGCCGACTCGAAGATCAGGCGCACCTTCGCCTCGGCCGCGGACGGTGCCAGGGCGTTGCCGATCGCGCGCTTGTCGCCCCAGCGCGGGACCGTGCCGTACAACGCGAAACACATGGCGTCGAGGACCGTGGACTTGCCCGAGCCGGTCGGCCCGACCAGAGCGAAGAAGTCCGTGTCGGTGAAGTCGACGGTGGTCGGCTCCCGGAACACGGTGAACCCGTCGAGATCCAGCCGAACGGGCCTCATGAGTGCGTCACCTCGTCGTGCAGCCGGTGGAACAGGTTCACGGTCGCCTCGTCGGCGTGCCCGCGCTGGTCGAGGTAGTCCGCGAACAGCTCGCCCGCGGAGCGTCCGGCCCGGGCCGCCTCCGCCCGGCCGGCACCGGGACCCGGCAGCAGCTTCGGGTCGATGCGCACCTCGAGGGCGTTGGGCAGCAGGTCCTGCACCTCCTCGCGCAATCCGGCCCGGGGCGACTCCTGGACGTACACCCGCAGCCAGGCCTTTCCGGTGTCCAAAGTGGACAACTGGGCGAGCGTGCCCCGCACGGTGCGCAGTGGCGTGGCCACCGGCAACGGGATCTCCCGCACCCGCGCCGCGGCGGCCGCGGTGACGTCGACGATCGCGACGGAGATCAGGTTCTCCTCCTCGCCGAAGTCGATCGGGAGCGGGCTGCCGCTGTAGCGGATCGGGCAGGGGCCGGCGACGGACTGGGGCCGGTGCAGGTGCCCGAGCGCGGCGTAGTGCAGCGAGGACGGGAAGACGGTGGCCGGCACCGCGTACCCCATGATCGAGTGGGCCTCGCGCTCGCCGCCGCCCATCGTGGCGCCGATGACGGTCAGGTGCGCGGTCAGCAGGTTGACGGTGTCGGCGGCGAAGCCCTGCGCGAGGCGGTTGATGAGCTCACCGACGTAGTGCGCGTAGGACTGGGTCATCTCGGCCGCGGTGAGCTCGAACATCTCGCTGGCGCGGACGGCGTAGCGCTGGGAGAGGAACGGCAGCGCGATGAGCGCCCACCGTTCGCCGTTGCCGCAGACGCCGGTCAGCAGGTGCTCCTCCGGCTTGCCGATCGAGCCGCGGATCGTGATGCCGGCCGCGTCGGCCCACGGGCGCAGGGCGTCGAGGGCCTTGCCGTTGTCGTGGTTCCCGCCGATGACGACGACGTCGGCGCCGGTCTTGCGCAGCGCCGACAGCCCGCGGGTGACGATCTTCGTGGACTCGGCGGTCGGGCTGGCCGTGTCGTACAGGTCACCGGCGACGATGATCAGATCGGGCTGTTCGGCCCGCGAGACGTCGACCAGGTTGCCGATCGCCGCGATGTGGTCGTCGGCCCGGGACTGTCCTTTGAGGACCTTGCCGACGTGCCAGTCCGAGGTGTGCAGGATCCGCACCGTGTGAGCCCTCCGGGAACTAGAACGGGATGTCGTCGTCGCTGATGCCGCCGGCGCCGACGTGGGCCACGACGGCGAACGGGTCGCTGGTGTGCTGGGCGATCGAGCGCAGGGTCGCGGCGGGCGGCGGGCCGGCCTCGGCGGGCCGGGTCGCCCAGGACGGGAACGGGAACTCGATGCAGAGCGGCACCGGGATCTCCGGCTGCGACACGAACATGGTGCCGGGCTTCGCCAGCAGGGCCCGCTGGCGCTGCGCGGGCGGGAGGAAGCCGTACTCCGGCCGGGACGCCTCGGCCGGGTCGAGCCGTCCGACGACGCGGATCGCCGAGTTGGCCACGATCCGCCGCTCGACCTCGCTCGCGGTCTGCTGCGCGCCGATCAGGACGACACCGAGGGAACGGCCGCGCTCGGCGATGTCGAGCAGCACCTCCTTGATGGGGCTCGTCCCCTCCCGCGGTGCGTATTTGTTGAGCTCGTCGAGTACCACGAACAGCAGTGGTTTGGCGGTTCCGGCCTTTTCTTTGCGCTCGAACTCGGTCCGCAGCGTGACACCGACGACGAAGCGCTGCGCCCGGTCCGGCAGGTTGTGCAGGTCGACGACGGTCACCTGGGCCGACTCGGCGGTGTTGATCTGGTGCGGTTTGCGCTGCGCCAGGTCGCCGCGGATCAGCCGGGACAGGTCCTTCTTGCTGCCGATGAGCCGGCGGGCGAACGCGTTGACGGTGCCGAGCCCGACGGCGCTGCCGGCCCACTGCCCGCGGGTGGCGTCGTCGGTGATCTGCTCGACGAGATAGTCGACGAGGTCGGCGTAGGAGTTGAGGCGGGTCCCGTCGACGGCGACGCCGCCCTCGGCCGGCTGCGCGATGCGGGCCAGGTGGGCGGTGACGGAGTGCACGACCATCGTGTACTGCTGGCGCTCGTCGTCGGCGTCCGCGAACACGTACGGGAGCAGACGGTCGGTGCAGAACTCGGTGAGCGTCCAGTAGAACGCGTCGACCCCTGACAAACGACTGCTGACGTCGGGGGTACCGGACGAGTCGCCGGACCGCGGCGGGGCGTAGACGCGCACGTCCGGGAAGGGCCCCGCGACCAGCCCGAGCCGCGCGTAGGCGTCCTCGGTGGCCTGGTTGAGCCGGCTGTTGGGGTGGTCGAGGAAGAGCAGGTCCTCGCCCTTGACGTTGAAGATCAGCGCGCGCGTGTTGGCGGTCTCACCGGCGCCGCCGAGGACGCCGGAGCGGAAGACGGAGTAAAGCAGGAAGGTCGCGAAGCTGGTCTTGGTGGCGACCCCGGAGATCCCGGAGATGGACACGTGGGCGCCGCGGGAGCCGTCGAGGAAGTCGGCGTTGAGGAACATCGGGGCGCCGTCGCGGCCGAAGCCCATCGGGATGGTGCGGTCCATCCGGTCGAAGTAGAGCGCGCCGGCCCGCGCGTCGCCCTGGGCCCGGTGCACCAGCGCACCCGGGGTCGGCGGGACGTACACCTCCGGGTCGACCCGGGTCGTGGTGATCTCGGCGGCCTCCTGGATGGTGGCCGGCAGCGTGCCGTCGGCGACGAGGAAGACGTCGGAGTCGAACACGACGCCCTCGTGCCGGGCCCGGACCGCGGTCACGACACCGGCGATGGTGATGGGATCGTGTTCGGGAAGGTCACGCTCGGTCACGACGACGTCATCGAGCTGCAGGTAGGCGCCGTCCTCGACGGCGACCCAGAACGTCAGCGGGGTGGCGTCGGCGGTGCCGAGCACGCGCCCGACCACCGGACCGCTCGATGCGCCGGCGACCTCGTCCTCCATGTGCTCGACCCCCAGTACAAGTGTTCGCCTGTGCATCGTGCCCCACTGCGGCCGGCAGGTCGAAGGCACCACGCGGAAGGGTATAGATGAGTGTCCCATTCACCCCGACAAAACCGGACAAACCTGGTCGCGACACACCTTTGTCCACAGGGTTGCCGGGGCTTATCCACAGGGGTGTGGACAGTCCTGTGGTTAACGCGAGTGCCGCAGGAACAGCAACCCGTCGTCGAGCAGGACGTGACGCAGCGTGAACTGCTCCGGAGTGTCGACGGGTGCGCCGGCGGTGATCCGGGTGGCGCCGGGCCCGGCCAGGAGCGGCGAGACGGTCAGGCACAGCTCGTCGACGAGCCCGGCCGCGGTGAGCGAGCCGAACAGCCGCGGGCCGCCCTCGCTGAGGATGTGCGCGTGACCGCGCTCCCGCAGCTGGGCGACGGCGGCGGCCAGGTCGACCTCACCCTCGCCGGCGGCGATGATGTCGGCGACGTCGGCCAGGGGGCCCGGGTCGTGCCCGGCGCAGGTGACGATGATCGGCCGGACCGGGGCGTCGGCGAACGCCCGGTGCGCCGGGTCCAGGTCGAGCCGGGCCGAGGCGACGACCAGCACCGGGTACTCGCTCAGCCCGTGCGCCACCCGCCAGTCCCGCCGGGCGGCGTCGAGGCGCAGCGCGTGGTACCCCTCCTCGCGCAGTGTCCCCGCCCCGACCACGAGCGCGTCGCAGAGCATGCGCAGCACACCGAAGACGCGCTTGTCGGCCGGCCCGGACAGCGGCGCGCTGCGCCCGCCGACGTGCCCGGCCCCGTCGAGACTCGTCACGAAGTTGAGCCGCAGCCACGGCCCCGGTGGAGTTCGATAGAGCTCGATCAGGTCCGGATCGCCGACACTCGCCGGCCACAGCTGCTGCACCCGTGAACTTTACCGGGTGGGAGATCGTCGCGTAGGGCTGCGCGGCGGGGGTTCGGCACACGACAATGGCTGGACCATGGCTCGCGAGATCTATCAGCTGCGCATCGCGCTCGACGGCGTCGAACCGCCCGTCTGGCGCCGTGTCCTCGTGCCCGGCGCGTTCACGCTCGACCGGCTGCACCGGGTGATCCAGCTGGCGATGGGCTGGGGGGACCGCCACCTCCACGTGTTCGACATCGACGGGCTGCAGTACGCGGTCCCCGACCCCGACGGGCTGCTCGAGGTCCGCGACGAGCTCGACCACCGCCTCGACGCGGTCGTGGGCAAGGGCGCGCGGCTGCGATACACCTACGACTTCGGCGACTGGTGGGAGCACGAGGTCGTGGTCGAGGACGTGGTCCCGGCCGATCTGGAGCTGCGCTACCCGATGTGCACCGGCGGCGAGCGCGCCTGCCCGCCCGACGACGTCGGCGGGCCGGGCGGCTATCGCGACTTCCTGGCCGCCTGCGCGGACCCGTTCCACCCCGACCACGAGGCCATGCGCGCGTGGCTCGGCCGCGACTTCGACCCGGCCGCGTTCGACGCGAGCCGCGCCAGCACCCTGCTCCGCCGCATGGCGTGAGA
>NZ_JBITDU010000003.1:13664-571261 GCF_044454505.1 Dactylosporangium sp. NPDC051541
TGGCCATGGAGCGAAGCGGAGTGGTCGCTCATGCCTTGTCTCGTCCGGCTCTTCGCGCCGAAGGCTGCGGGAAATATGGCGTGAGTGGCCATGGAGCGAAGCGGAGTGGTCGCTCATGCCTTGTCTCGTCCGGCTCTTCGCGCCGAAGGCTGCGGGAAATATGGCGTGAGTGGCCATGGAACGAAGCGGAGTGGTCGCTCATGCCTTGTCTCGTCCGGCTCTTCGCGCCGAAGGCTGCGGGAACATGGCGTAGGCGCCCGGCGCGTTGCCCCGCCCGGCGCGTTCGTAAACGTGGCGCCGGTAACTTTCAGCCTACTTAGGGCCCTCACTCGCGTGGGTAACGTTCGGTAACCGTGGATCAAGGCGCCCACCTGCGCAAATCGGGCGAAAAGCGGGCGCAGAAATCTGGCGGTAACGAAATGGGAACGCTCCCATTGCCCCATTGACACGTCGGCGTTCGCAGTCCAATCTCATGGGAGCGCTCCCGCGGCTGTGGCCGGTGCCACACCCCGCGGCCGTGGGAGACATCAAATCGCATGTCCGCCATACCGCCGGCGGGGCTTTCTCATGCCCGCCGCCGTGAGCATCACACCCCCACACACCACACCCATCACGACCTGAGAGAGGGGTCAGGATGAGCTTCACCTCGCGCCGCATGCGATCCGTCGCCGCGGCTGCGCTGACCGTCGGGCTCGCCCTCGGCGTAGGCGCCTGCAGTGCCAAGAAGGACGACGCCAACACCGGCAGCAACGACAACGGCCCGGTGACGATCTCGCTGTCCTACTTCGGCACGCCCGGGTTCACCCAGGCGGTCAAGGACTTCGAGGCCGCGAACCCGAACATCAAGGTCGACGTCAAGAACGAAGGCCAGACCAAGGACTTCGTGCCGAAGCTGGCCCAGCAGCTGTCCGCGGGCAGCGGCGCGAGCGACGTGGTCATGCTCGAAGAGGGCATGCTGCTGCAGTACCTGAAGGACAACAAGCCCTTCGTGAACCTGCTCGACCTCGGCGCCAAGTCGCTGGAGAGCGAGTACCTGCCGTTCAAGTGGAAGAACGCGTTCACCGCGGACGGCAACAAGCTCGTCGGCCTCGGCACCGACGTCGGCCCGCTGGCCATGTGCTACCGCACCGACCTGTTCCAGCAGGCCGGCCTGCCGACCGAGCGCGACAAGGTCAGCGCCCTGTGGAAGACGTGGGACGACTACGTCAAGACCGGTGAGACGTTCAAGTCCAAGAACCTCAAGGCGACCTGGATCGACTCGGCGACGTCGATCATGCAGCCCTACATCATGCAGAACAGCGACACCTGGTTCTACGACAAGAGCGACAAGTACATCGGCGACACCAACCCGACCGTGAAGAAGGCCTACGACCTGGGCATCGACATGGCGAACAAGGGCCTGACCGCGAAGCTGGCCCGCTGGCAGACGGACTGGGACGCCGCGTTCAAGAACGCCGCGTTCGCGACCGTGCCGTGCCCGCCGTGGTACACGGGTGTCATCAAGGAGCGCGCCGGCGACGCCGGCAAGAACAAGTGGGACATCGCCGCGATCCCCGGTGGCGGTGGCAACTGGGGCGGCTCGTACCTGGGCATCCCGACCCAGAGCAAGCACCAGAAGCAGGCGTTCGAGCTCATCAAGTTCCTGACCGGCAAGCAGGGCGGCATCGACGCCTTCAAGGAGGCCGGCCCGCTGCCGTCGTCGCAGTCGGCCCTGGCCGACCCGCAGATCGCCGGTGCGACGAACGACTACTTCAACAACGCGCCCGTCGGCAAGATCTACGTCGAGGCCGCGAAGACCCTCAAGCCGATCTACCTGGGCCCGAAGCACCAGGCCCTCTGGGAGAACGCGTTCGAGCCGGCCATGCAGGCCGCTGAGCAGGGCAAGCTGAGCCCGCAGGCGGGCTGGGACAAGGCCATCAAGGACAGCAAGGCGCTGGCCGAGGGCTGATCGGAACCCCGATCGACACCGGGCGGAGGTGGCGGCAACTCGCCACCTCCGCTCGCCAGCGACCGGCTACGGAAGAAGGACCTCCACACCATGACCTCCAACGTCGGGGTCGCCGGGCCCCGCCACGGGCGAAGGGATCCGGTGGGCCCGCCGCCGCGGCGCACCTCGCGCTTCGGCCGGCTGGACATCAAGTTTTCGCCGTACCTCTTCGTTGCGCCGTTCTTCCTGCTCTTCGCGATCTTCGGCGCCTACCCCCTCGTCTACACCGCGGTCCTGTCGCTGCGCAAGAACACGCTCACCGGCGGTGACCAGGGCTTCGTCGGTTTCGAGAACTACACGAAGGTGCTCACCGACGAGCACTTCTGGACCGTCATCGGCAACACGTTCGGCCTGTTCATCATCGCCACGGTGCCGCAGCTGATCCTGGCCCTGATGATCGCGAGCTGGCTGAACAAGAAGATGCGGGCCCGGACCGCGATCCGGATGGGCATCCTCATCCCCAACATCACCTCGGTCGCCGCCGTCGGCATCGTCTTCGGCCTGATCTTCGCCGACCGCTACGGCCTGGCGAACTGGCTGCTGCAGACCGTCGGCTTCGACCCGGTCGAGTGGCGCAACCACCGCTGGTCCTCCTGGACCGCGATCGCGTTCATGGTCGACTGGCGCTGGACGGGCTACAACGCGCTGATCTACCTGGCCGCGATGCAGGCCGTGCCGAAGGAGCTCTACGAGTCGGCCTCCCTCGACGGGGCCTCGGCGATGCGCCGCTTCTGGCGGATCACGGTGCCGCTCATCCAGCCGACGATCCTCTTCACGGTGATCATCTCGACCATCGGCGGCATGCAGCTGTTCACCGAGCCGCTGCTGTTCAACTACGGCCGCATCCAGGGTGGCTCGCTCAACGAGTTCCAGACGGTCGCGATGTACATCTACGAGACCACGTTCACCAACAACTTCAACGTGGGCCGGGGCTCCGCGATCTCGTGGCTGCTGTTCCTGATCATCCTGATATTCGCTCTGATCAACTTCGCGCTGGTGCGCCGATCGGTGAAGGGGCAGACGCGATGAGCACCATGACGCCGGCCCGGCCCCACCGGACCACGCAGGCCCCGCCGCCGAAGAAGCGCTCCGGCCGCGTCCGCAGTGCCTCCGCGGCGCTGTGGGACGCCAGCCCGCTGACCTACCTGGCGCTGATCATCACGATCGTGCTGTCGATCTTCCCGATCGTGTGGTCGTTCATCGTGGCCTCCCGGGACAACAGCGCGGTGACGGACATCCCGCCGCCGCTCCTGCCGGGCGGCAACTTCCTCGACAACGCCCAGCGGGTGCTCGAGAACACCGACGCCAACTTCGTCTACGGCCTGATCAACTCGGCCGTCGTCTCCGGCTGCGTCACGCTGTCGGTGGTGTTCTTCTCCACCCTGGCCGGCTTCGCGTTCGCCAAGCTCAAGTTCCGCGGCAAGAACGCGCTGCTGCTGGTCATCATCATGACGATGATGATCCCGACGCAGGTCAACATCATCCCGCTGTACCTGCTGATGGTGAAGCTCGACTGGACCAACACCCTGCCCGCCGTGATCGTGCCGTTCCTGGTCAAGGGCTTCGGGGTGTTCATGATCCGGCAGTACGCGGAGTCGGCGATCAGCGACGAGCTGATCGAGGCGGCGCGGATGGACGGTGCCTCGACCTGGCGCACCTACTGGAGCGTCGTGCTCCCGGCGCTGCGCCCGGCCGCGGCCGTCCTCGGCCTGCTCACGTTCATGGAGACGTGGAACGACTTCCTGTGGCCGTACGTGGTGCTCAACGGGGACACGCCGACCGTCCAGGTCTCGCTGAACATTCTGGCGACCGGTTACTACAAGACGGACTACGTGCAAGTCTTTACCGGGACAGCTCTGGCGATCATCCCGCTGCTCCTCGTGTTCGTGGCATTTGGTCGCCAGATCATCGGCGGCATCATGGAAGGTTCGGTCAAGGCGTAATGAGCGACATCGACCCGCTGACATTCCCACCCGGGTTCCTCTGGGGGGCGGCGACCGCGTCGTACCAGATCGAAGGGGCGGCCGCCGTTGACGGCCGCACCCCGTCGATCTGGGACACGTTCAGCCATACCCCCGGCCGGACGAAGGGCGGGGACACCGGCGACGTGGCATGCGACCACTACAACCGCTACCGCGAGGACGTCAAGCTGATGGCCGATCTGGGGCTGAGCTCCTATCGGTTCTCCATCGCCTGGCCCCGCGTGCAGCCGGGCGGCCGCGGGTCGATCAACAGCAAGGGCCTCGACTTCTACCAGCGGCTCGTGGACGAGCTGCTGGGGCACGGGATCACCCCGTGGGTCACGCTGTACCACTGGGACCTCCCGCAGGAGCTCGAGGACGCCGGCGGCTGGCCCGCCCGCGACACCGCCTACCGGTTCGCCGAGTACGCCGCGCTCGTGCACGGCGCGCTCGGCGACCGGATCCGCGACTGGACGACGCTCAACGAGCCCTGGTGCTCGGCGTTCCTGGGCTACGCGTCCGGAGTGCACGCCCCCGGCCGCAAGCACGCCCCGGACGCGCTCGCCGCGACGCACCACCTGCTGCTCGGCCACGGGCTGGCGGTGCAGGCGATCAAGGCCCAGGACCCGCAGGCCCGGGCCGGCATCACGCTGAACCTCTACGCGATCTCACCGGCCGACCCGGCCCGGGAGGACGACCTCGACGCGGTGCGCCGCATCGACGGCCTGGCCAACCGCATTTTCCTGGATCCGGTACTGCGTGGTGCCTACCCGGAGGACGTCAAGCAGGACGTGGCCGGGGTCAGCGACTTCGGCTTCGTGCAGGACGGCGACCTGGAGATCATCTCCACGCCGCTGGACCTGCTGGGCATCAACTACTACAGCCGGCACGTCGTCGGCGCACCCGACCCGGACGTCCCCGCCGAGCCCTACTGGCGGGCATCCACGTCCTGGCCGGGCAGCGAGCACGTGCGGTTCCACAAGCGGCCCGGCCACCCGGTCACGGACATGGACTGGGAGGTCGACGCGCCCGGGCTCACCGAGACCCTGGTGCGGGTCGCGCGGGAGTACCCGCCGGTCCCGCTGTACGTCACCGAGAACGGGGCGGCGTACGTCGACGTCCGCGACGAGCTCGGGGAGATCGACGACGTCGAGCGGGCCGAGTACTTCGACGCCCACTTCCGGGCCGGTCTGGCCGCGATCGAGCAGGGTGCCCCGCTCAAGGGCTACTTCGCCTGGTCGCTGCTCGACAATTTCGAGTGGGCGTGGGGGTACACCAAACGCTTCGGGCTGGTCGCGGTCGACTATGCGACCCAGACGCGCACCCTCAAGACCAGCGGGCACCGCTACCGCGAGGTCATCCGGCGCAACGGCCTGGCCGAGTAGCGTGCACCGCCCGACACTCGACGAGGTCGCGGCCCTGGCCGGTGTCGGGCGCGGCACCGTCTCCCGGGTCATCAACGGCTCGCCGCAGGTGAGCCCGGAGGCCCGTGCGGCGGTGCAGAAGGCCATCGACGAGCTCGGGTACGTTCCCAACCGGGCCGCGCGGGCGCTGGTGACCCGCCGGACCGATTCGGTGGCGCTGGTCGTCTCCGAGTCCGAGGAGCGGGTCTTCGGTGAGCCGTTCTTCGCCGGAATAGTGCGTGGCGTCAGCTCGCACCTGGCCGACACCCAGATGCAGCTGTGGCTCGCGATGGCCCAGTCGGTCGCCGAGCGCGTGCTGGTCGAGCGGCACCTCAACGACCAGCACGTCGACGGCGTCCTGCTGCTGTCACTCCACGACGACGACCCGCTGCCCGGCCTGCTGGCCGGGCGGGGGCTGCCGACCGTCCTCGGCGGGCGCACCGCGCTCATGCTGGAGACGGGCACCACCGGCGGCGAGCACAACGGGCACGCCATCTCG
Organism: Dactylosporangium sp. NPDC051541; assembly: GCF_044454505.1. Taxonomy (NCBI): domain Bacteria; kingdom Bacillati; phylum Actinomycetota; class Actinomycetes; order Micromonosporales; family Micromonosporaceae; genus Dactylosporangium; species Dactylosporangium sp. NPDC051541. Next base: position 19,515 of record NZ_JBITDU010000003.1, read on the forward strand.
TTCGTCGACAACGACAACGAGGGCGGCGCCCGGCTGGCCGTCGAGCACCTGCTCAACCTGGGGCGCCGCTGCGTCGCGGCGATCGCCGGTCCGCAGGACATGGGGGTCGGCAAGGCCCGCCTGCGCGGCTACCGTGAGGCCCTGCGCCGCGCGGCCCACCCGTTCGACGACCGTCTCGTCGCATACGGCGACTTCAGCGAGGCGAGCGGCGCCGAAGCGATGTACCGCCTGCTGCATCTCAATCCGGGGCTCGACGCCGTCTTCGCCGCCTCCGACCTGATGGCCGCCGGGGCCATCCGCGCCCTGCGTGAGCAGGGCCGGGCCGTCCCCGGGGACGTCGCCGTGGTCGGCTTCGAGGACTCCGCCGTGGCCCGGCAGACCCTGCCGCCGCTCACCACCGTGCACCAGTCGGTGGAGGGCATGGGTCGCGAGATGGCCAGGCTCCTGCTGGCCCGCATCGCCGGCGGGCCGGCCCACTCGACTGTGCTGGACACGCACCTCGTGGTGCGCGAGTCGGCCTAAGACCACCCCGCAGGAGGCAACCGTGCGCTTCGGCCACTTCGACGACGAACGTCGCGAGTACGTGATCGACCGGCCCGACACCCCGCTGCCCTGGATCAACTATCTGGGGACGGAGTCGTACTTCGGCATCATCTCCAACACCGCCGGCGGCTACTCGTTCTACCGCGACGCGCGGCTGCGCCGCCTCACCCGCTACCGGTACAACAACGCGCCCTTCGACTTCGGCGGCCGCTACCTCTACCTGCGCGATGCCGCCAGCGGTGAGTTCTGGTCGCCCACCTGGCAGCCGACGCAGACCGAGCTGGACGAGTACGAATGCCGGCACGGGCTGTCCTACACCCAGATCGCCTCCGGTTACCAGGGCATCAAGGCGAAGGTGTCGTACTTCGTCCCGCTCGGCGAGACCCTGGAGGTCTGGCGGCTGCGGCTGACCAACGAGCGCGAGTCGGCGGCCGAGCTCTCGGTCTTCTCCTCGGTGGAGTTCGCGCTCTGGGACGCCCAGGACGACGCCACCAACTACCAGCGCAACTTCAACACCGGCCAGGTCGAGGTCGTCGACGGGGTCATCTACCACAAGACGGAGTACCGCGAGCGGCGCGACCACTTCGCCTACTTCGCCTGCTCCGAGCCCCTGGCCGGCTACGACACCCAGCGCGAGGCGTTCCTCGGCCCGTACCGCGCCTGGGACCGCCCGATCGCCGTCGAGCGCGGCAGCTCGTCCGACTCGGTCGCGCACGGCTGGCAGCCGCACGGCTCCCACCACGTGCGGGTCACCCTCGCGCCGGGGGAGACCCGCGAGATCGGCTTCGTGCTCGGCTACTGGGAGAACCCGAAGGACGCCAAGTTCGACCCGCCCGGCTCGCAGACCATCAACAAGCGGACGGTCCGCCCGGTGATCGAGCGCTGGCTCCGGCAGGAGACGGTCGACGCCGGCTTCGCCGCGCTGCGCGAGAACTGGGACCGGCTGCTGGGCACCCTGCAGGTGGAGACGCCGGACAGCGACACCAACCGGATGGTCAACATCTGGAACGCGTACCAGAACATGGTCACGTTCAACATGAGCCGCTCGACCTCGGGCTTCGAGACCGGCATCGGCCGCGGCATGGGCTTCCGCGACTCCAACCAGGACCTGCTGGGCTTCGTGCACATGATCCCCGAGCGGGCCCGGGAACGGATTCTCGACATCGCCGCCACCCAGCTGTCGACGGGTGGCGCGTATCACCAGTACCAGCCGCTGACCAAGCGCGGGAACAACGACATCGGCTCCGGCTTCAACGACGACCCGCTGTGGCTCATCCTCGGCGTCTCGGCGTACCTCAAGGAGAGCGGCGACCTGTCGATCCTCGACGCGGCGGTGCCCTACGACAACGAGGCCGGCAGTGAGCAGCCGCTCTACGACCACCTCCAGCGGTCGCTGCAGTACACCCTCGATCGTCTGGGTCCTCATGGTCTTCCCCTGATCGGCCGGGCCGACTGGAACGACTGCCTCAACCTCAACTGCTTCTCCGACACGCCGGGGGAGCCGTTCCAGACGACCGAGAACGCCAAGGGCGGGGTCGCCGAGTCCGTCTTCATCGCCGGGCAGTTCGTGCTCGCCGCGAAGGAGCTGGCCGGGATCGCGCTGTGCGTGGGCAAGCCGCACCAGGAGTACCTGGACGCGGCCGAGAAGATGGCCGGCACGATCGCCGAGCACGGCTGGGACGGGGCCTGGTTCCGCCGCGCCTACGACTTCTACGGCAACGTCATCGGCTCCGCATCCAACGACGAGGGTCAGATCTTCGTCGAGCCGCAGGGCATGTGCATCATGGGCGGTGTCGGCGTCGAGGACGGCCTCGCGGTGAAGGCCCTGGCCAGCGTGCGCGAGCGGCTCGCCACCCCGCACGGTGTGGTGCTGCAGCAGCCGGCCTACAGCTCCTACCGCCTCGAGCTCGGCGAGATCTCGTCCTACCCACCCGGGTACAAGGAGAACGCCGGCATCTTCTGCCACACCAACCCCTGGATCATGATCGCGGAGACGATCGTCGGCAACGGCGACGCGGCGTTCGACTACTACAAGCGCATCCTGCCCTCCGCCCGCGAGGCGATCAGCGAGGTGCACCGGTGCGAGCCGTACGTCTACGCGCAGATGATCGCCGGCAAGGACGCCCCGACCCACGGCGAGGCCAAGAACTCGTGGCTGACCGGGACGGCGGCCTACAACTTCACCGCGATCAGCCAGTGGATCCTCGGCATCCGGCCCGAGCTCACGGGGCTGCGCGTCGACCCGGTGATCCCGTCGGATTGGTCCGGGTTCACGGCGGTTCGCCAGTTCCGGGGAGCGACGTATCGGATCGTGGTCCAGCGCGGTGCGGCGCGTGCGCTGACCGTCGACGGTGCTGCATTGGCTCCCGACGCAGTCCTCCCGTTGGCCCCCGAAGGCTCGGTCGTTGAGGTGAACTTGACGGTTTCCTGAAAGATCGCTGGGGCTGCTGGGTGGCCCGGTGACGGGATGTGCGCACAATGAGGCGTGAACATCCCGTCCCCGGGCCGCCCGCGTTCCGCCGGCCGGCCCACGCTCGATGAGGTCGCCCTGCGGGCCGGCGTCGGCCGCGGCACCGTGTCGCGCGTGGTCAACGGCTCACCCCAGGTGAGCCCCGAGGCCCGCGCGGCGGTGCAGAAGGCGATCGACGAGCTGGGGTACGTGCCCAACCGCGCCGCCCGGGCCCTCGTCACCCAGCGCACCGACTCCGTCGCGCTGGTCGTCTCCGAGTCCGAGGAGCGGGTCTTCGGGGAGCCGTTCTTCGCCGGCATCGTGCGCGGGATCAGCTCCGCCCTGGCCGGCACCCAGCTGCAGCTGTGGCTGGCGATGGCCCAGTCCCCGGCCGAGCGCGAGCGGGTCGAGCACCACCTGACCAACCAGCACGTCGACGGCGTCATGCTGCTCTCCCTGCACGACGCCGACCCGCTGCCCCTGCTCCTGGAGCGCCGCGGCCTCCCGGTCGTCCTCGGCGGCCGCCCGGCCCAGATGCTCGCCGACGACGAGCAGCTCAACTTCACCGCCCAGCTGTCGCAGCTCTCCTACGTGGACGCCGACAACGAGGGCGGCGCCCGCATCGCCGTCGGCCACCTGCTCGACCGCCAGCGCCGCCGCATCGCCGCGATCGCCGGCCCGCAGGACATGGCCGCCGGCGTCTCCCGCCTCGCCGGCTACCGCGAGGCGCTGCAGCGGGCCGGGCTTCCGGTGGACGATCGGCTGATCGTCTACGGCGACTTCTCCGAGGCCAGCGGCGAGCGTGCGGTGCACGAGCTGCTGGCCGCCGACCCCTCCATCGACGCGGTCTTCGCCGCCTCCGACCTGATGGCCGTCGGCGCGCTGCGGGCCCTGCGCGCGCTGGGCCAGCGGGTGCCGCAGGACGTGGCCCTGATCGGCTTCGACGACGTGGCCATCGCCCGCCAGACCGACCCGCCGCTGACCACCGTCCACCAGCCCGTCGAGGCCATGGGCCGGGAGATGGCCCGCCTGCTGATCGCCCGCATCGGCGGCGCGGCCTCCTCGTCGGTGATGGTCGAGACCCACCTGGTCCGCCGGGAATCGGCCTGACGTTCATCTCATGCGGCCCGGGCGGCGTTTGCTTTTGCGCCGAGCCGGGAAAGCCGGACATCGGAGGAGGTGGCGATTTCGATGAGCAGTGAGTGGAAGAAGCGTAAGCGCCGCGCGGAGAGTGTGGCCGAGGACGCCTGGGACTACCTGAACTCGGCGCTGGACAGCGCCCGCTCGTTCGGCGGCACCGTCAAGGACCGCGCGGGCGACCTGGCCAGCGAGGCCTCGGACCGCTACGGCACGGCGTCGGACCGCGTAGGCTCGGCGTACGCCAAGACGTCGGACCGGGTGGGCTCGGCGTCGTCGGAGGCGTGGAAGCGGGCCAACCTGGCCCTGGACGCGCTGTCCGGCAAGCGCCAGCGCACGCCGTGGGGCTGGATCGCGGTGGCCGTCCTGGGCGGCGTGGCGGTGGGCTGGGCGGTGGCGGCCTCGGCGCCGAAAGCCATCCAGGCCGCGACCGACCGCTTCAGCGACGACCCGGACGAGCTGTCGAGCACGGCGGATGCCCCCGCCCCATACCAGCGCGTCGTCCCGAACCCCAGCGAACCGGTCATCCCCCCGACCCCGTGACCACCGGACCACTTCTGGTCCGAACAAGCGCTGACGAAGGGCCGGCCCCGTGCGGGGTGCCGGCCCTTCATGCCTTCACGTCTTCATGCCTTCGCGGCCGACTCCGTGATCGCCCGGCGCTTCACTACGCCGCCTCCGCCCCTACGCCGGCGCGGTCGCGCGGGCGCGGGCGGGCTGAGGAGCGGCTCGCGGTGCCGGCCCGGGACGGTTTTGGGCGACCGTCTTCGGCCCGGCGCTCGCGGCGTGGATTGTGCGGGGTCGCAGGTGGAGGCGAAGCCTTCCCGGCCGCGAGCGGAGCGAGCTATGTTACAGCGTATTTTCGCAGCTCGCGCCGGGCCAGGGAGGCTCGGTGGACCTCGTCGGGGCCGTCGGCCAGGCGGAGGGTTCGTGCGCTTGACCACAGGGCGGCCAGGGGGGTGTCCTGGCTTACGCCGGCGGCGCCGAAGGCCTGGATGGCCTTGTCGATGACCCATTCGGCCATCGACGGGACCGCGATCTTGATGGACTGGATCTCGGTGTGGGCGCCCTTGTTGCCGACCGTGTCCATCAGCCAGGCGGTTTTGAGGACCAGGAGGCGGGCCTGTTCGATGCGGACCCGGGACTCGGCGATCCACTCCTGGATGACGCCCTGTTCGGCCAGGGGGCGGCCGAAGGCGATCCGCTCGTTGACGCGGACGCAGAGCAGCTCCAGGGCCCGTTCGGCCATGCCGATGAGGCGCATGCAGTGGTGGATGCGGCCCGGGCCCAGGCGGGCTTGGGCGATGGCGAAGCCCTGGCCCTCGCCGGCGATGAGGGAGTCGGCGGGGACGCGGACGTTGTCGAAGATGACCTCGGCGTGTCCGCCGTGGGCGGCGTCGGAGTAGCCGAAGACGTGCATGCCGCGCTTGATGGTGATGCCGGGCGTGTCTCGCGGTACCAGAATCATGCTCTGCTGCTTGTGGCGTTCGGCTTCGGTGTCCGTCTTGCCCATGACGATGAGGACCTGGCAGTTGGGGTTCATCGCCCCGGACGACCACCATTTGCGGCCGTTGATGACGTAGCTGTCGCCGTCGCGCTCGATGCGGGTCGCGATGTTGGTGGCGTCGGACGAGGCGACGTCCGGCTCGGTCATGCAGAACGCGGAGCGGATCTGGCCCTCGAGGAGCGGCTTGAGCCAGCGGTCCTGCTGCTCGGGCGAGCCGAACTGGGCCAGGACCTCCATGTTGCCGGTGTCGGGGGCGGCGCAGTTGAGGGCCTCGGGAGCCAGGTTGGGGCTGCGGCCGGTGATCTCGGCGAGCGGGGCGTACTGCAGGTTGGTGAGGCCGGCGCCATGGCCGGCGTCGGGAAGGAAGAGGTTCCAGAGGCCGCGTTCCCGGGCCGAGCGTTTGAGGTCCTCGATGACGGGCGGGCGCGCCCACGGGTTCGCGGCCGCGCTCAGCTGCTGCTCCAGGACGGGCTCGGCGGGGTACACCTCCTCGTCCATGAAGTCGGTGAGCTTCTCGTGCAGTTCGGCCGTGCGCTGGTCGAATCCGAAGTCCATCAGCTCTCTCCGTTGATCGCTGCGATGCCCTCGTCGAGCAGGGGCGGGACGAGCGCCCCGATCTCGTCGAAGCCCTTGCCGACGGTCTGGCCGTGCGTGTAGCGGTAGTGGATCCCTTCGAGCACGACGGCCAGCTTGTAGCAGGCCAGGCCGACGTACCAGTGCAGGTCGTCGCTGAGCGGGGCGCTGCGCGCGTAGCGGGCGAGCAGCTCGTCGCCGCTCGGGAAGCCCGCGGCCGCGCCCAGCCCGTCGGCGATCGGGTTGCGGCCGGTCTTGATGCGGTCCAGGACGTTCCAGTAGGCCAGCAGCAGCCCCAGGTCGGTCTGCGGGTCGCCGATCGTGGCCATCTCCCAGTCCAGGACCGCGGCGACGCGCAGGGTGACGGGGTCGATGATCAGGTTGTCGAGGCGGTAGTCGCCGTGCACGATCGCCGGCCGCGGGCTGGCCGGGATCGACGCGGCGAGCCGTTCGCGCAGGGCGTCGGCGGCGGGCAGGTCGCGGCTGCGGGAGCCGTCCAGCTGCTTGCTCCAGCGGCGCACCTGCCGCTCCAGGAACCCCTCGGGCCGGCCGAACTCGGCCAGGCCCACCTCCGCCGGCTCGACCAGGTGCAGCTCGGCCAGGGTGTCCATCATGGCGAAGGCGACTGTGCGGCGGCCGTCGTCACCGAGCGGATCGGTCTGCTCCCGGTGGCGCAGCACCGTGCCGGGCACGCGGGACATGAGATAGAACGGCGCACCGAGCACCGCGTCGTCCGCACAGAGCAGCAGCGCATCCGGTACCCCCACAGCTGTCGCTCCTAATGCGGAGATGACGCGGAACTCGCGGCCCATGTCGTGCGCGGTCGCCAGGACGTGGCCCAGGGGCGGCCGGCGCAGCACGAAGACCTCGTTGAGGATGTACGTGAGGTTGGAGCGGCCGCCGGTCACGAGCTCGGCGGTGAGGGGCGCGCCGACCAGGCCGGGGGCCTTCTCGTCCAGGTAGGACTGCAGGCGGGGCAGGTCGAGACCGGGCGGGGTGGTCATCCGATCAGTCCATGGTTGAGACACGTTCTCTGTCAAGGTTCCCGGTGCGTTTTGTGGCTTTTTGGGCGGTCCGTGACCCCGGTCAATGTTCCGCCGCCGACACCGCTGCGAAACGGCGCGGAAACTCGGGGTAGGCAACCTGTTGGCAGTACCGGAGAGCAAGGCGTACACCAACGGCGGCGTGCACCTCAGCCAAGGACGAACGGGAGGTCGACTCAGATGCTGCTACGGCTCAGAGTTGCGCTGCCCGACCGTCCCGGCTCACTCGGGCAGGTTGCCCGGACGCTGGGTGTGGTCGGCGCGGATATTGTTTCGGTCGTTGTACTGGAACGGGTCGGCGGCCGTGCGGTGGACGACTTCACCGTGGTATGGCCGGCTTCGGGCCCGGTCGACCGCGTGCTCACCGGCCTCGCCGCGATCCCAGGCGTGCGCGTGGACGGTGTGTGGCGCGGCACCGAGCTCTCGGAGCCGAGCAGCGGCCGCGAGGTCGCGCTGATCGGACAGGTGGCGGCGAACCCCGACCACGGCCTGGCAACGGTCGTGGACGCGGCACCGGCACTGTTCGGCGCGGACTGGGCGGTCGCGATCCGGGTCGGATCGGACTGGGCGGGCGGCGGCGCGCGCGCTCAGGCATGGTCGGACTCCTCGGTGGTCAGCGCGAGCTGGCGCGCTCCGGATGTCCCCCCACAGGTGGACATCGCACCACTCCGGCCCCGTGCGTTGAGTGCAGCTGACGGCGTACATCTCGCTGTCGCGCCTTTCCAGCGCGGAGGCCTGGTCCTTGTTGTCGGACGCGGCGGGGCGGACGGCGACGCGGGAGCACCACCGTTCCACGGTTCTGAAGTGGAGCGGCTGGCGCAGCTGGTCGGTGCAACCGCATCTGTGTTGGGGGAACGGCTGGTGGGGCCCGGTTTGGCGGAACTGGGCCCCGCCGGCACAAAATCCACCTGGCCCGCGTGATGGGCCTCTGGCGCATCCGGGCCACGGTCGACGACCGCCCGGGCTTCCTCTCCGTGCTCACCGCCTCGCTGGCCCTGCGGAAGGTCAACATCCTCTCCGTGCAGGTCCACACCACCGAGTCCGGCGCCGTCGACGAGTTCCTCATCGACGCGCCCGACGCCCTGTCACACGGCGACCTGGCCGACGCCGTCACGCGCGGGCGCGGGCGCGACGCCTGGATCGCCCCAGCCGACGTGCGCGGCCTGATCGACGAACCCACCCGGGTCCTCGCGCTGGCCACCAAGGTGCTGGACGGCAGCGCCTCGCTGGAGCAGGCGCTTGATGCGCTCCTCGGGGAGTGCGACATCTCCTGGCGCTCCACCGGCGCGGCCGGCTTCACGGCCACCGGCATGCAACTGGCCGACCCGGCCGGCGGCATGCTGTACATCCGCCGGCCGGCGCCATCCTTCACCCCGGCCGAGTACGCCCGGGCGCAGGCCCTGGTCGAGCTGGCCCGGGTCGCCTCGAGGCACACCGCCGCCTAGCTCCGGCGGGCATCACGCGGCGTCGAGGGCCGCGGTGATCTTGTTCTTCATCGCGGCGATGGCCGGGGTGGGCTGCGTGTCGCCCGTGGCGGACTCGAGGGCCGTGGTCACCGTGTCGCGGAAGTTGGCGGCCTCGGCCGGGGCGTGGGTCTGCAGCAGGGTGACGGTCGCGGTCAGGGCGGGCAGGACGCGGTCGGCGATCTCCGCGACCGAGCGGCCGTTGAGGTCCTTGTGGCCGGCCGGCTTGGCCAGGACGTGGCCGACCAGGCCGGTCGCGGTGCCCAGGGCGATGCTGCCCCGCGTGGCGATCCTGTGCGGGGAGCCGCCCGCGGCGCCGGCGGCCGACAGGAGGGTGACGGCGCCGTAGGCGGCGATGCGCATCGTGGTCCGGTCCTGGGCGGTGAGGGTGATCGTCATGGCGGGCGCTCCTTCGTAGCGGTGCTCGTTGTGTGCCACCACCATGCGGGCGCGACTGACACGGGCCGGTCAGTGCCCTGACACGAACCCTGACACCGGCGTGCTGTTCGTCGTGCGCGTCTACATGTAGTCTGTCGACATGTTGGTCGGGTACATGTCGGGGGGCAACGTATGAGCGCGCTGGACTTCGCGCGGACGCAGTTCGGGCTCACCGCCTCGCTGCACTTCACGTTCGTCATGGTCACGCTCGGCCTGGTCGTGCTCGTCGCCGTCATGCAGACGCGGTTCGTGGTGACGGGGCGGGACGTGTACGGGCGGATGGCCCGGTTCTGGGGGCAGCTGTACGCGATCAACTACGCCGTCGGGATCGCGACCGGGCTCGTCATGGAGTTCGAGATCGGGCTCAACTGGGGCGGACTGTCGAAGCTCACCGGGGACGTCTTCGGTGCGCCGCTCGCGCTGGAGACGCTCATCGCGTTCGTGCTCGAATCGACGCTGCTCGGCATGTGGATCTTCGGCTGGGGGCGGCTCGGGAAGCGGCTGCACCTGGCACTCATCTGGGGCGTCGCCGCGACCGCGCTGCTGTCGGCGTTCTGGGTGATGGTGAGCAACGCGTTCCTGCAGCACCCGGTCGGGTACACCCTCGATCAGGACGGTACCGCCCGGCTCGCGTCCTTCTCGGCCCTGCTCACCAACAGCGCGCTGTGGTTCGCCCTGGTCCACGCGGTCGCGGCCACCATGGTCGCCGGGGGAGTGCTCGTCGCCGGCGTCGCGGCCTGGCGAATCCGGCGAAGAGCCGAGGACCACGAGCTGTTCCGGCTCTCGCTGCGGCTCGGCATCCGGGTCGCGCTGATCGGGACGTTCTTCACCATCGGCTTCGGCTACGCGCAGTTCGGCTGGATCGGTGCCAGCCAGCCGATGAAGATGGCCGGCGGTGCCAAAGCCGTCGAGCGGCAGGCCGAGATGGTGCACCGGTTCGGGCCCGGCGACTACATCGTCAGCGACAACGTCGGCGTCGCGCTCGGGCTCATGATCCAGGTGGCCAACCTGCTGTTCCTGATCCTGCTCATCGCCCAGGTGCTCACCTACAAGGACGCGCTCATCCGCAAGCGCTGGGCCCGGCCGCTGTCGTGGCTGCTCACCGCCCTCATCCCGGTCCCGGTGCTGACGGCGCTGGCCGGCTGGTTCGTGCGGGAGGAGGGGCGGCAGCCCTGGGCCGTCTACGGCCTGCTGCGCACCGCCGACGCCGTGTCGCCGATGAGCGCGGAGGCGCTGCGCTGGTCCACGCTGCTGTTCTCGGCGCTGGTGATCGGCCTGGTGCTCGTCGACTGGTGGCTGCTGGCCCGGGCCGCGGCCGCGAAACCCGGCGGGGAGTTCGGCCAGGAGGACGGCGACGTGCGTATGGACCGGCAGGAGGTCAGGGTATGAGCACCCTCTGGTACGGCATCCTCGGCGCGCTGTTCGTCGCCTACTTCGTCCTGGGCGGGCTCGACCAGGGCGTGGCGATGCTGCTGCCGACGATGCGCGGCGACGACGCGCGGCGCGGCGCCCTCAACGCGATCGGGCCGATGTTCCTCGGCAACGAGGTCTGGGTCGTCGGCGCGGTCGGCGTGCTCATCGCCGCGTTCCCGCGGCTGGAGGCCGAGCTGTTCCACGCCGCGTACCCGGCCGTCATCGCCGCCGTCCTCGGGCTGGCCGCGCTCAACGCTGGGGTCCAGCTGCGCAGCCGCGGCCGGCGCCGGGGCGGGTTCGACGCCCTCATCGCCGCCGCCGGGCTCACCCTCGCCGGCGCCTGGGGGCTCATCTTCGGCGTCATCCTGCACGGCCCGGGCGCGTTCACGGCCCCCGAGGTCTGGCTCACCGCCCTCGCCAACGTGCTGCTCGTCGTCGCGCACGGAGCGGCCTTCCTGCGGCTCGCGCTGCTGCGGGTCCTCGGCCCGGTCGCGGCCGGCGGCGTGGTGCTGGCCCTCGGCGGGTGGTACCTCGCGGCGCCGGCCCACATCCGCAACCCGATGCTCGCCACCGCCCTCGCCCTCGCCTGCGCGGGCGCGGTGCTGGCGGCCACCTTCCTCAACCGGAAGTTCACCGCTGTGGCGTGCGCCCTACCGGTCGTCGCGGTCGCGTCGGCCCTGTTCCCGGGCGTGCTAGCGTCCACGCTGGACCCGGGCGCGACGGTGACCGTCGACGGGGCGGCCGCCGGCGATGCGACGCTGCGGCTGCTCGCACTCGGCGCGGCCCCGCTGCTCCCGGTGCTCGTCGCCGTCCAGGCCGCCGGCTGGTGGCTCTTCCGGCGCCGGACGTCTCTGTACTGGTAGGGCGGCGCGACACGTGGACAGAAGACTCCTGCGGATCGGCCCGGTCCGGCGCTACGCGATGGTGCTGGCCGGATCGGCGCTGGTGGCCGCGGTGCTGGTCGTGGTGCAGGCGGTCGGCCTGGCCACCGTCCTGGCCGCGGCGGTGGACGGAAGATTCGATCGGCTCGCTTCAGTGGTGACGGCGGCGGCGGTACTGCTGCGCGGTCTCCATCAAGGAGCACTCACCGCCATCGCGGGCCGGGCGGCCGCCGGGGTCAAGGCGCACCTGCGCGAGCAGCTGCTGGACGCGGCCGTGCGGCGAGGGCCGGCCTGGCTCGCCGGGCAGCGCGCGGGGGAGCTGGCCACCCTGGCCGGGCGCGGGGTCGACGGCCTCGACGGATACCTCACCGGCTATCTGCCGCAGGTGTTCCTGTCGGCGTTCGTCCCCCTGGCCACGCTCGGCTGGCTCGCGTTCACCGACTTCGCCTCGGCCGTCGTCGTCGCGCTCACCCTGCCGCTCATCCCGATCTTCGGCATCCTGGTCGGCAAGTCCACCGGGGCCCGCACGCAGCGCCAGTGGCACGAGCTGAGCCGGCTCGGCGGCCACTTCCTCGACACCGTGCGCGGGCTGGCGACGCTGCGCGCGTTCGGGCGCGAGGGCGCATACGTGCGGCGGGTACGGGAGCACGCGGAGGCGTACCGGGGCGCGACGATGCGGACGCTGCGCCTGGCGTTCCTGTCGGCGCTGGTGCTGGAGCTGGTCGCGACGGTCTCGGTCGCGCTCGTCGCCGTGCCCGTGGGCCTGCGCCTGCTCGACGGCCGGCTCACCCTCGGGGTCGCGCTCGCGGTGCTGCTCCTGGCCCCCGAGGCCTACCTGCCGCTGCGGGCGCTGGGCACGAAGTTCCACGCCAGCCAGGAAGGGCTGGCGGCGTCGGCCGAGATTCAGGCCGTACTGGAAAACGCTCCAACCGTCACGGCCGAGCCCCGGCTGCCGTCACCGGACGCGGCCATCGTCTTCGACCGGGTCGAGGTCCGCTACGGCGACGTCGTCGCGCTGCGCGACGCCACGCTCGAGATCGAGCCCGGCGACCGGGTCGCGCTGACCGGCCCCAGCGGCGGCGGCAAGTCCACCGTCCTGTCCCTGGTCCTCGGCTTCACGACGCCCACGGCCGGGCGCGTCCTCGTCGGCGGCGTCGACCTGAGCCACCTCGACCTGGCCGCGTGGCGGGCCCGGCTGGCCTGGCTGCCGCAGCGGCCGCACCTGTTCGCCGGCACCGTCGCCGACAACATCCGCCTCGGCGCGCCCGAGCGTTCCCTCGACGACGTCGTCGCGGCCGCGCGGGCGGCGGAGGCCGACGGGTTCGTGCGCGCGCTCCCGGGCGGGTACGACACGGATCTCGCCCTCCACGGCCTGTCCAGCGGGCAGCGGCAGCGGCTGGCGATGGCCCGGGCGTGGCTGCGCGCGGACGCGTCCGTGCTGCTGTTCGACGAGCCGACCGCGCGCCTGGACCCGGCCAGCGAGGCGGCCGTCGTCGCGTCGGCGGCCCGGCTGGCGGCCGGGCGCACCGCGCTGCTCGTCGCCCACCGCCCCGCGCTGCTGTCGATCGCGACCCGCACCGTGACCGTCGACGGCCGCCTCACCGAGGCCCGCCACCCGGTGGTGGCCGCGTGAGGCTGGATTGCTCCGTCGTCCTGCGGGTGGTGGCCGCGTGAGGCTGGACTGCTCCGTCGTGCTGCGGCTGGTGTTCGCGGGCCTGCTGGGCGTGCTCACCGAGGCCGCCGGGGTCGGGCTCGTCGGCACCGCCACCTGGATGATCGTGCGCGCGGCCGACCAGCCGCCCCTCGCCGCCCTCGCCGTCGCGATCGCCTCGGTCCGGCTGTTCGCACTGCTCAAGGGCGGGATTCGGTACTCCGAGCGGCTGGCCGGACACGACGTCGTCCTCCGCGTCCTCGCGTCGCTGCGCACGCGCACCTTCGCCGCCCTGGTCGACCGCCGCGGCGTCGTGCACGGCGACGCCCTGAGCCGGGTGGTGTCCGATGTGGACGCCGTCCAGGACCTCCTGCTCCGCGCGGTACTGCCGGCCGCCGTGGCCGCGCTCGTCGGCACCCTCGCCGTCGCCGGTCTCCTGCTCGTCTCCGTCCCCGCCGCCCTCGTCCTGCTGGCCGCGCTCCTCATAGCCGGCCTGGTCCTGCCCCTGCTCGGCCGCCTCCTCACCCGCCACAGCGCCGAACTCGCCACCGCGCGGGCGCGGGTCGTCGAGTCCACTGTGGACATCGCGCACGGCGCGGCCGAGCTGCTCGCGTTCGGAGCCATGCCCTCGTTCTTGGCCGACGCGTCCGCGCGCGGCCGGCGGCTGGCCCGGCTGGAGTCCCGCGCGGCGTCGGCCGGAGCCGTCGTGTCAGGAGCGGCGGCATTGGTACCGTCCGGAAGCGCCCTGGCCATCGCGCTCCTCGTCGCCGGGCCCTCAGCGCCGGTGCTCGCGCTCGTCGCGCTGACCGTGGGCGAGGTCGTCGTGCCGCTCGCCGCCGCGGCCGCGCGCCAGAGCGACGTCGGGAGCGCGGTGCGACGCGTGCGTGAGCTCGTCGACGACGCGGCCGGGTCCGACGCGGTTGCGTCGCGTCCGCGCGGTGGCGTGGTGCGGCGCGTGCGTCCGCGCGGTGGCGTGGGGCGCGGGCGCGTCGACTCGGCGGCCGGGGCGGAGGCGGCGGAGCGGCGGGCGTGGGTGGGGCCGGTCTCGTTGCGGCTGCGGGGCGTGACGGTGCGCTATCCGCATGGTGGCCGTGATGCGCTGACCGATGTTGACCTCACGCTGCCGGCCGGGCGGCGGGTGGCGGTGGTCGGGGCCAGCGGGGCTGGGAAGTCGACGTTGCTGTCCGTGCTCGCCGGAGGGCTCGGGGTGGTTGACGGGCGGGTCGAGGGGCGGCCCGAGGGTGCTGAGCCGTGGCAGGTGGCCGGGGGTGTGTTCGCCGACGCGTACGTGTTCCACGCGACCGTGCGGGAGAACCTGCTGCTGGACCGGGGCGGCTTCGCCGATGCCGACCTGCGGGGTGCGCTGGCCGCGGCCGGGCTGGGGGAGTACGGCGAACGGCTCGACGAGCTCGTCGGCGAGGACGGTGGGCGGCTCTCGGGCGGGCAGCGTCAGCGGCTCCTGCTCGCCCGGGCCCTCCTCGACCCGCCGCCGGTCCTGCTGCTCGATGAGCCGACCGAGGGCCTCGACCCGGCTGCCGCCGACGCGGTCCTGGCCACCGCGCTGCAAGCCGCCGGTGACCGGACCGTGGTCGTCGTCACCCACCGCCGTGCCGACCTGGCCAGCTTCGACGATGTCGTGACGGTCGACGACGGGCGGGTGAGCATCGTCTCGGGCGGTTCGGGGCTCGTGTCGGCCCCGTGACCGTGGCCGTCGTCGTCACGCACCGCTGTGCCGACCTGGATGGCTTCCGCGACGTCGTGGCGGTCGGCGGCGGGTCCCGTGACCGTGGTCTCGTCGTGACGCACCGCGTCGGCCTGGACGGGTTCCGCGACGGTGTGGCGGTCGGCGGCGGGCGGGTGACGATCGTCCCGGGGATATCGGGGCTTCTGGCCTTGACGTGAACGCTGTGGGATTCTGGGTGACGTGGGTGTGCCGAGACCCGTTCGCCCGATCGACGTGTACGTCGATGGACTGACCGCGGCCCTGCGGGGGCCGCGACGGGCGCGTGCCGAGATGATCATGGAGGCGCGGCACAGCCTGGAGGACGCGGCCCTCGCCTTCGCCGATGACGGGCTGCCGGACCTGGCCGCCGAGCGGCGCGCGGTCGCCGAGTTCGGGTCGCTGCCCGAGGTGGCGCCCGCTTACCAGGCCGAGCTCACCGTCCAGCAGGGGCGCCGGACCGCGACCTGGATCGCCCTGGCCCTGCCGCTCGTCAACGTGCTGGCCCCGCTGATGTGGTGGGACAGCCCGTGGAGCCAGACCGACAACGTGACGAAGTACTACTGGCTGCTCGTCGACCACTTCATGTACACGTCGTTCGTCGCGGCCGGCATCGCTGTCCTGGCACTGCTCGGGTTCTCGCGCGGAAGCATGCGGTACACCCGGATCGTCGGTATGGGTGCGGTGACGTTTCTGCCACTGCATGCGCTGCTGGGGGCGGCGGTGCTCGGCCTGAGCCTCTACCAGTGGCCGGGCGCGGCGACGTGGCCGCCGCTGATCGCGGGCATGACCTTCAACCTGGGCGCGTTCGCCTACGCCGGGCTGCAGTCGATCCGGTGCGTGCAGTTCACCGGCGGGCTCAGGATGCGGGCGCCGGCGGGAGCTTGAGGACCGCAGGCTCAGTGCGCGCGGGCGTCGGCGGGTTCAGGACGCGCGGGCGCGTGCGGGCTCAGGATGCGGGCGCGGGCGGAGGCGTGAGGACCGCGGGCTCGGGACGTGCGGGCGGCGGTGGGGCATGAGCGCTTGCGAGCTCAGGGCGTGCGGGTGCCGGCTGGCTTAGGACGCGCGGGCGCGGGTGAGTTCAGGATGCGGGCGCGGGCGGGGCGCGTGAGGACCGTGGGCTCGAGGCGCGCGGGCGGCGGTGGGGTATGAGCGCTTGCCGGGGCTCAGGACGCGCGGGCGCGGGTGGGTTTCAGGATGCGGGTGCCGGTGGGGGCATGAGGACCGCGCCGATGGTGTGCGTGAACTCCTGCCAGGCCGAGCGCTCCTCGGACAGCACCTTGCGCCCGGCGCTGGTCAGCCGGTAGGTCCGCCGCTCCCGCCCGCCGACGGTCGACCAGGCGCTCTCCACGTAGCCGGCCCGCTCCAGCCGGCGCAGCGCCGGGTAGACGGTCCCGGTGGGCAGCGACAGGGTGCCGCCGGAGCGCTCCTGCAGGGCTTCGATGATCGCGTAGCCGTGGCGGGGTTCGCCGTCGAGCACCGCGAGCAGGAGTGCGTCGAGATGCCCGCGTAGCGCGTCCGCCTTCATGTGTAGCGAGTCTACGGGTTCGGCACCGGCTTCGCTATGGCCGGGGTTTAGGGTTTGCGGCCCTGGGCAGGACCCGAGCGTTCACACGATCTGGGGGGAGCCGGCATGAGGCGGCGGACGGAGACCGCGCGGGACGTCGACCTGCAGTGGCCGACGGGGCTGGGGGTGGCCCTGGCGATCGCGTCCGGGCGGATGCTGGCGCACCAGCGGGGGGTACCACGGCCGGTGGTCTGGGGTTTTGGGAAGTCTGGGGCCGTCGACGCGGGCGCGGTCGCGTCGTGGCTGACGGCGCAGCTGCCGGCCGGGCACTATCAGGGCCTCGTCATCGGCTCGCCGCACGGGTCCGCGCTCCATCTCGCCGCCGCGCTCGGGGTGCCGTGGCTGCCGGCCGCCTTTGAGCTGGCGACTCCGGACGTCGTGCGGCGGGGCGCGGGCGGTGGGAGTACCACCGCGGAAAACACTGCCGTGGCACAGGCTGGAGAACAGGGCGCGGGTGCGATCCTCGCCGCGAACCCGGACGTCGCGGTGCGGCAGGTCTACGACCCGGTCTGGCGCGGCTGGTCGGCCTCCGCGTCCGCGTATGCGGTGGTGCGGTGGTTACGCCTGCCGGCCGCGTACCGGGACTGGATCGCCGAGCGCCTGCGCCCGGGCGCGCCCATCATCGTCACCCGCGACGTGGGCCGCTGGCTGACGGTCTCCGGCCCGCCCGGGTACGCCTTCCAGCTCGGCAGCCGCGCCTCCGGCCTGACACCGGACGACTACCTGGACCGCCGCGACGCCGCCGTGCTCGGCGACCCGCCGGCCGACAGCGACGGCGAACGCAGCGTCGACCGCGCCCTGGTCGAGGACCTCCGCCGCTACGCGTCCGCGCACGGCCACCCGGTCCGCCAGGTCCTCTACCGCCACCCCGACGTGCTGAGCGGCGCGGTGGCCGACCTGTACCGTTCTTGGCTGCGCGCGGGCGCGCGCACCGGCAACCGCCTGGTCGTGGAGTGCGGCCGCCTCCTGGACCCATGGCACGTGGTCAGGGCCGGCCTGGTGCCGTACTGGTGCGAGTTCCCGCTCCGCTCCGCCGTCCGCGCGGCGTCGTGGTGGCTGGCGGGCAGCGAACCGTACACGGCCGTGGACGTCCTCCCGGAGCCGCCGGGCCTGACCTTGCCGACGACCGCCCCGTGCGCCGAGTGGGACGCGGTGGCCGCCTTCGCGACCCGCCACGGCACGGTCGACGAACGCTGCGCCCGCGCGTACCCGACCGGCGCCGTCCCACCACACCACGCGACCCAGATCCTGCGGGGTCAGCCCTCAGACCTGCCACACCTGCCGCCGTTGTCCGCGGAGTCGGCCCTGACCAGCCTGTCCGACCGCAGCCAGACCGACGGTCTGCTCATCCTCTGACCCGCCGCTCATCCTCTGACCCGCCGCTCATCCTCTGACCCGCCGCACGACGAGGCCTAGGACCAGCAACGCCAGGACCACCGCGCCAACGCCAATGCCGACTCCCCATCCCACCGCTGTGCTGCCCGGCTCCTTGGCCGGCTGGGATGGGGGTGCGGTCGGGGCCGGGAGATCCGCGGTCAGGGCGGCGACCGGGTCGACGATGCCGAACCCGTACTCGTCGTCGCGACCGGGCGTGCCTTTGTCGGTCGCGGTGGCGGCGATGCGGTGGACCACCTCGGCCGCGGTCAGCGCCGGATACCTGGCCCGCACGAGCGCAACGACCCCGGCCACGATGGCGGTCGCGTCACTCGTCCCGGTCCCCAGCCGATACTGGCCGTTCAGGCCCACGGACATGAGTTTGACCGCGGGCGCGGCGACCACGACCTCGGGCCCGCTCGCCGAGACGTCGGCGTGGCCACCGCTGCTGTCGGTCCCGCCGACCGCCAGCACCCCCGGTAGCCTGGCCGGATATGCCACCGAGCTGGAAACTGATCGGTTTCCGGCAGCGGCCACGACAACCACATCGGAGCGCAGAGCACGCTCGATGGCCTGCTGAAGCTGCTCGTCCTCGCCGGTCTGGGCGGCGATACAGATCACCTTGGCGCCCTGGTCCACCGCCCATTCGAGGCCAGCCGCCATCAGCGACGGCAACCCGAATCCGTCCTCCCGGGTGATGACCTTCAACGGCAGGATGGTGGCCCGCGGTGCCACACCGAGCACGCCGCCGTCGCCGGGGAGGCCGCGGCCGGCGATCAAGGCGGCCATCGCGGTGCCGTGGCCGATCCGATCGGTGCGGCCGTCGCCGTCGTTGCCCTCACCGAATCCCTTCCCGGGTGACACGGCTCCGGTGAGCTCGCCCCGCTTGTCCTCGACGCCGGTGTCCGCGAGCGCGACGACCACGCCCTCGCCCTGGCTCAGCCGCTGTGCCTGCGGGATGCGGAGCGCGTCGAGGTGCCACTCCCGGTCACGGATGCTGTCGGCGTGAGCCGGGGTCGTGGCGAGCACGAGCGTTACCGCTGCCAGCACGGCGCAGACGTGACGCGGCCACCGGCTCAACGGTCGATCCCCACCACGCCCGGGCCGGGGTCGTGGGGCTTCTCGGGCGCGGCCTCGATCACCGGTGGCACGCCCTCCTGCACCGGCCACACTCCATCTGTGCCGGCGGTGCTGCGGCCCGCGCGTCGACGCTCCCTGTACGTCTCGTAGGAGAGGTCCCGGTAGTCGCCCGACGCGCCACGCGCGCCTCGGGCTCCGGTCGGGTCGGACGCGGCGACCGGGGCGGCAGCGGCTCGGCGCCGGGCCGTGGGCTTGGCGACGCCTCCGCGTTGGATGGCTCCACCCATCGCCGCTGCGCTCGTCGTCGCCGGTGCTGCTGACGGGCTCGGCGGTTTCGGTGCGCCGATCACACCGCCCGGGCCGAGGACAGCGGGCGCGGGTCGGGCGGGCGCCGGGTGGCTGAGGCTGGTTCCGGGCGGTCCGCCGATCAGGCCCGAGAAGCTCGGCCGCGGTGCCGGTGCCGTCGAGTCCCCGGGCCGGCCAGTCGGCACCGGTCCGGCGTCGACGCCGGTCACGTGCGCGCCGAGGCTGTCCGCGTCGATGCCGGTCAGGTGCGCGCCGAGGCCGTCGGCGTCGGTGCCGGCCGGGGCGGGCGGGCTGAACACCGGCGTCGGGAGCACGGTCGACTGCGTGCTCCCGGTCGACGGCCGGGCGCCGAGACGCGCGATCCCGTAGTCAGCGTCGACGCTCTCGGTGCTGTCGGCCGGGGACATCACCGGCTGGGGCAGGGCAGAGTTGATGAGCGCTGAGGCCCGGACGATTCTCGCGTCGGTGGTGATGAAGGCCTGCCGGGCCTGCTGATCGAGGTCTGGGCGCCCGGCGGGGGCGGCGGTCAGACCGGCGCCGGTTGGGTGGTGGCGGTAGTCGGTCATCAGGGCGTCGAGGCGGCGGCGGGTGTCTCGTAGGGCGGCGTACGTCTCGTCGACGCCTGTGGTGATGCGGCTGGTTGCGGCGGCGGTTGCGGTCATGACGTCCAGCAGGCCGTTGATGCGGGCCAGGAACGCGGCGGCGGCGTCGCTTCGGTCCGGGGGCCAGGCCTCCATCAGGCGGTCGCGGTGCCTTCGGAGGTTGTCGCGTTGCTGCTCCAGCGCCACGCGGAGGCGGTTCAAGGTGTTGACGTGGGCGAAGCCGGAGTCCGGGTCCTCGGCGGCCATCGATTTCCACAGGTCCGGGAGCCGGTACGTCTCGTAGGTGTCCGGCATCACCGGGCCGCCCTCGAGGTCAGGTCCGTGCTCGACTCGGTGTCGGCCTCGGTGTATGCGGCGGCGATGTCGTGGGCGGCCCGGGCCATCGTCGCGCCCTCGTCGATGAGGGTGTCCAGGAGATCGAAGAGCTGGATCAGTTTGGTGTAGTAGTCGACCGCGGCCCTGTGCACGGTCGGGCTCGCTGTTTGCGTGCCGAACAGGCCGGCCTCGGAGAAGAGGTGCAGGGTTTGGAGCTTTTCGGCGGCCAGGTGGACGTCCAGGTCGTGCTGGAAGTCGGTGCCGAAGGTGTGGAGCGCCCTCGGGTCGGTCTGGAAGCCTTGGTGATCACCCATCGCGGCCCTCCCGTCACGGTGTGGCGAACAAGCGCGACCGTACCGGAGTGTGGGTGGGTTCGGGGGCCTCAGGCCGTTGCCGTGAAGAAGGTGCAAATCGGGAACGGCCACTTCGGGGTGGGGTTCAAGGGGTTGGTCCAGCCGGGGAAGGGGTTGCGGGTGCCCGGGTACGGCGTTGTGGTGCTCGGGAACGGGTTGGTGGAGCCCGGGAAGGGGTTGGTGTCGGGGGTGGACGGGGTGGTCGACGGGAAGCCGGGGAGGCCCGGGGCGGTGGTCGGTGGGGTCGAGGCGACGGGGGGTTTCGGGGTGAGGCTGCTGGTGTGCAGGCCGCAGCCGTCCAGGCCCTTGTCGTAGCCGTCGAAGAAGGAGAGTTGACGCTGCTCCGGGGTACCGTGCGCGCCCTCCTGGAACCACGGCTCGTCCTTCGGGTCGCCGACGGAGACCAGGCCGGCCTTCAGTTCCTGCACGTCGCCGGTCTCCAGGTCCAGGTCGCCGGTGCGGACGGAGTCGCCGAGGGACGCGCCGGCGAGGCAGTCGGCGTTGAGCTCCTGGAAGATCGTGTACTGGTACGAGATGCCCAGGCGCTGCTGGATGGCGTGGCCGTATTCGTGGGTCAGCAGGTAGAAGACGAAGGCGTCGCCCATCGTGTTGTAGATCTCTTCGGACCACTTGGCGTCGTAGGCGATGAAGTCGCCGACCGGGCAGTACGCGGCGTTCTGCGTGGGGATCGGCTGGCTGCCGCAGAGGACCTCGCCGTCCTCCGTGTAGGGGACGACCTTGGAGACCGGCTGGAAGCCGACGATCTTGTGGCCCCAGTAGTGTTCGGCGACCCGGACGGCGATGTTCATGTCCGCGGAGAAGGTGCCACCGGCGGCGGCGGCGTGGGCGGGGGTCGACCAAAAGCAGAGTGCGAGCAGAACCAAACCCGGGGTGACCAGCCATTTCATGGCCGAGGGGTACCCGGGGGCGGGCCTGCGAACAGGCCCGCACCCGAGTCGCACCTCAGGCCGATAGGGCCAAAAGCGCCGATCGGCCGATCAGGCCGAGAGGGCCACCGCGGAGGGGGCCACCGGCGAGGGCAGCGTGCCGTCGCCGCCCAGGAACGAGTGGATCGACGCGGCGGCCGCGCGGCCCTCCGCGATCGCCCACACGATCAGGGACGCGCCGCGGTGCATGTCGCCCGCGATGAAGACGCCCGGCGCCGAGCTCTGCCAGATGGCGTCGGTGTCGATGCCGCCGCGGCGGTTGCGCGACAGGCCCAGGTTGGTCAGCAGCGGGCCTTCCTCGGTGCCCTCGAAGCCGATCGCCAGCAGGACGAGCTCGGCCGGGTACTCCCGCTCCGTCCCCTCCACCACGCTGACGACCCGCCGGCCGTCCACTCTGGACACCTGTACCTCGGCGATGCGCACGGCCTTCAGGTTGCCGTCGTCGTCACCTTCGAACGACGTGACGGCCACGGCGAACGCGCGGTCGCCGCCCTCCTCGTGGGCCGGGTAGTTGCGCAGGATCCACGGCCAGGTCGGCCACGGGTCGCGGGACTCGTCGCGCTCGTCCGGCGGGACCGGGTACTGGTCGAGCTGCAGCACCGATGCCGCACCCTGCCGGTGGGCGACGCCCAGGCAGTCGGCCGCCGTGTCGCCGCCGCCGATGATGATGACGTTCTTGCCGGTGGCCGTGATCGCCGGGGCCGGCTGCTTGCCGGCGACGACCCGGTTGGACTCGACCAGGTGCTCCATGGCCAGGTGCACGCCGTGCAGCGCCCGGCCCGGGGTCTCCGGGGTGTCGCGGGCGGCGAGCGCGCCGCACGCGAGCAGCAGCGCGTCGTGGGAGGCCCGCAGCTCGTCGACGGAGACGGTCACGCCGACGTTGACGCCGGTCTTGAACGAGACCCCCTCGGCCCGCAGCTGCTCGAGGCGCCGGTCGATGTGCTCCTTCTCGAGCTTGAAGTCCGGGATGCCGTAGCGCAGCAGGCCCCCGAGCTCGTCGTCGCGCTCGTACACCACGACGTCGTGCCCGGCCCGGGCCAGCTGCTGGGCGGCGGCCAGTCCGGCCGGGCCGGAGCCGACGACGCCGACGCTCTTGCCGGACCGCTCGGGCGCGGGGCGGGGCGTGACCCGCCCGGCCGCCACGGCCCGGTTGATGATCTCGACCTCGACCTGCTTGATGGTGACCGCCTGGCCGCCGGCGATGGACAGCACGCAGGCCGCCTCGCACGGCGCCGGGCACAGCCGGCCGGTGAACTCCGGGAAGTTGTTCGTGGCGTGCAGCGACTCGATGGCGAAGTCCCAGTCCCCGGTCCGGACCAGGTCGTTCCAGTCGGGGATGCGGTTGCCGAGCGGGCACCCGTCGTGACAGAACGGGATGCCGCAGTCCATGCACCGGCTGGCCTGCTCGCGGATGAGCTCGTCGGACGCCGGTGGATAAACCTCACGCCAATCCCGCAGCCGTACTGGCACCGGCCGACGGGCCGGCAGTCGCCGCTCGTAGCGCAGGAAACCATTCGGGTCAGGCACGGGAAACCTCCATGACAGCCGCATCCACGTCGCGGCCGGCAGCCTCGGCGGCCCGCATTGCCTCCATCGCGCGCTCGTAGTCGCGCGGCATGACCTCGGTGAACTCCGTCAGTGCGGTGCTCCAGTCGCTCAGCAGGCGCTCCGCGACCGCCGAGCCCGTCTGCGCGAGGTGCTCCAGGATGTACCCCCGCAGCTTCTCGGGCTCGGAAACGGGGCGCAGGTCGACCAGTTCGGTGTTGACCAGCTCGCGGTCGAGGTGCCACGCGTAGGCCACGCCGCCGGACATGCCCGCCGCGAAGTTGCGCCCGGTGCGGCCGAGGACGACGACGGTGCCGCCGGTCATGTACTCGCAGCCGTGGTCGCCCACGCCCTCGACGACCGCGAGGGCGCCGGAGTTGCGCACCGCGAACCGCTCGCCGGCCCGGCCGCGCATGAACAGCGCGCCGGCGGTGGCGCCGTAGAGCACCGTGTTGCCGCCGATGGTCTGCTCCTCGGCGACGAACGGGGCCCGCTCGTCCGGGCGCACGATGAGCCGGCCGCCGGAGAGGCCCTTGCCGACGTAGTCGTTGGCCTCGCCGACCAGGCGCAGGGTGACGCCGTGCGGGACGAACGCGCCGAAGGACTGCCCGGCCACGCCCCGCAGCGTGATGTCGACGGTGTCGTCGGGCAGGCCGTTGCCCCCGACCCGGCGCACGACCTCGCCGCCGAGCATCGCCCCGACGGAGCGGTGCTCGTTGCGGACGGTGACGTCCAGCTTGACCGCCTCGCCGGCGTCCAGGGCCGGGCTGACCGCGGCGATGAGCTGGTTGTCGAGGGCCCGCTCGAGGCGGTGGTCCTGCTTGGTGGTCTGGCGCCGGGCGGCGTCGTCGGCCAGCGGCGGCACGTGCAGCAGCGGCGAGAGGTCCAGGCCGCCGGCCTTCCAGTGGTCGACGGCCGGGCGGACGTCGAGCAGCTCGGTGTGGCCGATCGCCTCGTCGAGGGTGCGGAAGCCGAGCTCGGCGAGATACTCGCGGACCTCCGCGGCCAGGAACCAGAAGAAGTTCTCGACGAACTCCGGGGCGCCGGTGAACCGCTTGCGCAGCACCGGGTTCTGGGTGGCGATGCCGACCGGGCAGGTGTCCAGGTGGCAGACCCGCATCATGATGCAGCCGGAGACGATGAGGGGCGCGGTGGCGAAGCCGTACTCCTCGGCGCCGAGCAGCGCCGCGACCACCACGTCGCGGCCGGTCTTGAGCTGGCCGTCGACCTGGACGCTGACCCGGTCGCGCAGGCCTGAGAGCAGCAGCGTCTGCTGGGTCTCGGCCAGCCCCAGCTCCCACGGGGTGCCGGCGTGCTTCAGGGAGTTGAGCGGCGAGGCACCGGTACCCCCGTCATGTCCGGAAATGAGGATGACGTCGGCCTTCGTCTTCGCCACACCCGCGGCGACCGTGCCGACGCCGACCTCGGAGACCAGCTTGACGTGCACCCGCGCCGACGGGTTGACGTTCTTGAGGTCGAAGACCAGCTGGGCCAGGTCCTCGATGGAGTAGATGTCGTGGTGCGGCGGCGGCGAGATCAGCCCTACGCCCGGCGTCGCGTGGCGGGTCTTGGCGATCCAGGGCCACACCTTGTTGCCGGGCAGCTGCCCGCCCTCGCCGGGCTTCGCCCCCTGCGCCATCTTGATCTGCAGGTCGTCGGCGTTGACCAGGTATTCCGTGGTGACGCCGAAGCGGCCGCTGGCGATCTGCTTGACCGAGGAGCGGCGGCGGGGGTCGTGCAGCCGGTCGACGTCCTCGCCGCCCTCACCGGTGTTGGACTTGCCACCGATGTTGTTCATGGCGATGGCGAGCGTCTCGTGGGCCTCGGCCGAGATGCTGCCGTAGGACATGGCGCCCGTCGCGAAACGCTTGACGATCTCCGCGGCCGGCTCCACCTCCTCGATCGGCACTGCCGGCCGTACCCCCGTGCGCAGTTCGAAAAGCCCGCGCAGCGACCCGGCCTGGCCGGCCAGCTCGTCGACCTTGCCGGTGTAGCGGCGGAAGACGTCGTACTGCTTCGAGCGGGTCGCGTGCTGCAGCAGGAAGACCGTCTCGGGGTTGAACAGGTGCAGCTCACCCTCGCGGCGCCACTGGTACTCGCCGCCGACCTCGAGGCGCCGGTGGGCGCGCTCGGCGTCGTTGGCCGGGTAGGCCCGCGAATGCCGGGCGGCGATCTCCGCGTGCACCTCGGCCAGGCCGATGCCGCCGATCTTGCTCGGAGTACCCGTGAAATAGCGCTCGACGAAACGCGGATCGAGGCCGACGGCCTCGAAGACCTGCGCACCGCAGTAGGACGAGACGGTCGAGATGCCCATCTTCGACATGATCTTCAGGACGCCCTTGCCGAGCGCCTTGACGTAGTTGTAGACCGCCTTGTCCGGGTCGGCACCGGCCAGCGCGCCGGTGCTGATGAGGTCCTCGACGCTCTCGAAGGCCAGGTAGGGGTTGACCGCGGAGGCCCCGAAACCGGACAGCAGGGCCACGTGGTGCACTTCCCGGCAGTCGCCGGACTCGACGACCAGCGACACCTGCGTGCGGGTCTGCTCGCGGACCAGGTGCTGGTGCACCGCGGCGGTGAGCAGCAGCGACGGGATCGGGGCGAGGTCGGCGGTCGAGTCGCGGTCGGAGAGCACCAGGATGCGCACGCCGTCCTCGATGGCCTCGGAGACGCCGCGCATGATTTCGACCAGGCGCCGCTTCAGGCCGGTGGCGCCGTCGCGCACCGGGTAGAGGCCGGAGACCCGGACCGCCTTGAAGCCCGGCAGGTCGCCGTCCTCGTCGATGTGCAGGATCTTCGCCAGGTCGTCGTTGTCGATGACCGGGTAGGGCAGCGCGATCTGCCGGCACGAGGCCGGGCCCGGCCGCAGCAGGTTGCCCTCCGGGCCGATGGTGGCCGCGACGCTGGTCACCAGCTCCTCGCGGATCGCGTCCAGCGGCGGGTTGGTGACCTGGGCGAAGAGCTGGGTGAAGTAGTCGTACATCAGCCGCGGCCGGGTCGATAGGACCGCGACCGGGGTGTCGGTGCCCATCGAACCGAGCGGCTCGGCGCCGGCCCGGGCCATCGGACCGATGAGGATCTTGAGCTCTTCCTCCGTGTAGCCGAACGTCTGCTGGCGGCGCTGGACGGAGTCGTGGGTGTAGACGACGTGCTCGCGCTCCGGCAGCTGCTCGAGGTCCATGAGGCCGGCGTGCAGCCACTCCTCGTAGGGCTGGGCCGCGGCCAGCTCGGCCTTGATCTCGTCGTCCGTGCGGATGCGCCCGGCCGCGGTGTCGACCAGCAGCATCTTGCCCGGGGCGGAGCGGCCCTTGGCCACGATGGTGGCCGGGTCCAGGTCCAGCACGCCGGCCTCGCTGGCCAGCACGACCAGGCCGTCGCTGGTCTGCCACCAGCGGCCCGGGCGCAGGCCGTTGCGGTCGAGCACGGCGCCGACGACGGTGCCGTCCGTGAACGCGACGCTGGCCGGCCCGTCCCACGGCTCCATGAGGCAGGCGTGGAAGCGGTAGAAGGCCCGTCGGTGCGGGTCCATCCGCGGGTCGTTCTCCCAGGCCTCCGGAATCATCATCAGGACCGCGTGCGGCAGGCTGCGCCCGGAGAGGTGCAGCAGCTCCAGGACCTCGTCGAAGTTCGCCGAGTCCGACGCCTCCGGCGTGCAGATCGGGAACAGGCGGCGGATGTTGCCCGGCAGGTTCTCGCTGGACAGCAGCGCTTCGCGGGCGGCCATCCAGTTGCGGTTGCCGCGGATCGTGTTGATCTCGCCGTTGTGGGCGATGATCCGGTACGGGTGGGAGAGCTCCCAGGACGGGAACGTGTTCGTCGAGAAGCGGGAGTGCACCAGCGCGATCGCGGAGGCGACGCGCTCGTCGGACAGGTCGGGGAAGAAGGACACGACCTGGTCCGGAGTGAGCATGCCCTTGTACGTGATGGTGCGGGACGAGAGGGACGGGAGGTACAGCTGAATCCCGCGCTCCCTGGTCTCGCGCTCGGCCTGCTTGCGCACGCAGTAGACGACGCGGTCCAGGTCCAGGTGCGCGAGGACCGTGCCCGGCGCGCCGAGCTTCTCCGCGCTGACGAACACCTGGCGGATGCGGGGCATGGCGGCCAGGGCGGTGGCGCCGAGGTCGGTGGCGTCGACCGGCACGTCCCGCCAGCCGAGCACCTGCGCCCCCTCGACCAGGGCGTACTTCTCCAGGACGCGCTGCGCGCGGGCGGCCGCGGCGTCGTCGGTCGGCAGGAAGGCGAGGCCGGTCGCGTACTGCCCGGCGGGGGGCAGCGGGAACGGGACGACCTCGCGCAGGAACGAGTCCGGGATCTGGATCATGATGCCCGCGCCGTCGCCGGTGTTCGGCTCGGCTCCGCGGGCGCCACGGTGGTCCATCCGGCGCAGCGCGGAGAGCCCCTTGAACACGACATCGTGGGACCTGCGGCCGTGGATATCGGCAACGAAGGCAACCCCGCAGGCGTCGTGCTCGAAGGCCGGGTCGTACAGACCCTGCTGCTGCGGTCCGGGGAAAACCATCGGGCCTCCTGACGTCATCGATTGCGAGTCGGGACAACGTCGGCCCTGAAGGAGCGGTCTTGCCAGTGTACGCGAAGAGCGGGCGCAAGTTGCATGATCGGTACTCGAGTCGGTACCCCACCATGCGAGCGCGCCCGCCGCGTATGTTGCCGCTGTGCCGCACAACGTACCGTGCGTACGGGCCTGAACCTACTGCGTGAGATCGTGACAAATCCCACGGGCGGGTCCGGTCGCCGGTCGTTACACAACTGTCACGCAACCTCTTGGAGTCCGGAAGACGTCTGACGAACGGATGGTCAGGTGCTAGCGGCCTTCCTACGATGATGCAAGATCTCTCGCATTTTGAACCGCGTGGCATGAACACGGGATACATCGGTGTCGTAACCGATGCATGCTCTAGCCCAATGAAGGAGGTGTGGACATGGGAGTCTCCGCACGCGCACTGGCCACGATCGCCGCTCTGACCAGCGTCGTCGTTCTCGCTGCGGCCTGCAGCAGCAACGACGACTCGGCCAAGCCGAAATGGACCGGCAACGACAGCAGTGCCGGCGGCCCCTCGGCTTCCGCGTCCCCTGCAGAGTTGCCCAAGGCGGCGTTCGCCGCGCCCACCGACGGAGCGAACAACGTCTCCACCGCGACCGAGTTGTCCCTGCAGGCCGATCCGGGCAGCAACGCCCAGGTGACGCTGACGGACGCCTCGGGGGCCGCGGTGGCCGGCGGGGTCAGTGCCGACGGGAAGTCGTGGATTCCCGGCTCGCAACTCAAGTACGGCACGCAGTACACGGCAACCGTGACCTCGGCCGGCGACACCGCCGGCAAGAAGGTCTCGTTCACCACCATGGCGAAGCCCGGCAAGACGGTCAACGTCTCGACCGCGGTCGCCGACAACAAGACGTACGGCGTGGGCCTGCCCATCGTCGTGCGGTTCGGCTCCAGCGTCCCGTCCGAGATGCGGGCGGCGGTGGAGAAGCGGCTGATCGTCACCGCGACCCCGCCGCAGGTCGGCACCTGGTACTGGTTCAACGGCGGCGAAGTGCACTACCGCCCGAAGGACTACTGGCAGTCCGGCACCAAGATCAACGTACGGCTCGCCGTCGGCGGCCTCCAGCTCACGAAGACCGGCTGGGGCTCCAAGGACGTCACGAGCACGTTCAGCATCGGCGACAAGATCGTCATGACGACCGACGACAAGACCCACCAGATGACGGTGGAGCAGAACGGTCAGGTCATCAAGACGATGCCGGTGAGCCTCGGCAAGGCCAAGACCCCCTCGTCCAGCGGGAACATGGTGGTCATGGACAAGAACGAGTCCGAGCTGTTCGTCGGCACGGACCCGGACGACCCGTACCGCGAGACCGTCTACTGGACGCAGCGCATGACCAGTGGCGGGGAGTACATCCACTCCGCTCCGTGGTCGGTCGGTGACCAGGGCAAGCGCAACGTGTCGCACGGCTGCACCAACGTCTCCGAGAGCAACGCGAAGTACCTGTACAACCTGACCAAGATCGGCGACGTCGTGATCGTGAAGAACACGACCCGCAAGCTCGCCTGGGCCAACGGCTGGACCGACTGGGACAAGCCCTGGGACGAGTACGTGAAGGGCAGCGCACTCCCGCCGCCGGCCGCTGAGGTCATCCCCTCGACCTCGACCTCGGCCGTTCCTTCGGCGTCGGCTTCGGCTTAGTTCCAGGGCAGCTTCATCGTTCAAGTTTGAGGGCAGCTACATCGTTTTTTAGGGCAGCTACATCGTTCGAAGGGGTCGCCGTCGCGAGACGGCGGCCTCTTCGCTGTTGCAGGATGGTCGGCGTGCATCCGAACTTCGGCCCCGTGGGCACGACCGTCGTGGCGCTGCTGGCCGCCTGGTTCGTGGTGCGCATCGCCCGCTCGCGAGGCACGGTCGCCCGCCGCCGGGCGGAGATCGAGTCGCGGCCTGACGGCCGAATTCGGTTCCATCGACGGTACGTCATGAGCTGGTGGCTGTTGGCAATCGTGGCGCTGACACCACTGTGGACCGATCCACTCCTGCGACCGGCCGACTACGGTCTGTCGGTGCCGTCGCTCGCCGGGCTGCTCTTCGCGCTCGTCGCGTTCGCGATGTTCGTGGCCGCCCTCGGGTATCGCGGCCGCCGCGGCGTGGTCGCTTCTCCACGAATCGCGTTTCTCCTGCCCCGCAACGGTCGTGAGCGTCTGTGGGGCACCGCCACCGCCTTCACCGCCGGCATCTGCGAGGAGCTCGTCTTCCGCGGCGCCTTCCTGGCCTTCGCCGTCGGCGTCCTGCACCTCAACCTGTGGCTGGCGACCCTGGCGGTGAGCCTGTTCTTCGGCCTGGGCCACCTCTATCAAGGCTGGATCGGCGTGGCCGGCACCACCGTCTTCGGAGCCTGTGCCACGATTTTGTACCTCTTCAGCGGCAGCCTGCTCCTGCCGATGCTCGTCCACACCGCCGTCGACCTGGCCCCCTTCGCGCTGATCCGGTACTCCGAGCCGGCGACTGTCGGCTCCCCGATCCCCGAATGAGCCCACCCATCGACGGGCGCTAGCCTCTCGCGCATGGCACTGGTCCGGCGCACATCTGTCTTGGGCAACACCAGCAACCGGGTCGTGGCCGCGGCCACGGTCGCACCGTCCTCCTTGGCTATCCCTCCGGCGTCTCCCGCGTCTTCCGCGTCTCCCGCGTCTCCCGCGTCTCCGGCTTCTCCGTCTCCGGTCGATCAGGAGGCCACGCAGCGCATTCCGGCGCAGCCCGCCGCGCCCGCCGCCGAGATCGGCGCCGCCGTCAGCGTGGGCCCGGACGTCCCCCCGCCGTCCCCGGGCGGGGAAGCGGCCGCGGTGACCACCCAGCCGGCCAGCCTGGGCTCCCTGGCCGTAGCGTTCGTCCTGGTCGCCCTGGGCGGCGCCGGCTCCTGGGCCCTGTACCACTACGGCGTCAACGCCGACGAGATCCACCTCCCGGACGCCACCGCCCTGTTCGGCGTCCTCTTCGCCTTCGCCACCGCCGTCGAACGGGTCCTGGAACCGTTCGCCCGCTTCATGCCCGGCCAGCACGCGAAGGGCGAACTGGAGAAGGCCGTCGCGAACATGGCGAACAAGTACCACGACGCCACACTGGACGACCTGATCCAGGTGGCCCACGCCAAGTCCATGGTGGACCGTGGCCGAGCCGACCGCGGCCTAATCTCCTGGGGCATTGCGGTTGCCCTGGCCACGGTCGCGTCGGCTTCGGGCGGCCTGTACCTGCTGCACTCAATCGCCGGCGACGGCTGGCAGGGCATCCCGGTCTGGATCGACGCCATCATCACGGGCGTGGTGGTGGGCAGCGGCACCAAGCCTCTGCACGACGTCATCAGCAAGGTCCAGAAGAACAAGGAGAAGTCGGAGGATCCGGCTGCCTGAGCCGCCTGGTCGGTCGGCCGTCTTTCCGTCGGCCGCTTTGGGCGGTCGGCTGTCTTGCTCGGTCGGCTGTTTTGGCGGTCGGCTGTTTGCTCGGTCGGCCGTTTTGCTCGGTCGGGCTTTTGGCTGGTCCGGCTTTTGGCCGGTCCGGCTTTTGGCCGGTCGGGCTTTTTGGCCGTTTTGCGTCTTCTTGAGGATCGGCGCTCGGGGACCCTGGGCGCCGAAGTCCTTCGATACGGTCACAGTGCGCGGTGCGCACGGTGGCGGGGAGGACGCGATGGGTGATCATTCCGGCTTCGTGGCCGACCCGGCGGCAGTACACACCTTCGGCTCAGACTTCCAGCACGACCTGGACGTCCACCTGTCCGCCGAAAAGATCCAAACCCTGCACCTCTTCTCCGCCACACCGACCTTCGGCCTGCGAGCGGTCAACAGCGAGGTCCAGCAGACAGCCAAGGACTACATCGCCCGGCTGCGGGATTTGTACGACTTGCTGGAAGTCCTACTCCACAACGGCGCCGTCCTGACCGAGGCCGCACACACCATCGCGGAAGCCTACGAAACCGCCGACACCCTGACCGCCACCCAGGTGACCGGCGCCTTGGCCACCGCACGAGCAACCGTGACAGCGACCAGCAACCCAACCGACCCCAAAACCGGCCGGCCACTCTGATGCCCGAGTCATACAAGGCGTACCGCCTCCCAGACCTGTGGAAAATCCTGAAGGACGAGGACCCGGAGTCCGGCTTCACCCACGTCAACACCCTGAACCGCCTACGCACGGCGTTGGAGCAACAGCGCAACGACCTCAGAACCCACCGCGACCGCCTGACGGAGGGCTGGCCCCCAGACCGCAGCGAAGCCGCAGCCGCCTTCGTCGACCGCATCAACGACATGATCGACGTGATGACGCAGACCGCGGGTGCGGCGAATCGGATGTGCATCGGCGTCGATGAGGCGTTCGCCGCGGTGCGGGATGCGCGGCGCCAGCTGGAGTCGTTGATGGCGAAGTACTCCCGCGAACCAGGTCCGGGCCTCGTGGTCAGTAACGCCAAGAACGCGGAACAGGACCAGCAGGGGCGTGCGGTTTTGATGGCCGCCGACGCGCGGATCATCGGTGCGGCCGAAAAGATCAACTCTGTTCCGCCGCACTACCGGCGATTTGACGAGCAGGAATCGGACGTTTCGCTGAGCGGAAACGCCGGACTTAGCGGCACAGGGCAATCGACAGTCGGAACCGGTGGCAACGGGTCGAGGGCGTTGCCGACGCCGGTGTTCGATCCGCCGCCGCCATCTACGCCGGTTGACATCTCGCAACCGGAGGCCGGAACTCCCGATGTCGGATTGAGTTTGGCGCGAGATCCGGGCGTTCGGACGGCACCGCTCGCAAGCGATGTGACGGAGCGAGGGCTGGCTTGGCCTGATGGGGTGATAAGGGCAGTTCGTGGAAACAGTGGCTCGGCACCGGCCACTCCTGAAGCCGTTCCCCTTCGTCCAGGCGTCGTCGGACCAGGTGGCGTGATCAGTGCCCCGCGTTCCGCGAATACTGCGGCGGGTCAGTCGACGCCATTTCCGGCGACGGGCGTCGGTCACCGCACAGGCTCTGCTCCGGCTGGTCGGCGCAGGCCGTCCGCGCGGTCAGCTCCTCCGTCGGACTCCGTCGAGCTTCGTAGTGGTGCCGGTGCCGCTGGCGGATATCGCGATCGATCATACGAGGCTTACATCGAGCGACGACGCTCGAGCCGAAGCGCCTCGGAGACCAATGCGGTATGGGCCGTTCGCGAGGGTGTGCCGCCTGTCATCGAGCCGCCGCCGGAAGCGCATCACGATCCGGGTCCGGGCGTACTGGGGATCGACCGTTGACCGTCTCGCTTCGCCGGTCGGCTGTCTCCGCGATGGCAATCATCGCGCTGTTGCTGATGAGCGCACGTCCGGCTCAGGCGGACAACATCCGAGATCAGCAATGGCATCTTGCCGCGCTACGGATTCCCGAGGCGCAACAGCTGAGCCAAGGTGCGGGCGTCGTGGTTGCGCTGCCGGACACCGGCGTCGACACCGAACACGCGGAACTGACTGATGCGGTGCTACCTGGGAAGGGCTTCGGCGAGGGCAACAAGACCGACGGAAGGGTCGACTTCATCGGGCATGGAACCGCGATGGCCGGTCTGATCGCGGGACGGGGACTGCCCGGCGGCGGCGGCGTTCTGGGCATCGCGCCGAAGGCCATGATTCTCCCGTTGCAGACCCTGCGCAACGAAGACGGTAACGGAACCGCCGCCTTCCTGGCCGGCGGGATCGATTGGGCCGTGGAACATGGTGCGAAGGTCATTTGCATTGCAGGCGGCACCGGCGAGGACGCGCAGGTCCGTGAGTCCGTCGAGCGGGCGCTGCTGGCCGATGTCGTGGTGGTCGCGGCGGTCGGTAATACGACGAGTGATAAGACCATCGCGTTCCCGGCAAGCCTTCCGGGTGTCGTTGCTGTGGGTGGAACCGGCCACAACGGTGAACACGCCGTCATCTCGGTAACCGGGCCCGGAGTGCTGGTAGTGGCGCCCGCAGTGGACATCGTGTCGACTCGTCCCTCTGGAAAGTATGTCGCGGCGACCGGGACCAGTGATGCGACCGCGATTGTTTCGGGGGTTGTGGCGTTGGTGCGGGCTAAGTTTCCGGGGTTGTCCGGGCCTGAGGTGGTTCGGCGGATTGCGGCTACCGCTGTTGATAAAGGGAAGCCCGGGCGAGACGAGGAGTTCGGGTTTGGGATTGTTGATCCGGTGGCGGCGTTGACGGCGGACGTGACGCCGGTGACGGCGGTGGGGTCGGGTGGCTTGGTGCCGTCGGGGGGTGGGGGGTCGCCGTTGGGTGGGGGGTCGTCGCGGGGGTGGGTGGTTTGGGGGATTGTCGGGGTTGGGGTCGTCTTTGTTGTCGGAGTCTTGGGGTGGTGGAGGCTGCGGCGGCGACGGTGATCACCTTGTTGGGTTGTGTGGGGATCACCCCTTGCGGGTAAGCGCGGCAAAATGCGGGATACGGTCTTTGACACGCTCATGCCGCTGGGGATCGCGCTCGGGGCGGCGCTCCTGGCGTTGCTGGCGGTGCAGCTTGTGCATCGGGTTTTGCTTCGGGCCGGGCGGCAGTCGAAGCTTGCTACCGAGCTGGCCGAGCGGGCGCATCGGCCTACGCAGTGGGTTGTTGTGCTCTGTGCTGTCTACTTCTCGGTCCGGGCCACCGCCGATGAGGCGTCGTGGCGGCACGCGTTTCTGCATGCCGATCAGTTGGTGATCATCGGGGCGGCGGCCTGGTTGCTGGCGGCGTTGCTGGTTGTTGCCGAGGATGCGGCGCTGGCTCGGTTCCGGACCGATGTGCCGGACAACCGGAACGCTCGGCGGGTGCACACCCAGGTTGTCATGATCCGGCGGGTCACCGTGGCGGTCGTCGCCGTGCTCGCGGCCGCCGTGATGCTGATGACCTTTCCGCAGGCCCGGCTGGTCGGGACGTCGGTGCTGGCCAGTGCCGGGTTCGCCGGGATCATCGCCGGGCTCGCGGCGCAGAGCGTGCTGCGGAACCTGTTCGCGGGGCTGCAGCTGGCCTTCTCCGACGCGGTCCGGCTCGGGGACGTGGTCATCGTCGAGCAGGAGTGGGGGCGGGTGCAGGAGATCACGCTGTCGTACGTCGTCGTGCACGTCTGGGATGATCGGCGGCTCATCCTGCCCACCTCGTACTTCACCGAGAAGCCGTTCGAGAACTGGACCCGCAGCGAGTCGGCGCTGCTCGGGGCCGTGATGTTCGACGTCGACTGGTGGTTGCCGGTGCCGGAGATGCGGGAGGAGCTGCGGCGGGCCCTGGAGTCGACGGACCTCTGGGACGGGCGGGTCTCGGTACTGCAGGTCGTCGAGGCCACCGGTACCGCCATGCAGCTGCGGGCCCTGGTCAGCGCCTCCGACGCGCCCAAGCTGTGGGATCTTCGCTGCTTCGTGCGCGAGCACCTGGTCACATGGCTGCGGGACACGCATCCGGCGGCGCTGCCGCGGGTGCGGGCCGAGATGACCTCCGCGATGCCGCTGCACGCGACGCTCACCGGGCAGACGCTCACCACGGACGGGGACTCCCGCGTGTTCAGTCACAGCGTCGACGGGCGGGCCCGGGCGGAGGCGTTCACGGGGCCGGAGTCGTAGCCGAGGCAGCGGAAGGAGTGGCCGCCACCCGGACCGCGACCAGCGCGGCCAGCACCAGCGCCACCAGCGGCAAAGCGAAGTATCCCGAAAAAGCCAGAACAATCACTATAAAAGCGGACAAATACGAAGCAAAAGCCAAAGCCGAAGCCGAAGCCGAAGCCGAAGCCGAGGCCAAGCGCCGCCGCTGCCGGCGCGGTCCATCGAGGTGCAACAGCTGCAGCGAAACCAGCAGCAACGCCACCGGCAGACAGACCGCCAGAGGCGGCCCCGAAGCATCGTCCTCCAGCACCACCGCGAGACCAGCGCCCAGAGCCGCCGCCGACCCGAAGACGAAGCAGTGCCCGTAGCCCCAGACGAACGCCTCGCGATTGCCCCGCAGGCGGTCGTGTACCGGGCGCTCGAAGTACAACCACCAGAAACTGAACACGATGACCAGGCCGGAGCCGGCGATCCACCACAGGCGTCCGGCCCGGAAGCCGCCCTCGACGGCCAAGGTGGTCGACAGGACGACCTCACCGAGGACGATGATGAACAGCAGGCCGTACCGCTCGGCGATGTGATGCGGATGCCACGGCGTCGGATGGTCGCGCTCGGCCCAGACCGGCACCGCGAGCTCGGCCGCCACCATCACCGGCCAGAGCAGCAGGAACGTCGTGCCGTGCACGCTCAGTAGCAGCGTCCACCCGATCAGGCAGGCGGTGACGCCGACGGCCATGCGCCGGGCGGTGCGGCGCGGGCCCGGTCCGTCCGACGCGGGAACGCTGAACGACGCGCGCAGCCACTGGACGACGAGCCCGATCCGCATGATGGCGTAACCCAGCGTGACCACCCCCAGGTGGCCTTCGAAGGCGTCGGGGATGCCGGCGGCGAGGACCAGTACCCCCGAAATCTGCACCAAAGCGGTCAGTCGATAGGGAACGTCGTCGGTGTCGTAGGCGGAGGCGAACCAGGTGAAGTTCATCCACGCCCACCAGACGGCGAAGAAGGCGATCACGAAACCCACGACGCCGTGCGCCACGTGGTGTTCGGTGATCGAGTGGTGGAGCAGCTGTCCCAGCTGGGCGATGGCGACCACGAAACACAGGTCGAAGAGCAGCTCGAGCGGGGTGGCGACGCGGTGCGGCTCGTGACGGTCGCGGGCCCGCATCGGCCGGCGCCACTGGCGCGGGGTGGACATCCGACCAGTATCAGTGAACGCCCGGGTGGACGGCGTCTCAACTGATGGAGCCATGGCCGGGGCAGCGGATACGCGCCGTGAAGGAAGGACTAGCCTCAGGGGCGTGACTCGACGCGCCAAAATCGTCTGTACGCTCGGCCCGGCCACTGCGTCGGCCGAGCGGCTCCGTGGCCTTGTCGACGCCGGTATGGACGTCGCGCGGCTCAACTTCAGCCACGGAAGCCACGAGGACCACGCCTCGGTGTACAACCTCGTTCGGGAGGCCGCCATCGGCGCCGGCCGCCCCGTGGGCATTCTCGCGGACCTCCAGGGTCCCAAGATCCGTCTCGGCAAGTTCGCCGACGGACCGCATGAGTGGAAGAACGGTGACATCGCTGTCATCACGAGTGACGAGATCCTCGGCACCAAGGATCGGGTCTCGTGCACTTACACGAAGCTTCCGCAGGAGGTCAAGGCCGGCGACCGGCTGCTCATCGACGACGGCAAGGTCGCCGTCGAGGTGACCGACGTCACCGGCAACGACATCACCGTCCTCGTCACCGAGGGCGGCATGGTCTCCAACAACAAGGGTGTCTCGCTGCCGAACGTGGCCGTGAGCGTGCCCGCACTGTCGGACAAGGACGCCGAGGACCTGCGCTTCGCGCTGCGCCTCGGGGCCGACTGGATCG
Source organism: Dactylosporangium sp. NPDC051541 (assembly GCF_044454505.1). Lineage (NCBI taxonomy): Bacteria > Bacillati > Actinomycetota > Actinomycetes > Micromonosporales > Micromonosporaceae > Dactylosporangium > Dactylosporangium sp. NPDC051541. The sequence goes on from NZ_JBITDU010000003.1 coordinate 56,342, forward strand.
CGCTGTCCTTCGTGCGCTCGCCGGACGACATCAAGCTCGTCCACGAGATCATGGAGGAGGAGGGCATCCGCCGGCCCGTCATCGCCAAGGTCGAGAAGCCGGAGGCGGTCGCCGCCCTCGAGTCGATCGTCAGCGCGTTCGACGGCGTCATGGTCGCCCGCGGTGACCTCGGCGTCGAAATGCCGCTGGAGCAGGTGCCGCTGGTCCAGAAGCGCGCGGTCCAGCTCTGCCGCGAGCAGGCCAAGCCGGTCATCGTCGCGACCCAGATGCTCGACTCGATGATCGAGAACGCGCGGCCGACCCGGGCCGAGGCCTCCGACGTCGCCAACGCCGTGCTCGACGGCGCCGACGCCGTCATGCTGTCGGGGGAGACGAGCGTCGGGAAGTACCCGATCCTGACCGTCGCCACCATGGCCCGCATCGTCGCGACCACCGAGGGCGGGGCGCTGACCGTGCCGCGCCTGCAGCACGACCCCCGCACCCGCGGCGGCGCGCTGACCTCGGCGGCGTCCAACATCGCGCGCAACATCGGCGCGAAGGCCCTCGTGGCGTTCTCCCAGAGCGGCGACACCGTGCGCCGGCTGGCCCGCCTGCACTGCGAGCTGCCGCTGCTGGCTTTCACCCCGGAGCCCACGGTTCGCAACCAGCTCACCCTCAGCTGGGGCGTGCAGACGTTCGACGTGCCCTACGTCCTGCACACGGACGAGATGTTCCAGCAGGTCGACCTGGCCCTCGTCGGGCTGCCGTGGCTCTCGCCGGGCGACGACGTGGTCATCGTGGCCGGTTCGCCCCCCGGGACCCCGGGCTCGACGAACACGCTGCGGGTGCACCAGCTGGGCGCGCTCACCTGAGTGCGCCGGCCGGGGGCACTCGGCCGAGCAAGTAAGTTGTCCGTGTGAGCGGACAAGAAGCGGTGGACGATCTCGTCCGGTTGCTGGATCTCGAGGCGCTGGGGGAAGACCGGTTCAAGGGCATCAGCCCACCGGTCGGCCCCCAGCGCGTCTTCGGCGGCCAGGTCGCCGCTCAGGCGCTGGTCGCGGCCGGTCGCACGGTCGAGCGCACAAGAACAGTGCATTCCCTCCATGGGTACTTCGTGCGCCCGGGCGACCCCGAGGTACCGATCACCTACAGCGTGGAAAACATCCGCGATGGACGCTCCTTCTCGGTGCGCCGATCGGTCGCGGAGCAGCACGGCAAGGTGATCTTCTTCATGTCGGCGTCGTTCCACCGGCCCGAGGAGGGCCTGGACCACGCCGAGCCCGCCCCGCTCGACGTGCCGGGCCCGGACGAGGTCCCGACGATGGCCGAGCGGTTCGCGAAGTACGAGGACCGGGCCGGCATCTGGGCCGTCCTCCCGCGCCCCATCGACCTGCGCTACGTCGGCGAGCCCGGCTGGGTGCCGGCCGGTGACCGCCCGGCCGAGCCGCGCCAGCGGGTGTGGATGCGCCTGGACGGCAAGCTGCCCGACGATCCGGTGCTCCACACGTGCGTACTCGCCTTCGCCTCCGACCTGACGCTGCTGGACTCGGTCCTGTCGGCGCACGGCGCGGTGTGGGGTCCGGGCGGGTTCATCGGCGCCAGCCTCGACCACGCGATGTGGTTCCACCGGCCGTTCCGCGCCGACGAGTGGTTCCTCTACGACACCGTCAGCCCCTCCGCCTCCGGCGCCCGCGGCCTCGCCACCGGCCGCATGTTCACGCTCGACGGCCGCCACATCGCGACCACCGTGCAGGAGGGCCTGCTGCGCCGCGTCGGCGGCTGAACGCCGAAGAGCCGAAGAGCCGAGCGGCGGCTGAACGCCGAAGAGCCGAAGCGCAAAGCGGCAGCTGAACGCCGAAGAGCCGAAGAGCAGAGCGGCAGCTGAACGCCGAAGAGCCGAAGCCGTGACTCGGGTCCGCGGGACGTGCGGTCCGTTCCTCCCGCGAGACACCGGTCGGCGCCGGGGCGCCTCCCTTCGGCGTCCGCGGTTCCCGCGGTCCGAAAAACGAAAGGCGGTGCCTCGATCTCCGGCGGGCCGAAAGCGGAAGGACCATCGGGGGTTGACGGTAAAGCGCAGGTCGCGTGGCAGGATGAGGGTATGCGCCTTTCGGCCCGAGTGGATTACGCGCTGCGCGCGGTGGCGGAGCTGGCGGCCACGTCGGCCGACGGCAAGCTGGTGACCGCGGACCGCCTGGCGGCCGCCCAGCAGATCCCGCCGAAGTTCCTGGAGAGCATCCTGCTGCAGCTGCGCCGCGGCGGGGTCGTGGTCGCCCAGCGCGGGCCCGAGGGTGGATACCGCCTCGCCCGCCCGTCCGCCGAAATCTCCCTCGCCGAGATCATTCGGGTCATCGACGGCCCCCTGGCGAACGTGCGCGGGCAGCGGCCGGAGGAGCTCGGCTACCACGGCGCGGCCCAGGCCCTGCAGGACGTGTGGATCGCGCTGCGGGCCAACGAGCGGCTGATCCTGGAGACGGTCACCATCGAGGATGTCGTCACCGGCGAGCTGCCGGAGCGGGTCCGCGACCTGGTCGCCGATCCGCGGGCCTGGGTCTGACGAGCGACCGGCGGGCCGCCTGAGGAGCGACCGGCCGGCAGTCCGAAGAGCGACGACCGGCGGGCCTGGGTCTGAGGAGCGCCTGGCGGGCCGCCGGAAGAGCCTGGCGGGCCTGGGTCTGAGGAGCGCCTGGTGGGCCGCTGGAGGAGCGATCGGCGGGCCTGGGTCTGACGAGCGACCGGCGGGCCGCCACGCTGCGGCTGGGCGGTGCATGTCACCTTGCGCACGCCGCACCGCCTCCCCGGCGACACCTGCACCGGCCCCCGCGGATCGCGACGCACCACCGCTGCCCCGGGACGCAGGCGGCCGCGGCCGAGACCTCCGCGGCCGAGGTCGCCGAGACCTCCGTCGCCCTAAGTGCTCTTTTCCTATCGGTTAGCTAGGCGATAGGATCGGCACATGATCGTAGTGGTCTCTGGAAATCCGCGGCCGGGTTCGCGCACGTCGCGCCTGGCCGAAGCGGTCGGCGTCGCGCTGGCCGAGCGCGAAGGGGCGGCCGCTCCGCGGGTCGTCGAGGTGAGTGCGCTCGGCGTCGGGCTGCTGCAGGCCGGCGACGAGGCGGTGGCCGAGGCCGTGGCCGCGCTGCGGGGGGCGAGCCTGCTGGTGATCGCCACCCCGACGTACAAGGGAAGTTACACGGGCGTGCTCAAGGTGCTCATCGACCAGCTGCCCGCCGACGGCCTCAAGGGCATCCCGGCTGTGACCGTGGTCACCGCCGGCATCCAGCCGCAGGCCGACGCGGCCGAGCGCCACCTGCGGGAGCTGCTCGGCGAGCTCAAGGCCGCCCTGGTCGAACCGGGTCTGGCCGTCGCCGAGCCGGAGCTGGCCGACCCGGCCGCGACCGCCGCCGACTACGTGAAGAACCTCGGGCCGCTCGCGTAGCGTCCGGCGTCGCACAAAGCACCAACGTGCACGGCCGCGCGCACGGAGCGCTAGTTCTGCAGGGCCGTGGCGGAGGCGATCAGCGGGTCGTGGTCCCCCTGCGGGCCGCGCTCGATCATCTCGTTGAGCGACCGGGCGATGCTCAGCAGGGCATACGTCTGTGTCACCCGCAGCGTGCGGTCCATCGCCAGGTCGTCGGCCATGTCCAGCTCCGCGCGGATGCTGTGCATGAACCCCTCGGCCGCCTGCAGGTACGGGTCGTGCGCTTTCGACATAATCCGAGGGTAGGTCCGTAACCTGGGCAAAAGGCCGGAAACCGCGGATCAGCGCGGCTGCCAGGCGGCCGGGGGTGTGGTCAGGCGGCGCACGTGGGCGGGCATCCGGCCGCGCACGACGTCGGCCAGGCTGACCTCGTCGAGCACGTTGCGCACCGCGGCCCGCACCGCGACCCAGAGCTGCTGGAGGTGTTCGGCGGTCCCCGAGTACATGGCCTCCTCCGGGCGCACGCCGCGCACCTCGGCCAGGGGGCCGTCGACCGCGCGCAGCACGTCGCCGACCATGATCTCCGAGGGCTGCCGGGTCAGCACGTAGCCGCCGTCGACGCCCCGCTGCCCGCGCACGAGCCCCGCGCGGCGCAGGTCGCCCAGCACCGCCTCGAGAAACTTTCGCGGCATGTCCTGCTCGTCGGCCAGGCCCGCGGCCGACACCACCGCGGGATAGGCCGCGGCGAGCCCGAGTGAGGCGCGAACCGCATAGTCCCCGCGCGCCGAGATGTGCATCGAACTCCTGCCTTTCCGGCCGGGCTGATGGCATTGGTGTCCGGTACCAATATGGACGGTGGCCGCTCGCGCGTGATCGCCGGGGTAGCGTTGTCGGATTATGCGGACCGAAGAACCGCGGCGGGGCGCCGATCACAACGTCATGCGCGAGGTCAACCGCTCGCTGGTGCTGGCCCTGGTCAAGGAGGGTGGACCGGTGTCGCGGGCGAGCATCGCGCGGTCCACGACCCTGGCCAAGCCGACCGTGTCGGCGATCGTCGACGAGCTGATCGCCGAGGGCCTGGTCCGCGAGATCGGCCCCGGCTCGACCGCGGTCAGCGGCGGGCGCCCGCCGATCCTGCTGGAGTTCAACGCCCGCTCCCTGCTCGTCGTCGGCGTGCACATCGGCGCCCGGCGGACCACGATCGCGATCGGCGACGCCACCGGCGAGGAGGTCGCCCGCCGGGAGCTGGAAACCCCCAAAACGCAAGATCCCGCATTGGTACTGTCACAGGTCGCCGCGGAAGCGAAGGACGCGATCGCCGGCGCGGGGCTGCCGGGCGCGAAGATCGCAGCGGTCGGCGCGGTGCTGCCCGGCCTCACCGACTTCCACGCCGGCGTCTGCCTGCTCGCCCCCAACCTCGGCTGGCGCGACGTGCCGGTCCGCGACCTGCTCGCGGCCGCCCTGGACGACGCGCCGGTGTACGTGCACAACGCGGGTCAGGCGGCCGCTGTCGCCGAGAACCTCGAGGGCGCCGGGGAGCGGGTCGGCGACCTCGCGCTGCTGTACACCGGGACCGGTCTGTCCGCCGGGGTGCTGTCGGACGGCCGCGTCTTCCACGGCGTCGGCGGGACGGCCGGCGAGATCGGGCACAACGCGGTGCCGGGCAACACCGAGCCCTGCAACTGCGGCAAGGTCGGCTGCCTGGAGACCGTCGCGTCGGGCCCGGCGATCGTGCGGGCGGCCCGCCGGGCGGGGCTGGACGGCTTCGACGCCCGGGACGTGACCGCGGCCGCGCGGGCCGGCGACGAGGTGGCGCGGCGGGTGATCGCGGAGGTGGGTGAGCACCTCGGGCTGGCGGCTTCGTGGCTCATCAACGCGTACAACCCGGCATTGGTCGTTGTGGGCGGTGGTTTAGCCGCCATAGGGGATCTGCTGCTGGACCCGCTGCGGGCCGCCGCGGCGAAGCACGCCCTGGCCCCGGCCCTGCGCGGGGTCGAGATCCGGGCGTCGAAGCTGGGCCCGGACGCGGAGGTGCGCGGCGCCGTGCTCCTGGCGTTGCAGCACTCGGAGACGTACTACCGGGTGGTCTTCCGGGCCTGAAATGGGGTTAGTCATTTTCTTGAACTAACCCCCGGGCGCGGCGTAACGTGTGCGGCAACCCGCCAACACACCCCCGCCCGCGAAGAGGTTTCCATGAACGATTACCAGCCCCAGCGCGAAGACAAGTTCTCCTTCGGGCTCTGGACCGTCGGCTGGCAGGCCCAGGACGTCTTCGGCGGCCCGACCCGCGCGCCGCTGGACTCCGTGGAGGCCGTGCACCGCCTCTCCGACCTCGGCGCCGCCGCCGTCACGTTCCACGACGACGACCTGTTCCCGTTCGGCAGCGACGACGCGACCCGCGACAAGCTCATCGGCCGGTTCAAGGACGCGCTCGGCGAGACCGGCATCCGGGTGGAGATGGTCACCACCAACCTGTTCAGCCACCCGATCTTCAAGGACGGCGGGTTCACGTCCAACGACCGCGCGGTGCGGCGCTTCGCCATCAAGAAGGTCCTGCGCAACATCGACCTCGCGGCCGAGCTGGGGGCCGAGACCTACGTGCTGTGGGGCGGCCGCGAGGGCGCCGAGTCCGGTGGGGCCAAGGACGTGGCGGCCGCCCTCGACCGCTACCGCGAAGGCCTCAACCTGCTCTGCCAATACGTGCGCGAGCAGGGGTACGACATCCGCTTCGCCCTGGAACCCAAGCCGAACGAGCCCCGGGGCGACATCCTTCTGCCGACCATCGGCCACGCCCTCGCGCTCATCTCCACCCTCGACGAGCCCGACCGGGTGGGCCTCAACCCCGAGGTCGGTCACGAGGAGATGGCCGGCCTCAACTTCGCGCACGGCATCGCCCAGGCCCTGTGGCACGGCAAGCTGTTCCACATCGACCTCAACGGGCAGCACGGCCCGCGGTTCGACCAGGACCTCCGCTTCGGCGCGGGCAACCTGCGCGGCGCGTTCTGGACCGTCGACGTGCTCGAGACCGGCGGCTACACCGGCTACCGCCACTTCGACTACAAGCCCCCGCGCACCGAGGACTACGACGGCGTCTGGGCGACCGCGGCCGCCTGCATGCGCAACTACCTGATCCTGCGCGACAAGGTCCGCGCCTTCCGCGCCGACCCGGACGTGGCCGCCGCCCTCGCCGCCGCCCGCGTCGACGAACTGCAGCAGCCGACCCTGGCCGCCGGCGAGACCATCGCCTCGCTGCGCAAGGAGGAGTTCGACGTCGACCAGCTCGCCGCCCGCGGCGGCGCGTTCGAGGTCCTCGACCAGCTCGCCATGGAGCACCTCCTCGGGGTCCGTTCATGACCGGTCCGCTGTTCGGCGGATCGCCCGGCGACTTGCTGGCCGAGGTCGACCGCGGCCTCAGCCGGCGCTTCGCGGGCGCGTCGGCGCCGCAGCCTGCGCGGGGTGCGTTCGTGGCCGGTGCGCTGCGGCGTGGAACGGGCGGCGTCCTCGCGCCGCGCGGTGCCGGCGGCGCGGACGGCCGGGCGGAGGCGGTGGCATGACGCTGGTCGCCGGGGTGGACACGTCCACCCAGTCGACGAAGGTGCTGGTCTGCGACGCGGACACGGGCGCGGTGGTGCGGGAGGGGCGGGCCGGGCATCCGGACGGCACCGAGGTCGCGCCCGCGCACTGGTGGGAGGCGTTCCAGGCGGCAACGGCGGGCGGGCTGCTCGACGGGGTCGCGGCGATCGGTGTCGGCGGTCAGCAGCACGGCATGGTGCTGCTCGACGAGGCCGGTGAGGTCGTCCGCGACGCCCTGCTGTGGAACGACACCCGCTCCGCGGGCGCGGCCACGGACCTCATCGCCGAGCTCTCCGGCGGCGCGGGCGGCTGGGCCGACGCCGTCGGGCTGGTGCCGGTGGCCAGCTTCACCGTCACCAAGCTGCGCTGGGTCGCCGAGCACGAGCCCGCCGTGGCCGCCCGGGCCGCGTCGGTCATGCTCCCGCACGACTGGATCACGCACCGGCTCCGCGCCGGGGGCGGCGACCCGACCACCGACCGGGGCGACGCCTCCGGCACCGGATACTGGTCACCGGCGACCGGTGAGTACCGCACCGACCTGCTGCGTCTCGGCTTCGGCCGGGACCTGGCCCTCCCGCGCGTGGCCGGCCCGGCCGAGGTGGTGGGCGAGACCGCGGCCGGAGCGCTGCTGGCCGCGGGCACGGGCGACAACATGGCGGCGGCGCTCGGGCTCGGCCTGGGCCCCGGCGACCTGGTGGTGTCCCTGGGCACCTCCGGCACCGTCTTCGGGGTGAGTGCCGCCCCGATCGGCGACCCGACCGGCACCGTGGCGGGTTTCGCCGACGCGACCGGGCTGTACCTGCCGCTGGTCGCCACGCTGAACGCGGCCCGCGTCCTGACCGCCGTGGCCGCCCTGCTGGGCGTGTCACTGTCCACGCTGGACGAGCTCGCCCTGGCCGCCGAGCCGGGCGCGGGCGGGCTGACCCTCCTGCCATACCTGGACGGGGAGCGCACACCCAACCGGCCCGACGCGCGCGGCCTGCTCAACGGCCTCACCCGCGGCAACGCGAGCCCGTCGAACTTGGCGCGGGCCGCGTACGAGGGCATGCTGTGCGGGCTCGCGGACGGTCTGGATGCTGTGCGGGCGCTGGGAGTACCAGTGCGGCGGGTGTTGCTCATCGGCGGTGCGGCCGCGTCACCAGCCGTGCGGGCGATCGCGCCGGGTCTGCTCGGTGTGCCGGTCAGCGTGCCGGCGCCGGGGGAGTATGTGGCGTTGGGCGCGGCCAGGCAGGCGGCGTGGGCGCTGCGGGCCACCCCCGACGCCCCGGCGTGGCCCGTGTCAGCCGTCGAAGCCGAGGGCGCAGCGACCGCCGGCGTCCGCGAGGTGTACGCCGACGTACGCGACCGCGCCGACCCTCTCCTGCACTGAAGTGTTCTCGCGTTGACTTCAACGTAGGTTGAGGTAGCAGGCTTGCCGGCATGCTCGAATTCAGCGACGTGGAACAGGCGTACCTGGCCACCCAACGGCTGGGACGCCTGGCCACGATCTTGCCAAGCGGCTACCCGCACAACAACCCGGTAGGCTTCGCCTACAACGCCGCGCTGGGCACGATCGACATCGGCGGCCACAACTTGGGCGCGAGCAAGAAGTTCGCCAACGTGCGCGCGAACCCGAAGGTAAGTTTCGTGGTGGACGACATCGCGTCTTACACCCCCTGGCAGGTCCGAGGCGTGGAAATCCGAGCCGAAGCCGAAGCCCTCGCCGACACGGACCCACTACACCCGGGCCTGAGCCGCGAACTCCTCCGCCTCCACCCGACCCGAATCCGCAGCTGGGGCCTGCTGACCCCGGTCCCTTGAACCGTCGCCCACCCCCACGCCCCCACGCCGACCGTGGGCGGGTAGGTCAGGGGGAGTGGGTCAGGTCGGGAGGGTGTCCATGGCTCGGTAGATGCGGACGTCGGAGATCGGGTAGGCGGTGCCCAGGGATTGGGCGAAGAGGCCTACTCGGAGTTCTTCGATCATCCAGCGGATCTCGCGGAGTTGGGGGGTCATCGGCGTCGACGACAGGAGTTGGTCGTACTCCTTCTGGACTTCCTGGACCGTCAGCATCCGGTCGCGGTCTCGGGCCGTGTCCGTCGGCACCTTCTCGAGGCGTTTTTCGATGGCCCTCAGGTAGCGTTCCAAGTCCGGTAGGCGTTGCCAGCCGGTGTCGGTGACGAAGCCTCGGTAGACCAGCCGTGCCAGCTGGCCGCGCATGTCGGTCAGGGCCGGCAGCAGGAGCGGGTTCTTCGTGCGGGCCAGGCGCTGCTCCACGTCGTACGACGCGGCCAGGATCTTGCGCACGCTGCCCACGATGTCCAGCGTCAAGTCGACCAGGTCGGCTCGGACCTTGTCGCGTAGCGCGGTGAACGCGGCCTCGTCCCACGCCGGGCCGCCCGCGTCGGTCATGAGCTGGTCGATGGCGGCGGCGGCGCAGTCGTCCAGGAGGTCCACGGCGTTGCGGTGCGGGTTGCGGCTCAACGCCAGCTTGTCGGTGTTGGAGAGGCGGCCCTGCACGAAACGGGCCGGGGGTGGGAGGGTGAGCTGCAGGAGGCGGCGGGTGCCGCGCCACATCTCGTACTCCTGGCGGGCGGGTATGTCGAACGCCTGGACCGCGACCGACTCGCCCTCGTCGACGAGGGCCGGGTAGACGGTCAGGGTGTGGCCGGCGACGGTGCGGTCGAGGCGGCGGGGCAGGGTGCCGAACTCCCAGCGCGTCGTGCCCTTGCGCACGACGTCGACGGCGGCCTCGGCGACCGTTTTCTCGAGGCGGGGGGCCAGGCGTGCTCGCAGTACCCCCAGATCTTTGCCTTCGCCCAGAACCTGGCCGGCGTCGTCGACGATCCGGAACGTCATCTTGAGGTGCTCCGGGACCTTGGACCAGTCCCACTCGGCTCGCGGCACCGAGATGCCGGTCATCCGGCGCAGGGCCAGCTCCAGGGAGTCGAGCAGGTCGGCGGCGCGGGGTGGCATGTCGAGCAGCGCGTCGCGGGCGGTGTCGGGGGCGGGGACGAAATTGCGGCGGGTCGCCTTCGGCAGGGACTTGATGAGCGCGGTCACCAGGTCTTCGCGCAGGCCGGGGACCTGCCAGGCGAAGTCGGCGTCGCGCACCGAGCCCAGCAGCGGAAGTCCGATGTGGACGGTTACGCCGTCGGCCTCCCGGCCCGGTTCGAACTGATAGGTGAGGGCGAAGCGGCGGCCGTCCTGCTCCCAGGCGTCCGGGTACTGCTCCTGCCGTACCACATCCACACCCGCATTGACGAGCATCGCCAGGTCGAACGTCAGCAGCTCGGGGGAGTCGCGGCGGGTCTTCTTCCACCAGCTGTCGAAGTGCCGGCCGGAGACGACCTCGGCGGGGAGCCGGTTGTCGTAGAAGTCGAAGAGGGTCTCGTCGTCGACGAGGAGGTCACGGCGGCGGGCCCGGGCCTCGAGCTCCTCGACCTCCTCGAGCAGGCGGCGGTTTTCGGCGAAGAACGCGTGCTGGGTCTCCCAGTCGCCCTCGACGAGCGCGTGGCGGATGAACAGTTCCCGGGACAGTTCGGGGTCGATCCGGCCGTAGTTGACCTTGCGGTTGGTGACGATCGGCACGCCGTAGAGGGTGACCCGCTCGATCGCCATGACCGCGGCCTGTTTGCGCTCCCAGTGCGGCTCGCTGTACTGCCGCTTCACCAGATGCTGGGCCAGGGGTTCGATCCACTCCGGTTCGATCTTCGCGGCGACCCGGGCCCAGAGGCGGGTGGTCTCGACCAGCTCGGCCGCCATCACCCAGCGCGGGGTCTTGCGGAACAACGCCGAACCGGGGAAGACGGCGAACTTGGCGTTGCGGGCGCCGAGGTACTCGTGCTTGTCCCCGTCCTTCAACCCGATGTGCGACAGCAGCCCGGCCAGCAGGGAGACGTGGATCGGGTAGGCGGCCGCCGGCTCCTCGTTGGGTGTCACGTCCATCGTCTTGAGGACCTGGCGGAGCTGGCTGTAGATGTCCTGCCACTCGCGGACCCGCAGATAGTTCAGGTATTCGGCCCGGCACAGCTTGCGGAACTGGTTGCTGGAGAGCTCCCGCTGCTGCTCCTGCAGGTAGTTCCACAGGTTGATGAAGCCGGTGAAGTCGGAGTCCTTGTCGGCGAACCGGGCGTGCGACTGCTGGGCCTGGGCCTGCTTGTCGGCCGGGCGCTCACGCGGGTCCTGAATGGACAGTGCCGCGGCGATCACCATGACCTCGCGGACGGCGCCGTTCTTCTCGGCCTCCAGGACCATCCGGGCCAGCCGCGGGTCGACCGGCAGCTGCGACAGCCGCCGCCCGAGCGGGGTCAGGGTCGGCCCCGGCTCCAGCGCGCCGAGCTCCTCGAGGAGCTGCACACCGGCGGTGACATTGCGCTTGTCGGGCGGGTCGATGAACGGGAACGCGCCGAGGTCGCCCAGGCCGAGCGAGATCATCTGCAGGATGACGGAGGCCAGGTTGGTGCGCAGGATCTCCGGGTCGGTGAACTCGGGCCGGGCGTTGAAGTCGTCCTCGCTGTAGAGCCGGACGCAGATACCGTCGGAGGTGCGCCCGCAGCGGCCCTTGCGCTGGTTGGCCGAGGCCTGGGAGACCGGCTCGATCGGCAGGCGCTGGACCTTCAAGCGGTGGCTGTACCGCGAGATCCGGGCCGTTCCGGGGTCGACGACATACTTGATGCCGGGGACGGTCAGCGAGGTCTCGGCCACGTTGGTGGCGAGCACGACCCGGCGCCCGCGGTGCGGCTGAAACACGCGGTGCTGCTCGGCGAAGGAGAGCCGGGCGAACAGCGGCAGGATCTCGGTGCCGGGCAGGTCCAGTTTGGTCAGCGCGTCGGCGGTGTCGCGGATCTCCCGCTCGCCGGAGAGGAAGACGAGCACGTCGCCGGGGCCCTCGTCCTGCAGCTCCATGACGGCCAGGGCGATGGCGTCGAACTGGTCGACCTCGTCCTCGCCCTCGTCCGGCGCCGCCAGCGGGCGATACCGGACCTCGACGGGGTAGGTGCGTCCGGACACCTCGACGATCGGGGCGTTGCCGAAATGCCGGGAGAACCGCTCGGGGTCGATCGTGGCCGACGTGATGATGAGCTTGAGGTCGGGGCGGCGAGGCAGGAGCTGCTTGAGGTACCCCAGGATGAAGTCGATGTTGAGGCTGCGCTCGTGGGCCTCGTCGATGATGAGGGTGTCGTACTTGCGCAGCAGCCGGTCCTGCTGGATCTCGGCCAGCAGGATGCCGTCGGTCATCACCTTGACCATCGTCTGCTCCGACGACTGGTCGGTGAAGCGCACCTTGAACCCGACCGTCGCCCCGAGCTCGGTGTGCAGCTCCTCGGCGACCCGCTCGGCCACGGTCCGGGCCGCGATCCGCCGCGGCTGGGTGTGCCCGATCTGGCCGGTGACGCCGCGGCCGAGCTCCAGGCAGATCTTCGGCAGCTGGGTCGTCTTGCCCGACCCGGTCTCCCCGGCGACGATCACCACCTGGTGGTCGCGGATCTGCTCGAGGATCTCGTCCTTGCGCTGGCTGACCGGCAGCTGCTCCGGGTAGGTGATCTCCGGCCGGGCGGCCCGGCGGGCGGCGACGCGCTGCTCGGCCCGCTCGACGTCGGCCTTGATGGCCTCGGCGATGCCCTGGGCGTTGCGCGAGCGCTTCGCCCCGTCGATCCGGCGCCGCAGCCGGTGCTGGTCCTGGGGCATCAACCCGGCGAGGCGAGCGCGCAGCTCGGTCAGGCTGGTCGGCGGGGGCGTTTCAGACATGGCGTCCGCAAGCTTAGGCACACGCGCGGGCAATTGCCCGTCGATTTTTCCCCCAGGGCCCCGCCCGATGTGACGCTTAGTCACACCAGTCACTAATGTCACACCCATGGCCTCCCCCGCGGTCCCCTCGCAGCCGACGCCGCACGGTTCGGCGCCGCCCCGTCAGGCTCCGCGGCACGCCGCCCCGGGAAGGACGTTCGACGCCGGCACGTTCGCGACCGGCGCCTTTCCGATGGTGTCCGCGGCCCGCCCCGGCCCCGCCCGGCCGCGCCCGCCCAAGGCCCTGACGCTTGGCACGGTTGACGAGGACGACCTCCGCGACGACGCCGCCTACCAGGCCATCGGCTTCTACGACCTGGCGCTGACCGGCCGCAGCGCGAAGTCGGCGCAGTTCGTCCAGTGCCGCTTCAACCGCACGGATCTGACCGGCACCGCCCTGTCCGGCGCGATCCTCACCGACTGCCTGCTCGAGCGGACCGCCCTCGACCACGTGCACGCCGACCACTCCGTCCTGCACCGCGTCACGCTGCGCGACTGCGGCCTGGCCGGGCTGCAGTGGCTGGGCGGCACGCTGCGGGACGTGACGGTCCGCGACTGCCGGGCCGAGCGCAGCGTGTTTCGCGACGCGCAGCTGCACTCGGTGTTCTTCACCTCGACCGACCTGGTCGGCGCCGACTTCACCGACGCCGACCTGACCGGGGCCACGTTCAGCGGCTGCGACCTGTCCGGGGCGGTGTTCACCGGCGCCAACGCGACCGGCGCCCGCTTCGAGTCCTGCACCATGGCCGGCGCCACCGGCATCCAGGGCCTGGCCGGCGCCACGATCGCCGGCGCGGACGTCGACGAGCTCGTCGGCCTCTTCGCCCACGCCCTGGAGATCACCCTGACGGAGGACTGACCGCCGGCTGATCGAGGACTGACGGCAATCCGACTATCGCTTGTGCGCCGTCACCTCGATCTCGATCTTCATGCGGGGATCGGACAGGCCGCACACCTGCATGGTGGCGGCCGGGCGGACGTCGCCCAGCCAGCGCCGCAGCACCGGGAAGCACGGCTCGAAGTCGGCCGCGGACGGCAGCAGGTAGCGGACCCGCACCACGTCGGCCGGGGTCGCGCCGGCCTCCTCGAGCGCGGCGTCGATGTTGCGCCAGCACTGCTCGGCCTGCTCGACCACGTCGTCCGAGATCGTCATCGCCGCGTAGTCGAACCCGGTCGTCCCGGACACGTGCACCCAGTCGCCGTCGACGACCGCCCGGGAGTATCCGATCTCCCGCTCGAACGTGGACCCGCTGGAAATCAACCGCCGCTCGCTCATGCCTCGACGCTAGACTGCAGCTGCCCCAGCTGTCGCATGAGATCGACATCGTCACTCATCACCCAGATGTCGGTGATGAGCCCGTCGCGCACGGTCAGGATGTCGTTGACCCGGATCCGCAGTTGCCGGCCCGTCGCCTCGACCCGGCCGAGGGGTGTGTCGTAGGGGCCGACGTGCCGCACGTGCATGTAGAAGCCGATGACGATCTGGTCGCCGGTCTCGATCCGGTGCACCAGCTCCGTCCGCCGGTCCGCGAACGCCGTCTGGAGCGCCCACGCCCGCGCGGCCAGCCCCTCGGCGGTGACGGGGGCGCCGTTCACCGGGACGGGGTCGGCGTAGTACTTCCGGAAGTCCGCCGCCACACTGGGCTGATCCCACAGTGCCAGCACCGCATCGAGGTCCATGGCTCGATGGTCCCGGAAAGCGATCGGTTTCCAGGCATGCTTGTCGGCATGCCGTCGACCTTCACGCGCGCTGAACTGCTGGCCGCCGCCGACCGTCTCTTACCGGACGTCATCGCGCCCGGGCTCGACGTCCTGCTCTGCGGCATCAACCCGGGCCTGTGGTCGGCGGCGACCGGCCACCACTTCGCCCGCCCCGGCAACCGCTTCTGGCCGGCCCTGCACCGCTCCGGCTTCACCCCGCGCCAGCTCCGCCCGGACGAGCAGGACCGGCTGCCGACCTGGGGCCTGGGCATCACCAACCTGGCCGCCCGGGCCACCGCCCGCGCCGACGAGCTCACCCGCGCGGAGCTGACCGCGGGCGCCGAGATCCTGCGGGCGAAGGTCGCCGAGTACGCACCGCGCTGGTTGGCCGTCCTGGGCGTCACCGCCTACCGGACGGCGTTCGGCATCCAGGGCGCCAAGGTCGGCCCGCAGGACGCGACCGCGCTCGCCCCGACGCGGCTGTGGATCCTGCCCAACCCGAGCGGCCTGAACGCCCACTACCAGCTGGCGGACCTGGCCGCGGAGTTCGGCCGCCTCCGCGCAGTGGTGAAGGATCAGGAGAGCTCCGCCGGGGGCTCGTAACGGGACACGCGCTCGGCCAGGAGCCGGCCGAAGACGCCGCTGGGCCGCCCGCAGTCGGCGCAGACGAAGTTGTCGTCCAGCCGCGGCCCGCCGCAGTGGTCGCACACGCCCCGGTCCCGCGGGTCCTGATACCGCAGCAGCGCCTCGGTCAACGCCTTGACCACCGGCGCCCGCAAGGCGATGACCTGCTCCCCGACCCGCACCGAGGCCACCGCCGGCCCGGGCGCCGGGTCGAACACGTCGAGCCGCGCGTTGAACTGCCGCAGCGCTTCGGCGACCACATCGTCCATCCGCAGCACCCTACCGCTCATGGCAGCAGCAGGTTCACGTCCCCGAACTCGTGCCACAGGTAGCGCGTGCGGACCGCCTCGGCGTACGCGGCGCCCAGCACGCACCCGGACGAGACCGCCGCCAGCAGGTCGAGGTGCGAGGCGCGGGGCTCGTGGAAGCCGGTCAGCAGTCCGTCGACGGCGGCGACGCCGCGCTGCGGGGTGACGATCAGCTCGGTGTACCCGGTGCGGGCCGCGACCCGCCCGTCGGGTGCCGCGGTGCTCTCCAGGGCCCGCACGGCGGTGGTGCCGACGGCGATGACCCGCCCACCGGCGGCCCGGGTGTCGTTGACCAGGCGGGCGGTGGTCTCGGGGACCGTGAACCACTCCGGGTAGGGCCGCTCGTGCGCCTCCGGCGAGGCGACCCCGGTGTGCAGGACCAGCGGCGCGAACCGCACGCCCGCCGCGACCAGGCGGGTCACGACCCGCTCGCTGAACGGCCGGGCCGCGCTGGGCATCTCGGCGCTGCCGGGCTCGCGGGCGAAGACGGTCTGGTAGGCGGCGAGGGGCCACCGCCGGCGGACGTACGGGTATCGGATCGGCTCGCCGTAGCGCCGCAGGAACTCGGGCACGGGGACGTCCGTGCGCACCGTCGCCGCCCACAGGCGCCCGTGCGTGTACGGCTCCTCCAGCGTGACGCTCGCCCCGCCCGGGAGCCGCAGTTCGCCGGGCGCACCGGGGTGCGGGTGCCGGTCCCCGTCGCGGACTTCGACGGCCCACCGCCCGTCCGGCAATCGGGTGGAGAAGTGCAGTCGCAGCGGTACCCCCACCACCCGCACCGAAGCCGCGAGCGTCCCGGACGTGTTGACCACCAGCACGTCCCCGGGGCGCAGCAGCTCCGGCAGGTCCGTGAACCGCCGGTGGGCGACACCGTCGGGGGACGCGACGAGCAGCCGCACCCCGTCCCGCGCCAGCCCCCGGGCCTCCGGCGGCTCGTGCGCCTCCAGCTCCGCCGGCAGCGCGAAGTCCAGCACCGCGGTCACAGCTTGACCCGCCCGGACGCGGGCCGCTCGGCGAGCAGCGCGAGGAACGCGGGCATCACCGACTCGGGCCGCGGCCGGTCGCTGATGTCCTGGCCCGGGAACGCCTCCTGGTGCATCCGGGTCCGCAGGTCGCCGGGGTCGACGCACCACACCCGCAGCTTCGGCTCCTCCGCCGCCAGGACGTTGCTGAGCTGCTCGACCGCGGCCTTGGCGGCGCCGTAGCCACCCCAGCCCGGGTAGGCGCCCGTGGCCGCGTCCGAGCTGATGTTCACGACGGCGCCACCGTGGTCGCGCAGGGCCGGCAGGGCCAGCTGGGTGAGGGCGAGCGGCGCGACGACGTTGACCTCGAACACGCGGCGCAGCTCGGCGTCCGGGTAGTCGGCCAGGAACGGCTGCGGGCTGGGCCCGAGGATGCCTGCGTTGTTGACGAGCAGGTCGAGCCGGCCGGTCTCCAGCGCGGTCTCGACCAGCAGCCCGCGGTGCCACGAGTCGGTGACGTCGCCGGGGACGTGCCCGCGCCGCTGGGCGGTCAGGCTGCGCCCGTCGCCGATGACCGTCCAACCGGCGCCGGTGAGCGCCGCCGCGATGGCCTGACCGAGGCCGCGGGAGATGCCGGTGACGATGGCGGTTGGCTTGTTCATGCCACCCAAGGTATTGAGGGCCCGAGCCGGGGGCATCGGGCCGTGGACCGGTGCGGCCCTGGTCCTTTGGACCTACGTCAGGGCCGGTCCCAGGACCGAGCAAACGCAGCCCCGGCATCGGTACCGTGGAGCACATGGCCGGATGCGATCGGGACGAGCTGCGCGAGGTGAGCGCGGCGGTGCTGGCCGTCACCGCCCACCGCTCGGTGCGCGAGGTCCTGCAGACGATCGTCGCCGCGGCCCGGCGGCTCCTCGGCGCGCAGTACGCCGCGCTGGGCATCCCCGACGGCAACGGCTCGTTCCGCGAGTTCCTGGCCGACGGCCTCACCGCCGAGCAGTGGCGCCGCATCGGCCCGATCCCGCGCCAGCACGGCCTGCTCGGCGCGATGCTGCGCGACCCCGACCCGGTCCGCACGGCCGACATCCGCACGCACCCGAGCTTCGAGGGCTGGCCCAGCGGCCACCCCGAGATGGCCGACTTCCTCGGCATGCCCATTGTGGACGGTGCCGAGATCCTGGGCGAGCTGTTCCTGGCCAACAAGCACGGCGGCCCGTTCGACGCCGGCGACGAGGAGCTGCTGAAGCTCCTGGCCGCGCACGCCGCGATCGCCATCGTCAACGCCCGCCTCTACGAGCGCGGCCGCGAGCTGTCCATTGTGGAGGAGCGGCAGCGGATCGCCCGCGAGCTGCACGACGCGGTGACGCAGAAGCTGTTCAGCCTCCGGCTCACGGCCGACGCCGCGCTCGCGCTGATCGGGCGCGACCCGGCCCGCGCGGCCGCGGAGCTGGACGTCGTGCGGCGGCTGGCGGCCGAGGCGACCGCGGAGCTCAAGGCCATCGTCGTCGGTCTCCGCCCGATCGATCTGGCCGGTGAGGGCCTCGGCTCGGCCCTGCGCCGGCAGATCGAGCTCCTGCGGCGGGTACACCCGGCGGAACTGTCCTTTCAAGCCGACGCCCTCCCGCCCCTCACGGCCGCGTCCGAGGAGGCGGCCTACCGGGTGGCCCAGGAGGCACTGCACAACGCGCTGCGCCACGCGGCCGCGACGGCGATCACCGTGGAACTGCGCCGCGCGCCGCCGGGCGTGACCCTGACCATCGCCGACAACGGCCGCGGCTTCGCCCTCGCCGAGCAGCCGGGCCGGCTGGGGCTGGCCTCGATGCGCGAACGGGCCCGGGCCGCCGGCGGCCGGCTCCTGATCTCCTCGGCGCCGGGCGACGGCACGGTCGTCACGATGGAGGTGCCGGGTGCCTGAGCCGATCCGAGTCCTCGTCGTGGACGACCATCCGGTGGTACGGCAGGGACTGCGCACCTTCCTCGACGTGCAGGACGACATCGTGGTGGTGGGCGAGGCCGCCGACAGCGCGGGCTGCGTGGCGGAGGCGGCCCGCACCGACCCGGACGTCATCCTGCTGGACCTGCGCATGCCCGGCGGCGACGGCGTACAGGCCCTGCACGACCTGGCGGCGGCCGCGGCCCGGGCCCGGGTCCTGGTCATCACCAGCTTCACCGAGCCGGCCGCGGTCCTGCCGGCCGTGCGCGCGGGCGCGGCCGGCTACGTGTACAAGGACGTCGACCCACCGGCCCTGGCCGCCGCGATCCGGGCCGTCCACGCCGGCCACGTCCTGCTCAACCCCGAGGTGGCCCGCCTGCTGACGGACGGCGGCCCGGCCGAGGGGGTGCGCCTGACCGCCCGCGAGCGCGAGGTCCTGGCCGAGGTCGCGCGGGGGCGCTCCAACCGCGAGATCGCCCGCGCCCTGGGCCTGGCCGAGAAGACGGTCAAGACCCACGTGAGCGCGATCCTGACCAAGCTCGGCGTCCAGGACCGCACCCAGGCCGCGCTGTACGCGGTCCGCAACGACCTCGGTTAGCGGCTTTTTTCGAGGGCCTCGTCCAGGATCGCCAGGCCGCGGTCGATCTCCTCGTCGGTGCTGGTCAGGGGCGGGGCGATGCGGAACGTGCCGCCCATGCCGGGCAGCTGCACGACGTTCATGTGCAGGCCCAGCTCCAGGCAGCGGCGGGTGACCTCGGCGCCCAGCCGCTCCGCGCCGGTCTTCGCGGCGCGGTCGGTGACGAGCTCGAGGCCCTGCAGCAGGCCGCGGCCGCGTACGTCGCCGACCGCCTCGTGGCGGGACCGCAGCTCCAGCAGGCCGCGCCGCAGCCGCTCGCCCAGCTCGGCCGCGCGCCGGTCGAGGCCGTCGCGCTCCAGGATGTCGAGCACGGTGTTGCCGACCGCGGCCGGCAGGGGGTCGCTGACGTGGGTGGTGTAGAAGAGGAAGCTGCGCTCGTACGCCCGCTGCTCGATCTCCTCCGACGTGACCACGGCGGCCAGGGGCAGGCCCGCGCCCAGGGTCTTGGAGAGCGTGATGATGTCGGGGACGACGCCGTCGCGCTCGAACGCATACCAGGTGCCGGTCCGGCCCAGCCCGGTCTGGGCCTCGTCGAGGATCAGCAGCATCCCCCGCTCCCGGCATTGCTCGAGCAGGCGGCGGAGGTACCCCACGGGCGGCTCGATGACACCGCCCGAGCTCAGGATCGGCTCGACCAGGCAGGCCGCGGGCGCACCGGTGGACTGGGCGTCGAAGAGTGCGAACGCGTGGTCGAGCTGCCGCTCCCAGTCCAGCGAACCGTCGGGCCGGGTGAAGTCGGGCCGGTAGCTGTCCGGGGCCGGGATGGCGAAGTTGCCCGGGGCGGGCGGGCCGTAGCCGCGGCGGCCCGCGCTGTAGGTGGCGCCGGCCGCGGCCTGGGTCATGCCGTGCCAGGAGCGGGCGAAGGACACGATCTCGTAGCCGCCGGTGACGAGCTTCGCCATGCGCACGGCCGCCTCGTTGGCCTCGGCGCCGGTGGTCAGCAGCAGCGTCTTGCTCAGCGGGTCGGGCAGCGACTCGGCCAGCCGCCGGGACAGCTCGACCACGGGCCGCGACAGCATGCCGCTGAACAGGTGGTCGAGCTCGCCGACCTGCCGCCGGACCGTCGCCACGATCTCCGGGTGGGAGTGCCCGAGGATGGCGCTCATCTGCCCCGACGTGAAGTCGAGGATCCGCCGCCCGCTCTCGGTGATCACGTGGCTGCCCTCGGCCCCGACGATGATCTCGGGGGTGAATGCCGCGCCGTAGCGCACGACGTGCCGCTCGACGTCACTCCAGAAGTCCGCCATGCCCCGACGCTACGACCGCGCACTGTGCAGTTCCAGCGCACATTTGCGGACAGCGTGTTCGGTCACGTAGAACAAAGGGGTGCTCGACCCGTGGCGGCTGAAACTGCTCGGCGACCTCGCCGCGCTGGGCACCGTGCGCGCGGTCGCGCAGGCCGCCCACCTCAGCCCGTCGACGGTCTCGCAGCAGCTCGCGGTGCTGGAGCGGGAGGCCGGAGCGCGGCTGTTCGAACGGGCCGGGCGCCGCCTGCGCCTGACCGAAGCCGGTCTCGTGCTGGCCCGGCACGCCCGCACGATCCTCGACCAGATGGAGACCGCGAAGGCCGAGCTGGCCGGCCTCGACACCACCGGCCGGCTGACGATCGGGGCGTTCACGAGCGCCCTCAACACGTTCGTCCTGGTCGCCGTCCAGCGGCTGCGCGCGGACGCGCAGGGCCTGCGCGTGGACCTGCACGAACTCGACCCGACCGAGGGCGTCCCGGCCCTGCGCCGGGGCGCGTGCGACGTCGCCGTGACCGCGGACCTGTTCGACGGCACCGCCCCCGTCGACGACGACATCGTGCACACCCCGCTCACCACCGACCGCGTGGTCCTGGTGACCGCCGCCGACCCAGCCTCCCACCCGGGCGACATTTCGAACTTGTCGGATTATTCGGATGCGCTGTGGTCCGCGGAGCGGCCGGGCTCGTGGACGCACGACCTCATCACCCGCGCCGGGCGGCGGGCCGGGTTCGAGCCGGACCTCACCGCCCTGTTCGCCTCCTACGGGCCGCTCCTGGCCCACGTCGAGGCCGGCCTGTCGGTGACGCTGCTGCCGGAGCTGGCCGTCGACCCGCGCTACGACGTGACCGCGCACCCGCTGCGCGAACCCCTCGAACGCCGGATCACCGCGGCCGTGCGCGCGTCGGCCGCGGGACGGCCCGCGATCGTCAGGGTCGTGGCCGCGCTGCGCGCAGCTGCTCCAGCACCAGCGGGTCGATAGCGTCGGCGGCGAGGCGCTCCTCCAGGTTCTCGACGCCGGCCCACGCGTCGAGGGAGTCGTAGCCGAGCGCTTGCACCCGGGCCCGCACCTCCTGCGCCAGGTCGCCGTCGAGCGGTAGGAGGGTGGTGGGGTCGGGCTTGTTGAAGTACAACTCCCAAAGGCTTATCAATGCACCGATCCGGCCGACCGGGTCCGGGTCGTCGTCGACGCGCAGGTCGACCTCGGTGTCGGCGGCTCCGCCGTAGCCCGCGCCCCGGCGCACCGAGTAGACGGCCGCGCTCTGCCGGCCGCGGCTGTCCCCGCCCGCGGCGTCCCCGGCGGCCAGGGCGGCGTGCAGGCGCCGGGGCAGGCTCGCGCCGGCACTCGCGAGCCAGGCCCGCTCCATCTCCGCGACGACCTCGGGGCCGGTCAGGATGTTGCCCTGGATCGCGTACCCGTCGCCGGTCACTCCGCCGGCCCAGGCGAAGCACTCCGGGCCCGTGTAGGACGCGCCCGGGCCGGTCGCGGCGACGACACCGACCTGGCGCTGGGCCCGGCCCGGATCGGCGGCGGTGAGGCCGGCGATCGCGTCGGCGGCGGCGGTGCCGGTCCGCAGCAGCGCCAGGCCCTGCTCCCGATACGCCAGGTTCGCGTACGCCTGCGTGGCGAGCGCCCCGGCCCCGGTCGCGGCGGCCGGGACGACGGCCCCGACGGCGAGGAACTTGCTGGCCACGGCCACGCCGAGGGACTGTCCGTCGGCCGAGCGCCCGACGATCGAGAACGTCATGCCGACACGGTACGGCAATAGTTCACATCGAAAGCTTTCCGGAGCTCGCGACGACACCGGGCGGCTGGGACAGGCACACGAACGGCCCGCGGACCCCGGCGCTGAACCGCTCGGCCGCCCGCAGCGCCGTCTCCACCCGCCGCTGCGGCGCCATCCGCGACTGCGCGGTCGCGAACAGGGCGCCGAGCGCGATCTCGTCGCCCACACCGACCGCCGCGTAGCCGTCGGCCGCCTCGGCCACCTGGTAGTCATCGTGCACCGTGAACAGCCGGCCCTTGACCCCGACCAGGAACGTGCCGCCCTCCTCGCGCTCGCTGTCGCGGCGGGCCCAGCCGCCGGCCTTCAGGCATTCGCGGACCGCGTCGATGAACCGGGTCGCCATGAAGCGCTCGATGTCGCCGACGGGTTTCGGGGGCTTCAGCGAGTAACGGATCAACTGCCCCATGCGGAAGGACGTGGTGAAGCCGAAGAGGTACCCGTTGTTGTGGAACACCTTCGAGTCGGCCCGGACGGTCAGGCTCCAGCCCGAGGCGCCCGCGCTGTCGCCGCCGATGTACACGGTCCCCTGGTGCACCAGGCCCACGATCGCGGTCATGCCGCACCGCCGGTCGACGGTGTTTCCGTGCCCGGTCGGGCGCGGGCGTGGCGGGCCGGGCCGTCTTCGCCCCCGGCCCGGGCGTGGCGGGCCAGGCCGTCGAGCATCAGGTCGAGGGCGAACGCGAAGCGCTCGTCGCCACTGCCCTCGATCATCGTCGGGGCCAGGGCGACCAGATTGGGGAACTCGTCGGCGGGGAGGCTCGCGAGGTAGTCGCGGACCTGGTGCAGGTAGGGCTCGGCGTCGGCCTCGGACTGCCGGCCCAGGTCGGCGTGGACGGCCTGCTCCAGGGAGTCGGCGACGATGACCATCGACATCTGATCCATGCTCCACGCACAGATCCGGTCCGGAATACCGGCCCCCCGCAGCACCGCCAGCATCGCTTCGGTATAACGCAGCGAGTTGGGCCCGGTCGGGATGTTGGCCCGGGCCACCCGGACCAGGTCGCGATGGGCGACGAAGACGTTGCGGCTGGCGAAGCAGCTGGCCTTGACCTCGGCCCGCCAGTCGGGCGCGTCCGCGCGGGGCAGCGGGATCTCGCCGACGACCCGGTCGAGGAGCTGCTCCAGCAGTTCGTCCTTGTTGGCGAAGTACACGTAGAGCGACGCCGGCCCGGTGCCCAGCTCGTGCGCCACCCGCCGCATGCTCACCGCGTCGAGCCCGTCTCGGTCGACCAGGCGCAGGGCCGTGCGCAGCACCGCCTCCGCGCTCAGGGGCTGGCGGTCGGCCGGAGCTTTCTTCGGCGCCCGCCACGGTGGGGCGGGGATGGCGGCAGACGGCACCTCGACATACTACTGACCTCCGCCTTGACACGAACAGTGTTCGCGCGTAGAACGGTGTTCGTGAAAACCGAACAGCGTTCGTACTGGTGGGTGCTCGCCATCGTGCTCGCCGCCGAGATCATGGACCTCCTCGACGCCACGGTCATCGCGATCGCGGGCCCGTCGATCCGGACCGACCTCGGCGGCGGCACCGCGTTCCTGCAGTGGCTCGCGGCCGGCTACACCCTGGCCTTCGCCATCGGCCTCGTCACCGGCGGCCGCCTCGGCGACATCTTCGGCCGCCGCCCCATGTTCCTGGCCGGCGCGGCCGGCTTCACCCTCATGTCGCTGCTCTGCGCGGTCGCGCCCGGCCCGGCCTGGCTGGTCGCGTTCCGGGTGCTGCAGGGCCTCTGCGGGGCGGTGCTCATCCCGCAGGGCCTCGGCCTGATCAAGGCCGCGTTCCCGCCCGACAAGCTCGGCGCCGCGTTCGGCGCGTTCGGCCCCGTGATGGGCCTGTCCGCCGTCGGCGGCCCGATCCTGGCCGGGGTGCTCGTGGACGCCGACCTGTTCGGCACCGGGTGGCGCGCCATCTTCCTCATCAACCTGCCGGTCGGCCTGGCCGCATTGTTCGCAGCGGCATTGGTACTGCCTCGAACCGCCGGCCGCGACCCCGCCCTGCGCCTGGACCTCCCCGGCACCGCCCTCCTGGCCACCGCCCTGCTGCTGCTCGTCTACCCGCTCGTGCAGGGCCGCGAGCTGGGCTGGCCGTGGTGGTGCTGGGCCGCGATGGCCGCGTCGCTGCCGGGCCTGTGGCTCTTCACCCGCTACGAGCGCCGCCGCGTCCGGGCCGGCCGCAGCCCCCTCGTCGAGCCGTCCCTGCTGGCCAAGCGGCGGTTCAATGCCGGGCTGGTGGTCGGGCTCATCCTGTTCGCCGGGATGATGGGGCTGTCACTCATACTCAGCGTGTACCTCCAGCTGGGTCTCGGTTTCAGCCCGCGTCGCGCCGGCCTCACCCAGGCGCCGTGGGCCCTCGGCACCGCCCTGGGCGCGGTCGCCGCCTACAGCCTCAACGCCCGCTTCGGCGGTAGGAAGGTCCTCGTCGGCGGCACCGCGGTCATCGCCCTCGGCGCCGGGCTGTTCCTCGCCTTCCAGGGTCCGTGGTCGATGCTGCCGGCGCTGCTGGTCCTCGGCGTCGGCATGGGCGCCTCGATGACCCCGTACTTCGACCTGGTCCTGGCGGCCGTCGACGAGCACGAGGTCGGCTCCGCCTCCGGCACGCTGACCGCCGCCCAGCAGATCGGCGGTGCGATGGGCGTGGCCTGCCTCGGCACCGCGTACTTCTCCTGGGGCTCGCTGGACCGCGTCCTGTGGCTCGAGCTGGCCCTGCTGGTCGTGGCGGCCGCCCTGTGCTTCCTGCTGCCGGCCAGGGCGAGGCAAGAGGCTCCCGAGCCCGCTGGTGCGCAAGCGGAACTTGTTGCGGGTTAGCCCCGCCGCAGCCTGGGCACAAGGTGGATACGGGCGAGAGGAGAAACCATGACGTCCACCTTGAGTAACCGCCCGGCCGCGGCGCCGGCGTTGCCTACACCCGACCGCTCCGCGGCCTCGACCGCCTCCACCACTTCGACCGCGTTCACCACATCGAGCGCTTCCGCCGCCTCGACCGCTTCGACCGCCGAGCTCGTGAAGCTCGCCGCCGAGCAGGTCTCCACGCTGGTCCGCGACGAGCTGAAACTGGCCCAGATCGAGCTCACCGAGAAGGGCAAGCGGGCCGGCCTCGGCGTCGGCATGTTCGGCGGGGCCGGGGTCGTGGCGCTCTACGGCGTCGGCGCCCTGCTGGCCGCGCTCATCATCGGCCTGGCCGCCGTGATGCCGGCCTGGCTGGCCGCGCTGATCGTCGGCGTCGTGCTGTTCGCGGTGGCCGGCGTCCTCGCGTTGCTGGGCAAGGGCCAGGTCAAGCGGGCCGTCCCGGCGATGCCGCAGGAGACCGTCGCCAACGTGAAGGCCGACGTCGACACGGTGTCAGCGTCGCTGAAGCACCACAACCACAACGGCCACAACGGGAGCACCCGATGACCGCGACGGACTCGCAGCACAGCTCCAACGGCCACACCCCGACCACCCCGGAAGCCCTGCGCGCCGAGATCAAACGCACGCGGGCCGGCCTGGGCGAAACGGTCGAGGCGCTGGCCGCGAAGGCCGACGTGAAAGCCCGCGCCCAGGAGGCCGTGCACACGACGGTCGAGAACGCGAAGGAACGCGTGCACTCGTCGGTGGAGGCCGCGAAACTCCGCATGCGCGAGGGCGCCGGTCAGGTGGCCGTCAACGCCGCCTACGCCGGCCGTGAGCTGCGCACCAACCCGAAGACCACGATGCAGACAGCCATGCGCCGCCTGCTCGACTCGGCCCGCGAACACCCGGCCCCCTGGATCGTAGGCTCCGCCCTGCTGGTCCTGGCCGGCGTGATCGGCTACCGCAGCCACCAGGACGACATGTGAACAAGATTCTCTACAAGCCGTTCAGCATCGCCTTCAGCGTGGCCGGCGGCATCGCGGCCGGTGTGGTCTTCAAACAGGTGTGGAAACGTCTGTCGGGCGAACCGGAAGCCCCCGAGGCCACGTCCCAGGAGTACGGCTGGGGCGAGGTCCTGGCCGCCGCCGCGCTGCAGGGCGCCATCTTCGCCGTCGTGAAGGCCGCGATAGACCGAGGCGGCGCCGCCGGAGTCCGCCGCCTGACCGGCGACTGGCCCGACTGAAGCTGCGGAAACGAGCCTCCACAAGGGACCTGGGCGACGTCAAAGCCCAGGTCCCGCCGTGGGGGTCGGGGTTTGGGCGGGGTGGGGTTGGGGGCGTAGGACGGGGGCCAGGGCGAATATCGCGGTGGGTAGGACCGCTAGGAGGAGTAGGGCCGGGGCCAGGCCGGTCCGGTCGGCCAGGGCACCGATCAGCGGGGGGCCGACCAGGATCGAGCCGTAGCCTATGGCGGTGACCGCGGCTATCGCCTCGGCCGGGTTCGGGGTTTCGGCGGCGGCGCTCACCGCGGCTGGGAATACCAGGCAGATGCCGACGGCCCACAGGAGGGAACCCGTGTACGTCAGCGCCGGCCAGGGGGACAGGACCGTGGTTGTCACGCCGGCCAAGCCCAGGACGGCGGCGCCTCGGACCGCTGTCGCCCGGCCCAGGTAGGCCACCGCTGTGCTGCCCAGGAAGCGGCCGGCCGTCATGGCTGTCGCGAAGACCGTGTAGGCCAGCGCGGCGGCGGACTGGGAGAAGTCGCGGGCCGTGTTCAGGTACAGCGCCAGCCAGTCGCCGGCGGCGCCCTCGGCGACCGTGGCGCAGAATGTGATGAGGCCGATCGTCAGGATCGCTCGTGTCGGGCGCCGGCTCGGGGCCGAGGTGGTCTGCGGGACGCCTGGTGTCGTGCGTTCGTCCAAGTAGGACAGTAGGCCGGTCCAGGCCGCGGTCAGGGAGACCAGCGCGGCTATCGCCAAGTGGGGGGCCACCGCCGTGCCGAATCTGGCGGCGGCGGCGCCCGCCGCGGTGCCGGCTATCGAGCCCAGGCTCCAGCAGGCGTGGTACCTCGGCATCCACTCGCGGGCGGCCTGGCGGTCCACGTAGGCGCCCTGCACGTTCATGGCCACATCCCACGAGCCGTAGGACAGGCCCAGCACGAACAACGCGGCCGACAGCGTCCACACACTCGTGGCCAGGCCGCAGGCGGTCAGGGCGGCGGCGGAGACCAGCGCGGTGGCGGCCACCCACGTGCGGCTGCCCAGGCGACGGCAGGCGTAGCCGGTCACCGGCATCGAGATCAGGGAGCCTATGCCCAGGGCCAGGAGGGCCCGGCCCAGCTCGCCGGTGGTGAGCTCCAAGGTCTCGACCACCGCTGGGATTCTCGAGATCCAGGCGCCCACCACGGCGCCGCTCGCGGTGAACACCACGGCCGTGCCCAGCGCGGCCCGGTGCACGGGGGAGCGGGTCAGTATTCGTCGGGGCGGCGGAAGATGACGGTCTGGTCGCTGCCCGCCGGGCCGTTGGGCTGGATCACCTGCGTCGGGCCGCTCGGTTGGGGGCCACCCGGAGAGCCGCCGAAGTCCTGGTTGCCGGGGGCGCCGCTGAAGTTGGGGTTGATCATCTGGGTGGCGGCGGCCGGGTTGCCGTAGGTCGTCGGCTGCGGGTTGCCGTACATGGTCGGCGCGGACGGCGGGGGGTTGTACGCCGGGAAGCCGCCGGCCGGAGCGGGGACGATCGGGTGCATGCCCGTGTCCGGCTCGTTGCGGTCCTTGCGGCGGAAGTAGAAGAGGCTGCCGATCAGGCCGAGCGCGCCGACGATCGCGACGATGCCGACCCACACGCCCATGCTCAGCCCGCTGCTGCCGCTGGTCCGGCTGGTCGCGGGCTCGGAGGTCGGCTGGAGGTTGACGCCCCCGTCGGCCGCCGGCGGGGCGAACGCGGCGCTGCCGTCGATCGACGGCGCGTCGGAGGCGGACAGCGACGAGGTCTTCGTCGGCTTGGCCGACTTCGTGGCCGACGGGCTCGGGCCGCCGGTCGAGCGCACCGCGAAGTTCTCGGTGTTGCCGCCCTGCACGCCGATCCGGCCGGCCGCCTGGCCGGCGGTCTTGATGGTCATGACGATCGCACCGCTCGCCGTCTTGCCCGGCTCGAGCGGGCCGCTGCCCCGGCAGGTGGCCGCGCGGCCGCCCCCGCCGATGGTGCAGCCGGGGTTGTCGCCGGCCTCCATGACCACGTT
The DNA here is from genome assembly GCF_044454505.1 of Dactylosporangium sp. NPDC051541. Taxonomy (NCBI): domain Bacteria; kingdom Bacillati; phylum Actinomycetota; class Actinomycetes; order Micromonosporales; family Micromonosporaceae; genus Dactylosporangium; species Dactylosporangium sp. NPDC051541. The sequence continues at coordinate 84,340 of NZ_JBITDU010000003.1, forward strand.
GCCCGGGGCCTGGACGCCGACGACGATGTTGGCCGGCTGCTTCGCATTGTTCTTCACGCTGAAGCGCAGCTGGACCTTGTCGCCGGCCTTGCCCTGGACGTTGTTGTCGGCCTTGAGCTCCAGCGGGTCGGCGGCCCATGCGGGCGTGGCCGGCACCGCGAGCAGGCCGACGCCGAGAGCCGCGACGACAGCTGCCGCCGCGCTCCAGCGCTTGAACCTCCGCACGTCACTCATAGCTTTGGCGGACACTAGCAGCATTCACGAACGATCGCCGCCCGCCGGACGGCCGGACGAATCCCGCATAGGCCTTTGAAACAGGCGAAATAGCCACCAGAGCGACGGTGTCAGAATGACGGCACCCGCCAGGACGGCCCAGAGGGTGGCGCGCATCACGGCCGGGGTCGCCGCCGTGCCCGCGACGGTCGTCGCCGGTGGCAGCAGATAGGGGTACTGCGCCGCCGCCCACCCCCACAGCACGGCCGCGACGGCCAGGCCGGCGGTGACCCGCACGGCGACGTAGCGGCCCGCCGCCAGCAGGCCGATCGAGGCCAGCCCGGACAGCGCCGAGACCACGACCAGCGCCGCCGGCACCGGCCGCGTGAGGCGCTCGGCGAGCCATCCGGCGTCCAGCTCCACGGTGACCAGGCCCACCGCGGCCAGCACCCCGGCTCCGGCTCCGGCCCACAGTGCTCGGCGACGCACATGCGGTACCAGATCGGGCTCATGGTTCTTGGCGTCCTGACACAGGAAGACCGCGGCGAGATATGCGCACACGGTGACTGCGAGCGCACCCGTGGCGACCGAGGTCGGGTTCCACCACGCCGTGAGCAGATCGCCGCGGCCGGCGGTCCACGGCGGCACCCGCCCGGACGCGACGCCGCCCGCGACCGCGCCGAAGAAGAACGGCGTGACGACCGACGAGAACGCGAACAACGCCCCGAAGATCCGCTGGCGGCCGAGGGTGTCGCTGGTCTTGCGGAAGGCGAAGCCGGCGCCGCGGCCGATGATGCCCAGCGCGGCGCACGTGAGCGGGATGTACATCGTCGCGGCCACGCCCGCGAACACGGCCGGGAAACCGGTCCAGAGCAGCACCACGGCGAAGATCAGCCAGACGTGGTTGGCCTCCCACACCGGGCCGATCGCGTGCTCGATGAGTTTGCGTTGGGGCATGCCCGCGCGGGCGCGGCCGGCGAAGAGGTCCCAGAACCCGGCGCCGAAGTCGGCCCCGCCGAAGAGGGCGTAGGCGGTGACGGCGGCGAAGAGCACGCCGAGGAGCGCGTCGGCGGCCGTCATCACGGCACCGGGAACGTGTCGACGTCGGCCTCCTGCGGCGCGGTCGGCACCGGCCGGTCCCTGGCCAGGCGGCGCAGGACGTACACGGTGGCGACGGTCAGCAGGCAGTACACCAGGAGGAGCACGTAAAGACCGGTCCGCAGGCCGGGCGCGGTGTTCACGGCGTCGTGCGTGCGCAGGACCCCGTAGACGACCCACGGCTGGCGGCCGGTCTCGGTCGTGGTCCAGCCGGCCTCGAGGGCCAGGACGGCGGCGGGGCCGCACAGCGCGGCCGCGCGCAGGAACCACGTGTTGGTCAGCCAGCCCCGCTTGCGCCACCAGATGAAGCCGAACAGCGCGGCGACGCCGAGCATGGCGAAGCCGGCCCCGACCATGAGCTGGAACGACACGTGGACGACGTTGACCGGCGGGCGCTGGTCGGGCGGGACGGTGTCGAGGCCGCGGATCTCGGCGTCGGGGTCCCAGTGGGCCAGCAGGGACAGGCCGTTGGGGATCTCGATGGCGTAGCGCAGCTCCCCGTCGACCGCGACCCCGCCGAGGTGCAGCGGCGCGCCGCGCTCGGTCGCGTAGAGGCCCTCCATCGCGGCCAGCTTGACCGGCTGGTAGTCGGCGACGAAGTGCGCGGCCCAGTCACCCACGCCGACCTGGACCGGGGCCATGACCGCGGCCACCGTGAACGGCACCAGGAAGCCGAGCCGGTGGTACTTGTCCACGCGCCCGCGCAGCATGCCGACCGCGTAGACGGAGGCCATGCAGAACCCGGTCACCATGAACGCGGCCACGAGCATGTGCACCGACTGCGGCCCGGTCGCGCGGTTGAACATCGCGCCGAGCGGGTCGACCCCGGTGATCTTGCCGTCGACGAGGTCGAAGCCCTTGGGCTGGTTCATCCAGGCGTTCGCGCTGACCACGCAGAACGTGCCGACGACGCCGGCGATGAGGATCGGCACCGCCGACCAGAGGTGGACCCGGGGGGAGAGCCGGTCCCAGCCGTAGAGGTAGATGCCGAGGAAGATGGCCTCGACGAAGAACGCGAAGCCCTCGAGGGTGAACGGAAGGCCGATGACCTGGCCGTAGGTGCCCATCAGGCCGGGCCAGAGCAGGCCCATCTCGAAGCTGAGGATGGTGCCGGAGACGGCTCCGACGGCGAAGAGGACGCCCATGGCCCGGGCCCAGCGCCGGGCGAGGATCTTGTACTCGACCAGGCCGGTGCGGTATCCCCGCCACTCCATGAACAGGGTGATCGCGGGCATGGCGACGCCGAAGCTCGCGATGATGATGTGCCAGCCCAGGGACAGGGCCATCTGGGTGCGGGCGGCGGCGAAGTCGCCGGGTGTGGCCGCCTCCGCGAGGAAAGTCAACGGTTCCACCAGCCCGTTCTATCCCCGGCCGGATCGTCCATGCCCGTCGGTGCGCGCGAAAGCGGCGTTGCCCACGTTCGGTCGGTTTTCACGGTTTCTACGCGTAGCATGGCTACACGTACCATGCCTACATTTCCGGCGCCGCGCTGAACTGGGCGAGCGCCAGCAGGGCGAGCAATACTGCAAATCCGACATATACGAAACGTCGGCGGCGGATGTTCTCGTACGCGTGCCACCAGGCGATCGCGGCCTCCGACGCCGGGCCGGCGATGAAGGTGCGGGGCCTCTTGGGCGTGATCAGCGGGGCCAGCCGGACCGCGGTGGACACGTACCGCTGCACGGCGCGCCGCTGCCCGTAGCCCTCCGGCGTGACCGTGATCTGCCGCTCGTCCTCGAGGTGCTCGGCGTCCTCGGCCGCGTAATAGCGCTCCGACCGGCGGTGGAACGTGCGGTCCAGGTAGTCTTCGGCCGCGCCGGCCTGCCCCAGCCGGGTCCGCTGCAGCTCCAGCCAGGGCCAGCGGGTGGCGACGTCGGTGAGCACGTCGACGTAAAGGTAGTCGGCGTCCTCGTCGCCGCCGACGACCCGCGACGAGTCCCGCCGCAGCGGCTCCAGGTGACGGCCGACGAACGCAACGTAGCCCGGCGGCGGCTCCGATGTCATCCGCATCACACCCACGCGCATGGGGTTCATCGTCGCCCTGTCGGCTTGTTTTGGAAATACGGTTGTGTTGCGCCCGGGTGCGATGATCGGCCCCGTGGGCTCCGCGTTACCCGTCGGCCGGGAGGTCCTCATCCCCGGCGAGCTGTCGGTCGCCATCGACGAGGGTGGCATCCGCACGGCCTCCGGCATGCTGCCCGCGTTGCTGTACACGACCGACGGCCTGGAGCGGCACGGCCAGCGCGAGATGGTCTTCGCGGTCGCCCGCACCGGCGCGCCCGCGCCCGGCTTCCCGCTCACCATGGCCCGCACGGTGCACCGCTTCGCCGCCGAGGGCCGCCTGGTCGACGCGGGCGACGTCAGCGTCTTCGGCCGCCCCGGCGTGGACATCGACGAGCGCGTCACCGGCTTCGTCTACGCCGACCCGCCGGCCGCCCTGCCGTCCACTGTGGAGCTCGCGCGGCCCCCGCTGATCGCGCTGCCGCTGCTGGCCGGGGAGACCGCGGTGGTGCAGCGCTTCGGCCACGCGCGCGTCCTGGCGCTGCTCGGCGCGCAGGAGCGGTACTACCCGCACCCGTGGTGGTTCCGCCCCGGCCGGGTGCCGGTGCTGGACGACGCCGAGTTCCGGGCGTCGACGATGCTGTCCCGGGCGCCCGCGTACAACCTGCCGTTCCTGCACGTCGTGCACGACGGCGAGCGGCTGGAGCTCTCCGTCGCGCCCGACGAGCTGCCGGCGCTGCGCGAGGCCATGCGGGAGGCGCCCGAGGTCTGCGCCTACCTGCCGGGCCTGGCCGGCACGCCCAAGACGTACGTGTGGTCGCCGGGGCAGTCGGGGCCGGCCGCGATCGTGGCGCCCGGCGGCGAACGGGCGACCCGGCTCGCCTGCAACTTCCTGCTGATCGTGCGGGGCGACGGGCAGCCGACCGCCCGTCAGGTCGAAGACGGTTTCGCGGTACTGCTGACCGGCGCCATGCACGCCCGTCTCCTGCAGGCGGTGGAGGCCGGCCGCCCCGTGGAGATCGGGTTGCCGGAGGGCGCGGTCCGCTCGCTCGCGTTCCGGGTGGGCGCGGAGGCGTCCTCACTCGACGACGTCAACGCCTTGCCGCCGACGATGCTGTCCGGGGTACCGGCGGCCACGACCATGGCCGCGTCGTCCGCCGCGCCCGCGCCCGCCTCGCCGCCCCACGGGCGGATCGTGCTGCTGACTTCGGAGGAGCAGCTGCGGCAGGCCACCACCCCGGCTGAGCTCAGCGACTTCCTGGACCGGGCCCGGCGCGTCGTGGAAGGGCTGTTCGCCGGTGTCCGGCACCACACCGAGGAGCTGATGGTCGAGTTTCGGCTGGCCCCCAACCGGCCGGTCAAGGTCCGCATCATGGCCCGGCCGGTCGCGCCGCCGCGGGAGCTGCTGGTCGTGCTGGAGCGGCAGCTGCAGGCGCTGCCCCCGCCGGCGATCCACTACACCGAGGTGGCGTTCCAGCTGCACCTGCCGATCGGGCCGGCTTGACGCCACCGGTGCTCACGCGGCGCGGCAATGCCGGCGGCGTCAGCGACGGGCGGCCCGCAGAGCCCACCACACGAGCGGCACCTGGAGCGGCAGGCGGGCCCACGCGACCGCGCGGCGCGCGGGCGCGGCGTTTCGCCAGTCGATCGCCATCCGCACGTTGGCCGGGAACACGGCGACGAAGAATCCGGCCGCGGCGAGGGCGGCCGCGCGCCGGGTCCGCGGGTGGACCAGCCCGGCAGCCAGCCCGAGCTCACAAGCCCCGCTGACGTACGTGTACGCGCGGGCGCGGCCGGGCAGCGACCGGGGCACGATCGCGTCGAACGGCCGCGGCCGCGCGAAGTGCGCGACACCGGCCGCCCCCAGAAGGGCGGCCAGCGTGAGCGCCGACCGAGCGGTCACAACCGCACGATCATCTTGCCGAGGTTGGCCCCCTTGAGCATGCCCAGGAAGGCGTCCACGGCGTTGTCGATGCCGTCGGCGAACGTCTCCGCCACCTGGATCTTGTCCTCGCGGAGCCACTGCGCCATCTCTTCCATGAAGGCCTCCTTGCGCGACCAGTGGTCGAGCACGAGGAAGCCCTGCATGGTCAGCCGCTTGCTGATCAGCAGGCTCAGGTTGCGGATCCCCTTGGCGTCGGGGGTGTTGTACTGCGAGATCGCCCCGCAGATCGCGATGCGCCCGTGCAGGTTCATCCGGAACAGCGCCTCTTCCAGCTGCTCCCCGCCGACGTTGTCGAAGTAGACGTCGATGCCGTCGGGGGCGAGGCGCTTGAGGTTGCCGCGGATGTCACCGTCGCGGTAGTTGAAGGCGGCGTCGAAGCCGAGCTCCGAGGTCAGGTAGTCCACTTTGGACGCCGACCCGGCCGAGCCGATCACCAGCCGGGCCCCGCGCAGGCGGGCGATCTGCCCGACGAGCGAGCCGACCGCGCCGGCCGCGCCGGAGACGAACACGGTCTCTTCCGGCTTCATGCGCGCGACGTCGAGGAGGCCCGCGTAGGCGGTGAGGCCCGGCATCCCGAGCACTCCGAGGTAGGCGGAGGCCGGCGCGGCCGCGGTGTCGACGACCCGGACGTGGGAGGCGGCCAGCAGCGCGTACTCCCGCCACCCGAGCCCGTGCAGCACGCTGTCGCCGACCTTGACCGACGGGTCTTCGGAGGCGACGACGGTCCCGACCGCGCCGCCGTCGAGCGGCGCCCCGAGCTGGAACGGCGCCACGTACGACTTGACGTCGTTCATCCGCCCGCGCATGGCCGGGTCGACGGACATCACCTCGTTGCGCACGAGGACCTGCCCGGCCGCCGGGACCGGCACCTCCTCGGTGCGCAGCTCGAAGTCGGAGGCCGAGGGGAACCCGTTGGGCCGCGCGGCCAGGTGCCAGACCCGGTTCACGCGGCGACCTCGATGTGGACCGCGATGTTGCCGCGGGTCGCGTTGGAGTAGGGGCAGACCTGGTGGGCCGTGTCCGCGAGCTGCTGGGCGGCGTCGGCGTCGGCGGCCGGGAGGCTCACCGTGAGCCAGACCTCGAGGCCGAACCCGCCGGCCCCGTTCGGCCCGATGCCGACGCGGGCCTGGACCTCGGAGCCCTCGACCAGGGGCAGCGTGTTCTGCCGGCGGGCCACGCTGCGCAGGGCGCTGTGGAAGCAGGCCGCGTAGCCGGCCGCGAAGAGCTGCTCGGGGTTGGTCGCCGCGCCGGCGCCGCCCATCTCCTTGGGGGTGCGGACGTCGAAGTCGAGGATCCCGTCGGAGCTGGTGACGTGGCCGTTGCGGCCGTCGCCGGTGGCGTTGACCTCAGCCGTGTACAGCACCTGCATCGATTTCTCCCTGTCGCTGGAGTGCGGCGGTGAGCCGCACGAGGGTGTCGCGGAGCTCCTCGAGCTCGCTGATGTCCAGCCCGCCGTCGCAGAGCAGGCGCGCGGGCACGTCGGAGGCGGGGCCGCGCAGTGCCTCGCCCTGGGTGGTGAGGCGCACGGTGACCGAGCGCTCGTCGTCGGTGCGTCGCTCCCGCGCGACGAGCCCGGTCGCCTCGAGGCGCTTCAGCAGCGGCGAGAGCGTGCTGGAGTCCAGCCGCAGCGCCGCGCCGAGGTCCTTCACGGTCCGTTCGTCGCGCTCCCAGAGGGCGAGTAGCACAAGGTACTGCGGGTAGGTCAGCCCGAGCTCGTCGAGCAGCGGCCGGTAGCGCGCGGTCACCGTGCGGGTGGCGGTGTACAGCGCGAAACAAACCTGCCGGTCGAGTGGGAGCACATCCACCCGTGAAGCATATCGCACGATTAGATCGCGCACGACATAAAAAAACTGCGATACAAACAACAGATGCCGCGTCGGTACTCCCTGTGGTCCTCAGCCGCCGCCCCCCTCCTGCTCATCGGCGGCTGGACCTGGGCGGCCGCCGTGCAGCGGGACGGTTTCGACTCTCGGCACGAGACCATCAGCGCCCTGGCCGCGGACAACGCCGACCACCGCTGGATCATGACCCTCGCGCTGCTGGGCGTGGGCCTCTGCCACCTCGTCACCGCGCGCGGCCTGCGCCCGATCGCCCTCCCGGCCCGAGTCATGCTCGGCGTGGGCGGCGCCGCGACGCTCCTGGTCGCCGCCTTCCCGCTGCCCGCCTCCGGCACCTCGGGCCCTCATCAGGCCGCGGCCACGATCGCCTTCGCCGGCCTGGCCCTGTGGCCGGCGCTCTGGCGCCAGGCCGGCGCCGGCCCGGTCCGGCCACCCGCGACCGTGATGGTCCCGGCCGCGCTGGTCCTGGCCGCCCTCGTCCTGCTCTTCACCCTGGCCCTGGGCACCGGCACCCTGATCGGCCTGGCGGAGCGCCTGGCCGCGGGCGCCCAGGCGGTCTGGCCCCTGGCAACCGTCCTCCTGCTACGCCGCCACCCGCGATGAGCCGCCGACCGAATTACTTGGTTACCGGAATTAGCGCGTGATGAGGGCGGCGGCCTTTTCGGCGATCATATAGACGGGGGCCATCGTGTGGCCGCGGTTGATGCGGGGCATGACCGAGGCGTCCACGACGCGCAAGCCGGTCACGCCGCGGACGTTGAGCTCCGGGTCGACGACGGATGACGGGTCGTCGCCCATGCGGCAGGTGCCGACCGGGTGGTACAGGGTTTCGGAGTGCTGGCGGATCGAGTCGGCCAGGGCGGCGTCGTCCGCGGGGCCGGAATACGGGGCCATCGGCTCGCCCACGTACGGCTTCATCGCCGTCGTCGACGCCAGCTGTTCGGCCTGGCGCAGGCCCCACATCAGGGTCTCGAGGTCACGGGGGTCGGTCAGGTAGCCGGGTTCGATCGTCGGGGGCTCGGACGGGTTGGCGCTGGCCGGCGTGACGGTGCCGCGGCTCTCGGGCTGCAGGAGGACGGCGCCGATGGTCAGGCCGTGGCCGGGCGGGTCGACCTGGCCGTGTTCGATGAACGGGACCGGGGCGAAGATCAGCTCGATGTCGGGGGCGCCGCCGTCGCGGGAGACGAAGGCCACGGCCTCGGCCACGTTGGACGACAGCATGCCGGTGCGGGCCAGCAGGTAGCGGGCCACGTTGCCGAGCGACTCGGCGGCGACCATCGTGATCGGCTGGGGGCAGGTGACGACGACGCCGGCGCTGAGGTGGTCCTGCAGGCCGGAGCCGACGCTGGGGAGCTCCACGACGGGCGCTATGCCGGCGGCGCGGAGGCGGTCGGGGTCGCCGATGCCGGAGAGCTGCAGGATGTGGGGGGAGCCGATCGCGCCCGCGCACAGGAGTACTTCGCGCTGGGCGGTCAGCTCTCTGACGGTACCGTCGGATGCTCGGTAGGTAACGCCCGTGACCCGTTTCGTCGCGCCGGGGCCGGACAGGCGCAGGCGGTCGACGGTGGCGCCGGTGACGACCGTCAGGTTGGCGCGGCGCAGGGCCGGGCGCAGGTAGGCGTCGGCCGCGCTGTGCCGCACCCCGCGCCGCTGCGTGACCGGGGTGGGGGAGCAGCCGCTGTTGTCGGGGCCGTTGAGGTCGCTCGTCGCGCGGATGCCCGCCTCCGCGCACGCGGCCAGGAACGCGGCCGTGATCGGTGAGGGGCTGCGCAGCTGCTCGATGCGCAGCGGGCCGCCCGGGTGCGTGATCCGCTCGAAGTAGGGCTGGACGTCGGCGTAGGACCAGCCGGGGACGCCCCAGCCGTCGTAGTCGGCCGCGCAGCCGCGGATCCACATCTGCGCGTTGATCGACGTGGAGCCGCCGAGGGTCTTGCCGCGCGGCCAGAACAGCTCCCGGCCGGCCAGCTGGGGCTGCGGCGCGGTCCGGAAGTTCCAGTCGTAGGCGGTGGTGAACAGCTTGCTGAACGCGGCCGGGATGCGGATCTCCCGGGCCCGGTCCGGCCCGCCGGCCTCCAGCAGCACCACCCGGTTGCCCGGGGCCGCGGACAGGCGGTTGGCCAGCACGCATCCGGCCGGACCGGCTCCGACGATGACGTAGTCCGCGCTGTCGGGCGCGATGGTTGCAGCAGGCATGGCGGCGCCTCCTCGCTGCCGACCATACGCCGTCAGCAGTGCCCGTCAATGCCCTGATGTTTTTCCGGGTTCGACACCATGAAGATGCCCGCGATCCGGCCGTCGATCAAGGCGATGCTGAGGGTGTACCGCACCCGCCCGTCGATCAGCAGCGCCGGCTGCCCGTTGATGTCCGCCGGCGTGTCGGTGAGCGGCCGCCCGGCGATCGCGGCGAAGAACCGGATCGTCCTGTCCCGCCCCAGGATCGGCTTGCGGGCCGCGCGGGCGCGCCCGCCGCCGTCGCTCCACACCACGACGTCCTCGTGCAGGAGCCGCTCGAGCTGCCGGAGGTCGCCGCGCCGCGCCGCCGCCAGGAACCCGTCGAGGACCCGGGCCAGCTCCCCCGGGTCGGTGCTGAACCGCGCCTTGCCCGCGAGCGCCGCGACCGCGCGGTGATACAGCTGCCGGCAGTCCTCGGTTGACCGCTCCAGAATCTGCCCGATTTCCGGGTACGGCACCGCGAACGCGGTCTTCAGCACGTACACGGCCCGCTGGGGCGGCGTCAGGCGCTCCATGAGGTGCAGCACCGCGATCGAGAGGTCGGAGGTGTCGACCGCCCCGAACGGCGACGGTTCCGTGGACACGGGCTCCGGTAGCCACGTCCCGACGTACGACTCCCGCCGCATCTGTTGTTTGTGCAAGCTGTCGAGCGCGAGCCGGGTCACGATGCGCGTGAGATAGCGCCGCGGCTCCGCGACGTCCCCCCGGTCGCCGGCACTCCACCGCAGGTAGGCCTCCTGCAGCACGTCCTCGGCGTCGTGGACGCTCCCGAGCATTCGGTACGCCAGCCCGAACAGCATCGGCCGCGACTCTTCAAATGCGCTCACAACCTGCACGATGGCTCCGACACTCCGGACGTGACAATCCCGGCTGTGGCCTTGACCACGCCGTTGTCTAGGGTCAGCGACATGACCACGACCTGGCGCCACCTCCCGCCCGCCGCCCGCGCGATCGCCGTCGCCGCCGTGGACGCCGTGGAGGCCGCCCGGTCGCAGGACGCCGCGGCATACGAGGACGCGGCCGAGCGCCTGGCCGCCCTGGACCCGGTCCAGACGGGCCGAGTCCTGGGCGCCGTGGTCCGCACCCTCCTGGAGGACCGCCACCCCGACGGCCTGGACGGCGACGACATCCGCGCCGCCCTCGAACACGCCGTCCGCACGGCCGCCACCTGGCGCGACGTGGACCCGCAGGTGATGGTCGTCCTGCTGGTGGGCGCCCTGGGCATCCACGAGACCGACGAGGACGCCCCGATCCCGCCGCGCGCCCTGGCCGAGCACGCCCCGCTGCTCATCGCCGACCTCCTGGCCACCCGCGACTTCGCCGCCCTGCTGGCGAAGGCCTTCACCGAGATCGAACGAGCCGAGATCAACGACTGACGGCCCGCCGGCGGGCCGGCTACCCGAGCAGATGGACGGCCTCGGCCGGCGGCCTGCCCCGCAAGGCGTCCAGGCGGAGCCGGGCCCGCGCCGCGAGCTCCAGGGGCCGGAGGCCCTCCTTCGCCGCCGCATCGACGATCCGGTCCACCCCCGCCGAGACGAGCGGAGCCGCCCGGGACAGCGTCGACCGGAGCGCGACCCCGTCGGTGCCCCCGGCGTGAGCCAGAGCATTGCGCTGGCGGTACAGCGCAATGAACGTGCGCTGCAGGCATCGCGTCACGCCCACCACGAAGTTGTGCGGATCTTGAACCAGGTTGCCAACCCTGGACAACGCGTTGCGATCCTCGTGCCGCGTCAGCACGAGCGGCGACCCGGCGGCGACGGCCGCGATGGTGAGGCGTGCCCGCTCCTTGTTCTTGCCGGCGGCACGAATGTCGGCCGCGAGCTGGTCGGTGCCGCTTCGCTCATGTGCCCAAGCGATGCTCGTCATCTCCGCGCGCACCAGAGCACACCCGACGATGAGCGCGATCCGCTCGGCCGCGATGTGTTTGCCCTGATCGCCGGGGCCGAGCAGGAGTCCTTCGATGGCCGCCCAGGCCCCGGTGATCGCCGAGGGCGCGGGGCCTCGCTGCAGCGGTGCCATCAGCTCCAGGGCCGCATCGATCTCTGGGGAGATGCTGTGGCTCCAGAGCATCTCCTGCCGTTCGATCGAAAGCACTTCGACCCGCCGCACGCTGCCGTGCATCGGCTCCGGATCGCGCACACCCTTGAGCCATATCTCCGGGCCGACCACCAGCTGCCTTCCGGGAGTGAAGCTGAACCGGTCGACGAGGGCGGAGACGCGATCACGGACGACGTCGGCGGCCGCATAGATGTCCTGCGCGGCCACTCTGAACAGCAGTGCGCCGTATTGCCGTGCGGGAACGGCATCCGGGATGTTCGTCGCACGCCATTGACGTGCCTGCGCGCCGGTCAGCCAGCCGTCAGGGGTCGGCCGAGGCAGCTCCGTCCCGGCGGCGAGCGGCACCAGAACCTCGATGTCGGAGGCAGGCTTCGAGACGCGTGCCGCGAGCAGGTCCACAAGGTCGCTCAACGTGTAGGCGGTTGCGTTGTGTTTGGCGTGATACGTCAGCCAGCGGTGCACGAACTTCTCGCTGCAGCCTTCATCCAGAAGATGTGCTACCAGGAGGCGAGCGGCCTGCTCGGCCGATACGGCGGGCGGCGAACTTCCCGGGCGCAGACAGTCGGCCCAGTTGGCGAGGTAGCCCGCGGCCAGACCGGCCGTATATTGCTCGAGTAGTGCCCAGCCATGACCGGGCTTGACGATCGAGGATGACTTCGACGGCAGCAGATCGCGCACAGTTGAGCGCTGGACCGCCGGGCCGCAACCAGGGTCGCGCATAGCGCGTTCGCGAAGCTGGACGAGCAACGTGTCGCGGGCGTGCTCACCCGCTGCTTTCGAGGAATCGCTGACCTCCAGCAACTCCCGCGCCAGCAGGACCGTTCCCGGCTGCCAGAGCCGCCGCCACCACGGGGTGGCGGGATGGCACATCTCGAGCATGCGCTGCACGACGTGTTGATCGAACCCCCCGGCCACAACCACGCGTGTTATCCTAGCCACATACACGGGAGTCCAGACGGCTGGCCAGTCCAGTCCCTCTGGCTCCCGCTTCCATGTGGCCGACCGTCTCGCGGCTCACCCCGCGGCCAGCGTGACGTCAGCGGAAGCCGTTGCGGAAGCGGCGGAAGAAGCCGCCCTCTTGCGGCAGGGGGGCGGCGGCCGGTGGGGCCGTCGCGCGTTGCCGGGCTATCGGGCGGTCGTAGTCGGTCCTGGCGATCGCGTCCACGACCTGGGCCTCCGTGAAGTGCTCGGAGCCCTCGATCATCGGGACGAAGCCGACCAGGATGCCGTCGCGCATGACCTGGGCTTCCAGGCCCGCGGTGCCGTCGGTGTCCCAGATGGCCAGGCGGCCGTCGAAGAGCTGGACTCGCACCCCGAACTGCGACAGGCCGGCTTTCGCCATCTCCAGATGCGCCGGCACGCCGCGTTGGCGGAGCGCGTCGACGACCCTGCGCGCCTCGAACTCATCCATCCCGGAACATTAGCTCCCAATGCTGTGAGCTGGCTGAACGCGGGGCGCGAGGATCGTCGAACGACGGTAGTCGATACTTACTTGGACGGCTGCGGGAGCTCGCAGTTGATCTTCGGGTTGACCCCGAGGTAGTTCAGCGGGCCCGCGATGATGGTGACCGCGATGGTGCCGGCCTTCGCACAGTTTGCTTCGTCGCTGTCGAAGTAGCCACGCTGGCCGGCCGCGATGATGCCGATGATCAGCCAGATGACGATGATGATGCCGCCGATCGAGGAACCCCGGCCCACAGCTGCCTCCTAGTCAATGAGATCGACGGATTGATACCCCCGGGGACGGTCGCGGCAAACTTCGCGCGTGACCTGGCTCTCTGGACAGTGACGGCGACGGCTTCTACGAGCAGCTGTACGACCCGGCCACCGGCGAGGTCACCGACCTGACCGACGCCGCCGCCGCCGACCCGGACTACGCGAGCGAGCCGGACTACAACGGCGAGGGCGGCAACCTGGACGGCGACGTGGCGAGCGGCGTCGAGCCCACCGGCGGCTACTACGACGCCGCCGCGGTCTCCGACATGATGGCGATGCAGCACGAGACCTCGATGGCCATCATCAACAACATCCAGGAGTTCCTGACACTCGGTGTCAGGAATTGCGGCCAGGATGAGGCTCATGACTGGATTCGCGAGCCTCATCATGGTCAACATCGACTGCGCCGAGCCGCCGGTGCTGGCCACCTTCTACAGCGAGATCCTGGGCTGGGACGTGACGCACAGCCAGGACGAGTACGCCATGATCGGCGACGGCACCACCTCGATCGGCTTCGGGCAGCTCCCCGGCTACGCGGCCCCGACCTGGCCCGAGGGCCCCACGCCGAAGCAGTTCCACCTCGACTTCTACGTCGACGACCTGGCCGACGCCGAGGAGCGCGCGCTCAAGCTCGGCGCGACGAAGCCGGAGTTCCAGCCGGGCGCGGACCGCTACACGGTGCTGCTGGACCCCGCCGGCCACCCGTTCTGCGCCTGCTTGCGCGCGTAGCGCTTGGCCCTGCCGGCCACTCGTGCTGCGCCTGCTTGCGCGCGTAGCGCTTGGCCCTGCCGGCCACCCGTTCTGCGGGCGCTGGCGCGTTTTGCCCGCGTGAAACCGACATATCGCCCGACGACGGATAAATCCGATAAGTCGCGGCGCGAAGCGCCCGACTTATCGGGGACCGGCAAGACGAGCGCCCGTGGGTTACTTGGTGAGGGAGGAGCCCGAGACGGACGGTGGCTTGGCGCCCAGGAAGAAGATGCCCGGGAAGCCGTCCGTCTCGAAGCCCGCGCTCGGGTTCTTGCGCAGCGTCGAGCTCTCGATGGACATGGTGCCGGTGCGGTCGTTGCTGACGAAGAAGACCGCGCCGCCGCCCTCGTTGGCCTTGTTCTGCTCGACGAGGGTGCCGGCCAGTTTGACGGTGAAGTTGTCGCCGTCGCAGTAGATCGCGCCGCCGCTGCCGCCGCCCGGTGTCCCCGCGCGGGCCGGGTTGGCGCCCTTGCCGACGGCCGAGTTGTAGGAGAACACGCTGTTGAGCACCACCCACGACACCTGGATGCTGGACAGCGCCCCGCCGTTGGCGCAGACCCCGCCCTGGCCGGACGCCCCGCCGAAGGTGCTCCCGACGATGTAGACGGGCTTGTTCTGGTACTGGCTCAGGACCCGCACCGCCGCGCCGCCCAGGTCGGGTCCGTTGTCGTCGCAGCGGTTGCGGACGAACTTGGCGTTGACGGCCTTGAAGCGGCCGCCGCGCACGAAGATCGCGCCTCCGCCTCCGCCCTCGGTCTTGTCGCCGGTCGAGTTGCCGTCGGCGAGGACGATGTTCTGCACGGTCAGGGCCGGGGTCGCCTGGTCCTGGCAGTGGTCGGTGGTCCACTCCAGGGCCTTGTCGCACGTGTTCTGGTACAGGATGCGCCGCTTGCCCTCACCGCTCAGCGTGACCTTGCCGCCGCCGTCGATGACAACCTTGGGTGAGCGGTTGCGGATCTTGGCGGTCTCCTTGACCACGATCGTCAGCGGGCTGGGGCCGCAGTTGAACGTGATCGTCCCGCCTTGGGACACGGCCGCGACGAAGCGCTCCGACGTGCAGCTGGCCGGGGTGCCGTCGCCGATGACCCAGGTCGGCGAGGCGACGCTCTCGGCCTTCGCCTCGGCCGGGATCGCGGCGTGCCCGTCCGGATTGCCAAAAGCGAAAGACTGAGCAGCTTGGCCGGTACTGGATGCTCCCGGTGCCGCCCCCACGCCCCCGGTGCCGCCCGGGTCCTCCGACCCCGACGCCGACGGCAGGTCGGAAGCGACCGGCAGGTGGTCCCCGGGATCGGCCGGCAGCGCCTCGCCCTCGCCGCAACCGGCGAGCCCGAGCACCGCCACCAGCAGAATCGCCCCGAACCGCTTTCGCATTCGGCGATGGTAGCCCGCCCCGCAAGGGGCCCCGGCCGCGGCGCGAGGGCCTCAACGGCGGCGCGAGGGTCTCAGCGCCGGCGTCTGACCTCGCGCTCCCAGTCCACGGCCGCCGCTTCCAGGGCCTCGGTGGTCAGGTCCAGCGTCACCGGGTAGTCGAACGTCACCGCCTGTTCACTGCCCAGCCAGCCGGGCGCGGTCGCGCGGGAGAAGCCGACGATGAGGCGGGGCTCACCGGGTTCGTGCTCGTCGATCGTGAACGACAGGTCCGCGAACGACAGCCGCTCCTGCAGCTCGATGCGCCCCTTGGCCGCCTTGAGCAGCCAGTCCCCGAGCCGCTTGGCCTCCTCCGCGGTCAACGCCGGCGCCCGGAACCGCCAGGCCCGCCCGTCGAGCGCGTCGACGGCCCCCTCGACGATCAGCGGCTGGTCGGCCGCCTTGATCGCTCGTAGCTCGACGTAGGCCCCGGTGCGCGTTTGCAGTCTCACGCGCCCAGCATCGCAAACCCGGGGTCGGGCCACACCAGGCGAAAGGCCGGATACGGTACCCCCCATGAGACCGCAGTTGGCCGAGCAGCTGGACATGCGGCCGCACCCCGAGGGCGGCTGGTATCGCGAGACCTGGCGCTCCCCGCACACCTTCGACCCGCCCGGCTACGACGGTCCGCGCAGCGCCGCCACCGCGATCTACTTCCTGCTCCACCCGGGCGAGGCGTCGGCCTGGCACCTGGTCCGCTCCGACGAGCTCTGGTTCTGGCACTCCGGCGGCCCGCTGACGCTGCGCCTCGGCGGCTCCGGCGACCGCCCGGGCCCCGACCCCACCGAGGTCGTCCTCGGCGCCGACGTCGCCGGGGGTCAGCACCCGCAGGTCCTGATCCCCGGCGGCGTCTGGCAGGCCGCCGCCCCCGCCGCCGACCAGCCCGTCCTGGTCAGCTGCGTGGTCGCCCCGGGCTTCGACTTCCAGGATTTCCGTCTGGAGAACTAGTCAGTTCAAGACCCGACGGGCGAAGCGGAACGCGTAGATCGGCGAGATCTTCACCCCGCCCCGCTCGGTGGAAGCGTGGACGATGCGCCCGCCGCCGATGTAGATGCCCACGTGCCCTGAGGACGGGAAGACCAGGTCACCGGGCTGCAGCTCGCCCCGCGACACCGGGCGGCCCATGCCGGCCAGCCCGCCCGTGGAGCGCGGCAGCGAGATCCCCAGGCGGCGAAAGGCGGCGAAGACCAGGCCCGAGCAGTCGTACACGTTGGGCCCGGTCGAGCCGAAGGAGTACCCCTTGCCGACCTGCGCCATCGCGAACCCGACGACACCGTTCGAGTCGCCGGAGTAGCCGGCGCCGACCGGAGCGGGGCTCGCCGCGCGCGGACGGGCCGGTTTGCGGGTCGGCGGCCGGCCCGACTGCGGCCGGACGCCGCGTTGCGTCCGCGTCGACGAGCGCGAGGCCCGGGTGCGGTCGCGGGTGGCCCGGGTCGACTCGGCCCGGGCGGCCGGCGGCGCGGGCGCGGCGGCCGGTGGCGGGGCGGCGACCGGCGGTGGCGGGGCCGGCGGCTGTGGGATGCCCCGGGTGACGCCCCGCAGTTCCAGGAGGCGGTCCGGGATGGCGTCGGCCGCGGTTGTTGTGGTGTTGGTCACCACGGCGGGCGGGGCGGCGTGGGTGGTGTTGCCGCTCATGAAGGCACCGGCGAGGACGGTGCAGGCGATGGTGCAGACGGTCGTGGCCGCGGAGAGGTTGCGGCGTATGTCATTGCTGGACAGATGTGGCTCCCCGTTCGGCCCGGGGCACACGTGCGCTCTTTCCGCATTGCAATCCCGGTGCGGCGAAGGGCAATGCACCCGTCGCCGCACCGGTTCGGAAAAACCCGGGCAATGATCACCTTGCCGAGAGCCAAACTAGAACCGCTCGCTGCGATATGTCGGGCATTTGCCGAAAAATACCCACATCGGCGCAGGTTCATCGGTCCGGAAAGCGTCCGTCAATCACCGGGTTCCGAGATGTCCGCGACCGTCGCCCGCAGGACCTCGATGACCGAATCGGCCTGCACGGCCAGGGCCACGCCGTGACGGCCGCCGCCCAGGCTGATCTCGCGGCCGCGGATGCGTTCGTCGGCGATCACCGGCCACGCCGTGGTACTCCCGAACGGCGTGATCGTGCCCCGTTCATAGCCGGTCGCCGCCTTGGCCGTCGCCGCGTCCGGCATCGACATGCGGGCCACGCCGAGCAGGGCCCGCAGCTTCGGCCAGGAGATGACCCGGCCGCCCGGGACCAGGACGAAGCGGTAGTCCCCGGCAGCGACGCGGACCACGATGGTCTTGACGATGTCGGCGATCTCGACGCCGCGGACCGCGGCCGCCTCGGCCAGGCTGCTCACGGGGCCGTGCTCGACGACGCGATACTCGATGCCGCTGGCCGCCACCGCCTCCACCGCGGGACTCGTCATCACGGCACCAGCGGGCGGACGCGTTCACTGACGAACCGTACAAACCCCTCTGGATCCGGATCGTCGGGCGTGGGCTGCAGGATCACGCGGTCGGCGCCGGCCTCCGCCCACTCGTGCACCCGCGCGGCGACGGCGTGCTCGTCACCGCCGGCCATCACGTCGGCCTCCGCGGTGTAGCCCCAGCGGGTCCGCTCGGCCTCCAGCCGCGCGGACGCGTCCGGCCCGGTCGCGCAGTGCAGGTACACGACGAGTTCGTGCGCGCCGGTGCGGCCCGCGGCCGTCCGGCCCTCGTCGATCAGCGCACGCGCACGCCGTACCCCCGCCACATCAGTGCCGGCGGTGAGCAACGTGCCGTCGGCCACCTCGCCCGACAGGCGGATGCTCTTCGGGCCCATCGCCCCGACCAGGATCGGCGCGGGCGCGGGCGGCGGCCAGTCCAGGGCCACCCCGTCGAGGCGGACGTAGCGGCCCTCGGTGGAGACCCGCTCACCGGCCAGCAGTGCGCGCAGGGCCAGGGTGTACTCCCGCAGCAGCGTCAGCGGCGACTCCACCCGCGCGCCGACCTGCCCCATCCAGTCCTGCACCCCGTGCCCGACGGTGATCACCGGGCGGCCCGGGAACATCCGGAACAGCGTCGCCGTCTCCATCGCGGCCACCGCGACGTTGCGCAGCGGGACCGGCAGTAGCCCGACCCCGACCCTGAGCGACCCGCCGCCGGCCGACTGCGTCTCCGCCGACGAGGCCTGTGTCGCCTGACTGTCGCTCCAGGCCAGGGCCGCGGCCGCGGTGGTGAGGCCGCCCTCCAGGAAGCAGTCCTCCCACAGCCACAGCTCCTCCAGGCCGGCCGCGTCGGCGGCGGTCACGACGGCCCGCAGCCGCTCCGGCGGCAGCTGCGGCAGAAACACGGCACCCAAGCTCGTCATGTGGATCAGTCTTCCATCCGACTCGAGGTGACCGTGGCACGGAATGGAACGCCGCTCGGGCATGACGCAAACACACGCCGTCGTCCTCGGCGGCAGCATGGCGGGCCTGCTCACCGCGCGGGTGCTGACCGAGCACTTCGAGCGGGTGACGATCGTCGAGCGGGATGACGTGGCCGGCGGCTGGAGCGGCGACCCGGACGCGGACCCACGCGAACGGGAGGTGCGCCGAGGGGTGCCGCAGGGCCGGCACGCGCACGGCCTGCTCGCCGCCGGCCTCAACGTCATCGAGGGCCTGTTCCCGGGCGCCACCCACGAGATGGCCGCGGCCGGGATGCCGACCGGGGACGTCCTCGGCAACGTGCGGTTCTGCGCCAACGGATACCGGTTGAAGCAGGCCGCGACGGGCATGGAGGCGGTGTCGTTCAGCCGGCCGTACCTGGAGACGTGGGTCCGGTCCAAGGTGTTCGCGCTCCCGGGCGTGACGGTGCGCGGCGGGCACGACATCGTCGGGATCGAGCCGGACGCCGCGCGGGCGCGGGTGATCGGGGCCCGCATCCAGTCCGCCGACGGCCCGCCCGAGACGCTCACCGCCGACCTCGTCGTCGACGCCACCGGGAAGGGCTCCCGCGCGCCCCGCTGGCTGGCCGAGCTGGGCTTCGAGCGGCCCCGGGAGGAGCGGCTGCAGGTCGACCTGGCGTACGTCTCCCGCCCCTACCGCGTCGACCCGGCCCTCCTCGACGGCGACATCGCGATCATCGTCGGGCCGTCGGCCGCGGCCCCGCGCGGGGGCGCCATCATGCTGCAGGAGGGCGGCCGCGCGGTCATCACGCTGTTCGGGATCCTCGGCGACCACGCGCCGCTGGACGACGCGGGCTTCCGTGCGTACGCCAAGCGGCTGCCGCTGCCCTACGTGTCCGACATCATCGAGGCGTCCGAGCCGCTCGCCGCCGAGGCGGTCAAGTACCGCTTCCCGGGGAGCACGCGGCACCGGTACGACCGCCTCCGCCGTTTCCCGCAGGGCTTCGTGGTGCTCGGCGACGCCATGTGCTCGTTCAACCCGATGTACGGCCAGGGCATGTCCATCGCCGGCATCGAGGCCGTGACGCTCGGCACCCTGCTCGAGGACGGCGAGCTCGACGCGCTGCGGTTCTTCAGGAAGGTCAAGCCGATCATCGACATCCCGTGGCAGATCGCCACCGGCGGGGACGCGGCGCTCCCGGGCGTGGACGGGCCCAAGGACCTGGGCACCCGCATGGTCAACCGGTACCTCGACCGCCTCTACGCCACCGCGGCGCACGACGAGGTCGTCTCCCTCGCCTTCAGCCGGGTCACCAACCTGCTCGACCCGCCGACCGCCCTGCTGCGCCCGCGCATCGCCCGGCGGGTGTTGGGCAGGCGACGCTTGACGGCAGCTTAAAGCCCTGACGTGCGACGATCGGTGGGTGCCGTACCGCCGGATCGCCGACATCGACTTCGCCGCGCTCACCCGGGGGCCGTTCCACCCGTCCCCGGCCGACTGGGCCGACGAGGTGCTCTACTTCCTGCTCGTCGACCGCTTCTCCGACGGCGCCGAGCGCGGCTACCGCGACAGCGACGGCACCACCGTCATGACCGGCGCCACGCCGCCGCTGCGGGCGACCGACCACGGCAACGCGGTCCGGACCCGCGAGGACGCGGCGCGGTGGCGGGACGCCGGGGTCGGCTGGGCCGGCGGCACCCTGAAGGGCCTGCGGTCAAAGCTGGGCTATCTGCGCCGGCTGGGGGTGAGCGCGATCTGGGTCAGCCCCGTGCTCAAGCAGGTCGCGGGGCAGCCGTCCTATCACGGGTACGCCATCCAGGATTTTCTCAACATCGATCCGCACTTCGGCACCCCCGAGGATCTTCGCGCGCTGGTGGCGGACGCGCACGCGCAGGGCCTCCGCGTCATCCTGGACGTGGTGCTCAACCACGCCGGAGACGTCTTCGGCTATGAAGGCGACGCGCAGCCGGTCTGGACCGGACAGCGATTCCCGGTGCGTGGGTTCCGCGACGGCGATGGCCGCCCCGTCCTGCCGATCGGCCCGATCCCTCACCACTACCCCGATGGCGGCGTGTGGCCGGCCGAGCTGCAGAGCACCGCGACGTTCACCGGCAAGGGGCGCATCGTCGACTGGGACCGGTTCCCGGAGTACCTGGAGGGCGACTTCGAGGGGCTGAAGGACATCGCGCTCGGGTCCGGCCCCGCCGACGACTACCAGCCCTCGGCCGCGCTGCTGGCGTTGGTGCGGGCGTACCAGTACTGGATCGCGTATGCCGATCTTGACGGGTTCCGCGTCGACACGGTCAAGCACATGGACCCCGGTGCCGCGCGCTACTTCGCCTCCGCCATCCACGAGTTCGCGCAGTCGATCGGCAAGGAGCGCTTCTACCTCATCGCCGAGATCACCGGCGACCGCGCGTTCGCCTACAACACTCTCGACGCCGTCGGCATGGACGCCGCCCTCGGGCTGGCCGACGTCCAGGACCGCCTGGAGCGGGTGGTCAAGGGCGGCGCCGACCCGGCCGAATACTTCGCGCTGTTCCGCAACTCGCTGCAGGTCGGCCGGGACACACACGCCTGGTTCCGGGACAAGGTCGTGACCAGCTACGACGACCACGACCAGGTCCGCAAGGGAGCGTGGAAGGCCCGGTTCGCGGCCGACGGGTCCGGTGGCCGGCTGGCCTTGGTCGCGCTCGCCCTCAACGCCGCCACCCTGGGCATCCCGTGCATCTACTACGGCTCCGAGCAGGAGTTCGACGGCCAGGGCGGGCACGACCGCTACATCCGCGAGGCGATGTTCGGCGGCGAGTTCGGCCCGTTCCGCAGCCGTGGCGGCCACGCGTTCGACGAGGAGCACGAGATCTACCGCCAGCTCAAACAGCTCCTCGCGGTCCGCCGCCGGCTCCCGGCCCTGCGCCGCGGCCGGCAATACCTGCGCCCCGTCTCGGCCGACGGGGTCGTCTTCACCCCGCCCGCCCCGCGCGGCGTCCTGCCCTGGTCACGCATCTTCGCCGATCATGAGGTGTTGATAGCGGTCAATACGGACCCGGACCGCGGCCGGACCGTCTGGGTGACCGTCGACAACGACCTGCACGCCGAGGGCGCCCTGCTGACCTGCCGTTACTCCAGCGATCCGGCCTTCGCCGGCGGCCGTGTCTCGGTCTCCGCCCGCAACGGCAAGGCCGTCCAGCTGACCGTCCCACCGGCCGGGATCGTCATCTACGAATAGCTGTTGGTGAACAGTCGGAGACGGTAATATCACCGGCGGTCGTTACATCGATCACCGGGAGTGCGATGTGCGAACGCGTGAAGTGCCCGACCACATCTTCGAGAAGCTGATCGGCGCGCTGGTCAGCGAGTCGGCGATCGCGCTGCTGGCGCAGCGGGCCCGTGGTGCGACCCTGCACGCCGGTGAGGCGTTCGGCCGGGTGGTGGCCTGGCTCTGGGAGAGCGCCGACGACGTCGTGCCGTACGTCGCCGACCTGATCGCCCAGGTCCGCTACCACGCACCCGGGGCCTGCCCGGAGGTGTCGCTGGACGACGTCCTCACGGCCGTCAGCCGGGCCGCGTCCCCCATGCCACCGGCCGAGGCCGCCGCGATGCTGGCGACGCTGCGGGCGGGGTTGCCGGCCTACCTCTGACGCCACTCGGCCGGCAAGGCCGCCTCCCGTTCCCGGCGTCAGCCGGGCCGCGTGCCCATGCCCCCGGCCGAGGTCGCACGATGCCGGCGACCCCTACGGGCGATGTTGCCGGCCGACCACTGGCGGGCGGGGCTGCGGCCTACCTCTGACGCCACTCGGTCAGCAGCGCCGCCTCACGTTCCCGGCTGAGGCGGTGGCCGAGCTGCGGCGGCTCCAGCCGGGTGTCGCGGACCGTCTCGGCCAGGGGCCGGAACGTGAGACCGGCGGCGATGGCCCGGGCCGGGTCGGCCTGGTTGACGGCGGCCTCCTCGTCGAGGGCGGGCCACAGCGGCAGATCCTCGTGCCCGACGCCGCGCTCGATCAGGAACTCGGGGTCGACCCAGGTCAGCGTCGCGCTCGTGCCCTCCCGCATCGTGGCCAGCAGCTCGCCGAACGACAGCCGCCCGGCCGGCCCGCTCGGGTGGAAGATCCCGGGCGTGGCCGCCGCCGTCATGGCCACGGTCCACCTGGCCAGGTCGCGGGCGTCGATGAGCTGGATCGGCTCGTCCGGGTGGCCCGGCGCCAGGACCTCCCCGCCGTCCGCGATCCGCTGGACCCACCACGTGAACCGGACCAGGTGGTCGTAGGGCCCGACGACGTAGGGCAGGCGCAGGATCAGCGGGTCCTTGAACCGGGCCGCGGTGACCCGCTCGCAGGCCACCTTCTTCCCGCCGTAGGAGTCGTCCTCCCGCAGCCGGGCGTCCTCGGTGTAGCCGGGCGGCGGGTCGTCGTACACCGAGACCGTCGAGATCAGCGTGTAGTGCCCGGTGCTGAGCACGTCCGCGAGCCGCTCGACCTGCTCCGGCTGGTAGGCCGACACGTCGATGGTCGCGTCCCACCGCTCGCCCCGCAGCTCGCCGAGGTCGCCGTTGCGGTCGGCGATGACGTGCCGGGCCTGCGGGTAGAGCCCCCGGCCGGTGACACCGCGGTGCAGCAGCGTGACGTCATGCCCGCCCGCGAGGGCCGCCTCGACGATGTGGCGCCCGACGAACTGCGTCCCGCCGATGATGAGGATCCGCACCCGCCCATCTTGGCAGATTTCCGGACCCGGAATGGGTGGCCCGTTGCGGCAGTCGCGGCGTCTGATCAACGGAGTGCCTCCGGCTAGGCCCCGGCATACGGTGCCTGCATGTCCCCTGCGGCGGCGTTGGCGCACTGGTGGGACACGCCGCCGCGACGCCAGGTGAGCCACCTCGGCGGGGCGCCCCCGGAACTGCTCATCGTCGCCCTCGACCCGCTCCCGGCCGCCGCACCGGCCGTGGTCTCGTTCCACCCGGCCCCGCCCGGCCGCCCGCGCGACCCCGGCGACCAGGTCCACGTCGTCCTGCGCGAACTCGACCGGGCCGCGATCGCCCTCTACCCGCTCTGGCTGCCCGGCGCCGAGGCCCTGGACGGCCCGAGCGCACTGGGCCTGGCCGCCGCCCGCGCCCTGGCCGAACGCGCGGCCGCGGGCTCCCAGAACTTCGGCCCCTTCCTGGCCGACCTCGCCACCCGCGCCTTGACGCGCGCCGCGGGCCTCGCCGGCGGGGAGGCGCTCGGTGGGCGTCGGTCGTCGCGCGACGCGGGCCTCGCCGGCGGGGACGCGGCTGGTGGGCGTCGGTCGTCGCGTGACGCGGGCCTCGTCGGCGGTGACGAGGTCGGTGGACGCCGGCCGTCGCGCGACGCGGGCCAGGTCGGCGAGGAGGCGGCCGGTCGGCGTCGGCGTCAACGGGCCGAGGGGCGAGCGGCCGGATTTCCGCCCGAGGTCCGCGCGGCCGGCCTGGCCCGCGTGCTCGCCACCGCGTACGGCCGCGACCACCTTGTCGTCATCATCGAACTCCCGCACGACGCGAGCCAAGCCGAGGAGCGCGCCCTGGTGCACGCGGCCGAGTGGCTGGTACACCACGCCGGCGTGACCGTCTGGCTCGCCGGCGCACCGCTGCGCGGCGTGGACCGCGTCCGCTCGGTCCGCATCACCCTGCCACCGCCGATCGCCGCCCTCCCGCAGGCGGCCGCCGCTCTGAACCGGCCGGCGACTCCTCCGCCACCGGGCCCGCGCGTGACCTACCCGCCGCGCGCGGGCGCGCCCCGCATCGACAGCCCGGCCGAGCAGGCCCTCGAGCGCGCCCTCGCGGCCTGCGAGTGGGCACACGGCCGCCGCTGGAACCACGACTACGAACCCGACATCCTCGGCCGCCGCTACCGCCTCGACCTGTACTGGCCGGCCGAACGCCTGGTCGTCGAGGTAGACGGCGACGAGCACCGCGGCGCCCTCAAGTACGCCGACGACCGCCAGCGCGACGTCCACCTCCAACTCCACGGCCACCACGTCCTGCGCTTCACCAACGGGCAGGTCCTCACCGACGTCCTGCTCGTCGCCCGCAACATCAGACAGCTGCTCGAACGGCGGCGGAGAGGCCTGTAATGGAATTGAGTCAGCCCCTGATCAAGATCCTGAAAGCGCTGCAGGAGCGGGGCGCCCCGATGGACAACAAAGAGCTCAAGGCCGCCGGAGTCGGCACCCTCACTGGAGATGGCCGGGAAACTCTGAACGATCAGGGCTTGGTAACCTCGGAGAAGGTGCGGTCAGCGTTCGTCCATACGCTGACGCAGGCAGGCCGGGACTTCCTCGCGACGCCGCCAAAGCCGGTGGTCAAGAAGCCCGCGCCCAAGCCGAAGCTGCCTCCCGTGGGCCTGTCGCCGAACCAGATCCTGGCTGTCATCGTGCTCATGGCGGAAGCGCGAGAGCTGACCAACACGGAGTTCGCCGCGATCGCCGGCTTCCCGCTCAACGGCCGGGACAACACCGCACTTGTGAAGCGTGGCCTGGTCGAGACCGACAAGAACGCACGGCCGATGGTTCATCAGCTGACGGATGCCGGGTGGAGTCTCGCGCGGACGCTCCACGAGACCGAGCCGCCGAAGGAGGGGCGCTCGGCGATCCAGACCCTGTTCACCCTCATGGCGAACGTGGGGCGGGCCCTGGAGCGGCTGCAGCTCAGTCACGGGGAGTTCTTCAAGCAGACGCAGACGACCACCGTCGACGCCGCGCCCGCGCCCGTCGCTATCGGGCCGGAGGGCGTCGAGGGGGCGATCCGGGCCGCGTACACCGCCCTGGCCGACCCGCCCGGTGACTGGGTCGGGCTCGCCGACGTGCGGGACCGGCTGCCGGGCGTCGAGAAGGCGGCGGTCGACAATGCCCTGCGGGCGATGCTGTCGCAGCCCGGCGTCCGGGTCATTCCGGTGGCCAACCTGAAGTCGCTGGACGCCCGCGACCGCGCGGCCGCCGTGCGGATCGGCGGCGAGGACAGCCACATGATGGCGATCGAGTCGTCATGATCACCGAGATGCAGCGGGCGGTGCTGCGGGCGTTCGACTTCAACCCGGCGCCGACACCGGACGATGTGTGGCGCGAGTCGAAGTACAACGTTCCCGAGCTGCACGAGAAGACGGCGAAGGAGATTGTCAGCGGGGTCAACCGGGCCCGGCGCGACGACGTGTCCAAGCCGCTCAGCGTCGCCATGCAGGGCCGGGCCGGCGCCGGCAAGACCCACCTCCTCGGCGCCATCCGCGAGACGATCCAGGAGAGCGGTGGGTACTTCGTCCTGGTGAACATGATCAGCGGCCGGACGTTCTGGTCCAGCACCGCGCTGTGCATGGTCGAGTGCCTCGATCAGCCCGCCAAAGGCTGGCCCAGTCAGCTGGTGCGGTTCCTGCGCACGATCACGGTCGATCTGCGCCTGCCGCCCGACGTGCGCGACGCGATCGCCGGCGACACCGTGCTCACCCGAGCTCACCTCGACGCGTTCATCCTGGCCCTGCGCACCGAACACGGCGACGTCGGCAAGCAGTGCCAGGACACCGCCCGGGCCCTCGTGCTCAACGGGTCGAAGGACTTCGAGGCGCAGGACGTCGGCTATGCGCACCTCATCTCCGAGCTCGGTGACCCCGACGGGCGCAAGCAGTGGGGCCTCTCGGCGGCGGTCCGCAGCCCGCAGCAGATCGTGCAGGACATCTCCCGGCTGATGGCCCTGCCGATGGACCCGACCGTGATCGCGATCGATCAGATCGACACCCTGTTCGCCCAGACCACCACCACGGTGTTCAACCGCGTGGAGAGCATGGAGGACGACGAGGCCGGCCTCCTCGGCCAGGTCGCCGACGGGCTGCTCGGGCTGCGCGAGATCACCCGCCGCACCCTGATCGTCGTCTCGTGCCTGCCGGACACCTGGGCCCTCATCGAACGAAACGCGCCGGGTCCGGTGCGCGAACGGTTCCGGCTCGAGACGCTGCCCGACCGGATCCCGTCCGACAAGATCGCCGAGGAGATCGTCGCGCGGCGGCTGCGGGCCAAGAGCTTCGGGGCCGAGTACGACACGTGGCCGGTCCGGCCGGGGGCGTTCAAGGGCATCGCGCACCAGTACACACCGCGCGCCCTGCTCCGCAAGGTCGAAGCCCACGTGCGCCGGTGCCTCGACGACGAGAAGATCGCCGAGCTGGAGTACTTCAAGGAGGAGATCGAAACCCCACCGCCGCCGCCCGACCCCACGCCGCCGCCACCGCCGGACCAGTTCGCGGCGATCGATGCGCGGTTCAAGGAGCTCGTCGGGGTGCTGGACGTGTCGGCGGCGTTGCAGCATGTGAGCGAGGACGCGGAGATGCCGGGGCTGCTCGCGGCCGGGCTCACCGCTTGGATCGACGAGCAGGCGCCGTCCGGGGTCACGTACAAGCACGATCCGTTGCCGAGCCGGAAGCCGGCGCTGCACGGGCGGCTCATCGAGGTGCTGAACGAGTCGACGGAGAACGAGGCGCACTGGGGGTTCCGGGCGATCGGCAGCCCCAGCGCGGTGGCCGTCATCAGCCGGGTCAAGGCGGCCTCGACGATGGCCGGGCTCGACCCGAACGTGCCGCAGCGGCGGCTGATCGTGCTCCGCAACACGCCGTGGCCGACGGGGGCGCGGACGCGTGAGGTCACGGCGGCGTTCGCCAAGGCGGGAGGCGTGGTGGCGCGGATCTCGGAGGCCGACCTCAAGGTCTTCGCCGCGCTCAGGCACCTCACGGTGGCGCCGCCGCCGCACTTTCAGGAGTGGCTGCGGGCCCGGCGGCCGGCGAGCGGGACCGCGCTGTTCGCCGCGGTGCTCGAGACGGCGCCCGCGGAGGGCGAACCAGCCCGGAAAGCGGTGCCGGAAGCGGTGCCGCAGGTGGTGGCGGACGTCGCTGAACCTGTCGGCGACGGGCGGATCACGCTCGGGACGGTGGCCGGGTCGGGGGCGGGGTTCAGCGTCGGGCTCGAATCGCTGCGGCGGCACACCGTGGTGTTTGCCGGGTCCGGGTCCGGCAAGACGGTGCTCATCCGGCGGCTGATCGAGGAGTGTGCCCTGGCCGGGGTGTCGTCGATCGTGCTCGATCCGAACAACGACCTGGCCCGGCTCGGCGATCCGTGGCCTGAGGTGCCGGCCGGGTGGGGGCCCGGGGATGACCAGCGGGCCGCGGAGTACCTGGCGAACACCGACGTCGTGGTGTGGACGCCTCGGGTCAGCGGGGGACGGCCGCTGTCGTTCCAGCCGCTGCCGGACTTCGCGCCGGTGCTCGACTCGGCCGACGAGTTCGACCAGGCCGTCACCTCGGCCGTCGAAGCTCTGGCGCCGCGGGCCGGGGTGCATGCGGCGACCCGGCTGGCCAAGCAGGGGCGGGCGGTGCTGACGGAGGCGCTCATCGCCTACGCGCGGGCGGGGCACTCGGGGCTCTACGGGTTCACCGAGTTCCTGGCCGACCTCCCGGAAGGTGTGAGCCGGATGGCGCGGGCGGGCAAGCTGGCCGAGGACGCGGCCGAGACGCTCAAGGCGGCCATGGTCACCGATCCGCTGTTCGGCGGGCACGGGGCCGCCGTCGACCCCGGTGAGCTGCTGACGCCCCCGCGGGGGAAGCGGGCCCGGGTGTCGGTCATCAACCTGGCCGGGCTGCCCTCCGACGAGCAGCGGCAGGGGTTCGTCAACCAGCTGCAGATGGCGCTGTTCGCGTGGATCAAGCGGCACCCGGCCGGCAGCCGGCCCCTCGGTGGGCTGTTCGTCATGGACGAGGCGCAGACCCTGGCCCCGGCGAGCGGGAACACGCCGTGCACCGCGAGCACGATCGCCCTCGCGTCGCAGGCCCGGAAGTACGGGCTGGGGCTGGTCTTCGCGACGCAGGCGCCGAAAGGGCTGCACAACCAGATCTCCGGCAACGCCACGACCCAGTTCTTCGGACTGCTCA
Organism: Dactylosporangium sp. NPDC051541; assembly: GCF_044454505.1. NCBI lineage: Bacteria > Bacillati > Actinomycetota > Actinomycetes > Micromonosporales > Micromonosporaceae > Dactylosporangium > Dactylosporangium sp. NPDC051541. Next base: position 112,853 of record NZ_JBITDU010000003.1, read on the forward strand.
ACGCACCCGCGCAGATCGACTCGGCCCGGGAGCTGGCCCAGGCCAAGGGCGGGCGGCTGCCGGACATCGGGGTGCTCGGGAGCGGGACGTTCTACGCGGCCGGGGAAGGGTTCTCGTTCGTGAAGATCGCCGCGCCGATGTGTCTGTCGCACCACCCCTCGTCGCCGCTGAGCCCGGAGGAGGTTGTGCGGCGGGCGCGGGGGTGACAGTACCCCCGCGACCGCTTGTGCAGTGTGTCCTTGTCAGTTGAGTGCGAACTTCTGGGCCGCTGATCCGTTGCAGTCCCAGATCTGCAGCCGGGTGCCGTTGGCCGTCGCCCCGTTGGGGGAGTCGAGGCAGCGGCCCGACTGCGGGTTGCGCAGGGAGCCGTCGGCCTGCTGCTGGAACACCTGGCCACCGACGCCGTTGCAGTCCCAGAGCTCGACCAGCGCGCCGTTGGCGGTGCCGTTGCCGGCGATGTCGAGGCAGCGGCCCAGGGTGCGCAGCGAGCCGTTGGACTGGTGGAACCAGTGCTGGTCGGCGGCGTAGGACTGGCAGTCCCACAGCTGCACCGCGGTGCCGTTGACGCCGGAGTCGTCCGCGGCCACGTCGACGCACTTGCCGCCGGGGCCGACGATCGTGGCGCCGCCGTTCACCGCGAACTTCTGCGCCGCGGAGCCGTTGCAGTCCCAGATCTGCAGGCGCGTGCCGTTGCCGGTGTTGCCGTTCGGCGAGTCGAGGCAGCGCCCGGACTGCGGGTTGCGCAGCGAGCCGTCGGCCTGCTGGACCCACTTCTGCCCGCCGACGCCGTTGCAGTCCCACAGCTCGACCTGGGTGCCGTTCGCGGTCCCGTTGCCGTTGATGTCGAGGCAGCGGTTGATGGTGCGCAGCGAGTTGTCCGCGAAGTGCGTCCAGCGCTGGTCCTCGGCGAAGGTCTGGCAGTCCCACAGCTGCACGCCGGCGCCGTTGGTGCCGGTGTCGTCGGCGGCTACGTCCACGCACTTGCCGCCGGGCCCGGCGATGGTGCCCTGCGGGCCGTTCGGCACGTTCGTCTGGCCGCTGTACCCGGCGCTGACCACGTTGGCCTGGACCGCGTTCTCGGCGGCGTCGGACGGGTAGCCGGCCACCATCGCGCCCTCGAACCAGGTGCCGCGGTTGCGGTTGGAGTTGTCCCCGCCGATACCCAGGATGATGCCGCCCTCCTGGTGCATCGGGCGATATCCGGCCTTGTCCGTCGGCAGCGCGCCGTTCCACCACGTCGTGAGCCCGCCGGACTGCGAGTTGCCGCCCTTGAGCGCGTACGTCGTCTGCCCGTTGTTCTTGAGGACCGCGGTCACGTACGCCGAGTTGTTCCCGGCGTTCGGGTTCGACCCGTTGCCGCCCTGGAACATCCCGTTCTCCATGTCCGCCTCGATCCACGGACCCGACCCCTGACAGGGCGCGAAGTAACAGGTCGTGGCGATGCTGACGGCGTCCATGTGCCCGTTGCCGGTGTCGTACGGCGTCGACTCGGCGTTGCCGTAGTCGAAGCAGCAGTCCGAGCCCACGTGCGTGCCGCTGGCGACCATGTAGACGCCCTCGGGCTGCCCGTTGACGGCGACACCGGGCGCGCGGCCGTTGAACCGGTACCCGACACCCGGCGACACCCACAGCCCGTACACCTTGTGCCCGCCCGCGGTGACGGCGATCTCGGCCGCGTCCGCGCCCCGGTCACCCGACCCCGCACCGCCGTCGGGCGCGACCGTCAGGTCGCTGTGGTTGCTCGTCTGGTCGTAGATCCGCGTGATCCGGCACGTGGTGCCGTTGCAGAACGCGTCCTGGTCGGCGGCGTTGGCGTACCCGCCGGCGGCGAGCAGCCCCACATTGTGCGTGGCGCCGCTGTCGGCCCGCTGGACGGTGTACAGCGGGCCGTTGTACGCCGCGAACAGTGCTCGGGTCGTGCTGTGCGCGGCCACGCAGGCCGTGCCGTTGGAGGCGTAGATGTCACAGGGCAGCGGCCCGGCGGCCTGCGCCGTGCCGGCCAGCCCGACCATGCCGGCGGCGGTGAGAGCCAGGCTGGCAACCGCGGAGAAGACCACTCTCCGCCGCCGGCCCGGTCGTGATCGACTGACCACGGGGGACCTCTTTCGTTCAGGGGTGTGGGTGCGGGGGTTCGATTGGCGGCGAACCCCTGGCACGCATTGGTGTCCCAGTATGGTTGTTCGCGATTGTCTTTGGTAGAACATGTTTGGAAGTGTTGGATCGGCGGTCTCGCCGTGTTACGAAACCGTCATAGTGGATTCCGGGATGGGGACCTTGTGCGTCCGCGCGTCCGAGTTCGGGCGTGGTCGCCGTCGTGCTTCCCGTGTGGCCGTGCTTCGCGTGTGGTGTCGGGGCGCTGCTGGCATGGCTGTTCGGACCGGAAGGCGTGTTCTGAGCCACGGGGGTTGCATGGTTATGCACTGCGTCGTATATGCTTGAGGCGTGTCCAAGGTCCTGAACTCTCTGCCTGTCGGTGAGCGCGTCGGTATTGCCTTCTCCGGGGGGCTCGATACCTCCGTCGCGGTTGCGTGGATGCGCGACAAGGGCGCTATTCCGTGCACCTACACGGCTGACCTCGGGCAGGCCGACGAGCCTGACATCGCGTCCGTGCCCGGGCGGGCGACCGCCTACGGGGCGGAGATCGCGCGGCTCGTCGACTGCCGGGCCAGTCTCGTCGAGGAAGGGTTCGCGGCGCTCGCGTGCGGGGCGTTCCACATCCGGTCGGGCGGGCGGGCCTACTTCAACACGACGCCGCTCGGGCGGGCGGTCGCGGGGACGCTGCTCGTGCGGGCGATGCTCGAGGACAACGTGCAGATCTGGGGCGACGGATCGACGTTCAAAGGCAACGACATCGAGCGCTTTTATCGGTACGGTCTGCTGGCCAACCCGGCTTTGCGCATCTACAAGCCTTGGCTCGACGCCGACTTCGTCGGGGAGCTGGGTGGGCGCAAGGAGATGTCGGAATGGTTGGTCGCCCACGATCTGCCGTATCGCGACAGTACCGAAAAAGCGTATTCAACTGACGCCAATATCTGGGGCGCCACGCACGAGGCCAAGTCGCTGGAGCATCTCGACGCGCACATCGAGATCGTCGATCCCATCATGGGCGTGCGGTTCTGGGACCCGGCCGTGGAGATCCCGGCCGAGGACGTGACCGTCGGGTTCGCGCAGGGGCGGCCGGTCAGCATCAACGGCAAGGAGTTCGCCTCCGCCGTCGACCTGGTGCTGGAGGCCAACACGATCGGCGGCCGGCACGGCCTGGGCATGTCCGACCAGATCGAGAATCGCATCATCGAGGCCAAGAGCCGCGGCATCTACGAGGCTCCGGGGATGGCGCTGCTGCACGCGGCGTACGAGCGGCTCATCAACGCGATCCACAACGAGGACACGGTCGCCGCCTACCACAACGAGGGCCGCAAGCTCGGCCGGCTGCTCTACGAGGGCCGCTGGCTCGACCCGCAGGCGCTCATGCTGCGCGAGGCCCTGCAGCGCTGGGTCGGCTCGGCCGTCACCGGCGAGGTCACCCTGCGCCTGCGCCGCGGCGAGGACTACTCGGTGGTGGAGACGACGGGCCCGTCCCTGTCGTACCACCCGGACAAGCTGTCGATGGAGCGCGTCGAGGACGCCGCCTTCGGCCCGGTCGACCGGATCGGCCAGCTCACGATGCGCAACCTGGACATCGCCGACTCCCGCGCGAAGCTGGAGCAGTACGTCACGCTGAACGTCATCGGCAGCCCGCACCCGATGCTCATCGGCGCCAACCAGACCCCGTCGGCCGACCTGCTGGGCGCCATGCCGGCCGGTGGCGCGGCCGCGATCGCCGCCCGCGGCCCGGCCCTGACCACCACCGACGCCGACGCGGAGCTCCTGGACAGCGCGGCCATGGAGTTCGGCACCGACTGACCCGCCGATGTCCGCACTCTGGGAGATCGTCGCGCAGGCTGCGAGTCCTGGGCGGCGCCCGCAGCGACCTTCCCGCCGCGGCGCTGCACGGCCCGGTCCGTCGACGACTCGTGGGCGCCGGGCAGTGTGGCGTACCAGATCCTCTTCGAGCGTTTCGGTGAGCCGCTCGGGGTAGTGCTGGGCGGTGATCGAGTGGAGTGCGCGCCGCCTCGTGGTCCAGGTCGGCGGGAGGTTCGATGATGCTGTCGCGCAGTACCAGAGCGCGGTTCCGGTCTTTCCGGCCGAGCGGTTCGAGCGGCTCGTGGCGGTGCAGGCCGACTGGGCCGCCGTGCTCGAGGAAACGCGTGCCGTCGCGCCGCACGGATTCCTGCGCTATTGGAGTTTTCCGGCCGATCCGCTGATGTCCCTCGCCGGGAACTCGGCTCGGTGCACGGCCTATCTCATGGGTAACCACACCGTTGTCGAGCGGATGTACCGCCACGACCCGGCCGTATTTCTCTACGCCCCGCTGCGGACCGCCATCACGCAGGTTCCGGGCGGGCCCGTGCGGTTCTCGGTCGAGCAACCCAGCCGCGAGTTCGCGTCGTTCGGGCCGCTCTCGGTGGCCGCGGTCGGCACCGAGCTCGACCACATGCTGGCCGCGCTGCTCGAGGCGCTGGGCTGGGCGGTGCCGGCGCCGCTGTCAGTCGCCGGGGCGTGACGGGTGGATCAGCTCGGTGACCTCCTGGCGCAGGCCGAACGACGGGCCGCCGATCAGCTCCCAGGCCCGCGACACGCCGACCAGGAAGCACACGATGACCAGCACCGCGATCGTGTTCACGGTGCCCGCGTCGGCCGGGTGGGCGTTGAGCCGCAGGCCTTCCACCAGCTGGTAGACGAAGACGACGACCAGGCCGGTCAAGAAAAGCGCGTCGCGGACCCGGCGGGACCACAGGACGTGGAGACGTACCAGCGAAAGGAGCGACGCCAGGACGAACGCCAGGCCGAGCGCGCCCACCGCGACCGCGGTCCACGCCAGTTTCTCGCCCGGAATGAGGGCGAACAGCGACACCGTCAGGGTGTTCGTGAATGCGGTGAGGGCGGCGGCGGCGCGGATGCTGTGGACGGGGGCGGCGTGCTCCGGCGCGGCCAGGCGGTCAGCCGAGACGGACATCGCCACGAACAGCAGCCCGATCAGGGCGCCGGCCACGCCTGCGCTCGCCACGAAGAAGTCGTGCAGATCGTCGGGAACCATGGAAATGCCTTTCAGGCGGCGCGGGTGATGTCGTCGTGCATGCGCCGGCGGGCCAGTTCCATGCGGATCCGGCGGTCGCTGCGCTGATCGGTGGTGGCCGGGTCGATCGGTTTGCCGATGACGATTTCCATTGTCGGCTTGCGGCGGAAGACGTGCGCGGGCGCGGCGAAGCGGATCGACAGCGGAATGACCGGGACCCGGGCCCGGGCGGCCAGGTGGAACGCGCCGCGTTTGAAGTCACGCAGTTCGGTGTCGTACGGGCGCAGTTCGCCCTCGGGGAAGAAGTGCACGATCCGGCCCTGGGCCAGGAAGAGTCCGAGTTCGGCGAAAAAGGACGGAAGACCGGAAGGCGTCTTCGGTACCGCAACCCCGCCCAGCAATCGCACGAGCCCGCCGTACCAGCGATGCTCCAGGTTCATCGAGGCCGCGGTGAATATCGGCCGGCGCGGGAACACGGCCAGGCCCACGAGCGCGCTGTCCATCAGGTGCACGTGGTTGCACACGGTCAGCGCGCCGCCGGTGCGCGGGAGCCGGCTCCGGTTCTGGATGCGGACGCCCAGGATCACCCGGGTCCACAGGTACAGCAGCGGAATCGCGATCGCGTAGTAGAAACCGGTTTGCAGCCAGCGGAAGACCCGCCCGCTGTAACCGGCCGGGGTTTCCGGGCTCAGGCCGGCGCGGGCGTAGACGCGCTCGATGGCGCGGACGCTGCGCTCGACCGTGTACGGCTCGCCGTAGCGGGCGTACGCCTCCGACGCCTTGGCCAGCGCCTGCGGGTCCTCGATCCAGGCGTCTATCCGCGCGGCCAGGGAATTCGGGTCACCGGCGTGGAAAAGGTTCTCCGGCGTGAGCGCGAACTGGCTCGTGGCGCTGCGGCGGCTGTCGGAGATGACCGGGACCAGGCCGCACGAGAATGCTTCCAGACAGGAAAGGCCTTCGATCTCTACGTCGGAGGCGTGGACGTACAAGTCGGCATCGCGCATCAGCTGGATGAGGGCCGGCTGGTCGTAGTAGCCGAATCGCGCCGGGATCGGCAGTTTCGCGGCCATCCGGCGCAGGCGCGGCTCGCGGGGGCCGTGCCCGGCGAACTCCAGCTCGATTTCCGCGGCGTGCCGGGACCGGCGCACGGCCCGGATCAGCACGTCCTGGCGCTTTTCCGGGGACAGGCGGCCGACCATCAGGATGCGGAAGTGCCGGGCCGGGTCGCGGGGCCGGTCGGGGCCCGGGCGGAAGGCACTGCCGACGCCGTTGGAAACGACGTGCAGGCGGCTGCGGTACCCGTAGTGGCGCAGCTGCGCGGCGATGAACGTCGACGGGCAGTGGATGTCGGTGAACCGGCGGTAGAACAGCAGCCGCAGCAGGACATAGACCAGGTGGGCCGCGGGCGGGAACCGGCCGAGCCCGATGTTGTACGTGATGTTCTCGGGCTGAATGTGAAACGCGGCGACGGCCGGCACCCCGAGCCGCCGCGCGATCCGCTCGGCCGCGCGCCCGAGCGGCCACGGCTGATAGATGTGCACGACGTCGGCGCCGGTGATCGCGGCCGTGAGCGTCGCCTCGACCGGCTTCGCGAACACCGTGTGCTGCTGATGCGCGAACCGGCTGGCGATCGGTACCACGAGTTCCGGGACCCGATAGATTTCCGTGCCCGGCGGGCCCGACTCACCGCACGCGACCACGCGAACCGTGTGCCCGCGCGCGATCAGTGTCTCGGCGAAGCGCATCGCCGAAATCGTCGTGCCGTTGTTGGCGACGCCGAACGTATCGATGACCAGCGTTATGACCATTGCCGCCCCGCGACCGTAGCCGAATGATCAGCACGCTATGCAACGCCAATCGGCCGGTCAATCTTCCCGGGCCCATAAGTGTGTGATCTATCAGCTACTCCACCCGTCCGTCAGGAGTCGTACGAGCCGGGAGCGCCCGGTGCGGGCCCCGCCGGCCCGGACCCGGGGCCGGAGCCGGCCGAGGACCTGCCGGGCGACGCCGGGAAGGCGACCGGGCAGGTCCTCATTCCGCTCATCACGGCGCGCAAGGGCCTGCTGTTCGACCGGATCACCGCACACGGTGCCGGCGGCGCGACGCTTCCGGTCCTCTCGCAGTGGGAGTCGCGGGGTTTGATCGCACTCGCGCTGCAGTCCCTGTTCCGGGTGGCCCGCCGGGACACGTCCGGATGAACGAGATCGTTTACGAATTGGTCGAGCAGTTGCGGGACGAGGACGCTACGCCGTCGCCTCGTTGACGGCCGTCTCCTCGATGCCGAACAGCAGGGCCTCGGCGGCTGCGGGTGGGACGAAGTGGGTGTCGATCTCGATGTGCAGGAGGATGCGGCCGGTCGTGCCGAACAGGGTGCCGTCGTCGACGTTGAAGAACGTCCGCGGGTAGACCTCGTCGCGCTTGACCGGCCAGCCGAACTCCGTCTGCGGGAGGGCCGCACGGATCTCGGCCGGGCTGAAGCGCTCCGGCCGGGCCGGGCCGCGGCGGTCGTTGTAGAAACAGTCGAGGTCGAGCTCCGGGCCGCGGTCGCGGAACACCTCGGCCTTGACCTCCTCGAGGCGGGCCCGGTCGTAGTAGCCGTACTTGTGCGCGGTCAGCGCGGCCCGCCGGACCCGGTCGAGGGCCTCCGCGAACGGCAGGCCGGCGACGTCCAGGCTGCACAGGCTCGTCTGCGACACCGGCCCGACGACCGCGGCCAGGCCGGGGCGGAAGCGGTTGCTGGTGATCAGCCGGGTCGCGACCGGGTTGACGCCGCCGACCCGGGCCATCGTCACCGCGTACACGGTCAGCATGATCGCGTTCGCGTCCACCTGCGTGCGCGCGCCGAGGGTCCGCAGCGCCAGGTCGAGGGCCACGGAGGTGAGCTCGCCGCGCCAGTACCGCGGCTGCTGCGGGTCGCCGGCCCCGGCAAACCGGCGTAGTGGAATGGCCCGCATCGTGGACTCCCAGTGCCGGATCGCGGCTGCGCTCTGCCGCTGCCCGGCCGCCGACCGCTGCCATTGCACCTGTTCAAGCGCCTGCAGCCCGTCGACCGGCGCGGTCTCGTGGCGCTCGCTCTCGGCCAGCATCACCACCGACCCGTGGCCGTCCATCACGAAGTGGCTCATGATCGCGACCAGGTGCGTCGGCGTCCCGTGCCGCTCGATGACCGCCATCCGCACCGGCCACTCGGCTTCGAAGTCGAGTGGAGTCTCCGCGTACCGCTGCTGCACGGCCCGCCCGACCTCCGCGGGATCGGCCTCGCCGGCGTCCACGACTTCGAGGCCGATCGTGCCGGCCCCGTGCACCACCTGGCGCGGCGGGCCGTCTTCCTCGAAAACAAGCTTCGTGCGCATCGATTGGTACCGCGACATCAGATACCGCAGCCGCTCGACCGACTCGTCCAGGGTGTGCCCCGCCGGCAACGGCACCGTGCCGCCGATCGGCATCCACGTCTCCTGCTCGACGAAGGCCTGCCAGATCTCCCGCTGCCCCCAGGACAGCACGTCCTCGCCTTCGCCTTCGCCCGCGAAGTCCACGGGGATGACGCGGCTCATCGGGGCATCGCCGGCGACCAGCGCACGGGCGTCGTCCCGGCGGCCACGAGCGCCGCGTTGATCCGGCTGAACGGGCGGCTGCCCAGGAATCCGCTGGTGTTCATCGGGCTCGGATGGCCTGCCCGCAGTACCAGATGACGGGCGTTTGTAATGAACGGCGCTTTCGCTTTCGCCGCCGCGCCCCAGAGGACGAACACGACCGGATCGGTTTTGTCGTTCAGCGCTTTGATGGTGGCGTCGGTGACGTTCTCCCAGCCGTGACCCTTGTGCGAGTTGGGCGTCCCGGCCCGCACGGTCAGCACGGCGTTGAGCAGCATGACGCCCTGCCGTCCCCACGCGGTCAAATTGCCGTCCGGCGGCGGGTCGACGCCGAGGTCGTCGCGCATCTCCTGGTACACGTTGCGCAGCGACGGCGGGACCGCGACGCCGGGCGGCACGCTGAAGCTGAGGCCGTGCGCCTGCCCGGCTTTGATGTACGGGTCCTGGCCGAGGATGAGCACCCGTGTCTGCGCGAGCGGACACAGCTTGTACGCGGCGTAGATGTCCTGCTTGCGCGGGTAGACGGGGCCGGACCGGTACTGCTCGACCACGAACGCGGACAGCCCGGCCACGACGTCCCGGTCGACGTACGGGCTGACCGCCGCCCGCCAGTCGTCGGGCATGAAGTCGAGAAGGTAGACGGGCTCCGCCGATTCAGCCATGGCCGGCAATCTATCGCCCCGCCGGATCGACCTGACCCACGCCATCGGGTTCCGCAGCAGTGTCCGTTTTGTGGGTTTGAGGACCGCGGCCGGCGACCGCACCGCCCGCAGCCGTCGTGCGTGCAGATGCGGAAGTTGAGGCCTGCAAACGCGCCGCCGAATGCATGATCAACGGTCAAATGGCCGCCGGGTTGGTGGTCATCCAGCCGTCGCTCGCGTGGTCATCCAGCCGCCAGAATGATCAAGCCAGGCAACAGGCTCGCCGCGGGCGCTCGGACGGCAACAGCTGTCAGAGGTCGAGGAAGTAGCGCACCACCTTGCGGATTTCGGCCAGGTCTTCGCCGCCCACTTGGCCGAGTCGCCGTTGGAGACGGCCCGCGTCTACGGACCGCATGTCTTCGGGCCGCGCGAAGCTCGCCTGTCGCAGCCCCGACTGGGCTCCGCTGATTCGAGGCTGCGTCACCAAACCCCGATCATGGCTTGTCAGGGGGACCACCATGACCATGTTGATTGGCAGCGCGTGGAACGCGTTCGACGACATCACGACGACGGGACGGCGGCCGCCTTGCTCGTGCCCGACGGTCGGATCGAGATCGGCCAGCCAGATCTCCCCGGTGCGAACGGCAGTCACTCCCACCATCCGTCAGGGTCGTCCTTGCTCAACGTGTCGCGGTCCGTGCCGCCCTGCCACCCGCGCGACTCGGCCCGATCCGCTGCCCAGGCATCCGGGTCCTCGTCGCGCAGCCTGGTGAGCTGTTCCTGGGCGCGAGCAAAGAAGGACTCCCGTTCGAGCGTCTCAGTCGCCTCGGCCAGGAGTGCCCCCATCGTGGTTCCCCGGTCGCGAGCCAGGACGGCGAGCCTGTCCCGGACCAGCGAGTCAACCTTGATCGTGGTGGTACTCATACCACTTAGTCTACCAAATGGTAGACCGCCTGATTGTGCCGATCGGAGTGGCCCAGCGAGCTACCAGCCGCGGGTGCGCCACTCCTCCAGGGACGGGCGCTCGGCGCCGATGGTCGAGTTCTTGCCGTGTCCGGGGTAGAAGGTCACGCCGTCGTCGAGGCGGTCGAAGAGCTTCGTCGTCACGTCGTGGAACAGGGAGTCGAAGTCGGCCTTGTTGCCGTGGGTATTGCCCACGCCGCCCGGGAACAGTAAATCAGCTCAGCGGGTAACATGCAATGCATGTCGATGCGAGACGCGGTGTACGCCCGGATCTCGGAGGACGACCTCGGCACCGAGAAGGGCGTGACCAGGCAACTTGAGGACGGCCGGGCGCTGTCGGCGGCGCGTGGCGGTCGAGTCGTCATGGAACTGCATGACAACGACGTATCCGCGCTGAGCGGTGCCCCGCGCCCCGGTTACCGGACGCTCATGGACGCCGTGGCGGCCGGGCAAATCGATCGGGTCATCGTCTTCCACACCTCCCGCCTGTGGCGCAACCGCCGTGAACGCACGGAAGGCATTGAGAAGCTGAAGGCCGCGGGCGTGTCGGTCGTTTCGGTGAAGGGTCCGGAATTGGACCTCTCGACGGCCGCTGGCCGCATGATGGCGGGCATCCTCGGTGAGTTCGACACCGCCGAGAGCGAGATCAAGGGGGAGCGCGTAGCCCGGGCCGCATTGCAGCGGGCGCAGGAGGGCCGAGCAAACGGAGCCGCCCTCTACGGATGGCGACGGATCTACACGCGAGACGACCAAGGCCGTGTGACCGGTTTTGGTGACGAGATCGACGAGGACGAGGCCGCCGTGGTCCGGTCGATAGTCGCGAACTTGCTGGACGGGATGTCGCTCCGGGCGGTCACCGAGGACCTCAACGAACGGGAAGTCCCCGCGCCCGGTGCCGGACAGCGGCGCAGCCATCGCGCGAAGGGCCAGGACGAGACCGGTGCCCGTTGGAACAAGACCAGCGTTAAGAAGATCGCGACCCGGCCGGCGAACGTCGCACTACGCGTGCACCACCGCCGCAGGCCGGACGAGGCATTGTTGCCCGCGTCCTGGCCCGCCATCGTGTCGACTGAGGACCACGAGCGTGTTGTCGTTCTCCTGCATGCTCCTGACCGCGGAGTGAAGGCCGTCGCCCGCCCGGGCGCACGGGTACACCTACTGTCGTGGGGGATTGGGGAGTGCGGAGTCTGCGGTGGTCATCTCCGCGTCGGGCGAAAGGGGAACACGAAATACGGAACCCGAAAGCTCTTGTATCTCTGCGATGCGAAGGGGTGCGTCGGCCGCGACCGAGACAGCGTCGATGACATGATCGGCCGGCTGGCGATCAAACGCATGGCGCAGCCCGACGCCGCCAGGCTGCTGGAGCGGAACGACCGGGCGGCCATCGCTGCCGAGCGTCGGGTTGAGACCTTGAAGACCAAACTCTTGAAAGCCGCTGACGACTGGACAGAGGACCGCATCACCGCGGACATGTTGCACCGCATCACCGCGCGGCTGAAGCCTCAATTGGCACAGGCGGAAGCCGCCGCCCGCGCGGTTCCCGTCACGCCGCATGCGGAGCTCGTCATGTCGATGATCGGCGAGAAGTCCGGAGAACGGTGGGCCGGTTTCAACCTCGACCAGAGGCGGGCAGTGCTGTCAACGCTGCTCGTGGCGGTCCGAATTCTGCCCGTCATCCGCAGGGGTCCTGGCTTCGACCCGCGAACGGTCGATCCCGTCTGGCGCGTGCCAATGGACATCGAGGAAACCCCGGGCCGGGCAGCGTCGTAGGCAACCCGGCCAAGGGCTCAGGCGGCGTCGCGCCCCTCATCCTCGCGATAAATTGAGGCCAGCTTCGTGTACTGCTCCAAGGTGAGCGGTGGCGCCTTGCGTACGAGTTCTTCGACATACTGGTCGATTTCCTCCTCGGTCCAGCGTCGCGCGGACCGACCGTTGTCGGCGTCTACCTCCGACTGCGTTGGCTTCGCATTGCTCGCGGTGGCGTCACGTGCCACATCGCGGCGTCGAGGCATTTCCCTCCACAGGTCGGCGGTCGGGTGCGGCAGCTCTGCGGCATTCGGTCTCCTTTCCTCGCAGTGCGATCATGGGGAGTAGCGGGCCTTCGTGACGGTGGAGCCACCAGACCGACTCGGCCGGGGATCGGCCGTCGGCTCGGACGGTGGTGGCGACTGGTACCGGAGTCAGCTGCTGGGCGAGGCGTCGGTGCAGGTTCACGGCTCGGGCGGCGCTGTGCAGCGAGAAGAGCACCGGCCACGGCCGGCCGGTGATCCGTGCGAGCCTGGCGTAGCCCTCGATCTTGTCGATCAGCTTGTGCTGGGGCTCGGTGCCGGTGTCGTACTCCATGAAGAACGAAACCGTGTGGTCACCCTCGGCCCAGATTCCGTGACCGTCGGGACGCACGCTCGCCCTGTACGCCCAAACGTCCACGGGGTCGCTCGGCTCGGCGAAGGCGCCCGTTCCCTGACAGCGAGCCGCAGGCCACCAGCGGCTCAGACGGACACCCTCGTTGGTGCGCGCGTACGCCGCCAAGTCGATGAAGAACTGGTTGATACCAAGGAGATGCGGCAGGTTGGCACGGTTGGTGAGGTGCCAGCGACGTTGCCGTGCCTGGTCCTTGCGCGGCAGGTCTTCACCTCGCTGTGCGGCAACGACTTCGGTGCCGAGCTGCGCGAGGACGTAGTGGTACGGGTACGAGCCACCGTCGGCTCGCTGCGGCCGGAAGCGGTCGACGACCCGGAGCGCGAGCAGCTTCCGGAGCCGTCGCTGGGCGAAGTTGACCGAGGGGTAGAGGGCCGCAGCAATCTGTGTGCTGGTCAACACGCCGTGATCCGATAGCCAGCCGAGCAACACCATGTCTCGCTCGGTGAGTGCCGACTGGACTCGCATGATGGGTTCTGTCAACGGCGCCGCCTTCCGGCATTGCTCCCCGTTGGGAGACCCCCGTTGCAGGGGTCTGTCGGAGCAGTGGCCGACCAGTTCGGCCAGCCGCTGACCTGCGCTGTTGGGTCAGGCTTCGAGTCCTGTGGGGAGTCCTGTTCAAGCGGGACATCCGGCTGTCGATCCAAGCGGACGGCGGTGAGGACATCCGATTGTGGTTCGTGCGACGCGTACAGCAATGGGCACTCCATGGGTCGTGTTGGAGCGCTGCGACGGCATGGTTGCACGCCGGGGTGGTACGGGGCTGGACGGCGACGAGGAGCGGGTGCCAGTAATCGCGACGCGTCGCAGCGGCCGGCCGTTCGTGCTCGCAGCGCACCTCGCGAACGGCAGGGCAGTCCAACACATCGCACTTACCGGATACCGGGGCTCAACTCACCGGCGTGGGTACCTGATTGGAGGTACGCCCGAACGTCGGAGCCGCCCGGTGCCAGCTGCGTGGGCACGAACCCCGGCGGAAAGCTACCAGCCACACGGGATACTTGAACCATGAGGCGGCACGCTCTGCCGATGGTCAAGCGATTCGGCGCAAACCTCAGATGACGCAAATGCTCTAGCGAGGGCGCTCGATGTTGGCGTAGGCCGCAAGCACCGGGATCGCCTCGATCTTCTCTGCGGTCAGGTGGCCGGGGATGATGCCGGTCGGCCGTCGCGGCGGACCGCACACGATCGTTTCTTGCGGGGTCACGATCAGGTCGACACTGAAGTCGTGCTCCGTCTCCGGTAGGTCGTCGTCGACCACCTGGAGCTGATGAACAGTTGTGACGACGGTCGTTTGCGGGCCGATGAGTCCAGCCTCGGCGAGCAGCGCCAGCTCGATGTCCGAGTACCCGGCACCCTTCCCGATCCGCACACCGGCCCGGTTCACCGCCACGCTGCCGCAGACGATGAAGTCGACCGGCCGCATCCGAGCCACAACGACTCGCTCCGCGTGCTCGGCGGCGCCGGCGCTGGTGGCGATAACGTCGGCCGGTGCGCTGAGATTCTCGGGGTCAAGGAGGTAGAAGGGCTCGATCGTGGCGAGCTTCGGCACCGCCATGTACAGCAGCTTGCCCGCGTTCAACGCCGCCACCCGGACGGGTAGCTGGGCGGTGTCGGGGTTGGCCTTGACGACCGTCGCCGAGCGCCAGACCTCGAGCTGGGCAAGGCGCGCGGCAGCCTCCTCGGCGCCGAAGAAGCTGGGGATGTGCCCATGAACGTCTGGCGGCGCCGCTTTCTCGGCCTGGAGTCTGTCCCAAACAAGCTGGCGTACGGCGTTCTTCCGTTCGTCGTTCGCGCTGTTGGGCACAGTTTGGCTCCTAGGCCGTCGTCATCAACGACAACAGCCTATCCGTGACCTCCTCGACAATCGGCTCCCGACGCCATGGACGCAGTTCTCGGGCAGCGCCGAAGACGACGTTCAGTCCACCGCCGCCGCGGGTGCGCTCGCAGACGTCGATGGCCTCATGCAGCCGTGCGGTCGCGGTCTCGATCTGTCCCTGTTGGGTAGCGGCGAGCGCCAGGTTACCCAACACGATCGCCGTCGACTTGCGCTGTTGGGTGAGGTACTGCCGGGTCGACTCCAAGACCTCTTCGGCTCGTTGGGGTCGTCCGAGGAACAACCAGCACGAGCCCGCCAACCGGCCGTACTGGCTCGGGCAGAACAGCACCGCAGCGGGGTCGTTTGGTTCGACGTGCCCGATGTGGTGGGCTGCACACCCTAGGGCGGCTTCACACTGCCGGACGTCGCCCAACATGGCGTGCGCCTCGCCAACATGAAGCCTGGCCAGGCTTGTGATCACGTGGCTCTGGCGTTCGCTTCTGATGGCAGCCCTGTCAGCCAGCGCGAGGCCCGCCGCCGGATTGGCCGATCCGTAGAGCGCGATGTAGCTCTTGCGCAGGAGCGCGTTTGCCTCGACCACGGCATCTGGTACCTGTTGGGCGGCGGTCACCGCCTGATCGAAGTACGCGCCCGCGACGGCGTGGTCCCGCCGCTGTGAGGCGTCCCAGACCAGCTGACCCATCAACGTGGCCGACTCAGCAGTCGCCGCAGCGAGTTCACGCTGGACGGCACCGCCACTCGCGTGTCGGCGAAGGAACGTCACTTGCCCGTGGAGCTGGCCAACGGAGGCCAACGGGAGCGTCGAAGGTGTCGACTCGTACAGCTCATCGAACCGCTGCACCTGCTCGCGTAGGTAAGCGACGGTGACCAGGTCCACTCGTCTCGGGTGCCGGAGCACGTAGCCGAGCCGATCGTCGAGCCGGGCCGGCGGCTCCCCGACATCGGCAACCAGCTCGGCCAGCTCGTCGATCGAGACCTTGAGAGCGTCAGCGAGTCGCGGCCGATGCCAGGGCTGGGGCGTCGTATCCGCACGTTCCCACCGAACAACTGTCGAGCGATCCACACCCACGATCTCGGCGAGGCGCTCCTGGCTGAGCCCGACGGCCTTGCGCCGCTCGATCAGCCGGTATCGCCGACCGGCCATCCCCTGTCTCCTATCAAGTTCTTGGGCCGTGGGCATTGGGTTCATTCACGCAGCTCAAGGCGAGCAGCGCAACAACGATGCAACAGTTCTGCGCAGTCGCCGCAATGGGAGCGGAGCCGCGCAGGCGGTTCGGTGGACAAAGGGCCCGAGGCGGGTGCTGGTAGCTAAGCCCGCTCGCCTCGGCGCCGACCATCGATCTGAAAATGGGAGTGCTTGATGCAGGATCTAGAGAAGCGTATCCAGGATCTAAACGCCGCCCTTGACCGCTCTATGCTGTGTGTCGAGGTAGCCGTCGTGGTCATCCCGCTCATCCGCACCCTGGTCCCGGATTATCGCGACCGCGTGTGCGTCGTTGAGGATATCGTCGACCGTTGGCTCGGGTTGACCCTGGTTGACCGTCGCCAGTACTGCATCGGTGGTGAACTTCGACCCAACGCGCTAGCAGAATTTGCTGGAGACTATTGTGACGAGGTCCAGCAGGGAGTTGTATCGGATGCCGGTTGCTGCGACCGGGACTATTCGCCGATTGAAGAGGAGGTCGTTCTATGTTTGCATTGGTCTGCAAGGGTTCGGAAGTTGTGGAAATGTCGTAATGTATAGCCTGAATGACTTTGGGCGCAAAGGAAATCGAGGCTTCCTCCCGGTCAGCTTGTCGAAGCAGGTGGATCTGGGGCGTGAGTTGAGTTGGCGAGTGTAGACAAGCTGGATGGCGAGGATTCGTTGTAGTCGAAATGGACAGGTGGAACCCGGAAGAAGCGGATGTGAATCGACCAGGTGGGCACGGTTGATATTGCTCAGGACTTCTTGTAAGGCAGATAGAGACTATCGATACTGAGGCCGCGGAGTAGTGCCCCGACAAGCTGTTCGGTGAGATATTCAGGATTTCCGAGAATTTCTGCAGTGCTGGACGTGATTGTCTTTTCGTATATATCCGAGTCGTACGGCTCTACTTCATCCTCGTCCCCGTTTTGAACATAATCGTAAGCAATTGCTGCCCTAATTCCGGTGAGGCGTACGCCGATAGCCCAAGTTCCGTCGTAATCGGCATAGCGATCAGCTAGGTCGGCGGCTACCCGTAGGGTTCCGCACACTAGTCCGAGGATTAGGTTCGGAAATACCACTTGATATTCGCCGGGTTGATCGATGGATCCGACGCGGCGCCACCGAGAGTTGGCGTTCGTAGTTGCCCGACCGCACAGCAGGCTTATGCTGCCGTTCTCCTGTACTTGGAGAACTAGCAAGGAGTCTTCTCGAACAGACCCGTCGTCGCGGATGCCTCTCTCATTAACCATTCCGCGACTACGGCGACGCCAAACACCACTGCCGAGGTCGGGCGAGAAAGATCTTCCTCCGCGCGCGGCGACCGCTTGTCGGACAACGGCATCCAGATCCGCGACTGCGGACATGGTGCTGACGCTCGCGAGTGCGTCATCCGCGGCACCCACTGGGCGGGCGACGAGGTATAGGCGGCCATTCGCGGAAGCTGAGCGGCTCGGCGTTGGATCGCTGGCAGCTACCTCGTTGAGCAACGACACAATGTCTACGCTGGCGGACTTTGCTGCCCGCACGCGCGCCTCGACGCCGCTTCCACGGCTAGAAGCAGGCGCGATGGCTTGGTTGGCGATTGCGGTTGTCTTGACGACACGTTGCGGTTCGCCTCGCTCCATGTCGGGCGCTAAACGCTCCAGCAAAGCCCACATCACCTGCGCGGAAGCGCGGGCGGCGAACTGCTTGTAGCGGTCGTCTTTTCTGGTATCCGCGTGGTCCATCACGCCCTTTACGACAAGCCAAGCGAGCCGTCGGTCGTCAGCGATAGTCGCGATGCTCGCTGCCTCCATCTCGACGGCGGCGATTTTCCGCATGCCCATCGCCTTTAGTCGCCCCCAGACAGCGGGATCGGAGATCACGGCGCTGCCGCTGGCCATGGGCGCGGCGTGAACGCGGAACGGAAGCCGCTGAGGGCCGTCGACGTCGTCGTAGAGCCGTCGCTGCACGAAGTCGGAACCGCTATCAGTTAGAGCAGCTTCGCCGGTGGGCTCTCGTTGGATCAGGCCCGAATTCTCAAGCTTTGTTACACGTTGTTGCCAAGTACCACGCGGGAAGTAAGCATCGCGAGAGGGGTGATTGCGTGGCTGCTGCCCTCGGTGTAGCTGCTCAAGGAACCAGAACAGTGCTTCTTCCTCGCTAGCGGCTCCATAACTTTCCAAGTTGCTGGGGTTGAAGTCCTGCGCAGCACGGAGCCACCGACGCCTCAACCGGAACTGTCTGTGATCGCCCTCGAATCCTGATGGGGACAGCTTTCCTTCGTCCCATTCGTAGACTGGCTCACCCACAACGACATCACCTAGGGCTGTGTCTGTGGGATTGCCGGCGCACACGCCGCACATGACGAGGGACGAAGGTTGCAGGTGATCGACCAGGGACGTAGCAAAGGTTCCGGTAGCTCGACCGCCCATCTGTGTCGGCCGAGCCAGTGCGACTGTAAACCTGGTGTGTCCGTCGACGCGGTATTCGCCTCTCAGGAAGGGCGGGATGCTGTCCATATCGTACGCATTCCATAGAAAAACACCTGAGTCCGTTGGAGCGCTCGCCGTGCCCGCTGCCTTAGCCGCGTCGAACTCCTCCGGGATGGCCGCAATAACCAGTACATCGATGTGGTTGGACGCTTCGTCGCCACCAAGCTGTTCGTCGAAGGTACGAACCGCCGAATTTGGCTCGACAACCGTCAAAGCGGGTTCTGGCTTGGGCTCAGGGCGAGGCTCGCTGGGCAGCCAGTGCTTGAGACGACGGTCCCAGTATGTAGCCAGGTCAGGAACGTGGCGAAACCGGCGAACTTCCCTACCGATGCGGGCTTCCCACGCGTCGGTACCCATCGCACCGAAACTCGTTGACCCCCATCGCTCCACTTGCAAGATCGCGCCGAGTCGCTTTAGCAGCGCCGCGTCCTCTGGCATGTTCAGTCCGAGGAGTGCTGCGGCATCTGCCGCGGTCAGGCTCGCGAGTTGGTGCGGTTGATCAATTGGCGCGTCATGGTTGCGCTGCAACTCGACCGCATGGCGCACAACGTTTAGGAACAGGTTGACTTCGCGGTCTGCGCGTCCAGTCGCAGCGACTCCCGCAATCGTCAGTCCGATCGTTGTTGTTCCTGCGATAGGCATGATGCTGCCGGTGTCGACGCCATAGATTAGACCCGGCGGCAGTTCCGGCAGCAGGTTGGCCGCATCGAGATCCTGCGCACGGTATAGGTGCTGATCAAGTTCATGGAAGTCGGGCCATCGGCCGTTGCGCAACAGCAAGTCCCAGATTGTTTCGAGTACGACCTGCTGAGTCGCGTTGGCCGGCTTCGGCATCGTCACGACGCGATTGTGCGCCATCCGGTCGAGGGCGGCTCATCCAGGTCCAGGTGTGTGTCGCGTAACCTTCCAACCACCTGGCTGCCTGCTGCCAGTCGTGCCATTCGGTTCTTGATCATGCCTGAGGTATCGTGAGTGTTCCTCAGGATGCGGAGCTGCTGGCCGCTTCCGTTGCTCTCAAGTTCGGCGTTGCCGGAGCAGACGGAACTTGTCATTGCGTCACCCCGTCACGCTCACGCTCACTTAGCCTCGATCCACCGATGACCTTTGGGTTCGGTGGCCGATAGGGGCTTGCATCGATGTATGTGGATGTGATGTTCGGCGGGTGTGGTTGTCCCGCCGGGCGCTCCGGTGTGCTCCGTGACGGTGGTTGGGCCTTGGCGGCGGTTGGTCGGGGTTCAGATGCCGGTTGGTGGTGGGTGGATGTGGTCGAAGAGGGATTGCCACGGCTGCTGCCAGGGCCACCGGTCGGGCAGGTGCAGGATGACGCGTCTGGCACGGTGAGCGATCCGGGCGGGGATGTTGATCAGGTGCCGGCGGATGGTCGCGGCTCTGGCGGTGCTGTAGCGGGGTCCGATCAGGGTGCCGGCGGCGCGGAGCACGTTGTGGGCCATGGCGGTCAGGGTGAGCCAGGCGGCGTTGGCGGCGAACCGGCCCGACGGCAGGTGGGCCAGGGGCCCGTCGATGACGTCGGCGAAGACCTGTTCGACGACGGCGTGCCGACGGTGGGTGAGGTCGGCGTCGACGGTCGATTCGTCGGTGTCGGTGAGGAAGACGTGGTGCCGCCAGAGCGGGAACAGTGCTTCCTGCCCGGGCGGGGCGGGGTTGCGTTCCTTGACCCGCCGGACGACGAGCCGGGCGGTGACCTTATGGCTGCTGGTTTCGAACGCGGTGTAGCCGGTTTCGGCGACCTGCGCGTCGGAGATCCAGTCGCCGGTGTCGGGGTCCTGGACGGCGTGGGGATAGCGCACCGGGGTCCACGCGGTGTCGTCGATCGCGGTGACGGCCGCGCGGATCTTCGGGTTGGTCTGCAGGGTCACCGAGTAGTTCACCCCGGCGTTGCGGCAGGCCGACACCACGGCGCCGGAACCGAACGCTGAGTCGGCGCGGACCAGGACCCGGCCGGTTGCGCCGCACGCCCTGGCGGTGCGGATCGCCTGCGTGATCAGTGATGCGGCGCCGCGGCTGGAACCGGCGCTGCCGCCGCGCAGCCGGGTCGCGGCGATCACCGGCGCCGACCGGTCGGTGCTGATCGTGGCGATCAGCGGTGACAGGCCACGCAACCGGACGCGGTACCCGCCGACCTTGGCATGCCCGAACGACGCGCCCTGCTTGTCGTGGCCGTAGACGCGGCGCAGCAACGAGTCCACGTCCACATACGTCTGCGTCGCCGCGCCCGGCAGCAACGGCGTCACCGCGGCGAGAGCGGTCAGCAGGTCCCGGCCCGCGGCCTCCAGCTGCGTGGCGTGGCCCCAGGTGAAGAACCGCAGGAACGACCCCAACGTCGACGGCGCGTATACGCCCGTGAACAGCCGGCCCATACCGCCGTGCCGCAGCACATCCAGGTCATCGATGCTGTCCGCGCCGGCGCACATCCCGGCCACGACCGCAGCGGCCTTCCCACCCGGGTTCGACCCCGTCGACATGTCCGGCCGCACCCTCGCCTCGACCAACCCGGCCAGACCAACCTGCTCGGCCAGGCCCATCACCGGGACCAGCCCCGCGCACGACACCAGATTCTCCTCATCGAACACCGCGCCCACCGCACGGCCGGCATGCAACAATCGCACCTACGAGATGCCCTCTCGAACTGGATGACGGAAGCCTAGAGAACTCCCATCATCCCAGCTCAGAGGGCATTTCCCATACCCCCGACACCATCACATCTCGATGCCCATCGGTGGATCGAGGCTTAGCAGTCGGCGCACATGCCGCTCTGAGATACCGAGGGAAGCCGCAATGTGGGCAGCGGTCGCTGCGGGCCGCTGCTCACGAAGATTCGCGATCGCCTGGCTGGTCTCGGCTGCCGACCGTCGGGTCTGAGTCTTCCGGGTGACTGCCACGCCTGGTCTTTTTTCTCCCGTCGCTGCCGATGAGCCGGTGGACGGCGTGCCGGAGGTCGGTGGCGTTGACGGTTCTATGACTGACCTCACTTCCGCAGCGCCTGTGTTTGTCGAGGTTGAAGTGCGCGCGAGCATCTCGACTACTAATAGGAGAGCTATTGCAGGCCAGGCTGCCACAACTCGCGCGCCGATGGTTGGCGCGGCCGCGGCGATATTGGCGCCGACGCTGGCGGCGACGCCTGCCACGAATGCGATCCGTGCGGACCATCGCACGCGTCCGCCGTGCCGCTTGTCGTCGACCATCACAGTCGTGGCCACGATGAGCATGCCGTCCACCGAGAGCGGCAGGACATACGCTACCTCCGGTCGCTCTCCAAACCTCAGAGCCACGTGGACCATGTGACTCCACGAAGACCAGGCTGCGATCGATGCGACCGCGACGGTACTGGCGGTTCGAGCCAGCCGCATTGCATTCATGGCAGTTCGACAGCGGTGAGATGGAGACGCGTCCGCATGTCCGCGACTGTGTCCGGGGCCAGCGCCGGGCGTCCGCCAATGTCCAGGGCGCATTGGACGTCCGTCCAGTGCGACCACCGCTCGTGCACCTCGTCCTCGGTAAGTCCGGTGGCCGAGGCGAGTTCCGCCAACGTTGCGCCGCCGAGCAGTACCCGGTGCATCGTGATCGGCTGCCATCTGATCCACCAGGACACGACCGCGGCGGACAACGCCAGCTCGGCCAGGGCGTCAGCTTTCGTCGCGGCTGGCGATGCGCGGTGGGCGTGGTTGTAGAGATCGAGTAGCTGTTGGAACGGGTTCCGCTCAGTGGCCGCGGCGAAGGTCGGGGGAGTGGCGCTCATCGGCGGCGGCCCTCGTCGGCGAGGTTGGCCAGCATGCCGATTGTGCGGCGGAAGGCGGTGTACGCCTCGGCGTCGTTGGTTCCGTCCTTATCCTCAAGGACTTCCAGGAGGCCCTTGAGGAGTTCGATCACGTATGGGCCGCGGATTGCGTTTGCGACTGGTAGGCGTAGCAATGTCCACACCAGCAGGTTGGGTGATACAGCCATAGCTTGGACTCCTCGACATAGGGGACAATGTCGGGAGTCCTGAGCTGACGAGCTACCAGCCCCTGGCGCGCCACTCCGGGATGGACGGGCGCTCGGCTCCGAGCGTCGAGTCCTTGCCGTGGCCGGGGTAGATTGTCGTCGCGTCCGGGAGCGGGCCGAAGACCTTCGACTCCAGGTCGTTCATCAAGGAGTTGAAGTCGGTCGGGTTTGTTGTCCGCCCAGGACCCCCGGGGAAGGCTGGTTCGACCGGAACTCCGTCAGGGGATTGAGCCCGGAGGGGCCAGCCATACGGTCGACTGGCCGGTCGTCTTGACCACTTCGTCGAAGTCATGGTCGTAGTGCACGAGGGTCAGCCCGTTCAGGTCGGCCGTCGCTGCGAGCAGCAGATCCACCGCTCCTGCAGAGCGGTGGGTGCCTCGGGCCGTCATGGCGGCTTGGACCTCGGCCGCGCGGACAAAGACCCGCTCCGGCATCGGTACCCACGCGAAGGTGGCGTTGAGCAGCTCTAACCACTCCTCGCGATCAGTCTTCGACCGTGCACTGTGGAGCAGTTCCAGCTCTGTGATCGGGGAGATGCCGACGACGCCCGCGGTGATGTGAGGCTGCCATCGAGCGCGGACGTCATGGTTTCGTGCTAAGCGCACCAACGCGCTGGTATCGACCAGGAAGCGTACTGGGGTCATCTGCGGTATGTGGACTTGTCGAGCAGCTCGTCGAAGGCACCGGCCTCGCCAAGTTCGGCCAGGCGTGCGAGTGCCTTGGCCCGGCGTAGCTGTTGGGCGGTGGAGCGAAGCGCGGTGTTGACCGTGTCTTTCTTGGTCTTGGTGCCGAGCAGCTCGGACGCCTCGGCCAGCGCGTCGTCATCAATGTCGATAAGGACCTTGGTCATCGGACGCTCCCGTATATCTCGACGTGCTCTCGAGTATATACAGACGGCCACACGGGGACGTCGTCGCCTTCAAGTCTCGCAGTCGGCCGGCGCTGAACGCCGCCCGGTCGAGCTCCGGCGCGCCATCACCTCCCGGAGTGCTCGCATCGCTCATCGCCGACCGAGTGATTGACCCGCGTGATACGTATCGCGACCAGCTCGGGAGCCGTCGCCTGCTCTCGCCGACTTGGTCGGGACTTCTATCGGCGGGTGGGCACACTGGACGCATGACCGCAGCGGCAAGACTCTTCGCCCGTTTGGGGGGAGAACGGCGGGACGGGACGTGGCGGCCCATGAGCGAGGGTCGGCCCCGGTCGGCCCACCGGGGCGACCGCTCGATCAGCCGGTGTTCGCGGGAAGTGCCCATAAGCACTGGGCGGCCTACCAGCCCCTGGCGCGCCACTCGGGGATGGACGGGCGCTCGGCTCCGAGCGTCGAGTCCTTGCCGTGGCCGGGGTAGATCGTCGTCGCGTCCGGGAGCGGGCCGAAGATCTTCGCCTCCAAGTCGTCCATCAGGGAGTTGAAGTCGGTCGGGTTTGTCGTCCGCCCAGGACCCCCGGGGAACAGGGAGTCGCCCGTGAAGAGGTGGCCGCCGTCCTCCGCGTAGTACAGCGCGATCGACCCCGGTGTGTGCCCGACCAGGTGGATGACGGAGAGCGCGCAGGTCCCGACCTGCAGCGTGTCGCCCTCGCTCAGCGTGCCCGTGACCACGGGGATCTCCGGGGCGTCGGCGGGATGGGCCAGGGACTCGGCCCCGGTCGCGGCGACCACCTCCTCCAGGGCGATCCAGTGGTCCGGGTGCCGGTGGGTGGTCACGACCGCGCGGATGCCGCCCGGTTCGATGAACCGCAGCAGCCGTGGGGCCTCGTTGGCCGCGTCGACCAGCACGGCGTCGCCGGTCGCGCGGTCGCGGAGCAGGTACGCGTTGTTGTCCATCGGGCCGACCGACAGGGACGTGATCTCGAGTCCGGTGCTCATTTCCAGGCCTCCAGGTTGGGCCGGTCGCCGGTCAGGTCGGCGCCGTCGCTGCGGCCCGTGAGCCAGGCGGCCAGGGCGTGGATCTCGCCGGTGACGGTCGGGGCGTCGGGGACGGTCAGCAGCGTGGTGCCGTCGGGGGTGGTCAGGGTGGCGGCGCGGGGGGTGGCCGGGTCGTGCAGGAGGCGGCGGGAGAACGCTTCGGGCCAGTCCGACGGCTGGTAGGTGGCGGCCAGGTCGACGTGGTGCAGTTCGACCTCGCAGAGGCGGGACCAGACCAGGCGGGCGGCGGGGATCTCGGTGCCGGAGGGCAGGGCGACCGTCGCCGACCAGGCTTCGGGCGGGAGGGCGTCGATCGCGGTGGCCAGGCGGGTGGCGGCGGCGGCCAGGTCGGCGCGCTGGGCCTCGGCGGGGCGGCCGGCGCCCGTTTCGATGTCGGCCTCGCGGGCGGCCGGGGAGGCGTAGGCGGGGGTGCGGACGCCGGTGCGGGCCCAGGTCAGCAGGTTGATGTACGCGTCGGCGTTGCGGGCCAGGTGGGTCACCACGTGGCCGCGGGTCCAGCCCGGGCACAGGGACGGCGGGGCGAGGTCCAGGTCTTCGACGGTGGTGAGGAGGCGGGTGGTGGCCCGCTCCAGCTCGGCGTTGAGGGCCAGCGGATCGGCGGTCACGCCGTCCACACTATCGCTGCCGGACGCCCACCTCGCGTGGGAGGTCGCCGACGGCCCAGTGGAGTTCGTCCTCCCAGTCGGCGACGCTGAGGTCGACGGTCTCGAAGGACAGGCGGGCGCCGATGGGCTTGCCGAGGTACCCCGCGAAAAGATCATGCACCGCGACGAGCCGCTGGCCGACGCCGAAGGCCGCGGGGTCGGTGCCGGTGGCCGGGCGGACCTCGAGGCGGCCGTAGACGCCCATGTCCGCGTCCGTGCCGCGCTCCTCGACGATCACGTCCAGGATCTCGTCCTCGGCACCGACGTGGAAGCCGTAGGACACCCCGCCGAACGTCAGCCAGAACCGCATGAGCGAGTCGTCCTGACCGGGGGAGACGTGCCACTGGACATCGGCCCGTTCGAGGCGGAGGCCGACGGCGCCGGCCAGCACATGCGAGGGGAGCACGTCCCCGACCATAGCCCCGATATTCGGTTTCGCGTTGCGGACGCGCTACCTACCGTGGGTTTCCGAACACGAGTTCGGATCAGATCGGAAGGGTGACCGTGACCATCGACCTGTCGGCCCTCGGGTGGGACGACGGCTTCGCCGAGTTCTACGGGCGCGCGTTCGCGCTGCCGGGGCATCGGCCCGCCCGGGTGAGCCGGGTGGACCGGGGCGTCTGCACGGCGCTGACCGCCGCCGGGCCCGTGCGCGCCAGTGTGGCCGGGGGGCTGCTGGCCCGGGCCGCGCACGATCCGCGGGCGCTGCCGTGCGCGGGCGACTGGCTGGTGGTGCGCGAGTGGCCGGACGGGAAAGTCACAGCTGAGGCTGTACTCCCGCGAAGAACGGCAATTGTTCGTGCCACGGCCGGCGAGGACTCTTTCGGCCAGGTGCTCGCGGCCAACATCGACGCCGTCGCGGTCGTCGAGCCGGTCGACCCGTCGCCCGACATCGGCCGGATCGAGCGCCTCCTGGCCCTGGCCTGGGAGTCGGGGGCGCGGCCGCATCTCGTGCTGACGAAGGCCGACCTGGCCGCGGACCCGGAGGCCCTCGCCCTGCAGATGCCCGGGCGGGAGTCGGGAGTGACGGTGCACGCGGTCAGCGCGCGGACCGGGCTGGGCATCGACGGGCTGCGGCACCTGGTCGCGCCCGGGCGCACGCTGGGGCTGCTCGGGCAGTCCGGGGCCGGCAAGTCGAGCCTCGTCAATGCCCTCGCGGGGGCGCCGGTGATGCGGACCCGGGCGCTGCGGGCCGACGGGCGGGGGCGCCACACGACCACCTACCGGGCGCTGATACCGATGCCCGGCGGCGGTGCGGTCCTGGACACGCCCGGCGTCCGGCTGGTCGGCATGTTCGACGCCGCCGCCGGCCTCGACCGCGCGTTCGGCGATGTGACGCTGCTCGCGCAGGGCTGCCGCTTCCAGGACTGCCGGCACGGTGAGGAGCCCGGATGCGCCGTCCGGGCCGCCGTCGAGGACGGCGAGCTGAGCGCCCGGCGTTACGCCAGTTGGCAGAAACTGCAAAAAGAGCAGAAGCTGGCATCGGTACGGCGGGTGCGTCGCGAAAACCGCGAACGTCGACGGCCGGCCAGGGGATGAGCAGCCGCGTTTCCCCCGTTCGAGCACCGCCGGACGGGCCGCGGCCAAAAAATGTCATACCCCCTGGCTAGAGTTGTCGGCTGGCACCGGGACGGTGTTCCAAACCGGACGAATACTGCCAAGGGGAAGCATGTCCGACCGCTTGATCATCCGTGGCGCACGGGAGCACAACCTCCGCGACGTCAGCCTTGACCTGCCGCGCGACGCGATGATCGTGTTCACCGGGCTCTCCGGCTCGGGCAAGTCGAGCCTGGCGTTCGACACGATCTTCGCCGAGGGCCAGCGGCGTTACGTGGAGTCGCTGTCGTCCTACGCACGGCAGTTCCTCGGCCAGATGGACAAGCCCGACGTGGACTTCATCGAGGGCCTGTCCCCGGCGGTCTCCATCGACCAGAAGTCGACCTCGCGCAACCCGCGCTCGACGGTCGGCACCATCACGGAGGTCTACGACTACCTCCGGCTGCTCTACGCGCGGGTCGGCGAGCCGCACTGCCCCGTCTGCGGTGAGCTGATCACCAAGCAGACGCCGCAGCAGATCGTCGACCGGGTCCTCGCCATGGAGGAGGGCACCCGGTTCCAGGTGCTCGCGCCGGTCGTGCGGGGCCGCAAGGGGGAGTATGTCGACCTGTTCGCCGAGCTGCAGTCCAAGGGCTACGCCCGGGCCCGCATCGACGGCGTCGTGCACCCGCTGACCGAGCCGCCGAAGCTCAAGAAGCAGGAGAAGCACACCATCGAGGTGGTCGTCGACCGGCTCGCGGTGAAGCACACGGCCAAGCAGCGGCTCACCGACTCGGTGGAGACCGCGCTCAAGCTGGCCGCCGGCATCGTGATCCTGGAGTTCGTCGACCGGCCCGAGGACGACGAGCACCGCGAGCGGCTGTTCTCCGAGCACCTCGCCTGCCCCAACGAGCACCCGCTGTCGATCGAGGACCTCGAGCCGCGGTCGTTCTCGTTCAACGCGCCCTACGGCGCTTGCCCCGACTGCACCGGCATCGGCACCAAGAAAGAGGTCGACCCGGAGCTGATCATCCCGGACCCGGAGCGCACGCTGCGCGACGGCGCCGTGGCTCCCTGGGCGACCGGGCACACGCTGGACTACTTCCTGCGGCTCCTCGAAGCGCTCGGTGACGAGGAGGGCTTCAGCCTCGACACGCCGTGGCAGGGGATCTCCTCGCGGGGCCAGAAGGCGATCCTCTACGGCTCCGAGGACCAGGTCCACGTCCGCTACCGCAACAAGTACGGCCGGGAGCGCTCCTACTACACCGGCTTCGAAGGCGTGATCCAGTGGATCGAGCGGCGGCACGCCGACACCGAGAGTGACTGGTCCCGGGACAAGTACGAGGGGTACATGCGGGACGTCCCCTGCGGCACCTGCGGTGGCACCCGGCTCAAGCCCGAGATCCTGGCCGTCACGATCGACGGGCGCAGCATCGCCGAGGTCTGCAACCTCTCCGTCGGCGAGTGCGCGGACCTGCTGGGCCGCATGGAGCTCACCGACCGGCAGAAGATGATCGCCGAGCGGGTGCTCAAGGAGATCAACGCCCGGCTGCGCTTCCTGGTCGACGTCGGCCTCGACTACCTCTCCCTCGACCGGGCGTCCGGCACGCTGTCCGGCGGCGAGGCCCAGCGCATCCGGCTGGCGACGCAGATCGGCTCGGGCCTGGTCGGCGTGCTCTATGTGCTCGACGAGCCCAGCATCGGCCTGCACCAGCGCGACAACCACCGGCTCATCGAGACCCTGACGCGGCTGAAGAGCCTCGGCAACACGCTGATCGTCGTCGAGCACGACGAGGACACGATCCGCACCGCCGACTGGATCGTCGACATCGGCCCCGGCGCCGGCGAGCACGGCGGCCGGGTCGTGCACAGCGGGCCCTATGAGGGGCTGATCGCGAGCGAGGAGTCGGTGACCGGGGCGTATCTGGCCGGCCGCCGCAGCATCCCGACGCCGGAGATCCGCCGCCCCCGCACCCCGGGCCGCGAGCTCGTCGTGGTCGGCGCGCGCGAGCACAACCTGCACAACCTGACCGTGCCGTTCCCGCTGGGCCAGTTCACGGCCGTCACCGGGGTCTCCGGCTCCGGCAAGTCGACGCTGGTCAACGACATCCTGCACGCCGTGCTGGCCAACACCGTCAACGGCGCCCGGATGGTCCCCGGCCGGCACACCCGCATCTCCGGGCTCGACCTGGTCGACAAGGTCGTCGGCGTGGACCAGTCGCCGATCGGCCGCACGCCGCGGTCCAACCCGGCCACCTACACCGGCGTCTTCGACAACATCCGCAAGCTCTTCGCCGAGACGACCGAGGCGAAGGTGCGCGGCTACGGCCCCGGCCGTTTCTCGTTCAACGTCAAGGGCGGCCGCTGCGAGGCGTGCGCCGGTGACGGCACGATCAAGATCGAGATGAACTTCCTGCCCGACGTCTACGTCCCGTGCGAGGTGTGCAAGGGCGCACGGTACAACCGCGAGACGCTGGAAGTGCACTACAAGGGCCGGACGATCGCCGAGATCCTGGACATGCCGATCGAGGAGGCGTCCGGCTTCTTCGAGGCCATCCCGGCGATCCACCGCCACCTGAAGACCCTGGTCGACGTCGGCCTCGGCTACGTGCGCCTGGGCCAGCCCGCCCCGACCCTCTCCGGCGGCGAGGCCCAGCGCGTGAAGCTCGCCTCGGAGCTGCAGAAACGCTCGACCGGCCGCACCGTCTACGTCCTGGACGAGCCCACCACCGGCCTGCACTTCGAGGACATCCGCAAGCTGCTGATCGTCCTGCAGGGCCTGGTGGACAAGGGCAACACGGTCATCGTCATCGAGCACAACCTCGACGTCATCAAGGCCGCCGACTGGATCATCGACATGGGCCCCGAGGGCGGCCACAAGGGCGGCACGGTCGTCGCGGTCGGCACCCCGGAGGAGGTCGCCGAGCTGCCCGAGAGCTACACCGGCCAATACCTCCGCCACGTCCTGGGCCTCGAGGGCGACCCCACCGGCGACCCGTCCGCCCGCGACCGAGCCGCCCAGTCCAACGGCACCAAGCCGCCGGCCACCGCCCGCAAGACCGCCACCGCCCCGGCCAAGTCGGCCCCAGCCAAGTCCACTCCGGCCAAGTCCACTCCGGCCCGAGCCACCGCGACGAAGGCCACCACCGCGAAGGCCACCCCGGCCCGCGCGACAGCGACGAAGGCCACGGCCGCGAACACCACGGCCGCGAAGGCCACGGCGGCGAAGGCCACGGCGGCGAAGACGACGGCGACGGCCGCGAAGGCCACGGGGGCGACGGCCGCGAAGAAAGCGGCACCGCGCAAGACGGCCGCGAAGAAGGCGACGACGAAGAGCTGACCACCGATCGGCGACGCGGAGGCCCGGGCACACGCAGTTCTCGGGCCTCCGCGCGCTATCCCGGGCACACGCAGTTCTCGGGCCTCCGCGCGCTATCCCGGGCCTGGGCATGCGGTCCCGGGTTTCCGCGACCTTCTGCCGCCTTCGTCGCACCCACTGTTCGTGCGTCGCTCCCACCGTTCGTGTCGCCGGCGTCCGCCAGCCCGGTGCAGCGGGTGATGGTGGACGCGACGGGAGCGTGCGACGCGTTCGCGGCCGGCTTCCTCATGCTCTGGCTCGGCGTTTCACGATGAGTCGGACCATCAGCACGTCCGGCGCGGTTGGCTCGCACCCGTCCGTAGCCCGACTCGCCACGCCCATCCACTTCGCCACATACCTACCGCGCGGCTGCGCCATCTGAGCCGCTCAGTCGCCTTCCGCACGTGAGCGCCCGTTTGCCGCTGAGCGCGTGACATTTCGCCAAGCCCCTGTGCTTGCGGTGCCCATCGGTCCTGACAGGCCGCTCGGACGCTCTCCGCACGCCGACTTCTGGTGCCGCCTGGACGCATGACCGGCCGCTGGTCCTGTGCGTGCTGAGCTCGCGCGGCCGCAATAGATCAGGCGCCGGCCTCTCTCGCGCGGGCGCCTGAAGTCGGGCGTCGGCCTCTCTCGCGCGGGCGCCTGAAGTCGGGCCGCCGGCCTCTCCCGTGCGGGCGCGTGAAGTCGGGCGCCGGCCCTCTCGCGCGGGCGCGCGAAGCCGGGCGCCGGCCCTCTCGCGCGGGCGCGATACAAGTCAGGTGCCGGCCTCTCTCGCGCGGGCGTAATACAAGTCAGGTGCCGGCCTCTCTCGCGCGGGCGTAATACAAGTCAGGCGCCGGCCCGCCTCGGGTGGGCGCGCTAAGTCGGGAGCTGATCCGCCACGGGTGGTCACGATAAGTCGGGCGCTCCGCACCGCGACTTATCGGATTTATACGGTGTCAGGCGACATATCCATTACGCCCGTTTCAACCGCGACACCGCACTGAGGAGGCGCCGCCGGTCAGCCTGCATCGGCCGGGCGCGCGGAGGTGGGCGGGGGTGGCCGGCGTTGATCGGCGGTGGTCAGGTAGCGCTGCTACGGTGGCCGCTGGCGAGGCTGACCTCAGGAGGAACCGCGTGCCGCAAGAGGACGTCTTCAACCTTTGTTCCGGGCGCCGGGCGCTACTGCTCGGCGCGAGTGCGATGGGCATCGCCGTGCTGACCGGGTGTGGCGGGGACGACGACACGCCGTCGAGCGCCGGTGGCAACCCGGGTGGCTCCAGTGCGCCCGCGGCGCCGGCCACGACCGGGGGCAACCCGTTCGACGACAACGGGTCGTCGGGTGGGGGTGGCCAGCAGGTGCCCGGCAATTCGCTGATCGCGGTGGGCGAGGTGCCGGTCGGCGGCGGCGTGATCGTCAAGGACTCGGTGCTGGTGCTGCAGCCGACCAAGGGGGCCTTCAAGGCGTACGAGGCGGCCTGCCCCCACGAGGGCGCGATCCTCGACCCGCCGTTCGACGGCAATCCGATCATCATGTGCCCGCGGCACAACTCGAAGTTCAAGGTCGCCGACGGCAGCAAGGTGTCGGGGCCGGCGCCGCGCGGGCTGAAGAGCGTCAGGGTGGACGTGAAGAGCGGGTACGTCGTTCGCGGGTAGCCGTCACTGTCCGTAATGACACGATTGCGAATTGGGTGCCGAACTCCCAGTTTTTGTTGAGCATTGAACCGTACCCTCCATGATCTGTGTATCTCTGGATGCAAAGCGCCGTAAAGCACCGCGAAGCATCGCCCAGCGCCGCAAAGCGTCGCAGCCCGCGGGGCACACGACCATTGGAGGAGCTAGATGAGTGAGACGACCCGCCGTGCGGTACTCGCCGGGGCGGCCGGCGTGACGGCAGTGACCGTCCTGGCCGCCTGTGGGGACGACGACAGTGGATCGGACAGCACTGCGAGCTCCGGTTCGACCCCAGGCGCCCCGATCGCCAAGAAGGCCGACATCCCGGTCGGTGGAGGAAAAATCGTTACAGCCGACGGGGGTACTGTCATCACGCAGCCCGAAGCCGGGACGTACAAGGCCTTCACGGCCATCTGCACGCACCAGAACTGCGTGGTGACGAGCGTCGCCGACAACACCATCGACTGCAAGTGCCACGGCAGCTCGTTCTCGGCGAAGGACGGCTCGGTGACCAGCAAGCCGGCGACGAAGCCGCTGAAGGAGAAGACCCTCAGGTTCGAGGGCGACGACATCTATGTGACCGGCTGAGCCGCGATCGTCCCGGGCCGGTCGCCGCTCATCGGTGACCGGCCCGCGAATTTTGTCGTACCCCCCGGATAGTCTCGAACCGTGCCTGACCCGTCCACGTATCGACCGGCACCGGGGACCATTCCGGACACCCCGGGTGTCTACCGTTTCTACGACCCGTCCGGGCGGGTCATCTACGTGGGCAAGGCCAAGAGCCTCCGGCAGCGGCTCAGCAGCTACTTCGCCGATCTGTGGACACTGCACTCGCGCACGCAGCAGATGGTGACGACGGCCGCGCGGGTCGACTGGGTGACCGTCGGCACCGAGGTCGAGGCGCTGCAGCTGGAATACAACTGGATCAAGGCCTACGACCCGCGGTTCAACGTCAGATACCGCGACGACAAGAGCTACCCCTATCTCGCCGTCACCCTCGACGAGGCCTATCCGCGGCTGCAGGTCATGCGCGGGTCGAAGCGCAAGGGCGTGCGCTACTTCGGGCCATACGCGCACGCCTGGGCCATCCGCGAGGTGCTCGACCTGCTGCTGCGCGTCTTCCCGGCGCGCACGTGCTCCGCGGGTGTCTTCAAGCGGGCCGGGCAGATCGGGCGGCCGTGCCTGCTGGGCTACATCGGCAAGTGTTCGGCCCCGTGCGTCGACCGGGTGAGTGAGGCCGAGCACCGGGACATCGTCGAGGCCTTCTGCGACTTCATGGCCGGCAAGACCGACTCGATGGTCAAGCAGCTCGAGCGGGAGATGTATCAGGCCTCGGACGAGCTGGACTTCGAGCGCGCGGCGCGGCTGCGCGACGATCTGGGTGCGCTGCGACGGGCGATGGAGAAGCAGGCCGTCGTGCTCGGGGACGGTACCGATGCCGATGTCGTCGCTTTTGCCGACGATCCGCTCGAAGCGGCCGTGCAGGTGTTCCACGTGCGGGGCGGGCGGGTCCGGGGCCAGCGCGGCTGGATCGTGGAGAAGACGGAAGAGCTGACCCAGGGCGATCTCGTGCACCACTTCTGCACGCAGATCTACGGCAGTGAGGCCGGGGCCGACGCCGGTGACCTGCCGCGCGAGCTGCTCGTGCCGGAGCTGCCGGCCGACGTCGACGCGCTCGCGGACTGGCTCAGCAAGCTGCGGGGGAGCCGGGTCGCCATTCGTGTACCGCAACGAGGTGACAAGAAGACCCTCGCGGAAACGGTCGCCCGCAACGCCGAGCAGGCCCTCCAGCAGCACAAACTGCGCCGGGCCGGCGACCTCAGCACGCGCAGCAAGGCCCTGGAGGAGATCGCCGAGGCGCTCACGATGCCGACGGCGCCGCTGCGCATCGAGTGCTACGACATCTCGCAGATCCAGGGCACGGACGTGGTCGCCAGCATGGTCGTGTTCGAGGACGGGCTGTCGCGCAAGAGCGAATACCGGCGCTTCGCGATCAACGGCGCGACGGATGACGTGTCGGCGATCTCGGAGGTGCTGCGGCGGCGGTTCGCGCGCTACCTCGACGCCAAGGTCGAGATCGACGAGGCCGCGGAGACCGACCCGTCCCGCCCCGGCATCGACCCGACGACCGGGCGCCCCCGCAAGTTCGCCTACCCGCCCCAGCTGGTCGTCGTCGACGGCGGCCAGCCCCAGGTCAACGCGGCCGCGCAGGTGCTGCTCGACCTCGGCATCGACGACATCGTGGTGTGCGGCCTAGCCAAGCGCCTGGAGGAGGTGTGGTTGCCGGACGACGAGTTCCCGGTCATCCTGCCGCGCGCCTCCGAGGGCCTCTACCTGCTGCAGCGGGTCCGCGACGAGGCGCACCGCTTCGCCATCACCTACCACCGGCAGAAGCGCTCCAAGCGCATGACCACGTCCGCCCTCGACGAGGTGCCCGGCCTCGGCGAGATCCGCCGCAAGGCGCTGCTGCGCCACTTCGGTTCCCTCAAACGGCTGAAGTCCGCCACCCTGGACGAGATCGCCGAGGTCCCCGGCATCGGCCGCCGCACCGCGGAAGCGATCCAGGCCGCCCTCAACGGCGACCCCTTGGCCTCCGCCCGCCCGCCCGCCGACGCCATCACCCCACCGATCGCGACCACCTACGAGCCCGCCAACGCCGACGCCGCTCACGCTGACCCCCCACACGCCGCTGACGCCGCTGGCACCCCGCACGTCGCTGACGCCGCTGGCGCTGCCGCCGCGCCCGCCACCGCCCACGATGACGCCGCGCCCGCTATCGACGCCACCACCGCACACGCCGCTGACGCCGATGCCGCTCGCGCTGGCACCCCGCCCGCCGTTGATGCCGCCACCGCACACGCCGCTGGCACCCCGCACGCTGCTGACACAGGCGCTGCGAACGCTGTTGGCCCGGCCGGCGAGGACGCCGACGCGAGCGATCCCCACGCCACCCCGTCTGCCGGTGACGCTGCCGCCGCGGACGCTGTTGACCATGCGGACGAGGACGTTGTTGTCGAGCGGCACGCCTCCTCGGCCGAGCGGGACGTGTCCGGCGAAAACGTCGTCGTCGAGGGGCGCGCGGTAGGGGACGGGGGCGTGGCATCTGACGGGCTCGCTGACGCTGAGGGGGTTCGAGTTCGCGGCTGACGGATGCCTCGCGTCGGCCGGGTGGGGTTCGTCTCGTTCGGGTTCGCGGCCGGCGTCGGTCGGCACTGCGGCTTTGGGGGCGGGGGGTGGTGCGCTGCACGGCTGGCGGGGTCGCCTCGGCGCGGAGTGGGTCGGCGGGTTCGGCAGCGGTGTGTGGTCGTGGGGATGCGGGGTGTGGTGGGGTGGACCGGGCTGGTGGGTTGCTCGGGAGCGGTTGGCGGGAACCTGGGGTGGGGTTGGTGACACGGATGGGGGACATGGGGCTTCGGGTTCCGGTGGGGTTGGGAGATTCGCGACACGCCCGAACGCGGGTCGGGAGCGCTGGAAACGTGGTCCGGGCTGGGGAAGTAGTGGCGGGTGCGGGGTTGGGCGGGGATACCGCGAACTAGTGCAAACCGACCGACTGTCCGATGCCGATGCGCGAACGACATAAACTCGTCGACGTGTCGAGAGAAGGTGACGTGCCCAGAGACGCCGGCGGGTCCGGTGGTGGGGTGCTACCGGCGGGGGGTGACGGTGTGGAGCGGGACGGGGCCGGGGAGGCGTTCGACGAGATCGTCGACCCCGACGAAGGGGTGCTGCCGGGGCGGAACACCACCGACCTCGTGATCGTGACCGGCGTGTCGGGTGGCGGGCGGAGCACCGTCGCGCGGGCGCTGGAGAACGTCGGGTACTACGTCGTCGACAACCTGCCGCAGGCGCTCCTGCTCGACATGGCCGAGCTCGCCCACGCCGCGCAGGGGGCCGTCCGGCGGACCGCGATGGTGCTCGACGTGCGCAGCCACGCGTTCTCGACCGACCTGCCGGGCGCGGTGAAGTCGCTGCGGGAGCGGGGGTTCAACCCGCGGATGGTGTTCGTCGACGCCGACGACGAGGTGCTGATCCGGCGGTTCGAGAGCGTGCGGCGCTCCCACCCGCTGCAGGGG
This sequence comes from Dactylosporangium sp. NPDC051541, assembly GCF_044454505.1. NCBI lineage: Bacteria > Bacillati > Actinomycetota > Actinomycetes > Micromonosporales > Micromonosporaceae > Dactylosporangium > Dactylosporangium sp. NPDC051541. The sequence goes on from NZ_JBITDU010000003.1 coordinate 148,277, forward strand.
GCCGGGCGGCTGTCCGACGGGATCTCGGCCGAGCGGAAGCTGCTGCAGGAGGCCCGTGAGCAGGCCGACGTCCTGATCGACACCAGCCACCTCAACGTGAATCAGCTGCGCGGGCGCATCGAGGAGATGTTCGGCGAGGAGGACACGACCCAGATCCGGGTCACCGTCCTGTCGTTCGGCTTCAAGTACGGTCTGCCGCCCGACGCCGACTTCGTGCTCGACGCGCGGTTCCTGCCCAACCCGTACTGGGTGCCGGAGCTGCGCGAACACACCGGGCGGGAGACCGACGTCAGCCGCTACGTGCTCGGGCAGCGCGGGGCGATCACGTTCGTGGAGACCTACGCCCGGCTGATCAACGCGACCGCGCCCGGGTTCGAGCGCGAGGGCAAGCGATACCTGACGATCGCCGTCGGCTGCACCGGTGGCAAGCACCGCAGTGTCGCCATCGCCGAGGAGCTCGCGCGGCGGCTGCGGGAGATGCGGCTGTCGGCGTCGCCCCAGCACCGCGACCTGGGACGCGAATGACGAGCCGGCAGACCGGCGGCAACGGTGCCGCCCGGAAACCGGCCGCCAAGGACAAGGCGGGGCCGGACGACACGACCGCGCTCGCGGGCGGCAAGACCAACGCCGCGCGGCCGACGCGCGGGCGGGCACGCGTCGCGGTGACCGCCGGCGAGCGGGGCGGCGTGGACGGCCGGACGAGTGATGCCGAGCCCGTTCGCGTGGTCGCGTTCGGTGGGGGTCACGGACTTTCCGCGACTTTGCGGGCGCTGCGCGTAGTACACCGGCAAAGGCCTTTGGAAATCACGGCCGTCGTGACGGTCGCCGACGACGGTGGGTCGAGCGGGCGGCTCCGGCAGACGCGGGACATTCTGCCGCCGGGGGATCTGCGGCAGGCGCTGGCCGCGCTGGCCGACGAGACCGCCATGGCGGAGCTGTTCCAGCACCGGTTCACCGGTGAGGACGACATCGCCGGGCACCCCGTCGGCAACCTGGTGCTCGTCGCGCTCCTCGAGCAGGCCGGAGACCCCGTGGCCGCGCTCGACCGGGCGGCGGCGATGCTGCGCTGCGGCGGGCGGGTGCTGCCGATGTCGCGGGACCCCCTGCACATCGAGGCAGATCTTTCCGACGGCGACGAGGTCGTCACCGTGCGCGGGCAGCACGAGGTCGCCGTCACCACGAAGACCATCGACCGGGTGCGGCTGACCCCGGACGCGCCCGAGGCCTGCGCCGAGGCGGTCAAGGCCGTGCGCGAGGCCGACTGGCTGCTGTTCGGGCCCGGGTCGTGGTTCACCAGCGTGATCCCGCACCTGCTCGTGCCCGGGCTGGCCGCCGCGATCACCGCCAGCCCGGCCCGGCGCCTGGTCACGCTCAACCTGGCCGCGGACAGTGAGACCGCGGGATTGACGCTGCCCGAACACCTGGCCGCACTGCATCGTTACCTTCCGGGCTTGCGGGTCGATGTAGTTCTTGCCGACGGGAAAGCCGTAGGCGACCCCGAACCGGTCCATCGTGCGGCAGAATCGCTTGGTGCCCGGCTGGTGCTGGCTCCGGTCGCCGTCGGTGACGGGGCGGCCCGGCACGACCCGCAGGCGCTGGCGGTGGCCCTCGAGCCGCTGCTGCGCGTCGACACCCCGGCCACCGGCCGCAGCAACGGCAACGGCCGCGTGGGTGCGAAGAACCAGACGAGTGCGCGAAACGCGAACGGCACGGGTAGTGCGCGCGGCAAGGACATGACGCTGAACACGAAAACCGCGAGGTGACTTCAGGATGGCGATGACCGCTGCGGTCAAGGACGAGCTGAGCCGGGTGGACGTGGCGAAGCCCTGCTGCCGGCGAGCCGAGATGGCCGCGCTGTTGCGCTTCGCGGGAGGCCTGCACATCGTCTCCGGCCGGGTGGTCGTCGAGGCGGAGCTGGACACCAACGCCGCGGCCCGCCGGCTTCGGCGCGAGGTGTCGGAGGTGTACGGGTACGGCAGCGAGATCCACGTCCTCGCGTCCGGCGGGCTGCGCAAGGCCAGCCACTTCATCGTCCGCGTGGTCAAGGACGGCGAGGCCCTGGCCCGCCAGACCGGCCTGCTCGACGTGCGCGGCCGCCCGGTGCGCGGCCTCCCGCCGCACGTCGTCTCGGCGAACATGTGCTGCGCGGTGGCCGCGTGGCGCGGTGCGTTCCTGGCCCACGGTTCGCTGACCGAGCCCGGCCGCAGCTGCGCCCTGGAGATCACCTGCCCCGGGCCCGAGGCGGCGCTCGCCCTCGTCGGCGCGGCCCGGCGGATCGGGATCACGGCCAAGGCCCGCGAGGTGCGCGGCGTCGACCGGGTCGTGGTCAAGGACGGCGACGCGATCGCCGCGCTGCTGACCCGGATCGGGGCCCACCAGAGCGTGCTGACCTGGGAGGAGCGCCGGGTCCGGCGCGAGGTCCGGGCCACCGCCAACCGGCTGGCCAACTTCGACGACGCCAACCTGCGCCGCTCGGCCCGCGCCGCGGTGGCCGCGGCCGCCCGGGTCGCCAGGGCGATGGAGATCCTCGCCGACACCGCACCCGACCACCTCTCCAGCGCCGGCACGCTGCGCCTGGAGCACCGGCAGGCGTCGCTGGAGGAGCTCGGCGCCCTGGCCGACCCGCCGCTGACCAAGGATGCGATCGCCGGCCGTATAAGGCGTCTGCTCACCCTGGCCGACAAGCGCGCCCGTGACCTGGGCATTCCGGACACCGAGTCGGCGGTCACCCCGGACATGCTGGTCGGCTGAGCGGCCCCGCCGCCGGTCGCCGCGCTTTCACAGCGACGGCCGGCTCTCATCATGCGAGTCGGTCCTCATAACGCGTGTCGGTCCGCACGACGAGAACGCGAGCGGTGGCGTGAGCAGGCGGTGGCGTGCAGCGCGCGCGAAAGCGTGCAAATCGGAAATGTCGCCTGCCACCGTATAAATCCGATAAGTGGGGGTTCAGAGTGTCTGACTTATCGGGGATGCGGCAAGGGCCGCGGCATCCCCGCGGCGGAAGGTGCGGTTCGAGGCCATCCCCTTGAGGCCGGCTCGGACGGTCGGGCTCGGACGGACGGTCGGGCTCGGATGGCGTGGACTGCGGCTCAGCCCCTTTGAGGCCGTGACCCGGGGGCCGCGGATTGTGAGGGGTGTGGTGGAGGCTTGTCTCCCCGCCTGCTTTTGGGAAACACAGCGCGGATCGTGAGGGGTGTGGTGGAGGCTTGTCTCCCCACCGCTTTTCGGCAACACAGTGGGCTCCGACACCCCCGCGAGGTCGTGACCGCTTCGAGACGATAGGGTTTCCCGTGTTCGGCGATGAAGCCGACTCGGGTCGCTCCTCGCTGTTCGATCGCCGCCGCGACACGCGGCCGGGCCCAGCATCATCGGGTGGGTCCGGACCGGCGGGACCAGGGTGGGCGAGCCAATAACACTCATCTGGCGCACGGCAACGGCAATGCGATAAAGCCGGGGTGCGACGAGTACGAGGAGATGTGTCGAAGTGACCATCCGGGTTGGCATCAACGGCTTCGGCCGTATCGGCCGCAACTTCTTCCGGGCGGCCCTGGCCAAGGGCGCGGACATCGAGGTTGTCGGCGTCAACGACCTGACCGACAACGCGACGCTGGCGCACCTGCTGAAGTACGACAGCATCCTCGGCCGGCTGGGCGAGGAGATCAAGGCGACGTCGGACGAGATCACCGTCGCGGGCAAGACCTTCAAGGCCCTCGCCGAGCGTGACCCTTCGAAGCTGCCCTGGGGCGACCTGGGCGCGGACGTCGTCATCGAGTCGACCGGCATCTTCACCGACGCCGAGAAGGCCAAGGTCCACGTGGCCGGCGGCGCCAAGAAGGTCATCATCTCGGCCCCGGCCAAGAACGAGGACCTGACAATCGTCTTCGGCGTGAACGAGGACCAGTACGACCCGGCCAAGCACACGATCATCTCCAACGCGTCGTGCACGACCAACTGCCTCGCCCCGATGGCGAAGGTCATCAACGACACGTTCGGCATCGAGCGCGGCCTCATGACCACGATCCACGCCTACACGCAGGACCAGAACCTGCAGGACGGCCCGCACAAGGACCTGCGTCGCGCCCGCGCCGCGGCCCTCAACATCGTGCCGACCTCGACCGGTGCGGCCAAGGCGATCAGCCTGGTCATCCCCGAGCTCAAGGGCAAGCTCGACGGCTACGCGCTGCGGGTGCCGATCCCCACCGGCTCGGCGACCGACCTCACGGTCACCGTCGGCCGTGACACCAGCGTCGAAGAGGTCAACGCCGCGATCAAGGCGGCCGCCGAGGGCGCCCTGGCCGGCATCCTGACCTACACCGAGGACCCGATCGTCTCCAGCGACATCGTGACCGACCCGGCGTCGTGCATCTTCGACGCGGGTCTGACCAAGGTCATCGGCAACCAGGTCAAGGTCGTCGGCTGGTACGACAACGAGTGGGGCTACAGCAACCGCCTCGTCGACGCGGTCGCCCTGGTCGGCGCCGGCCTGTGAAGACGCTCGACGACCTCCTGAGCGAGGGCGTCGCCGGTCGGCGCGTGCTGCTGCGCGCCGACCTGAACGTCCCGCTGGACGGCGACAAGATCACCGACGACGGCCGCATCCGGGCCGTGCTGCCGACCATCACCGCTCTGCGTGAGGCCGGCGCGGCGAAGATCACCGTCATGTCGCACCTCGGCCGCCCGAAGGGCGCGCCGGACCCGAAGTACACCCTCGCGCCCGTCGCGGCCCGCCTCGGCGAGCTCCTCGGGACGACGATCTCGTTCAACGAGACCGACGGCGACCTGGTGCTGCTGGAGAACCTCCGCTTCAACGCGGGGGAGACCAGCAAGGACGAGGCCGAGCGCCAGGCGTTCGCGCAGGAGCTGGCCGCGCACGGCGACGTCTACGTCGACGACGCGTTCGGCGCCGTGCACCGCAAGCACGCCAGCGTCTACGACGTGCCGGCGCTGCTCCCGCACTACAGCGGCTACCTGGTGGCCAAGGAGCTCGAGGTGCTGAGCAAGCTGACGGGTGAGGCCGAGCAGCCTTACGTCGTCGTGCTCGGCGGCTCGAAGGTCTCGGACAAGCTCGCCGTCATCGAGGCGCTGCTGCCCAAGGTCGACAAGCTCCTCATCGGCGGCGGCATGTGCTTCACCTTCCTCAAGGCCCAGGGCCACGAGGTCGGCAAGAGCCTGCTGCAGGACGAGATGGTCGACACCTGCAAGGGCCTGCTCGAGCGCGGCGGCGACAAGATCGTGCTGCCGTCCGACGTCGTCACCGCGACGGAGATCAGCAACGACGCCGCCACCAAGACGGTCGGCATCGACGCGATCCCGGCCGACGAGCTGGGCCTGGACATCGGCCCGGAGAGTGTGTCGGCGTTCGCCGGCATCCTGACCGGCGCGAAGACGGTCTTCTGGAACGGCCCGATGGGCGTGTTCGAGAAGCGCCCGTTCGAGGCCGGCACCCGCGGCGTCGCCGAGGCGATCACCAAGGTCGACGGTTTCACGGTCGTCGGCGGCGGCGACTCGGCCGCGGCCGTCCGCGCGCTGGGCATCCCGGAGGACGGCTTCAGCCACATCTCCACCGGTGGCGGCGCCTCCCTCGAGTTCCTCGAGGGCAAGGCCCTGCCGGGCATCACGGCATTGGGGGCCTGAGTCGATGGCTGAGGTCACCGGACGCCGCCCGCTCATGGCCGGCAACTGGAAGATGAACCTGAACCACCTCGAGGCCATCGCGCTGGTCCAGAAGCTGGCCTTCACGCTCAACGAGCAGCAGCTCAACGACGTGGAGGCGGTGGTACTCCCACCGTTCGTCGACATCCGCAGCATCCAGACCCTGGTCGACGGCGACAAGCTGTCGATCGGCTACGGCGCGCAAGACATCTCCGCGCACACCTCCGGCGCCTACACGGGCGAGATCTCCGGGGCGATGCTGGCCAAGCTCGGCTGCCAGTACGTGGTCGTCGGGCACTCCGAGCGGCGCCAGTACCACCGCGAGGACGACGCCCTGGTCAACGCCAAGGTGAAGGCGGCGCTGGCCAACGGCATCGCGCCGATCCTGTGCGTCGGCGAGGGCCTGGAGATCCGCGAGTCGGGCGAGCACGTGGGCTACACCCTCGCGCAGCTCGACGCGGGCCTCGAGAAGATCAAGACCGACGAGGTCGAGAAGATCGTCATCGCGTACGAGCCCGTCTGGGCCATCGGCACCGGCAAGGTGGCGACGCCGGAGGACGCGCAGGAGGTCATCGGGGCGATCCGCACCCGCCTGGCCGAGAAGTACACCGGCGGCACCGCCGACCGGGTGCGCATCCTCTACGGCGGCTCGGTCAAGCACGACAACGTCGCCGCGATCATCGAGCAGCCCGACATCGACGGCGCGCTCGTCGGCGGTGCGAGCATCGACGCCGAGGGTTTCGCACGGATTGTCCGCCTCGGCAAGTAACAAACGTAACTACCGAAACACAGAGCGTCGCGGGTACCCGTTCAGGGCCCCGCGACGTTGTGTTTCGTAACCCACACGTCGTTCCGCGACGCCTGCACGACGCCTAAAGTGGCCCCGTCCACCACCCCTTGACCTGCGTCAAGCCATGCGGACTGGGTTCACCCGCCACGAACGGATGAGTCCGATCGCGCGGCCGGCGTCGTAAGGATCAGCATGCGCCGTCGTCGGAAAACCATTGCCACCATCACCGGACTGGCATTACTGGCCACCGCCGGATGCAGCGACGCCGACGCGAAGAACGGCCCCCAGCCGCCCCGGACCGGCGGCACCGTCCACGTCGTCGTGAGCGCCAAGCCGGCCCACCTCGACCCGCAGCGGGTCGCCACGGCCACCGAGGCCAACCTCAGCCGCCTGCTCACCCGGACGCTCACCACGTTCAAGTCCGAGCCCGGCGCCGCCTCCAGCGAGATCGTGGGCGACCTGGCCACCGACGCCGGCCGGCCCAGCGAGGGCAACCGGGTCTGGGACTTCCAGCTCAAGGACGACCTGCGCTGGGAGGACGGCACCCCGATTACCTGCGCCGACGTCAAGCACGGCGTCGAGCGCAGCTTCGGCGGCGCGTTCTCCGTGGCCCAGCCCTACGCCAAGACGTACCTCGCCAACGCCGAGCGCTACGCCGGGCCCTACAACGGCGGCCAGGAACTCTCGTCCGTCCAGTGCACCGACACCAAGAACGTCCGGTTCACGCTCAACCAGCCGATCGGCGATTTCGGGTACACCGTCGCCATGTCGGTCTTCGCCCCCGTCCCGGCGAAACACGACACGAAGGGCGACTACGACAAGAAGCCGTTCGCGTCCGGCCCGTACAAGCTGCAGGAGAACACCGACCAGCAGCTGGTGTACGTCCGCAACAACTTCTGGGACCGCAAGACCGACACCGTCCGCAAGGCCTACCCCGACAAGATCGTGGTGCAGGTCAACGGCGACCTCCCGACCGTCACCTCCAACCTCATCACCAGCGACGGCGACAACGCGGACACGGTCGAGCTGGACAAGAACGTCGCCCCCAACTTCGTGCAGCAGGTCATCAACGACCCCGACCTGTCCGCCCGGGCGGTCCAGGGCAGCTACGGCGGCATCCGCTACATCGCGCTCAACACCAAGCGGATCCCCAACCTGGACTGCCGCAAGGCCCTCGTCTACGCCTTCGACAAGCGCAAGTTCCGGGCCGCGGCCGGCGGATCGGTCTACGGCGACTACGCGACGACGATGATCGCGCCGCAGCTCAAGGCCCACAAGGACTTCGACCTGTACGACAGCGCCAACAACGTCGAGGGCAAGCCCGATGTCGCCCTCAAGCTCATGGACCAGCAGCAGAAGAGCGGCAAGCCGTGCGCCAATACGCTGACGCTGTCGATCCCCGACCAGAAGGACATCCGGCGCCTGGCCGCGACGATCGTGGAGACGTACCAGCAGATCGGTATTCAGGTAAAGATCAACGGCATTGATCCGAACACCTATTTCGACGTGATCGGCAATCCGGCCAACGCCAACGACCTGCTGTGGGCCGGCTGGATCCCGGACTGGGCCAACGGCTCCGCGGTCATCCCGCCGCTGTTCGACGGCCGGCTCATCCCGACCACCGCGGGCGCCACCAACAACCAGGACTATCCGCTGCTCAACGACCCCGCGATCAACGACCAGATCTCCGCCGCGCTCGCGGAGTCGGTGCCCGATCGGCAGTACCGTCTGTGGGGCGAACTGGACCAGAAGATCGCCGAGCAGGCAGTGACGATCCCGATCGTCTACATGAAAGCCCTGCGCATGGCCGGCACCAATATCCGCGGCGGCTTCATCCACCCGCAGTTCGGCCAGCCCGACCTGTGCGCACTCGGACTCGCCTAGTAAGCTGTCGGACGCTGACTCACCGCCCATCGAGAGGACGACCGCGCCATGACGGCGTTCGCCTACACCCTGATCGTGCTGCTGGTCATCACCAGCCTGCTGCTGACCCTGCTTGTGCTCCTGCACCGCGGCAAGGGCGGCGGCATGTCCAGCATGTTCGGCGGCGGTGTGTCCTCCAGCCTGGCCGGCTCCTCGGTCGCGGAGAAGAACCTCGACCGCTACACGCTCCTGGTCGGGATCATCTGGTTCGCCTGCATCGTGGGCCTCGGCCTGTGGCTGAAAATCGTGGAAAACGGCGGCGCGTAAGAAAGCTTGCCCACGAAGTACTAGACTCGGCGCGCGGTCTGCGAAAGTTGCAGGCCGCGCGCAGGTGTTTACGCCCACACTCCTGCACTCCGTAAGACGTCGTACCCCCCCGACGAACAAGGAGAGAGCAGCCGTGGCAGCTGGCAATGCCATCCGCGGAACACGAGTCGGCTCCGGCCCGGTGCGCTGGGCCGAGCGCGGTGAACAGGCGCCCCGCAACATCGTCGCCTACTGGTGCGCGAACGGGCACCTCACCGAGCCGGTCTTCGCAGCCGAGATCACACCTCCGGACACGTGGGACTGCCCCCGGTGCGGCCAGCCGGCCGGCCAAAACGAGCAGGCCCCACCGGAGCGGCCGCGGCCCGAGCCGTACAAAACCCACCTGGCCTACGTGAAGGAGCGGCGCACCGACGCCGACGGCGAGGCCATCCTCCAGGAGGCCCTCGCCCGCCTCCGCCAACGCACAGGTCGATAAAACGCGGCAGGGGCGCCGGCTTCGACAGAAACCGGCGCCCCTTTGCCGAGCGCGACGCGGGTGTTGCGGATCGATCGGTCGCGACGCGGCTGCTGTGGATCGGGCGCGACGCGGGTGTTGCGGATCGGCCGGTCGCGGCGCGGGTGTTGCGGATCGGTCGCGACGCGGCTGCTGTGGATCGGGCGCGACGCGGGTGTTGCGGATCGGCCGGTCGCGGCGCGGGTGTTGCGGATTGAGCGCGGCGCGGGTGTTGCGGATCGGTCGGTCGCGTGGGTCTTTACTGGTCCTAGCTTAGCCCGCGCCGCCAAACCGGAGACTTACACCGTTCTTATGCCGGGCCAGTCAGACCAGGCTGCGGAATCTCGGCGGGAGTTCGTGGGCGGCCGCGGAATCCAGGAGCCAAAGCGTCAGATCCCTCCCGTGTACTCCAGCCGCCGGGATCTGCCGCGGCCCCGCCGAAGCGAGGGCCAGACCCACCGCGGCCGCCTTCCCGGCCCCGGAGGCGATCAGCCACACCTCGTCGGCCGTGTTGATCGCCGGCAGGGTCAGCGTGGTGCGCACCGGTGGCGGCTTCGGGCTGCCCCGCACCGCCGAGACCGGCCGCGTCTCAAGTGTCACCGGGTGCTCCGGGAACAGCGAGGCCACGTGGCCGTCCTCGCCGACACCCAGCAGCACGACGTCGAAGTGTGGCAGCTCGGCGTGGCCCGGCCGCCCCACGTCAGCCAGCTCGGCGGCGTAGCGGGCGGCCGCCGCCTCGGCGTCGTCGCCGTCGGGGCCGTCGGTGGCGGGCATCGGATGCACCCGGGCCGGGTCCAGCTTCAACGTGTCGAGCAGCGCCGCGCGGGCCTGGGTCTCGTTGCGCTCCGGGTCGCCGGACGGCAGGAACCGCTCATCACCCCACCACAGGTTGATCCGCGACCAGTCGACCGCGTCGCGGGCCGGACTGTCACGGATCGCCTGGTAGATCTGGGCGGCGATCCGCCCCCCGGTCAGCACCACTGTGGCCTCACCGCGCTCGGCCTGCGCGTCCGTGAGCCGAACAATGAGCCGAGCGGCCGCCGACTCCGCCAGCAGCCGCGGCTCGGTGTGGACAACAACCTTCGACTGCGTCATGAAGCCACGGACTCCGGCAGCGGCTCGGCCGCCTCGGGCTTCTCGGCCAAGGCGGGGTCCTTCCAGATGTGCACGCGCGGGGCGCCGCGCTCGCTGAGCAGGCGCTTGCCCGTGCCGGCGGCCAGGGCGGCCGCGTAAGGCTGGTCCGGGTCCAGGCGGCGCAGTTCCTCGGCCAGCTCGTCGCCGAGCGGGCGGCGGCTCAGCGGGAGGATGCGGTCCGGCTGGCCGGTGCGCTGCAGGGTGGCCACGCCCGCGTTGAGGTCGCGGATGAGGTTCATGGAGTTGCCGTCCTCGAGCTCGAGCTCGACCGCCTCCATGATCTTGCCGCTGCCGGACCGGCGGGTCGGGTGGACGCCGACGCGGGCCTCCAGCCAGCCGCCGAGGAGCAAGGCGGTCGGGTCGTGCTCGGGGGCCACGACCGTCACCGACTTCACGCCGGTGCGGTTGGCGTCGAACGCGCCGGCCAGCAGCGTGCGCCACGGGGTGATCCGCGACCAGGCCAGGTCGGTGTCGCCGGGCACGTAGTCGTCGGAGCGTACCTGCAGCGCGGCCACCGGGTCTTCGGCCTGCGCGCTGTCGGTGATGCGGCGGTCGGCGACGACGCCGAGCGGGTCGTAGGCGATCCGCTCCGGCGGGGCGCACTGCCACCAGGTCACCACCGGCACGTCCGGGGCGAGCAGCGGCATGACGACCGACTCGGCGTGCAGCGCCAGCCGGCCCTGCATCCGCATGACGACGGCCTCGCAGGGGCCGAGGCGGCCGCCGACGACGATCTCGGCGTCGAGCCGGGACCGCTGCTGGGTGACGTCGGCGCGCACGATGATGAGCAGCCGGCACGGGTGCGCGGAGGCGGCGATGGTGGCCGCCGCCTCGGCCTCGCGGACCTGGCGCTCGTCGACGACGGCGATCAGGGTCAGCGCCAGGCCGCTGGTCAGGCCGCCGGCGCTGCGCCGCTCGTTGGCCAGGGCCTTGACGACCTCGATGCCGGTGGTGTCCCACAAACCGATCATGTCCATGTCTCCTATTCCCGGCTCAGGCCCGGCGCCAGGCGCGGCCCTCGCGGGCCAGCATCTCGTCGGCGGCCCGTGGCCCCCACTCGCCGGCACGGTACGGCTCGGGCGTCGAACCGGCCCACGCCTCCTCCAGCGGGTCGATCACGTTCCAGCTGGCCTCGACCTCGGCCGAGTCCGGGAACAACGTCTTGTCGCCGATGAGCACGTCGAGGATGAGCCGCTCATAGGCCTCGGGGCTGGCGTCGGTGAACGCCTCGCCGTATTGGAAATCCATCGCGATGTCGCGGACCTCCATGGTCGTGCCCGGCACCTTGGAGCCGAACTTCAGCATCACGCCCTCGTCGGGCTGGACCCGGATGACGAGCTGGTTGTGGCCGAGCATCTCCACGTCGGCGTCGCTGAACGGCAGGTGCGGTGCCTTCTTGAACAGCACGGCGAGCTCGGTGACCCGCCGCGGCATGCGCTTGCCGGCCCGGATGTAGAACGGCACCCCGGCCCACCGGCGGTTCTTGATCTCGAGGCGGGTCGCGACATACGTCTCGGTCTTGGAGTCCTCGGGGACGTCCTTCTCTTCCAGATATCCGGGTACTCGCTCGCCGGCGACCCACCCCGTCAGGTACTGCCCGCGCACCGTGTTGGTGAACACGTCCGTCGGCGGCTTGATGGCGTTGAGCACCTTGAGCTTCTCGGTGCGGATCGCGTCGGCGTCGAACGCGGTCGGCTCCTCCATCGCCATCAGCGCGAGCAACTGCAGCAGGTGGTTCTGCAGCACGTCGCGGGCGGTGCCGACCTTGTCGTAGAAGCCGGCCCGGGTGCCGATGCCGACGTCCTCGGCCATGGTGATCTGCACCGAGTCGACGTAGTTGGAGTTCCACACCGGCTCGAACAGGTTGTTGGCGAACCGCAGCGCCATGATGTTCTGGACGGTCTCCTTGCCCAGATAGTGGTCGATGCGGAACACGTCCTGGCCGGTGAAGGCGTCGTCGACGAGGTCGTTGAGCTGCTTGGCCGAGCTGAGGTCGTAGCCGAACGGCTTCTCGACCACGACCCGCCGCCAGCCGCCGGACTTCGCGTTGTCCGACATGCCGGTGCGCTCGAGCTGCTTGAGCACGACCGGGAACGCCGAAGGCGGGATGGACAGGTAGAACGCCGCGTTGCCGGGGATGCCGGACTCGTCGTGCAGGTCGTCGAGGGTCTGGGCCAGGTGGTCGAAGGCCTGGTCGTCCTCGAACGAGCCGGGCACGAACTTGATGTTGCCGGCGAGCCGCGACCACACCTCCTCCCGCCACGTGGTGCGGGCCCCGTTCTGGGCCGCCTTGCGCGCCAGGTCCTCGAAGTCGCCGTCGCCCCAGTCGCGCCGGGCGAAGCCCAGCACCGCGAAGCTGGGCGGCAGCAGGCCCCGGTTGGCCAGGTCGTAGACGGCCGGGATCAGCTTCTTGCGGGCCAGGTCACCGGTGACGCCGAAGATGACCAGCGCACACGGCTCGGGAATCCGAGGCAGTCGCCGGTCCTGCGGGTCCCGCAGCGGATTGGTCATCAGTTCTCACCCTCCGAGGGCGGCCAACAGTTCCTCTGTACCGGTTGCCCGGTCGGTCAGATGCAAACGCAGGACCGGCCCCTCCGCAGTGCGGGCGGACGCGGCTTGGAGCTCGCCGAACGTGTATGACTTGCCAGGCACCCGCACGTCGTGCGTGACCGCGCCGGTGATGATCAGGGTGGCGCCCGCGCGGGCTCCCCAGCCGAACGTGACGGCCCGGTCGATGCGGCCGGCCAGCGCGTCGCGGGCCTCCGCGACGCGGGCGTCGCCGGCGGGGTCGAGGTGGGCCGCGATCGCGATCCGGCCCCCGGGTGCGACGGCCCGGGCCAGCTCGTCGATCGCGCCGATGAGGGTCGTCGCGGCCGTGTCGCCGTACACCTCGATGGCCCCTTCGACCAGGGCCGGAGCCTCGGCGGGCGGCTCACCGTCCAGACGGCGCAGCAGGTCGTCGCCCTCGGCGGCCGGCGGTGGTGCGACGCCCCCGGCGACCATGGCGGCCTGCTCCCAGGTGAGCAGATGCGCACCGAGCGGGCCGTTGACGGAGAGGTCGGGCCGGATGCCGCCGCCGGGCATGATCGCGCGGCCGAGCACGCCGCCGACGGTCACGCCGAGTACGTCGGGCCCCTCATGCCCCCACGACGAAGGGTTCTCCAGCGCGACGGTCACCAGGGCGGCGCCGAACAGCTGCTCGATCCACGGCCCCAGCCCGTCGATCCCGGTCCCGTCGGAGGCGATCGCGAGCTTGTCCCGCCCTTGACGCACGGCCGCGGCGATCGTCTCACCCAGCGCTACGCCCGGCAAAACGGATATGTCGGCAATGTCGGGCGAGGCAGTGGGCGCCGATGCGATGGGTGCGCCGAAGCCCGCGGGCTGACGTTGCGCGGGCGCAGGAGGAGCCTGGAGCGCCGACGCCTCGGCCAGCAGCGCGGCGGTGTCGGCCCCGGCCAGGCCGGCGGGGACGAGGGCGTAGGCGCTGAGCGCGGACGAGGTGGGGGCCGCGAGGAAGAGTTGAGCGCCCAGTTCAAGGGCGAAAGTCTCGTAGACAGAGTCGGGGGCGGTCACCACGACGAACCGGCGGCCGGCGTCGTGGATTCCGGCGTCCTCGAAGGCCTGCAGCAAGGCCCGCCGATAAGCATCGGTGACGACCGAAGCCTCAGCGGCCGCGAGCACGACGACCGTCCGGCCCACATCGGTCAGGGCCGTATGAAGCTGGTGCGGATCGCCATTGCGCAGGACGGTCAGGTCCAGACCCAGGGTGGCGGCGATCGCCGGGGCCCCCGCGCCCGGGCCGCACACGACGACCCGGTCCAGGCCGTGAGCACGCAGATCGGCTCGTAACGAAACAATCCGCGAGGTCAGCTCGGGGCCGGGCAGAAAGGGAAAGGGGGCGGGTGCGTCCGCCGGACGCGTAGTCGTGGCGACGCCGAACACGGTGAGTCCGGCCGCCGCCACGGCGTCGTCGAGCAGATCAGTCACCCGCCACCCCCTGCATTGCCCAATCTTGACGAACGCAGGCGTCGCGTGCGCCAAATTCCTGCGAACGTCAGGACGCGGAGTTCAGCGCCTGCTGGACGGTGTCGATCATTTCCTTGCCGCTGACGTTGAACTTGTCGACGCCCTCGCGCTCGAGGACCTCGACGACGTCGTTGTAGTCGATGCCGACGGCGGCCAGCTGGTCCATGACCTGCTGGGCCTCGGCGTAGCTGCCGGTCACCGCGTCCGGGCGGACCTCGCCGTGGTCGGCGAAGGCGTGGATGACGGCCTCGGGCATGGTGTTGACGGTGCCCGGGGCGACGAGCTCCTCGACGTAGATGACGTCGCGGTATTCCGGGTTCTTGGTCGACGTCGACGCCCACAGCGGCCGCTGCGGCTGCGCGCCCGCGTTGGCCAGGGCCTGCCACCGCTCCGAGGAGAACAGCTGCTCGTAGAGCTTGTAGGCCAGCTTCGCGTTGGCGATGGCGGCCTTGCCCTTGAGCGCCTTGGCCTCGTCGCTGCCGATCTTGTCGAGGCGCTTGTCGTATTCGGTGTCGACGCGCGACACGAAGAACGACGCCACCGAGCCGATCTTGGACAGGTCGTGGCCGTTGGCCTTGGCCTGCTCGAGCCCGTCGAAGAAGGCGTTGATGACGGCCTCGTAGCGCTCCAGCGAGAAGATCAGCGTCACGTTGACGCTGATGCCCTTGGCGAGCGTCTCGGTGATCGCCGGGATGCCCTCGTGGGTCGCTGGGATCTTGATGAACAGGTTGTCGCGGTCAACCAGCCACCACAGCTCCTTCGCCTCGGCGTGGGTGCGGTGGGTGTTGGCGGCCAGGGCCGGGTCGACCTCGATCGAGACGCGGCCGTCGATGCCGTTGCTGGCGTCGGCGGCCGGCTTGAGCACGTCACAGGCCCAGCGCACGTCGTGCGCCATGATCGAGCGCATCGCCTCCGGGACCGAGGTCTCGCGCAGGGCCAGGTCCTTGACCTGCTCCTCGTAGTCCTCGGCCGCGGTGACGGCCTTGGCGAAGATCGTCGGGTTGGTGGTCACGCCGACGACGTGCTGCTCGCGGCGGAGCTTGTCCAGCCCGCCGCTGGTCAGCCGCTGCCGGGAGAGGTCGTCGAGCCAGATCGCCACACCAGCGGCGGCGAGCTCGGCCAGCCGATCGGAACTCATCGCGGTCTCCTTAGTGCTGTCAGTTGCCAGTGGTGAAGCCGGTGATCTCGCCGACCCTGGCGAGGGAGGCGTGCGCGGCCGCCACGACCTTGTCGGCGGTGAAGCCGAACTGCTCGAACAGCACCGTGTAGGGGGCGCTGGCGCCGTAGTGCTCGATGCTCACGGCCTCGCCGCAGTCGCCGAGGTACTTCTGCCACGACATCGCGATGCCGGCCTCGACGGTGACGCGGGCCTTCACGCCGGTCGGGATGACCTGCTGGCGGTAGGCGAGGTCCTGCTCCTCGAACCACTCCTGGCACGGCATCGACACGACCCGGGTGGGCGTGCCGTCGGCCTCGAGCCGCTCCTGGGCCTGGACCGCGAGCTGCAGCTCGGAGCCGGTGGCGATGAGGATCACCTGCGGCTGGGCGTTGGACGCGTCCTTGAGGATGTAGCCGCCCTTGGCCACGTTGTCGGCCGAGGCGTAGACGCCCCGGTCCAGCGTGGGCAGGTTTTGCCGGGTGAGCGCGAGCGCCACCGGCTGGTCCCTGCGCAGCAGGGCCGCCTTCCAGGCCTGCGCGGTCTCGTTGGCGTCGCCGGGGCGGACCACCGCCAGGCCGGGGATGGCGCGCAGCGCCGAGAGGTGCTCGACCGGCTGGTGCGTCGGGCCGTCCTCGCCGAGGCCGATGGAGTCGTGCGTCCACACGTAGACGACCGGCTGCCGCATGATCGCGGCGAGGCGGACCGCCGGGCGCATGTAGTCGGAGAAGACGAGGAACGTGCCGCCATACGGACGGGTCGGCCCGTGCAGCTTGATCCCGTTGAGGATGGCGCCCATGCCGTGCTCGCGAATACCGAAGTGCAGTGTCCGTCCGTACTCGTCCCCCGGGAACGCCTTCGTGGCGAACTCGGAGGGCAGGAACGACGGCTCGCCCTCCATCGTCGTGTTGTTGCTCTCGGCCAGGTCGGCCGAGCCGCCCCACAGCTCCGGCAGGACCGCGGCCAAGGCGCCGAGCGTGTCACCGGACGCCTTGCGGGTGGCGACACCCTTCTCGCTCGCGGGGAACTCCGGCAGCGCCTTCTCCCAGCCGTCCGGCAGCGCGCCGGCCAGGAGGCGGTCCAGCAGGGCGGCCCGGTCGCCGGCGCCCTCGCGCCACTTGCCGAAGCTCGTGTCCCACTCCGCGTGCTGCGCCTTGCCCCGCTCGATGGCGCCGCGGGTGTGCGCGAGCACCTCGTCGGCCACCTCGAAGGTCAGCGCGGGGTCGAAGCCGAGGACCTCCTTGGTCGCCTTGACCTCGTCGGCGCCGAGGGCCGAGCCGTGAATCTTGCCGGTGTTCTGCTTCTTCGGCGCGGGCCAGCCGATGATGGTCCGCAGCGCGATGAAGGTCGGCTTGTCGGTGACGGCGTGGCCGGCCTGGATCGCGTCCCAGAGGGCCTGGACGTCCTCCTGGTAGACGCCGTCGCCGGAGTCGTGGCCCTTGCGCCAGTCGACGATGTGCACGTCGAAGCCGTAGGCCTCGTAGCGCTTGGCCACGTCCTCGCTCTTGGCGACCTTGGTGTCGTCCTCGATCGAGATCTCGTTGTCGTCGTAGATGACGGTCAGGTTGCCCAGCTTCTGGTGCCCGGCGAGCGCGCTCACCTCGTGGCTGATGCCCTCTTCGATGTCACCGTCGGAGCACAGCACGTAGACGTTGTGGTCGAACAGGCTCTGCCCGACGCCCGGCTCCGGGTCGAACAGGCCGCGCTCGCGGCGGGCCGCCATGGCGAAGCCGACCGCGTTGCCGACGCCCTGGCCCAGCGGGCCGGTGGTGGTCTCCACACCGGCCGTGTGCCCGTGCTCCGGGTGGCCCGGTGTGAGCGAGCCCCACTGCCGCAGCGACTTGAGGTCGTCGATGCTCAGGCCGTAACCGGCCAGGTAGAGCTGGATGTACAGCGTCAGGCTGGAGTGCCCGCAGGAGAGCACGAACCGGTCGCGGCCGAGCCAGTTGGGGTCGGTCGGGTCGTGCTTCATGACCTTCTGGAAGAGAAGGTAGGCGGCCGGTGCCAGGCTCATCGCGGTGCCGGGGTGGCCGTTGCCGGCCTTCTCGACGGCGTCCATCGCGAGCACCCGGACCGTGTCGACCGCACGCCGGTCGACGTCGGACCAGGAAAGCTCGGGACCCTTGCCCTTTTCAACGCTCACGGCGGTGCTGCTCCTGTCGAACGGCGAGTTGGTGAAAGTCTCTCGAGGGTTATCAAGTCCGACCCTACCCACGATCGGGTGGCCCCACGCGCACTCGACCATGTTTCGGACATCGGCGACGCTGCCTGCGGCAACGGTAGTCGATGGCCGCATCGGGCCGCCGGGCCCCGGATGAGCCCCGATCCGGGCAAGGCGGGCACGCCGCCACCAGTTCAGCCCTGCGCGAAATTCCACCCAGCCCGGTTCGGCTCCGCTTCGCGCGGGCCGAACCGGCCCGGGGCCCGGACCAGCCAGTCGGTTGCCGGTCCCGGGGTCGCCGTCCGAGCAGCCACGATCCTGTTCTACGATGCGGGAGCCCGCTGATCTCGGCGGTGCACCGGCTCGGCCTCGCCCCGGAAGGTGGCAATCCAGACGTGACGCAGCTCGTCGACCACAGTGCCATCGCGAAGCGTCCGGCTGGTCCCGCCGAGAGTTCGATCCGCCCCACCACCGCGGCCGCCCTGGCCCGGCTGCAGCAGCAGGAGGCGGCCGAGCGGCGGGCCGGCATCGGCGCGGTCGTCAAGGCCTACGTCTCCCTGACCAAGCCGCGGATCGTCGAGCTCCTGCTGGTCACCACCGTCCCGGTCATGTTCCTGGCCGACAAGGGCCTGCCGTCACTGTGGCTGGTGCTCGTCGTGCTGGTCGGCGGCTCACTCGCGGCCGGCGCGGCCAACGCGCTCAACTGCTACATCGACCGCGACATCGACCAGCTGATGAACCGCACCAAGCGGCGCCCGCTGGCCACGCACACGGTCTCGCCCCGCAGCGCCCTGATCTTCGGCCTCACCCTGGCCGTGGTCTCCACGGCGCTGATGGCCACCTTCACCAACCTGCTGGCCACGCTGCTGACCGCCGGGGCGATCGTCTACTACGACGTCGTCTACACGATGTGGCTCAAGCGCACCACGCCGCAGAACACGGTCTGGGGCGGCGCGTGCGGCGCGGCCCCGGTGCTGATCGGCTGGGCCGCGGTCACCGGCGGGCTGTCCTGGACCGCGTGGATCCTGTTCGCCGTGGTCTTCCTGTGGCAGCCGCCGCACTTCTACGCCCTGGCCATCAAGTTCAAGGCCGACTACGCCCGGGCCGGCATCCCCATGCTGCCCGTCGTGCGCAGCCTGCGCCGGGTCGGCCTGGAGACGGTGATCTACAGCTGGCTGACCGTCGGCGCCTCCATCGCGCTGTGGCCGCTCGGCATGACCGCGCTCTACGGTGTGGTCGCGCTCGTCACCGGCGCCCTGCTGCTGGTCGAGGCCCACCGCCTCTACGGCCGGGCCCGCCGCGAGGAGCCGCTGAAGCCGATGCGGCTCTTCCACTGGTCGGTGACCTACCTGACGCTGCTGTTCGCGGCCGTCGCGGTCGACGTCTTCCTGCAATAAGCGACGCAGTAAAGGCTCCGGTAGGCGTAAGTTTCACCCAGAAACGCCCGAATTTTTTGGCACAACGCGCCTGCCCCTTTCGAGAGTTCACCAGAAGTGACGCATGTCTCGCTTTGCGCGGTATGGCGGCATGAAGAAAATCCGGATATTTACGGACATGGCCGGACGAATAGCGGAGCGTCACTGCTAAACATGATCGTAAGAACGGTCACATCGGACCAGGAGTTCACCCGCAGGTGGCTTTTCGTCCCTCTAGTCTGGCGCTCATGGCAGATGGTTCCGATACGACGATGACCCTCAACCGCCCGGTTCCGGGCGGCCTGCTCGCCGGCCTCAAGTCCTTCGCGGAGGACCACGGCGGCGCGAAAGCGGTCATCGAGTACGTCGGCCGGCGCGGTGCCCGCATCGTGCTCGTCGGAGAGGACGGCGTCTGGGGCGACCAGATGGCCGATGGCACCGACACCGCCCGCGCCGCCTGCGCCCAGGCCGGGGTCACGATCGAGAACGCGTGGGAGCGGGAGCTCCTCGAGCACATGCGGCCGAGCAACGACCTCTGGCGTTCCATGGGGCGCCGCACGCTTTCCCGGTAGCGTGCCGTCCGCCGCGGGTACAGTCGCGGCGTGAACCAAGATCCAAACCGCGAAATCCACGAGATCAGCGACAACCGCGATACTTCCCCGTCCACCGCGACCCGGGCCGCCGCCCGGGTCGCTCTCGTTACCTGCGCCGAACTGCCGGACCTGGACCAGGACGACCGCGCGCTCATCCCGGCCCTGGCCGCCCGGGGCATCACGGCCGAGCCGGTCGCCTGGGACGCGCCCGGCGTCGACTGGGCCGCCTACGACCTCGCGGTGATCCGCAACACCTGGGACTACCCGAAGCGGCGGGCCGAGTTCACCGCCTGGGCCCGCTCCGTCCCGGGTCTGGCCAACCCGGCCGCCGTCATCGAGTGGAACACCGACAAGCGCTACCTGCGCGAGCTCGCCGCGGCCGGCATCCCGATCGTCCCCACCACCTGGGTCGAGCCCGGCGACGCGTTCGTGCCCGAGGGCACCGGCGAGATCGTCGTCAAGCCCGCGATCAGCGCCGGCAGCATCGACACCGGGCGGTACGACCTGGCCACCCAGGCCCAGCTGGTGGCCAAGGAGGTGCGGCGGCTGCAGGACGCGGGCCGCCTGGTGATGATCCAGCCGTACCTGGAGGCGGTCGACACGGCGGGGGAGACGGCGCTGCTGTTCTTCGCCGGCGAGTTCAGCCACGCGATCCGCAAGGGTGCGATCCTCACCGGCCCGTATGTCGAGGGCGACCTGCTGTACCAGAACGAGAACATCTCCCCGCGCACGCCGTCGGCCGCGGAGCAGGCGCTGGCCGCCCGGGTCCTCGAAGCGCTGCCGGTGCCGGCCGCCGACCTGCTGTACACCCGCATCGATCTGCTGCCGTCCCCGGACGGTCCGGTGGTCATCGAGGTCGAGCTGGCCGAGCCGTCCCTGTTCTTCGGCTACGCCCCCGGCTCGGCCGACCGCTTCGCCGCCGCGGTGGAGCGTCGCCTCACATAGCGCGCGCGGGTGCCGATATGGCCACCGTGAAGCGGCGCGTCGGCGCGGGCATCGTCCTGTTCTCCGCCCTGGTCACCGGGGTGGCCGGGTGCAGCGTGCTGCCCGGGCTGAACGGCGGCGCCGCAACGGACGGCACCACATCGGACAAGAGCAAACACGGTGTCGTCGACCTGCCCGAGAAGACGGTGTACTCGCGCGGCGACGCCGTCGACCCGAACGCCTCCAACACCACGGGCGCCCCGGTGCGCGGCCCGATCGCGTCGCTGTCGCCGTTCCCGTCGCGCACCCGGTCCGTGGCCACGCCCAGCTTCAGCCCCACCGAGTGCACCGGGGTCTACCGCCAGGGCGTGGTCAACGGGGCCGACGTGACCCCCGGCACGACGTCGGCCGTGGTCAGCTGGTGGAACATCGGCGACCCGTCGCTCGTCGACTACCAGCTGGCGGCCGTCCCGCAGCGGCTCTACCAGGGCCCGCAGCCGGCCTGGAGCTGGCAGACGGTGGCCAAGGGCGCCGGCTGCAGCCGGGTCACCGCGACCGTCACCGGCCTGACCTCGGGTGATCCGTATGTCTTCGTCATCCACGCGAAGCTCAAGAAGTACGAGACATTGCCGCCCATCGTCCCGGAGGTGGCGCGCAGCAATGCGACAGTCATGCTGTAGGGCATGGGCACCCACCGCGCGGCCGAGCCGCCAGAGCCGATCCAGCCGTCCCTGCTGACCTTCCACGACGCCGCCACCGGTGAATACACCACGCTGAGCGCGTCCGAGCTGGGTGAATGCGCGGCCCAGGTGGCCGGGCTGCTGCGCGAGGGCTGCGGGCTGGACGCGGGCGGGCGGGCGGCGGTCCTGCTGCCGCCGCACTGGCTCACCGCCGCCGTCCTGATGGGCGGCTGGTCGGCCGGGCTGGAGCTGTCGCTGCAGGGAAAGGCGACGGCCGGGCTGGCGGTGCACGAGCCGGAGGCGGACTCGCCCTACGACGTCTCGTTCGTCGCGGCCGGGCGGATCGGCTCGTGGCTGGAGAACGTGCCGGTGGCCAAGCACCAGTTCTCGCTGTTCACCGAGGAGCCGCCGCCGGGGTACCGCGACCTCGAGACCGCCATCGATGACTTCTCCCCCCACCTGCCGGCCTTCGGCCACACCCGGCCCGGCGACGCCGCCACGCCCGACGGCACCAGCTACGGCCAGTGGGGTGCCCTGGCCGCCGAGATCGCCGGCCAGCTGGGTCTGCGCCCCGGCGACCGCCTGCTCGTCGACGCGAACGAGCACGAGCACCCGCTCAAGTGGCTGCTGGCCCCGCTGGCGGCCGGCGCGTCGGTGGTCATCTGCGCCAACGGCACCCCGGAGGTCCTGGACGCCCTGGCCGTGCGCGAGGAAACGACGCACAGCCTGCGTTGACAACCTTCTGGTTGTTAAACCACTGAGTTGTCGGTACCGTCGCTGCCATGGCAGTTGCAACCGACGACCTCAGTCTCGTCTTCGCGGCCCTGGCCGACCCGACCCGCCGAGCCATCCTGGAGCGGCTGGCCGCGGGCGAGGCGACGGTCCACCAGCTGGCCGAGCCGTTCGCGATGACCCAGCAGGCCGTCTCCAAGCACCTGAAGGTCCTGGAGACGGCCCACCTCATCACCCGCACCCGCGACGCCCAGTCGCGCCCGTGCGCGCTGGAGCCCGAGCGCCTCACGGCGGCCTCCGGCTGGATCGAACGCCACCGCGCCCTGTGGGCCGACCGCCACGACCGCCTGGCCGCGCACCTGGACCGGCTGTCGTGAGCGAGACCGGGGAGCTGACGTTCAGCCGCATCCACCGGGCCGGGCCGGACCTGCTGTTCGACTGCATGACCCAGCCCGAGCACCTGACGCACTTCTGGGGCCCCACCGGCACCACGACCCCGCTCGACGGCATCGTGGTGGAGCTGCGCCCGGGCGGCCGCTTCGAGACCACGATGGTCGGCGCCGACGGCCGGAGCTACACCATGCGCGCCGTCTACGCCGAGATCGACCGCCCGCACCGCCTGGTCTGGATCGAGGCCGGGCGGGAGGGCACAGGGATGCGCACCGAGGTCACCTTCCACGACCTCGGCGACGGCCGCACCGAGGTCGTCACCCACCAGACCAACGTGCCCGAGGCCTACCGCCGCGCCGAGGCCCGCGCGGGCTTCGCCACCAGCCTCGACCGCTTCGACGCCTACCTGGCCACTTTGTAAGGAGCACCATGCCCACGACCACATCCGCCGACGGCACCGCGATCGGCTACGAATCGATCGGCTCCGGCCCGGCCCTGGTCCTCGTCGACGGCGCCTGCTGCTTCCGCGCGGCCGGCCCGATGCGCCCCCTGGCCTCGGCCCTGTCCCAGCACTTCGCGGTGCACACCTACGACCGCCGCGGCCGCGGCGAGAGCGGCGACACGCAACCCTACGCACCCGCGCGCGAGGTGGAGGACCTCCAAGCCGTCATCGCGGCCGCGGGCGGCGCGGCGAGCGTCTACACGATGTCCTCGGGCGGGGCGATCGGCCTGGCCGCGGCCGCCCAGGGCGCCGAGATCAGGGCCCTCGCCGTCTACGAGCCCCCGTTCGGCAGCGACTCGCCCGAGTACACCGCCGAGCTCGCCCGGCTGCTGGCCGCCGGCGCGCACGGGGACGCCGTGGCCCTGTTCATGGCGAAGGTCGGCATGCCACCGCCGGCCATCGCCGGGTTCCGCACCACGCCCGGGTTCCGGGTCCTGGAGGGGATCGCGCCGACCCTGGCCTACGACGACGCCGTGCTCCGCGAGCCGATCGACTGGGCGGCGGTCCGGGTGCCGTGCACGGTCGTCGCGGGCGGCGCCAGCCCCGAGTTCCTCCAGCACGCCGCCCGGACCACGGCCGAGCGCATCCCGGGCGCGGCGCTCGAGGTCCTCGACGGCCAGACCCACGACGTGGACCCGGCCGTCCTCGCGCCGCTGCTGATCAAGCTGCTGAGCTGATCAAGCGGCCGAGCTGAGCATGTGTTTGCGGCGGCGCAGACGGATCGTCGTCAGCGCCGCCGTGATGCCGACCAGCAGCACGGTGCACACGGCGCCGTGGACCAGGCCGCGCTGGAGATACCCGGCGTCGGTGAGGTCGACCGCGTAGGTGCCGAGCTCCCGGTTGGACCACAGCGGCAGCAGCCGGGCCGAGCTCTTCTCCGGGTTCATCAGGAACTGCAGCCCGATCATCGAGATGAGCAGCAGCGCGCCCTCCAGGTCGCGCGGGACGACGGCCCCGATCAGCAGGCCCAGCGGCGCGGCCACGAGCACGGTCACGGCGAACATGAGCACGATCGCGCCCGGGCGCCGCAGGTCCTGGTCCAGCAGGATGATCCCGCAGTACACGGCGGCGAGGGCCAGCCCGATGCCGACGAGGGCCAGGAGACGCCCGGTGTAGAGCTGCGACGGGCGGTACCCGCTGAGTCGCAGTCTTGGCTCTGAGCCCTTGGCGGCGTTGCCGGAGAACAGACCGAGCGCGCTCACCGCGAACGCCAGGCCGAGGCTCGCGAACCGGATCGACTGGCCGACCTTCTCGTCGTGTTTGGCCAGGTAGAACGCGAGCGGCACGAGGGCGAGGAGGGCGATCGCGGCCCGCCGCCGCACCAGGTCGCGGGTCACCATCTCGGCGACGACGATCGTCCGGCGCACGCTCACACCCCCACCGGCGTCAGGTCCAGGACCGTGTCGACCCGGTCGAGGACGTTGAGCATGTGCGTCACCACGACGACGGCCCGGCCCTCCGCGCGCCAGCGGAACACCCACTCCCAGAAGTCGGTGTAGGAGCCGCGGTCGAAGCCCTGATACGGCTCGTCGAGCAGGATCAGGCCGGGGTCGCCGAGCGCGGCCAGGACCAGGTTCAGCTTTTGCTGGGTGCCCCCGGAAAGGTGCCGCGCGGCCGGGGCGTCGGCCGCCTCCCAGGACAGCTCGCGGGCCATCCGCCGCCCGGCCCGCCGCGACGGCGCCTTGCCGACCCCGCGGCCGGCGCCGAACAGCTCGAAGTGCTCGTCGGGGCGCAGGAACTGGAACAGGCCGGCCTGCTGCGGACAGTATCCGAGCGCTCCGCTCACCGTGACCGTCCCCGCGTCCGGGCTGATCAGACCCGCGCAGATCTTCAGGAACGTCGACTTGCCGGCCCCGTTGGCGCCGACGATCGCCGCGACCTGCCCGGCGTGCACGGTGAGGTCGACCGACTCGAGCACGGTCCGCCGCCCGTACCGCTTGCTGATCCCGGACGCCCGCAGGCGCGCTGGTCCGTACTCCATGCCAAGTCCAACGCTCCGGTGCGGCCGCTAGGTTGCGGCGGCCGCCCGCTTGATCCCGTACGCCTCCAGGGCCCGGTCGACGAGCAGCCCGGCCGCACTGAGGTCGCCGCCGCGGCCGCTCCGGGCCAGGTTGGCCCGCATGACGTCGGGGTGCACCAGTACCCGCTCCAGGGCCGCCCGCAGCCAGGACGCGGCCGAGCCGGTGGCGACGAGCAGGTCGCGCAGGGTGCGCCACTCGGCGAGCCCGGCCTCGACCGTCCCCTCGTGCTCCGGCCCGGCCGCCGCGAGCAGGTTCGCCACCAGCCCGGGCGCGGCCGCCGCGCATCCGAGCGCGCCGGCCGCGGCCGGCGACGTGTCCGACACCTCGTCGATCTCCGGCTGGGCCAGGAGCGTCAGGTCCCGGGCGACCTTGGCCATCGCCGCGGCGGCCGACCCCAGCGCCCCGCCGAGGTCGGTGATGCGGGTGCGCTCGGCGGGCCAGGGCAGCGCGGGCTCGCCGAGGCCGAGGAGCGTGGCCAGGCCCTCGACCACGTCCGGCCCGGCGTCCCCGAATGACGCCAGCGTCCCGGCCGCCCCGCCGAACTGCACGGCCAGCCGCTCGGCCCGCACCTGGTCCAGGCGCCGCCGGGCGGCGTCGAGCCCGCCCAGCCAGCCCGCGGCCTTGAGCCCGAACGTGGTCGGCGCGCTCGGGCGCAGTCCGGTCCGGCCGATCGTGACCGTCTCCCGGTGCTCCCGCGCGAGGCGAGCGGTGAGCTCGGCCGCGGCCCGCAGGTCGGCGATGAGCGGCCGCAGCGCCCGGGCGGCCACCAGCATGCCGGCCGTGTCGAGGATGTCCTGGCTGGACGCGCCCTGGTGCACGGCCGCGGCCGCGAACTCGGGGACGGCCCGGCGCAGGGCCTCGACCAGGGGTGCGACGGGGTCGCCGCCGGTGGCGACCGAGAACGACTCCGGCCGCGCGCAGGCCGCCCCGATCGCGTCGGCGGCCTCCTGGTCGAGCAGTCCGCTGAACGCCCCCACCTCGGCCAGGGCCGCCTCGACCTGCAACATCGCGGCCAGCCAGGCGTCGTCGCCGACGGCCGCGGCCACCTCGCCCCGGGCCAGTACCCCGCCGAACAGGCTCGCAGTAGGTCCCACGTCTTGCTTATCGGGCCTTCCGCCAGCCGGAAGAGACTTTGCTACCGGCGACGCGCCGCTCGAAGGTGAAAGGCATGACCTTTCTTGTCGAGACACCCCTGGGCGCCGGGACCCGGGACGTCGTGGAACCGGCGACCGGGGCCGTGCTGGGGACGGTCGGGCTGGCGGCGCCGAGCGACGTGGGCCCGGCCGCGGCCGCCGCGGCGAAGGCGCAGCGGGAGTGGGCGGCGGCCTCGTTCGAGGAGCGGGCGGGGGTACTGCGACGCGCGGGCGCGTTGTTCGAGTCGCGCGCGAAGGACGTCGAGGAGTGGCTGGTCCGCGAGGCCGGCTCGATCCCGCCCAAGGCCGGCGTGGAGACGCACGTGGCCGCGCAGGAGTGCTACGAGGCCGCGGCCCTGGCGGCGCGCCCGCTGGGGGAGATCCTGCCCACCGCGCTGCCCCGGCTGAGCCTGGCCCGGCGCTCCCCGGTCGGCGTCGTCGGGGTCATCGCGCCGTTCAACTTCCCGCTGATCCTGGCCATCCGCGCGGTCGCGCCGGCCCTGGCCGTCGGCAACGCGGTCGTCCTCAAGCCCGACCCCCGCACCGCGGTCGGTGGCGGCTTCGCGATCGCCGCCATCCTGCAAGAAGCGGGACTTCCGGCGGGGGTACTGCACGTGCTGCCCGGATTCGCGGACGTCGGCGCCGCCCTGGTCGAGGAGCCCCTGGTCCGGGTCATCGCGTTCACCGGGTCGACGGCGGCCGGGCGGAAGGTGGCCGAGCTCGCCGGCCGGCACCTCAAACGGGTGCATCTCGAGCTCGGCGGCAACTCGGCGCTCGTCGTCCTGCCCGACGCCGACCTCGACCGCGCCGTCTCGGCCGGGGCCTGGGGCGCCTACCTGCACGCCGGCCAGATCTGCATGACCACCGGCCGGCACCTGGTGCACGAGTCGATCGCCGACGAGTACGTCGCGCGCCTCGCCGCCCACGCCGAGGCCCTGCCCGTCGGCGACCCGCACACGGAACCGGTCGCGCTGGGGCCGCTGATCGACGAAGGGCAGCGGGACAAGGTGCACGCGCTCGTCACCGCGACCGTCGACGGGGGCGCGCGGCTGGTCGCGGGCGGGCGGTACGACCGGCTGTTCTACCGGCCGACGGTCCTGGACGGGGTGGCGACGGGGGCGCCGGCGTACGCGAACGAGATCTTCGGGCCGGTGGCGCCGGTCGTGCGGTTCGCGACCGAGGACGAGGCGGTCGCCCTGGCCGCCGGCTCTGAGCTGGGGCTGTCGCTGGGCATCCTGACCGGGGACGCGATGCGGGGGCTGGCCCTGGCCGAGCGGATTCCGACCGGGATCGTGCACATCAACGACCAGACCGTGAACGACGAGGCCGTCGCCCCGTTCGGCGGGGTGCGCGACTCCGGCACCGGGGCGAGGGCCGGCGGGTCGGGCAACCTGGACGCCTACACGGATCTGCGCTGGATCACCATGCGCGGGACGATTCCGGAATATCCGTTCTGACCGCGGGGCCGGCTCGGCGCTGGGCCGGCCCCGGCAGTGCCGCTACAGGAAGTCCGTGAACCCCGGGCGGAAGCGGTCGTCGGGCTTCCCGATTGTGGTGAACGCGAGCCCACCGCGGGGTTCGACGCCGGGCAGATGTTCGATCATGCGATCGTGTTCAATCACACACGACAATGCCTGCGTCAAGTCGGACTCGAGCTGGTGGACCGCCTCGTCGAGGTCCTCCTCCCGCCGTGACCAGTCGATCTCTGCTTCTCGCAGCTGCTGACCGGCCAGCTTCGCAACGGCCTCCGGATCGGTGACCGCAACCTCCAGGCGGCAGTAGATCTGCATGATGAGCGGTTCCGTGTGCCCCATTGCAAGAGAGTTGCACATGCTTGATACAGCACCATAGAAAGTGCAGATGAATTTACAACTTGGCAATGAGGGGTAGGGCTGATGGTCACCCGGATGCGAACGATTTCTGTGTGATGTGCGCGACCGGGTGAGGGGTTCGTGGTGATCTCGTGGAGACGGCCGCTGGAGCCGTCCGGCGCGGGCAGCATCGGGCCGTGCCTTCGACACTGCCGACCCACCCCCTGGCCGTCCTGCCGCTGAAGCTGTGGAAGCCCCGCTGGTTCGACGGGGTCGCCCTGGCCACCGGCGCCTGCGCGCCCGACTTCGCCTACGCCCTCGACGGGCCCGGCGTCCTCATCCCCAGCCACACCATCCCGGCCCTGCTCTGGTGGAGCCTGCCGACCGCGGTCGCCGTGGCTTCGCTGGCCCGCTGGGGCGCGCCCGCGGTGGCCGCGCACCTGCCCTGGTTCCTGCGGGAGTACGGCGTGCTGGGCCGGGTCCGTCACCGCTGGTACATCACCGCCTCCTCGGCCCTGCTCGGCGCGGCCAGCCACCTGCTGTGGGACCTGGTCACCCACCCCGGTCCGGTCGCCGCGTGGTGGCCGATCCGCCAGGCCTGCGACGTCTCGGCCCTGTTCCTGTTCCCGCTGTACATCCTGTACGTCGGGCTGACCCACAAGATCCGCGAGTGGCACGGGGAGGCGCCGGCGTTCCGGACCCGGCCCGTGCGCTTCTGGGGCGTGATGGCCGCGGTGCTGATCGCCGGCTGCGCCCTCACGGGGGCCCTGGGCGACCGCGGGTACTACCTCGAGCACGTGCACGTCTTCCTCGTGCGCCTGATGGTGGCCGGGGCGCTGGCCTTCGTCGCCGGTGCGCTCGCCGTACAGTCGCAGGGTGCTGACGACCGAGCGCCTCGTGCTGCGGCCCTTTCGCGCCGCTGACGCCCCCGTGCTGTCCGCGTATCGCTCCGATCCGGCTGTCGCGCGGTACCAGGGCTGGGAGGCGCCCTACCCCCTGGAAGCCGCGGACGCCTTCGTGGCCGGCCTCGACGGGCGCGACCCGCGGGCCGAGGGGTGGTTTCAGTACGCCGTCGAACGGACCGCCGACGGCGTGCTCGTCGGCGACGTCGGCGTCAACCGGCACGACGAGGGGCGGCAGGCCGAGATCGGGTTCACCCTGGCCGCCGCCCACCAGGGGCAGGGCTACGGGGCCGAGGCCGTCCGCCGGGTCGTCCACTTCCTGCTGGCCGAGGAGGGGCTGCACCGGGTGCACGCCTCCGTCGACGGGCGCAACGAGCGCTCGGCCCGGCTCCTCGAGCGGGTCGGGTTCCGGCGCGAGGGCCTGGAGCGGCAGAGCCAGTGGTGGAAGGGGGAGTGGACCGACGACCTGCGCTACGCCGTGCTGGCCAGCGAGTGGTCTTCGTTTCTGGCGGGCTCCTGAGGCTTCGCCGCCGCCACCCGGGCCAGGAGGTTCAGGGTCGCCGTCCACACCAGGCAGGCGCCCAGCATGTGCAGGATGACGACGGGCCAGGGCAGGCCGGTGAAGTACTGCACGAACCCGACGACACCCTGCGCCAGCTCGGCCGCGACCAGGATCGCCGCGGCCCGGGTGACCCGCAGCGGCGCACCGAGCGCGCGCAGGCCGAACCACATCGCCACCGAGAGCCCTATCAGGACCATCACCGCGTCGGTGTGCAGCTGCGACACCGACTCCGGGTCGAACCCGGTCCGCGCGGCCTTGCTGTCACCCGAGTGCGGTCCACTCCCGGTGACGATCGTGCCCAGGACCAGTACCCCCGCGGCAATCACGGTTGTCAGAACGCCGGCGCCGCGCATCGCCCGCGGCGCCGTCCACCGCGGCGACGCCCCGCGGGTCCGGTCCCACAGCGCGAAGGCGAGGGCGATCAGCACCATGGACAGCAGGAGGTGGGCCATGACGGTCCACGGGTTGAGCGCCATCCGCACCGTGATGCCGCCCAGGACCGCCTGCGCCGCGACGCCCACGAGCACCAGAGCCGCCGGCCGCACCGCGGTCCGCTGCCGCCAGGCGGCGACCAGGGCCAGCACGGCGAGGACGCTGACCACGCTGGTGAGGGTCCGGTTGCCGAACTCGATGAGCCCGTGATGGCCCATCGCGGCCGTCGTGACGTACGAGTCGTCGGTGCACCGCGGCCAGGTCGGGCAGCCCAGCCCGGACCCGGTCAGCCGCACGAGCCCGCCGGTGCACACGATGCCGATGTTGGCCACGAGCGACGCGAGCGCCGCCCCCCGCAGCGTCCCGGGCCGGTCCAGCCACGCCTTGAGCCAGTTCACGGGGCCCGATACTACGCCAGGCTACATATTGCCCCACGACGCGGTCCGTGGAGGCCGCGCCACGGCGCTCAGGGGTGCGGTCCGTGCAGGCCGCCCCAACGGCGCTTCGGGGTGCGGTTCTGTGCAGGCCGCCCCAACGGCGCTTCGGGGTGCGGTTCTGTGCAGGCCGCGCCAAACGACGCTCCCGGCTCTCTACTCACCCACGGCGACCACGTGTGTCAGGGGGTGCGGGTGGGCGGAGCCCCCTGCTGGGGAGGGAGCGAAGCGACCGCGAAACAAGGTTAGGGTTACCTTCCGTGCGGTGGATCACCCGGGCGGTGGTTTGCTGTGGCTCCGCGATTTACGTAACGTTGGTGTTGTGAAAAACGTGGAGACGGCTGCCGCGCTCGACACGCGCACCCGCGACCGCGTTGCTGAGCTGCTGCTCCAAGGGGCCGCCACCGCGACCGAGCTGGGGCGGATCCTCGGGCTGAGCCCGGCCGGTGTGCGCCGCCACCTCGACGCCATGCAGGCCGACGGGCTCGTCGAATGCCGGGAGCGGCTCGAGCGCGGACCGCGCGGACGGGGTCGCCCGGCGCGTGAGTTCCTGCTGACCGCGGCCGCCCGGGAGACGCTGCCGCACACCTACGACGGGCTCGCCTCGGCCGCGCTGCGGTGGATCGCCGAGCACGGAGGGCCGGCCGAGGTCGCCGCGTTCGCCGCAGCCCAGGTCGGAGGCCTCGAAGAGCGCTGCCAGGCGGCCATGGCCGAGGCCGGGAGCGACCCCGTGGCCCGGGCCGAGGCCCTCGCCCGCGCCCTGACCGCGGAGGGTTACGCTGCCGGCGCGACGACGATCGCCACCGGCGGGCAGCTGTGTCAGCACCACTGCCCGGTGGCCCACGTCGCCGCGGAATTCTCCCAGCTGTGCGAGGCCGAGACCCAGGTGATCTCGCGCCTCGTCGGCACGCACGTCCAGCGGCTCGCCACCATCGCCAACGGCGACGGTGTCTGCACCACCCACATACCGGCCCGGGTCGAGCCCGGAGCCCGTCCCGATAGGCAAAGGATCGTGAGATGACGACTGCCGATCAGCTGGCCGGTCTCGGCCGGTACGAGTACGGCTGGGCCGACTCCGACTCCGCGGGGGCCTCGGCCCGCCGCGGTCTCAACGAGGACGTCGTGCGCGACATCTCGGCGAAGAAATCCGAGCCCGAGTGGATGCTCGAGCTGCGCCTCAAGGGCCTGCGCCTGTTCGGCCGCAAGCCGATGCCGGCCTGGGGTGCCGACCTGTCGCACATCGACTTCGACAACATCAAGTACTTCGTCCGCTCGACCGAGAAGCAGGCGGCGAGCTGGGACGAGCTGCCCGAGGACATCAAGAACACGTACGACAAGCTGGGCATCCCGGAGGCCGAGAAGCAGCGGCTGATCGCGGGCGTCGCGGCGCAGTACGAGTCCGAGGTCGTCTACCACAAGATCCGCGAGGACCTCGAGGAGCAGGGCGTCGTCTTCCTCGACACCGACACGGCGCTCAAGGAGCACCCGGAGCTCTTCAAGGAGTACTTCGGCACCGTGATCCCGGTGGGGGACAACAAGTTCGCCGCGCTCAACACCTCGGTCTGGTCCGGCGGCAGCTTCATCTACGTGCCGAAGGGCGTCAAGGTCGAGATCCCGCTGCAGGCCTACTTCCGGATCAACACCGAGAACATGGGCCAGTTCGAGCGGACCCTGATCATCGTCGACGAGGATGCCTACGTGCACTACGTCGAGGGCTGCACCGCGCCGATCTACTCGTCGGACTCGCTGCACTCGGCGGTCGTCGAGATCGTCGTGAAGAAGGGCGCGCGCTGCCGATACACCACGATCCAGAACTGGTCGACCAACGTCTACAACCTCGTCACCAAGCGCGCGGTCTGCCACGAAGGTGCCACCATGGAGTGGATCGACGGCAACCTCGGCTCCAAGGTCACGATGAAGTACCCGGCCGTGTACATGACCGGCGAGCACGCCAAGGGCGAGGTCCTCAGCGTCGCCATGGCCGGCGAGGGCCAGCACCAGGACGCCGGGGCCAAGATGGTCCACGCCGCGCCGCACACCTCCTCGACCATCGTGTCGAAGTCGATCGCCCGCGGCGGCGGCCGCACCTCCTACCGCGGCCTCGTGCAGGTCCTCGAGGGCTCGCACCACTCGAAGTCGACGGTCAAGTGCGACGCCCTGCTCGTCGACACGATCTCGCGCTCGGACACGTACCCGTACGTCGACATCCGCGAGGACGACGTGTCGATGGGCCACGAGGCCACGGTGTCGAAGATCAGCGACGACCAGCTCTTCTACCTCATGTCGCGCGGCCTCTCCGAGGACGAGGCCATGGCGATGATCGTGCGCGGCTTCATCGAGCCGATCGCCAAGGAACTGCCCATGGAGTACGCGTTGGAGCTCAACCGGCTCATCGAGCTGCAGATGGAGGGCGCAGTCGGATGACCGCTCCCGTCCTTGTCCCTCCGAAGACCCGCGCTCAGCAGGTCCGCTCCTTCGACGTCGACGACTTCCCGGCCCTCACCGGCCGGGAGGAGGAGTGGCGCTTCACGCCGCTCAAGCGTCTGCGTGGGCTTGACGCTTTTGTCGGCGGGGGTGCTCCGGCCCCGAAGGTGGACGCCGGCTCCCTTCCGGACGGTGTCACCGTGGCCACCGTCGACCGCACCGACCCCCGCGTCGGCTCGGCGCTGACGCCGTTCGACCGGATCAGCGCGCTGGCCGCGGGGTCTGCCGCGGACGCGCTGCTGATCGCCGTGGCGCCGGACGCCGTGCTGCGGGATGCTGCCGTTGTCCGACTTGTTGGGGAAAATGCTGACATTTCGTTCGGGCACACCGTCGTCGAGGTGGGCCGGTTCGCCGAGGCCGTCGTGGTGCTCGAGCAGACCGGCTCCGTCACCCTGGCCGACAACGTCGAGGTGCTCGTCGCCGACGGCGCGAAGCTGACCCTGGTCACCGTGACGGACTGGGCTGCGGACGCGGTGCAGGCCCAGCACGTGCGCTTCCGCATCGGCCGCGACGCCAAGGTGACGCACATCCAGGTCACCCTCGGCGGCGACCTCGTGCGGCAGTACACCAGCGTCGACTACGCCGGCCGCGGCGGCGAGATCGAGGCCTACGGGCTCTACTTCGCCGACGCCGGCCAGCACCTCGAGCACCGCCTCCTCGTCGACCACTCCGTGCCCGACTGCCGCAGCTACGTCGCCTACCGCGGCGCGCTGCAGGGCGCCGACGCGCACACGGTGTGGGTCGGCGACGTGCTCATCCGCGCGGAGGCGACCGGCACGGACACCTACGAGATCAACCGCAACCTGGTGCTGACCGACGGCGCCCGGGCCGATTCGGTGCCCAACCTGGAGATCGAGACCGGCGAGGTCGCGGGGGCCGGGCACGCGTCCGCCACCGGCCGCTTCGACGACGAGCAGCTGTTCTACCTGATGTCCCGGGGCATCCCGGACGAGCAGGCCCGCAAGCTGGTCGTCCGCGGCTTCTTCCACGAGCTCCTGGCGAAGATCCCGGTCGAGGAGCTGCGCGACCGCCTCGGCGCCGCCATCGAGGCCCGGCTGAACGAGGCCGGCGCCTGATGATTCGTGTGTGTTCGGCGGCCGACGTCGCGAAGGGTGAGGTCGTCCAGGTCACCGTCGAGGGGACCGAGATCGCGCTCGTGCACGCCGACGACGACAACTTCTACGCCGCCTACGACGAGTGCTCGCACGCGGCGGTCGCGCTGAGCGAGGGCGAGGTCGAAGGCTGCACCCTGGAGTGCTGGCTGCACGGCTCGCGCTTCGACCTGCGCACCGGCGCCCCCAGCGGGCTGCCCGCCACCGAGCCGGTCCCGGTCTACCCGGTCGAGGTTCGCGACGGCGCCGTCTACATCGACCTGAACCCGAGCAACGGAGTTATCAAGTGAGCGAGCTTTCGATCAGCAACCTGCAGGTCTCGGTCAAGCTGCCCGACGGTGAGCTCAAGCCGATCCTCGCCGGCGTCGACCTGACCGTCCGGGCCGGGGAGACCCACGCCATCATGGGCCCCAACGGCTCCGGCAAGTCGACCCTGGCCTACTCGGTCGCGGGCCACCCGCGCTACGAGGTCACCGGCGGCTCGGTGACCCTCGACGGCCAGGACGTGCTCGCGATGAGCGTCGACGAGCGGGCCCGGGCCGGGCTGTTCCTCGCGATGCAGTATCCGGTCGAGGTCCCCGGCGTCTCGGTGGCCAACTTCCTGCGGACCGCCAAGACCGCCATCGACGGCGAGGCGCCGAAGCTGCGCACCTGGGCCGGCGAGCTGCGCGGGGCCATGGAGAAGCTGCAGATGGACCCGGCGTTCGCCCAGCGCAACGTCAACGAGGGCTTCTCCGGCGGCGAGAAGAAGCGCCACGAGATCATGCAGCTCGAGCTGCTCAAGCCGAAGATCGCGGTGCTCGACGAGACCGACTCCGGCCTCGACATCGACGCGCTGCGCATCGTGAGCGAGGGCGTCAACCGGGTGCGCGAGCAGGGCGACACCGGCCTGCTGCTCATCACGCACTACACGCGGATTCTGCGGTACATCAAGCCGGACTACGTGCACGTCTTCGTCGGCGGCCGGATCGTCGAGGCGGGCGGCCCGGAGCTGGCCGAGCAGCTGGAGACCACCGGCTACGAGCGGTACCTGGCTGGCGCGGGCCCGGCTTCTCTCTAAGGGGTTTATTCATGAGCGCCCTCGATGTCGAGTCGCTTCGCAAGGACTTCCCGATCCTGGACCGCACCGTCAACGGCAAGTCGCTGGTCTACCTCGACTCGGGCAACACCTCGCAGAAGCCGCGCCAGGTGATCGACGCCGTGCGCGAGCACTACGAGCGGCACAACGCGAACGTGGCCCGCTCGGTGCACACGCTGGGCACCGAGTCGACGGCGGCCTACGAGGGGGCCCGCGAGCGGATCGCGGCCTTCATCGGGGCGCCGTCGCCGACCGAGCTCGTGTTCACGAAGAACTCGACCGAGGCGATCAACCTGGTCGCGCACTCGTTCGGCTCCGGCGCCTCGTTCGGGGGGTCGGCCGACCCGCGCTTCCGCCTCGGCCCCGGCGACGAGATCGTCGTGACCGAGATGGAGCACCACTCCAACATCGTGCCGTGGCAGCTGCTCGCCCAGCGCACCGGCGCGACGCTGCGCTGGTTCGGGCTGACCGACGAGGGCCGCCTCGACCTGTCGGACATCGACGACCTGATCAACGAGCGCACCAAGCTCGTCGCGTTCGTGCACTACTCCAACATCCTGGGCACCATCAACCCGGTCGAGCTGCTGGTCGCCAGGGCCCACGCGGTCGGCGCGCTGGTCCTGCTCGACGCCTCCCAGTCCGTCCCGCACGTCCCCGTGGACGTGGCCGCGCTCGGCGCCGACTTCGTCGCCTTCACCGGCCACAAGATGCTCGGCCCGACCGGCATCGGGGCGCTGTGGGCGCGCTACGAGCTGCTCGACGCCATGCCCCCGTTCCTCGGCGGCGGCTCCATGATCGAGACGGTGTCCATGACCGGCACGACGTTCCTGCCGCCGCCGGCCCGGTTCGAGGCCGGCACGCCGCCGATCGCGCCGGCCGTCGGGCTCGGTGCGGCGGTGGACTACCTCTCGGCCGTCGGCATGGACAGCGTGGTGGCGCACGAGAAGCTGCTCACCGCATACGCGTTGGATGCGCTCGGGTCGTTGCCGTACACCCGGATCATCGGCCCTTCGGACCTTGTGGATCGGGGCGCCACCATCTCGTTCACCGTCGACGACGTGCACCCCCACGACGTCGGTCAGATCCTCGACGACGAGGGCGTGCAGGTCCGCGTCGGCCACCACTGCGCCCGCCCCACGTGCGTCCGCTTCGGCGTGCCGGCCACGACCCGGGCGTCGTTCTACCTCTACACGACCACCGAGGAGATCGACGCCCTCGTCCGCGGGGTCGAGCGGGTCCGAAAGGTCTTCGCCTGATGCAGATCGACCAGCTGTACCAGGACATCATCCTGGACCACTACAAGCGCCCGCACGGCCGCGGTCTGCGCGACCCCTTCGACGCCGAGGCCCACCACGTCAACCCGACCTGCGGCGACGAGGTGACCCTGCGCGTGTCGCTGCAAGCCGGCAGCGTCGACGACGTGTCCTACGAGGGCATGGGCTGCTCGATCAGCCAGGCCTCGGCCAGCGTCCTCTACGACCTGGTGAAGGGCGCGACGGTCGCCGACTCGCTGCGCCGCCAGGAGGCCTTCGCCGAGCTCATGTCCGGCCGCGGCCAGGTGGAGCCCGACGAGGCCCTGCTGGAGGACGGTGTGGCGTTCGCGGGCGTGGCCAAGTACCCGGCCCGCGTGAAGTGCGCCCTGCTGCCGTGGATGGCGTACAAGGACGCGCTCTCCCGGGCTGCCGCCGCTCCTGCCGCTTCACCGTCCGACCCGTCCGCTGAGGAGACCGCATGACCGCCGCACTGGCCGACATCGAAGAGGCGATGAAGGACGTCGTCGACCCGGAACTGGGCATCAACGTCGTTGACCTCGGCCTCGTGTACGGCATCCACGTCGACGAGGAAGAGAACATCGCCACCCTGGACATGACCCTGACGTCAGCGGCCTGCCCCCTGACGGAGGAGATCGAGGACCAGGCCCGCAACGCCCTCTGCACCGGCCCGGGCGGCGGCCTGGTATCCGACATCCGCATCAACTGGGTCTGGCTCCCGCCGTGGGGCCCCGACAAGATCACGGACGAGGGGCGCGACCAGCTGCGCGCTCTGGGCTTCAACGTCTGAAGCTGTATTGCCAAAGTCGACGCCCCGCCGCCGCTCATCGGCCGGCGGGGCGTTCGTCTTGCCCGCCGCCCTCGCTCAGCTACTCGCCGACGATCTGGTATTCGCCGCCGCAGGCCTCCGCGAGTGTCGAGCCGAACAGCGCGGCCGGCGTGTATGCGCCGGGTTTTCCGGCGCCGTCCAGCAGGCGGCGGACCACCTCGGCCGGGACGGTTCCGGTCCATACCTGGGCTTCGCCGACGCGGAGCCAGCCCTCGCGTACGGTGCCGTCCGACCAGTGCGCGGCCGCGTGGCCCCAGGAGTGCTCCCGGGGCTTCGGGCTGGGCTTGGTTGTCACGGCGGCCAGGCGGCGGCGGGCGAAGGAACGCACCGGGGCGATCGTCAGCAACGCGGTTGCCAGCGGCATGATGGCTCGGACCATCGGGGACGCCGGGGCCTCGCTCGATGCCGAGATCACGTCGGGAGCGCCGCTGGCTCGCTGGGCCGCCATCAGCTCGCCCAGGGGCATGCTTGCCGTGGTCACCGTGTTGCCGTCGGGCAGGGTCAGTCGCAGCGGGTCGCCGGCCAGGCGGGCGGGGGTGAGGTGGCTGTTGCGGTACTGGCGGCCCTGGAATCTGCCGCCGCCCTCCAGGCCGGGCATGCCCTCGACGAGCGTGCCGGCCAGGGCGTCGCCGACCGGGCCGCCCTCGCTCGCCAGTGACGGGATCATGTCGACCCGGACCCGTCGCGGCGCCGGGCGGCCCTCGCACAGCTTCACCACGACGCTCTCGGTGGCGGTCACGCCGAAACCGGCTCCCGTGACGGCCGTTCGACCGGCGGCCGCAAACGCCGGGGCCTGGGCGAGCGTTGCCGAGACCGCCGACAGGTCGTTGGCCAGGTCCACGTAGTGGCTGTGCGGCCGGCAGGCCGACAGCAGCGGTTCGGCGGTCTCGACGAACGGGCCGATCGTGTTGACGACCACGGCCGGGCGGGCGCGGCGGATGGCGGCCGCGGTGTCCTGCACCGATGCCGCCACAACGGTCCGCAGGCTGCCCGCGGCCGCCTTCAGTCGCTCCGCGTCCCGGCCGACGAGTACCGGCTCGATGCCCCGGCGCCGCAGTTCGGCCGCGATCGCACGCCCGCTGCGGCCGGTACCGCCCAGAATCCACACCTCAGTCATGGCACAGCTCCGCCCTGGTGCGGCGCCCGTCCCAGTGACGACACGCCGTGTCATGACCATACCGCCGACGACACGCGATGTCATCACCGCTACACTCGGGACATGGGCCGTTGGCGACCGGACGCGCGGGAGCGCCTGCAGCAGGCGGCGCTCGAGCTGTTCGCCGAGCAGGGGTTCGCCGCGACGACCGTGCCGGCGATCACCGCGCGGGCCGGGCTGACGACCCGGACGTTCTTCCGGCACTTCGCGGACAAGCGGGAGGTGCTGTTCGCCGACGAGGCCGAGATCCCCACGTTCGCCGCGAAGCTCCTGGCCGAGGTGCCCGCCGGTGAGCCCCTCGAGATGATCCGGGCCGGCCTGCGGACCATGGCCGAGACGCAGTTCGAAGGGCGGAAGGCGGCCCTGCGGCAGCGGCGGGCGATCGTCGCGTCCGACCCCGGGCTGCGGGAGCGGGACCTGCACAAGCGGGCGGTGCTGGCCGAGGTGACCCGGGAGACGTTCCGGGGTCAGGGCCTCGACCCGATCCGGGCCGGGCTGCTCGCCGAGACGGCGGTGACGCTGATGTACGTGTCCGTCGCCGAGTGGCTCGACACCGACGACGACCGCCGGCTCGTCGACATCATCGACACCGCCTTCGCGACCCTGCGGGCCGAACTGCAGGGCTGACGCCACCCGGAAATCGCTGGCGGGGTGTGGGGCCGGGGCGGCATCATCTCGCGCATGAGTCGTTGCCGGAGTTGGTTGTTGGTTGCGCCCCTCGCTGTCGGCGACGGGAGCACGCGACAGCAGGCCGGTTTTGTGACGGAGGCGAGCCGCAAGCCGCAGTCGTGAGCGGGCTGAGCGGGGCGGTCGTGAGTGGGCTCCTCGCGGGGTACGCCGTGGCTGTTCCGGTCGGGGCCATCGGGGCGCTCATCGTCACGCTCGCGTCGCGGCATTCGTGGAGGGTCGGGGCGGCGGCCGCGCTCGGTGTCGCTACCGCCGACGGGGTATATGCCGTCGTCGCCGTGCTCGGGGGAGCGGCGCTCGCGGGGGTCATCGCACCGGTTTCCGGGGTGCTGCGGTGGGTCGCGTTCGCGGTACTGCTGGGGCTGGCCCTGAAAATCGCTCGGGACGCGCTCGTGCATCGCGGGGAAGTGGCGACCGCGCGGGCGGCGGACGGGCGGATGGCCAGGCCCGGCGGGGCCTACCTCAGCCTGCTGGGGCTGACGCTGTTGAATCCGGCGACCATCGTGTACTTCGGGTCGCTGGTGCTGGGGCGGCGGGCCGACGACGGGCTGTCGGGGGCGGGTGAGGTGCTCTGGGTGGCTTCGGCGTTCGTGGCCTCGGCCAGCTGGCAGCTGCTGCTCGCCGGGAGCGGGACGCTGCTGAAGAGACTGCTCACCGGGGCGCGGGGGCGGCTGTGGACGGCGCTCGCCTCCAGTGCCGTCATCGCCGTGCTGGCCGTCACGCTCGTCATCCCAGGTTCTTGAGCGCCTCACGTCTGGACAGCGGGGACAGGCCGGGGTGGGTGTCCATAAAGGAGCTCACCGCGGCCGGGTCCGTCTTCGCGTATTCGCGCAGCGCCCAGCCTATGCCCTTGCGGATGAAGAAGTCGGGCTCGGCGGACCAGCGCTCGCAGTAGTCGAAAAGACGATGGGCGTCAGTGCGGCCACGGTACTTCAGCTGGTGCAGGATCGCAGTACGTACCAGCCACAGGTCGGTGCCGGGGGCCGTCCACGCGTCCATGGTGGACACTGCGGCCGGGAAGGCGGTCACCAGCGGTCCGGCCACATTGGACGCCAGCGCGTCCACGGTGTCCCACCACGACTTCGTGGTGATGAGCTCGTGCAGCACCGGCATCGCGGCCGGGGACAGCAGCCGGACGTGCCGGACGAGATAGTCGCAGGCGAAGTACTGGTACTCCCGCTCGGGGAGCGCCCAGCAGGCCCGGGCCACGGCCAGCACGTCCGACTCGGCACAAGGTCGGGCGGCGTCTCGCAGTACCCCCGACGTCAACCGGCGCCGGGAAACGCTCTGGATGCCCAGGAACGGGAACTTGTCCCGCATGTACGCGCGCATCGGCGCGGCCAGTCCGGGGTCGGCGGCCGCGCCGAAGGTGCGCTGCAAGTGCTCTACGAGATCGATGCTCACAGGTTATTCGTGCTGAAGGTGTCGCACTGGCGCGGGTCGCCGGTGTTGAACCCCTGCGTGAACCACTTCTTGCGCTGCGCCGACGTGCCGTGGGTGAAGCCGTCCGGGTTGACCTTCTGGCCGGCCTTCTTCTGGATCGTGTCGTCGCCGATCGCCTCGGCCGTCTGGATGGCCTCGTCGATGTCCTGCTGGGTGATCGACTTGAACAGCGCGTCGCCCTGCGGGTCCTTCGTCTCGGTCGCGTGGTTGGCCCAGGTGCCGGCGTAGCAGTCGGCCTGCAGCTCCAGCCGCACCGAACCCGAGGTGGCGCCCTGCTGGCCGCCCTGGTCGGCCTTGGCGTTGGTGCCGAGCAGGTTCTGGATGTGGTGGCCGTACTCGTGGGCCAGCACGTACGGGGCCGCGAACTCGCCGGACGCGCCGAAGCGGCTGTTGAGCTCGTTGTAGAAGGTCAGGTCGATGTACACCATGCTGTCGGCCGGGCAGTAGAACGGCCCCACGCCGGAGTCGGCGGCGCCGCAGCCGGTGTTGACCTGGTTGCTGAAGAAGTTGGTCTTGGCCTGGGTGTACTCCTTGCCGAACGCGGCCGGCATCTCGGTCTTCCAGTAGGCCTGGACCGAGTTGATGTACAGCACGTTGCGGCAGTCGGCGTTCTTGAAGCGGTCCTTGTTCGACTTGTCGCAGGACT
Organism: Dactylosporangium sp. NPDC051541; assembly: GCF_044454505.1. Taxonomy (NCBI): domain Bacteria; kingdom Bacillati; phylum Actinomycetota; class Actinomycetes; order Micromonosporales; family Micromonosporaceae; genus Dactylosporangium; species Dactylosporangium sp. NPDC051541. The sequence goes on from NZ_JBITDU010000003.1 coordinate 189,116, forward strand.
TGTCGATGTTCGCGTTGTCGGCCTTGTTGTCACCGCCGCCCCCGCCGAGCAGGCCGCTGCCGAAGAGGCCACCGCCGCCGCAGAGGACCACGGCCAGGATGATCACCGTGATGATGATCCCGCCCTTGCCGCCGCCGATCGGGATCGGGAGGCCGCCGAGGCCCCCTCCACCGATGCCGCCACCTCCACCGCCACCCGACCCGCGCAGGTCGTTGACCTGGCTGGTGTCGAGATCGGCGTCGTCGTTGAACTCCATGGCTCCACCTCGGGGGGGTTGGTATCGACCGGTGTCTGCTGGCGCACGTACCCGTTGATCTTGTGACGTAATCGTGTGGCGGGTCGCCCCGGGTCGCAAGGTAGACTATCGGGGTGATCACGCAGAGGGAGTGACCCGGTCCTGCTGCCGGAGTCTGCCCATTTTTGAGTGAAGAGGTTCTCGTGATCACGGCCAACAGCCTTGAGCTGCGCGCTGGCGCCCGCATCCTGCTCAGTGACATCAACCTGCGCGTGCAGCCCGGCGACCGCATCGGTCTCGTCGGGCGCAACGGCGCCGGCAAGACCACCACCCTCAAGGTCCTCGCCGGTGAGGGCACGCCCCACGCCGGCAACGTCGACCGCCGCGGCCCCGTCGGCTACCTGCCGCAGGACCCGCGCACCGGCGACCTCGAGGTGACCGCCCGCGACCGGGTCCTCTCCGCCCGCGGCCTCGACACGATCTACGCCGAGATGAAGGCCCTCGAGGCCAGGCTCGGCGACGACGAGCGGCTCATCCGCCGCTACGGCCAGCTCGAGGACCAGTTCGCCGGCCTGGGCGGGTATGCCGCCGAGGCCGAGGCCGCGCGGATCTGTGCCAACCTCGGCCTGCCCGACCGGGTGCTGGCCCAGACCATCGGCACCATGTCCGGCGGTCAGCGCCGCCGCATCGAGCTGGCCCGCATCCTCTTCCGCGACGCCAGCGCCACCGGCGGCGGCATCCTGCTCCTCGACGAGCCCACCAACCACCTCGACGCCGACAGCATCACGTGGCTGCGCAGCTTCCTGTCCAGCCACAAGGGCGGCCTCGTGGTGATCTCCCACGACGTCGACCTGCTGGACGCGATCGTCAACAAGGTGTGGTATCTCGACGCCAACCGGGCCACCATCGACTTCTACAACATGGGCTGGAAGCTCTACCAGCAGCAGCGCGAGACCGACGAGAAGCGCCGCCGCCGCGAGCGGGCCAACGCCGAGAAGAAGGCCGGCGCCCTGATGGCCCAGGCCGACAAGATGCGGGCCAAGGCCACCAAGACGGTCGCGGCCCAGAACATGGCCCGCCGGGCCGAGCGGATGCTGGACGGCCTGGAAGACGTACGCGCCGCCGACAAGGTGGCCAAGGTCCGCTTCCCCGAGCCCAAGTCCTGCGGCAAGACCCCGCTCACGGCCAAGGGCCTGTCCAAGTCCTACGGCTCGCTCGAGATCTTCATGGACGTCAACGTCGCCGTCGACCGCGGCTCCCGCGTGGCCATCCTCGGCCTCAACGGCGCCGGCAAGACGACCCTGCTGCGCATGCTGGCCGGCGAGCTCGACCCCGACACGGGCGAGGTCGTCTCCGGTCATGGACTGCAGCGGGGGTACTACGCGCAGGAGCACGAACAGCTCGAGGTCGACCGCACCATCCTGCAGATCATGCGCTCCGCCGCCCCCGAGCAGAACGACACCGAGCTACGCAAGATCCTCGGCGCCTTCCTGTTCACGGGCGATGACGTCGACAAGCCGGCGGGGGTACTGTCCGGCGGCGAGAAGACCCGCCTGGCCCTCGCGACACTCGTCTGCAGCGGCGCCAACGTCCTGCTCCTGGACGAGCCGACGAACAACCTCGACCCGATCAGCCGCGAACAGGTCCTCGACGCGATCGCCCGCTACCCCGGCGCCATCGTCCTCGTCACCCACGACCCGGGCGCCGTACAGGCCCTCAAGCCGGACCGCGCCATCCTCCTCCCCGACGGCGTCGAGGACACGTGGAGCGACGACCTGCTGGAGCTCGTCGAGCTCGCCTGAGCTGTATTCCCTGAAGGCGGGGAAGGCTTCGCCTCCACCCGCACCCCCGCACGATCCCCGCCGGCAGTTGCGGCCGTGCGGGGCCCGGGTTACCGCGCAGCGGCGGCGCTGCGAGCGGCTTGAGCCGGTCGAGCCCCGGGCGCACCTGCCGGCCGGGCACCTCGCTCGGTGCTGAACGGCGTCGCAGGGGTGCAGGGGGCGCGGAGCCCCTTGCCCGGGGCGGGAGCGAAGCGGCTCCGGAATCCTCTGCTTCTGCTGTTGCTTGTGCTTTTGGCTTTCACCATGGCGTGACCAAGGTCGCCTCGATGGCCACGGCGGCGATCGCGCCCAGGCCGGCCAGGAGCACGGGGGCCGGTGGTGGGGGGTCCGCCGGGCGCTCCGGAGCGATCGCCGCCACCGTCAGCCACGGGAAGAACGGCAGCCAGGCGTGCTCGACGCCGCCGCGGGCCAGGCCGGCCACGATGGAGAACACCACCGCTGCGCCCGCACCCACCAGGAACGGCCACATCGCGGTGTTGCGGATCTTGCGGGCGCTGGCGTACAGCGGCGGACCCGCGGCCAGCAGCAGCACCACGACGCTGATGGCGCTCCACCACAGCACCGAGCGGTACGGCGCGACCCGGGCCGCGTAGTCCGTCTCCGCCGCCACGAGGCCGGCGGCCCAGCTGAAGCCCAGGATCTGCGCACCCAGGACCGGCAGGAGGGCGCCGATGCCGCTGAGGACGTTGAGGGCGGCGCGCCGGCGCGCGAAGTACACGCAGACCAGGGACAGGCCGAGCCACGGGGCGGAGTAGGAGAACAGCGCGGCCACGCCCACCAGCAGGCCCGCGAGGACGGCCCAGCCCGTCGACGCCCAGCCGCGCACCCGCCGCCGGCTCGCCCGCAGGCCCGACACGACGGCGGCCGCCCCGAGCACCGCCACCAGGCCGTCCAGGCTGACCGCCGTCCAGATCGCGTACGGTGCCAGGACGAGCACCGGAAGGTACCGCCGGGCCGCTTCCTCACCGACCGAGTCGCGCACCGCGGCGAGCACGAGCGGAATCGTGAATATCGATACGGCAGTGATCAGTAATCCGAGCACAATGTGATCGGTCACGCCGATTCGCAGCAGGGCCCACAAAACGAGTACGGGACCCGGAGGATGGCCCCGGGAAGCTACCGAGTGGTACCCGTCGGCGGCCGTGAAATGTCTGAGGTATTGCAGGGGGTCGTCACCCACCTGGTGAACGTCACCCAGATATTCCTCGGGCGAACCTAAGGTTTTCGTAAGGCCCGACCACCCATCGACAAGCGCCAAAGCGATAGCCCACGCCAGACCGAAGATGTACCCGAAAAGCTGAATTTCCGGCCACCTCCGGCGGGTGAACCGGGGCGCGGCGGCGGCCCAGAGCACGCCGGCGGCCACGAGCGGTGCGAGAACTGTGCCCGGACCGATCCTGATCTTGTACCTGCCGAGGAAGGGGGCGCTGGCGGTCCCCAGACGGGCGTCGAGCTGCACCGCGAGCGCGGCCAGAGCGAGCCCGGCGAGGGCCAGCAGGAGCCAACACAGTGCATCGCGGCGCTCACGGTGCGCAGTCCGTGAACGGTTGACGGACGGTTCGCTCATCACGGCGCATCACGGTATCGGGTAGGCGACAATGCTCTGCGTGTCGGTTGGCGCCCCGTCGATATCTAGCGCATGATCGTTCGAGGCGGTCTAATAGGTGGGACCGCACCAACCGCTCTGTCTGGGACGTGAGGGATCAGCATGGCAGCCACCGCCACCACCAGCACCGAGAAGGGTCGCCGGATCATCGGCGCCGAAAGGCAGACGCTGGCGAAGGACCTCGTGAAGCGGTACACCAACGGTGAGAGTATCCGTGCACTCGCCGCTTCCACCGGCCGTTCCTATGGATTCGTGCACCGGGTTCTGACCGAATCCGGCGTGCAGCTCCGTCAGCGGGGCGGCGCCCGGCGTCGCAAGAAGGCGTGAACGCCACCACCTCCTCGGCGAGCGCGGACCCCGGATCGGGCGAAGCGCGATTCGACCTCGACGGGCCGGTCGCGACGGTGACGTTGTGCCGGCCCCAGGTTCTGAACGCCATGACGCCCGCGCTGTGGGCGGATCTGCGCGAGTTCGGCCGCACGTTGCCGGGCGACGTACGCGTCGTCGTCATCCGTGGCGAGGGACGGGCCTTCTCAGCCGGGCTCGACACCAAGGCCGCCACGACCACGCTGGGCGAGCTCGCCGGCGCACCGGACGCCGACGGCCGCATCGCCGTCTTCCAGGAGGCGTTCTCCTGGCTGCGCCGGCCGTCGCTGATCACCATCGCGGCCGTGCACGGCCACGCCATCGGCGGCGGCTTCCAGCTGGCCCTGGCCTGCGACTTCCGGGTCGTGGCGGACGACGTCTCGTTCAGCATGGCCGAGATCAAGCTCGGCCTCGTGCCCGACCTCGGCGGCACCAAGCGCCTGGTCGAACTGGTCGGATACGCCCGCGCACTCGAACTGTGCGTCACCGGGCGGCGCGTGGCCGCCGCGGAGGCGGCGCAGATCGGCCTGGCGAACGTGGTGGTACCGCGGGAAGAGCTCGACGACGCCGTGAAGGACCTCACGGCCGCCGTGCTCGACGGCCCGCGCGCCGCCGTCATCGAGATCAAGGCCCTGCTGGCGCAGGCCGCGGGGCACACGTTCGCGCAACAGGAGGCCGCCGAGCGCGCGGCCCAGCTGCGCCGGATCGCGGACCTCACGGGGCGAGGGGAGTAGGTCCAAAGTCCTAGGCTGGATGGGGAAGCCATCGCGCCCGCGAAAAGTTGTCGTACCTGCCGGGCAGAATGCAGCTCGGCAGGTACTTCAGTTTGAGGGGCGGGTTGCATGTCTTCGCCGATGAGCAGCATGTCGGGCTGGGAGACCCTGCGCTCCCTGCGCAAGGCCGACGAGCTGGCCGGCAAGAAGCTGGGCCGGGACACCACCAGGCGGATCGTCCGGTTCGCCCGGCCGTATCGGCGCGACATCATCGTCTTCCTGATCACCGTCGTCATCGGGGCCGGCACCGGGGTCGCGACCCCCTACCTCGCCGGTGACGTCATCAACAAGATCAACCAGGGCGGCCCCGACGCCGGGACCGCGGTCGTGCGGGTCGCGCTGCTGATCGCGGCGCTCGCGCTCGTCGACGCGCTCTTGTCCTTGATCCAGCGGTGGTACAGCGCGCGCATCGGTGAAGGCATCATCCTCTCCCTGCGCCGGCTGGTGTACGACCACGTGCAGCGCATGCCCCTGCAGTTCTTCACCCGCACACAGACCGGCGCCCTGGTCAGCCGCCTCAACAACGACGTGCAGGGCGCGCAGCGGGCGTTCACGTCCACCCTGTCCGGCGTCGTCAGCAACGTCATCCAGCTCGTCCTCACGGCCGCCGTCATGCTGACCCTGAGCTGGCAGATCACCCTGCTGTCCCTGGTCATGCTGCCGCTGTTCATCCTGCCCGCCCGCCGCGTCGGCAAGCGCCTGGCCGCCATCACCCGCGAGGCCTACCAGCTCGACGCGAAGATGAACGCCACGATGACCGAGCGCTTCGGTGTCGCCGGAGCCCTGCTGGTCAAGCTGTTCGGCCGCCCCGACGACGAGGCCGAGCGGTTCGCCGAGCGGGCCGGCCGCGTCCGCGACATCGGCATCCAGACGGCGATGTTCAGCCGCGTCTTCTTCGTCAGCATGCTCCTGGTCGCGTCGCTGGCCCAGGCACTGACCTACGGACTGGGCGGCTGGTATGCCGTGCACGGCCACATCACCGCCGGCACGGTCGTGACCCTGGCGCTGCTGCTGACGCGGCTCTACGGCCCGCTGACCGCGCTCTCCAACGTCCGCGTCGACGTGATGAGCGCACTCGTGAGCTTCGAGCGCGTCTTCGAGGTGCTCGACCTGGCCCCCTCGATCGCCGAACGCCCCGACGCCCGCGAGATCCCGAAGGGCGCGGCGACGGTCGAGTTCAAGGACGTCCACTTCCGCTACCCGTCCGCCGCCGAGGTGTCCCTGGCGTCGCTGGAGGACGTGGCCGCGCTGGACCGTACGGTCACGGAGGAGGTGCTGCGCGGCGTCTCGTTCAGCGTCGCCCCCGGCACGATGGTCGCCCTGGTCGGCCCGTCCGGCGCCGGCAAGTCCACGACGGCGATGCTGGTCCCGCGGGTCTACGACGCCACCGCCGGCGCGGTCCTGGTCGGCGGCGTCGACGTCCGCGACGCGACGCTGCAGTCCCTGCGCGACACGATCGGCGTGGTCACCCAGGACTCCCACCTGTTCCACGAGACGATCGCCGAGAACCTGCGCTACGCCAAGCCGGACGCCGCGGACGAGGAGCTCTGGACCGCCCTGCGCCGGGCCCAGGTCGGCGACCTCGTCGCGTCCCTCCCCGACGGCCTCGACACGGTGGTCGGCGAGCGCGGCTACCGCTTCTCCGGCGGCGAGAAGCAACGCATCGCCATCGCCCGCCTCCTGCTGAAGGCCCCGTCGATCGTCATCCTCGACGAGGCCACCGCCCACCTCGACTCGGAGTCGGAGGCCGCCGTCCAACGGGCCCTGTCCGAAGCCCTCGCCGGCCGCACCGCCCTGGTCATCGCCCACCGCCTCAGCACCATCCGCGACGCCGACGAGATCCTCGTCGTCGACGCCGGCCGGATCGTCGAACGCGGCACCCACGAATCCCTGGTCACGGCGGGCGGCCTCTACGCCGAGCTGTACCGGACCCAGTTCGCCGTCATCGACTCCCCGCTACCCTCGCTCACCCACCCCACCACCCCACCGATCCCAACCCCATAGCATTCGCCCCCGCCCTGTCCCACCCCACTTGCGCGCCGGCTGCACTCGGCTTTGCGCCGGTTGCGCCTGGTTCCAGTTCGGCTGCGTCTGGCTCCGGGCTGGCTGTGCTGTCGCCGAATTCCGCTTGCCGTCAGCGATTTGTTGCGCCGGCCGTCGTTTCGCCTGGCCTCGCATCGCTTCGCCGTTGCTGGTTGCGCTTCGCGCCGGCTGGGCGTCGCTTTGCCTGGTCGGGCTTCGCTTCGCCGTTGCTGGTTGCGCTTCGCGCTGGCTCGGCGCTGTTCGTCTTGCTGGGCTTCGCCGTGGCCATTGCCGGGTCCGCTTTGCCGCCAGTCGCCAGTCGCCAGTCGCCGGTCGCTCTGCTCGCCGGCGCTGGGTTCGTTCGGCTCGACTCCGCCGTTGCTGGTCCCGCCGTGCCGCCCGTTGCCCGTCTGTTGAGCGGCGGCTGTCTGCTGGAGCGGGCGGTGGTTGGCTCGGCGCCGACGGTCGTGCTGGTTCGTGGGACGCGGGAGTGGGGTGCGGGTTCGGTCGCACCCCACTGGTTCGCTCTCGTGTGTCCTGACTGCACCGCTACCGGTCACTCGTGGTCATCAGGGCCGCGGTTGCGTGGTGGGGGTCAGGCCAGGAGGGGCCAGGAGTGTTGGGGTCTGGTGGCCGACAGGGTTGGGGTTTGCGGGTAGTCCTGGCTTGGCAGGGTGGCTCGGATGGCCTCCAGCCAGGTTCGGTACGTCGCGGTCGGGGGGAGGGTGGCCAGCGTGGCCAGGGCCACGTACGTGAAGGCGCCGTTCGGGCGGGTGTTGAAGGTGGCGTCGTAGGAGTACTCGGTGTCGGTGCAGCCGGCCAGGAGGAGGGCCGTCGGGCGGGAACCGGCCGGGCTCGAAGACCTTGCTCCGGTGGGGTGCTTGGAGAGGAAGGTGGCCGGGGGGAGGAAGCGGGGCCTGGTCGGATGGTCGCCGATCGGGTGGTGCGGGCGGGTCAGGGTGCCCGAGTGGCACGAGTCGGAGATCAGGACCGTGCGGACGCCCTCCCTCGCCTGGGCGAACAAGGTGTGCAGGTCGTCGTCCAGCAACGGGCCGTTCTCGGCGATGTCGTGCGGGCACAGGGCCTCGTCGCGGTGGTCGGGTTCGTCGCCGCTGGTGTCGGGGACCCAGGTGCCGTGGCCGGAGTACGTGATGACCACGGCGTCGCCGGCGGTCGCGGTGGTCAGGAGGGACTGGATGGCGGCGCGGATCGCGGTGCCGGTCGCGGCGCTGTCGAGCAGGCAGCGGGTGTCGAAGCCGCGGGCGATCAGGGTCGCGGCCCAGTCCTCGGCGTCGTTGCGGCAGCCGGCCAGGTCGTTCTCCGTCCCTGGGTAGTCGTTGATGCCGATGCACAGTGCGAGTTTCATGGCTCCCCCGTGTTCGATGTGGGACCTTCGCATCGATGGCGTTACGGAGGGTGGCCGTGGTTGGGTACGCGGAATCGACGTATGAGCGCGACCTGCCCATACGCGCAAATCGGACAGCTATGACGGTGGCGAACCCTTGCGCTGGGAGCGGTCCGTCGAGCCCGGCCTCGGTCGCCCTCGGTCCGGCCCGTCACTGCCGGCAGGCGCGGGCCGTGAGGCGGCGGACGGCGGAGCGGCGGACGGTGCGGCCGGGGAGCGGCGCGGAGCCCGGATCGGGTCCGTCGCGGTGAACAGCCGGCGGAGGTCGGCCAGCAACGCCTCGTCGGCGTCGTCGTCGGTGGTCATGGCCGCGCTGGGGGCAGAGGCGTCCGGTCCGCGCGGGTGCCGGCCGGAGGGGCGCCGGGTAAGGCCGTGAGCTGCGGCTGCATGGGTCGTTCTCCGTCCCCGTGGGGCGCCGCCGATCGGGGGGTGCGGCGCCGTTTCCGCTGACATGAGGACGGGTCGGACGTTCCTGATACAAGCCGGGCGAAATCGTTCGGATCCTGTCGTTCCCGACCGGCTCGACCGGGCCGGAGGACCGGCGACACGGCGTTGACCTTCGGATTCCGTCGTCCGATGATCGTCCGGCCGGTGCGGTCGTTCGGGTGCGTACTGTCCGGAATCAGGCAATCCGGCAGTGGAGTCGTTCGGGTCCGGTCAGATCGCCGCGATGACGCCGCCGTCGACGCGCAGGGCGGTGCCGGTCACGTACGACGCGGCGGGGGAGAGGGCGAACGCGGCCACGCGGCCGAACTCCTCCGGGCGGCCCATCCGGCGCAGCGGGATCGCGGCCGAGCGCTGCGCCTCCGAGCGGGCGGCGTCGCCGGAGGCTTCCATGATCTCGCGGTTGCGGTCGGTGAGGAAGCCGCCGGGCAGGAGGGAGAACACCCGGATACCCTTCGGGCCCAGCTGGTTGGACAGGTCCTTGGCCAGGCCCGCGAGGCCCGGGCGCAGACCGTTGGAGATGGCCAGGCCGCTCAGCGGTTGCAGTACCGACGAGGAAAGCACCAGACCGATGGCGGCCTCGTTGCCGGGCGGGCGCTCGCCGAACGCCGCGGCCAGGGTGCGGGCCAGGCGGACCGTCCCCATGAACACCGTCGCGAACGCCGCCTGCCAGGACTCGTCGGACGCGTCCAGGACGCCACCGTGGGGCGGGCCGCCGACGGAGATCAGCGCGCCGTCGAGGCGGCCGAACCGGGTGCGGGCCGCGGCCACGAGACGGTCGCCGGTGTCGGGGGCGGCCAGGTCGGCGACGAGGCCCTCGGCGCGGTCCGGGCCCAAGGCGTCGACGGCCGCCTTCACCGTCGACTCGGTGCGGCCCGAGACGACGACGTTGGCGCCGTCGGCGGCCAGGGCCCGCGCGGTGGCGAAGCCGAGGCCGCGGGAGGCGCCGGTCAGGACGTACACGCGGTCGGACAGCCCGAGATCCATGCCCGGGATCGTAGGTCAGCGGCGGCGTAGGCGGGACCAGAAGGGGCGTGGGCGGGGGGCCGGCGTGGCGGTGCCGTCGTACGTGTACTCGCGCTCCCGCGCGTCGAGCTCCTCGCGGGCCAGCGCCGGCAGGGCAGTACCCATGGAGCGGGCAAAATCCCAACCGTCGCGCAGTGAACCCTGTGGCGGGCGGGACTCGGCCCAGGCGGCGAAGACCGCCGGCCATTCGGTGCCGTAGGCGGCGGCCAGGAACGGCCAGCGGGCGGCCACCTCACCGGCTCGTTTGCGGCGCAGGGCGGCTCGAGTCGCCAGTACCCCCGCCGCATTGAAACCCGCGGGCAGTTCACCGCCCGCGACCAGGGCCGCGACCAGGGCCTGCTGCTGGGCGGCCAGGTCGGTCACGTGATCGCCGGCCAACCGGCCGCGGCCGCGATGGCGTCCAGCTCGGCCGTCAACGTGGCGGCGGGCGGATAGTCGCCGTCGCGCTCCAGCATCAGCGCGGGGGGCGTGGTGCGGGCGCAAAGATCCTTGACAAGAGCAAGGACTTCCGGGGGTACGGCATGTGTGTGCGTGTCGTGATAGAAGCCGCCCTGCTCCAGGCCGCCCGCCACGTGGACGTACGCGATGCGCTCCAGCGGCAGCTCGTCGAGCAGCGCGGTGGGCGGCTCGTCGCGGTTGCGGGCGTTGGCGTAGACGTTGGCGATGTCCAGCAGCAGCCCGCAGCCCGTGCGGTCGAGGATCTCGGTCAGGAACTGGGCCTCGGTGAGCTCCGGGTCGGGCCAGTCGAAGAGGGCGGCGATGGGTTCCAGCGCGAGGGGTACCCCGCCCAGCGCCGACTGCGTGCGCCGGACGTTCGCGACGATCGCGTCCACCGACGCGCGGGTGCGCGGGACGGGCAGGAGGTGCCCGGCCTCGACGCCGCCCGCCCGCACGAACGCGATGTGCTCACTGACCAGCGGGGCGTTGAGCAGCTGGGCGCATTCGTAGAGGTGCGCGGCCCGCTCGTCGGCGACCGGCTCGGCACCGCCCAGGGAGAGTTTGACGCCGTGCGGCACGACGGTGACGCCGCGCCCGACGAGCTCGGCGAGCGCGTCGGGCACGGGCGCGTGCGTGTGGACGGACTCGGCGACGACCTCGGTGAAGCGCAGCCCCGGGAGGCCGGCGACGTAGCCGGAGATCTCGGGCCGCCAGCCGATGCCGACGCCGTACTTCGGGTCGCTCACCCTCCACATCCTCCGCCGCCGCCGCAGCTGGAGCCGCCACCACAGCTGGAGCCGCTGGAGCAGCTGGAGCTGCTGCCGGAGTCGCCGGAGCTGCTCGAGCAGCTGTACGAGCTGCTGCCGCCGCTGTAGCCGGAGCCGGTGAGCGCGATGTTGCGCTGCAGTTCGGCCTCGGCCGCGAACGCCGGGTCGGCGACGAGGAACGCGCCGACGCCGAAGAGCCCCACGCTCAGGGCGGCCGCCTGCGGGCCGTAGGTGGCCCACGAGGGCTTCTGGCCGGGGGAGAGGTGCCGGGCGTCACTGCGCATCTTGGCCAGCAGGCGCTTGCCGCTGCCGGACACTCGCGGTACCCGCAGCAGGAACAGCCCGATGACAGCGACCGGGATCATCAGGAGCACGAGGTTGGTCACCGGGCGTTCGTTGGCGACGCCGGCGAACACGCGGGCGATGCCCAGGGCGACGACCGCGAAGACGACCAGGGCGCCGGTCCGCACGGTGCGGCGGGCCTGGCTGTCGAGAATCCAGCCGGCCTGGGCCAGCTCGGCCTCGGCCCGGTCGAGGACGGCTCGGACGGTGGGGTGGGTCTGCACGCCGGTGGTGGTGATGCCGCTCGCGGCCACCGAGTAGATGGCCCGGTCCAGCTCCGGCGCGCCGGTCGGCGGGATCGCGGTCTGGCGGAGCTTGGCCTGCTTGTCGGTCTCGATCGAGCCGGCGGTGCGCAGGGCGGCGAGGGAGGCGTAGACGGCGAGGCGGCGATCCCCGTTGATCAGCGCGGCCTGGGTCGGGGTGAGGTCGCGGGCGCTGCGCAGTGACGGGCCGCCCGTGATCGAGCGCCGCCAGATGAGCACGCCGATGATCGCGACAGCGGCGAGGCCGGCGTACAGCCACAGGAACTGCGGGCCCGGGATGCCCCAGGTATCACCCGGGGCCGCCACGATCAAGGTCTCCATGTGGCTCAGTGTGGGTGCGGCTGTCGAGTGGGGCATGTCACCGGTCGGACACTTGAGCAAACCTTGTGGTCACTTTTTTCGGACTGCGGCCTCGACCAGGCTCAATACGGCCTCCAGGTCCTGCACCGGGCGGCCGGTCGCCAGGTGCAGCACGAGGCCGTCGTAGGCGAGCTCCAGGAACTGGGCCAGCGTGGCGATGGGCACGTCGTCGCGCAGCACCCCGGCCTCGAGCTGGCGCTGGAGGCGTTCGCGGGTGGCGGCGGTGATCGCTTCCGCGCGGGCGGCCCAGCGCTTGGCGAACTCGGGGTCGGTGCGCAGCCGCCGGGAGACCTCGAGCTGGCTGCCGAGCCACCCGGTGACGTCGGGCTCGCCGGTGTCGGAGGCCGAGGCTTCGCCGAGCAGGTCGCGCATCACTTGGACGAGGCCGTGCTGGGCGACGGTCGCTACCATGGTGGCGGCGTCGTCCTCGGCGACGGCCAGGAAGAGCGAGTCCTTGTCCCGGAAGTGGTGGAAGATCGCGCCGCGGGACAGGCCGATCTCCTCTTCCAGCCGTCGCACGGTCGCGCCCTCGTAGCCGTGGCGGGCGAAGCACGTCCGGGCGCCGGTGAGGATCTCCCTCCGGCGCGCGTCGAGCTGGTCCTGGCTCACCCTGGGCACCTGTCGATTATGCAAGCCGTACATACGGTTTGCGAACAGGGTGGTTTCGCCCGTGTTTCTTCCCTCCGATTGGTCCGGGTTTCGGGATATTTGCCCAGGCGGACGTGAACATGAGGATCTGTTCGATATCAATCGGGTCACGTACCCTGCCCGCGTGCCCCTGTTGTTGCTCAGCCTGGACGACACCCTGCTTGACAGGGCTGGGGCGTTCCGCGCATGGGCGACCGAGTTCCTCCGAGAGATCGGCGCGCCCGAATACGACCTCGAGTGGCTGCTGTCCGTCGACGCCGACGGCATGAACTCCACCTGGGACGTCGCCGAGGGGCTGCGGGAGCGGTACGGGCTGCGGTACAGCGCCCTCGACCTCGTCGAGGAGATCCGCCAGGCCATCATGGACCGGATCCGGCTCGACCCGCTGACCGCCTGCGCACTGGCCATCGCCGAGGACTCCGGGTGGGTGCCGGTCGTCGTCACCAACGGCGAGTCCCGGCAGCAGGAGGAGAAACTGCGCAAAACGGGGCTCGATCGGTACCTCGCCGACTGGGTCATCTCCGAAGAGGCGGGCGTGCGCAAACCCAACCCGCGCATCTTCGCCATCGCCGCCGAGCGGGCCCGGATGCGCCTCACCAACGCCTGGATGATCGGCGACAGCCCGGAGGCCGACATCGGCGGGGCGGACGCGGCGTCGATCCGCAGCGTATGGCTGCACCGGGGCCGGTCCTGGATCGAGGGCCGCTACACGCCGACCCGGACGGCCGACGGGGTGATCGCGGCGATCGCCGAGGTCATGGCGTCCCGATAAATCGGTTGCGCTGCCGGGCGGGGTGCTCCAGCCTGGTCACCAGTTGCACGTCTTCGTTTCGGGAGGAGGTCGAGTCACATGGATGCCGTCACGGCGCGCTTTCGCATGCCCATGAACTCACCCTTTCTGACTCTGGAGACCTCGCGTTGCGCGACCATAACTACGCTTCGTCACGCCGTCGCTTCGATGACGACGACCCGGCTTTTCTGAAGCGCCTCTCACACGACTACGACATCGCCTGGGACTCCTCCGAAGAGGCGTCCGGCGGCGACCCGTACACCACCTGGGACGCCCCCGGTGTCCAGCACGGCCCCGAACCCCGCCCCGACTGGGTGGTCACGGAGCTGAGCGCCCGGGACACCGACCGCGGCGTGCTCAAGACCGGCAAGGAAGCCGACGTCCACCTGGTCGAGCGGTCCGTCCCCGACGGCCGCCGCTCACTGCTGGCGGCCAAACGCTACCGGGACGCCGACCACCGCATGTTCCACCGCGACTCCGGCTACCTGGAAGGCCGGCGGGTCCGCGAATCCCGCGTCACCCGGGCCATGGCCGGCCGCACCGCATTCGGCCGGGAGGCCATCGCGGGCCAGTGGGCGGCCGCGGAGTTCGGGGCGCTCGCCCGGTTCTGGGAACTCGGGGTCGCCGTGCCCTACCCGGTGCAGCTGCTCGGCACCGAGTTGATGCTCGAGTTCGTGGGGGACGGCGACGGTACCGCCGCGCCCAGACTCGCACAGACCCGCCCTTCCGCGGCGGAGCTGGAGTCCCTGTGGTGGCAGCTCGTCGACGCCTTGCGGGTGCTGGCCCGGGCCGGCGTCGCGCACGGCGACCTGTCCCCCTACAACCTGCTCGTCCACGACGGCCGGCTGGTCCTCATCGACCTGCCGCAGATCGTCGACGTGGTGATCAACCCGAACGGTTCTGAGTTCTTGGCTCGTGACGTCATGAACGTGGCCCGGTGGTTCGCGGGCAAGGGTTTCCGGGTCGATCCGGAGCCTTTGATCGTGGAGCTCTTGCACGACGCCGGGGTGCGCTGACTGGTATTGGATTGCTTGTTCTCGCCTGCGGGCCTGCCCGGCTTTGTGATCGGGCGGGCCCGCGTGCCGTTCAGTCGGGCACTCCGTGGTCCGTTAAGTCGGGCACTCCGTGCCACGACTTAACGGATTTATACCCCGACGGGGCATATGTCGGAAATGGCAGTTCTTCGGCTTCGCCCATGATCGACGGCCGGCACCTCGCAAGGCACCGGCCGCGTCGATTCCGTCAAGTACTTATCTTGCGATCCTGATCACGGAACAATGAGCAGCTTTCCCGTGGTCCGCCGACCCTCGAGCGCCGCGTACGCGTCGGCCACCGCATCCAATGGATAACGCCCTGTGACGGTCGCCTCGACAACACCCCGCGCAACCCATCCGAACAGCGTTTCCGCCCGCTCCAGCAATTCGGCCCGGGACGCGATGAAATGCCCGAGCGTCGGACGGGTGAGGAAATACGAACCGGACATCAGGCGCATTGGGTCGAATGGCGCGACCTGCCCGCTGGCCGCCCCGAACAGCACCATCGTCCCGCGCGGGCGCAGGGCCCGCAGGCTGGTGTCGAACGTGTCCGCGCCCACACCGTCGTAGACCGCGTCCACCCCGGCGCCGCCGGTGACTTCGCGCACGGCGTCCAGAGCCTCGGCATAGGCAACCGCCACAACCGCCCCATTGTGTACTGCCAGATCCCGCTTCTCCGCCGTGGACGCCGTGGCCACCACCCGTCCGCCGAGGTGCGTGACGATCCGCGTGAGGAGCTGCCCCATGCCACCCGCGGCCGCGTGGACGAGGACGGCCGCGCCCGGGCGGACGGCGAACGAGTCGTGCGTCAGGTAATGCGCGGTGAGGCCCTGCAGCAGGACCGCGGCCGCCTGCTCGGTGGTCACGTCCTCCGGCACCGGGACGAGCCGGTCGGCCGGGACGAGGGCCTGCTCGGCGTGGCTGCCGGGGACGCCGGTCCAGGCCACCCGGTCGCCGGGCGCGAAGCCGCGCACGTCGTCGGCGAACGACAGGACGGTGCCGGCCCCCTCACTGCCCAGAGCCGCCGGGAGAGTCAGTTGATAGGTGCCGGTCCGCTGGTACACGTCCATGTAGTTGACCCCGCTGGCCTCGACGAGCACCAGCACCTGGCCGGGGCCGGGCTGCGGGTCGGGGCGGTCCTCGACGTTCAGGACCGAACGATCGCCGTACTCGCCGAACATGACTGCGCGCATGGGGTACCGCCTCCTCGCCGTTTGTCAGGTTCTTGTCTACCCCAAACCGCCGATCGGTTTTGTCGTACCCCTGCCGTAGCATCCGGGCAGTCAATGGAGGTGACGTCGAGTGGGCCCGACCCCGACCCATCGTCTCGCGATCGACCTGGGCACCTGCCACACCGTGGCGGTCGTGCGCCGCGGCGACGAGGCCCCCCGCGCACTGCTGTTCGACGGCTCGCCCGTCATGCCGTCCGGCGTCTACGCCGACGAGCAGGGCCGCGTCACGGTGGGCAAGGACGCCGAGCGGCTGTCGCAGCTGAGCCCCGAGCGTTTCGAGCCGTATCCGAAGCGCGGCATCGACGAGGGCTCGGTCCTGCTCGGCTCGAGCGAGGTCACCGTCGTGGAGCTGCTCGCCTCCCTCCTGCGCCGGGCCGCCGAGGAGTCGATGCAGGCCGGCGTCAACCCGGTCGGCTCGACGGTGCTCACCTGCCCGGCCGACTGGGGCGGCCAGCGCCGCGGCGTGCTGCTCGAGGCGGCCCGCGCGGCCAACCTCGGGCCGGTCGTCCTGGTCGACGAGCCGATCGCCGCCGCCGAATACTGCCTGCGCGTCCTCGGCCAGCAGGTCGCCCCGCTGCAGAGCCTGGCCGTGTTCGACTTCGGCGGCGGCACGCTCGACGTGTCCGTGGTCCGCCGCGAGTTCGACGGGCTGCGGGTCCTCGGCGTCGGCGGCCTCGACGACCTCGGCGGCGTCGACATCGACGCGGCCCTCGTCGGCCACCTCGGCCAGCTCATCAGCTACCGCAACCCCGAGCTCTGGCAGCGGCTGTCCAACCCGGACAGCACCGCGGCCAAGCGCGACCGCCGCGAGTTCTGGAGCGAGGTCCGCGCGGCCAAGGAGATGCTGTCCCGCTCGGCTTCCGCCCCCGTGCACCTGCCCGGCACCGACGAGGCCGTCCACCTGACCCGGGAGGAGCTGGAGCGGGTCGCGGGCCCCCTCATCGACCGGGCCGTCGACGAGACCCGCCGCGTGCTGGAGCGGGCCGGCGTCGACGTGCGCCAGCTCGCCGGCATCTTCCTGGTCGGCGGGTCCAGCCGCATTCCGCTCGTCGCCAGCCGCCTGCACGCGCGGTTCGGGGTGGCGCCGGTCGTCCCCGAGCAGCCGGAGCTCCCGGTGGCCTACGGCGGCATCCTGGCCATCGGCGATCGTCCGCAGCCGCCGCAGTACGGCACACCCCCGCCCATGCACACCCCGCCGCCGATGCACACGCCGTCGTCGGGCATCCCCATGCGCACCGCCTCGTCGAGCAGCCCCATGCACACGCCCTCGTCCGGGATCCCCATGCCGGTCTCGGCGACGCCGGTGTCAGGGTCGTCGCATCCGGTCTCGGCGCCGTTCCCGGTCGCGTCGGCCTCACCGGCGCCCCCGATGCCGCCGCGGATGATGCCGCAGCAGGCCGGCCCGCCGCCGATGGGCGCACCGCCCATGGCGCCGCAGCAGACCGCCTACGGGGTCGGCGTCCCGGTCGTGCAGCAGCCGCGCCGGCGCCGCACCGGGCCGTGGGTCGCGCTCGTCATCGTGCTGGCCCTCATCGGCGGCTGCGTCTACGGCGGCAACCAGTTCTTCGGCTGGATGGGCGACCAGTTCCAGTCGGTCAAGGACGGCTTCCCCGGCCTCGGCGACACCGACGGCCCGGGCCAGGTCGACGGGCTCAAGGCCGGCACCCCGATCCAGCTGAGCACCGACGGCGCGATCGCCGCCGTCGCCGGCAACGGCAACATCTACACCGCGCAGCTCAACGCCGGCTCGACCGCCGTGTCCGGCTACGCGACCGCCGGCGACCAGAGCTGGACCGTGCAGCTGGCGATGGAGCCGGCGAAGCTGAAGCTGAAGGTCGTCGGCAACCTGCTCATCGTCGACGGCGAGGACGACGTGAAGCAGGGCGGCGACGGCAAGACGGAGTCGCGCTCGGTCATCGACCTGGCCACGCACACCTCGAAGTGGACGAAGGCCTGGCCCGACAAGATCGACCTGTTGTACGCCGGCACCGACGCGATCGTCGAGAACCAGGACTGGAACAAGCCCACCGTCGAGCGGGTCAACCTCCTCGACGGCAACGTCAAGTGGACGGCCCCGGTCGAGGTCAACGGCCACCGCATCAACGGCAACCGCGGTGCGAAGCCGTCGGTGCACTGGCCGACCAGCGACACGTCCAAGGACCTGCTCGTGCCGACCTACGAGCTGACGTTCTCCGGCGACGTGCCGTTCCAGGAGTCGCTGACCGCCGACGCGGGCCGCGCGGTGCAGCTGCTCAGCGACAAGAAGGCGGCCACGCTCGACCTCAACACCGGCAAGCAGGTGGCCAGCGGCGCCTACTCCAAGGGCTCGACCAACGACTCCTGGATCGTCTACGACGACCTGGCGATGTTCCGCCCCGACGCCGACGGCACGATCATCGCCTACCGGATCTCCAACTGGCAGACGGCCTGGACCTACAAGGCGACCGCCGGCACGAAGGTCGACGACCTGCGCCCGTGCGGCGAGCACCTGGTCTGCGTGCAGGGCGAGCAAAACTCCGGCAAGGACGTGCTCATCGCCATCGACACGACCAACGGCCAGGCCAAGTGGACGAAACAGTCGGTCCGGGACCGCTCCGGCACCATCTCCGGCACCGAAGAGGCCAACTGGGTCGTCCTGGACAACAAGCTCGTCGCGGGCAGCGGCGTCTTCACAACGGTCGGCGACGCCTACGTCCTCGACCCGTCCAGCGGCGCCGACCAGGTCGAGCTGGGCAAGGGCCTGCCCTCCCAGGACGCGATCGCCGGCTACGGCAACAAGGTCGTCATGGAGAGCGTCGTCCCCGGCTCCGGCAAATGGAACGTCTACATCTACACCGTCGACGGCAAACCAATCGGCTCCGGCCAGGTCCCGACCCTGCTCCAGGACGTCTCCTTCTCCAACGACTCCGTCACCCTCGTCGACAAGGACAACTCCAAGGTCTACCGCTTCCAAATCCCACCCGGCAAATAGCCCCCGCAGCGACAACAGCGCCCACCCCACCGCGCGGACGCCGACGTCCCGTCGCCGCGTGACGCCATCTCGCGCAGGGTGTCAGGCGACGCCCGCGCTGATCGGGCGTTGCCGGAGTCCGGGCAAGAATCGGCCCACGGTCTAGAAACCGCGGTCCTCGTGGAGGACCCACCCTCAGCAGGACGGCGGCGCCCAGCCCGCCGTCCACCGCGCGGACGCCGGCGTCCCGTCCCCGCGGCCCGCCATCTCGCAGGGCGTCAGGCGACACCCGCGCTGATCGGCGGTGCCGGAATTCGGGCACGAATCGAGCCACGGTCTCGAAGCCGTGCCCCTCGTTGAGGACCCACCCTCAGCCGGACGACAATCGCCGCGACGAGCAGGGTCGACCACCGACATCCCCTGACGGACGCCGTTCGCCGCCACCTCGTGGCGGATGGCGACCATCGTCGTCCATATGCGGTCGAGAACCGTCGTCACCAGCTACGTGTCGAGGAACTCAGCTCCCGTCTCCGCGTACTTCTCGTGATCAGCCGCGAGCAGCCACTCGGCGAGCACCGGCTCCCAGGCCGCGGTGACCGTGGTGGTTCCAGGCGGCCCCGCGACGCTGCGATGGCACCCGTGGCTCATAGCGGCGTAGCCGTGGTGGTTCCAGGCTGCCTCGCGACGCTGCGACGGCACCCGTGGCTCGGAGCGAGATGAGCCCGCGGCGCGCGACCTCCCGCCAGATCGGCGCACCCTGTCGGCCAGATGCTTCGCCGGTCTGGCTCCTTGAGCTGTGAGTGGCGATGGATGCGGATCAGTGCACCGCTGTCGGCCAGATGCTTCGCCGGTCTGGCTCCACGAGCTGCGAGTGGCGATGGATGCGGATCGGCGTACTGCTGTCGGCCAGATGCTTCGCCGGTCTGGCTCCACGAGCTGCGAGCAGTCGAAGACGCTTTCCGCGGCCAGTTTTTGGAGCCCGTGCGGCCCTCCGCCAGCGCGCGGAGCAGCGCTGCGTCAGGCCCGGGCGGGCCGGTCGGCGCTGTGGCCAGTTGTTGGAGCCGGTCGAAGGCGCGGTCGCGGTGGTCCCGCCACTGTTCGACGAAGCGGCGCAACGCCTCGTTGACCGCCCCTGCGCGCTTGCTGACCGCCCCTGCGCACTTGCTGGGCGCCCAGCGGGCATCGAGGAGAACACGCGCGGACTTGCTGAGCGACCCGGCGGGCATCGAGGAGAACACCCGCGGACTTGCTGAGCGACCCGGCGCGCATCGAGGAGAGCACCGCTGCGGTTCAATGGTCGCGGTTCAGCGGTTCAGTGGTCGCGGTTCAGTGGCTGCGGTTCAGTGAAGGTAGCACCGCTGCAGGTCAGGCGCCGTTGGCCGGGCGTCGTCGGACAGTGGCTGGTTCGGCGTCGGGCCCGTGCTGCGTTCGTGAGCGTCCCGGCTTTTCCACGCTAACATGCCCGACCTAACCGATCTCCGACCCGATTACCGGGCGTGATATTCGACTACCCGGCGTGAAAACCGTGCGGTGTGGGCGCCTGCTTCCGCCACAGCGGGTCGGAGACGCGAGCAGGCGTGCGCTGGTGTTCGCGGCAGACGAACGCAGCGGCGGCCCTTCATCGTAGTGCGGCGTTGCGTGGCACGTGACCGTCCCGCAGACCCGGCTCACCCTGTGTCAATGGCCTCGTCCGCCGCGCCGTCCGGGGTCTCGGCCTGTGCTAGCGATCGGAGGCCGGCGGGCAAAGGGGGCTGATCCGGAGGCCGGCGGGCAAAGGGGGCTGATCCGGAGGCCGGCGGGCAATGGGGGCTGATCCGAAGGCCGCGGCCCGGCTGAGAGGCGAAACGGCGCCGGGTCCACTGTGGACGCGGCGCCGTTCGTGAAACCGAAGAAGGCTGGCCCTACGCGGCGATCATTTTGCGCAGGACGTATTGCAGGATGCCGCCGTGGCGGTAGTAGTCGGCCTCGCCCGGGGTGTCGATGCGGACCACCGCGTCGAACTCGGTGCCGGTGTCGGTGGTGACCTTCACCGTGCGGGGGGTGGTGCCGTCGTTCAACGATTCCACGCCCGTGATGGTGAACGTCTCCGTGCCGGTCAGGCCCAGCGAGTCGGCCGACTCGCCCTGGGGGAACTGGAGCGGGAGGACGCCCATGCCGATCAGGTTCGAGCGGTGGATGCGCTCGTAGGACTCGGCGATGACGGCGCGCACGCCCAGCAGGGCCGTGCCCTTGGCTGCCCAGTCGCGGGACGAGCCGGAGCCGTACTCCTTGCCGGCCAGGATCACCAGCGGCACCCCGGCCGAAGCGTAGGCGACCGAGGCGTCGTAGATCGTGGTCTGGGAACCGTCGAGGTGGTTGACCGTCACGCCGCCCTCGGTGCCGGGGGCGAGCTGGTTGCGCAGGCGGATGTTGGCGAACGTGCCGCGGATCATCACCTCGTGGTTGCCGCGGCGGGAGCCGTAGGAGTTGAAGTCCTTGCGGTCGACGCCGTGCTCGGCGAGGTACTTGCCGGCGGGGGAGTCGGCCTTGATGGAGCCGGCCGGGGAGATGTGGTCGGTGGTGACGGAGTCGCCGAGCTTGGCCAGGACCCGGGCGCCGCTGATGTCGGTGACGGCGGACGGCTCGGTGGCCATGCCCTCGAAGTAGGGGGGCTTGCGGACGTACGTCGAGTCACCCGCCCAGTCGAAGGTGTCCCCGGTCGGCGTCGGCAGGGCCCGCCACTGCTCGTCGCCGGCGAAGACGTCGGCGTAGCGGGCCGAGAACTGGTCCGGGCCGAGAGCCGAGGCGATGGTGTCCTCGATCTCCTTCGGGCTGGGCCAGATGTCGCGGAGGTAGACCGGCTGGCCGTCGGAGCCGATGCCCAGCGGGTCGTTGGTGAGGTCGATGTCCATGGTGCCGGCGAGGGCGTAGGCGACCACCAGCGGCGGGGAGGCCAGGTAGTTCATCTTCACGTCCGGGTTGATCCGGCCCTCGAAGTTGCGGTTGCCGGACAGGACCGACACGACGGTCAGGTCGTGCTCGTTGACGGCGGCGCTGATCGGCTCGGGCAGCGGGCCGGAGTTGCCGATGCAGGTGGTGCAGCCGTAGCCGACGAGGTTGAAGCCGAGCTTGTCGAGGTAGGGCGTCAGGCCGGAGCGCTCGTAGTAGTCGGTGACGACCTTGGAGCCGGGCGCGAGGGTGGTCTTGACCCACGGCTTGCGGGACAGACCCTTCTCGACGGCGTTGCGGGCCAGGATGGCCGCGCCGATCATGACCTGCGGGTTGGACGTGTTGGTGCAGGACGTGATGGCGGCGATGACGACGGCGCCGTGGTCGAGCTCGTAGTCCTCGACCCGGACGGGCTTGGACGTGCGGCCGTTGGCGCCGGTGGCGGCGGAGATGAGCTCGTGCGGCTTGTCGCCGTTGCTGTCGACGTGGTTGGCCGGCGGGTCGCTGGCCGGGAACGACTCGGCGCTGGCCTCGTCGGCCGGGCCCTCGACCCCGTCGCTGGCGCCGTCGCCGACGTAGTTGTCGAGCACGCCCCGGAACATCGTCTTGGCGCTGCTCAGCGGCACCCGGTCCTGGGGCCGCTTGGGGCCGGCGAGGGAGGGCTCGATGGTGCCGAGGTCCAGCTCGAGGCGCTCGGAGTAGTCCGGCTCGGCGGCCGGGTCGTGCCAGAGGCCCTGCTCCTTGGCGTAGGCCTCGACCAGCGCGACCTGGGCCTCGTCGCGGCCGGTGAGCTTGAGGTACTTGATGGTCTCGTCGTCGATCGGGAAGATCGCGACCGTGGAGCCGTATTCGGGGCTCATGTTGCCGATGGTGGCCCGGTTCGCGAGGGGCACCGCGGGGACGCCGGGCCCGTAGAACTCGACGAACTTGCCGACGACGCCGTGTTTGCGCAGCATCTCGGTGATGACGAGGACCAGGTCGGTCGCGGTGGTGCCCTCGGGCAGCTCGCCGCTGAGCTTGAAGCCCACGACCCGCGGGATCAGCATCGACACCGGCTGGCCGAGCATCGCGGCCTCGGCCTCGATACCGCCGACGCCCCAGCCGAGCACGCCGAGGCCGTTGACCATCGTGGTGTGGGAGTCGGTGCCGACCACGGTGTCCGGGTAGGCCTGGCCGCCGCGGTTCATGATGACCCGGGCCAGGTATTCGATGTTGACCTGGTGCACGATGCCGGTGCCCGGCGGCACGACCTTGAACTCGTTGAACGCCGTCTGGCCCCAACGCAGGAACTGGTAGCGCTCCTTGTTGCGGCCGTACTCCAGCTCGACGTTGCGCTCGAAGGCGTCCGGGCGGCCGAACAGGTCGGCGATGACGGAGTGGTCGATGACGAGCTCGGCCGGGGCGAGCGGGTTGACCCGCTTGGGGTCGCCGCCGAGCTCGACGACGGCCTCGCGCATGGTGGCCAGGTCGACGACGCACGGCACGCCGGTGAAGTCCTGCATCAGCACGCGGGCCGGGGTGAACTGGATCTCGACGCTCGGCTCGGCCGTCGCGTCCCACCCGCCCAGGGCCCGGATGTGCTCGGCGGTGATGTTCGCGCCGTCCTCCGTGCGCAGCAGGTTCTCCAGGAGGATCTTCAGGCTGTACGGCAGCCGCGCGGCCCCCTCGACCTCGCTGATCTTGTAAATCTCGTAGCTGGCGTCGCCGACGCTCAGCTGGCTCTTTGCTCCGAAGGAGTCGAGGCTCGCCACGGCGTGTGCTCCTCTTCCGTCAAGTCGTGCTGCTTCCAGTACGCCAGTCTTCCCCAGCACAAGGCCCAACCAGACCGCGGGGTGCTCAAGAAAACCGTACGTCCGTCTTGCTATCCGCGCAACCCCGGGTCAGCTCGGCCGCCTGGACGAGCCGGGCGTGCCGGGCGAACGTCGGCCCCAGCGCGTCCGCGCCCGCCTGGACCACGGCCGCGTCGTCGCGGGCCCAGCCGATGAGGACCTGGGCCATCCCGGCGTACTCGGGGTTGCGGATCCGCCGCGCGATCCCCAGCGAACGCTCGGCCGCGGCGCGGGCGGCCGGCTTGTCGCGCCAGTCGAACGCGATGCACGCGATGTAGTGACTGACATACATTTCCTGGTACGGCGTGTCCCGCCGGGCGCGCGCCAGGAGTTCCTCGGCCCGCTCCCGGTGCCCGAGCAGGCTCTCGGCCGACGCGGCCGGCCCCAGGATGCCGGCGACCGGGTCCCAGTCGATGACCGGGAACGGTGCGAGCCCCTCGGGCGGCAGCGCGTCGAGCGCGGCCTGGAACAGCTCCCGGGCGGCGGGCAGGTCGCCGCGGGCGTGCGCGAGGTACCCGGCGTGTACGTCCGCGACCAGGCGGTCCAGCCGGGCCACGGCGGCGACCCGGTCGGCGTTGCCGGCGGTCATGTGGAACGACGCGTACCCCCACAGCGCGGGCCGGATCGCGCGTGTCGGCCGGACGCGCCGCAGGATCGGCTCCATCCGCTCGTACTGCGCGGCGACGGGCGCGGCCAGGTACCCGTCGGTCGCCTGGTGCATGAACGCCAGCCGCAGCCGCAGGTCGAGCTCGGCCACGTCCCGCTCCTGCCCGGCCGGTGCGGTGGCGAGCAGCTCCAGCGCTTCGTGCAGCAGCGCCGCCGACTCCTCGTGCGCGGTGCGCTGATACGCCTCCGCGGCCGCGTCCGCGAGCGCCGGCGCGACCTCCAGCGGCGTGGCGACCGGCAGGGCCAGCCGCAGGTGGGCGGCCCGCTCGGCCACCCCGGTCAGGGCCCGCGCCGCGCGTTCGTGCAGCCGGGCCCGGCGCAGCGGCCCGTTCTCGTCGTACGCGGCCTGCCGGAGCAGGTCATGCGCGAATCGCAGCCGCCCGCCGTCGCTTTCGAGCACACCGGTGGCGACGGCGGTGTCGAGCGTGTCGTACAGGTCGAGTTCGTCCAGTTGTGTCAGATCGCGCAGTACCGCCACATCGAACTCCCGGCCGAGCACCGCCGCCACGGACAGCACCGCCCCCATCTGGCCGGGCAGCCGCGCGAAGCGCCGCCGGAGCACCTCCTGCACGCGCGCCGGTGTGCGTTCGCGCGCCGACTGCGCGTCGAGAGCATGTTCGGCCAGCAAAACCTGCAGCAATTCGCGCACGAAGAACGGGTTGCCGCCGGTCCGGTCGACGAGCACGGCGACGGTCTCGTCGTCCAGGGCCGACCCGGCGATCCGGGCGCCAAGGGTCGCCACATCCCGATCGGGCAAACCTTCAAGCCGCAGGTGTACAGCCGGCAGATCGAGTTCCACGCCGCCCCCACTGCGAACACCGAGGACGACCACGATGTCCGTGCCGGCGATATCGCGCACCAGCAGCTGCAGGAGTGTGCGCGAGGGCCGGTCGAGCAGGTGCGCGTCGTCGAACACGAGCAGTACCGGCACACGTCCGGCCAGCCGGCGCAGCCCGTCGACCAGCCCCCGGTAGAGCAGCGACCGGGCGAGCTCGGCGTCGGCGATCCGCTCGGCCGCGGGCAGGGCGATCCGCTCCGCCAGCCCCGGGTCGAGCACGGCCGGCAGGTTCCCGAACGGCGCGAACGCGCCGGCGACGTCCCCCGGCCGCGCGTCGGCCAGCCCGCGCAGGATCTGCGCCCAGGGCAGGAACACGGCCCCCTCCGCGCCGGCACCGGCCCCGACGAGAAACCCGTCCGCCACCGCCCGCCGCCGCACCTCGCCCAGCAGCGCCGACTTCCCGATCCCGGCGAATCCCTCGACAACCAGCGCCCGCCCCCGCCCGGAGAGCACCTCACCGGCCACCGCCAACTCCCGCTCCCGCCCGACCAGCTCCGCCGAACTCCTGACCCCCCGCCGCCGCTCCGCCCCCACAACCGCCGCCTCGCCCGACACTGTGACAGCGGCCCCAGGAGACGCGTCGACCAGCGATCCACCCCCCGGCACGACCGGCCGCGCGACCCCGGACGCGATGTGCGGCGCAACCCCGGGCGCGATCGGCGGCGCAGTCCGAGGTGCGATCGGCGGCGCGGTCCGAGGTGCGATCGGCGGCGCGGGTGGTGGCGGCAGGGTGGTCAGGGCGGGGGACTGGCGCAGGATCTCGGCCTCCAGGCGGCGCAGGTCCGCACCCGGCTCCACGCCGAGCTCCCCGGCCAGCAGCGCGCGGGCGCGGGCGTAGGCCTGCAGCGCGTCGGCCTGGCGACCGGCCCGGTAGAGGGCGAGCATGAGCTGCGCCCACAGCGGCTCGCGGTAGGGCGACTCGGCCAGGGCGGCCTCGGTGGTGTAGATCACCTCGGCGAACCGGCCGTGGGTCAGCCAGGCCGCCGAGCGCCGCTCGAATGCCGTGAAGCGCAGTTCGTGCAGCCGGTTGCGCTCGGCCCGCGCGAAGGCCGAGTCCCCGAGCTCGGGCAGCGGATCGCCGCGCCACAGCTCCAGCGCCGCGCTCAGCACGGCCGGGTCGTCGCGGTCGGAGAAGCCTTCGACGACCGTGCCGAAGCGGGTGGCGTCGACCGCCTCCGGGGGCACCGCCAGGAGGTAGCCGGGGGCGCGGCTGACCAGGACGGTCGAGCGGTCGCGGGCGGTGCGGCCGGGTTCGAGGGCGCGGCGCAGGCGGGAGACGTAGGCCTGCAGGGAGGCGATCGCCCGCTCCGGGGGCTCGTCCGCCCACAGCTCGTCGACAAGCGTCTGGACGGGCACGACGCGGCCGGGGCGGGTGGCCAGCAGGGCGATGATGGCACGCTGCTTCGGGGTGCCTAGGTCGATCTGGGTGCCGCCGGAGGAGTACACCTCCAGCGGGCCCAGGATGCGCAGTTCCAAGGTCGGGCCTTACGGGAGCTGGTATGGCTCCGCGCGGCGGGCGGCCAGCCACGACTCGACGTCGGCGGCGGTGCGGGGCAGGGCGTCGGAGAGGTTGCGGGCGCCGGTCGGCGTGACCAGGACGTCGTCCTCGATCCGGACCGCGAGGCCGCGCAGCTCAGCCGGTACCAAATCATCTTCGGGCTGGAAATAGAGCCCGGGCTCGACGGTGAGCACGTATCCAGTGTCGAGGTTGCCCTCTTTGTAGCGCTCTTTGCGCGCGTTCGCGCAGTCGTGGACGTCCAGGCCGAGCATGTGGCCGAAACCGTGCAGGCTCCAGCGACGGTACAGAATGTGCTCCTTGTCCATCGCCTCGTCGACGCTCACGGGCAGGACGCCGAGGTCGAGCAGGCCCTGGGCGAGCACCCGCATGCACGCCTGGTGCACGTCGTCGAACGCGACGCCGGGGCGGATGGTGTCGATGCCGGCCTGCTGGGCCGCGAACACGATGTCGTAGACGGCGCGCTGCAGCGGGGTGAAGGTGCCGGAGACGGGCACGGTGCGGGTGACGTCCGCGGTGTACAGGTGCCGGTTCTCGATGCCCATGTCCATGAGCAGCAGGTCGCCGGGGCGGGTGGCGCCGTCGTTGCGCATCCAGTGCAGGATCGCGGCGTGCGGGCCGCTGCCGACGATCGAGCCGTAGCCGACGTCGTTGCCGTCGTGGCGGGCCCGCAGGCCGAAGACACCCTCGATGAGCCGCTCGCTGACGGGCCGGTCGGCGGGCAGGGCCCGGGCCGCGTCCTCGAACCCGCGGACGGTGGCGTCGATGGCGTCCTGCAGCTGCTCCAGCTCCCACGCGTCCTTGACCAGCCGCAGCTCGGACAGGGTCTGCGCGAGCTCGGCGTCGCGCTCGGGGTTGGCCGAGCGCACGGTCGCGTCGACGATCGGGTCGAAGCCGCGCAGGACCCGGGTGCGCCCGGGCGCGATGTCGTCCAGCGCCGCCGCCAGCTCCGAGACGTGCGCGGTCGGCAGCTGCAGCTCGGTCGCCTTCTCGGCCAGGGTGTGCCGGCGGCCGATCCACAGCTCGCCGTGGTTGCGGTCGGTGAAGAACTCGTCGGTGTCGCGCGGCGAGCGGGGCCGCACATAGAGGATCGCCTCGCCGGAGGGGTGGACGATGAGCACCGACTCGGGGTCGTGCTCGCCGGTGAGCCAGGCGTGGTCGGAGCCGGGGCGGAAGGCGTAGTTGGTGTCGTTGGAGCGGATCCGCTCGACCCCGGTCGGGATGATCAACGTCTCACCCGGGAAGGCGGCCGCGAGGTCGGCCCGGCGCTTGGCGTGGTCCGGCGCCTCCGGGCGGGGTGCGACATCCAGGGACGAATCGCTCCAGCCGGTGCGCATGAACTCCCGGAAACGCTCCGGGAAGTCGGGGTCGTGCGACTGGGTGCCGGCTGCCTCGTCCATGGTGTCCCCACTCCCCGAAACCGGTGGAAATTCGTGCTCCACCTGCGACCGTACCCCGTGCGAGGATGCTTGCCATGGCGGGTCTTCTCACGTTCGTCAGCGCGCGGGGCGGCGCGGCGGCGCAGCGGGACGCCGTCGCCGACGCGCTGGGCCTGATGCGCCACCGCGGGCCGGACGACGAGCGGATCGTCGCCAACGACGACGTGGTCTTCGGGGCCGAGCACCTGACCGTCTCCGACCTTCGCACGACCCAGCCGGTGACCTACCCGCCGACCGGGGTCACGGCCGGCCGCTACCTGATCGTCCTGGACGGTGCCGTGCACAACGCGGCCGAGCTGCGGGCCGAGCTGGAGGAGGACCGCCGGGCCGAGTTCGCCACCGGCGACGACGCCGAGATCATCCTGGCCGCCTACCATCACTGGGGCCCGGGCGCGGTGAGCCGGCTGCGCGGCATGTTCGCGTTCGTGATCTGGGACGCCTCGGCCCGCCGCGCGTTCGGGGCCCGCGACCGGTTCGGGGTCAAGCCGCTCTTCCAGCTCCAGACCCCGCAGGGCGTCTACCTGGCCAGCGAGAAGAAGGCCCTGCTGCCGTTCACGCCCGACCCGAAAGCCGTCGACCTGCGCAAACTCCAGCATTATCTGACGATGCAGTATGTGCCGGAGCCGGGCACCATGCACCCGGAGGTGCGGCGGCTCGGCGCGGGGGAGACGTTCGTCTACACGCCGGGCGGGCCGCTCGCCAACCGGCGGTACACCCAGCTGCATTTCAAACCCGGACCCGTCGACGAGGAGGCCGTCGTCCGCCGGATCGCCGACGCCCTTCGGGAGAGCGTGCACGCGCACATGCCGGCCGGCGCGGAGATCGGTGCGTTCCTGTCGTCGGGGATCGACTCGACGGCGATCGTCGCCCTCGCCGCCGAGAAGGAGCCCGGCCTGCGGACGTTCACCGTCGGCTACGACGCGGTGGGGCCGGGCGCCGAGTACTCCGAGATCGACGTCGCCGAGCAGTCCGCCCGCGCGCTCGGGGTGCCGATCACGGCGACCGTCGTCACCGCGGGCGACTTCATGCGGGCCCTGCCGCGGATCGTGTGGCACCTCGACGACCCGGTCGCCGACCCGGCCCTCGTGCCGCTGTTCTTCCTGGCCGAGCGGGCCGCGCGGGACGTGACGGTGGTGCTCGGGGGCGACGGGGCGGACGAGCTCTTCGGCGGGTACCCCATCTATCGGGAACCTTCGTCGCTGGCCGGCGTCAGCCACCTGCCCGACTCGATGCAGCGCGGGCTGCGGGCGGTGTCCCGGGTCATTCCGCAGGGCGTGAAGGGCAAGAGCTTCCTGGAGCGCGGCACGACGCCGATCGAGGAGCGTTACTACGGCAACGCCCGGATGTTCTCCGAGGAGGAGAAGGCCGCGCTGCTGCGCCACTACGAGCCCGACGTGCGCCACACCGACGTCACCGGCCCGGTGTTCAAGGAGGCCGGCGCGCTCGACGACGTCGCCACCATGCAGTACGTCGACCTCTACACCTGGCTGCGCGGCGACATCCTGGTCAAGGCCGACCGGATGACGATGGCGCACTCCCTGGAGCTGCGCACGCCGTTCCTGGACCGGGCCGTGTTCGAGGTCGCGGCCGGCCTGCCGAGCGAGCTCAAGGTGCCGCCGCGCTCGCAGGAGACGAAGGTGGCGCTGCGCCGGGCCCTGGCCGGGATCGTGCCGGAGCCGATCGTGCACCGCAAGAAGCTCGGCTTCCCGGTCCCGATCCGCCCGTGGCTGCGCGGCGAGATGTACGACTGGGCGCACGGCCTGCTCGACACCTCCGGCGCCGGCGACCTGCTCGACCTCGACGTCGTGCGAGCACTGCTGAAGGCGCACCGCAAGAAGGAGGCCGACCACTCCCGCAAGATCTGGACGGTGCTCGTCTTCTGCGTGTGGCACGCGGTCTTCGTCACGGGCACCATGCGCCCGGGCTTCACGGAGGGTTTCGTTGGGGAGGCGGCGCAATGACGAGTTACGGCGTGGTGATCGGTGAGGCGCTCATCGATCTGCTCGAATCTGCTGCGGGCGGTGACCTCGTCTACCGCCCGGCGGTCGGCGGCGCCCCGTTCAACGTCGCGGTCGGCATCGCCCGCCTGGGCGCGGACGTGCATTTCCTCGGGTCCTTCGGCGACGACCCGTTCGGCCATCGGTTGCTGGACTTTTTAGACAAATCCGGCGTTGGTACCGACGGTGCGCAGACGATCCCAGACGTTGCCACAACGTTGGCGGTGACCACCTTCCAGGGCCACGAGCCGACGTTCCGGTTCTACGGCTCGCCGCCCTCCTACGGCCTCCTCGACGCCGACCGGGTCGACGTCGGCCTCGTCGCCCGGGCGCGGCTGCTGTACTGCGGGTCGATGTGCCTGCTCGAAGCGCCCGTCCTGGCCGCCGCCCGCCGCGCCTGGGCCGTCCCCGGCCCGGTCCGCGTCTTCGACCCCAACGTCCGCCCCGTCGTCGGCCTCAACCCGGACGTCGTCGAGGAGTTCGCCGCCACCGCCGACCTGGTCAAGCTGAGCTCCGCCGACGCCATCGCCCTCTGGGGGGAGGCGCCCGAGGAGGCGGCCGCCCGCCTGCTGTCGGCCGGGGCCGGGGCGGTCGTCGTGACCTTGGGCTCGCAGGGCGCTCTGGTCGCCAAAGACGCGGCATCGGTACTGGTCCCAGCCCCGCGCATCGCCCCCGTCGACGCCACCGGGGCCGGCGACGCCACGATGGCCGGCCTCAGCTGGGGCATCCTCACCCAGGGCAAACCCACCGACCTGGGCGAGTGGGCCACCCTCACCCGGGTCGCGGTCCACGTCGCCGGCTACGTCTGCGAATCCCCGGGCGGCGCCGTAGCCATGCCGACGGTCGCCGACCTTCGCACCCGCTTCGTAGACTTGGCGGTGTGACCCCCAGGCGGTTCGGCCGCTACGTGATGGGATGCAAGGCGGCCGCCGTCGGCGTGGCCGCGCTCATCGTCGTGCTCCGGGTCCTCTACGAGTTCGGCGTCAGCACCGCCACCACCCCGATCTGGGCCGCGGCCGCGCTGCTGTTCGCCCCGATCGTCGTGCTCAGCGCCGCGTTCATCGCGTTCGGGATCGTGTTCCGCCCGATCATGCACCCGCCCCCGGCCGCCCTGCGCGTGCGCGGCGACGCGTTCGTGGTGCCGGGCTCACCGATCCTGATGGGCCGCCTGACCATGGGCTGGGCGCTGCTCGGCACCATCTTCCTGGAGAGCGACCCGGCCCTGGCCCCCGGCACCCGCCTGGCCATCAACCTCGGCGCCGCCCTGGTCATCGCCGGCGCCATCCTGCCCCTGCTGCGCGGCCCCCGGATCGTGGTCAGCCCGGCCGGCCTCAACATCCGGGCCGGCGGCCGGCGGGTCCTGGCCTGGGACGACCTGGTCCGGGTGCCGGCCAACCCGCTGCCGATGACGGTCCGGACGCCGAAACTCGCCCTGAGCATCCGCCGCCCCGACCGCCCCGACCCGGGCTGGCTCCTGATCCCCCTGGACCTCCTGGCCGTCGAACCGGTCTTCCTCGGCACGGTCGTCGAGCACTACGTGGAACACCCCGACCATCGCCGCGACATCGGCACCCCCGCCGAGTACACCCGCCTCACCGGCATGGCCGCCTGAGCTGTATTTCCGGAAACGGCGGGGAGACAAGCCTCCACCACACCCCTCACAATCCGCGCCTGCCGGTCACGGCCTCACCGGAACTGAGCCACGATCCGAGCCTTCCGCTCCGGCCGCCGGCTCCGGGCCGGTAGCCCGAACCGCGAATCATCTTTCGCTGAGCTGTAGACGGCTCGGCGCCGGAGCCCTTGCCTCCCCGGCCTGCTCTTGGGAAATACAGTCAAGTTGGCGACCGTTTCACCTGGGAGGCAACCCTTGGTGGTCACCATGCGGGCATGACCCCTTTGATCGTGCTCGGCGTTGTCGTCGTGCTGGTGATCGTGCTCGTGTGGTGGGCTGTGGCCACGTACAACTCGCTGGTCAAGGCGCGCACCCAGGTTGACGCCTCGTGGGCGCAGATCGACGTGCAGCTCAAGCGGCGGCACTCGTTGATTCCGAACCTGGTCGAGACCGTCAAGGGGTACGCCGCGCACGAGCGTGGCACCCTCGACGCCGTCGTCTCGGCTCGCAACGTCGCGGCGTCGGCCGCGCCCGCTCAGCTCGCGCAGGCGGAAGGGCAGCTCACCCAGGCCCTCGGGCGGCTGTTCGCGCTCTCCGAAGCCTATCCGGACCTCAAGGCCAATCAGAACTTCCTGCAGCTGCAAGGCGAGCTCGGGGCCACCGAGGAGAAGATCGCGTACGCGCGGCAGTTCTACAACAGTGCCGTGCAGACGTACAACCAGAAGACGCAGACGCTGCCGACCAACATCATCGCGGGCGTCGGCGGGTTTCGGGCGCGGGCGTACTTCGAGGCCGCGGCGGGCGAGCGCGCTGACGTGAACGTGCGGTTCTGAGGTCATGGACCCGCGGTTCCTCGTCGAGGCGGCGATCGCGCTGGCCGGGCTCGGGGCCTGGCTGGTCGCGTTCTGGGGCGCGCTGTTCGTCACGCGGCCCAAGCCGATCGCCGCTCCGCCACCGACGCAGGACTTCGGCGGCAGCGAGTCGCCGGCCGTCGTCAGCATGATCACGGGGCGGTGGGAGCTGACCGAGGACGCGGCCGAGTCGACGTTCATCGACCTGGCGGCGCGGCGGGTGCTCGAGTTTCGGCAGCCGGGCAACGACCCGCTGCAGACGACGGTGCATGTGCGCGACGAACAGCCGTCCGGCCTCAACGCGTACGAGACGATGATCTTCGAAAGAATCAAGTCGCTGGCCATGGGCGGGATGGTGCCGCTGACGGCGCTCACGTTCCGGGACCAGGCGCAGGCGGCCGGGTGGACGAAGCGGCTGAACGCGGCCATCGTCGCCGACGCGCGGGCGCGCGGCCTGTCCCAGCGCCGGTTCTCGAAGCCGGTCGTGACCGCGCTGAGCCTGCTCGCGCTGGTGCCCGCGTTCGCGCTCGCCCTCGCGACGTTCCTCTACACGCGGCGCACCGGTGGCGACTCCGGCGGCTCGTTCTTCACCGGCATGTTCATGTGGTTCGCCCTGTTCTACGTGGCCGGCAAGTCTCGCGGCGAACGCGACACCCCGGCCGGTCGGCAGGCCGCCGCCCGCTGGCTCGGCCTCAAAGCATTCTTGCGCAATCACGAGTCCTTCGCCGACCTACCCCCGGCCGCCGTCACCGTCTGGGACCGTTACCTCGCATACGGTGACGCCGTCGGCGCGACGCGCGTCTGCGCCGCCGTGATCGACCTGGGCATGGGCAACCGCAACCGCGTCTGGAGCTCGTTCGGCGGGACCTGGCACCGAGTCAAGGTCAAATACCCGAGCGTTTTTCCACGGTACGGTCAGAAGGCGGTTCGGCTCACGCTGAAATCCATCGCCGCTCTGGCGATCGCCGCGCTGATCACCCGGTACAACTCGATCGCCTTCGACTTTGCTCCTGACTCGGTCTCGAGCTGGATCGCGCTGGCCGTGCGGGTGCTGATCCTGTGGCCGCTGCTCTACGGCGGATACACGCTGCTCGGCACGCTGGCCGACGTCCTCACGCCGGTCACGGTGACCGGGGAGGTGCTCTGGCTGCAGACCTGGAAGACGCGCAGCCAGGGCGAGGACTCGCCGTCGATACCGGTCATCCATTATCTCGCGGTGGATTCCGGAGCTTCCGACCGTACCGTCGCCTGGGCCTGTCCGTCTGAGCTCGCTTCGTCCGGCGACGTGGGCGATGTCGTCACGCTGACCGCGCGACGCTGGACGCGGCGGGTCATTTCGCTGCAGGTTCAGTCAAGCGGGCGCACGAAACCGCAGACGTACGGGGACGAGAAGACGGACGCGCTGATCGTGAGCGCCATAAACGCCGGCGCGCCGGCCCTGGCCACGGCGGTCCGCCCGACGCAGGTCACGGCGGCGTCGCTGGTCACGGCGGAGGAAGCGGGCCGCGTCCTGGGCCGCCCGGTGACGCTGACCGGCGGCGGCTCCGCGGTGGCCATCGGTCCGATGACCCTCGCCGAGTTTCGGGCCGCCGACGGGGCGGCGCTGGTCGTCACGGTGGTGACCGGCACCGCGGCCGCGTTCGCGATTCGCACGCACCGCGGAGGTTCCGCCGTGCCAGGGGTGGGCGAGGAGGCGTTCGCGTCCGGGCGGTGGGCGGTCGCCCGGCGGGGCCAGACCGTGGTCAAACTCGAGCAGCGCACGCCGGGCGGCATCCACCAGCCGTATCTGATCTGGCTCCTCGGCCTCGCCGTCGGCCGCCTGCCGTGAGCGTTTCGCCGAAGCATTTTGTCGGTGGTCTGCGCCCGCCTCACTTGAGGACGACGGTCGTTGGGTAAGAGGATTCCCGGAAGACAGCTGTAGCCACCTTCGCTCTTCGCTAGGAGATTGCGCATGTCCGACCGTCCGCGCCCGCCGTCGCCCTACGACTTCCTGCCCGCGGTGCCGGCGTTCAGTTTGACCAGCGAGGACCTGACCGACGGCGGTACGCTCGCCGACGCCCAGGTCTACGAGCGCGGCAACACCTCCCCGCACCTGGCCTGGTCGGGCGCGCCGGAGGGAACCAAGAGCTTCGCGGTCACCTGCTACGACCCGGACGCCCCGACGGGCGGCGGCTTCTGGCACTGGATCGTCTACGACATCCCGTCCTCGTCGACCGAACTGCCCACCGGCGCCGGCACGGGCGACAAGGACGGCCTGCCCGACGAGGCCATCCACGCCCGCAACGACTACGGCTCCCGCGACTTCGGCGGCGCCGCCCCGCCGCCGCAGGACGCCCCCCACCGGTACTTCTTCGTCGTCCACGCCCTCGACACCGACTCCCTCGGCGTTGATGCGGACGCCTCACCGAACGTGGTCGGCTTCAACCTGACCGCCCACACCCTCGGCCGCGCGATCCTGGTGTCGTCGTTCGGCTTCTAGTTCCGGTCTCGTTCGCCCGCCGGCCCTCGCCCGCTCGGGGCCGGCGGTCTTGTCGTTTTGTGCGCACGAACTTGGCCGCCTCGTTCGTCACGGGGCGCCCGACTGATGATTTCCGCTCCTGCTCGGGGCCGGCGGTCGTTCGTCTCGTTGCACAGGAACTCGGCCGACTCGTTCGTCAATGGGGCGCCTAACTGATGCTTTCCGCTCCTGGTCGCGCTCTGTTAGCCCGGAGCTGGACGCTTGGCGCACGAAAAGTCGGGCGCTCCGCGCCGCGACTTTTCGGACATATCATGATTTTTGATTATCCTTGCGTTTTGTATGGACTCACCCTTGCGCTTCAGCGGGTTTGCTACTCCAGCCAGAACGTGTCGTGCTCGATCATGAACGCTGCGCGCTCGTCGTCGGTCATCTTCGCCAGGTCCGGGAGGCCCTCGAAGTAGGCCTCCCGGGGTGCGCCCGGGGCGAAGTGCAGGAGCATCTCGGCCGGCGCGCCGGACTCGTTGCGGAACGCGTGCACGCCGCCCTCCGGAACGTGCACGAAGTCGCCGGGTTCAGTGTCGATCCAGCGTTTGCCGTCATAGATGCGCACCGAACCGCTCAGGATGAAGAACGACTCGGATATCGAACGGTGGAAGTGCGGGTCGGGACCGCTCGGCTTCGGGCCCATCACCCAGCGGTACAGCCCGAACTGCCCACCGGTGGACGCGCCAGTCGCCAGGTAGTGCACGGTGTTGCCGTTGGCGTACGTGAACTCGGGCGGTGTCGCGAACGGTCGGTACATCGCGTTCAGTTCGCCGGTTTCACCGTGATATTTCGGTTCTGGGTACGACATACGATCATGGTAGAGATTTCCGCACGGCGTGTGCGGCGGCGACGACATTGCTCAGGGCGGCCCGCACCTCGTCGTAGGTCCGCGTCTTGAGTCCACAGTCCGGATTCACCCAGAGCCGCCCGGCCGGGATGACGCGCAACGCCGTCTGCAGCCTGCGGGTGATCTCTTCCGAATCGGGGATCCGCGGTGAGTGAATGTCGTACACACCGGGTCCTATCCCGCGCGCGAAGTCCGCCACCGCGAACCCCGACCGCGTCGCCTCGATGCTGGTGACGTCGGCGTCGAGCGCGTCGATGGCCTGCAGTACCTCCGACGCCTCGGAGTAGCACAGATGTGTGTGGATCTGCGTGGCGTCCGCGGCGCCGCCGGTCGCCCGCCGGTACGCTGCCACTGCCCACTGCAAATACTCTTCCTGTCGCTCTTTGTCGAGGGGCAGCAGTTCGCGCAGCGCCGGCTCGTCCACCTGGATGATCCGCACCCCGGCCGCCTCCAGATCCCGTACCTCGTCGCGCACGGCGTCCGCCACCTGCAGGGTCACGTCCCGCAGTGCTCGATCGGGCCGCACGAACGACCAGGCGACGATCGTCACCGGCCCGGTCAGCATGCCTTTCACGGGCCGAGCGGTGCGCGACTGCGCGAACGACGCCCACCGAACGGTGATCGCCTCCCGCCGCCGCACATCACCGTGCAGAATCGGCGGCCGCGTGCAGCGCGACCCGTACGACTGCACCCACCCGTTCCGCGTGACCGCGAACCCGTCGAGGTGCTCGGCGAAGTACTGCACCATGTCGTTACGCTCAGGCTCCCCGTGCACGAACACATCCAGCCCGAGCGCCTCCTGCTCCTCGATGACCCGCGCGATCTCAGCTTCGATGCGCGCCTCGTACTCGACCTGAGCGTCACGGGAGCTGTCGATTTCGGCGCGGCCGGCGTCGAGTTCGGTGCGACTGGCGTCAAGTTTGGTGCGTCCGGCGTCGATTACGGTGCGGCTGGCGTCGATTTCGATGCGGCCGGCGTCGAGCTTGGTGCGGCTGGCTTCGATTTCGGTGCGGTTTGCGTCGAGTTTGGTGCGGCTCGCGTCGACTTCGGTGCGGCCGGCGTCGACTTCGGCGCGGCCGGCGTCAAGCTTGGCGCGGCTGGCGTCGAGATTGGTGCGGGCCTTGCGCAGCTCGCCGGTCTGCGGGAACGAGCCGATCGTCGTCACCGGCAGCGGAGGGAGGCCGAGGTCGGACTGGGCGGCGACGCGCACCGGATACGGGCTTCGGGTTTCGGTCTCCAGTGCGCGAGTGTGCACGGGTTGCGTCGGCAGCGGGCCGGGTTTCGGACCGAGCGCGGCGAGCGCGACGACCTCGGCCACCTTCTCCTCCGCGAACGCCAACCCCGCGGGCAGCCCGGACTCGCCGCGCAGCGTGTACGGCACGTGCAGAAGCGAACAGCTGGTCGACACCGAGGTCGCACCGGCCGCCGCGAGCAGTGCCCGGGCCTCGTCCGGGTCCGTGCGCCACACATTGCGTCCCGACACGACCCCGCCGACGATTGTCCGGCCGGCGAAAAGCGGCAGATTTCGTGGTACTCCATGTGTCAGATCGATCGCCACCCCGTCCACGGGCGCCACGGCCAGGGCCGGCAGCGCGGCCCCGGCATCGCCGAAGTACGACGCCACCAGCAGCTTGGGCCGCCGCTCCAACGCCGCCAGCCGCCGATACGCGTGCCGGATCGCGGGCGCACCCCCGTCGACGACCGTCACCGGCTCGTCGAGCTGCACCCACTCCACGCCCGCATCGGCCAGCGCCTGCAGCAGCTCACCGTAGACGTCGAGCAGATCGTCCAGCCGCTGCAGGTGACCTTGCAGGAACGTGACCGGACCGACCAGAACCGGCCGCGTCTCGTACCCGAGCGTGCGCGCCTCGTGCACCTCGCCCAGCACCTTGTCCGGAACCGCGCGGAACCGCGTCTTCGCCCCGATCTCCGGCACGATGTAGTGGTAGTTGGTGTCGAACCATTTCGTCATCCGCAGCGCCGGCACGTCGTCGGTCCCGCGGGCCATGGCGAAGTACGGGTCGGCGGTGTCCCGGTACCGGTCGGGAATGGCATCAACGGCGACGGCCGCGTCGAGCACGTGGTCATACAGCGAGAACGTGTTCGAGGGCAACCCCGCGAGCCCGAGCTCGGCCAGCCGCCGCCACGTGCCGGCCCGCAACTCCCGCCCGGTCGCATCCAGCGCACTACGGTCGATCCGCCCCGCCCAGTACGCCTCGAGCGCCCGCTTCAGTTCCCGCTGCGGTCCGATCCGCGGATACCCGAGCACGGTGGAAACCGGAAAGTCATGGTTGGTCACCGCGCGATCGTGTTCGTTGTTGGTCACCGCGTGATCGTGTTCGTTCGGGCGTCGGGGTGGGTGATTGATAAGCGTGGCGAATAGTGATCGGGCTCGCGGCTATAACGGGTGGGAATGGCTGATACTTGTCGGCATGGCGGTGCTGCGGGACATCGAGTGCTTCGCGCTCGTCGCGCGGCACCTTTCGTTCTCGCGCGCGGCGGCCGAGCTGGGGCTGTCACAGCCGGCGGTGAGCCAGAGCGTTGCCCGGTTGGAGCGGGAACTCGGGCTGCGGTTGTTCGTTCGCACAAGCCGGAGTGTCGCGTTGACCGCTGAAGGCTCGGCGCTGCTGGCCCCCGCCGAGGCGGTGCTCGCGCAGGCGTCGGCGTTCGCGGTGGAGGCGGCGCGACTGGCTGTACCACGGGAAACTGCACTGCGTTTGGTTTATGCGCCGATCGCCGGGAGCTTCGCCGCTCGTCTGGCTCGGCGGCTGGCCGCGCGCAAACCCGGACTGGAAATGATGCTCGAAGCCGGCGGCTGGTCGGCGGCGACCAAAGCTTTGCAGCATGCGCCGTCCGGGGTGGCCGCGCTGATGAGTTCGCCGTTCCCGCCGGGTTTCGCCACCGCCGCGCGGTTTCACGTGCCGCTGAGTCATTTGGCGCTGCCCGCGGCCGATCCGCTGTCGACCGCCACGACGGTGACCTTGGACCGGGCCGGGCGGCTGCTCCTGCCGCGGGGGATGCCGCTGCCGCCGGGGACCCGGCCGGCGCCCGAGGTGGTGGACGATCCGGCCGTGGGGCTGGATCTGGTGGCGGCCGGGCGGGGTGCGCTGCCGGTTCCGCAGCTGCTGGTCGACACCGTACGCCGGCCGGATGTGCGATTTGTTCGCCTCTCCGGTCCGATCCCGCGGTTGACGTTCGCGCTGGTCTGGCGGGCGGAGTCGGCCGGCGAGGACGTGATGGCCCTGGTTCAGGGCGCGCAGGACGCACTGCGTCGCTGACCGCGCGGCGGCGATCCGCCCCATGCACGAAACGGTCACCTTGTGCGGCGTGCGCCTTGTGCAGGGTGCGCTTTGTGCGGGGTGCGCTTTGTGCGGGGTGCGCTTTGTGCGGGGTGCGCTTTGTGCGGGGTGCGCTTTGTGCGGCGTGCGCCTTGTTTGTTGTGTTCAGTCCTTTTTATGTGTTCGAGTTCTGTTCAGAGGTGCAAGCAGCGTGCAGTGCGCGACGCGTCTTGGTGCGCATACGCGTGTCTCGGCCCGCGAGTGTGTTGCGGGAATCCGCCCCTGACGTGCACGCGCCGGAAGCGGTGTGGCCGCCCAGGGCTTCCCGCGGGGCGCCGAGGTTCACGTTTCGGGTAAAGTCGGTGTCCCATGACTACCGTCGACCGGCCGCTTCGCATCGTCCGGACCTATCACCTGCGCGGCGGGCGGCTCAGCGGTCGGCATTTCGACGCGCTCGAGCGCCTCGCCGTGCAGTATCAGTTCGTCCCCGGGCAGGCTGTCGACGTCCTGGAGATCGGGTCCGGGATGGGGGAGGCCACGGCGCAGATGGCCGCGGCCGACCCGGAGCGGCAATACCTGGCGGTCGAGGTCCACACGGCGGGCGTCGCGAACCTTCTGCACCTCATCGACGAGCGCGGCTTGACGAACGTGCGCGTCGCGGAAGTGGACGTATTCGAACTGCTCGCCGAGCACATTCCGGCCGAAAGCTTGCAGGCTGTGCACGTCTTCTTCCCGGATCCGTGGCCGAAGACGCGGCACCACAAGCGCCGGCTGATCGTTCCTGAGCGGGTGGCCGTCCTGCGCGATCGGCTGCGCACCGGTGGCGTGTTGCACTGCGCGACCGACGATGCGGGATATGCGCACGCGATGCTCGAAACGCTCGGCGCGGACGCCCATTTGCGCAACCGCTTCGACGGGTTCGCACCCCGGCCCGCGCACCGCCCGGTGACCAAGTTCGAGCAGCGTGCGGTGCGCGCCGGCCGGACCGCCTACGACGTGATGTACGAGAAGCGATGAACAATCTGGCCGCGCGCGTCCCCCGGGGCGGCGATCCCGACGCCGTGTTCGAGGCGTTCTCCGAATGGGCGCAGGAGCAGGGGCTCAGCCTCTATCCGCACCAGGAGGAGTCGCTGATCGAGATCGCCACCGGCGCGAACGTCATCCTCAACACGCCCACCGGGTCCGGCAAGAGTCTGGTCGCCGCGGGTGCGCACTTCGCCGCGCTCGCCAGCGATCGCACAACCTTCTACACCGCGCCGATCAAAGCGCTCGTGTCCGAGAAGTTCTTCGCGCTCGTGGACATGTTCGGCCCCGAGAACGTCGGCATGCTCACCGGCGACGCGAGTGTCAACGCGGACGCGCCCATCATTTGCTGCACCGCCGAGATTTTGGCGAATATCGCATTGCGCGACGGCGAACGCGCCGATGTGGGCATTGTCGTGATGGACGAGTTCCATTTCTACGCCGATCCGGACCGGGGCTGGGCCTGGCAGGTGCCGCTGATCGAGCTCCCGCAGGCCCAGTTCGTGCTCATGTCGGCCACGCTCGGTGACGTCGCGCGGTTCGAGGATGACCTCACCCGGCGCACCGGCCGCGCGACCGCTGTGGTGAAGAACGCCGAACGCCCCGTGCCGCTGATGTTCAGCTACTCCATGGACCCGATGCACGAAACCATCGAGGAACTGCTCAGCACGAAGCAGGCGCCGGTGTACATCGTGCATTTCACGCAAGCCGCGGCCCTCGAACGCGCACAAGCGCTCATGAGCGTGAACGTGTCCACCCGCGCCGAGAAGGACATGATCGGCGAGGCGATCGGCAACTTCCGGTTCACCGCCGGCTTCGGCAAGACCCTTTCCCGGCTGGTGCGGCACGGGATCGGCGTACACCACGCGGGCATGCTCCCGAAGTACCGCCGGCTGGTGGAAACGCTCGCCCAGGCCGGCCTGCTGAAAGTGATCTGCGGGACGGACACGCTCGGTGTCGGCATCAATGTGCCGATCCGCACCGTGCTGTTCACGGCACTGTCCAAATACGACGGACAGAAGACCCGGCTCTTGTACGCGCGCGAGTTCCACCAGATCGCCGGACGGGCCGGGCGTGCAGGTTACGACACCGTCGGCAACGTCGTCGTGCAGGCGCCCGAGCACGTCATCGACAACGAGCGCGCGCTGGCCAAGGCCGGCGACGACCCGAAGAAGCGCCGCAAGGTGGTGCGCAAGAAACCGCCGGAAGGCTCGATCGGCTGGGGCCGGCCCACGTACGACCGGCTGGTCGAGGCCGAGCCCGAGCCGCTCAAATCCAGTTTCCAGGTCTCGCACGCGATGCTGCTCAACGTGATCGGCCGCCCCGGCGACGCGTTCGCCGCGATGCGTCATCTGCTCACGGCGAACCACGAGGACGCGCACTCGCAGCGCCGCCTCATCCGCCGCGCGATCGCCATCTACCGCGCACTACTAGCCGGTGGCGTGGTCGAGCAGCTGCCGGAGCCGGACGAGGAGGGCCGGCGGGTCCGCCTCACCGTCGACCTGCAGATGGACTTCGCGCTCAACCAGCCGCTGTCGCCGTTCGCGCTCGCCGCCATCGAGCTGCTCGACCGCGAGGCCCCCGGCTACGCCCTCGACGTCCTCTCCGTCATCGAGTCCACATTGGACGATCCACGCCAGGTGCTGTCGGCGCAGCAGTTCAAGGCCCGCGGCGAGGCGGTCGCGGCGATGAAGGCCGAGGGCATCGAGTACGAGCAGCGGCTCGAGCTCCTCGACGAGGTCACGCACCCGAAGCCGCTCGTGGAGCTGCTCGACAACGCGTACAACATGTACAAACAGGGTCACCCCTGGGTGGCCGACTACGCACTGTCGCCGAAGTCCGTTGTGCGCGACATGTTCGAACGCGCAATGACGTTCGTCGAATACGTCGGCTTCTACAGCCTGTCCCGTTCCGAAGGCCTGGTGCTGCGGTACCTCGCCGACGCGTACAAGGCCGTGCGCCAGTCGGTGCCCGAGGACGCGCGCACCGAGGATCTGACGGACATCATCGAGTGGCTCGGCGAACTGGTGCGCCAGGTCGACTCCAGCCTCATCGACGAGTGGGAGCGGCTGCGCAACCCCGGCGCGGAGCGCCCCGAGATCCGCGACGACCGCCCACCGGCCGTCACCCGCAACCTGCGGGCGTTCCGTGTCCTGGTCCGCAACGCGCTGTTCCGCCGGGTCGAACTCGCGGCCCTGCACCGCTACGAGGAACTCGGCGAACTGGATGCCGAGGCGGGTTTCGACGCGGACGCGTGGCAGGATGCGATCGAGGCATACTTCGACGAGTACGACTCCATGGGCGTCGGCCCGGACGCCCGCGGCCCGGCGCTGCTGGTGATCGACCAGAAGCCGGACCGCTGGCACGTCCGCCAGATCTTCGACGACCCCGAGGGCGACCGCGACTGGGCCATCGTCGCCGAGGTCGACCTGGCCGAGTCCGACACCCAGGGCGCCGCCGCCGTCCGCATCCTGTCCGTGGGCCCGGCCAAGGACTTCGACCAGGACTCCTAGTCCGACCGGCGGCTCATCGGAAGGCCGCGGTCGGGCCATGGTGTC
Organism: Dactylosporangium sp. NPDC051541; assembly: GCF_044454505.1. Lineage (NCBI taxonomy): Bacteria > Bacillati > Actinomycetota > Actinomycetes > Micromonosporales > Micromonosporaceae > Dactylosporangium > Dactylosporangium sp. NPDC051541. The sequence goes on from NZ_JBITDU010000003.1 coordinate 231,543, forward strand.
GTTTCGTGTCGCTATGCTGCGTGGTTGTCGGCGCCGTCGAGGTGAGGCTGCCCGGTTGGCGTGCGTTGTTGGACTCCGGTCAGCACGCGCAACGCCTTCGCGACCGTTTCGGCCATGTCGTTGCGGGCGTCGCGGAGATACTTGCGCGGGTCGACGACCTGGGCATCGCGCTCGATCGCGGCCCGGATGGCGCCCGTGAACGCGATGTTCAGCGCTGTGCCGATGTTGATTTTGACCAGTCCGCTGTGCACGGCCGCGCGCAGTTCGTCGTCGGGCACGCCGGAAGACCCGTGCAGCACGAGCGGAACCGGCACCGCATCGCGCAACTGCCTGATCAGTTCGTGGTCGAGCCGAGCGTCTCGGCTGGTCATGGCGTGCGACGATCCGACCGCGACGGCAAGCGCGTCGACACCGGTCGCCTGCACGTACGCCGCCGCCTCAACCGGATTCGTGCGCACGCCGGGTTTGTGCGCGCCGTCCTTGCCCCCGACCTCGCCGAGCTCACTCTCAACCCAGAGCCCGGCGGCATGCCCGCGGGCAACGGCGTGTGCGGTAGCGGCAACATTGTTGCCGTAGTCGAGTTTGGAAGCGTCGTACATGGCCGACCCGAACCCATTGCCGGCCGCCTGATCGAACAACTCGTCGCTTTCTACGTGATCGAGGTGCAGCCCGACGGCCACGGTGGACAGTTCGGCCACCGCCCGGGCCGCGGCCGCGATCGGGGCGAGCCGCCCGTGATGGAACCGCACCGCGTTCTCACTGATCTGCAGGATCACCGCGCACCCGGCTGCCTCGGCCCCGGTGACGACCGCCTCGGCGTGCTCGACGGTGATGACATTGAACGCCCCCGCCCCTACCCCGAGCCGCCGGGCCTCAGCAACGATCTCACCGGTGGGGATCAACATCGAGCACCTCCTCTGTCCCGGCAACTGTGCCCAGCCGGTCGCGCGTGTCGTTTCGTTCGTTCTGATCGGGCCAGCCGTGCATGTCGCTTGGTTCGACGGTGTCCATCTGGCTGTGCGTGTCGTTTCGTTCGGTGAGGTCCAGCCGGCTGTGCATGTCGTTTCGTTCGGTGAGGTCCGGCCGGTTGCGCGTGTCGTTTGGTTCGTTCGTGTCCGGCCGGCTGCCGTGGATGTGGGCTTGGGTGTTGCGCGGATCGCGCAGATCGTTTGACGTGACGGCGATGCGCGTCCGCAGGTGCCGATAGCGGGCGTAGTCGACAACCCCGGCGACCGGCGCGACGACCGCGGCGGCCGACAGTGCGACGGCATCGGCAAGCAACTCCGGCCAGGGCGTCTGATCCCGCAAACCCCTGGCAATGGCGGCAACGCAAGCATCACCAGCGCCCGTGGGGTTCCCGATCTCAGGCGCCGGCGGCACGGCTCGCCACACCTCACCGCCGCTGACCGCAACGAGACCGCCAGCTCCGCGCGATACGACGACACATCCGGCGCCAAGTCCCTGCAACGCCCGAACGTCACGTGCACTCGCGCCCGCGGCGAATGTCGTGCTCTGCTCGTCGGTGTCGGTGTCGGTGTCGGTGTCGGTGTCGGTGTCGGTGTCGGTGTCGGTGTCGGTGTCGGTGCCCGTATCCGTGTCCTTGTCCGCGTCGAGGATCGGGGACTGTTCGTTGGCGTCCCCGGTGAACGTCGCATGCTGTTCGCTGGAGTTGGCGGCGAGCAGGGCGGTTAGCTCGTCTGTGTTCGGCTTGATGACGTCTGGGTTTGCGGCCAGGCCCAGGCGCAGCGGTTCGCCGCTTGTGTCCAGGATCGTTCGGGCGCCGTGCTCGCGGGCGATGGTGATGAGTTGCGCGTACGCGTCCGCTGGGAGTCCGCGCGGTAGTGACCCGGACAGAGCGACGACTGTGGTGCCCGCGAGTTGCTCACGGTACAAGTGCAGGAATTGCCGCCACTCGGAACTTTGGACGAACGGGCCGGGCTCCCACAGGCCGGTGGCGTCGGTGCCGTCCGCGATCGTCACTGTGCGGCGGGTCTCGGCGGCGATTGGTGCGAATGCGTGCGGTAGGCCCGCGGCTGTGAGCAGATCCTGCACGCGATGGCCGGTCGCGCCGCCGAGCAACCCGGTTGCCAGGACCGGCTCGCCCTGTGTGTGCAGCACGTTTGCGACGTTCAAGCCCTTGCCGCCTGCGCGTTCGTGCACGGCGCGCACCCGATGCGTGGTGTGCGGACGGAACTCGTCGACCGCGTACGTCAGGTCCAAGGCCGGGTTGAGCGTCACCGTGAGGATCACGTCGCCACGGCCTTTCGTGCATCGAGCGCACCGGTCCATTGCCACCACGACCGCGTGGGTGCATCGAGCGCAGGGAGCGCTGAGAAGAAGGCACAGAAGGCACGGAGCGCATCGAGGACAGTGAGCGCACGCAGGGCATTGAGCGCAGGAACGGCAGCGAAAGCATGGAGCGCAGCGAAAGCACGGAGCGCCGTGAGGGCAAGGAGCGCGGTGAGGGCACGGAGCGCACGGAAGACGGGGAGGGTCCCGACAACAGTGCTCGCACTCAGCGCACCGAATGCATGCTGCTGCAGTGTTCGAAGGTGTTCACTTGTTGCGCGAATCTGCGCTATATGCGCACGATCGTGCGGCTGATACTGTCCATTCGCGCATTCAGCGGCTGAGGGAGTGGTGATGGAGTCGAAGGTGGCCATGGACGTTCTGGTCGTTGGGGACGCTAATCCGGATCTGGTGCTGCGCGGGGATGTGCGGCCCCGTTTCGGGCAGGAGGAGCAGCTGCTCGACGCGGCCGACCTCGTCCTCGGTGGCTCGGCCGCGATCACGGCCATGGGCTGCGCCCGGCTCGGGCTGCGAACCGGACTCCTGGCCGCCGTCGGCGCAGACGTGTTCGGAGCCTTCACCCGCGAACGGCTGGAGGAGCGTGGCGTGCGGCTGCTTCCCCCCGCCGCCGACGTGGACGCTACGCCGACCGGGCTCAGCGTCATCCTCTCCGCGCCGGGGGACCGCGCGATCCTGACGCTGCCCGGCACGATTCCGGCGCTGCGGCCCGAGGACGTCACCGATGCGCTGATCGCCGGCTCCCGGCACGTGCACGTTTCGTCGCTGTTCCTGCAGCCCGGGTTGCACGCTGGGCTGGCCGGAGTGTTCAAACGGGCGAAGGCGCTCGGTGTCACGACGTCGCTCGACACGAACTGGGACCCGTCCGGGCGCTGGACCGGGCTCGACGAGATCCTCGCCGTGACCGACGTGTTCCTGCCCAACGCCGCGGAGCTGCTCGCGGTCACCGGAGCTGAGACGACGGAGGTGGCGGCGGCTCGGCTGGTGGCGCTGGGGACGACGGTCGTGCTCAAGGACGGAGCGCGCGGTGGGCGGGCCTGGTGGCCGGAGAGCGCCACTGCCACCGCCACCGCCACCGCGCCTGGGCTGGCCGTTGACGTCGTCGACACCACCGGTGCGGGAGACAGTTTCAACGCCGGGTTCCTGGCCGCGCGGCTGGACGGGCGGACCGTCGCCGAGTCCCTCGGCTGGGCCGCGCGGGCGGGCTCGCTGAGCACCCGGGCCGCCGGTGGCACGGCGGCCCAGGCCACGCCGGAGGAGCTCATCCCTTCAGCCCGCTGAGGGTCATCGTCGCTACGAACCGCTTCTGGGCCAGCAGGAACGCCAGGACCAGCGGCATCGTGGCGACCACATTGCCGGCCATCAGCTGGGACCACTCGGTGCGGCGCATGCCCTGGAACGAAGCCAGGCCGACCTGCAGCGTGTACTTGTGGTCGTCGCTGATCGCCACGAGCGGCCACAGCAGATCGTTCCAGCTCGACAGGAGCGTGAACACGGCCAAGGTCGCGAGGGCCGGGCGGGCCAGCGGCAGCACGATGCTCACGAATGTGCGGAACACGCCGCAGCCGTCGATCCGCGCCGCCTCCTCCAGCTCCACCGGCAGCGACAGGAAGAACTGGCGCATGAGGAAGATGCCGAACGCGGACGCCAGCCACGGCACGAACGCCGCGGCCAGGGTGTCGACGATGCCCAGCCGGGCGAACATGAGGTACGTCGGGATCATCAGCAGCTGGATCGGGATCATCACGGTGGCCAGCACCGCGGCGAACGCGAAGCCGCGGCCCGCGAAACGCAGGCGGGCGAAGCCGTAACCGGCCGCCGAGCACAGCACGAGATGCGCGCCGACCGACACCGCCGCGACGACGACGGTGTTGCCCAGCCACAGCAGGATGTGCGATTCCGAGAACAGCTTGCGGTACCCGTCCAGGTGCAGCCCGTCCGGGATGAACCGAGGTGGGAAGCGGTTGAGCTCGGCCTTCGTCATGAACGAGGCGAGCACCATATGCACGAGTGGAAGCACGAAGATGAGCGACACGGGCATCAGCAGGAGGTGCCATGCGCTGAACGGCAGGAATTTGCGGCGCATCAGAACGTCTCCTCGCCGCTGCGGCGGCCCCGCCACAGCACCAGCGCGGTCAGCAGGAGCGTGACGGCGAACAGGATGTATGCGACCGCCGCGCCGTAGCCCAGACGCCGGGTCTGGAAGGCCAGCTCGTACACGTAGTAGACGACGGTCTGCGTGCTGTTCATCGGGCCGCCGCGGGTTGTTGTGTAGATGAGGTCGAACAGCTGCAGCGCGGTGATCGTCTGCCACACCGTGGCGAACAATGTCACCGGGCGAAGCTGCGGCAGGGTCACGCTGCGCAGCACCCGCCACCGTCCGGCCCCGTCCACCGTGGCCGCTTCGATCAGCTCGCGCGGCACGTCCTGCAGCGCGGCCAGGTACACCACCGACGTGAAACCGACCTCGCCCCACAGCGCGACGATGCACACGACGATCAGCGCCTGCCGCGGGCTTTCCAGGAACTGCTGCGGCGGCAGCCCGATCTGGCGCAGTGCCTCGTTCGCGAAGCCGAACTGCGGATTGAACACGTATCCGGCCAGGATGCCCGTCGCCGCCGCCGAGGCCACATAGGGCACGAAAATGCATGTCCGGTAGAACCCGATCAGGCGGATGCGCTGATTGAGGGCAATGGCGAGCAGCAGACCCAGGACGATCGAGCCGGGCACGAACAGTACCGTCAAAACGATTGTGTGCTGTGCGGCGGCAGCCAGGTCCGGGTCCTGTGCGAGGCGTTCATAATTGGCCCAGCCGATGTCCTGTGGCTGCGCGATGCCGTTCCACTTGGTGCGGGAGATGAAGAAGGCCCACACCGCCGGGAACAGCGACAGCCCGACCACGATGATGGTCGCCGGTCCGGCGAACGCCCATCCCGTGAGCGTTCGCCGCACCGATCGTTTGCCGCGCGGTTTGGCGGCGGCCGGCGCCGGGGCGTACTTCGAGGCCGCGAACGTGAGCGTCACCCGATTGCCCCGGCCGATTTCTTGGCCGCCTCGTCCAGCGCCTCCTTCGGTTTCGCCGCGCCCTGCAGCACTTTGGAGATGGCGTCGCCGACATTGCGCGACATCTCCTCATAGCCGGCGACGGTGGGCCGGGCCTGCTTGGCATTCTTGAGGTTGTCGAAGAACTTCTGGCCGCCCGGGTACTCCTTCACGTAGTCCGCGAACTCCGGCGTGCCCTGCTCGGAGGTCCGCAGCGGCAGGTTGCCGACCGCGAGATTCCACTTCGGGTCGATGTCCTTGCTGGTGAGCCACTTGATGAAATCGCGTGAAGCCCCGGCGCGGTTGGCATCGCTGTGGTCGAACAACACCCACAGGTCCGGCCCGGAAACCGTCTGATGGTCGCCGTTGTACCCGGGCAACTCCGTAACACCGTAATCGAGCCCGGCCTCCTTGATTTCCAGCAGGGCCCACGGTCCCGAGAGCATCATGCCGATCCGGCCGTCGTTGAAGAGCTTCGCGTACTGCTCGTCGGTCTGATCGAGGTACATCGACTTGTCGTCGACCGCCATGGCGCGCAATTGTTCCAGCGCGGCCACCCCGGCATCGGAGTTGAACGCCGGCTTGTTGCCGTCGAGGATCTTGCCGCCCCGCTGCCACAGCATCGGCCACAAATGCCACGTCGTGTCCTCGCTGCCGGACACCGAGAACGCGGTTCCGTACAGGTTCTGCGACGGGTTCGTCAGCTTCTTCGCCGCGGCCCGGAAGTCGTCCCACGACCACTGATCGGTCGGGAGGTCGACCTTCGCGTCATTGAAGATTTTCTTGTTGTAGATGAGCGCCAGGTTGTCCACGAGGGCGGGTACGCCGATCACCTTGCCCTCGTACGTCGCCGTTTCCCGGGCCGCGGCCGGAAGCTCGTTCCAGCCGAACGACGGGTCCGCGACGTACTTCGCCAGATTCTGCGTCTTGCCGCTCGTGGCGAGCTCGCCGGCCCAGCTGCCGAACGCATAGGAAATGTCCGGGTAGTTGTCGGCGGTGAATCCGGCCGAGAGTTTGGTGAGCAGATCATCGGTGGTCGCGGCGCCCGACGAGGTCTTGATGGTGACGTTGGGATGCGCCTTCATGTACTCGGCCGCGAGATCCTCGGCGACCTTCTCCTGCTCGGACGGCTGCCCGGTCCACCAGGTGATCGTGACCTTGGCGTTGGCGTCGTATCCCTCGGCGGAGTCCTTGCCGGAGTCCGCTTTCGAGCCGCCGCACGCACCGAGGAGGAGCGCAAACCCGGCGATGCCGGCGACCATCGATGTCCGTCTCGTGACACGGGTAGGGGTCATCAGAGCTGCACCTCTTCACTGGGGGAATGCGAGGAGCTGTCGTTTGGTGTGCGATTGCCGCGGCGCGCCGGGCGGGCGCGCACGAATGAGTGGCCGGATCGGCCGGATGCTGGAGACGGTTGCGCGGCTCGAAATCAGGTGAGCACGACGGAGCGGGTCAGCAGTCGCGGCCGGTCCGGGTCGAGGCCGCGGTGCGCGGCGAGCGCGACGGCGAAGCGTTGCGCCAGGACCAGCTGGGCGAGCGGGTCCCGGTCGTCGCGGTACGGGCGGGCGCCCGCGTCGAGCACCGCCTCGTCGAGGGACTCGGGCACGGCCCCGAACGACCAGACCAGGCTGCGCGGACCGGCCACGGCGACCGGGCCGTGCCGATAGTCCCGGGCCGGGTACGACTCGGACCACGCCTGCGCGGCCTCGCGCACTTTGAGTGCCGCTTCGTGCGCGAGGCCGATCGTCCAGCCGGTGCCGAGGAACACCAGGTGCTCGATTTCGCTCGGATCGGCCGGCAGCGGCGCGGCCAGCGCGGCCTGTCCGTCGGCGATCAGGTGGCCGAGGTCCTCGCCGAACGCGGCGCGGGCCATGGCCAGAACGGTGGTGGGGAACCGGGTCTGCACGACGCTGCGCTCGTCGGCGAAGTCGAGCAGGAGCCGGGCGTCGACCAGGTCGTCGACCGGCTCTCCGGCGACGGCGGTGATGGCCACTTTCTGCGAGCCGGGTCGCACCTGCTGCAACGCTTCGAGCACTTCGGTGGAAGTGCCCGACCGCGTGACCGCGACGACCCGGTCGTAGCGGCGCCGGGGTACGTACTCGGACGCGCACCCGGCGTCGGTCTCGCCGAGCCCGGCCGCCTCGCGCAACTCGGCGATCGCCTGTGCGACGAACCACGAGGTGCCGCAGCCGAGCACGAGCATTCGCTCACCGGGCGCAGCGAGCGCGGCACGAGCCTCATCGGCCCGCCCGAGCCCGGCCCCCCAGACGTCGGGCTGGCTGGAGATTTCGAGCGAAGTGTCGTTCATGCGCGAACGCTATGCGCGTTTGCGTTCGCTCCACAAGGTTTGATGCGCAAGTGAACATTCCGCGTTGCACACTTGCGCGCGATTCGATCACGCCGCCGGGCCCGGGGTTGCGGTGGCCGCCGGGGCTCCCGCCGGCGTCGGCGCTGCCGTCGCCCGGACGCTCGCCGCCCGCACGCTCGCCGCGCACGTTCGCCGGGCGCATGTTCGCCGCCAGCGTGCTTGTCGCGCGCATGTTCGTTGTCCGCGTGCTTGTCGCGCGCATGTTCGTTGTCCGCGTGCTTGTCGCGCGCGTGCTCGTTGTCCGCGTGCTTGTCGCGCGCGTGCTCGTTGTCCGCGTGCTTGTCGCGCGCGTGCTCGTCGCGCGCACGCTTGTCGCGCGCGTGCTCGTTGTCCGCGTGCTTGTCGCGCGCGTGCTCGTCGCGCGCACGCTTGTCGCCCGCGTGCTCGTCGCGCGTATGCTCGTCGCGCGCGTGCTCGTCGCCCGCGGCTGCGCGGTCGCGCTCGCCTACCGCTCCGACGCCACCGCGCGGCCGCAGGCTTACTCAGAGCCGGACAGATGTGCGCAGCGGTTCAGGCAGCAGGTCGCCGTGCGCGGCCGTCAGGTCGTCGCAGAGCGACCAGATCTGGTCCACGGTCAGGGTGGCGGCGGTGTTCGGATCGACCATCGCGGCCTGTCGCACCAGGCGCGGATCACCGGTGAGCGCGGCCTGCACGGTCAGCTCACCCACGCTCACGAAACCCCGGTTCACCGCTGCGCACTGTGGTGGAAGAGCACCGACATGCTGCGGGTGTACTCCCAGTCGGTCGACCAGGCACGGAACCTCGACGCCGAAATTCTCGGGCAGGTTGGTGATCAGATTCCGGTTGGCGACATTGGCGTGGATTTCGCGCAGTGTCCCGGTCTCCATGCTGTGGATGACCTGCGGTGCGTACTCCGTCGCCTCGCGATGCAGATCAAGGGGCTCGCCGGCCAGCACGGACGCGCGGGTGGAGGCGTAGTCGGCGAGGTTCTCCTCGCTGATGCGCACATAGTCACCCACCGGGATGCGCAGACGTTCGATCTCGGCGTCGTGGTGCAGGTACCACGGGACGTACTCCGACGAGTGCTCGCTCGTCTCCGTCGGGAAGTAGCCCAGGCGCCGGTACATGTCCATGCGCACCCGGCGCTGCAGCTCGCTGTCGGCGGCCAGGCGGGCGTCGAGCTTCGGGTACAGGCTCTCGCCGCGGTGCTCCCAGTGCAGGAGCCAGGCCTGGTGATTGACTCCGGCCGCGCGGTAGTCCACTTCCGCCAGTGGCACATCGAGCAGTTCGCACAGGTCGTGCACGGTCCAGAAGACGGAGTGGCACAGACCGGCCACGTTCAGGTCGGGAGCGATCGCGGCCAGGTACGACACGTTCATCGCCATCGGGTTGGTGTAGTTGAGCAGCCAGGCGTCCGGACACAGTTCCTGCATGTCCGCGGCGATACCGGCGAGCACCGGGAACGTCCGCAATGCGCGGAAGATGCCGCCCACACCGACGGTGTCACCGATCGTTTGTCGCAGACCGTAGCGAGCCGGTACCTCAAAGTCGCGAATTGTCGCAGCGTGCATCCCGACCTGAATGGAGTTGATAACGTACGCGGCGCCGGACAAGGCGGCTCGGCGGTCCAGGTTCGTGGTGATCACCGGCTTGGCACCGAGCTGCTCGGCGGTGCGGTGGGCGATCGCCTCGGCCGTCTCCAAGCGCTCAGCATCGATGTCGTGCAGCGCGAGCGTCACCCCGCGCAGCTCGTCGAACGACAGCAGGTCGGCCAGCAGCTCCCGGGTGAACACGACGCTGCCGGCTCCAAGGAACGCGATCACAGTCATGGACGGGATTGTCGAGAAACATGCACACTCGCACAAGGATTCTTGGTCATTCGCACGCAAGTGAACTATCGTGACTGCGCGTTTGATCACCCGACGGCGTCGCGCCGGCGGCGTCGGCCTCAACGAACCCGTCGAAGGTCGGGAACGTGAACCTCGGCCGACGAGCGAGCAGTCGCAAGCCAGCAGCCATCAAGAGACGGACGAGAAACCTATGTCACTGAGTCCGCTGCGCCGGGCCGACCGGATGTCGACGATTCTCGAGCTCGTGGCGCGCAACGGGTCGGTCGACGCGGGTGCGCTCGCCGGGGAGTTCGGCGTCTCGACCGCCACGATCCGGCGGGACCTGCAGGTGCTGGAGGACCAGCGGCTGGTCGCGCGCACACACGGCGGGGCGGTGGCGGTCGATGTCGCCTATGAGCTGCCGGTGCGGTACCGGACCGGGCAGCATCGGGAAGAGAAAGCCGCGGTGGCGAAGCGGACCGCGCAGCTCCTGCCGCACGGGCCGCTCACCCTGGGGCTCAGCGGCGGCACGACCACGCTGCTGCTGTCCCGGCTGCTCGCCGACCGGGTCGACCTGACCGTCGTGACCAACGCGCTGAACATCGGCTCCGAGCTCGTGCTGCGACCGCGGCTGAAGCTCATCATGACCGGCGGGGTGTCGCGGACCCAGTCGTACGAGCTGGTCGGGCCCATCGCGGATCAGGCACTCTCGGGCCTGAACATCGAGATCGCGGTCGTCGGCGTCGACGGGATCAGCGCGCGGGGCGGGCTGACCACGCACGACGAGATCGAGGCGCACACGAATGCGGCGATGATCCGGCGGGCCGACCGCGTCATGGTCGTCGCGGACGGCTCCAAAGTCGGCCGGACCTGCCTCGCCGCGATCGCCCCGATCACCGACGTGGCGACGCTGGTCACCGACGCCACCGCCGACCCGGAGCAGGTCACAGCGATTCGCCGGGCGGGCGTCGAGGTCGTGGTGGCCGAATGAGCACCGCCGGGCGACGTGACATGGCCGTGTTCCGGCCGGCACGGTTGACGCCGCCGCCACCGACAACGACGCCGACGCCGACGCCGACAACGACGCCGACGCCGACGCCGCCGACGACGACGCCACCACCGACAACGACGCCACCACCGACAGCGACGACGCCGACGACAACGACGCCGACGCCGACGCCGACGCGGGTGCGGGCAGAGGTGGCGGCGTGAGCGGGGCGCCGGTGCGGCTGCTCGTCGTCGGGGCGGGGCAGCGCGGGACCTGGTATTCGCGGCTGGCGGTGCGGACGGGGCGGGCCGAGATCGTGGCCGTCGCGGAGGCGGATCCGGCCCGGCGAGCGGCGTTCGCGCGCGAGTTCGGGGTGCCGGCTGAGCGAACGTTCGCCAGCTGGCAGCAGCTGGCCGACCTCCCGGCAGCCGGGCTTGCGAGCCCCGCTGCGACGACCGACCTCGCAGATCTCGCCGCGAAAACGGGAATTGCTGATCCCGCTGCTGTGGCGGGCCCTTCGGCCGGCCGAATCGCGGATGCGGCCATCGTCGCCACGCAGGACGCGATGCACGAGGGGCCGGCCGTGTTGCTGGCCGGGCTGGGGTATCACCTGCTGCTCGAGAAGCCGATGGCGCCGGAAGAGGGGGCGGCCCGGCGGATCGCCGAGGCGGTCACGCGGGCCGGTGTGATCGCGGCGGTTTGTCATGTGCTGCGGTACACGCCGTACACCGCGGTGCTCAAGGAGTTGCTCGATTCTGGGCGGATCGGGCGGCTCGTGAGCATGCAGCATCTCGAACCGGTCGGGTGGTGGCACCAGGCGCACTCATTCGTGCGCGGAAACTGGCGCAATGCGGCGGTTTCGTCGCCGATGCTGCTGTCGAAGGCCTGCCATGACGTCGACTGGTTGCTGTATCTCGCGGGCGAACCCGTCCGGCGGGTGAGCTCGTTCGGCGGGCTCGCGCATTTCCGGGCCGATCAGCGGCCGGAAGGGGCGGCCGACCGCTGCCTGGACTGCGCGATCGAGCACGAATGCCCGTACTCCGCGCTGAAGCTCTATGTTCCGCTCGCACAAGCCCGGGAGCCGCACCCGAATGCCGAACCAGTGCCGTGGCCGCTGTCGGTCGTGTCGGCCGACGGGTCCGAGGAGAGCGTGCGGGAAGCGTTGCGGCACGGGGAGTACGGACGCTGCGTCTATGCCTGTGACAACGACGTCGTCGATCACCAGGTGGTGTCGATGGAGCTGGCCGGCGGCGGGACCGTGTCGCTCACGATGACCGCGTTCACGCCGCTGGAGCACCGCAAGACCCGGCTGTTCGGGACGCACGGGTTCATTGATGGCGACGGGCATTCGCTGCGGGTGGTCGACTTCCGGACCGGTGCGGACGAGACGATCGATGTCGCCGCCGCGCGGGCTGGGGACCACTCCGACGGCGACGCGGGGCTGGTCGCGGCGTTCGTGGACGCGGTGGCCGCGGGCGACGGCTCACTACTGCACTCCGACGTGCACACCAGTCTCGCCGGGCATCGCGTGGTCTGGGCGGCCGAGAAAGCGCGCCTCAGCGGGACCGTCGAGACCCTCTGAGGCGGCGCCGCAAAAGAGAGCCTGCCAGCAAGAACCTGCCGCCGAGAATCTGCCGCCGAGAGCCTGCCGGCAAAAGCCTGCCGGCAAAAGCCTGCCGGCAAAAGCCTGCCGGCAAAAGCCTGCCGGCAAAAGCCTGCCGGCAAAAGCCTGCCGGCAAAAGCCGCCGAGAGCCTGCCGCCAGCAGCCCGCCGGCAAGAGCCGCCAAGAGCCGCCAAGAGCCGCCAAGAGCCCGCCGGCAAGCATCCGGCGGGCTCTAAAACCACAGTAGACGATAAAGTCCACAGTAGACGCGCTGGTCTACAAGGCGCGCGGGCCACAGTGGACGGAATGGTCCACAGTGGGCGGTCGGCTCGCAGACCCCCGATCGCGTTCTAAGAGCCGTTGACCCACCCCGGCCGAGGCTTCGGCGCGGGCATCGAAGTGCGAAACGCTCAGCAGCGGACGGTGCGCAGAGCGTCCAGGAACTGCGCGGGCTGGCTGAAGGCGGCGAAGTGGCTCGCGCCCTCGATCAGGACCAGTTCCTTCTGCGGGGCCTGGACCTCGGCAAAGTACTCCACCGCGGGATCGGTCAAGGTGACCACGTCCCGAGCGCCCTGGAACAGGTAGAACGGAACCTGGAACGAGGTGCCGAGCGCCCGGGCGTCCCACTGCATGAACTGGTCGAACATGGTGTCGCGGGTCTTGTTGAAGCCCTTCAGCCACGCCTGCACGTCGGCCAGGGAGTAGTCGGGCTTGGTGAGCAGGAGCTTGAACAGGCGGGTCAGGGCGGCGTTGCCGGTGGTCGGGTCGGTGCCCATGCTCCACTGCATGCGCACGCCCCACTGCTTGACGTCCCAGGTGCGCGGGTCGGCGTCCAGCTTCTCCAGCGCCGCCACGCCCCGCTTGTTGCCGGCCTCGCGCAGCCGGGCGATGGTGTCGAGGCGGCCCTGACGCTCGTTCTCGACCATGTTCACGTAGAAGTCGGTGCCGACGTACGCGCAGAACAGGTCCGGGCGCTGCCGCACCATCGGCACGCCCACGATGGTGCCCATCGAGCCGGCCATGAGCACGATGCGCTCCTGCCCGAAGTACTCCCGCAGGTGCTCCGCGACCTCGATGCCGTCCCGCACCATCAGGTCGAAGTCCATCTCGTCAGGGTTGAAACCGTTGCGCCGCAGGGTTTTGCCGGCGCCGCGGCGATCCCACTGCACGACGGTGAAGTGCCGCTCCCATTCGCGCAGCACCGGGGTGAAGACCGAGTAGGGGGAGCCGGGGCCGCCGTGCACGACCAGCAGGACCGGGTTGTCGCGGTCCTCGCCGCGGATCTGCAGCCACTGCTCGACCCCGCCGACCTTGAGGTACCGGCTCTCGACGACCCCGCGCGGGGTGTCGATGCGAGCGTCGGCGGCCCGCTGGTGCTTGCGAACCGCGCGGTAGGCGAGCGGTGCGGCGGCGACGACGGCGGCGGAAGCGGCGGTGATGGCAAGAACGGACATTGCAGAACCTCCCCAGGTGATCCTCACCGCGACCCGGGGGCCGTGCGGTGGGGCGTTGCTTCGATGCCATGACTGTACACACGTCTGAGACGTTTGTACAAGACAGAATTTTTAGACGTATGCTTCAGACATGGGTAACCGGGAGAAGCTGCTCGACGGCGCGCTGCAGTGCCTGCTCGAGAAGGGGTACGCGGCCACGACCGCGCGCGACATCGCCAAGGCCGCCGGCGTCAGCCTGGCCGCGATCAACTACCACTTCAGGACCACGGAGGGCCTGCTCAACGAGGCGCTGCAGCGGGCCCTCGAGCAGTGGGGCGACGAGATGGAGCGGGCCCTGTCGGCGGCCGGCGGCGTCGCCGACCCGGCCGAGCGGTTCGAGGCGGTGTGGACGAACGTGATCGCCTCGGTGACCGCCAACCGCCAGCTGTGGACGACGCAGTTCGAGCTGGTCACGCAGCTCGGACGGCGGCCGGAACCGTCGCCGCAGTGGGCGGAGCCGCAGGCGCAGGCCCAGGCCGGGCTGGCCGCACTCTTCCACGGGATCGACGCGGGGCAGGAGCCGGAGCTGGCCCGGGTGATCGGCGGCTTCTACCACGCACTGCTCACGGGCGTCGTGGTCCAAAACCTCACGACGCCGCAGCAGGCGATGAGTGGCCGCGACCTCGCCTTCGCGCTACGGGAGATCCATCAGCGGCTGAGCCCCTGAAATGCCGCGAATACCCCGTCGGGCGAAAAATCCGATATGTCGAGCGAAGCGTGGCGCGGAGCGCCCGACATATCGGCCCCAGGCGCCCGACGCATCGGTCTCAAGCGCCGACACGCATCGGCCCAATGAGACCAGCGACGGGGCTAGGTCAGTGCCTTCAAGTGCAGATATCCCCGTTGTACTGCGTGCACGCTGACATCCTGCGGAAACGGCGACTTGGCGGCGACCCGCTCGGGTAGGGCGCCGTCCGCGTCGCCCTCGCGGATCAGCGCGGCCAGCGCGGCCAGCTGCTCGTGCTGGGCGGCGACGAAGCGGCGGTCGACCACCGCGCCGTGGCCCGGGATCACCTGGGTGCCCGGCGTCAGCAGTGGCAGCAGGGCGGCTACGGTGTCGGGCCAGTCGAGGGGGTACGCGTCGTCGAACTGCGGCGGGCCGCTCTCCTCGATCAGGTCGCCGGTGATGAGGACGTCCGCGTCGGGGATGACGGCCACGAGGTCGCCGATGGAGTGGCCGCGGCCGAAGTGTCGCAGCTGGACCGGCCGGTCGCCGAGGTCGAGGTCGGCCGCGGTGTGCACCAGGTCGGTCGGTGCGGCCGGGGTCGTGCACGCCAGTTCGGTGGCCATTTCCGGGTACTCCACCGTGGCCCGCGCGTGCATGGCCGGCCCGATCAGCCGGGCGGCCTCCTCGTGGGCCCAGACCGGCGCGCCGGCGAAGACCATGTTGCCGAAGCTGTGGTCGAAGTGGTGATGGGTGTTGACGACGATGAGGGGGTGGGCCGTCACTCGCCGTACCGCCGCCAGCAGCTCCTGGGCTTGCACCGCTGTCGACAGCGTGTCGACCACCAGGGCCGTCTCGCCGCCGACGACCAGAGTGGCGTTGACGTCGAGGACCGGGTGACGCAGGACGTGTACCCCCGCCGCGATTTCGTGCAAACGCGTCATCCCCGCTCCGCCCCGCGCGACGAATCAAACGACGGATCGGGCGAAGCAACGGATGACGAACCGGACGGCGAAGCGGGTGGCGCATCAGGCGACGCGGGTGGTGACGAAGCGGGGGGCGCATCGGGCGGGAAGGTGGCGGCCAGGAAGCGGGCGCGGTCGACGATGACGCGCTCGACGAGGCCCTCGGCCACGACCTGGGTGGCGTCGCGGACGACGATCTCGAACGTCAGGCGCCGGCCGTCGGCCTTGGCCAGGCGGGCCTCGGCGGTCACGCGCCCGCCGATCGGGGTGGCGGCGCGGTGCTCGATGTCGGCCCGGGTGCCGACGGTCGTGTAGCCGGGCGGGAGTCTCCGCGCGGTCGCCCCGACGGTCGCGGCCTCGGCCAGGGCCAGGACGCGCGGGGTGGCCAGCACCGGGACGTCGCCCGAGCCCATGGCCTGGGCGGTGTCGGCGTCGGTGACCGTGAGTTCGACGCGGGTGACGGCACCGACCCAGGACGCGGCATCAACCGAGGGCTGCATAACCACAAGCTTATCGACCGGACATTGCCTACCCTGAGCGCCATGTACCAGGCGGCCGAGTGGATCGGGCAAGGGCACGTCGTCGCGCTGACCGGGGCCGGGATCTCCACCGACTCCGGGATCCCGGACTTTCGCGGGCCCAACGGGGTGTGGACGCGCGACCCGGAGGCGATGAAGCTGTCGTCGATCGAGCACTACGTCGGCGACCCGGACGTGCGGCGGCGGGCCTGGCAGGAGCGGCTCACGCACCCGGCCTGGGCCGCGCGGCCGAACGCGGCCCACCGGGCCCTGGCCGACCTGGACCGGGCGGGCGGGCTCGACGCCGTGGTCACGCAGAACATCGACGGGCTGCACCAGCGGGGCGGGCTGGCCGCGGACAAGGTCATCGAGCTGCACGGGACCGTGCACGAGACCGAGTGCCTGCGGTGCGGGGCGCGCGGGCCGATGCCGGAGACCCTCGACCGGGTGCGGGCCGGCGAGGCCGACCCCGCGTGCCTGGGGTGCGGCGGGATGCTCAAGTCGGCGACGATCTCGTTCGGGCAGCGGATGAACATGGCGACGCTGACGGCGGCGGCCGAGGCGGCGATGTACTGCCGCACGTTCATCGCCATCGGCACGTCGCTGACCGTGCACCCGGCCGCGGGGCTGGTCGAGGTGGCCGCGAAACGAGGGGCCAAGATCGTCATCCTGAACGACGCGGAGACGCCCTACGACTCAATCGCCGACGAGGTCATCCGGGAGCTGATCGGGACGGTCCTGCCCAAGCTGACCGCGACCGCCGGCTGAACCCCCGCCGTCCGGCCGAGCGCTGTCAGGCTGGCCGCCGTCGGGGTGGCCGCGGTCGTCGAGAACCAGCCGCCGGGCCGAGTACGCACGCCGGGCCGAATACGCGCGCCGGGCCGCGCGGGAGCGGGTGGCGAGGTCGTCGGCGAGGCGGTAGGCGTCGGCGCAGTCGCGTAGGCGGGCGGTCGCGACCAGGCCGCCCGCCGTGTCGACCGAGACGGTGGCCAGGGACAGCGCGCGCTGCCACGGGCCCTGCGTGACGCGCACGCTCTGCACCCGGGCCAGGGGGACGGCGACCAGTTCGCGGGTCAGGACGCCCTCGCGGACCACCACGAACTCGTCGGTCACCGCGACCCCGATCCGCGACCAGGCGAACGGCGCCAGCCATCGGGCCCGGCGCGGTGGCCCGGCGACGGGCAGGTCGTGGGCGTCGGTGGTGGCGAAGGCGGCCTCATGCAGTACCCCCGAAAGCACTGCAGCGGCGTCGGAGGCCGACGCGACGGGAACCAGTGTCCCGGCGCGCAGTTGCTCTTCGCCGTCACCCCCGTAGCCGGCGACGTCCATCCGGGCCCGGGCCCACCCGGCCGGGCGCCACAGCAGCGGCCACGTGAGCTTGACGCCTTGGATACGTTTCGGGGGTACCGTCTGGCTCCGCTTGTTGAGCAGCCCCTGCCGCACCCGCAGCGCCGCACTGTCGCGGGTGATGCGCAAGCCCCACTCGTCGAGGACGCGGCGGACGGGGACCTGGAAGATGCCGAGGAACGCGGTGATCGTGCTGGCCGCGCCGATCAGGGTCCAGTCGGGGCGGGCGATCGCCGGGCCGACGACGAACACGGCGGCGATCGGCACGGACAGGGCCTGCGGCGTGAGGAGTTGGGCGAGCATCAGGCGGCGGTTGTTCACGGCGAAGAGGGGGCGCTCGGACACGGGCTCGGCCGGGTCGGCCCCGGTGGCCAGGCCCATGAGCGAGGCGCGCAGCTCGGTGGCGCCGGCGACGGTGAGGTAGGCGAGAGGTGCCTCGGTCTTGCCGCCGCCGATGACCTCCAGGCGCAGCTCGGCCAGGCCGAAGACGCGGGCCAGGGCGGGCCGGACGACGTCGATGGCCTGGACGCGTTCGAGGGGGATGCTGCGGACCCGGCGCGACAGCAGGCCCTCGTGGATGCGCAGCTCGCGGCCGGCGACCTCGTAGCCGGTGACGGCCCACAGCACCGCCGAGACGAGGATCGCGCCCAGGAGGATCACCAGCATCGCGATCAGCCAGTGGACCAGGCCGAGGTCGCTCAGGCCGCGCCAGGACACGGCGACGGCGGCCAGGGCGACCAGCTTGGCCCCGCGTACCAGCGGCGTCAGGGGGTGCAGCCGCCGTCGGGTCACAGGCCCTCTTCGCGGATCTCGCCGAGGGCGGCCAGCCGGTCCCGCAGCCGGGTCGCCTCGGCCGCCTCGAGGCCGGGGACGCTGGCGTCGCTGGCGGCGGCCGCGGTGTGCAGGGTGACGGTGGCGAGGCCGGCGGCGCGTTCGAGGGGGCCGGCGGTGACGTCGACGAACTGCATCCGCGCGTAGGGCACGATCGACAGCCGCCGGATCAGCAGGCCGTGGCGGACCAGGAGGTCATCGGCCCGCTCGGCGTAGCCCCAGGCGCGGATGGAGCGGCGCAGGAAGAACGCGCGGACGCCCCCGGCGGCGAGGACGGCGGCCGCGGCCGCGAACATCCAGGCCGACCACAGCACCCCGGCGACGACCCCGGCGGCGGCGAGCAGCAGCACCCAGACGGCGAGTACGGCCAGCCGGACCAGGTAATACCGCGGGGAGATCGGCCGCCACCCGACCGTGTCCGGCCACGGGCGCAGCGGGTCCGGCGCGACCGGTGCGTTCACCCTTCGAGCCTATCCCGATCATCGATGACACTTCGGCCGCCGCCGGCATCGATCGGCGCGGTCTCGCGGAGGAAGCCGCGGGCGCCGAGGAAGTCCGACAGGGACACCCGATGCTCGTCGCAGGCCAGCCAGGTCTTGCGCCGGTCGGGCGTGTGCAGCTTCGGATTGTTCCACAGCAGCCGCCAGCCGGCCTCGGTCCGGCAGCCCTTCGCGGAGCAGATGAGCTCATCCACACCATGAGTGTGAACCACGCGAGGAGGGTGAGCGCCGGGCGGCCACGGGGGAAGCCGCCCGGCGACGGGTGAATCGTACCCACTGCGGTACGGGTGATGTCCAGTCGTCCCGCTCGCCGGGTGACGAATGGCCGTACCATCGATAGCCACATTCCCGATATATCGGACTAAGCGGGCGAAGGGGCAATTCTCAGTAGGCTCCCAGGAGCATCGGATCGTGATTCGTCGCCGCGCCGTGCGACGCTAGGTTGACCGACGCTAGGTTTGTAACCGCGTTAGGTTGACTTGCAAAAGACGAAAACGTGCGTGGAGGACCGGTGACCCAGCCGAGCAACCCTGTCTCGACCCCCGCTCAGGACGCGACCGTGCTCGAACGGGCCCTCTTCGAGGTCAAGCGGGTGATCGTCGGCCAGGACCGCATGATCGAGCGGATGTTCGTGTCCCTGCTCAGCCGCGGCCACGTGCTCCTCGAGGGCGTGCCCGGCGTCGCGAAGACCCTGGCCGTGGAGACCCTGGCCAAAGTCGTCGGCGGGACGTTCTCCCGCATCCAGTTCACCCCCGACCTGGTGCCGGCCGACATCGTCGGCACGCGCATCTACCGGCAGTCCAACGAGCAGTTCGACGTCGAGCTCGGGCCGGTGTTCGTCAACTTCCTGCTCGCCGACGAGATCAACCGGGCGCCCGCCAAGGTGCAGTCGGCGCTGCTGGAGGTCATGGCCGAGCAGCAGGTGTCCGTCGGCGGCCAGACCTACGAGGTGCCCCGGCCGTTCCTGGTCATGGCCACCCAGAACCCGATCGAGCAGGAGGGTGTCTACCCGCTGCCCGAGGCCCAGCGCGACCGGTTCCTGATGAAGATCCAGGTCGGGTACCCCACCGACGCCGAGGAGCGCGAGATCGTCTACCGGGTCAGCGTCAAGACCCCGGAGCCGGTCGCGGTGCTCACCACCGAAGAGCTCATGGCGCTGCAGGACAAGGCCGACGACGTGTTCGTGCACAACGCGCTCGTCGACTACGCGGTGCGGCTGGTGGTCGCGACCCGCAACCCGGCCGAGCACGGGCTGGGGGACATCGCGCATCTCATTCAGTACGGTGCCAGCCCCCGCGCCTCGCTCGGCATCGTGCGGGCCTGCCGCGCGCTCGCCCTGCTGCGCGGCCGCGACTACGCGCTGCCCCAGGACGTGCAGGACATCGCCCCGGACATCCTGCGTCACCGGCTCGTACTGTCCTACGACGCGCTCGCCGACGACATCCCGGCCGACGACGTCGTGCGCCGGGTGCTCGCCGCCGTGCCGCCGCCCACCGTCGCGCCCCGCCAGCAGGCGACCACCGCGCCGGCCGCCGGGGGGACCGCCGGGCAGCCGGGCGCGACGACGACCATCACCACGTGGCCGGGTCGGTGAAGATCGAGAGCGGTGCCGGCCTGGACGACTCCCGCGCGGAGGTCGTCCTCAACCGCATGCAGCTGCTCGTCACCCGCAAGCTCGACGGCCTGCTCCAGGGCGACTACCTGGGCCTGCTGCCGGGGCCGGGCACGGAGGCGGGGGAGTCGAGGGAGTACCGGCCGGGCGACGACGTGCGCCGCATGGACTGGCCGGTCACCGCGCGCACGACGCTGCCACACGTCCGGCAGACCGTCTCCGACCGCGAGCTGGAGACCTGGCTGGCCGTCGACCTGAGCGCCAGCCTCGACTTCGGCACGGCGCTCTACCTGAAACGCGACCTGGCGGTGGCCGCGGCGGCCGCGATCGCGCACCTGACGGTCCGTGGTGGAAACCGCATAGGAGCCGTCGTGGGTACTGCCGACGCGACCAACCGGCTCCCCGCGCGCCCCGGCCGCAAGGACGCACAGGGTCTGCTGCGCACGATCGCGCACACCCGGGGCCGGCCCGGCCGCGCCGACCTCGGCGCGCTCATCGACATGCTCAACCGGCCCCCGCGACGGCGCGGCCTGGCCGTGGTCATCTCGGACTTCATGACCCCGGCGGAGCAGTGGGCCCGCCCGCTGCGCAAGCTCGGGGTCCGCCACGACCTGCTCGCCGTCGAGGTCGTCGACCCGCGTGAGCTGGAGCTGCCCAACGTCGGCGTCATCGCGCTCGTCGACCCCGAGACGGGGCGCATGCACGAGGTCCAGACGGCGGACCCGAAACTGCGGCACCGTTACGCCCACGCGGCCGCCGCCCAGCGGGCCGAGATCGCCGCCGCCCTGCGCGGTGCGAACGCGGCCCACCTGCGGCTGCGCACCGACTCCGACTGGCTCCTGGACATCGTCCGGTTCGTCGCGGCCCAGCGACACGCCCGAACTCGAGGTACGACCCGATGATCCGTCTGCTCTCGCCGTGGTGGCTGCTCGCCCTGATCCCCGTGGCCGCGGTGATCGGCATATACGTGTGGCGGCAGCTGCACCGCCGCGCGTTCGCCGTCCGCTTCACCAACGTGGACCTGCTCAGCAGCCTGGTGCCCAAGGGCATCGGCGTGCGCCGGCACGTCAGCGCGGCCGCGTTCCTGCTCAGCCTGGTGATCCTGGCGTTCGGCCTGACCCGCCCGTCGGTGGACACGAAGGAGCCCCTGGAGCGGGCCACGATCATGCTGGCGATCGACGTCTCGCTGTCGATGCAGGCCACCGACGTGGCCCCGACCCGGATCGAGGCGGCCAAGTCGGCCGCCGAGGACTTCGTGAAGCAGCTCCCGCCGAGCTTCAACGTGGGCCTGGTCTCGTTCGCGAAGACCGCCAGCGTGCTGGTCTCGCCGACGAAGGAGCGCAACGCGGTCATGCAGGCCATCGAGGGCCTGACCCTGCAGGAGTCCACGGCCACCGGTGAGGCGGTCTTCACCAGCCTCGACGCGATCCGCACGGTGCCCGCCGACGGGGCCAACGGACCGCCGCCGGCCCGGATCGTGCTGCTCTCCGACGGCTTCCGCACCGCCGGCCGCTCCCTGGAGGACGCGTCCGCGGCGGCGTCGGCGGCCAACGTGCCGGTGTCGACGATCGCGTTCGGCACCGACGAGGGGGTCGTGCGCATCGGCAACACCCCGCAGCGGGTGCCGGTCGACCGCCCGTCCCTGCAGAAGGTGGCGGAGGTCACGAAGGGGTACTTCTACGAGGCCGCCAGCAAGGACGAGCTGAAGCGGGTCTACTCGGACATGGGCAGCTCGATCGGCTACCGCACGAAGCCGCAGGAGATCACCCAGTGGTATCTCGGGTTCGGGTTCCTGATGGCACTCTGCGCGGGCGCGCTGAGCCTGTTGTGGGGCTCGCGGCTGCCGTAGCGGTTGGCCGGTCTGGTCGGCGTGCTAGTGCGCGCCGACCAGGAAGAACAGGGCGCAGACCCACACGGCGGCCAGGAAAAAGCCCAAAGGCGCGACAAAACGGCTCACGACATGCTCCTACGGGTGTTGTCTCAGGCAGGATTCATCCGCGCGTGGTCAGCGGAGGAAGAGAACAGACACACGGAAGCCGTGGCGGGTGTGGTGCTGGTTACCGGCCACGACTGGAAGGATCGCTACTTCGCACAGCGATCACCTCCGTGGAGCAGCTGCCGTGCCGGACGGTCAGCGAAACGGGCCCAGCCTTCAACGCGGCCGGACGTCGTGGACGCTTTGATGCTACTCCCAGCGACCGATCCCGGCATCATCCGCCCGCCGCGTTGGGTCCTACCATCCGGTAGCGCCTACTCTCCTGCTGACGATTTCTTCTGGATCCTGAAAGGCGGCACCGTGGCGAGGACCGTGCTGGTCACCGGCGGCAACCGGGGTATCGGACTGGCGATCGCACAGGCGTTCGCGAAGCAGGGGGACCGCGTCGCCGTCACGCACCGCGGTTCCGGCGCTCCGGAGGGTCTTTTCGGCGTGCAGTGTGACATCACCGACAGTGCCGCCGTCGACGCCGCCTTCACCGAGGTCGAGAACGCGCTCGGCCCGGTCGAGGTGCTCGTCGCCAACGCCGGCGTCACCCAGGACACGCTGCTGCTGCGGATGAGCGAGGAGCAGTTCACCGGCGTCATCGACACCAACCTGACCGGCTCGTTCCGCTGCGCCAAGCGGGCCGCGTCGAAGATGCTGCGGGCCCGCTGGGGCCGGATCATCTTCATCTCGTCGGTCGTCGGCCTCTACGGCAGCCCCGGCCAGGTCAACTACGCCGCCAGCAAGGCCGGCCTGGTCGGCATGGCCCGCTCGATCACCCGGGAGCTCGGCAGCCGCAACATCACCGCCAACGTGGTCGCGCCGGGCTTCATCGAGACCGACATGACCGCCGTGCTGCCGGAGGCGACGCAGGCGGAGTACAAGAAGAACATCCCGCTGGGCCGCATGGCCAAGCCCGAGGAGGTCGCCGACGTCGTGACCTTCCTCGCGAGCGACGCCGCCGCCTACATCACCGGGGCCGTCATCCCGGTCGACGGCGGCATGGGCATGGGTCACTGAAACTGCTTCTCACTAGGAGACTTTGTTAGCCATGGGTGGACTTCTCGAAGGCAAGCGGGTGCTGATCACCGGGATCATCACCGACCAGTCGATCGCCTTCTCCGCCGCGAAACTCGCCCAGGAGCAGGGAGCCAAGGTCGTGCTCACCGGCTTCGGCCGGCTGTCGCTGGTGGAGCGGATCGCCAAGCGGCTGCCGGAGCCGGCGCCGGTGATCGAGCTCGACGCGACCAACCCGGAGCACCTCGAAGGGCTGGCCGACAAGGTGCGCGAGCACGTCGACGGCCTCGACGGGGTCCTGCACTCCATCGCGTTCGCCCCGGCCAGTTGCCTGGGCGGCGACTTCCTGGCCGCGCCGTGGGAGGACGTCGCCACCGCGATCCACGTGTCGACGTTCTCGTTCAAGTCGCTCGCCGTCGCCTGCCTGCCGCTGATGGGCCAGGGCGGCTCGATCGTGGGCCTCGACTTCGACGCGACCCGGGCCTACCCGGTCTACGACTGGATGGGCGTGGCCAAGGCCGGCCTCGAGTCCACGTCCCGTTACCTGGCCCGCGAGCTCGGCCCGCGCGGCATCCGGGTGAATCTCGTCGCCGCCGGCCCGCTGCGCACGATGGCGGCCAAGTCGATCCCGGGCTTCGCCGTGTTCGAGGACACCTGGTCGAAGGCGGCCCCGCTCGGCTGGGACCTCTACGACCAGGCCGCCGCGGGCAAGGCCTGCTGCGCGCTGATGTCGGACTGGTTCCCGGCCACCACGGGCGAGATCGTCCACGTCGACGGCGGGTACCACGCGATCGGTGGCACCGCCTGACGTTGCATGATTGACGCGTGGTTTACGACGCGTTCCTCTTGCTTTCGTTCGGCGGCCCGGAAGGGCAGGACGACGTCCTGCCCTTCCTGGAGAACGTCACGCGCGGCCGCGGCATCCCGCGCGAGCGCCTGGAGGCCGTCGCCGGGCACTACCGGCACTTCGGCGGCGTCTCGCCGATCAACGCGCAGTGCCGCGAGCTGATCGAGGCGCTGCGCCCCGGGGTCGACCTGCCGATCTACTGGGGCAACCGCAACTGGCACCCCATGCTCGCCGACACCGTGCGCCAGATGCGCGACGACGGCCGGGAGCGCGTGATCGCCTTTGTGACAAGCCCGTTCGGCTCGTACTCGTCCTGCCGGCAGTACCTCGACGACATCGACCGGGCCCGGGCCGAGGTGCCGGGCGCGCCGGTCATCGACAAGATTCGGCATTACCACGACCACCCCGGGTATATCGAGCCCCATGCCGACGCCGTCCGAGCGGCCGTCTCCGGGCTCTCCGCGCCCCGCCTGGTCTTCACCGCGCACTCCATTCCGACGTCCATGAACGCCGCCAGCGGGCCCGGGGGAGCCGGCCGCTACCAGGCCCAGCTGCTGGAGACGGCCGCGCTGGTCGCCGCGCGGGCCGCGCCCGGGCTGTCCTGGGACCTGGTCTGGCAGAGCCGCTCCGGCCCGCCGCAGGTGCCGTGGCTGGAGCCGGACATCAACGACCACCTCGAGCAGCTCGCCAAGGACGGCGTGCGCGAGGTCGTGGTGAGCCCGATCGGGTTCATCTCCGACCACCTCGAGGTGCTCTGGGACCTCGACGAGGAGGCCCGGGCCACCGCCGACCGGCTCGGCCTGGCCTACGTCCGGGCCGCCACCCCGGGCGCCGACCCGCGCTTCGTGGACCTGATCCGGCAGCTGGTCGACGAACGAGTGCTTGCTCACGGTAATGTGCGTCACGCCCTCGGAACCGTCCCGACCTGGGATTTCTGTCCGGCCGACTGCTGCCTGTCACCAAAACGGCCATAGGCTCGAAACGTTGCTGAGGGAGTATTCGTCGCGTGAGAGAACGCAAGCCCATCGAGTCCTGGCTCACCGACATGGACGGGGTCCTCGTGCACGAGGGCGAGCCCGTGCCGGGCGCACCGGAGTTCGTCAACCGGCTGCGGTCGTCCGGCAAGCCGTTCCTGATCCTGACCAACAACTCGATCTACACCGCCCGTGACCTCCAGGCCCGGCTGCGCCGCATCGGCTTCGACGTGCCGGAGTCCGCGATCTGGACCTCGGCCCTGGCCACCGCCCAGTTCCTCGACACGCAGCGCCCCGGCGGCACCGCCTACGTCATCGGCGAGGCGGGCCTGACGACGGCCATGCACGAGGTCGGCTACATCCTCACCGACACCGAGCCCGACTACGTCGTGCTGGGCGAGACGAGGACCTACTCGTTCGAGGCCATCACCCAGGCGATCCGTCTCATCAACAACGGCGCCCGCTTCATCTGCACCAACCCCGACGCCACGGGCCCGTCCAACGAGGGCGCCCTGCCCGCCTGCGGCGCCGTCGCGGCGCTGATCTCGAAGGCGACGGGCATCGAGCCATACTTCATCGGCAAGCCCAACCCGATGATGATGCGCTCCGCCCTCAACTCCATCGACGCCCACAGCGAGACGACGGCGATGATAGGGGACCGCATGGACACCGACGTCCTGTGCGGCCTGGAGGCGGGCCTGGAGACGATCCTGGTCCTG
Source organism: Dactylosporangium sp. NPDC051541 (assembly GCF_044454505.1). NCBI lineage: Bacteria > Bacillati > Actinomycetota > Actinomycetes > Micromonosporales > Micromonosporaceae > Dactylosporangium > Dactylosporangium sp. NPDC051541. The sequence goes on from NZ_JBITDU010000003.1 coordinate 257,109, forward strand.
AGCGGCATCTCGACCGCGGCGGACGTGGAGCGCTACCCCTACCGCCCGTCCCGCATCATCCCGTCGGTCGCCCACCTGATCGACGAGGTCTGAATGGAGTCTCCCGCCCCGCCGCACCTCGGTCGGCGGGGCGGCGGGCCCTCAGACGTCCTCGTCCGGCTCCGTGACGAAGTCGATCAGGCGCTCCATCGAGTTGATCAGCGGGGTTTCGACGTCCCGGAAGCTCGACACCGAGGCCAGGATCCGCCGCCACAGCTCGGCCGGCTCCGCGACCCCGAGGGCCGCGCACACGCCCTCCTTCCAGTTCTGCCCCGGCGGCACGACCGGCCAGGCCCGGATGCCGACCGCCTCGGGCCTCACGGCCTGCCACACGTCGACGTACGGGTGGCCCGTGACCAGCACGTACGGCGACTGCACGGCGGCCACGATGCGGCTCTCCTTGGAACCCGGCACCAGGTGGTCGACCAGCACCCCGAGCCGCGCCACGGGACCGGGACCGAAGTCCCGGATGGCCCCCGCGAGCTCGTCGATGCCGTCCAGGGGCTCGACCACCACGCCCTCGACGCGCAGGTCGTCGCCCCAGATGCGCTCGACCAGGGCGGCGTCGTGGATGCCCTCGACCCAGATCCGGCTGCGGCGGGCGACGCGGGCCGACTGCCCGGCGACCGCGATCGAGCCTGACGCTGTCACTTTTCGTTGCTGTACCCGCTGCGGAGCCGGCCGCACCAGGGTCACCGTGCGCCCCTCGAGCAGGAAAGCGGCCGGTTCCAGGGGGAAGTTGCGCCGGGTGCCGTGGCGGTCCTCGAGGACCACGGCGCCGTACTCGAACCCGACGACGGCCCCGCAGAAGCCCGAGTCCGCGTCCTCCACGACCAGGTCGAGTTCGGCGTCGACCACGGGAACGGCGCGCCGGCGCCGCCAGTCGTTGTTCGCCAGGACGTCCATGGCCGGGAAGCGTATCGGCTGACGGCCTGTTCGCCTGCGAGACATACCGGCACGTCAGCACGTACCCTTGCTCCCATGTCCCCCGCAGCCCGCGCGGCGACCCTCCAGGCGCGCCGCTCGGCGCGTTTCGTGGCATGGGTCCGGGCGTGGCGCGCCGGCCTGGTGCCGTGCGACGACGCCGCCGCCGAGATCTCCGGCGACGAGGAGCACATGGTCTCCGACGTCCCCGGCACCTGGACCGACGTGTCGCTTCCCGACGCCCTCGCGCCGCTGTCGAAGCTGCACCCCGACGAAGTGCGCCTGGTGCTGCCGGTCCCCGGCGACCCCCGCGGCCTGCCCGGCCCCGGCCCGTTCACCAGCGCCGCCCTCCTGGCCGGCGAGGGCGTCATCGCGGGCGAGCTGGGCTTCGTGCCGGAAGTGCGGCTGCACACCTCGGGCTCGGGCGACGAGTTCGAGACGGTCCGCTGGCAGGTGTTCGCCCTGCCGCAGGAGCGCCCCCGCACCTACGAGCCGAGCACCGCCGAGGCGGAGGCGGAACTGTCGGCGGAGCTGGTCACGGCGACCCGCACCCTCGCGAAGCTCGACATCGCCCAGTGGCGCCCCGAGCTGGCGGGCGCGATCGAGGCCATCCGCAAACCCGACGGCGCGACCGACCTGCCGCCCGGCTACGACCCGCGCGCCCGCCGCCTCTACGCCCGGGCCAGCGTCCTGGACCGCGTCCTGGCCCTGGCCGAGCACGCCGCCCCGGGCGGCGCCGTCAACGGCTACGAGGTCCAGCAGCGCGACGCCGCCCTGCGCCCGCTCACCACCGCCTGCCGCCGCGCCCTGGTGGCCGCCTGCAACGCCCCGATGCTCTGACGCCTCACTCGTCGGCGGTGCTGGCAGAGGACAGGATCACGATTTCGGTGGGCTTGACGGAGCAGACCGGACGGTGCTCATCGTCGGCGCGGCGCGACCGTTCCACGCGCCGTCGGTGAGACTGCGGCTCAGGTTTCGCGGTCGGCCGTCCGGCGCGCCGCCGTCCCACGCCCTCCTGGAAGTGCTGGCGGCGGCCGGGACTTGACGATCGCTTGCCGCTCTTGCTCAGCAGACTGCGTTACCGCGCGGAGACGATCTCGACCGGCCTGTGGTCCTGGCTGACGCGTTCGATGAGCGGCAGCATGCTCTTGCGCGTCTCGTTCGCGCGGTCGTTGCGTACATTTCCGATATATCGGGCGCTGCGCGCCTCGCTTCGCTCGACATATCGGATTTATCACCCGACAGGGCATATTTCCGAAAAGTCGAGCGCAGCGCGGCGCGGAGCGCCCGACTTTTCGGGTCCAAACGAAGTGCCGGCGGCGTCAGCCCAGATCGGGCCAGGGGTCGCGGGTGAAGACGAAGGTGGCGATGTCCAGGGCGGTCACCTCACCCGACGGGGAGCGGCGGACCTGCAGGAGCTCGCCGTCGTTCTCGCCGGAGCGGCCGAGCCAGCGGTCGGGCGACAGGCCGTCGGGTTCGAAGCGCCACGGTTCGCGGCCCGTGGTGAGCGGGGTGATGATCAGAGCTTCGTCCTGCCAGGCGGCCTCGTACTCGCGGGCCATCCACCACCAGCGGCCGGTCAGCGGGGCTACCGACGGGGGTGGGGGAGGGCCGGGGCGCCACGGGGCCGGGCGGGCCGGCTCGCGGTCCAGGACGGTTTCGAGGAGGTCCAGGGCGAAGCCGCTCAGGCCGCCCGGGTGGTGCATCGTGTACGCGTTGGCGAAGGCGACCACCGCGGTCCGGGACGGGCGGTGTACGGCCAGGTTGGCCACGTAGCCGGGCATCGAGCCGCTGTGGCCGGCGTAGACGCGGTCGCCGCGGCGCCAGAGCTGCAGGCCCAGGCCGTGGCCCGAGCGCCAGCTGTCCAGGTCGCTCAGCACGACCGGGGTGCACATCTCGTCGACCGTGGCCGGGGCCAGGACGGCGGGGTCGGGGTCGGCCAGGAAGGCGGCCCAGCGGGCCAGGTCCTCGACCGTCGACCAGAGCTGGCCGGCCGGGGCCATCGCGCCCGCGTCCGGGCGGGGCTCCTCGCGGAGCTGGTCGAGCCAGGGGTGCACGACGTAGCCGCGGGCGAAGGGCTCCTGGGCGGCGTACGTGGTGCGGTTCAGTTCGAGGGGGCGCAGGAGTCGCTTGTGGAGCAGTTCCCGCCAGTCCTCGCCGGCCAGGCGGGCGACCACGGCCCCCAGCAGACCGTAGGCGAGGTTGGAGTAGTGGAAACCGTGCAGCGGGGGGTACGCGACCTTGTCCGCGGTGAGCGTGGACAGGAACGTGTCGACGTCGGTACCGCCGTTGCGCTCCCACCAGTCGCCGTCGGGTTCGCGTTGCACGCCGCCCGCGTGGCCCAGGAGCTGGCGGAGGGTCACCGCGCCCACGGGGGTGCCGGGCAGGTGGCGGTACAGCAGGTCGTCGAGGGCCAGGCGGCCTTCGTCGCGCAGTGCCAGTACCAATGCCGCGGTCATGGTTTTGGTAATTGAGCCGAGCCGGAACTGCTGGCCGGCGGCGTATGGGCCGGCGGCGGAGACGTGGGCCAGGGCGCCGTCGCGCACGATGCCGGCGACCAGGGTCGGGACGCGGGCGTCGGTGTGCGCGCGGGCCAGGAGGTCGTCCAGCCGGGCGGATGTTTCTGGCAAGAGGGGCAAAGCTGTCACAACCCGCCCAACTGCATCGGCAAGGTTCCCGCAACGGGCGGTCACCGAGCACGACGGAACGTGCATCGGCGTGACACGATCGAGGGGTGGATGTCTGGCTGATCGTCTGGTTGATCGTCGGCGCCGCCCTCGTCGCGGCGGAGATCTTCACGACCACGTTCGTGCTGCTGATGTTCGCGATCGGCGCGTTCGCCGCCGCGGGGGCCGCCGCCCTCGGGGCCAACGAGCCGGTCCAGGCCATCGTCTTCGCCGTGGTCAGCGCGCTGTCCTTCGTGGCGGTGCGGCCCACGCTGCGCCGATACATGAACCGCGACGAACGCGACACCCAGATGGGTGTCGAGGCCATCGAGGGCTCGATGGCGCTCGTGATGGAGCCCGTGGACAACGACAACGGCATGATCAAAATTGACGGTGAACTCTGGCGGGCCCGTCCGTACGACGCCACCCAGACCTTCGAGCAGGGCGAGCGCGTGCGGGTGATCGAGATCAAGGGCGCGACCGCAATGGTGTGGAAGGACTGAGGCCCAGTGGACCCGAGCGTGTTTGTGGCGGTGCTCGTCATCGCCGTCGCCCTCATCGGCATCATCACCATCGTCAAGATGGTGAAGGTCGTGCCGCAGCAGGTGGAGTACGTGGTGGAGCGGCTCGGCAAGTACAGCCGGACGCTCACCCCCGGCCTCAACATCCTGGTGCCGTTCATCGACTCCGTGCGCAACAAGGTCGACAAGCGGGAGGCGGTCGTCAACTTCCCGCCCCAGCCGGTGATCACCTCCGACAACCTGGTCGTTTCGATCGACACGGTGTTGTACTTCAAGGTCGTCGACTCGGTCCGCGCGACCTACGAGATCTTCTCCTACCTGCAGGCCATCGAGCAGCTGACGGTCACGACCCTGCGTAACGTGATCGGCTCCCTCGACCTGGAGAAGGCCCTCACCAGCCGCGACGAGATCAACCGCCACCTCTCCGGCGTCCTCGACGAGACGACGGGCCGCTGGGGCATCAAGGTCACCCGGGTCGAGATCAAGGCCATCGAGCCGCCGCCGAGCATCCGCGACTCGATGGAGAAGCAGATGCGCGCCGAACGCGACCGCCGCGCCGCGATCCTGCACGCCGAGGGCCTCAAGCAGTCCCAGATTCTCACTGCGGAAGGCGAGAAGCAGGCGGCGGTACTGCGTGCGGAAGGCGATCGCCAGTCGCGCATCCTGACCGCGGAGGGCCAGGCGAAGGCCATCCGCACCGTCGTCGACTCGATCCACCTGGCCAACCCGGACTCGAAGGTCATGGCCTACCAGTACCTGCAGTCCCTCCCGCAGATCGCCGCCGGCCAGTCCAACAAGCTGTGGATCCTCCCGGTCGAGCTGACCAAGGCCCTCGAAGGCATCGGCGGCGCCCTGGGCGGCCTGTCGCAGATGACCAACGAGGACCGCAGCCGCCACGTCGACCAGAGTTCCCTGGAGGAGTTCGAGTCGCAGGAGGTCCTGGAGGCCCGCCGAGCCGCCGAGGAGGCCGCCGCCGCCGCCAACGCGGAGGCCGCCGCGGCCGCCGCCCAGGTTTCGGGCGACCAGCCGACCCAGCAACTCCCGGCGTCACCGGGCAACCCGGCGTCGCAGTACGACGTGCCCCCCTCCGAGCGGGCGTAACGCGGTTCAGGCCGACGGCTCCAGCGCGACGGGGCCGTCGGCCTTGGCCCGCCGCCGGGCGCCGAGGCGGCCACCGAGCGACACCAGCCCCAGCCCGGCGAGCAGGATGACCAGGTTGACCACGGCATAGGCGAACACCTCGGTCTGGTCGGCCCGCGGGTACGGGCCGAAGGCCCGCCCCGACCCGCCGATCCACTCGACCAGCTCGTTGAGGGTCTGCACGGTGAAGACGAAGCTGTGCACGGCGAGGAACGTGACGAAGGCCGCCAGCCGGTTGCGCACGAAGAAGCCGACCGGAAACGGCACCAGTACCAGAGCGATGAGTTCCATGCCGTGAGCATGGCCGCCGCGCCGCGGCCGGCCATCCGGGCGGGCGCGCACCCGGCTCTGTGTGCTGGCACTGATGCGCGCGGGCAGGTCCATACGCGACCATGAGCAGGTGATCACCACCGGGCTCGCCCTGCTCGCGTACGTCGCGGGCCTGGTGCTGCAGCTCCTCGGCGGCCAGCCGGTGTGGCTCCCGCTGCTCGGGTCCGCGCCGGCGATCCTCCTGGGCCTGCTCGTCGCCTGGCGACGGCGGCGGAGTCCGGTCGGCCCGGCGCTCGTCTGGCTTGTCGCGGCGCCGGCCCTGACCTGGGCCGTGGAGTTGTGGGGTCCGGCCCTGGTCGCCGGCGGGGTGTGGGTGTTCAACCTCGCCGGCTTCGTCTGGCTGTGCTTGGTGTTCCCGGCCGGCCTCCTGCCCGGTCGCCGCTGGCGGGCGGTGCCCTGGTGCTTCCTCGCGGCGGCTACGTTCGTGATCGTGGTGAGCGGCCTCGAGCCGGCTTCGAGGGCGGCCTTCCACGTCGTCGATGCCGCCGCCGGGCTCGCGCTGCTCGGGGTGCTCGGCTCGGCGGTGGCTGCGCTCGTGGTGCGGTACCGCCGCGGCGACGACCTGATCCGGACCCAGCTGCGCTGGCTGATGCTCGGCGCCACGTCCGTGCCGGTGCTGCTGGCGGCCGGCTGGGTCGCCGAGTTCGCCGGTGCGTCGGTCGAGGTCGCCTACGGCGGGTTTCTCGGCGCGATGGCCCTGATCGTGCCGGCCGCGGTGGCGATCGCGATCCTGCGCCACGACCTGCTCGACGTCGACCGGCTGCTCAGCGCGACGGTCTCCTGGCTGATCACGTCGATCGTGTCCGCCGGCGTGTTCGCGCTCGTCGTCGTGGCCGCCGCCCAGTTCACCGCCCGCGCCGCCGGCGAGCGGATCGGCATCACGGCCGCGGCGTTCGTCACCGCGCTCGCGCTGCTGCCGGTGCACCGCCGGGTGTACGACGCGGTCGGCCGCCTGCTCGACCGGGAGCGCACGGTCATGGTGGCGGCGATGCGGCAGTTCGTCCGGCGGGTCCGCGACGGGCAGGCCCAGCCCGAGGACGTCGAGGCGGCGCTGCGCGGGAGCCTGGGCGACCCCGGGCTGCGGGTGCTGCTGCGGCTGCCGGGCGCGGACGGGTACGTGGACCTCGCCGGTTCCCCGGTCGCCGCCCCGCCGGACCGGCTGCCGCTCACCGCCCGCGACTCCGAGGTCGGCGCGCTCGTGCTCGGCCGGGCCACCGCCCGCCGGTCCCGCCAGGCCCGGGAGCTCGCGGTGGAGGCGCGGCTGCCGATCGAGGTGAGCCGCCTGCGCATCGAGCTGCGCCGCAGCCGCGCCCGCCTGGTCGAGGCGGTCACCGACGAGCGCCGCCGCCTCGAACGCGACCTGCACGACGGCGCCCAGCAGCGCATCCTGGCGGTCGGCATGCGGCTGCGCTCGATCCAGCGCACCCTGGCCCCCGACGGCCCGATCCAGGCCGAGCTCGACGCCGCCGTCGGCGCGCTCGAGGCGACGGTCGCGGAGCTGCGGCGCATCGCCCACGGCATCCGCCCGAGCCGCCTCGACGAGGGCCTCGACGCCGCCGTGCGCGACCTGGTCCGCGACTGCCCCCTGCCCGTCGAGGTGCGGATCGACGCCACCACCGTCGCCGAGCCCGCTCTCATCACCGCCTACTACGTCATCGCCGAGGCTCTCGCCAACACCCTCAAACACGCCACCGCCACCCGCATCGCCGTCACCGTGACCCAGCCCGCGGACCGGCTGCTGGTCCGCGTCCACGACGACGGTCGCGGCGGCGCCGTGCCCGGCTCCGGCCTGACCGCCCTCAACGACCGCGTCGCCGCCGTCGGCGGCCGCCTCGCCATCGACAGCCCGCCCGGCGCCGGCACCACCGTCCGAGCCGAGGTGTGACCGCGATGCGCATCATCGTCGCGGAGGACTCGGTGCTGTTCCGCGAGGGCCTGACCCGCCTGCTGGCCGAGGCCGGCCACGACATCACCGCCGCCGTCGGCACCGCCGACGCGCTGCTGACCGCGGTCCGCCACGACGTGCCCGACCTCATCGTCGTCGACGTCCGCATGCCGCCGCAGCTGACCGACGACGGCCTGCGCGCCGCCCGCCGGCTGCGCGACGAACACCCGGCGCTGCCGATCCTGCTGCTGTCCCAGCACATCGTGACCCAGCACGCCGTCGACCTCGTCTCGACCGGGGCATTCGGCTACCTGCTCAAGGACCGCGTCCTGCACGTCGACGACTTCCTCGACGCCGTGCGCCGCGTCGGCGCGGGCGGCTCCGCCCTCGACCCGGCCCTGGTCGGCGCGCTGGTCCGCCCGATCGGCGACCACGACGCCCTGGCCGCCCTGACCGCCCGCGAACGCGAGGTCCTCGCGCTGGTCGCGGAGGGCTGGTCGAACGCGGCGATCTCCGGCCGGCTCCGCGTGGCCGAGCGGACGGTGGAGACCCACATGCGCGCGATCTTCCAGAAGCTGGGCCTGCTCGACACCGACAACACCCACCGCCGCGTCCTTGCCGTCCTGGCCTACCTGACCCGGGCCCGGCCGGACGGACGTCAGCGGCAGAGCTCGTAGAAGGCGACGGCGGCGGCCGCGGCGACGTTGAGCGAGTCGACGCCGTTGTGCATGGGTATCACCACGCGGACGTCGCTGGCGGCCATCGCCTGGCCGGTCAGGCCCGGGCCCTCGGCGCCGAGCAGGAGCGCCGAGCGCTCGCGCTGGGCCGTGGTCAGATCCCGCATCGGGATGGCGTCCGGGGCCGGGGTCATCGCCAGGAGCGTGAAGCCCGCGGCGCGGACGGTCTCGAGGGCGGCCGGCCACGGGTCGAGGCGGGCATACGGGATCGCGAAGACCTCGCCCATGCTGACGCGAATGCTGCGGCGGTACAGCGGATCGGCGCACGAAGGCGAGAGCAGCACGGCGTCCATGCCCAGCGCGGCCGCCCCGCGAAAGATCGCGCCGACATTTGTGTGGTTGTTGACATCTTCCAGGATCGCGACGCGCCGCGCGGTCTCGAGGACCTCGGGGGCGGCCCGGTCCGGTTGGCGGTGGAACGAGGCCAGGACGCCGCGGTGCACATGGAAGCCCGTCGTCGCCTCCAGGACGTTCTGCTCGGCTGCGTACAGTACCGAAAAATCCGAAAAATCTGACAAGTCGGTAGCGCGCTTGGCGTCGACCAGGAACGACCTCGGCGTGTAGCCGGCCCGCAGCGCGCGGCGGATCACCAGCTCGCCCTCGGCGATGAACAGGCCGTTGGGCGGCTCGAACCGGGTGCGGAGGGCGACGTCCGTCAGCTCGCGGTAGTCGGCCAGGCGGGCGTCGTCCGGGTCGGTGATCATCTCGGCGGGCGGCACCCGGCCGATTCTGCCCGCGCCGGTCGCCGTGGTTCGCACCGGGTGACGGCGGGCAACCCGATCATTGATGCCCACCGCCATCGAGGCGTTCATCCTCGTCGGCCTCGTCAACGCCGCCCGCCCTGACGTCAGCCGCGTGCGCTCTGACGTCAGCTGCGGAGGGCGTCCAGCGCGAGCAGTGCGACGTGCAGCGACAGGCAGGCCGGCACGGAGTCGAGGTCGGCGCCCAGAATTTTACCGATCTTCGCGAGCCGCTCGTAGAACGCGGGCCTCGACAGGTGGCTGTGCTCGGCCGCGGCGGACTTGTTGCGACCGCATTCGAGGTACACCCGCAGCACCTCGAGCAGCTGCTCACGCGGGTTGCGGGCGTCGTAGGCCAGCAGCGGCCCGAGCTCGCGCTCGACGAACGTCTGCAGGCGGGGCTCGTCGCGCAGCATGTGCAGCAGCCCGGCCAGGCCCACGTCGGTGAGCCGCACGACCCCGCGCACCGGGTGCCGCACCGCGTCGGCGACCTGTGCGGCCTCCAGCAGCGACCGCCGGGCCTCCCGCGGCGAAGCGACGATCTCCCCGGCCGCGACGATCGCCGCCGGGTCCGATTTGTGAATTCTTTCGGCGAAGACCCGCAGCACCTCGTCGGACGCGTGCGTGATCAGCACGCCCGCCGACCGCGGGTCCAGGGTCCCGGTGAGGCCCTTGACCGACATCTCGGCCAGGACCCGCTCGGCCACCGCGGCCAGGGCCGGGCGGATCACGACACCGACCAAAGGGCGGCGGTCCAGCGGTACGCCCAGCGCCCGCGCCCGCACCATCACCTCCTCGACGGGCATCGAGTGGTTGATGAGCGCCTGCAACAGGGTCCGCTGCGGCCCTTCGGGATCGGGGTCGATCAGCCGCCCGAGCGCGAGCGTGGACGCCGCCCGCTCGATCAGGATCGTGTAGCGGGCCTCGGCCGCCGGCACCCGCATGAGCAGCCGCCCCCAGTCCTGCCCGCGCGCCCCGACGGCGGTGACGAGCCACCCGGCCCCGGCGTCGTACCCGGTCCGCCCGGCCGGCCGGATCGCCCGCGAGTGCGCCTCCCAGCTGGCGAGGAGCAGCTCCGCCTTCTCCCCGGCCGCGTCGTAGGCCAGGACCTGCCGGGAGAGGTTCTCGAGCACTACCGGCGCCCCCGCGAGGGCCGCGGCCTGGGCGACGACCTCGGCCGGCCCGGCCCCCTCGACCGACAGGTCGGTGAACCGCTGATGGATCTCCTCGGTGGCCCGCAGCTCGGCCAGCTGGGCGTCGATGATCATCGAGTGCACGGCCTCGGTGATGGCCACGAACGGCGTGCCCCGATGCAGCTCCACCAGCGGCAACCCGAGCGCGTCGGCCGCCTTGACCATGGCCGCGGGCAGCCGCTGCGCGTAGCGCCGCCCCAGCTCGACGGCGAGCCCGCAGGCCCCGACCTCGGCCAGGTCGGCGATGTATCGCCGCAGCCCCGCCTCGTCGGCCGGCAACCCGATCCCGGTGGTCAGCACCAGCTCCCCGCCGCGCAGCAGGGTGGCGATATCCGGCACCTCGGAGCTGTGCACCCACCGAACCGCCTGGTCCAGCCCGTCCTGCCCAGCCACCACCCGCGGCGCACCGTTGCGCACCGGTTCGAGCGCGAGCACCTCGCGAACGGTCGGAAACATCAGCGCGGATGGTACAAGCCCGAAGCCCCCGCGGCCGTCCGGCGCTCATTGCCATACGGCGAGCGTTACCGCAATGCCCCAGCGGTGGTACACCGTCCTGAACGTCGATCATGCAAATCCGAGCGCGGAGACCGTACGAACTCACGACCGTAAAGTCCGTTTTCACCGTGTTTGAAGGGCTACCTTTCTCGCATCCCGCCGCGTCGGCGCCCTTGACGTAGTGGACCCGCCCGGAACCTTCGACGAGTGGCCGGGCGGGTCCGCTACCCGCGTACCCGCCATCGCAGCCCAGGTTCGTCCGGCCCGCCAGCCGAGCCATGACCAGTTGAGGAATGAGACGCCCGTGTTTCGCCTGCCGCAGCACCTCGCCCTGCCCGTCTGCACCGCCGCGGTCCTCGCCGGCGCGCTCGCCCCGGCCGTCGCCAACGCGGAGGAGGGCGACCGCAGTGCCGTCGCGGTCCGGTTCGCGGACCGGTGTGACGGCGGCGCGGACGTCGAGGCGCCGAACCCCTATACCGGTCGCAACCTGGTGTTCAAGATCAATGAGTCGGTCGTGGTGGTCGGCCCGGGTCAGCGACATCTGGAGCACGTGCCCGCCCCGACCGGCGACGGGGAGCTGGTCGTCAAGGTCGAGGTCCACGACCAGGACGACGCCGTGGAGCAGACCGTGCATTACTGGTCCCGGCCGCCGACCTGCTCGACCGGCCGCGAGGCGGGTGGGGACGACGACGCGGGGACGGACGGCGGCTACGGGCCCGCGAGCGGTGCGGTCGCCGGTGTCGACGGTCCGGCCGCGGCCGGGATCGGCAGCGCCGTGTCGGCCGCCGGCCAGGCGGAGCCCGTCGCGGCTTCGGGAGAGACCGGACCGGATCTCGCCGCGGCGGCGGCCGGACCTGGCGTCGCCGGCGCGGGGGCCGGATCTGACGTCGCCGCGGCGGGCGGCCTGCCGGTGACCGGGGCAAACGTCATCGAGCTGGCGTCCCTGGGCGTGACGCTGCTCGCGGGCGGGCTGGCGCTGGTGCGTATCCGCCGCCAGCGAATCCGGTTCGACGCGCGGTGACCATATTGCCGCCCCTGACCATGTAGACCTTTTTCCAGATCACGCGCGCGGCCGGTTGTGAACCGGCCGCGCGAATGTCGTTTCCGGCCAATTTCGGCGGCCGAACGTGAAACTATGGAAGGGCCGGAAAGATCGGTTTCTCCGCAGCTCTCGCACAGGGGTCGAAAAGCGAATCGCGAATCGTACAGAGCACTCGATGGTGGTCCACCGGAATGACTTATGATCTTGAAATAGAGCGTGCGCAAAGGAAACGAATCGACGAGGAGAATCGCGGGAAATGCCCGATTTGATGGGTTAGATTCTTTCAGTCCGCAACACACATTGAGAGGACTCGAAACCGAATGAACAGCAATTCCCGCCGGACGATGACGCTGGTCGGCATGGGCCTGGTGGCCGGTGCGTCCCTGGGCCTCACGGCCACTGCGGCGTCGGCGAGCACGACCCACGCCGACACCGCCGGCACCACGCTCGCCAACCAGACCGAGCACGGCCACGGCAACGGTGGAGCCCAGGGCAACGGCGACCACGACGGCCGCGGCGACCAGAACGGCCGGGGTGACCACGACGGGCGGGGTGACCGCGACGGCCGGGGCGACCGCGACGGGCGCGGCAACCAGGACGGCCGGGGTGACCACGACGGGCGGGGTGACCGCGACGGCCGCGGCAACCAGAACGGCCGCGGCAACCAGAACGGCCGGGGTGACCACGACGGGCGGGGTGACCGCGACGGCCGGGGCGACCACGATGGGCGCGGCAACCAGGACGGCCGGGGCGACCACGACGGGCGCGGCCACCAGGACCGCGACGGCCGGGGCCACCAGGACGCCCGCGGCCACCAGGACCGCGACGGCCGGGGCCACCAGGACGCCCGCGGCCACCAGGACGGCCGTGACCTGCGCGACGCCCGGTTCCGTCAGGTCGACTGGCGGGCGCGGAGCGCGGGTTCGCAGGTGCGCACCTACACGGTCGCGCTCTTCCAGGGCCGCAACGCCTGCGAGGCCGCCGGCCACTACGGCGAGTGGCGGGGCGACTGGGACGACTCGGCCTGCCTGAAGGTCGGCCGGAGCAACGTCTACGCGCTGCAGGCCGTGGACTACAGCGGCCGCCACCGGGTGCGCCCGACGGCCCACCAGAACAACCACGGCCACGGCAACTCCAACGGCCACGGCAACTCGAACGGCCACGGCAACTCCAACGGCCACGGCAACTCGAACGGCCACGGCAACGGCAACGGGCACGGCAACGGCAACGGCAACGGGCACGGCAACGGCAACGGGAACGGGCACGGCAACGGCAACGCCAACGGCCACGCCTCCTCGAACGGCCAGTACGCGGCCGCCGCCGCCAACGGCGGTTACTGACCGCCGGTGCGGCCGGCGGTGACGGCGAGGGGCATGTCACCGTCGGCCGCACCGGTTTCCGACAAACCCGGACGAGGACCTATGAACTCGGTTTATCACCTGGCGCGAGGCTGTGGTGTCGCACTGGCGCTGGGCCTGGGGCCGATCATCGCGTCGGTGTCACCGGCCGCGGCGGCCCCGGCCGCCGCGATCAGCTTCGCCGACCGGTGCGACGGCGGCGTCGACGTGACGCTGGCCAACGAGCACGACAGCGGCAACGTGGTGTACGCCGTCGGCGAGGACGTCGTCGTGGTGGCGCCCGGGCAGCGGTCGCTGCACCCCGTCGCCGCGCCGGCCGGCGGGGACCCCCTGGTCGTCACGGTCGTGCTGGAAGACCGCGACGGGCAGGAGAAGCAGACCGCGCACACGTGGGAACAGCCCGGCGACTGCGACGACGCCGGCGACGGCCAGGCCGCCGCCGACAGTGACCAGTACGCGGCCGGGGCGCCGGACGGGTACGGCCCCGACGGCGACGGCTTCGACTTCGGGCTCGACTCCGTGGGCCAAGGCGTGAGCGGACAGGCCGCGAACGCGGAGGATCCACTCGCCGTGAGCGGGGCGTCGGCCACCGGCGCGCTCCCGGTGACCGGCTCCGACACGGCCCTGCTCGGCGGGGGCGGAGTGCTACTGGTGCTGATCGGCGCGGGCATGGTGCGGCTGCGCCGGCGTCGGATCACGTTCGAAGCGAAGTAACCCGAACGGGCGGTGTTCTCCGTGACCCGGCACCGCCCCAGAGGTCCGCGAAGTCCCCCGCGTGGACCGATTCGCCGAGCGTACGGCGCTTTTCGCCGGTGCGTCGACAGACCGGGCCCGCGTCGGCGGGCTCGGTCTGTCAGGTTTTCGGGTTCCCTCGGCTGGGCATCGACCCCCGGTACGGCCGTGGTGGCGTCGAGCCCGGGTACGGCCGCGGTGGCGTCGGGGGCAGTCGCCGGATCATACGATCGATAGAGCGGAGCAAGGCCTATGAGCCCCCGGTCCGATATCTGCGGGCAACAGGCGGTGCTGAGCACCGCGGATGCGGCTGACCCTCACTTACCGCGGTCCAAGCCGAAGCCGAGCCGCAGCAAGCGCACCGCCGATCCGGCTCCGCCGGCGGCGACGGCCGAGCCCCGGCGAGCGCCGCTGCCGACCAGCCCGCGCCCCCGCCGCCGCGGCCGGATCAGCGTGTTGCTGGTGGACGATCACGACCTCATCCGGCGCGGTCTGCGCCACGCCTTCGAGCGGACCGGCCAGCTCGACGTCGTGGGGGAGGCCGGCGGCGTCGCCGACGGGATCCGGCTGGCCGTGCTGCTGCGCCCGGACGTGGTGATCATGGACGTCCAGCTGTCCGACGGCTCGGGGCTCGACGCCGCCGGCGCGTTGCGCGAGGCGATGCCCGGCATCGGGATCGTCGTGCTGAGCACGTGGGGCGACGACGATGTGCTCTTCGCCGCGATGGAGGCCGGGGCCAGCGCGTTCGTGCCGAAGTCGGTGCCGGTGCAGGAGGTCATCGCGGTCGTCCGGTACGCCGCGAGCGCGCCCACCGCATTCACCGCCCCCGACCTCGCCCAGGCGATGAAGCGCCGGCTGGCGCCGAAGGGGCCGCAGCTGACGGAGTCGGAGCGGCACCTCCTGACGCTGCTGGCCGACGGTCTGAGCGTGGCCGGCATCGCCCGCGAACTGTACGTCTCGCACTCCACCGCGAAGCATCTCGTCACGCGGCTGGTGGAGAAGCTCGGCGCGACCAACCGCACCCAGGCCCTGATGGTCGCGCTGCGCCAGGGGCTGCTGCAGACCGACATCCACCAGACGGGCGACCACTTCGGCTGACGGCGACGGCGGCCGGGACCGGCCGCCGCCGCAAGACGGACAAGGCCGGCGGACATCGCGTCCGCCGGCCTTTGCCATGCCGTCACAGCAGGGCGTCGAGCAGCATCTCCAGTGCGCCGAGCCCCACCACGGCGACGGCGGCGTCGAACCCGATCGACCAGGGCCAGCGGTGCCAGCCCTGATGCACCACCGGGAGCTCCCGCGCCCGGTGCCGACCCGGGGGTCGCCAGAAGACGTCGGTCCGGTCCGACTCCGGCGGCAGGAGGACGCCGATCGCGGCCCGGGCCGGCGCGACGCCGGTCGCCGCCCGGACCGGCGCGGCGAGCGGGTGCGGCCGGCGGGGGGCGGGCACGGCCGCCGGCCGCGGACCCACCGGCACCGGCTTCGCGACGTTGCGCGGGCGCGGTGCCCGGGGCGCCCGCGCGGGCGCGGCGCCGGGCCGGGCGACCGTGGCCGGATACCGGACGAGCACGGCCGTCCGGCGCGGTTTCGGTTCCATGGTGGTGACGTTTCCCGGCGCATTGTCGGCGCGCGCGTCATCGCCGTGCATGAGCTCCTCCGAGCAGAATGAAGAATGGTGGGCCACGCGCCGTGCACATATCGGCGGCGGCCGGAAAAGATGGATGGCGCGCCCGCGGGCGGCAGCCGGGAAATCCGAAAAAAGAGGCTAGTGCCCGAGCCGGCGGTGCCGGCCGTGATACGAGATCATCGGGAATCGCGGCGCGGCCGGGGCGGGTTCGTCGTCCATCGCCGTGATCCGCGCATGTTCGCTGCGGTAATACGCGCCGCCGTGATTGCGGGTGCGGGCACTGCGGCTGCGGGCCGGCCGGTGCACGGCATTGGGCTCCGTGCGCGCCCATTCCCACGTGCCCCGGTTGCGGGCGAAATCGTCCCCGGCGGCCGGTCGGCGCTGCTGGACGACCGCGGATCCGACGGCGCGGGTGGACCGGCGCGGTTCGTCGAGCGCGGCCCCGACGGTACCGCCGCCGGGGTGATGTTCTTGATCGTCGAACACCGGGGCCGCGTCCTCGTGGTCGCCGAACTCGTCGTCGTCGAACCCGACCGGCAGCCGGGTGTCGGTGATCGAGGGGCTGACGCCCCGGCTCCGTCCCGTCGCCTCCGGCAGGGCCATGCCCATGGCTTCCAGCAGCCCGACCAGCTTCACCCGCGACTCAGCCTCTGCGTGCATGTCAACATTCCACTCAAGATCGATAAAGCTCACCAAACAGCTATATCGGGCATTCTAAGAATGGTCTGACGCTTCGGCCCATCGACGAATTAGGTCAAGCGCGCGCAAGCTGGTCTACCCTGACCGGGGTCGGCGGCTCGGCGACCCCCGGGCCACCGACCGTCGTGCGGCGGCGCCGACCGTCGTGCCGCGGCCGCGCCGACCGTCGTCACGGCCCCGCCGACCGTCGTGCGGCGGCGCCGCAGCCGCTACTGCATCGAGATGTGCACGTGGTTGTAATGGTCGCCGGCCGGGGTGCCGTCCCCGCCGTACGACTTCCAGCCCGAGCTCGGCTGCCAGATCCGCTTGTACCAGATCACGTACTTGATGCCGAGGTTCTTCTGGTTGGCCACGCCCCAGGCGGCCAGGTTGTCGCCGTACGTCTTGTCCGCACCGGTCGCCCTGGCGTTCACGAATGTCGATGCGTTGGCGGAGAAGTCGCAGGCCTTGCCGAGGGGGTGGTCGCCGCCCCCGCCGCTGCGGTAGCAGGACGTGTAGTGCGTGAACCCGGCCTTGCGGGCCTCGCCGAGCATGTTGGTGGTCCGCGGTGACTGGCATCCGCTCGACGTCGTCGGGTCGTCGAGGGTGCAGCCCTCCTTCGGGTATGAACCGTCGGAGTTGCGGGCCACGTTGTTGGTGGTGACCTTGCCGCCCGAGGGGAGCCCGCCGCTCACGTCCGCGCCGCCGCCGGCCTTCTTCAGCGCGTCCTCGGCCGCCTTCTTGCTGGCTTCGAGGACCTTCAGCTGGGCCTGCTGGTTGGCCACGGCCGCGTCGATGTCCTTGCCCTGCTGCTCCAGCTGCCGCTGCGCCTCGGTGACGTCGCGCAGCTGCCGGTTCTCCTGCTGCAGCATGTATTCGACGGTGACCATGTTGTGCAGCATGTCGTCGGGGTCCTGGGCGCCGATCATGACGTTGACCATGCTGACCCGGTTGCCGCGGTAGGCCGCGTTGGCGATCGCCCCCGCGGAGGCCTGCAGCTCGGTGAGGCGGGCCTGGGTCTTGGCCTTCTGGTCGCCGATGGAGGCCTGGTCGGCCACCGACTTGTCCAGGCGGCCCTTCGCGTCGTTGTACTCCGCGGTCGCCTTGTCCAGGGCCTGACGCACGGTGAGGTTCTGGCCGCCGTCCTCGTCCGCGCCGGGGGTCGGTTCCGCCCTCGCGGCGTCACCGAACGTGGCCACCAGAAGCACAGCGGTGACCAGGAGCGTGAAAAAACGTCTCGGTGCCGTCGACATCGCGGGTCAGCATATCGAAGCGTCGTGAAAACGCCAGCGCGAGAATGACGGGATGGATGACCTACTCACCCGGCATCAGCGCGTCATGCCCAGCTGGATGCCCATGTACTACGAGGAGCCGATCGAGCTCGTCACGGGGCAGGGTTCCCGCGTCACGGACAGTGATGGAAAAATCTACCTGGATTTCTTCGGCGGTGTGCTCACCAACTCGCTGGGTTACGACCTGCCGGAGGTGCGGGAGGCGGTCGAGCGGCAGCTGCGGACCGGGCTCGTGCACACCTCCACGCTGTACCTGATCCGCCAGCAGGTGGAGCTGGCGGAGAAGATCGCGAAGCTGTCCGGCATCCCGGACGCCCGGGTGTTCTTCACCAACTCCGGCACCGAGGCCAACGAGGCGGCGCTGCAGGTGGCCACCAACCACCGCGGCAGCAACAGCATCCTGGCGGTGCGCAACAGCTACCACGGGCGCACGGCCGCGACGATTGCCGTGACCGGCAACCGCGCCTGGTCGGCGTCCGCCTACAGCCCGTACAACGTCAGCTACCTGCACTCGGGGGACCGGCTGCGCGGGCTGCTGCGCGGGATGAGCGACGAGCGCTATCTGGAGGCGGCCGAGGAGGACCTGCGGGAGGTCCTGGCGACGACCACGGCCGGGCCGGTCGCGGCCCTGATCGCCGAGCCGATCCAGGGCGTCGGCGGGTTCACGCACGGGCCCGACAAGCTGATGTCGGTCTGGCAGCGGGTCCTCGACGAGCACGGCATCCTGCTGATCTCCGACGAGGTGCAGACCGGGTGGGGCCGGACCGGTGAGCATTTCTGGGGGTACCAGGCGCACGGCGTCGGGCCCGACCTGCTCACGTTCGCCAAGGGCATCGGCAACGGGTTCGCCCTGGCCGGGGTGGTCGGCAAGGCCGAGGTCCTGGAGGCGGTCCAGGGCATCTCGTTCTCGACGTTCGGCGGCAACCCGATCTCCACGGCCGCCGGCAACGCGGTGGTCGACTACATCGTCGATCGCGACCTGCAGGCGAACGCGGCCTTTACCGGCGCGATCCTGCTGGACGGGCTGCGCGCCGTGGACAGCCCGATCGTGGCCGAGGTGCGGGGCAAGGGGCTCATGATCGGCATCGAGCTGACCAGCCCGGCCGCGACCACGGCCGTGTTCGAGTCGTGCAAGCGCGACGGGCTGCTGGTGGGCAAGGGCGGCCTCTACGGCACGGTGATCCGGATGGGCCCGCCGCTGAACCTGAGCGAGGCCGACGCCCGCGAAGGTCTGGAAATTCTGACCAACGTGTTACGGGAGCATGGGAGCGCTTCCGGCTGAGATTTCGGCGGTACTCCTCCCAAGTCGCCTATTTTGGGCGAAAACAAGTAACAAATCAGACGTAATTGCTTCGACCCTCTGCCCGTCGACCGGTCTCAGGTGATGTCCTGGTGGCTGATCGGCGGGCGGTGCCGTTTCAAGATCAAGAAGTACCGTGACCAGGGTTTTTAGGCCCTTTTAAGCTCTCCGCCGCAGGTAACAGTTTGAAAACTTCGCCCAACTCCTTGACACAGAGGGGGTCTCAGTAAGAACTTTTACCACTAACAGTTAAGGAACCTTGCTGAAAGGGAGCGCGATGGTGTCACGCGAGGAAGTCACGACGGCGGTGCCGACCGCTGTCAGTGCCTCGCCGTTGCCCGCGGTCCCCGTCTCGCCCGCCCCCATGGAGGGCTTCCTGGCCTCCGGCAACGGTGAGAGTGTCCTGGTCCGGGTCCGCGCCGGGCTGCCCGAGTTCACCGGTGCCCTGCAGCGCGTGGCCGAGCTGATCCTCGCCGACCCCGCCGCCGCGGCCCGCTCGACCATCGTCGAGCTGGCCGAGCGCAGCGGCACCTCGCCCGCCACCGTGACCCGGTTCTGCCGGGCCCTGGGCTTCGTCGGCTATGCCGACCTGCGGCTGGCCATCGCCGGCGAGACCGGCCGGGCCGCCCGCACCGGCGGCTGGACGATGGACATCGGGCGCGAGATCCAGCCGACCGACCCCCTGGAGCGCGTGCTCGGCCAGATCATGGCCGCGGACACGCAGGCGATGCACGACACCGCCTCGCTGCTCGACCTCTCCGAGATCGAGCGCGCCGCGGAGGCCATCGCCCGCGCCGACCGGGTCGACATCTACGGCGCGAGCGGCAGCGCGCTGGTCGGCGGCGAAATGCAGTTCTGCCTGCACCGCATCGGCATCGCGGCCTGGGCCTGGACCGACGTGCACAACGGTCTGGCCAGTGCGGCGCTGCTCAAGGCCGGCGACGTGGCCCTCGGCGTCTCACACAGCGGGCAGACCCGCGAGACGATCGAGATGATCGCCGAGGCCAGCAGCCGGGGCGCGACGACGATCGCGCTGACGAGCTTCCCGCGCTCGCCGCTGGCCGAGGTCGCCGACATCGTCCTGCTCACCGCGACGCAGGCGACCACCTTCCGGCCGGACGCCCTCTCGGCCCGGCACCCGCAGCTCGTGGTGCTCGACCTGCTGTACATCGCGGTCGCCCAGCGCACCCACGAGCGCGCCCACGCAGCGTTCTCCGTCACGGCCCAGGCGGTCGCCGGCCATCGGTCGGCCTCCGGAAAGGACGCGCCGTGACCACTCTCCAGGACGCTCGCGCGGGAAAGGGCGACGGGATGGCCGTCACCGCTCACGGTTACGTCTCCGCGATCCAGTCGGTCATCGACCGGATCGCACTCACCCAGGCCGACAACATCGGCGAAGCCGCGGACCACATTGTGTCCGCGATTCACGCCGGCGGCCTCCTACAGGCGTTCGGCACCGGGCACTCCGAGGCGGTGGCGGTGGATTTCGCCGGCCGCGCCGGAGGTCTCGTGCCGACGAACAAGATCCTCCTGCGGGACCTCGTCGTCTACGGCGGCGAGGACCCGAAGATCCTCGAGAACGAGAAGCTCGAACGCGATCCCAGTATCGCGGTCAAGCTCTACGAGATCGCCGCGCCGCGTCCCGAGGACGTGTTCGTGATGGCCTCGCAGTCGGGGATCAACGGGGGGATCGTCGAGATGGCGCTGCTGATCAAGCAGCGCGGTCACAAGTTGATCGCCATTACCTCGGTCGAGCACACCGTCCGGGTGTCCCCCAGGCACCCCTCGGGTAAGCGGCTCGCCGACATTGCCGACGTCGTGCTGGACAACGGCGCGCCGTACGGCGACGCACTGCTGTCGCTGGATAGCGGCGGCGCGGTCTGCCCGGTCTCTTCGGTCACCAACGCGCTCATCGCGCAGCTGGTGGTCGCCGAGGTCGTGCGACGCATCGAGGCTGCGGGCGAGGTGGCTCCCGTCTACCTGTCCGCAAACGTCCCCGGCGGGGACGAGCACAACCACACCCTCGAGTCGCGGTACGCCGGACGCGTCCGTCGAACCGCCTGACCCGAACCGAGGAGACCCCCAAATGTCCAATGATCTGACTCGTCGTACCGTCCTGCGGCGCGCGGCGGCTGCGGGCCTGCTCGCCACGCCCGCCGCCGGTCTGCTCTCCGCATGCGCCGGTTCCGACGCCGACACTCCGAGCACCAGCGACACCGGTGCGAAGTCGAACGACAACCCGTTCGGCGTGAAGGACGGCAGCACCGTCAAGGTCGTCGTCTTCGACGGTGGTCTCGGCACGGACTACGCGAAGAAGGACGTCACGATCTTCAACGCGAAGCACGCCAACGTCACGGTGAACCAGAGCGCCACCCAGAAGATCAAGACGCAGGAGCAGCCGAAGATGGCTACCACTCCGAGCGACCTGATCAACAACTCGGGTGCCGACATCATGGACACCAGCACGCTGATCAGCGAGAACGCCATCCAGCCGCTGGATGACCTGCTCGACGCCCCCAACTGGGACGGCACGGGCAAGATCCGCGACTCGCTGCTGCCGGGCACGATCAACGACGGCACCTACAACGGCAAGTTCTACACGCTCAAGTACGCCTACACGGTGTGGGGCATGTGGTACAACGCCGCGCTGTTCGAGAAGAACAGCTGGACCGCGCCGAAGACCTGGGCCGAGTTCTTCACCCTGGCCCCGAAGATCAAGGCGGCCGGCATCGCGCCGTTCGTCTACGACGGCGTGCACGGCTACTACCCGCGCTGGCACGTCATGCAGACGGTGTGGAACGCGGCCGGCAAGCAGGCCGTGATCGACATCGACAACCTCAAGGAGAACGCCTGGAAGGCGCCGGGCATCCTCGAGGGCCTGCAGAACATCGAGAAGATGGTCAAGGACGGTCTGATCCTGGCCGGTAGCTCGGGCCTCAACCACACCCAGTCGCAGCAGGCGCACCTGGACGGCAAGGCCGCGTTCATCCAGGTCGGCACCTGGTACAAGAACGAGATGGCGAAGACCCTGCCCCCGGACTTCAAGCTGACGCTCTCGAACTACTGGGACGTGGCCAGCCCGAAGGCCCCCGGCGCGGTCTACGCCGGTGCCGGTGAGGACTGGGTCGTTCCGGCCAAGGCCGCGAACGCCGCCGGCGCGAAGGAGTACCTGCGCGCGATGCTGTCCACCGAGGGTGCGGCCGCGTTCGCGTCGCTCACCAAGTCCCTCGCGTCCGTCAAGGGCTCGGGCGACAAGGTCGACGACACCTCGCTGTCCTCCGCGAACGCCCTCATGAAGAGCGCGCCCGCGGACCTGATCTCCTTCCGTTTCCCGGACTTCTACGCCGACTACGACAAGGAGAGCCAGAACCTCGTCGAGGACCTGATGGCCGGTCGTACCGACGCCGCCGGGTTCGTGACGAAGATCCAGGCCGTCGCGGACAAGATCAGCAAGGACTCGAGCATCAAGAAGCAGACCCGCGACAAGTAGACCCGTTTCCCTCGGTTAGGTAGTGACTGATCATGCGGCACGGTAAAGCGCGGTTCATTACGGGCTTCCTCGCCCTTCCTGTACTGCTCTTCGCGTTCTACGTGGTGTGGCCGTTCGCCCAGGCGGTGGGATACTCCTTCACCAACTGGGGCGGCTACTCGAACAAGCAGGACTTCGTTGGCGTGGACAATTACGTCAAGTTGTTCAAGGACGAGTTGGTGCACAAGGCCTTCTGGCACAACGTGTTCTTCCTCGTCACCGTGCCGCTGTTCACGATCGCGCTGGCCTTGTTCTTCGCGTTCCTGCTCAATGTGGGCGGGCGCGGAGACAAGGCCGGCATCCGGGGCGTCTTCGGGTCCAGCGTCTACAAGGTCATCTTCTTCTTCCCCCAGGTGCTCTCCCTGGTCCTGATCGCGGTGATGTGGCAGCAGATCTACCGCTCCGACGATCAGGGCCTGCTCAACGGCCTGCTCATCAAGATCGGGCTGATCGACCCCGAGAAGCCCAACCTGTTCGTCGCCGACCCCACCCCGATCCTCGGCATCCCCGCCGTGCTCTGGTGGCTGCTGCTCATCGCGGTGTGGAGCGGCGTCGGCTTCTACATGGTCCTGTTCTCGGCGGCCATGCAGGGCATCCCGAAGGACATCTACGAGGCGGCGCTGCTCGACGGCGCCGGCCGCGTGTCGACCTTCGTGCGGATCACGCTGCCGCTGCTGCGGGACAACATCTCGGTCGCCTGGGTCTACCTGGGCATCACCGCGCTGGACATGTTCGCCCTGGTCTACGTCATGACCCCCAGCCAGGGCGGCCCCGACCACGCCTCCGAGATCTTCGCTTCGGTGATTCAGTTCACCGCCTTCAACCGCGGTCAGTTCGGATACGCCTGCGCCCTCGGTGTGGCGCTGGCCATCTTCACGATGCTGATCGCCGCCCTCCAGCTGCGGATCACCCGCCGCGAACGAATCGAGTTCTGACATGGCTGACCTGGCGGTGAACGACCGGCGGACTTCCCCCTCCGGCAAGGGCGGTCATCACCACGCGGTACCGAAGCGCTCCTCCGAGCCGACCAAGCTCGGCGACAAGGTGTTCGGCGGCTTCTCCCACCTGTTCCTGGTGGTCTGGGCCATCATGGTGCTCTACCCGATCCTCTGGGTGGTGATCTCGTCCTTCAAGGAGGACAAGTACATCATCAAGGAGCCGCTGTCGCTCAACCCGCACTCGCTGCAGTGGGACAACTTCGCCCGGGCCTGGACCAAGGGCGGTCTGGGTGAGTTCTTCTTCAACACCGTGATCGTCGTCGGCGGCGGCGTCATTCTCACGATGCTGCTGGGCTCGATGGCGGCCTATGTCCTGGCCCGCTACGAGTTCCCCGGCAACCGCGCGATCTACTTCCTGTTCCTCTCCGGACTGACGCTGCCGGTGTACCTCGCAGTCGTGCCCCTGTTCAAGGGTGTCGCCAACACCGGGGTCTCGTTCCCGCTGCTGGGCCTCAACTCGCGGGTCATGCTGATCCTGGTGTACGTCGCCTGGTCGCTGTCGTTCACGATCTTCTTCATGCACTCGTTCTTCCGGACCCTGCCGACCTCGGTCGCCGAGGCGGCGCTGGTGGACGGGGCCTCGCACAGCACGCTGTTCTTCCGCGTGATGCTCCCGATGGCCAAGCCCGGCCTGATCAGCATCGGCATCTTCAACGTCCTCGGCCAGTGGAACCAGTGGTACCTGCCGACGGTACTGATGCAGGACCTCTCCGGCGCCGGCAAGGTCCACGAGGTGCTCGCGCAGGGTCTGATCAGCCTGTCGGTGCAGCAGGGCTACAAGTCGGACTGGTCCGGCCTGTTCGCCGGCCTGACGATGGCCATGCTGCCCGTGCTGATCGTCTACATCGCCTTCCAGCGGCAGGTCCAGGCCGGCCTCACCTCCGGTATCTCGAAGTAGCCGCCGCTGTTTGACTCGCGCGGCCCCGGCGCTTCCACGAGAAGTACCGGGGCCGTGCGATCTAATGCGAAGATGCTCGTCGCGGTGACGCCCTCCGGCGCCGGTGGTCTGCTCAGGCCGCTGGCTGACGACGGCACGCCCGCAGGGCCCGAGCAGCACGTCCAGGACCTGGCGGGGGCGGTCGAGCGAGTCGAGTCACGAGACCGCCCCCGCTGGCTCTGGGCGTCCACCGCCGAGATCTACCCGCGCCTGCTGCGCGCCGGCGTCCGCGTCGAGCGCTGCTACGACCTGGAGCTCGCCGAGGCCCTGCTCCTCGGCGCCGAGGGGGCCTGGGGCCAGCCCCGGATGCTGGCCGCGGCGATCGCCCGTGTGCAGGGGCGCCCGATCCCGCCCGACCCACCGGCGCGCGCGGCCGAGCCACCCGGGCTCTCGCAGGAGTCACTCTTCGATACATTTGACGACGCGGCGGTGGTACCCCTAGAAGCGCTGACGGCCGTCTATCGAGCACAACGGCACCGGGTCGAGGCCCTGCCCGAGCTCGATTCCGCCCACGCCTCCGCCCCGAGGACCGGCGGCATGCGCACCCTGATTGCCGCCGAGTCGGCGGGTGCCCTGATCGCGGTCGAGATCGGCCAGGCCGGCCTGCCGTGGCGGGCCGACGTCCACGACGCCCTGCTCCGCGACCGCCTCGGCCCGCCGTCCCCGGTCGGCGGCCCGCCCGCCCGCCTGGCCGAGCTGGGCGTGCGCCTGAACGAGGCCCTGGGCCAGCGCGTCCACCCCGACTCCCCGGCCGAGCTGCTGCGCGCCTTCGCCCGGGCCGGCATCATGCTGCGCAGCACCCGCAAGTGGGAGCTCGAGCACGTCGACCACCCGGCCGTGCCGATCCTGCTGGAGTACAAGGAGCTGTACCGGCTCTGGACCGCGCACGGCTGGACCTGGCTCGACCAATGGGTGACCGGCGGCCGCTTCCGAGCCGAGTTCATCCCCGGCGGCGTCGTCTCCGGCCGCTGGGCCACCCGCGGCGGCGGCGCCCTGCAGATCCCGAAGATCGTCCGCCAGGCCGTGGTCGCCGACCCCGGCTGGTCCCTGGTGGTGGCCGACGCCGGCCAGCTGGAACCGCGGGTCCTGGCCGCCGTCTCCGGCGACCACCGCCTGGCCCGGGCCGCCGCGGAGGGCGACCTCTACGCGGCCCTGGCCAAGGAGGCGTTCGACGGCGACCGGGCCAAGGCCAAGGTCGCCCTGCTGGGCGCGATGTACGGCGCGACCGGCGGGATGGCCGCCCCCGCCCTGGCCGCCCTGCGCCGCTTCTACCCGACCGCCTGGGACCTGGTCGAGGAGGCCGCCCGCACCGGCGAGGCCGGCGGCCTGGTCCGCACCTGGCTGGGCCGGACCTGCCCACCGGCGTCGGTGTCGTGGCGCGAGGGCTACGACGAGCCGGGCGCCGAGGCGGAGTCGCGCGGCGGCGCCAAGGGCCGGGCCCGCGGCCGCTTCACCCGCAACTTCGTCATCCAGGGCACCGCCGCCGAGTGGGCCCTGGTCCTCCTGGCCCGCCTCCGCACCGCCCTGCGGGACCTCCGCGCGGAGCTGGTCTTCTTCCAGCACGACGAGGTCATCGTCCACTGCCCGGCGGAGGAGGCCGAGACCGTGGCCGCCGCCGTCCACGCGTCCGCCGACGAGGCCCGCCGCCTGCTGTTCGGCGACACCGAGGTCCGCTTCCCCCTGGACGTGTCGATCGTGGAGCGCTACTCCGACGCGAAGTAGCTCACGCGGCCGCGCAGACGCAGAGCTGCAGCGGGGAGTCCGCGGCGAACGGCCGGCCGGACCAGTCGCCGAGGCGCTCGACCAGCCGGAGGCCGCCGAGCGCGAGGAGCAGGGGCAGCTCCTGCGGGAAGATGCTGCGGATATCGAGCGGGACGACGACGAAGTCGGGCTCCGACGCGGTCGAGAGGTGCCACGTCCCCCGGGTCACCTGGGCGGCCGCGTCGTAGGTCTCGGTGACGTCGACGCTGACGGTGCCCCGCTCCGGGTCCGCGAAGGCCAGCGACTCCCGGGTGCGGCGCCCGCCGTCGGCCGCGGCCAGGAGGCGCAGGCTCGGGTTGAACACGTCGAAGACGAACCGGGCCCCGGGGGCCAGGTGCCGCCGCACCGCTCGGAAGCAGCCGACCAGATCGTCGGCCGTGTGCAGGTGCAGCAGCGAGTTGGCCGCGATGAACACGAAGTCGAAGGTGCGGCCCAGGTCGAAGGCCCGCATGTCGCCTTGCGTCCATTCCGCCGCGACGCCGTGCTCGCCGGCCTTGCGCCGGGCCGCGGCCAGCATGTCGGACGAGAGGTCCAGGCCGGTGCACGGCTGCCCGGCGGCCGCGATGGGGATCAGCTTCTGGCCGCTGCCGCAGCCGAGCTCCAGCACGCGCCCGCCCTGGCGATCGGCGGCCGCCCGGTAGAAGTCGACCGCCGGGCCGCCGCCCGGGAACATCAGGTCATAGAGCCGCGCGTGGGAGTACAGCGACTCAGGCATGGGCGAAGTAGGCGGCGAGCATGTCGGTGTGGGTGGGGAAGCAGAGTTCGCGCGGGCCCACGGCGATCTCGAAGCCGAGCGACTCCTCCGTGCGGACCGAGGGCGGGAGGGTGTTGTAGGGGCGTGGGGGCAGTACCCCGAAGACGATCAAATTGCCGCTCCGCACACTCTGCACGTCGAACAGTCGCACGTCGGCGGCGGCGGCCTCGATCGTGGTCTCCTCGCGCAGTTCCCGGGCGGCGGCCTCCTGCCACGACTCGCCCAGCTCGATGAAGCCGCCGGGCAGGGCCAGTTCGCCGCGCATCGGCTCGATGTCGCGGCGGACCGTCACGATGCCCCGGCCCTCATCGGTGTCGACCGGGAGGAGGATCACGGCCACCGGGAGGGGGTTTCGCCAGGTGGTTTCGCCGCACGCGGCGCAGACCCGCGGCCAGGGCGCCCCTTGCGGATAGGCGGCGCCGCAGTACGAACAGTGATCATGGAGGGCCATGGGTAAGCAGCGTACCGAGCGCGTACTAATCTGTTGCCCGTCGGTGCTGACCGGTCGGATGTAGGAGAGCCCGCTGAGCGCGATTGTCGGACTCGTACTCGCCGCAGGTGGTGGCCGCCGGTACGGCGGTCCGAAGGCCCTCGTGCGCCACGAGGACGGCCGCCTGCTGGTCGAGCGCGCCGTCGCCACCCTGCGCGACGGCGGCTGCACACGCATCTGGGTGGTCCTGGGGGCCGAGGCCGCCCGGGTCCGCGATGAGGCCGGCCTCGGCGACGCCGAGCTGGTCGAGAACCCGGTCTGGAAGAGCGGGATGGGTTCGTCGCTGCGGGTCGGGCTGGCCGCCCTGGCCGACACCGACGCCACCGCCGCGGCCGTGCTCCTGGTCGACACGCCCGGCATCGGCGCGGACGCGGTCGCGCGGCTGCTGGCGGCGGTCGCGGACGCGCCGAAGGCGCTGCTGACGGCGACGTACAAGGGCAAGCGCGGGCATCCGGTGATCCTCGGGCGCGACCACTGGGCCGGGGTGTCGACCCTCGCCACGGCCGACGTCGGCGCCCGGGCCTACCTGGTCGCCCACGCCGATCAGGTCCAGGGCGTCCCGTGCGAGGACATCGCCGACGACACCGACCTGGACGTCCCGCCGGACGAGTAGGCACTACCCGCGCCGGCGGTTGGCGTGCGCCCACAGCGCGGACCACCCGGCCGGCTCCAGCCAGGCGGCCGGCACGAGCAGGCCGTGCGCGACGATCCTGTACCAGAACGCGTCCCGGTCCGCGCCGAGCTCGACCGCGTCCGGCCAGGCGGCGCCCCACGGGCCGGTCTCGTCGTTGAGCGCGGACGCCGGGTAGCCGCCGACGTGGACCTTGCGCGGCTCCAGCACCGCGACGCCGGGCCCGGACCAGGTCGTCACGGCCAGGGCGCAGGCGCACAGCATCGGTACCTCGATCCCGTACGGCCGCCGCCCCACGAGCCCGGGCGCACCGGCCCGCAGCAGGCCGCCCAAGGCCCGCCGGACCCGCTGCGCGACCAGCTCGGCGGTCCGGGCCTCGCTGATGCCGGGCGCTTTGGCGACGGTCCGCAGCGACCCGGGCAGCGGCGCGTCGACGGTCAGCGGCTCCAGATCGGCCGCGTCGTACCCGTCCAGGGCCAGGCTGAGCGGCCGCGCGCCACCGGCCCGCCACGCCTGGGCCGCGGTGAGCCCGCCACCGCCCGCCTCCAGGGCCGCACCGAGGGCCCGCAGGAGGGCGCCGGGCGTGGCCCGCCGCAGCGCGGTCAGCGCCGCGAGGTCGTCACCGGCCGGGCCGGGCTCGAGCGGGATGCGGCCCGGCGGCCGGTCACGGGCCTGGAACGCCTCCGCGGTCGGGTAGATCCGGGACCCGACGTGGTCGTACCGCTCGGCCTCGGTCAGCAGCGGCGCGAGCCGGGCCAGCAGCGACAGCGGTTCCGCCACGCCGGCCAGGGCCTCGGCCGCGCGGGCGCCCAGCGAAGGCCCATGATCGGCGGCGACGCGGGCCGCCGGAGTGCGCACCCGCCCGCGCCGGGGCCGGGGCAGCGGGGGCGGCGCCGCGGCGGGGACGGCGACCGGAGGCGGCGGCAGGGTGGCGACCCAGGCCCGGAACCGGTCGGCCAGGTCGGGCTCCGGGTCCTGGTTGAACCGGGCCCGCAGCTCCTCGACCCGCCAGCCGCGGGCCCGCGGCCGCAGCTCGGCGTTGACCAGGATGCGGTCCTGCGCATGCACCGCGACCAGCACCGACCGGCCGGCGAGGGCGTCCTCGACATATCCGGCCCCGCCGATGCAGTTGCCCATGTAGGAGCCCCACTCGGCGATCCGCCGCGCGGTCCGGGCGATCTCGATCCGTTCGTCCCCGCCCGGCAGCGCCGTGCCGTCGGTCGCGAGGATCGCCTCCGGCACCACGAACGTCGCGGTCAGCGCCTCGGCCGTGGCCGCCGCCGCCTGCAGCGCCGCGATCAGCCCGGTCCAGGTGCGGGCCCGCCGCGCCGCCGCCGCGACCGCGGTGCCGGCCTGCAGCCCGGCCAGGCCGGCGAGCTGCGCGGTGCCGCCGGCGGCGAGGGCGACCGAGTCCCAGCGCGGGTCGAGCGGGGACGGGTCGGGGCCGTCCGGCTCCCAGTCGACGACCATGACCGGCCCGTAGTGGATGTCCGCCGCCGGGTGGCCGTCGAGCTGCGCGAGGGCGTCGCCGAGCTCGGCCAGCCACAGCAGGTCGCCGACGTGCTCCGGGGCCGGCTCGCCGCGCTCGATCAGCCAGCCGAGGGGGTGCCCGTCGGCGGGCCCGAGCAGCGGCGGCTGGTGCCACCGGGCGGGCCGCTCGGGTGAGAACAGCCCGACCGCGTCCCGCCAGGCGGCCATGGGCCCCTTGACCCAGCGCAGGTGAGCGGTGCGCTCGGGGCCGGACGGCTCGTCCTGCAGGCGGTACAGCAGGCCCCGGGCGTTCTCGACGGCCAGCTCCCCGTACAGCCGGGCGTCGGCGATCGTGGCGCGCACGAAGGCGTCGTCGGTGCGGCGCTGGAGCCGGCGCAGCAGGACACCGGGCCGGGCCGGGCGGTCGGCGAGGCCCTCGATCGCCCGGGACGCGAGCTCGGCCTGGGGCTTGTGCAGGAGCTTGGCGGCCGCGTTGATCTCGGCGCGGTGCCGGTGCAGGGCCGCGGGCGTCCCGTGGTCGGCGACCGAGATCGCCAGCCGGACCAGCACGGTCGCCGCGAGGCAGTCCCACAGCACGGCGTTGGCGCAGTGGTCGCGGTACCACGCCGGGACGGTCCACCGGGCCGCGTCGGCCACGGTCGGCTCCCGGTGGAAGTCGTGGCGCACCGCGGCGACGATGTCGTCGTCGGTGTAGCGCTGGTACCGCACGCGCAGCGCGTCGAGGTCGGCGTCCGGCGCCTGGGTGTCGCGCCGGCGGGCCCGGTGCCGCCGCTCCCGCTCGTGCGCGCAGACCCCGGCCCACAGGTCGAGGAGCAGGTCGAGCCGGCGCGGCCGGGGGAGCGGCCCGAGGACCTGGCGGAGGTGCTCGCCGACGACGGACGCCAGCCCGTCGGGGAAGGGGTCGAAGCCCGCCGGTGTCTCGGTGCCGCCGAGCAGGGTCACCAGCTGCTCCGGGCCGAGCACGGCGGCCGCCGCGACCGCGAACCGCAGCGCCGCCCACCGGCCGGCGGTGACCGCCGCCGTCGCGGCCGCGCCCAGGGGCTTCGTCGCCTCGATGCCGAACAGCGCCACCGACACCGCGGCCGGCGTCCCGAGCGGCTCCGCCCCGACGGCGTGCAGGGCGGCCAGGACGCCGTCGCGCCGGGTGCCCGCGCCGCCGTCGACCCGGGCCGAGCGGAACCCGTCGCCGAGATCCACTCCGGCGTCCGCGGCCACCACGCCCCCGCGCGCGACCAGGGCGGCGAGCCGTTCCAGGGCCCGGTCGGGGGCGGTGCCGGCCGGGCCGACGACGACCGGGGTGCCCGGCCGGTCCGCGCCCGGCGGGGCCACGCGTTCGCTGGCGGCCGGGATCACCCCGCCGGAGAGGCGCGTCGTCACCCGGTCATGATGGCGCGTGCGGGACCTTGAGCGCTGCTGCTTTTCCGGCGGCGGCGAGGCATAGTGGGGGCGTGCCGGATTTCGCGTCGCCGGCCGCTCTCGCGGCGCGCCTGGCCGACGTGGGCTACCTCGCCGATGAGGGGCTCGCGATGGCGGGCTTCCTCGCGCTGCGCCTGCACCGGCCGATCTTCCTCGAGGGCGACGCCGGGGTCGGCAAGACCGCCTTCGCCGCCGCCCTGGCCGAGGCGGCCGGGGTCGAGCTGATCCGGCTGCAGTGCTACGAGGGCCTCGACGCCGCCCAGGCGCTCTACGACTGGGACTTCCCGCGCCAGGTCCTGCACCTGCGCGCGGTCGAGGCCGCGGCCCGCCGGGCACTGTCGGCGGACGAGCTCGAGGCCGACCTCTACGACCGGCGGTTCCTGCTGGCCCGGCCGCTGCTGCGGGCGATCGAGCGGGCCCCCTGCGTGCTGCTGGTCGACGAGATCGACCGGGCCGACGACGAGTTCGAGGCCTACCTGCTCGAGCTGCTGGCCGACGCCGCGATCACGGTGCCGGAGCTCGGCCGGATCGTGGCCGACGTGCCGCCGGTCGTGGTCGTCACCAGCAACCGCACGCGCGAGGTCCACGACGCGCTGAAACGGCGCTGCCTGTACCACTGGGTCGCCCACCCCGGCCCCGAGCGCGAGGCCGCCATCCTGCGGGCCCGGCTGCCCGGGATCGAGGAGCGGCTCGCGGCCCGGGTCGCCGCGGCCACCGCCACGCTGCGCACCCTCGACCTCGTCAAGCCGCCCGGGGTGGCCGAGGCGATCGACTGGGCGGCGGCCCTGCGCGAGCTGGGGCTGCCCGGGCCGGTGCGGGAGACCCTGGGCGTGGTGCTGAAGGTGCGCGAGGACATCGAGCTCGTCAAGGCCGCCGATGTACTCGCTTGACCGCCGCCTCGCCTTCCTCTCCGCCCTCGACGTGGTCGGCCCCGAGCACGCCTACTGGGTCGGGCGGCTCACGCTCTGCGGCTCGCCGGAGGACATCGCCGCCTACGACGCCGTGCGGCGCGAGCCCGACGCCAAGGGCACGCCGTGGCCGGTGAAGCGGCTGCCGGAGCGGTCGCTGTTCCGGGCGACGATGCCGCCCGAGGCGCGGGCCGAGGAAGGCGATCCGGGACTGGCGGTGCGGGCGAGTGCGGCGGAGGTACTGCGGCATCGCGATCTGGCCACATTGTCCACTGTGGAGCGGGCGGAGGCCGCGCGGCTGCTCGCGATGACCGCGCGCGTCCAGGCGATGCGGGCCGGGCGGCGATACACGAAGAGCTCCCGTGGCATCGTCGACCGCCGCCGCACCGTTCGCGCGCTCCTGCGTGGACCCGACGTGCTGCTGCGCAAGGAGCGCCGCCCCCGGCCGCGCCGGGTCGTCCTGCTCGTCGACGTCTCGGGTTCGATGTCGCCGTACGCCGACGCGCTCCTGCGGTTCGCCCACGCCCTGGTGCGGCACCGTCCACGATGGACGGCCGTCTACGCGCTCGGGACCCGGCTCACCCCCGTCACCGCCGCGCTGCGCACCCGCGACGCGGAGACCGCGCTGCGCCTGGCCGGGCAGGCGATCCCGGACTGGCGCGGCGGGACCCGGCTGGCCGACACCGTCAGCCGGTTCGTGCGCGGCGACGGGCACCGCGGCGCGGCCCGGCGGGCCATCGTGGTCATCTTCAGCGACGGCTGGGAGACCGGCGACCCGGCCCGCCTCGCCGACGCCGCCGCCCACCTGCGCCGCCTCGCCGCCCGGGTCGTCTGGGTGAGCCCGCACGCGGGCCGCCCGGGGTTCACGCCGTCGGCCGGGGGCCTGGCCGCGGTGCTGCCGCACGTCGACGCGCTGGTCGCCGGCCACACCGTCGCGGCGCTCGAAGAACTGGTGCGCGAGCTGGAGGTGCGCCGTGCGTGAAGTCGTGCAGGACCTGCTGGGCTGGTGGCGCACGGGGGAGCCGGTCGGGATGGCCACGGTGGTGCGGACGTGGCACAGCTCGCCCCGCCCGCCGGGCGCGACGATGCTCGTCGGCCCGGACGGCACCGCCGTGGGCAGCGTCTCCGGCGGCTGCGTCGAGGGCGCCGTCTACGAGCTGGCCCGCGAGGTGGTCGCGACGGGGGTGCCGGTCGTCCAGCGATACGGCGTGAGCGACGACGACGCCTTCGCGGTCGGACTGACCTGCGGCGGCATCATCGAGCTGCTGGTCGAGCCCGTGGACACCGATCGGTTCCCGGCCCTGGACCGGGTCGCCCACGCGATCGAGCACCGCGACCCGGTGGCCGTGGTCTCCATCGTCGAGGGCCCTCCGGAGTCCATCGGCCGCCGCCTGGTCGTCTGGCCGGCCGCCGTCGACGGCACGCTGGGCTCGCCGCGCCTGGACGCCGCGGTGACCGACGACGCCCGCGGCCTGCTCGCGGCCGGCCGCACCGACACCCTGCACTACGGCCTCGACGGCGAACGCCGCGGCGAGGGCCTCGCCGTGTTCGTGGCCTCCTACGCCCCACCGGCCCGGATGCTCGTGTTCGGCGCCATCGACTTCGCGGCGTCGGTCGCCCGCATCGGCGCCTTCCTCGGATACCACGTGACGGTCTGCGACGCCCGCCCCGTCTTCGCGACCTCGAAGCGCTTCCCCGGCGCCGACGAGGTGATCGTCGACTGGCCGCACCGCTACCTGCAGGGCGAGATCGACGCCGGCCGGGTCGACGACCGCACGGTCGTGTGCGTGCTCACCCACGACCCGAAGTTCGACGTGCCGGTGCTGCGGGTGGCGCTGAGCCGCGAGTTCGCCTACGTCGGCGCCATGGGCTCGCGCCGCACCCACGACGACCGGATGGCCCGCCTCCGCGAGGCCGGAATCAGCCCGGAGGAGCTGGCCCGGCTGTCCTCACCGATCGGCCTGGATCTCGGCGCCCGCACCCCGGAGGAGACCGCGGTGAGCATCGCGGCGGAGATCATCGCCGGCCGCTGGGGCGGCGGCGGGGCCCGGCTCACCACGACGGCGGGCCGGATTCACCACGACCTCGGCTGAAGCAGCTCGGCCAGGCGTTTCGGCTGGTCCAGCGGGATCAGCGTGGCGGTGTCCTCGACGATGACCAGCTTCCCCCGCGGGAGGAGTTCGGCGAGGCGGCGGCCGTGCTCGGGCGGCATGACCCGGTCGCCGGCCGCCCACACGACGAGGGCCGGCCGGTCGAACTCACGCAGGTCCTTGGCCGCCTCCAGCAGGACCGAGCGGTCGGCGAACAGCGATCGCAGCGCCCGGACGGCGTCCCGGGCGATCCCCGGCCGGGTCAGGATCGGCTCCATCCAGGCCCGGGTGGCCGCGTCGCCGCGCTTGGTCAGCCACCCGAACGCGATGGGGAGCCGGCGCATCGGCTTGAGCCGCATCTGCTGCATGAACGCCTTGAACAGCCCGGGGGACAGCCTCCCGAGCGCGGCCACGGTCTTCCCGGTGAGCCCCGGCGGCAGGTTGTCGAACGCCTCGCAGGAGATGAGGACCAGTCGCTGTACGCGCGGCGAGGCCGCCGCGACCAGCTGCGCGACCGCTCCGCCGGTGTCGTTGCCGACCAGCGTCACCGCTCGCAGATCGAGCCGTTCGAGCAGTTCCGTTGTGGTTTCGGCGGTACCGCGAAGGCTGAGGTCGGCGTCGGCGCGCACGGGCCGCCGATGGGCGCCGAGTGGCAGGGTCGGCGCCACCACCCGGAAATTTCGCGATATGTCGGGAATGACGGCATCCCAGAGGGTCTCGTCCATCAGCAGCCCGTGCAGCAGCACCATGACCGGCCCGTCGCCCCCGGTGTCCCGGTACTCGACGGTCCCCACCCCGAGCTCGATCTCCGCCATGCCTCGAAGTGAACCACGTGGTTCACATCAGGCGCCAGCCCCTTCTTCCCGCTCGAGGGCGCGCAGCAGCGCCCGCAGCCCCGCCGCGACCCCCTCCTCGTCGCCCCCCGTCACCCGGTCGAGCAGCAGCCCCCGCAGCGTCGCCAGCACCATCTCGGCCACCTCGGCCCGGCGCCCCTCGTCCCACTCCGGCGGGCACAGCGACAGCAGGGCCGGCCGGTAGATGTCCGTCGCCTCCCGCCCGAACCGCGCGTACCGCCCCGGGTCGTACATCGCCAGCCCCGTCGACTGCTCCAGCACCCGGTGTCCGAACCGCGGATCGGTCAGCACCGGCCACAGCGCCCCGACCCGGGCGGCCAGCGTCTGCTCCGAGCCGGCGGCGGCCGCGAGCCCGGACTCGATCCGCCGCTCCCGGAGCCGGTCGACGGCCTGGACGAGCAGGTCGTCAACCCCCTCGAAGTGGTACAGCAGCACCTTGTGCGTCGTGCCGGCCGCCCGCGCCGCCCGCCGCAGCGAGAAGTCCACGAGCCCGTTCGCGGCGAGGTCCTCGACGACCTTCTCCAGCAGCTCGACGCGCCGCGCCTCACCCCGCGCCGTCCCCGCCGACCGCCGATACCCGCTGCTCTCCACGGGGTCAGCATTCCAGCGCCCTTTTTGTACCCGGAGGGCCGGTACCGCCGCCGCGGCCACGCTCCGTAGCATCTGCGAATGCTCGCGACGATGATCGCCGCGGCGGCGACGGCCGGCGTCTACGTCCTGCTCCTCGCCCGCCACGTCCACCGGGCCACCGCCCCGGGCCGCCCGCACCGCCGGCGCGCCACCGCCGAGCGTCTGGCCACCGCCCGCCTCTTCGTGGGCGATCTGGACCGCGCCGACTACCGCGCCGAACTGGAAACCCTGGCCGCCCTCGACGCCGTCGAGCGCCCCCTGGTGGTCCCCGCCGCCGAGCACTGACAGGGCTTGCTTTGATCTTCAGACTGAGGTCTGCTGATCAGGCAGATCCAGGTGGCCCGTGTTGCGTCCGCCGCGTGACGGGCCGTTTCGGCACGTCCCCCGCGGGAGGCCACTTTGTCCTCTTCCCAACGTGTTCGCGTGAGTGTCGACGTCGACGGCAGCCGCTACGTCGACGATGTCGAGCCGCGGACCCTTCTTGTCCAGCATCTTCGTGAGCGGCTCGGCAAGGTTGGCACGGTCATCGGATGCGATACCAGCAACTGTGGCTCGTGCACCGTGCTCATGGGCGGCGCCGACGAGGCGCCGCGCAGTGTCAAGAGCTGCTCCGTGCTCGCCGTCCAGGCCGACGGGGCCAGCGTCACCACCATCGAGGGCCTGGCCGGGCCCGACGGGTCGCTGCACGCCGTCCAGCGGGCCTTCCATGAGCTGCACGCGCTGCAGTGCGGGTTCTGCACGCCGGGCATGATCCTGGCCGCGGTCGACCTGCTGCGCGACAACGACGACCCCTCCGAGGACGAGGTGCGCGAGGGGCTCAACGGCAACCTGTGCCGCTGCACCGGCTACCAGAACATCGTGCGCGCGGTCCAGGCCGCGGCGGCCGAGCTGCGGGCGCCGGTGCCGCAGGCGCAGGAGGTGACGGCATGACCTCCACCCTCGAGCCCGAGGTCGGCGCGGCCCGGCGGCGCAAGGAGGACGCGCGGCTCATCACCGGGCGGACCCGCTGGACCGACAACATCGCGCTGCCCGGGATGCTGCACCTGGCCATCCTGCGCAGCCCGCACGCCGCGGCCCGGATCACCCGCATCGACGTCTCCCCGGCGCTGCGGGAGCCCAACGTCGTGGCCGCGTTCAGCGGGGCCGACGTCGCCGACGTGCAGGGCAGCCTGCCGTGCGCGTGGCCGGTCACCGAGGACATCGTGCACCCGGTCCGGCCGCCGCTCGCGGTGGACCTGGTGCGCCACCACGGCGAGGCGGTCGCGGTCGTCGCGGCCCGGGACGCCGCCAGCGCCATCGACGCCCTCGAGGCCATCGAGGTCGAGTACGAGCCCCTGGATCCGGTGCTGGACCTGGAGGCGGCCTTCAACGATCAAGGGCTGGTCCACCCGGACAAGGGCACCAACCGGTCCTACACCTGGATCTTCGACTCGGCGGCCGCGGGCACCGGCACGAGCGTCGCCGACGCCGAGGCCGAGGTGCGCATCGAGCGCCGATACATCCAGCAGCGGCTGATCCCGGCCTTCATGGAGCCGCGCAGCGTCGTGGTTGACCCGGGCGTGGGGGAGTACACCATCTGGTCGGCGACGCAGATCCCGCACATCCTGCGGGTCTTCTACGCCCTGCTCACCGGCGTCCCCGAACACAAGATCCGGGTCATCGCGCCCGACGTGGGCGGCGGGTTCGGCGGCAAGCTGCAGGTCACGCCGGAGGAGATGATCGCCTTCCTGGCCGCCCAGCGCATCCAGCGGCCGGTCAAGTACACCGAGACCCGGGGCGACACGATGGTCTCGGCCCACCACGGGCGCGACCAGATCCAGGACATCACGCTTACCGCCCGCCGCGACGGCACGCTGACCGGCATCGACGTCAAGCTCATCGCCAACATGGGGGCCTACCTCGGCCTCGTCGGGCCGGGCGTGCCGATCCTGGGCGCGTTCATGTACAACTCGATCTACAAGGTCCCGGCGTACCGCTTCGAGTGCACCGGCGTCTTCACCAACACCACGATCACCGACGCCTACCGCGGCGCGGGCCGGCCCGAGGCGACCTACGCGATCGAGCGGGCGATGGACGAGCTCGCCGCCGAGCTGGGCCTGGACCCGATCGAGCTGCGCCGCCGCAACTGGATCAAGGCCGAGGAGTTCCCGTTCACGACCGTCGCCGGCCTGGTCTACGACTCCGGCGACTACGACGCGGCCACCGACAAGGCCCTGGACCTCTTCGGCTACGAGGCCCTCCGCGCGGAGCAGCAGAAACGGCGAGAAGCGGCGGATTCGGTACAGCTTGGTCTCGGCGTCTCCACCTATACCGAGATGTGCGGTCTGGCGCCGTCGCGGATCCTCGGCGCGCTGCGGTACGCGGCCGGCGGCTGGGAGAGCGCCTCCGTCCGCGTCCTGCCGACCGGCAAGGTCGAGGTCGTCACCGGCACGAGCCCGCACGGCCAGGGGCACGTGACGGCCTGGAGCCAGATCGTCGCCGACGAGCTCGGGGTCGGGTTCGACGACGTCGAGGTCCTGCACGGCGACACCCGGACCTCGCACAAGGGCCTGGACACCTACGGCTCCCGCTCCCTCGCAGTCGGCGGGGTCGCGCTGGTCGAGGCCTGCCGCAAGGTCCGCGACAAGGCCCGCCTGATCGCCGCGCACATGCTCGAGTGCAGCCCCGACGACGTCGAGTTCACCGCGGGAGCCTTCCGGGTCCGCGGCACCCCCGACGCCGCCAAGACGATCGGGGACTGCGCGTTCGCCGTCTTCGCCGCCCACGACCTGCCCGACGGGGTCGAGGCGTCCCTGGACGCCGACGCGACGTTCGACCCGCAGACGTTCTCCTTCCCGCACGGCACCCACCTGTGCGCGGCCGAGGTCGACACGCTCACCGGCCGGGTCACCATCCGTCGATACGTCGCGGTCGACGACGTGGGCCGGGTCGTCAACCCGCTCATCGTCGAGGGCCAGGTCCACGGCGGCGTGGCCCAGGGCATCGCGCAGGCCCTGCACGAGCAGGCCGTCTACGACAGCAGCGGCACGCTGCTCACGGGGTCGTTCGTCGAGTACACCATCCCGACCGCGGCCGACCTGCCCACGATCGTGAGCGACCGGACCGAGACCCCGGCGACCTCCAACCCGCTGGGCGTCAAGGGTGTCGGCGAGGCCGGCGCGATCGCCGCGACCCCGGCCGTGGTCAACGCGATCGTCGACGCGCTGCGCCCCTACGGGGTGTCCGACGTCCCGATGCCGTGCACGCCCGAGCGGGTGTGGCGGGCGCTGAAGCGGGGCCCGGACGCGCCCCGGTCCGCCGTGGCCGGCACCGATCAGGTCATGCCCGGTGCCGTGCACGCCGATCAGCCCGGAGGCGAGTCATGATCCCGGTCGCGTTCGACTACCTGCGGCCGTCCACTGTGGAGGAGGCGGTGGCCGCGCTCGGCTCCGCGGAGGAGGGCAAGGTGCTGGCCGGCGGCCAGTCGCTGCTCCCGGTGCTGCGGCTCCGCCTCGCCGCGCCGACCGTGCTCGTGGACCTCGGGGCGGTGCCGGGCCTGCGTGGAGTACACCTGGAGGAAGGCACTCTGGTCCTCGGCGCGATGACCACGCACGCCGAGGTCGCCGCGTCCGACCTGGTGCGCGAGCACGCACCCCTGCTCGCCTCGGCGGCCGCCACGGTCGGTGACCGCCAGGTGCGCCACCGTGGAACCCTCGGCGGGTCGCTCGCCCACGCCGACCCGGCCGCCGACCTGCCCGCCGTGGCCGCCGCGCTCGACGCGACCTACGTCGTGCAGGGCCCGGCCGGCCGCCGCTCGGTCCCCGCGGCCGACTTCGCCGTCGACCTGTTCACCACCGCCCTGGCCCCGGACGAGGTGCTGGTCGAGGTGCGCCTGCCGTCGACGGCCGGCTGGGCCGTGCACTACGAGAAGTTCCACCGCACGTCGCAGTCCTGGGCGATCGTCGGCGTAGCGGCCGCCGTCCGCCGCGACAACGGCGGCATCGGCGCGGCCCGGATCGCGCTGACCAACGTAGGCCCGGTCCCACACCGCGCCCGAGCCGTCGAGCACGCTCTGACCGGCGCCCCAGCCACACCCGCCGCGATCGCCGAAGCCTGCGGCGCGGCCGCGAACGGCACCGCCCCCGTCGACGACCTTTCGGCGTCCGCGGACTACCGGCGGGAACTGGCCCGGGTCCTGACCACCCGGGCGGTGTGCAAGGCCCTGGGCGTCTAGCACGACCAGCAGGGCTGGCCCCTCGGCGTAGCTGCGGCAGGGCTGCGGCAGCTACGCCGGGGCTTCGGCAGCGAGGCTTCGGCGGCGCTGTGGGCTGCGGCTGGGCTTGCGGCGGCGGCGGGGCTGCGGCTGGGTTGCTGCAGCCGCAGCGGCGGGCTGTGGGCTACGCCGAGGCTTCGGCAGCGGGGCTTCGGCGGCGCTGTGGGCTGCGGCTGGGCTTGCGGCGGCGGGGCTGCGACAGCTGCCGCAGCGGCTGGGCGGCCGGGCTGCGGCTGGGCGGCGGCGGGCTGCGACGGGCTGCAGCGGCGGCGCTGCGGGCTGCGGCGGTGGCGTTGTGGGCTGCGGCGTTGCGGGCTGCGGCGGCGCTGCGGGGCTGTGACGCGTTGTGGGCTGCGGCGGTGGCGCTACGGGCTGCGGCGGCGGCGTTGCGGGCTGCGGCGGGGCTGCGGGGATGCGGCGGGCCCGGGTGCCCCATGCGGACATCTCGCGGAAGCCCGGTCACAACACCGATAGCCTGGCTCCCGCGGGACACACGCAGGAGCAATCTGGACTCCGCCGCGCTCCCACCGCAGCCGCGCCGAGGGTCTAACGTCTAGGTGGTCCCGCGCGCGCTCGGCCGGGGCCACCGACTTTCGGAGGTAGGGTCCGTGCAACTGGAGAACACCTTCA
This sequence comes from Dactylosporangium sp. NPDC051541, assembly GCF_044454505.1. Lineage (NCBI taxonomy): Bacteria > Bacillati > Actinomycetota > Actinomycetes > Micromonosporales > Micromonosporaceae > Dactylosporangium > Dactylosporangium sp. NPDC051541. The sequence goes on from NZ_JBITDU010000003.1 coordinate 297,179, forward strand.
CCGTGCCCGTGCCGGTCGACCAGGCGTGGGCGGTACTGCTGGACATCGAGCGGATCGCCCCCTGCATGCCCGGGGCAACCCTCACGTCGGTCGACGGCGACGACTTTACCGGCACCGTGAAGGTCAAACTCGGCCCGGTCAGCCTCACCTTCAGGGGTTCCGGAAAGTTCGTCGAGCGCGACGAGGCCGCCCACCGCGTCGTCATCAGCGCCAACGGGGCCGACAGCCGCGGCGGCGGCACGGCCCGGGCCACGGTCACCGCGACGCTGATAGCGGAGGGTGACGAGACGCGGGTGAACGTCTCCACCGACCTCGACATCACCGGCAAGGCCGCCCAGTTCGGCCGCGGTCTCATCGGCGACGTGAGCGGCCGGCTCATCGGCCAGTTCGCCGACTGCCTGGCCGGAAAGCTCGCCGCCGGGTCCTCAGCCCCGTCGTCGCCCTCTTCCTCGCCGCCGCCGTCATCCTCCCCGTCGTCCGCGCCGTCGGTCTCCGCCTCGGCCGGTTCCTCCACGCCGAGTCTCGCGCTGGACGAGTCGCGGGCCGGGGAGCCGATCGCACCGGTGCAGCCCGAGGCCGAGGCGATCGACCTGCTCGCGGTCTCCGGCGTCGGGGCGGCCGTGCGGCGCGTGGTGCCCTACGTGGTGACCGCAGCGGCGGGGTTCGCAGTGGTCTTCGGCATCGTCTGGTGGATCCGCCGCCGCTGACCCGATCGCTCCCGCGTTGCGCAGCTGCTCGGTCCGCGCTGCATGTGCTCGGCGCGTTGCCGTGTGCCCGGCGCGTTGCGCACGTGCTCCTGACCGCGCTGGGCGGTCTTGATCCACAGTGCCGGTTGGTCCGATATGGTGACACTGAGTTACTGTCGGACAACCGAAGGTGATGTCATGCGCGACACCGGTAGACGGCGCCGCCTGGGCACCGTGGCGCTCGCGGCGGTCGCCGTGCTCGCCCCGGGACTCCCGGCGAGCGCCGCACCGCCCATGGGGATCGTGTTCAACGAGGCCGCGGCGGGCGAGTCCAACGGCTACGTGGTTCTGCTCAAGGAGCCGCCGGGGGCCCAGAGCGCCGCCCAGGCCCAGGCCGCCGTTGCGGACGCTGCCGAGAAGATCGCCCAGCAGTACGGTGGGGAGGTCCGCGAGCAGTACAGCAGCGCGGTGCGCGGCTTCGCGATCGACAATATCGACGAGACGAAGGCCGCGCAGATCGCCGCCAACGCCAACGTGGTGAGCATCGAGCGCAACATCCTGCTGCACGCCGACGCCACCCAGGCGTCGCCGCCGTGGGGCCTGGACCGCATCGACACCCACCCGAACGCCCGCGACAACACCTACACCTACCCGAACTCGGCCCCGGACGTCACCGCGTACATCCTCGACTCCGGCATCCGGATCAGTCACAACGACTTCGGCGGCCGCGCCTCCTACGGGCGCAACTTCGTCGACCGCAACGTGAACTACTACGACAACCCGGACAACGCCGACAACAGCAACGACCCGGCCAACGCCGCCGACTGCGACGGGCACGGCACGCACGTCGCCGGCACGATCGGCGGCACCAGCTACGGCGTGGCCAAGCAGATCTCGCTGGTCGCGGTGCGGGCGCTGGACTGCAGCGGCAACGGCTACCTGTCCGAGGTCGTCCACGGCGTCGACTGGATCACCGCGTACGCCGTGCACCCGGCCGTGGTCAACATGAGCCTCGGCTCGGACACCCCGACGATCATGCTCGACGCCGCCCTGAAGCGCTCCATCGCCTCGGGGCTCACCTGGTCGGTCGCGGCCGGCAACGGCGACGCCAACAACAACCCGACCAACGCCTGCAACAACTCGCCCGGCAACATCGCCGAGGCGATCGTGGTCGGCGCGGCGACGATCGACGACAAGCCGGTGCGCTGGTCCGACTACGGCCCCTGCGTGGACCTCTACGCGCCCGGCGTCGGCATCACCTCCGACTGGATGACCAGCGACTCGGCCACCAACACCCTCGACGGCACCTCGATGGCCTCACCGCACGTCGCCGGCGCGGCCGCCCTGATCCTGCAGGACCACCAGGGCTACAGCCCGCGGCAGGTCCGCGACGCGCTCGTGCAGGGCTCGTCGGTGGGCGTGCTGAACATGTCGTCCTACCCGGCGTACGCGCGGGTCGGCACCCCGAACCGGCTGCTGTTCATCCGCCAGAGCGACCCGCCGCGGCCGGTCGGCAAACCGCAGAGCCTGTTCAACCCGAAGTACGGCACCACCGAGGTCTACGCGCGCTCCGACGCCGGCGACCACCTGATCTACGCGTACTGGTCCGGGGACTGGTCGAACTGGACCGACCTCGGCGGCTCGCTGCAGGGCGACCCGGCGGTGCTCTACAACCCGCGGTTCGGCACGACCGAGGTCTACGCGCGGCTGGCGAACAACCATCTCGGGTACCGCTACTTCTCCAGCAACTGGTCGGCGTGGATCGATCTCGGCGGGAACCTCGCGGGCAGCCCCGCGGTCATCTACAACCCGAAGTACGGCACGACCGAGGTGTACGCCCGCACGGCGAGCGGCTCCCTGGCGTACACCTACTACTCGGGCGGCTGGCAGGGCTGGATCGATCTCGGCGGGACGCTCACCGGCGACCCCGGTGTCCTGTACAACCCGAAGTACGGCACGACCGAGGCGTACGCCCTGACCAGCGCCGGCCTCTCGTACGTCTACTACCTCGGGGCCTGGTCCGGCTGGATCAACCTCGGCGGCACGGTCCAGGGGACACCGGCGGTGCTGTACAACCCGAAGTACGGCACGACCGAGGTGTACCTGCGCACGGCCACGAACGAGCTCGCGTACGTGTACTACCTGGGCGGCTGGTCCGGCTGGACGGGGCTCGGCGGCTCGCTCGACGAGGACCCGGGGGTCGTCTACAACCGCTCGTCGGGCACGACCGAGGTGTACGTCCACACGCCCGGCGACGAGCTCAAGTACGTGTACTACCTGGGCGGCTGGTCCGGCTGGAACAACCTCGGCGGCAACACCGACGGCAGCGCTTCGGTGCTGTACAACCCGCGGTTCGGCACCACCGAGGCCTACACCCGCCAGCAGGACGGGCACGCGTACTACAAGTACTACGCCGGCGGCTGGTCGGACTACATCGACCTGACCCCGTGATCCTCGGCTGATCCGGTGGCCCGCGCTTCGTTTCGGCAGGCGCGGGCCGCCGCTGTTCAGGCCGGTCCGGACCCCGGGTACGGGTAGCCGTACGGCGCCGGCGGCAGCGTGAACGTCGCCACCTCGTCCGGCGCGCGCCCCGAGGCGGCCCAGCCGGCCAGCGCCGCCCCCGTCGCCGGTGCCATCATGATCCCGGTCGTGAAGTGCCCGCCGGCGAACCAGCCGTTGGTGACCCCGGGCAGCCGGTCCACGACGGGCTGCCGCTGCTCGATCTGCGGCCGGAAGCAGCACCACCGGTGGCTGATCTTCGCGTCGGCGGCCGCCGGGATCAGGGTCGCCAGGGCTTTCGCCATCGGGTCGGCGATCTCGGGCCGCACGTCGCGGCTGTGGTCGCCCTCGTCGAACGTCCCGCCGCAGACCACCCCGCCGCCGGGCAGCGGTGTCCCGCCGCCGAAGGGCCCGGACAGGACGCTGCCGAGCCGCCACGGCCCGGGCGCGACCGCGAGCATATGGCCCTTGACCCAGCGCTGCGGCACCCCCCGATGCCACGGCGGCGGCACCAGCCCGGTGGCCACGATCAGCGCGCCGGGGGTGAAGTCGCCGGCCGTCGTGTGGACGGTGCCGACCCGGTCGCCGCGCACGGACACCCCGAGTAGCCCCACACCGGTCACCACCTGCCCGGCCCGCGCCGCGAAGGCCAGGGCCAGCCGCAGCGGGTCGACGGCGAGCTGCCCCTCGGCCAGCAGCGCCTCGGCCCCGTCGGGCAGCCGCACGTCCGGCTCGAGCTCCCGCACGTCCCGCTCGTCCAGCAACCGCAGCCCGCCCTGGTCGCCGGGGCTCGGTCCGGCGAGGTTGGGTCCGGCCAGGTCGGGCGCTCGCCGGTGGGCCTGGTCCGCGAGGGTGCCGGCCGGGCGGATGTCCAGCCAGCGGGTCGGCCAGGTGCCGATGGCGCCGTCCCATTCGGCGTCGAGGTCACGGTACAGCTGCCGGCTCCCGCGCCCGAACGCCACGAACTCGGGGCTGTCCGTGAGCACGTGCAGGTCCGGGGCGATCGCACCGCCGTTGCCGGAGGACGCGCCGGGCGCCAGCCGCAGCGCGCGCTCGATGAGCACCACCCGCCCGAGCCCGGCCCGCCGGGCGAACACGGCCGCGGCGAGCCCGATCGCGCCGCCGCCGACCACGAGGACGTCCGGGCTGCGGTCGAGGTCCTGCGGCCGCCCGGGCGCGAGCAGGCCCCGCTCGTCCGCGTTCAGCCGGTCATCCCAGACAGTCACACGTTCCACCCGGCAATTGTTCCTCACGTATGGGCAATTTTGGATCACGGTCGGTCCCGCTTCGGCCGCGCTCGATCGAGTCCGGCTCGTTCCGCGTGATCGACTCCGGCGGCTTCGCTTGATCGGCCCTGGCCGCACTGGCCGCCCGGCCCGGCTTGCGCAGCATGATCGGCCTCGGCTTTCTGATCAGCGGAAAGCTGCGCTGCGAAATAGACCGTCTGCGATCTAGACTGAGTGCCGGGCCAAAGGAGGTCTCCGATGTCACTGCTATCGGCGCTGGACTCCAGGCACACGGTCGCGCCCGAGGGCTACAGTCGCTGGCTCATCCCGCCGGCGGCGCTCTCGGTCCACCTGTGCATCGGTCAGGCGTACGCCACGAGCGTCTACAAGAATTCGCTCATCGCCCACTTCGGCGTCAGCCAGACCGCGATCGGCATCATCTTCAGCATCGCCATCGTCATGCTCGGCCTCTCCGCCGCCGTCGGTGGCACCTGGGTCGAACGCAACGGACCGCGCAAGGCCATGTTCGTGTCGGCGTGCTTCTGGGGCGCCGGGTTCCTCGTCGCCGCCCTCGGGATAAGCACAAAGCAACTGTGGCTGGTGTACTTCGGCTACGGCGTTCTGGGCGGCATAGGTCTCGGCATCGGGTACATCTCGCCGGTCTCGACGCTCATCAAGTGGTTCCCGGACCGCCCCGGCCTCGCCACGGGCCTGGCCATCATGGGCTTCGGCGGCGGCGCGCTCATCGCCAGCCCGCTGTCGCGCCAGCTCCTGTCGCTCTACGACGCCGGCTACGACCCGGGCGACGCGAAGTCCGTGGCCGGCGGGTCCGCCCTCGTCCTGCTCTTCGTGACGCTGGGCATCGGCTACTTCCTCATCATGATGTTCGGGGTCTTCAACGTCCGCGTCCCCCGCGACGGCTGGCGCCCGGACGGCTTCGACCCGGCCGCGATCCGCGAGAAGCCCCTGGTCACCACGGCCAACGTGAGCGCCGCCAACGCGCTGCGCACCCGCTCGTTCTGGCTCCTGTGGGTCGTGCTGTTCTGCAACGTCACCGCCGGCGTCGGCATCCTGGAGCAGGCCAGCCCCATGATCCAGGACTTCTTCCGCGACAACGGCGCCTCGACCGTCACCGTCGCCGCCGCCGCGGGCTTCGTGGGCGTCCTGTCCCTGTTCAACATGGCCGGCCGCTTCGCCTGGTCCTCCACCTCGGACGTCATCGGCCGCAAGCCCATCTACATGATCTACCTGGGCGTCGGCATGGTCCTCTACGCCCTCCTGGCCTCGGTCGGCCACACCGCCACCGCGCTGTTCGTCCTGCTGGCGGGCTTCATCCTGTCGTTCTACGGCGGCGGCTTCGCCACCGTCCCCGCCTACCTGCGTGACCTCTTCGGCACCTACCAGGTCGGCGCCATCCACGGCCGCCTCCTGACCGCCTGGTCCGCCGCCGGCGTCGCCGGCCCCCTGATCGTGAACCGCTTCCTGGACGCGCAGGGCAAGCCCGGCACTCTGACCGCGTCGGCCTACCAGCCGGCCCTGTTCACCATGGTCGGCGTCCTGGCCGTCGGCTTCATCGCCAACCTCCTCATCCGCCCGGTGCCACAGCGCTACCACGAACCCGCCCCCGAGCCCGAGAAGGTGGCGACATGAACAACCCGCAGTCGACCCGCTTGATCGTGAGCTGGGCCCTGGTAGCCGTCCTCCTGGGCTACGGCATCATCGAAACCATCATCACGGCCGTCAAACTGTTCGGCTGACGCCCAGCCGAGCCGGGGCCGACCGCACCCAGCCCGGCCTTGCCGTCAACGTAGTCGCCGCAACGTCGCATCTACCGCGGCGTTGCGGCCGACCCGGCCTGACGCCGCCCTTCCTCGAAGAACGCCAGCAGACCGGGCAGCTCCCGGACGGGATGCGCGGCCCCGAACGACACGTTCCAGAACTCCCCGCTCCGAGCCTCCCAAGGCCCCACGTACGCATACGGCTCGTCGATCGTGGCGTCCCCGGCCGACACCCCGTAATTCACCTCGTCGAGCGAGACCCCGAGGTCGAAATGCTCCGGCCAGAGCACCGGCACGACATCACCGCTGAAGGCCCGCAGAGCAGCATCCCCAGCCGCGAACGCGTCAAGAATCCCCGCCGCGTCATCAACGACGACAAGGTCCTCCGCCGAAGCCCCCGACCCATCCGGGTAGAGACCCTCCGGCGCCCCGATCTCAACGCCGGCCGCCGCCGCCACCTCACCAAGCGTCAACCCGGCGAGGGCCACCCGCCGCCCGTCACCGAGCACGAGCGAGTCAGCCGTCACCACCAACTCCGGCGCGGCCACGGTCCCAAATCCGCCGCCCTCCACCCGCAGCCGAATCGTCTTGCTGGCCCGATACTGCGGCCCGGCCAGCACCAGCTCCGCCAGCCCATGAAGAGAACGTCGCGTCAGGTTGCTCACCACCCCATGATGCCTGCCCACCAACCCGCGAGCCCTCGCACCCGCGTCTCCTCGGTGATGAAGCTGCGCACTTTTCCATCAACCACCCGACAACGTCGCGTTGTGACGGCGGCCAGACCCGGCTCGCTCGCCCACGCACGACGGCCGCGCCACACGACGGCAAGGGGCTCTGCGCCACGGCCGTGCGGATGGTTCAGGCCGGGTCGATGCCGTTCTTCGCGATCACGGTGCGGTACCACTCGGCGCTGGCCTTGCGCCGGCGCTCCCTCGTCTCCGGGTCGACCCGGATCAGGCCCCAGCGCTGCGAGTAGCCCTCGGCCCACTCGAAGTTGTCCAGCAGCGACCAGACGTGGAAGCCCTGCAGGCGCACGCCGGCCTGGATGGCCTTGTGCGCGGCCGTGAAGTGGTCGCGCAGGAACGCGATGCGGTCGTCGTCCTTGATGTCGTTCGTGGTCGGCATGCCGTTCTCGGTGATCGTCAGCGGGATGTCGCCGTAGTCCCGCTTGATGCGGGTCAGCAGGTCGTACAGGCCGTCGGGGTAGATCTCGAGCCAGGTCGCCTGCGTCGTCGGGTGCTTCGTGACCCGGCCGCCCTGCGCGGTGACGAACACGGGGTTGTAGTACTGCACCGCCAGCAGGTCCGCCTTCTCGCCGATGATGGCCGGGTCGCCGTCCCGGACGGCCGTGCGGATGGGTGCGTTGGTGGGCTGCCCGGCCAGCCACCCGTCGGGGTACTTCCCCAGCAGCACCGGGTCCAGCCAGCGGCGGTTCTCCTCGACGTCGACGGCGGCGGCCTGTTTCGCCGCTCCCGCCGAGCCGTCCACGGGGTACACCGGGGACAGGTTGAGGGCGGCGCCGATCGTGCCCTTCCGGCCGGTACCGCGGAACGCCTTCACCGCCAGGCCGTGGGCCAGCAGCAGGTGGTGGCCGGCCACGGTGGCCGCGCGCCGGTCCTTCTTGCCCGGGGCGTGGATGCCGGTGGTGTACCCGAGCGACACCACCGTCTTCGGCTCGTTGAGGGTGAGCCAGGTCGTCACCTTGTCGCCGAGTGAGTAGAACATCTGCTGGGCGTAGTCGGCGAACCACTGCGCACAGTCGCGCTGCTCCCAGCCGCCCTTGTCCTGCAGCGCCTGCGGCGTGTCCCAGTGGAACAGCGTGGCCATCGGCGTGATGCCACGGGTGAGCAGGCCGTCGACCAGCCGGTGATAGAAGTCGAGACCCTTGGCGTTGAGCGCACCCTGGCCCTGCGGCATCACCCGGGACCAGGAGATGGAGAACCGGTAGCTCTTCAGGCCCAGGTCCTTCATGAGGTCCAGGTCCTCGTACACCCGGTGATAGTGGTCCGCCGCGACGTCACCGGTGTCGCCGCCGAGGGTGCGTCCGGGCTGGTGGCTGAACGTGTCCCACACCGACGGCCCGCGACCGTCCTCGGCCGCGGCCCCCTCGACCTGGTACGCGGAGGTCGAGGCGCCCCACGCGAATCCCTTCGGGAAGGCGAGGCCGCCGGGTCCGAGCGTCGGTGCTTCGCCGGCTGTCCGCGCCGGCGTGCCCGTGGAGGTGCTGGCTCCGGGCTTGTCCGGTGAGCAGCCGGACACGACCGCACTGACGGCGGCGAGGGTGAGCACGTGGCGCCGTCGCATCCCAAAGACGGTAACGGGTCCGCGCCAGCGTTCCTTACTTGTCCCTATGCAGTTGGCGCCGGCACGGAATCCCTCGCGCGCCGCCGGGTTTGATGACGGCCCTGCGGATGGCCCGTCTTCAGCGCCCCGAACGCTAGACCCGGGGTACGACACTTTTCGGGCGACCCGCTCCGACCAGGCCGCACACCGCTGCACGGAGGACCGCGGACAACGAAGAGGATCGCGGAGCCGAGGGCCGGAGACGACGAAACGGCCGCCCCCGAAGCGGGGAGCGGCCGTCGCGGTGACGCCGGGATCGAACTCAGTCGGCGAGGTTGACGATGCCCTGAGCCCAGCGGAAGTACTTGTTCGTGCCCAGGTCACGGACGGTCTTGATGTTGAACGCGGCGAGCAGCTTCTCGGCGTCGCCCTCGCTGACGCCGGCGATCGCGGTGACGGGGGCGTTGGCGATCTCCTGCGCGCTCTTGCCTTCCCATTCCTTCATGAGCTTCTTTTCCAAACCAAGCATGTCGCGCTCCTTCTCTCGGTGGAAACCCGCGTCAGGCTACGTCGCGGGCCTACCCGCTGCAACGTCAGAGGTCGCGGCCGAGTGTGCCGTTGTGCTTGCCACATCGGCCGTTTCGTGGAGATGATCGGCTGATGAACAGCCAATGGGGGCTGACGATCCCGCTGACCGGGGTCCCGCTGCCCGATCACGCTGCGTTGCTCGCAACGTTACCGGACCTCGGGTTCACGGACGTCTGGACCTCCGAGGTCGCCGGCACGGACGCGTTCACCCCGCTGGCCCTCGCGTCGGCCTGGTCACCGCGGTTACGGCTGGGCACGGCCATCGTCCCCGTATACACCCGCGGCCCCGGTCTGCTGGCCATGCAGGCGGCCACGCTCGCCGAGACCGCACCCGGCCGGTTCGCTCTTGGCATCGGATCGTCGTCACCGGTTGTGGTCGGCGACTGGAACGCGGTACCTTTCGAACGCCCGTTCGAACGGAGCCGGGATGTCCTCCGGTTCCTGCGATCGGCGTTGGCGGGCGAGCTCGTCAACGGGTCCTTTGACACCTTCACAGTGCAACGCTTTCGCCTCGAGCGCCCACCGGCCGTACCGCCGAAACTGTTGTTGGCCGGTCTTCGTGGGCGCATGCTGCGCCTGGCGGCGGCCGAGGCCGACGGTGCGGTCCTCAACTGGCTGTCCGTCGAGGATGTGGCGACCGCGCGCGCCGAGCTGGCCGGCGCGCCCGAGGGCTTCGAGATCGCGGCGCGCATCTTCGTATGTCCGACGGAGGATGCCGACGAGGCCCGGACGACCGCCCGGCGGATGATCGCGGCATACCTGACCGTGCCCGCATACGCGGCGTTCCATCGGTGGCTGGGACGTGGCGCGGTGCTGAAGCCCATGTGGGATGCATGGGCGGCCGGGGACCGCAAGGGAGCACTGGCGGCGATTCCGGATGAGGTCGTCGACCAGCTGATCGTCCATGGCTCGGCCGATGTGTGCCGAGCGCATGTCGAGCGGTACGCCGCGGCGGGGGTGACGACGCCGGTGATCGCGCTGCTGCCGACCCGGGAGCTCGTGGCCGGTGGAGCGCCGGCACTGCTGGAGACGTTGCGGCGCCTGGGAGCGCGGACGTGAACGGTCCGAAGAGGGTGCGAGAGGTGAGGGCGCGGGCGTGAAGGTCGACGGGAAGGTCGTTGTCATCACCGGAGCGGCCGGTGGCATCGGAGCCGCACTGGCCCGGCGGTTCGCAACTGCACAAGCGGCGGCATTGGTACTGGCTGATCTCGACGGATCCGCGGCGTCCGCCCTGGCCTCGTCCCTGCCGGGGGAAGCGATCGGCGTCGAGGCGGACGTCACCAGCGAAGAGCAGGTCGCCGAGCTGGTCCAGGAGACGCTCGGACGCTACGACCGCATCGACCTGTTCTGCGCGAACGCCGGCATCACGAGCGGTGCCGGGCTCGAGGCGCCGACGGAGCTCTGGGAGCGGACCTGGGCGGTGAATGTGCTGTCCCATGTGTACTCCGCGCGCGCCGTGCTGCCATCGATGCTCGAACGAGGGTCCGGCTACCTGCTGCACACCTGCTCGGCCGCCGGGCTGCTCACGGCGGTCGGCGACGCACCGTACGCGGTGACGAAGCACGCGGCGGTGTCGTTCGCGGAGTGGCTGTCCATCACCTACGGCAGCGACGGTATCAAGGTGAGTGCGCTGTGCCCGCAGGGCGTCGACACGCCGATGCTGCGCGACGGGCTCAAGGAGGGGCACATCGGTGCCAAAGTGACGGCGGCGGGTGGGGCGGTGCTGTCGGCCGAGGACGTGGCCGAGGCGGTCGTGGAGGGGCTCGACGCCGAGAAGTTCCTGATTCTGCCGCACCCCGAGGTGGCGAAGTACTACCTGCACCGCGCCACGGATACGGATCGATGGCTCACCGGGATGCGCGGCCTGCGCGACAGTCTCGCATGAGCATGCGGCAACCTGACGTGCTGCAGGCGGCGCTGGATGTGGTGGTGCCGTTCGTCCGGGGGCGGCCGGGGCGGTCGATCGTCGGCATCTGCGGGCCGCCGGCCGCCGGGAAGTCCACGCTGTCCACCGCCCTCTCCGAGGCGCTGAACGTCCACGATGGACTGTCGAGTGTGGCGGTGCCGATGGACGGGTTCCACCTGTCCAACGTGGAGCTCGATCGGCTCGGGCTGGCCGATCGCAAGGGGGCGCCGGAGACGTTCGACTCCGCCGGGTTCGTGCACCTGCTGCGGCGGTTCCGGGCCGGTGAGGACCTCGTCTACGCGCCGAGCTACAGCCGGGCCCTGCACGAGTCGATCGGCGGCGTCATCCCGGTCCCGGCGGACGTGCGGGTCATCGTCGTCGAGGGCAACTACCTGCTGCTGGACCACGGGCCGTGGGCGTCCGTACGCGGCCTGCTCGACCTGGTGCTGTATCTCGACGCGCCCGACTCCGTCCGGCAGGAGTCGCTGGTCCGGCGGCAGATGGCCAAGGGGCTCGAGCTGCCCGAGGCCAAGGACTGGGTGTTCCGCAGCGACGAGCGCAACGCCGCCGTCATCGCCGGCACCCGCGACCGCGCCGACCTGATCCTCACCCGCTGACCGGACCAGCCTCAAGCCCGAACCGGCGCCAGGCCTGAAGCGGCGCCAGATGCCGGCCGAACCGGCGCCGAGTGCGAACCGGCACAAGTGCGGGCCCGCGACGAATGGGGTCGAGCTGCCGGCTAATCCAGTCCGGTGCCGAGGGTCCAGTTGGCGGCGATGCCGGTCAGAAGTTCGGTCAGGTCCTGCTTGGTCCGGCCCCGGACGAAGATCCACGGGGATTCGAACTGGTCGACCCGCAGCAGCTTGCCCGGGGCCGACAGCCAGAGCGTCGGGCCGGTGCCCGGGCTGGGGTACGTCCGGTATTCGGGGAAGGGCACAGTGGCGTAGGTGCCCTGGAGCTGCTCGACCAGGGCGGGTTCGACCTCCGCGCCGTTGTACAGGTCGTCGTCGGCGAAGACGGTCTCGCAGAGGGCGAAGTCGGCGGCGGCGAGCGAGAACCGGTCCAGGTACGGCTGCCAGGGCTCGCCTTCGTGCCGGTAGAGGACCGGTGGGTCGTCCTGGTGCAGGTCCGCCACGGCCCATTCGGCGGTGTACTGGTTCTCGTCCCTGATCACCACGAACCCGTCGTCGACCTCCAGCCGCGCCGGCGCGACGATCGGGTCCTGGCCGTCCGTCAGCTCGGGGCGGCGGCCGAACCGGCGGTAGAAGGCCGCGACGGCGGCGGGTAGTGGGAGCGCCGCCGCGGCGAGCTCCTCGGCGGTGCAGCCGTCGGCGGGCGCGACGGGACGGCCGAACGCGGCGAACAGGTCGGCGATGAACAGCCAGGCGTCGTCGGGCGTGCGCAGCCCGGGGCCCATCAGTCGGGCGACATCCACGCGGCGGAGCATACGGCGGCGTCGCCGGTATCGGGAGGGTCGGCGTCAGCGGGCGGGTAGGGGCTCGTCGTCGGGATCGTCCACGCCGAACAGCCGCGCGGCGTTGGTCCAGCAGACCGCCTGGAGCCAGTCCTCGCCCAGGTCCAGGCGCTCCAGGGATTGGAGCTGGTGCTCGTACGGGTACGGGATGTTGGGGAAGTCGGTGCCCAGCAGTACGCGGCCGGCCACGCCGAGTTCGCGGAGCCGGGGCAGGAGCGCGGAGGGCGGGGCGCCGAAGAAGTCGGTGAAGACCATGGTCGTGTCCAGGTGTACCCCGGGGTACCGCTCGGCCAGGTCGAGGAAGCCCTCGTACTCGGGGGCGCCCAGGTGCGCGATGATCGCCACCAGGCCGGGGTGGCGGCGCAGGACCTCGCCGAACGGGTCCGGGCCGGTGAAGCCGTTGGCCACCGGGTCCGAGCCGGCGTGGACGACGACGGGGACCCGGGCCTGGGCCAGGCTCGCCCACACCGGGTCGAGGACGGGGGTGCGCGGGTCGTAGCCGCCGACCTGCAGATGGGCCTTGAAGACGCGGGCGCCTCCGGTCAGGGCCCGCTCGACGTACCGGGTCACGTCGGGCTCGGGGAAGAACGTGGCGCTGGACAGGCAGCCGGGGGTCCGGGCCGCGAAGTCCATGGTCCACGTGTTGAGGTCCGCGGCCAGGCCGGGGCGGTGGGCGTAGGCGAGGGCGGTGAAGTGGCGGACGCCGAAGCTGCGCAGGAGGGCCACGCGCTCCTCGTCGGAGCCGCGGTAGCGGATCGGCCAGGGGCGGCCGATGAGCGGGCCGGCCTCGTCGAAGTACGCCCAGATCCGGCGCAGCAGCCGCGGGGGCAGGAAATGCGTGTGGACGTCGAAGAGCCTCATACGCACGTCACCGTTCCCCGCGGCCGCCGCCTCTACACGCTTCGCAGTCGCTTAACGCGGGGACTCCCAGGTCGACGGCGACTCGCCCGGCAGCACCGTCTTCTTCGCCTCCTCCGGGTCCGGGACGCACGGGCAGATCACATCGCTGGCCAGCGGCGCCAGCCTCGCCCGCACGGCCGGGAAGTCGGTGGCGCAGGGCAGGTCGAGCCAGAAGCTCGCCGGCAGGCTCTCGGGAAAGGTGGCGGCGATGAGCTCGGGTGCGTCGGCGAAAGCCACCTTGAAGCGCTCGTAGGCCTCCTCGCGGGACTCGAAGCGGTAGGTGGAGATCTCGGGCGAGTGGTCGATCGCGGCGCGGAGCTGCTCCGTCTGCTCCGCAGTGGCATCCGAGCGCAGGACGGCGCGGGCCTCGGCGGGGGTGCAGACGGACGCAGCCGGCTGCTGGCCCGGCGGATCGAGGGTGAGCCAGAAGCCGCCGGTGATCGCGAGCAGCAGGGCGGTACCCCCGGAAATGGCTGTGTAACGACGGCGGCGCGCGACCGCGGGAATGCGGTCCGCTCCCGAGGGGTGCAGAGTCGAGCGGGCGTGTTCGCCCAGGTCGCCGAGGGCGGCGCGGAGGCGGTCGTCGTCGAACTGCTCGTCGGCGTCAGGCACGGTCGTCCACCTCATCCGTCAGGTGCTTGGCCAGGGCGATCCGGGCTCGGTACAGCCAGGTGCGGACCGCACCCTCGCGCACGCGGCAGAGCTCGGCGATCTCGGCGACCGGGAGGCCGGCGAGGTAGTAGAGGACCACGGCGCGGCGCTGGTCGGCCGGGAGCGTGGCCAGGGCGCGCTCGAGCGCCACCCGTTCCGGGCCGGGGCCGTCGACCGGTTCGGCCCGCTGGCCGCGCCAGTGCCGCAGGGCGATGCGGGCCCGGCGGATGCGGCTGGTGGCGAGGTTCCAGGCCACCCGGCGGACCCAGGCGGCGGGGTCGTCGTAGCGGGAGATGCGTCCCCACCTGGTCCAGGCGCGGGTGAACGCCTCCTGCGTCACCTCCTGCGCCTCCTCGGCGCTGCCGAGGTACACCGCGAGCTGGCCCGCGATGGTCGCGAACGAGGCGGCGTAACACTCCGCGAAATCGGGCGGCATGGCCCTCCCGGCGACGGCCGGCGGCGGGACGCCGTCGAGCGTGTGGATCGTCGTCATACCACCTACACGCCCGGCGGCACCCCGGCGTCACACGGTTCAGGCCGGATTGTCGGCGTGGGTCAGCGTCTCCCACGCGACGAACAGGTTGTTGCTGCCGGCCGGGCGGGACTGCTCGGTCAGCCGCTGCGTGTTCGTCATCGCGATGCCCAGGCGGTTGTGCAGGGCGTTGTAGCCGACCTCGGTGATCGGGCCCAGGCCGAGGTTGAGTTTGCCGCCGCACAGCCAGGACGGGACGCCCTCGCCCAGCTGGTACTTGCTGTGGAAGCCGAGGGCGTGGCGCAGCCGGTCGGCGATCTCCGGGTACACGTCCTGGCCCTGGATGCGGGTCGTCTCGGCGATGTGCGAGATGGCCGAGATGCCGTAGCCGGTGTGGGTGAAGTCGCGGCACGTCTCCTGGGCGATGCCGTCGGCGAAGGTGCCCTGGCCCTGCCAGTAGTTGACGATCTCGGATTTCGTGTCGATCGAGCCGATGCCCTTGGGGTAGGCGCCGTCGGTGGCCAGGTACAGGTAGGCGGGGACGCGGGCGCGGAACTTCGTCATCACCTTGTCCCAGCTCGCGCGGTCCTCCAGGAACACGGAGATCCCGATCGCGGCCTCCAGCATCGACAGTTCCCAGTTGCCGTTGCTGGTGCTGCCGGCGATGACCTTCGGGAGGTACACGGTGCGCAGCATGGTGGCGAAGCGCGCCTGGTTGGGCCAGGTGCCGTAGGTGTACCGGATGATCTCCGCCGCCCGCGGCCAGGACGACCCCGCCCAGCCCGTCTGCAGCGGCGCGTTGCTGTTGGTGTGCTCCTTGATCGTGGCCGACCAGGCGTCCATGATCGCGATGGCCTTGTCCGCGTACCGGTTGTCGCGGGTGATGAACCAGGCGAGCGAGAGCGTGTAGGCGGCGATCGCGTCCTCGCGCTCATCGGTGCAGCCGTTGTTCGGGTTGGAGTAGGAGCCGCACTCGACCGTCGCCCGCGGCTTCGGGGTGCGGGTCAGGGACGCGTACTTCGAGCCCATCATCTGGTCGTACGCCGGCTTCCAGGGCTGGGCGCCGGCCTGGACCTTCCCGCGGACGAAGTCGAGCTGCGCCTGGCTGACCAGGACCCCTGGGTGGGCGAACGTCGCCGGGGCGGCGGCCGCGGCCACGGTGGCGGTCTGCGGGGCCCGGGCGGTGGAGGAGGCGGCGGAGGCGTACGTGGCGCCGGCCACCGCCACGGCGGCCGCGAGACCGGCCGCGCCGAGCAGGATGATGCGTCGTCTCATGACAGGGAAGCCTCTCGTAACTGTTAGGCAGTCTGCCTAACGCGTCGCGAGCTGCCCGGGGAAGTCGGCACATCGAAACTTAAGAGTTCGTTGGGGTGCCGATCAGGTAGCGGACCCAGCGGCCGGGCGACCGCTGGGCTTCGCTGGCAGACTGTGGCCTGTGCCGAATGAGAATCCGACCGGGGTCGTCATCCCGAGCGTCGACGGCCGGGCCAGCACCTCAGCGCTGGGACGCTCCGTCGTCGCCGACGCGCTGCGCGGTGTCGACCCGGTCGGGGCCCGGGGCGCGGAGTCGTCGACGAACTGGCGCCAGGACTACCTGGTGCACTTCCGGCGGCTGATCGAGGCCGGGCTGCCGTCCCGCGAGGCAGCCCTGACCATCGCCCGGGACGGGCTCGCGTCACTGCATACGCGGATGCGGTACCGCGGAAAAGCCGACGGCGCCGAAGAATCCCTCGACGCCGCGTTCAGCGCCGCGGGTCCGCCGCTCACCACCGTCACCGTCACGGGCCGGGGCGAGGCCGAGCGGGAGCTGACGGTGCCGTACCGCGGGCAGCGCCTCGCCGGGGCCGAGCTCGACCGGCAGCTCGAACGCTGGGTCGCGGCCGGCACGATCGAGCGCTCCTGCGCCGACACGGTCCGGACCGTCGCCGCCAACCCGGACTGGCTGTCGCTGCCCGACCGGCGCGTCGCCGTCCTCGGCGCCGGCGCGGAGATGGGGCCGCTGCGCGCGCTGCTGCGCTGGGGCGCCGACGTGGTCGCCGTCGACCTGCCCCGCCCGGCGATCTGGCAGCGGCTGACGACCCTGGCCGAGCGGTACGCGGGCCGCCTGCACCTGCCGGCCGCCGGCGACGAGCGCGGCGCCGACCTGCTGCACGACCTCGGCCGGGTCAGCGACTGGATCGAGGGCCAGGAGGGGCGGCTGGTGCTCGGCAACTACGTGTATGCCGACGGAGCCCTGAACGTCCGGGTCGCCATGGCCGTCGACGCCCTCACGACCCGCCTGCGGGAGCGCCGCCCCGACCTGGCCCTCGCGTTCCTGGCGACCCCGACGGACGTGTTCGCGGTCCCGGACGACGCGGTCGACGAGTCCACCCGCCGCTACGCCGAAGCGACCGGCATCGGCCGGTTCCGGCGGCCGCTGCGCCTGGTGAGCGCCGGGCGCCTGCTCACCCGCAACTACCCGCCCGGCCTCTACCCGGGGATCAACGACAGCCTGGTACCGCAGCAGGGCCCCAACTACGCGCTCGCCAAACGACTCCAGCGCTGGCGAGCGGCCGAGGCCCGGGCCGCCGGCCTCCCGGTCTCCCTCGCCGTCGCCCCGGCCACCCGCACCCGCAGCGTGGTGAAGAACCGCCTCCTGGCCGCCGCGTTCGCCGGCGCCCACCGCTTCGGCATCGAGATCTTCGAACCGGCGACGAGCAACACGCTCATGGCCGCCCTCCTGGTCCACGACCTCACCGCCAACCGCCCGGCCGAGGACCACCCCTGGCAGGACGAGGCGTTCGCGGCGGCACACGGCGGCCTGTGGCGCCAGCCGTACTCGGCCCGCAGCGCCCTGGGCATCGCCGTCCTGATGGGCATAGGCGCGACCCGCAGCTGACGGACCGCGCGCACCGGCAGCGGGCCCCGGGGCACCGGCAGCGGTGTCAGCGGTGCGGGCGGTCGCGTCAGGGCGCTGGCGGGGCCGTGTCAGCCGGGGCCGCGAAAGTGGGTGCATCGAACACACCGCTGAAGGAGCGCCCACCATGACGATCACCCTCACCGACCAGGACAAGACCACCCTGCGCATCGCCGCCTACGGCGCCATCACCCTGCTCTCGGCGGCCGGCGCGGTCGGCGGCTCACCGCACCGGATCGCCACCAACGGCAGCCTGGCTTTGGGCTCCGCCACCGGACCGATCGGGCACGTCCTCGCCGACTACCCGAAGGGCAAGGACCTCAACGGCAAGTCGGTCGCGGAGATCGCCGACCGGGTCCTGCCGGCCCTGACCGCGGCCATGGCCCTGCTGCGGGCTCAGGACCCCGACGAGGCCGCCAACTTCCGCGGCACCGTCGTCACCGCCATCGAATCGGCCGTGCACAACAGCCAGCCCACCCCGGTCATGACCGACCTCATCCGGAAGATCACGCAGGCCCTGGACGCCGCCTGAGCGCCGGCGGACCGCCGACGAGCGTGGGCCACAGGACCGCGATTGGTCCTGTGGCCGTCGTCGCTGCGGGTCGCGGTGGCCGTCGCGGGCCGGAACCCGGAGGTCAGCCGAGCCAGCCGGGGCGGACCAGGCCGGCCTCGTAGGCGAAGACGACCAGCTGGGCGCGGTCGCGGGCGCTGAGCTTGATCATGGCTCGGCTCACGTGGGTCTTGGCCGTGGCCGGGCTCACGTACAGCTTCGCGGCGATGTCCTCGTTGGACAGGCCCGCGCCGACCAGGGCCATGACCTCGCGCTCCCGGTCGGTCAGCGTGTCCAGGGACATCGGGGCCAGGGGTGCGCGGGAGCGGCTCGCGAACTCCTCGATCAGGCGCCGGGTGACGCCGGGGGAGAGCAGGGCGTCGCCGGCCGCGACCGCGCGCACGCCGCGCAGCAGGTCCACCGGCTCGGTGTCCTTGACCAGGAAGCCGCTGGCGCCCACGCGGAGGGCCTCGAAGACGTACTCGTCGAGGTCGAACGTCGTGAGGATGACGATCCGGACGTCGGACAGCGCGGCGTCGGCGGCGATCTGGCGGGTGGCCTCCAGGCCGTCCAGGATCGGCATCCGGATGTCCATCAGGACCACGTCGGGGCGGGTCCGGCCGGTCAGGCGGACGGCCTCGGCGCCGTCGGCGGCCTCGGCCACCACCTCGATGTCGGACTGGGCGTCCAGCAGCGCCCGGAAGCCGGCCCGCACCAGGGCCTGGTCGTCGGCCAGCAGTACCTTGATCACGGTGCCTCTTCCTCGCGCAGGGGGATGCGGGCCACGACTTCGAACCCGCCGTCCGGCCGGGGGCCGGCCTCGACCGAGCCGCCGAACGTGGCCGCCCGGTGCCGCATGCCGGGGATGCCGTTGCCGCCCGGCTGGGGCTCCGCCGCTGACGCCGCTGACGCCGGTGGCGCCGGTGGCGCCTGGGGCGGCTGAGCGGACGCCTGGGGCGGCTGAGCGGGGCTGTCCGGCGCGCCGACGCCGTTGTCGGACACGGTCAGGGTGAGCTCGCGCGGAGCGTAGGCGACCACGACCGTGGCGGTGGCCTCCGGGCCCGCGTGGCGGCGGACGTTGGTCAGGGCCTCCTGGACGATCCGGTACGCCGCCCGGTCGACCTGCGGCGGCACGGGCCGCACCGGCCCCACCGTGTCGACGGTGACCGGGAGACCGGCGCCGCGGGCCTCGCCGGCCAGCCGCTCCAGGTCGGCCAGGCCCGGTGCGGGCGTGCGGGGAGCAGCCTCGCCGGGGTTGAGGCCGGCCAGGACGGCCCGGGTCTCGCGCAGCGCCTCGGCGCTGGCGTGCTTGATCGCGGCCAGGGCGACCCGGGCCTGCTCCGGCTGCTCGTCCATGAGGTGCAGCCCGACACCGGCCTGGACGTTGATCAGCGAGAGGTGGTGGCCGATCACGTCGTGGAGCTCGCGGGCGATGAGGAGGCGCTCGTCGCTGGCCTGGCGACGGTGCTGCTCCTTGCGGGCCTTCTCCTCCTCGGCCCGCGCGAGGGCCTCCTGGTGGGCGCGGTCCCGGGCCATCTGGGCATACCGCTGGCCGCGCACCCGCGCCCCCTCGCCGAAGAACGCGATGATGACGCACCACACGCCGATCGCGATCAGGTGGCCCAGCGAGGCGTTGGGCAGGACCAGAACGACGAAGGTGGTGTACGCCGCTATCACCGCCAGCCACGTGAGCCAGCGGAAGCCGGCCGACAGTGCCGTGAAGACGGCCACGATGGCGGCGATGAAGCCGGGGCCGTTCGGGTAGAGCAGCGCGAAGTAGGCGACCGTGGCACTGAGCGCACCCGCGAGGCTGAGCAGCGGGGACTTGTGCCGGAAGAGCAGGGCGGCGGGGCCGGCGACCAGCAGCAGGTAGCCGGTGCGGTCCAGCGCGTCGGGGTCGGCGCCGAAGGCCGCGGCCCGGGTGCCCAGGACCTGGATGAGCGCGATGAAGATGACCAGCGGGATCGGGTGCGGGCCGTTGAAGTGCCGGCTGCCGCGGCGCTCGATGCGCTCTTCGAAACGCTTGAACTTGCGCTCGAGGCGCGCGGCACGGTGCTCGCTGGCCCAGGGCGCATGTCTCACAGCTCAAACCGTAGTGGAGGCGGCTCACCAGCGGCATCGGCTCCGGGGTGCGGCGGGCGTACTCCCGGGGGAGTACACGGCGGCCGCGGCTGCGTCGCCGGTGGTACCGCACGAGCCGTCCCCGGTGCGACGCGCTCGCCGCCGCGGTTCGGCACGCTGGAGTCCATCAACGGAAGGGGGCCGAGAACATGGCCGGCGAGAGAGTACGTGCTTCGGACGAGGAGCGCGAACAATACGCCAACATGGTGCGGGCCGGCATGACCGAGGGCCGGCTCACGCTCGAGGAGGGGGAGGAGCGGCTCGCGGGGGTGTACGCCGCGAAGTTCCGGGACGAGCTGCCGCCGCTCACCGGGGACCTGCCCGAAGGGGGCCGGCGCGGGCTGTACGAGACCCCGGACGCCAAGGAGCGCTTCGCCAAGGACTCGCGCCGCCACCTGTGGGGGCACGCGGGCTTCGTCGCGGTGATCGCCGCCGTGCTGACCGGGCTGTGGGCGCTCTCCGGCGCGCACTTCTTCTGGCCGGCGATCCCGCTGTTCTTCATGGCGTTCGGCCTGGCCCGGCACGCGCGCTGGCGGGCGTACGGCGGGCACCCGCGCTTCGGCCGCGGGCCGTGGGGCCACCACATGCATCACCAGCGCGGACCGTGGGGGGCCGCGTCCGACCGTCAGCAGGGCTGGAGCCGCTGACAACCCCGGGGGCCGCCGTCGCCACACGGCGGCCCCCGCGTGACCAGCAACGCCGGAGAAAAGCCCCGCGTGACATTTGCAAGGTCAGCAACGTCGAAGAGCAGAAGCCGCCGACTCGGGGAGAGCGTCGTGTTTGCATCATCTCTGGAGCTCAAGGGCCGGACCGCGGTCGTGCTGGGCGGCCCGGACGGGGTGGCCGCCGCCGTGTGCCGGCTGCTGTCCGAGCGGGGCGCCCGGGTCGCCGTGGTCGGCGCCGACGAGGCCACCCTGGGTGACCTGGTCGACGAGCTGCGATGGAACGGCGCGGAGGCGGTCGGGATCGCCGCGACCGGCCTGGAGTGCGCGGACGCGGCGGCCATGGACGCCGTCCGGCTCAGCGTCCTGGTCGAGCTGGGGGCGCCCGAGCTGCTGTTCGTCCTGCCGGGCCCGACCGGCGGCACCGGCTGGCAGCGGACCGTCGACAGTGGACTGACGTCGACGTTCCTGGCGCTGCAGGCGTTCGTGCCGGCGATGGCCGAGGCCGGATACGGCTCGGTGGTGACGCTCGCACCCGTCGGGGCCGACCCGGCCACCAACGCGGTCGGCGGGGGCGTGACGGCGCTCACGCAGCACTACGCCCGGCTGTTCGCGACCGCGGGCGTGCGGGCGAATGTCGTGTCCTGGACACCGTGCGACTCGACCGTCGACGACGCCGCCTTCGCCGCCCTCTACCTGGCCTCGGACGCCGCGGCGCGGATGACGGCAACGACACTCGACGTTGCGGGCACATTGATGCGGCTGTAGATCCTATGTACGAATGACCGTCCACCTGGGATAGTCACTGCGCATGATGGGCTCGTCGCACGCGCTTTCCGGTGCGGCCGTCTGGTTGACCGGATCCCTCGCGCTGGACCAGCTCGCGGGCTTCCACCAGACGCCGCTGCAACTCGCCGTCGGCACCGCGATCTGCGCCGGCGGCGCACTCGTGCCGGACCTGGACCTTTCCGGCCGGGTCACCCGCCGGCAGGGCGGCGCGACGGTGGCGCACACGTTCGGCGTGTTCTCGCTGTTCCTGGCCGAGTGCATCGAGAAGCTCTCGCTCGGCGTCTACCGGCTCACCCGGATGAAGTACGACCCGCCGCGGCGCAACGGCCACCGCACGCTCACGCACACCATCGTGTTCAACGTCGGCGTCGGCTACGGCACCCTCGCCCTGTGCGAGGCCTACGGCAAGTGGGCCGTCATGGGCGTGCTCTTCTTCGCGTTCGCCCTGGCCCTGCGCGGCCTGTTCGAGCGCTGGGCGGAGCGGGCCGGCTGGCTCATCGTCACCCTCGCCTCGGCCGGTGCCGCCTTCATCGTCTACGAGCGCCTCCCCGGCGACCGCGGCTATCCGCTGCTGGGCGTGGCCGTCGGGGTCGGCGGCCTCATCCACCTGCTCGGCGACATGATCACCCGGCACGGCTCGCCGATCCTCTGGCCGATCCCGACCGGCCGGCGCATGTGGCGCTGCTTCGGCCTGCCGCACCGGATCGCGCTGACCGCCGGCGACAAGACCGAGACGGTCCTGCTGCGCACCGTCTTCGCGACCGTCGCCGTCTTCGCCGGCGCGTTCCTGGTGGCGCCGATCCTCCTGCACCGCTTCGACATAACCTTGGGCACGTGAGCGAAACCCGGCTGGTCATCGTGATGCGCACCGACCTCGGCATGGGCAAGGGCAAGATCGCCGCGCAGGCGGCCCACGCGGCGGTCGGGGCGGCGATGCGCAACCAGCGCACGGCCGCGTTCGCCGACTGGTGGCGGGCCGGTCAGCCCAAGGTGGTGCTCAAGGTCGCGGACGAGGACACGCTCGGCCTCGTCGTCGCGGCGGCCGAGGAGGCCGGGCTGCCGGTCGAGGTCATTCACGACGCGGGCCGCACCCAGGTGGAGGCCGGCACGGCGACCTGCGCCGCGATCGGCCCGGCCCGCCAGGACGCCCTGCAGCCCGTCACCGGGGCACTGTCGCTGCTGTGACCAGCTCGGCCAGGCGCTCGGCGTCGCGCTGGGCCTGGCCGGCGCAGCACGTGTTGATGAGCACGTGGACCTCGTCGGCGTCGGCGGCCAGCATGTGCAGCCGCTCGGCCCAGTCGGCCAGCTCCCGCTCCGAGTAGGCGTAGCGGAACTTGTCCTCCTTCGAGCCGCGCTCCCAGGCCGGGCTGTGGCCGTGGAACCGCACGACGGCCGGGGAGGCGGTGACGGCCAGCAGCGGCGGTACCGACGAGGAGAAGCCCTGTGGCATGTCGACCGCGACGAACGACGTGCCCGTGCGCTGCAGCATGAGCAGCGTCTCCAGGGACCGCTGCGAGTTCGCGAACCAGGAGCCGTGCCGCAGCTCGACCGCGGCGGCGAGCGGGCGGCAGCGGGCGATCGTGTCCTCGATGCGGCGGATCGCGGCCTCGCCGTACGCCAGCCACGGCGGGAACTGCAGCAGCACCGTCCCGAGCCGGTCCCGCAGCGGTTCGAGGGCGGTGTGGAAGCGCCGCCACAGCTCGTCGAGCGTCTCCGCGGGCAGGTCGGATCGGCGCAGCATGCCGGTGGCGCCCGGCGGGCGGAGGTCGGCCGGCAGGGTCCGAGCCTGCGCCGGATGCCCGGTGAGCAGCGCGTACGCCTTGACGTCGAACGTGAACCCGGGTGGTGTGGCGGCCGCCCAGCCGGCCGTCATCTCCGGCGCCGGAATCGCGTAATAGCTGGTGTCGGCCTCGACCAGGTCGAACCGGCCCGCATAGAAGGCCAGCCGCTGGGCCGAGGTGCGGACTTCGCGGGGGTACCACCCGGAGGCCAGCAGTTGCCGATCCGCCCACGACGCCGTGCCGAGCCGAATCACACCCATGTAATTCAGTGAAACCCGTCAGCGCCGACCCCGCCACCCGAGCGGACCCCGATGGTGTGCCGAGCTCCACACCCGCATGAACCGCCTGGGGCTACCACCAGTAGTTGTCCTGCGGGGTGTAGGGCTGCTCCAGCTCGGCGATCTCGGCATCGGTCAGGGTGAGGTCCAGGGCGGCGACGGCGTCGGCCAGGTGGTGCGGCTTGGTCGCGCCCACGATCGGCAACGACACCACCGGCTTGGACAGCACCCACGCCAACGCGACCTGAGCCATCGGCACACCGCGGGCCTCGGCAACGGTGTGGACGGCGTCGACGACCGGCTTGTCGACGTCGCGGTCGAAGGCCTTGGCCACGGCGTCGGTCGACGAGCGGGCGGTCTGTTCGCCCCACGGCCGGGCCGCGCGACCCTTCGCAAGGGGTGAGTACGGGGTCAGCCCGACGCCCTGGTCCAGGCACATCGGGATCATGTCGCGTTCTTCCTCGCGCTTGAGCACGCTGTACTGGTCCTGCATGGCCGAGAAGGTCGTCCCCCCGGCCAGCACTGAGGCGTGCTGCATCTTCGCGAACTGCCACGCCCACATTGACGACGCCCCTAGATAGCGCACCTTGCCCGCCCGGACCAGGTCATGCAGGGCCGACATCGTCTCTTCCACCGGCGTTTCGGGGTCGAAGCGGTGAACGTAGTACACGTCGATGTAGTCGGTACTCAGCCGCCGCAGCGAGGCGTCCGCCTGCTCCAGGATCGCCTTACGGGACAGGCCGCTGCCGCCGGGCCCCTCGTGCATCTTCCCGCTGACCTTGGTGGCCAGCACGATGTCTTCTCGTCGAGAAAACCGGGTGATCGCCCGCCCGACGAACTCCTCCGACGTACCCGCCTGGTAGACGTTCGCGGTGTCCCAGAAGGTGACCCCGAGTTCGACCGCCTGCCGGAAGAACGGCGCCGCGGCGTCCTCGTCCAGCGTCCACTGGTGCATGCCGGTGGCGGCGTTGCCGTAGCTCATGCACCCCAGCCCGATTCGGCTCACCCGGAGCCCGGTGCGACCCAGCCGTGTGTACTGCACCTCCGACCTCCCTCTCATTTGTCCCGTTTGATTCGTTCCGGCCGCACGAGCCGGCCGCCGCTATCGCCCCGGAACGGGCATGCCGGCGTAGCCGGTGCCATCCCGACCGGCGTCCTGCGTGATGCTGGGGCGGCAACCCATGCGGGTGCCTGATCGTGTCATCTGGTCGTGCCGGTGCGCCGCTTCTGGGTCATGGCCAGGTGGGTCGTTTCGGAGTTGAGAGCGTGGGCCGGCAGTGGTGTGGGGTCTGGGCGATCACCGCGGACGCCGTCGAGCATCATCGTCAGGTAGCGCTCGTACAGCGTGGGCGCCAGGTCGCGGGTGCGCTCCATGACGGCGGACATGGCGGTTTGGATGAATGCCACGTCGGTCGGGGCGAAATCACGGCGCACGGCTCCGTGCTCCTTGGCCCGGTCAACCAGGGCAACGACCAGGGGTGCGATGCGCACGCGGACGTCGTTGATCCGGACGTCGCCGAGCGTGCGATCGTTGAGGATCTGGTCGAGTCCCCGGTCGGCGAGCTGCAACCGCAGGGTCCGTTGCAGGTACTGCGCCAGCCCCTGCCAGGCGTCGGGCACCTGCAATGCTTCGTGAGCGGCCGCCTCGACGGCCTCCAGCCGCTGCTCGAACACCGCGTCGATCACCGCTTCCTTGTTGGGAAAGCGCCGGTAGGCCGTCCCCACGCCCACGCCGGCGTGGTGGGCGATGTCGTTCAGGGTGACGTCCAGCCCGCGCTCGGCGAACAGCTCGCTGGCAGCGTCAAGTAGCCGTTGCCGGTTGGCTTCAGCGTCGCGGCGCAACGAGCGGGCAGCGGGGGTCATGACCCGAATCATAACAGCAAGCGGATATTCGATATCCGTTTAGGTGCTACGGTGGAGTAAGCGGATATGCGATATCCGGTACGCAGCACTTCCCGTCTTTGACGGCAAGGTCGCGAACCACAGGCTTGAGCAGGAACGAGGGCCCCTGTATGACGGCGGCACCAACCACGGCAGCTCCGGCGATGGCTACCCAGGGGCAGGTGAGCAGCCCGCGTCGTGCGCTGTTCGCCGCGCTGCTCGGCTTCTTCATCGTCACGTTCGACGCCGTGGTGGTGAACGTCGCGCTGCCGACGATCAGTCACGATCTGCGGACCAGCATCGCCGGTCTGCAGTGGGTCGTCGACAGCTACACGTTGCTGTTCGCCGCGTTCCTGTTGACCGCCGGCGCCCTGTCGGATCGTGTCGGCGCGCGACGTGCCTTCGGCATCGGCGTGGCGCTCTTTGTCGCGGCGTCGCTCGCGTGCGGGCTGGCGCCCAGTCTGCCGGTGCTGGTCGCCGCGCGCCTGGTCCAAGGCGCGGCAGCCGCGGTGATGATGCCCTCCTCCATGGCACTGATCAGCCAGGCGTATCCGGATCCGGTGCGGCGCGGCCGGGCGGTTGCCCTGTGGACCCTCGGCGGCGGGGTGGCCTCATCGTCGGGCCCGGTACTCGGCGGCCTGCTCAGCGCGGCGAGCTGGCGCTCGATCTTCCTGATCAACATTCCGGTCGGCGTGCTGACGTTGTACGCGCTGCGCGGCGTCGGGCGCTCCCCGCGCCGTGCCGCCTCGATCGACTGGGTCGGTCAGGTCACGGCGATGCTGGCGATCGGCGGCTTGACGTTCGGCGCCATCGAAGCCGGCGCCATTGGCTTCGCCCGGTGGCCGGTCCTGCTGGCCTTGGCCGTGGCGGTGCTCGCCATGGTGATCTTCGCGATCAGCCAGTTCCGCGGTCGCCATCCGATGCTGCCGGCACACGTGGTGGCCAACCCGACGGTGCGGATCACCGCCGCGATCGGCTTCGCGTTCATGGTCGGCTACTACGGCTTGCCGTTCGTGTTCACCCTGTACCTCCAACAGGTCCGGGGCCTGTCGGCCTTCGCGACCGGAGTCCTGTTCGTGCCGATGATGTTGGTCGGCGCAGCGCTCACCTCGTTCGCGTCGCACATCGTCGAACGCCTTGGCTACCGTGTCCCCGTCATCGGCGGGCTTGTCGTCATGGCGATCGGCCTGATCGTGCTCGGCTGCCTGCCCGCGTCGGCACCGGTCGCCGTGCTGTCCGCGGTGATGATCCTGATCGGTCTCGCCGGCCCGCTCGTCATGCCCCCGACGATGGGCGTGTTGCTCAACAGCGTGCCCGAACACAGCTCCGGCATCGCCAGCGGCGTGTTCAACACCAGCCGACAAGTAGGCGGAGCCCTCGCCATCGCGGTCTTCGGCGCCCTGCTCGCACAGCCGGCCAGCTTCATGACCGGCGTGCGCGACAGCCTGATCGTGGCCGCTGCCGTGGCTGTGCTGGCGGCAATCACCGCACTACGACTACCCCACCTACCAGCTGGCCAGCCGGATAAGCGCGTCGCCCACGGCACGGCCTGATGGCCGAACTGGACGCCCGGAAGCCGCGCCCGCACCAACCGTCCCATCGAGCCCGCTCAGCCAACGAAGGAGAACGCACATGACGCAGACAGGTCAGGAACCTTCGGGCGCCCAGAAGATCTTCGGCGACTTCGCGCCCGGACTGGTCCACTTCACCGACGACGTCCTGTTCGGCGAGGTCTGGACGCGCAGCGAACTGTCACCGCGCGACCGCAGCCTCGTGACGGTGGCCTGCCTGGCCACCAACGCACGATCCAGGCAAGGAGAAACCCGATGCGGCTGATACCGCTCAACAGCACCGTCAAGACACCGGCCGAACGCTTCACCGGTGACGTCTACCTAACCATGATCAAGACGCCCGAGCCGCCGTCACGGCTCGTCGCCTCGCTGGTGCGGTTCACGCCGGGCGCCCGCACCAACTGGCACGCCCACGCGGTCGGCCAGACGCTGTACTGCACCGAAGGCGGCGGCTACGTCGTCAACCGCACCGGTCAGGTCATCGTCCTACGCGCCGGCGACAGCGTCTGGACCCCACCCGGTGAAGAGCACTGGCACGGCGGCACAGCCGACAACTTCATGTGCCACCTGGCCCTGCTCGAAGCCGGCGAGCACGGCGACGGCACGACCTGGCTGGAGCCGGTCACTGACGACGACTACCGGGCCGCCGCACGCCGGGCCGGACAGCGATGAAAATCGCGATACTCGGCACCGGCACGACGGGGCCGCCTCCGCCACAGTGACGATGATCGCTTAACCTTCCCGGGACTTCGGGAGGTCGCGGGTGAGTGCGCTGGTCATGCGGCACAGCCGGGAAACCGGTGTCAGCGAATGCTTTGCGCTGCGGCTGGCCGACGAAGCCGGCATGGTGCAGGCGGTGAACGTAGTGCGGGCCGCCGGGCTGCCGCTCGAACTGGCGGCCGCCGCGCGGGCGATGCCGCCCTATCGCGGCCAGCGCAGCAACCAGGGCCTGTGGTGGCTGGCCACGACCGGCCGGCACGTCGGCTACGAGTCGTGGCTGGAGCGGGACCACCTGACGCTGCTGGCGGGGTAGGGGCAACCCCCGAGCGGTCCGGGTGGTCAGCGGGATCGAGCGGAATCGGTGAGCCGCGAAGAATGATCTCCATGACCACCCAGGATGATCCCCTGACCGCGCAGAGCATTTCCCGGTTTCGCCGGGCTGCCCTTGCCCTCGTCGTACCGCTCGCCGTGGTGGTGACGGTCGCTGCGTGTGGCGATTCGTCGGCGCCGACAGCGGCGCCCGCCGGCTCGGCCGCTTCGGCGTCGGCGAACGCAGCCGGGCCGGCGAGCTCGGCTCCGGCGGCGGGCCTGCACATGATCAGCAACAACGGGCACCGGCTCGCGTTCTACGTCACGCCGGGGCACTTGCCGGCCATCGTGTTGGACTCCGGTGGCGGCGAGGATCACACGCAGTGGAAGGACATCGTCCCGCAGCTGTCGAAGGCGACCGGGTCGCAGATCATCACGTACGACCGGGCGGGGCTGGGTGACAGTGACGAGGTGAAGAGCCCCTGGGACGGCCAAGCGGCCGCCGCTGATCTGCAGGCCGGTCTGCGTGAACTCGGCGTCACCCGCAACGTGGTCCTCGCCGGGCACTCACAGGCCGGAGAGGTCGCCCACTACTTCGTCCTCGCGAACCCAGGCGTGGTCTCCGGGGCGGTCCTCATCGACGCGAACCTGCCGCAGTTCTTCACCGAAACGGAGAACCAACGTCTCGTCGCGCTGAACGCACCGCAGATCGAAGAACTTAAGAAGGCGCCCTCGACCAAAGCGAACCGTCAGCTCATCGCCACGGCTGACAACTTCGGTCCCACGCACGACGCGTTCCACAAGGTTTCCTGGCCCGGCAGCGTCCCGGTCATCTACATCGTGTCGGAAAAGACGCCCTTCGACGGATCCCCGCAGGACGTGCAGCTGTGGCGCGATGCGGCCGCCGCGTTCATCAAGGCCGGGCCCGACCGCACACTCGTCACCGCCGAGGGAAGTTCGCACGAGAGCCCGACGGACAAGCCTGCCCTGGTACTCAAGGAAATCGAGCAGATGGCCGCCACGGTCGGGTGATGGCTGTCGGGCCGCGGATGTCAGGGCCGGCGAGGCGGGTTGACCGCCTTCGCCGGGACGGGCCGGCAGCGGCCGGTGATGGTGCTGCGGTACTGGTCGGAGCTGTCGGAGCGGGAGATCGCCGAGGTGCTGCGAGTCTCCCGCGGTACCGTGAAGTCGACCGCGAATCGGGCCTTGGCACCGTCGCGGCCGCCGTCCCCGGAGCCGCTGTCACCGTCACCGAGCGCGCGCGGTCAACGGCGGCGGTGCCAGCGCAGCGGTCGGGGGTCGAACGTCCACAGGAGACGGCGCCACCACGGGCGGCGGGCGCGCAGGTCGTCCACGTAGGCCGTGGCCTGGGTCGTGGCCCGCACGGCCTGCGGCTCCCCGGCGCCCCCGGCACCGGCGAACGCGACCGCGTTGACCAGGGTGGCCAGCTCGTCGACCGGCGGGACCGACGGGCGCAGGGCGCGGCCCGGGGCGTGGGCGCGGGGCTCGGCGGCGCTGGCGGCGTAGCGGGCGATCTCCCCGGCCGTCAGGTGCGCCGGGGCGGGGCGGCCAGCCTGGCGCAGGCCGACGAGGACCTCGTTCCAGGCGGCGTCGATCCGCACCGACGGCGGCCCGGTGGAGAACCGCTGCCGGCGGCGGCGCGCGACGAGCAGCGGTATGGCCACGAAGTACGCGATGAGCAGGAGTAGCACGGCACCGGCAGTACCCCCGAACAGCACACGACTGTCAGCGGAAGCCTCAATCGGCGCCGTCGACGCGCCCGCCGAGTGGGAGGCCGGCACGCTTGTCACGTCGGACGGCGGGGGCACCGACGGCGGCGGGGGGTTGGAAGGCGGAGCCTTCGGCTTGAAGTCGTCCTCGACCGGGCGCTGGACGGTGTCCGACTTCGGCAGCGGGTCGAACGCCACCCAGCCGAAGCCCTTGAACTCGACCTCCGGCCACGCGACCGCGTCGGCGCCCTTGATCTCCGCCGAGCCTTTGTGGGTCTGGAAGCCCACGGCCACCCGGGTCGGCAGGCCGGCCAGCCGGGCCAGCACCGCGAACGCGGCGGTGAACTGCTCCGAGGTGCCCTTCTGGCCGCCGAGCTGCTTGTTGCCGAAGAGGAAGTGCTCGACGTTCGGGTAGGAGTGCCCGCTCGGCGCGTCCGCGACCAGCTTGTAGTGCTCCTCCAGCCACTGCTGGATGGCGAACGCGCGCTGGTACGGGTTGGAGACGCCCTCGCCGAGGTGGCTGCCGAGCTGCGCGATCGAGTCCGGGACCTTGCCCGGCAGGGCCAGGAAACGGCCCGCCTCCTCGGGGGCGGGGACCTCGGCGACGAAGAGTTCCTGATCGTCGGGGCGGGGCTTCTGACGGGACGTGACGGTGTACTGCAAGCCTCGGCGCAACGGATCGGCGAGCGCGATGGTGCCGGTGTCGGCGTCGTAGGCCACCCGCACCCCGTCGACCCGCTCGGGGGTGGCGATCCCGGGCAGCAGCCGGCCGTCGAGCCCGTCGATCGTGATGGTCTGCGTCACCTCCGGACCCTCGCCGTCGGAGCGGCCCAGGACCCGGCCGGCGTTGCGGTACACGGAGCCGATCCGCCACGTGACACCGTCGTAGTCGTTGAGGACCGCCAACCGGATGACGGGCTCCTGCTGCGCGCCCGGCCCGGGGGTGACGACGGCGTCGAAGAGGTGCTGGTCCTTGTTCAGGTTCCAGCCCGACAGGCGCACGAGCGGGTTCTCGTCGAGGGCGTCCAGCTGCGGCGGGGTCACGTAGTTGCGCGGGTCGACGGGGGTGTCGTTGCCCTGTTCGGCGACGGTCGGGCCGAGCAGCTGCGACAGCAGGACGATGACCGCGAGCCCGGCCGCCGCGCCGCCGCCGACGCGCAGGCCCAGGGTCCGGCGCTGCCGGCCGGTGAGGGTGTCGCCGCCGAGGTCCGGCCGCGCGCTCGCGATCAGGCCGAGGATGGCGAGGGCCGCGTAGGCCATCGGGGTCCACGTCGTCGCCCGGGCCGCGGTCGTGTCCGGCCCGACCAGGTAGAGCGCGGCGCCGAAGAGCGCGGTCGGCGCGCTGTAGGACAGGAGCACGCGGTGGTACCGCACCCCGGCCTCGGCCGCCGCCAGCCCCGCGAGCCAGGTGGCGATCACCGGCAGCAGGACCGTGTCGGGCTGCGGCTCGATCGGGATCAGGGCCGTGAGCAGGCGCGGGATGCTGTTGGCGAGGGCCTCCCGGGCCACCTGCGGCACCGCGCCGGAGACCTGTCCGGCCTGGGCCGACACGCGCACGGTCACGAACACCATCACGGCCAGGCCGAGGACGGAGGCGGGCGCGGCGGTGTATGCGGGCAGCCGGCGCACGGCCACGCTGATCAGCACCGAGGCGGCGGCGGCGATCGTGACCAGCAGCGGCAGCAGCGTGCCGTTGTAGATGGGCGCCAGCTGCAGCCCGCTCAGCACCAGCAGCCCGAACAGCACCACCGGGACGACAACCCGTCTCACGACGGTGCCTCCGCAGGCTCCGGCACCGCCGCGTCCTCCCTGTGCCGCTGGGTCGCGGCCACTCCGCTTCGCTCCGTACCGCTCACCACTGCTGCACCCCGTCCCAGGCGGCGGCGAACTCTTCGCCGTCGCGCACGGCGAGCACGACGACCCGCTCCAGGGCCGGCCGGGCGTCGCCGAAGACGCCCGCGACCAGCGTCGGGTAGGCCGTGCGCAGGGTGCTGACGTGCGACAGGTCCGGGTCCCCGGTGAGGTAGATGAGCGTGTCCCCGACCCGCTGCGTGCGCAGCTCCTCAATCGACACATCCGAAAAATCGGAAATGTCGGCTTCGGCCAGCAGGTCGAGATAATCGCGAGTGGTGCGACCGGTGGCGGACCGTCCCGACAACAGCCGCAGCGCGATCGGCAGTTCGTCCCGGAACGCGGCCATCACCAGCGAAGCCGCGGCCTCGCAGGCCGACTCGAACAGCGACGGGTCGGGGTAGGAGGAGCGGCGGTCGTCCAGCAGCACCGCCAAGCGCGGCAGCGACGTGTCCAGCTGCTCGCGGACCATCAGCTCGCCCACCTTGGCCGAGGTCCGCCAGTGCACGCGGCGCAGCTCGTCGCCGACGACGTACTCCCGCAGCGTGTCGAACGTGATCGTCCCGTGCGGCACGCGGTCGTCGCGGCCGTCGAGGGAGCGGGTGATGCCCGTCGGCACCGCGGTGAGGCGGTGCACCCGCGGGTACACCCACACCTGCGACGTGCCGCCGTAGCCCCGGGCCAGGGCCATGAGCCCGAGCGGGTCGCGGCGCACCACCCGGAGCGGGCCGATCGCGACGACGCCGCGGCGGTCGGTCGGCACCGGATACTGCGCGGTGGTCTCTCCGCCGGCCTTCAGACGCAGCAGGGGTACTGCCACAGTGCTCGCCCCGCACCGGTCGTGCGCGATGAGCGTGGCGCCCCGCACCCGGCTCGCGTTGCCGACCCGCAGCGTCACCGTGCTGGACTCGCCGCGCATGACCCGGTCGGGGTCGACGGCGCGGGCGACGGTGAGCCGGGGCCGGAACCAGACGTATCCGGCCGCGAAGAGCAGCGACGCCACGCACGCGGTGCCGAGGACGACGAGGTGGCGATATCCGAAGACGAGCCCGGCGACGAGCAGCACCGCGGCCGCCGCGACCAGGCCGGCCCCGCGCGGGGTGAGCCGCATCAGGCCGCCCCGCCCGCGAGGATCGGCGCCAGCA
The DNA here is from genome assembly GCF_044454505.1 of Dactylosporangium sp. NPDC051541. Lineage (NCBI taxonomy): Bacteria > Bacillati > Actinomycetota > Actinomycetes > Micromonosporales > Micromonosporaceae > Dactylosporangium > Dactylosporangium sp. NPDC051541. The sequence goes on from NZ_JBITDU010000003.1 coordinate 329,926, forward strand.
CGTGCGCGGTGCGGCGCATCAGGCCGCGACGGGGGAGGGCACCGGCACCGCCTCGAGCACCTGGCGGACGACGTCGGCCGGGGCCACGCCGCGCACCTGGGCGTCGGGGGAGAGCACGAGCCGGTGCGAGAACACGGCCTCGGCGAGGGCCTTGAGGTCCTCCGGCACCACGTAACCGCGGCCGTCGGTCAGCGCGTAGGCGCTCGCGGCGCGGGTCAGCGCGATGATGCCACGCGGGCTGACGCCGATGCGGATCTGCGGGTGCGCGCGGGTCGCGTTGCCGAGCTTGACCGCGTAGGCGAGCAGCGGGTCGGCGATGTGCGCGCGCCGGGCCAGCCGCACCAGGTGTGCGACGGTGGCCGTGTCGCTGACCGGGTCGAGGGCCTCGGGGGAGCGGGTCACGGCGCCGCGCAGCACCTCGATCTCGACCGCCTCGGCCGGGTAGCCGATGGAGAGCTTCATCAGGAACCGGTCGAGCTGCGCCTCCGGCAGCCGGTAGGTGCCGTCCATCTCGATCGGGTTCTGCGTGGCGACGACGAGGAAGGGCCGGGGCACGCCGTGGCGGACGCCGTCGACGGTGACGTAGCGCTCCTCCATGACTTCGAGCAGCGCCGACTGCGTCTTCGGCGAGGCCCGGTTGATCTCGTCGGCGATGACGATGTTGGCGAACACGGGGCCGGGGTGAAACTCGAAGCCGCGGGTCGCCTGGTTGAAGATCGTGACCCCGGTGACGTCGGAGGGCAGCAGGTCGGGTGTGAACTGGATGCGCCGCCACTGGCCCTGCACGCTGGCCGCGATGGCGCGGGCCAGGGTGGTCTTGCCGACGCCGGGGACGTCCTCGAGCAGGACGTGCCCCTCCGCGAGCAGCGCGGTCATGGTCAGCCGGACCACGTGCGGCTTGCCGAGCACGATCGACTCGACGTTGCGCGCGAGCCGGCCCACCAGCTCGGTTGCCGCTGCGAGCTCCTCGGCGCTCGGCGGGCCCTGTTGCGTTGACTGCTGTTCAGCCGAGACGACCACGGTGCTCCATCAGCATTGCTTGAGCGGCGTTGTGCCGTTGGGCAGATTCAACCAGGCGTAGGGGATGTAGTTCTCGCCCTGGAACGCGATCTTGATCCAGATCGCGGTCTCCTTGCCGCCGTAGGGCTTGGCGTTGATGCTCGTGCCCGTGCTGGAGTTGGCCCAGCAGATCGCGGTCCAGCTCTCGCCGTTGAAGGTGTCGCCGATGCCGGAGCCGGACTGCGAGGGCGCCTTGTAGACCCAGATGCCGCCGCCGCTCGCGGTCTTGCCGCAGTAGCCGGGGTCGTTGCACACCACGGTGCCCTTGTAGACCGGCGTGCTGACGGACCCGGTGCCGTTGGCGGTCATGCCCGCGCCGTTGGTGACGGTGACCGTGTAGGCGTAGGCGGTGTTGGGCCACAGGCCGCCCAGCGTCAGCGAGCCCGAGCAGGCGCCCGAGGTGCTGGTGCCGCCGGCCTCGAGCTTGCACGTGCCCGGTGAGCCGCCGTCGGTCGCGGTGAAGCGCACGGTGATGGAGTTGAGCGCGGCGGTGGCGCCGGCCACGGTCATCTTCGGCGCGGCCAGCGTGGCCCCGGAGGCGCTGGCCGCCGCACTCTGTCCCGCTTTGTTCACCGCCCGCAGCTGGATCGTGACCGCCTCGGCGTCCTTGAAGCCGGTGAACTCGTGGGTGAGCGCGGTGTTGATGGTCGACTTGGTGCCGTTGACGGTGGCCTCGTAGCCGGTCAGCGGCGAGCCGTTGTCGGCCGGCGCCTTCCAGGTGGCGACCACGGTGCCGCGCTTGCTCGTCGAGGCCTTCAGGGTCAGCCCGGTCGGCGCGCCCGGCTTGTTGAACGGCACCACCGACGGGCTCAGCGGCGACTGCCCGGAGCTGCCCCCGATGTCGTTGATCGCGGCGACCTTGAACGCGACCTGCGTCCCGTACGGCAGCTCCCCGGCCGGCACCGCGAACTCCGGCTTGGCCGACTCGAACGTCTTGGCCTCGCCGCTGCCGACGGTCGTGATGACGTACTTCGCGATCTTGTGCCCCTGGCCGTTGGCCTCCGGCCACGTCACCGCGACGGTCCCGTCCGGGTTGGCCGTCGCGGCCACGCTCACCGGCGCGTCGGGGACGTCGCGGGTCGGGGTGACCGGGTTCGCGGCCTTCTTCGGCCCGTTGCCCTTGGCATTCACCGCGTAGACCGTGAATTTGTACTGCGTCCCGTTGGTCAGCCCCGTGATGTCGATGGCCCGCTGGCTGGCACCCACCTCGTGCGGGGCCGCCCCGTCGCCCTCGACCACGTACTTCGTGACGGCGCTCCCGTTCGGCGGCGCCGCCGTCCAGGTCACCCGGGCGGTCGTGTTGCCGGCGACGGCGTTGACCCGGGCCGGCGCACCGGGCGCGGTCACCGGCGGCTTGGTCTGCTGGGCCGGCGGTGGCGCGGGCGGGGCGTCACCGCCGAGGACGTCGTTGGCGTACTTGTCCACCGTGGTCACGTGGTTCTTCGCGTCCACGACCCGGGCCGTCGAGCCGCCGGGCGCGTTGATGAACATCCGGTCCTCGCGGACCTCGATCTCCAGGGGTTTGCCGCCGGCCTGGATGCGGATCGGGTCGAGGGCCTTGCCCTGCGCGTCGAGCACGTAGACGGTGCCGGAGGCGTCGTCGGCGCAGTAGAACCGGGCCGACCAGGCGACGCAGGGCTGCAGCTTCGGGCTGTCGCCGGGCACCGTGAAGTCGCTGACCTTGTCGTTGTCGACGACGTAGACGTGGCTGCCGTCGACGACGGTCACGGGCACGTCGCCGCCGACGGTCCGGTCCGGCATCCCGCCCTCGCCGTCGAGCTTCAGCGGCACCTTCTTCACGGCGTCGCCGCGCACCGTGGTCAGCGTCGTCGCGGTCTTGTCGAGCACGGCCACGCCGGAGTCGAGGATGGACAGCGCCAGGTCGTGGTTGGGGTCGGCCACGCCGACGGTCCTGACCTTGGCCGGGTTGCCGGTGGACCCGCCGCCCTGGCCACCCGCGCCCTGACCGCCGGCGCCACCCGCGGGCGAGGCCGGTGTGATCTTGGCGGCGTCGATGCCGACGACGGTGCCCTCGGACGGCACCAGCAGCCACAGCCGGCCACGGTCGTCGAACGTGCCGGCGGAGATGCCGGGCGGGAAGCTCAGCGTCTCGCCGACCGGCAGCAGCGTCATCGGGTCGAGCTGGCGGACCTGGCCCTGCACGGTGTCGACGATGAAGGCGGTGTCGTCATGCACGGCGACGGTCACGCCGAGCCCCGGCGTCGACTGGGTGGTCGCGCCGAGCGTCAGGCTGGACAGGTCGAGCACGCTGACCTTGCCGGTGTTGAGGTCCCGGAGGATCACGAAGCGGTCACTCTGCGTGACCTGCATGCTGTGCCCCTGGGCGTCCGCGATCTTCGTGCGGGTGTCCACCTTGCCGGTGACGCCGTTGACCCGGGCGACCTCGCCCTTGTCCGCGCTCCACAGCCAGGCGCTCACGTCGAAGCTCGCCACGGCGTGGTTCGCCGCGCCGGTGCCCCACAGCGTCAGGCCCAGCACCGCGACCAGAGCGACGATCGTGCCGCCCGTGATCAGCGCACCACTGCGACCGGACCGTAGATTTATCGCCACTGCTCCACCGCCATCCCGGCCCCCTCCGGCAAACCGGCGCCCATCATATTCCCGTCGATGAGTGCCCGATACCCGGTCACGGAGCGTGGTTGTTGCACTATTTGCGCTTCGTGCATACGAGGTCGGACAGCTGGACGTCAGAGGTGCTGTAGACGGCGGCGACGGTGAAGCAGTATTCGAGCTTGGCGTTGAGGCCGTTGATCGTGTACTTCGTGGTGCCCGCCGGAAGCCCCTGGAGCTGGCGCATCGCGCCCTCGGTGCCGCCGGCCACGATGAACGGCGACGCCCCCTTGGTCGGGTCGGTCCAGGTCAGCGTGACGCTCGTCTTGTCGTCCTTGAGCTGCAGGTTGCCGGGCGCCCGCGCGTTGCCGGGCGCGGCCGCGGTCGGGGACGGCGGCGGTGACGGCGGGCCGGACGCGGGCGCGGCGACGGTCCCGGCCGGCTCGGCCCCGGGATCGTCCCCGCCGGCCGAGATGAACGCCACCGCGGCCGCGATCCCGCCGCCGATCACCGCCACGATGATGATGACCAGCACGGCGATCATGGGGGAGCGCCGCCGGGTCGCGTCCGCCACCGGGCGCGGCCCGACCGGCACCGGACCCGGCGGTGACGACACCGGTCGATCGAACCGAGGGGGCCCGGACACCGGCTGATCCGCCCAGGACGCCGGCGGTGGCCGGTCGGACCAGGACGTCGGCGGCTGCTGGTCGGCCCACGGTCCGGACGGCCGCTCGGCCGGCCACGGCGGCGCGGACGCGGGCGGCTGGCCGGTGCGCTCCGCGAGCCCGGACGCCGCCCGCTGCCACGGGGCGGGCTGATAGTCGTCCTCGTCGTCGTAGTCCTCCACGACGGGATCGGGCTCGGCGTACGCGGGCTCGGCGTACGCGGCGGCGGGCGGGTGGCGCTCCTCCTCGCGCGGCGCCGGCCGGAAGATCGGCCCCTCGTCCACCGGTGGCCGCGGCGACAGCGGCGTGAGCGGGTCGAACGTCACCGGCGGCGGTGGCACGTGGACGTCGCCCTCCGGGTCCGGCAGCCCCAGGTACTCCCGCGCCGCCCGCACGCTCGGATGCCCCGCGCCCAGCGCCTGCGGCCCGTGCGTGACGACGAGGTTGTAGCGCCGCTTGGCCTCGAACACGTTGCCGAGCGCGTCGGCCACCCGGGCCAGCTCGAACGACAGCCCGAGCATCGCCGGGTGCCCGTCGCCGAGCCGCTGGTAGCCGGCCGCGAGCCCCTCCTCGAGGACCCGCCGCGCGTCGTTGAGCTCGCCGATCTCGGCGTGGTAGCGGGCGAGCTGCACCGTCGCGGTGAGCACGTCGGGGTCGTCGCTGCCGGCGCGGGCCGCGGCGTCGTCGACCGCCTTGTCGAGCAGCACCAGCGCACCCCGCTTGTCGCCCTGCGCGGCGATCGCGCGGGCGCCCTGGACGGCGTTGGCGAGCTGTGCGGACGTCGACACGCGAACACTCTGCACTGTTCCGAGGCCCGTCCGCCACTCGCCGGGGGTGCAGGGGGCGGAAGCCCCCTGCTCGGGGCGGGAGCGAAGCGGCCCCGAAATCCCCTGCTTCTGGATTTGAGCCCCGTTTGGTGGATCGACCGATACTTGTCGTATGGCGACCGATTCGCTTGGCCAGCTGCCCGGTGCCCGTGAGGGCCGCGACCCCCGGCGGGCCATCAAGCGCGGCCCGAACCGGCTTCCGCCCGAGGTCGTGGCGGCCAACCAGCGGGAGCGGCTCTATGACGCGCTCGTGCACACGGTCGCGGAGAAGGGTTACGCCAACGCCACGGTCAGCGACATCTGCCGGGCCGCGGGCGTGACCCGGCCCGCCTTCTACGCGCTGTTCGCGGGCAAGGACGACGCGCTGATCGCGACATACCGCCACGGCACCGGCCTGCTGTTCAAGATCATGGATGACGCGTACCGGGCCGAGCCGACGTGGCGCGCGGGGGCCCGGGCCGCGCTGCGGGTGATGCTGCAGGTCCTGGCCGAGCTGCCGGCGTTCGCCACCACGGCCGTGGTCGAGATCGACGCGGCCGGTCCGCACGGCCGGGCCGAGCGGGCCCGCATGCTGCGCCGGTTCGACCGGTTCTTCGCCGACGCGCCCCGGACGGCCGGCGTGGCGATGCCCGAGGAGCTGGTCGAGACCATCGTCGGGGGCATCTACGCCACGGTGTACCGCTACGTCGCGAGCGGCCGCGTGGAGCAGCTCCCGGCCCTGCTGCCGACGATCGCCTACTTCACGCTCGTGCCGTTCGTCGGCCGCGAGGAAGCCGCATTGGAGTTGCCCGACCGTGGCCTTCCGGGCCCGGCGAAGCCCGCGGAGTGCCGCATCACACCGTGACCTTGGAATGCGATTTACCCGATATGTCCGCAGCGATCGGGCGTCGCATTCTTTCCTTTTACTCTCCCGGCGGCCCGGGCGTTACCTCAATTGGTGCGCTCGGTTACTCAACAGCGCTTCGGGCGCCGTTTCAAGAGCGTTTCAAGAACGAAGAGCCGTCACGAGGTGTACCGCACCCTCGCACGCTTCGTCGAACGCGTCCTGCGATCCGGCCGCCCGCGCGAGCACGTACCCGCCCTGGACGGTGGCGACGATCGCCGCCCCGACCGCGCGGCCGGGTCCGCCCCGCCCCGCCCCGCCCCGCAGCTCCCCGGAGGCCTGCCACTCGCGTTCCTACCGGTAGGGACGTTCCCCCGATCGAGCTAAGCACCTGTTCCCGATCGAGTGAACGCACGTGCCAAGTCTTCAAGGCGTGCGTGCGGCCCGGAGTGCGTACGTGCGCGGGCCGTTCCAGCGAGTGCGGGCGTCGGCCGGCTCAGGCCGTGCGCGGCGTCAGCCGGCCGGGCAGGGCCGAGCGCTGGTGCGGCACCCGCGGCGCGTGGGTGCGGTGCAGGGCGGCGCGGAAGTTGCCGGGGGACTGGCCGGTCTCGCGGGCGAAGAAGCGGCCGAAGTTCGTCGGCTCCTCGAAGCCCAGCTGCCGCCCCACGTCGGCCACCGGCAGCTCGCTGATGGCCAGGACGCGCTTGGCCTCCAGGGCCACCCGCTCGTCGATGAGCTGCTTCGCGCTGCGGCCGGTGACGGCCAGGCTGGCCCGGGTCAGGGTGCGCACCGAGCAGCGCAGCTGGTCCGCGTAGTCCTCGACCCGCCGGTGGCGCACCTCGCGCTCGAGCTCCCGCCGCAGCTGGCCGATGAGCAGGTCGGCGGGGCTGCGCCGGGGCACCGGGGCGAGGGCCGAGATCCGCATGAGCAGGACCGCCACCGAGTGCCCGATCAGGGTCGAGCCGAACGCCGTCCCGCCGAAGCGGACCTGGTCGACCCCGATCTGGGCGATCTCGGCGACGATGGCGTCCTCGTCCTCGCCCGCGGGCTGCCAGCAGGCCGGTGCGAACGGGTCGGCGAGCAGCTCGGGCAGCGGCAGCTCGGGCAGGATGGCCGCCGGGAACGTCAGCACGGTGGCGTCGAAGCCGGCCTGGCGGCCGAACTGGTGGACCTGCCCGGGGCGGCCCCACAGCAGCGTGCCGGGGCGGCAGGCGTAGGTCACGAAGTCCAGCGCGTGCGTGCCCTGCCCGGCGGTGACCAGGATGATGACGTGGTCCGCCGTCTGCACGGCCGAGTGACCCAGGGGCAGGTCGCTGAGGCGCGCCGCGCCGACGGGGTCACCGGAAAGGCCGCCGAAACTGACCATGACCTGCCCGACTGTACCGAAGGCTCGCCAATAGGCAACCTGAGCAGAGCGTTTACACCCGGATGCCGGCGACCGCGAGCTCGGCGATGCGGACCGCCTCGAACGCCGTCCCCAGCTCGTCCAGGCGTTCCGGGGAGAGCGCTTCGCGCAGCTCCGGCAGCAGTACCGCCTCCTCGTGCTCCACGTGGTGGCGCACGGCGGCGATGAACTCCTCGAGCTTGTCGTCGAAGTCCGGCCCCTCCGGCGAGATGCGCTGCAGGTCGTGCAGCAGCCGCTCGGCCTCGTGATGCTCGTCGGCGCCGTGGTGCGCCTCGTCGGCCGAGGGCAGGTGCGGGTACACCTGCTGCTCCTCGGCGTGGCTGTGTGCGGTCAACCGGGCGGCGCACTCGTCCAGCAGCAGCTGGCGGTCGCCGTCGGCGGTGCGGAGGCGCTCGAAGAGCTGCTCCATCATCCGGTGGTCGGTCGTGATCAGCGTGACGGCGTCGGAAGCCATGTGGTCCCTCCTTGTTTCGTCCCTTCCACGGTCGCGCGTGGGGCCGGGTCGTCGCGGCCGAATGGCCGAAACGGGTCCGGCACCTGAAGATCAGAGGATGGTTTCGTACCTGTTCGTCGCCGGTGCCCGGCCCGCCTCCCTCGACGACGTGGCCCCGATCGGCCCGGGTGGCTGGGTACGGCTCCCGGCGGGTGAGCCGGGCCTGCGGGCGACCAGGGCCGTCGTGACGCCCGGCCTCGCGGGGGTGTGCGCGCCGGCGGCGGCCTCGGCGTCGGAGCTGGCCGCGCTGGGGGCCGCCCTCGCCGAGGCCGAGGAGGCGGCCGGCCTGGCGATCGGCCAGGTGCCTGTCATCCCGGTGGTCGAGACGGCGGCCGGGCTGCTGGCCGCGGCCGAGCTGGCCCGGGCCCCGCGGGTGGCCCGGCTGCTGCTCGGTGAGGCCGCGCTGGTCCGAGAGCTGCGCCTGACGCCGGGCCCGGACGAGCGGGAGCTGCTGTGGCCGCGCTCGATGGTGGTGGCGGCGAGCGCGGCGGCCCGGATCGGGGCCCCGCTGGCGGACATATGCCCTGATCGCGACCGGTTCGCGGAGTCCTGCGCGGGGCTGGCCCGGCTCGGCTTCGGCGGCCGGATCTGCGCGGATGACCATCAGCTGAAGCTTGCCGCTGAGATATTTGCCTGCGCATGAACATTGTCGGTTAATCATATTTTCTAACGACAATGAGTAACAGTATGTGTTGTCGACAATGCATTCTGTTACCATTGCGGCGGAGTAAAGTAAACATCACACGAGGGTTGCTCATATCGGAAGACATCAGTCGGAAATCGGTCCGGTCCAGCCGTTTGGGTCCGTACGGGTTGACATAGCACCGGCGAACGGATGAGGCGGAAACAGGCGATCGTCGTTCGATCACGTACGTCGGTATTGACACAGATCGGCCGCTCTGTGATTGTGCACAACGTCGATGCGACAGCCGGGAGATTGGGCCTCTTGCCCTGCTCGGCTCGGTCCGCGTTCGACGCGCATTGTCAATCTCGGATGCCTGCGGGGACTTTTCGTGACCCAAAGCCAGAGTTCGTTGCCCGTGCCCGCCCAACGGCAGGGTCGCGACCCTCGGCAGAGCCCCGACCGTCGGCCGACCCGCCACACCGCCGCTCTCGCCCGCCGCGACCAGTCGCTGCCTCCGGGTCGCGGCGCTGACGAGCGGCGCTCCGGGCAGCGGGCCGGCCGCCGCATCGTCGACCAGCTCCGCCTCATCGTCGCCGTGCCCCTCGTCGCCGTCGTCGTCTTCGCCGGTGTCGCCTTCTTCTCCACCGTCCAGGAGGTGAACCAGGCGCGGACCCTGCAGGACCTCTCCGCCCTGGCCACCGACGCGGGCGGCCTGGCACACGCGCTCCAGCGCGAACGGGCCGCGGCCGTCAACGTCGTCCTGCGCAACGAGGCGACCCAGCAGGACGCGTTCCAGCAGCAGGTGCTGCTGACCGACGACGCCGTGCACAAGTACGGCAACCAGCGCGACAACCTCGCCGGTGGCGGTGACTCCGACACCCTCGGCCGCATCGACCAGGGCCTCGGATCGCTGTCCAAGCTGCGCGACCAGGTCCGCAACGGCAAGCAGGCGTCCGTCTCGGCCGTCGCGTTCTCCTACCGGATCATGATCGCCGACCTCCTGGACTACCGGGAGTCGGTGGCCCGCTCCGGTGCGCCGACCGACCTGGCCGACGAGATCCGGGCCGCCGCCGCGCTCGCCCGGGCCGCCGAGGCCGTCGGGCAGCAGCAGGCGGCCGTGCTCCGCGGGATCGCCGCGGGCGAGCTGACCCCGGCGCTGCAGCAGGAGATCACCGCGACCCGCACGAGCTTCACGGAGCAGTCGGTCGCCTTCAACGCCCTCGCCCCGGTCGAGTGGCGGACCTGGTACGAGCAGGCCGGTATGGGCGACCAGGTCGTCGCCGCCCAGCGCCAGCAGGACCAGGTCGGCCGCACCCAGCCGGGCACCCGGATCAACCTCGACTCGGCCGCCTGGATCAACGCGATGTCCGGCTACGAGGGCCTGCTCTACCAGGTCGAGCAGCAGGTCGACGAGAGCATCGAGCAGTCCGTCGCGGTCGTCCACGACGACCAGATGACGCGGGCCGCCCTGCAGACCGCGGGCGTGGTCGTCGTGCTCCTCGTCGCCATCGTGCTCACCGGTTTCGTCGCCCGGCGCCTGACCCGGCGGCTGCGATACCTGCAGGACGCGGCCCGGACGGTCGCCTACGACCAGCTGCCCTCCGTCGTGGCCGAGCTGCGCGCCGCCGCCCCCGGCACCGTCGACCCGGACGAGGTCGCCGACCGGGCGTCCTCGACCCTGGTGGTGTCCGGCTCCGACGAGGTCGCCGACGTGGCCACGGCCTTCCGGGCCGTCCACCGCGAGGCCGTCAAGATCGCCGGTGAGCAGGCCGTCATGCGGTCCAACGTCGCCGAGATCTTCGTCCACCTGTCCCGCCGCGAGCAGCGACTGGTCGACGCGGTCCTGGCCCAGGTCGACCGGGTCGAGCGCGACGAGACCGACCCGGACCGGCTGCAGGAGCTCTACCAGCTCGACCACCTGGCCACCCGGATGGCCCGGATCAACCTGAGCCTCCTGGTGCTCGGTGGCTCCGGCGCCGCCCGTGTCCGCCGCGAGGACGCGCCCCTTGGCAAGGTCCTGCAGGCCGCGATCTCCCAGATCGAGCACTACGTGCGGGTCCGCTTCGGCAGCGTCGACGACGACGTGGCCGTGGTCGCCGAGGCCGTCGACGAGATCGTGCACCTGCTCGCCGAGCTGCTCGACAACGCGACCGGCTACTCGCCGCCGGAGTCCGAGGTGTGGGTCACCGCCCGCGGCCTGGGCGACCGGGTGATCGTGCAGATCGTCGACACCGGCGTCGGCCTCTCGCCGTCGCGGCGGGAACAGCTCAACGAGCTGCTGTCCCGGCCGCCGGCGATCGACATCGCCGCTGTGCGCGCCATGGGTCTGACCGTGGTCGGGCACATCGCCGCCCGGTACAACATCCAGGTCGCGCTGCGCCCGGGCCAGCACACCGGGACGCTCGCCGAGATCATCATCCCGAAAGAGGTCTTCCGCCCGATCCTGGCCTCGGAGCGGGGGCCGCAGCTCACCACGGCGACCGTCGGGGCGCCCAACGGCAACGGATCCCGGCCCGGCGGTGGTGGTGGCGACCTGTTCACCCCGCAGCCGCGGTCCGAGCCGAGCCTGTTCGAGGTCCCGGCCCCGGCCCAGCAGTGGGCGACCCAGGAGCTCACGCCGATCAACTCCTCGGCCGCGACCCAGGTCTTCCAGGCGCCGGACTACGACGCGCCCTACGACCCGGCTCCCTACGAGTCCGCCGCCACGACCCAGGCCACCTCGTCCTACCCGCCGGTCCAGCCGGCGCCGCACGCCCAGCCGGCCCCGCCCGGGCCCGGCATGTGGCCGCCGCTGCCGGAGCCCGAGGTCCCGGCGATCCTCGCCTCGGCCGAGGACGACGCGATGGAGCTGCCGATCTTCAAGTCGGTGAGCGGCTGGTTCCACGTGGACACGCCGCCCGAGCTGCAGGCCGAGGCTCCGGTCAGCGCGCAGCCGGCCATGGCGACGGTCGCGGCGGCGGCCGCGGCGCCGGAGCCGAAGAACTGGGAGTCGTCGGCCGACGCCGGCTGGCGCACCGCCGCGGAGGCGGCGACACCGCAGGTCAGCTCGACGACGGCGGCGGGTCTGCCGGTCCGGGCGGCCGGGCGGCACCTGGTGCCCGGTGCGGCCGAGCCGACCCAGCAGCAGCCGGGCCGGCAGGTCGAGACCGGCACGCCCAAGCGGGACCCCTCGCGGGTGGCCGCGGCGATGTCGGCATACGCACGTGGCGTCGCCAACCGACGCCCGCAAGGCTGATGGGCTCCGGGGGGAACCGTTGGGATGGATATGCAACAGCTGGAGAGGACCACTTCTGTGACCGACCCGAGTAATCTCGGTTGGCTGCTGGATAGCTTCGCGAGCCGCACCCCCGACGTCAGCCATGCGCTGGCGATCTCCACCGACGGTCTCGTGCTGGCCCACACCCGGGCCCTGCCCCGGGACCGGGCCGACCAGCTCGCCGCCACCGGCAGTGGTCTCGTCGCGCTCCTCGCCGGCGCGGCCCGCTTCTTCGACGCCGGCCAGGTCATCTCCAACGTGACCCAGCTCGACGGCGGCTTCATGTTCTGCATGGCGTTCAGCGACGGCGCATCGATGCTGGTGCTCGCCTCGCCGAACGCCGACGTCGGCAAGGTCTCCTACGAGATGACCGAGCTCGCCAACCGGATCGGCGACGCGCTGACGCCCGCGATTCGGGGCCAGATGTGACCGATCCGAATCGGCGTGGTCGCCCGACCGCCGTCAAGATCATCATTGCGGGCGGCTTCGGCGCGGGCAAAACCACGCTCGTCGGCGCGATCTCGGAGATCCCGCCGGTGACCACCGAAGCCGTCATGACCGCCGCCAGCCTCGCGCACGACGACGCGTCGCTGGTGCCGGACAAGGGCAGCACCACGGTGGCTATGGACTTCGGCCGCATCACGCTGTACCAGGACCTGGTCCTGTACCTCTTCGGTACACCCGGCCAGAAGCGCTTCTGGTTCATGTGGGACGAGCTGTGCCGGGGTGCCATCGGAGCCGTCGTCATCGCCGACACCCGGAGGCTGGCCGACTGCTTCGGCGCCATCGACTACTTCGAGAACCGCCGCCTGCCCTACGTCGTCGCCGTCAACAACTTCGAAGGCGCGGCGCGCTACCACCTCGAGGACATCAGGGACGCACTCGCTGTGCACCGCAGTGTCCCGATGCTCGATGCCGACGTGCGGTCACGGTCGTCGGCCAAGGAAATCCTCGTCGCCGTGACCGAGCACGCCCTGGCGCAGCGCGCCGGCGTACGCCGCTAGAAACCCCCCTCAAGGAGAGTAATGTTCCTGCCCCGACGTTTGGTCAGCATCGCGCTGGCCACCGGCCTGGTGCTCGCGGGCGCCGGATGCGCCAAGGATGACGACGCGAAGTCCGACAGCGCCGGCGCGGCGTCCACCCTGAAGATCGGCTTCCTCGGCTCGCTGACCGGCACCTACCAGGCCGTCGGCACCGACCTGAAGAACGGCTTCGAGCTCTACCTGAGCCTGCACGGCAACAAGCTCGGCGGGCACCCGATCGACCTGAAGGTCGCCGACGAGGGCGACGGCGCGCAGACCGCGGTCCCGGCCGCGACCAAGCTCGTCAAGGAGGACCAGGTCCTCGCCGTGACCGGCATCGTCGGCGGTGGCTCGGTGGCCGCCGTCGCGCCACTGCTGAGCCAGGCGAAGATCCCGCTGATCGGCTCCAACGGCCGCCCCGAGCTCAAGGACCTCAACGGGGTGTGGACCACGAGCTTCATGTCCTCGGACCCGGGCCAGTCGATCGCGCAGTACATCAAGGACAAGGTCAACGGCCCGGTCTTCGCGATCGGCCCGGACTACCAGGGTGGCTACGACGAGGTCGGCGGCTTCACCACCGAGTTCGCCAAGATCGGCGGCCAGCTGGCCAACAACGGCGGCAAGACGCTGTGGACGCCCTTCCCGGCGACCACCAACTTCCTGCCGTTCTTCAGCCAGATCAAGGCCAGCGGGGCCAAGGCGGTCTACACCTTCTACGCCGGCAAGGCCGCGATCGACTTCGTGAAGCAGTACAAGACCTCGGACATCAAGGACCTGCCGCTCTACGGCGCGTTCCTGACCGAGGGCTCGGTCCTGCAGGCCGAGGGCGACGCCGCCAAGGACGTCTACACCACCTGCAACTACTCGCCCGACCTCGACAACGAGGACAACCGCAAGTTCGTCGCCGCCTGGCGGCAGAAGTTCCCTGACGTCACCCCGACCACCTACGCGGTCGCGTCCTACGACGCCGCCGCCGTGCTCGACCGGGCCATCGCCGCGGCCGGCAGCAACGTGACCTCGGAGACGATCAACGAGCAGGTCGGCAAGCTGGGCCAGATCACCAGCCCGCGCGGCCAGTGGCAGTTCGGCAAGAACCACGCGCCGGTCCAGAAGTGGTACCTGCGCCAGGTCCGCAACGACGGCCGCGCGCTGGCGAACACGCTGGTGCAGGACCTCGCGACGGTCGGCCAGTAGTCAGTTGGACGCGTACCTGATCCCGGCGGTCGACGGCGTGGCCTATGGGCTGCTGCTCTTCGTCGTCGCCGCCGGGCTCACCCTCGCCTTCGGCGTCGGTGATGTGCTCAACCTCGCGCACGGGACGCTGTTCGCGTTCGGTGCCTACGCCGCCGCGAAGATCAGCGACGGCAGCTGGGGCTCTCTCGCGCTCGCGGTGCTGGTCGGCACCGCGGCCGCGGGCCTCGGCGGCGCACTGCTCTCCGTGCTGCTCGTACCGCTGGCCGGTCGCGGCCACCTCGCCCAGGCGCTGCTCACGTTCGGCGTCGCGCTGGTGGCCGGCGACCGGCTCACGGCCCTGTTCGGCAAGGACGACCTGCCGATCGCGGTGCCGCCGGTGCTCGACCGGTCGATGGACCTGTTCGGGCACACCTACCCGCGCTACCGGCTGGCCCTGATCCTCGTCGCCGCGCTCATCGCGGCCGGGCTCGGCCTGATCGTCACCCGCTCCCGGGCCGGCAACTTCGTGCGCGCCACCGTCGACGACCGCGACATGGTCGCCATGCTCGGCGTCTCGCCGATGACCGTGCGCACCAGCGTCCTGGCCGGTGCCGGCGCCCTGGCCGGCCTGGCCGGTGCCCTCGGCGCCCCGATCATCGGCGCCGGCCCCCGCACCGGCGACCAGGTGCTGCTGCTCTCCCTGGTCGTCGTGGTCCTCGGCGGCATGGGCTCGATCGCCGGCGCGCTCGTCGCGGCCATCGCGGTCGGCGAGATCCAGAACATCATCGCGCCCAACTGGCCCGCCGTCGCCCCCTTCGCGCTGTTCGGCGCGATGGCGATCGCCCTGGCCGCCCGGGCCCGTGGCCTGCTGCCCTCGGGACGGTCGGCATGAGATTCCTGAAGTACCTCCTCACGGTGGCCGTGCTGGGCCTGCTCGTCTCGTTCGCGTGGACGCTCGACCGCTACGCCACCGGCATGCTGACCCGGATGCTCATCATCGGCCTGCTCGCGGTCAGCGTCGCCCTCCTCACGGGCGTCGCCGGCCTGCCGACCCTGGGCCAGACCGCGCCGTTCCTCGTCGGCGCCTACACGACCGCGATCATGGTCAGCAACGACATCAGCGTGGGCCTCTGGCACCTGCTGGCCTCCGCCGGTACCGGCGCGGTCTTCGCCCTTGTCACGGCACCACTGGTCGTCTATGCCCGCGGTGTCGTGGTCCTGATGATCACCCTCGCGCTCGGCGAGCTCACGTCGACGATCGCGGGGCAGTGGAAGTCCCTGACGCACGGCACCGACGGGTTCACCAGCTTCGCCGCCATCCAGCCGCTGCCGGGCCTGGTCGACCTCGACACGGACGCGTCGCGGTACCTCTACACGCTCGCCGTCGTCGCCGTCCTCGTCGCCGTGGTCCTGCTCGTGCTGCGCTCACCGGCCGGCGCCCTCCTGCGGGCCACCCGCGACGACGCCCGCCGGATGAAGGCCAGCGGCCACCCGGTCGCCGGCTACCTCACGGTCGCCTACGTCGTCGCCGGCGCCCTGGCCGGTGTGGCCGGCGCGCTGCTGTTCACGGTGCAGTCGTACGTCTCGCCCGGCGACGGCGGCTTCGACGTCGCCGCCCTCATCCTCCTCGCGATCGTCATCGGCGGCGCGACGTCGATGATCGGCGCCCTCGTCGGTGCCGGCCTGGTCGTCGCCACCCGGGACTGGGTCGCCGAGGCCGGCCACGCCCCGCTGCTCTTGGGCCTGCTGTTCATCGCCTGCGTGTACCTCCTGCCCAACGGCCTGCTGGGTGAGCACGCGGCCCTGTCCTTCCTGGGCCGCCTCGGCCGCCGCCGCCCGCCGGCCAGGATTCCGGCCCAGCGGAGCCCGCGCTCCACCGAGCAGGAGGTGGCCCGATGATCCTGCGCGTGGAGAACCTCGGCCGCCGCTACGGTGACCTGGCCGCCCTCGACGGCGTGGCGCTGCGGCTGGCGCCCGGTGAGCGCCGCGCCCTGATCGGCCCCAACGGTGCCGGCAAGTCGACGCTGCTCAACCTCGTCGCCGGCGCCCAGCGCCCGACGACGGGCCGGATCCACTTCAACGACCGCGACGTGACCCGCGTGGGCGCCGCCCGCCGGGCCCGCCTCGGCATCGGCCGCACCCACCAGCACCCGGCCGTCTACCCGACGCTCACGGCCATGGACAACGTCCTGGTCGGGGCCCGGCGCCCGTGGGGCCGGCTGCGCCCGAACGCCCGCGAGTACCTGGCCACGGTCGGCCTGGCCGACGTGGCCGGGGTCAAGGCCGGAAGCCTGTCCCACGGCCAGCGCCGCCAGCTCGAACTGGCGATGGCCCTGGCCGGCGAGCCCGCCCTGCTCCTGCTGGACGAACCGGCCGCGGGCCTGGCCCCGCCGGAGATCGAGCTGCTGGCCGGCCTGCTGGCGACGATGCCGAAGACGGTGGCGGTCCTGCTGGTCGAGCACCACCTGGACCTGGTGTACGGCTTCGCGGACAACGTGACCGTGCTGCACTCGGGCCGGCACGTGCACACCGGCACCGTCGCCGAGACCAGGCGCTCACCGGAGGTCAAGGCCGCCTACGCAGGAGTGACACCATGACTTTGACCGTCGAGGGCGTCCACTCCGGCTACGGCGGCGGCACCGTCCTGCACGGCGTCGACCTGTCCATCCCCACCGGCGCGGCCCTGGCCGTCCTGGGCCGCAACGGCGCCGGCAAAACCACCCTGGTCCACACGATCTGCGGCCTCATCAAGCCGAAGGCCGGCCGGATCACCCTGGACGGCAACGAACTGGCCGGTCGTCCCGCGCACCGAGTGGCAAGAGCGGGCATCGCACTGGTACCGCAAGGACGCCGCGTGTTCCCGAGCCTGACGGTCGCGGAGCACCTGACCCTGTCCCGCCGCCGCGGCGAGTGGACCGTAGCGCGCGTCCTGCAACTCCTGCCCCGCCTGCAGGAGCGCATGCGCAACCGCGGCAACCAGCTCTCCGGCGGCGAGGCCCAGATGCTCGCCATCGCCAGAGCCCTGCTGACCCAGCCGACGGTCCTCCTGCTGGACGAGCCGTGCGAGGGCCTCGCCGTCGACCTGGCCGACCGGGTCCGCGCCGTGGTCGCCGAACTCGCCCGCGCCGGCCTCACGGTCCTACTGGTGGAGCAGCAGCCGGAGCACGCCCTGGCGGTCGCCGACCGGGTGGCCCTCCTGGCCGACGGCATGGTCGCCGCCACCCACACCGCCGCCGAACTCCGAGCCGACCCCTCCCTGACCGACCACGTCCTGAGCGTCGCCAGCCACGCGTAGCCGCTCCCGCGTCACGGCCGCATCGTAGGAACCGGCTCCGCGGCCGCGGCGGCCGGTTGCGGTTGCTTGCGGCGCGTGGACAGGATCGAGCCGGCCAGGATCAGGGTGAACGCGACCCCCGTCAGCCAGGTCACCTCCTCGCCCAGGACGAAGAAGCCGAGCACGACGGCCACCGCCGGGTTCACGAACGTGATGACCGTGGCCCGCACGCCGCCGACCTCGGCGATGAGGGCGAAGAACAGGACGAAGGCGAGGGCCGTGCAGATCACCGCGAGTGCGACGGCGGCCAGGGCCGGGCCCGCGGTGACGTGCCGGGCCAGGTCGGGCAGCTTCGGCACCGACACCGGCGCGAACATCACCGCGCCGGCGACCAGCGAGGCGGCGGCGACACCGTAGCGCGGTACGTCCGAGAGCCAGCGCTCGATGATGAGCGGGCCGCTCGCGTAGCAGACGACGACCCCGCCGAGTTCGAGCAGCGCCACCGGGCCGCCGCCGCCCGCGTGGAACCCGAGGAGCACGGCCACGCCCGCGAAGCCGACCAGCAGGCCGCCGACCCGGGCCGCGGTGAGGCCCTCGGCCCGGTTGGTGAGCCGGGCGATGACCGCGGCCACGAGCGGCGTGCCGGCGATGACCAGCCCGGTGAACGAGCTGTCGACGTGCCGTTCGGCGTCGGAGAGCAGCAGCCACGGCAGGCCGATCTCCACGATCGTGTACGCCAGCAGCGGCAGCCACGGCCGCACCGACGCGCGCAGCTCCTTGCGGGCCAGGGCGATCGGCAGCAGCAGGACGGCCCCGATCGCGGTGCGCACGAAGACCAGCTCGGCCGGCCCGATCTCCCGGACCGCGACCTTGATCAGCAGGTATGGAATGCCCCACACGACACACATGGCGCCGAACAGGAGCCAGCCACGACGACTCATGCCCCCGATTCCACGCCCGCCGGTCGCCTGCGGTCTTGAACGCTATTGCGGAACGCGCCCGGTGTGACGCCCGTGACCCGTTTGAACCACCGCGTCAGGTGGGCCTGGTCGGCGAAGCCCACGACCCCGGCGACGTCGGCCGGTGAACGCCCCGCGGCGAGCAGATGCCGCGCATGACACACCCGCTCCAGCACGAGCCACGCGTGCGGCGGGAAGCCCGTCGCTTCGCGGAAGACCCTCAGCATGTGGTACGGCGACAGCTCCACCCCCGCCGCCAGTTCCCGCAACGACGGTGCGCACCGCAGGTTTGCGAGGAGCCGGTCGCGGATCGCATCCACCTTGCGCAGCGCCGCCGCGTCAGCCGCCTTGAGCCCGCGCTCCCCACCTCCCCGCCCCTCGGACCGCCGCTCACCGTGCCGCTGGATCACCGCCGCGAACGCCCACGCCAGCCGCGACTGCGCGGCGAGCGGGTCCACTCCGGAGGTCAGCTCCACGTGCGCGGCCCGGATGAGGTGCACGCTGCGCGGATCGGTGACGACCGGCTCGCGGAAGTGCGCCCGCTCGGGGTGACCCTCGAAGAGCAGGGACTCGCTCGGGTACAGCACCCGGTAGGCCCACCCCTCCGGACGCACCCCCATGCCGTCGTGCGGCTCACCCGGCTCCAGGATCGCCAGGCTCCCGACCCCGGCCCGGCGCAGTGCACCCCGGTAGTGGAACTGCTCCTCCCCGCACGTGACGACCCCGATCGCGTACGTCGCATGACTGTGCCGCACGAACTGATGCCGCCGATAGCTGGCGGTCAACAGGTCGAGCGCATGCCGCCCGTCGTCGACCCGCGTCCATTCCGCCGACTCCGCCATGCTGCGAACGTAGCCCTCACACCGGTCACTTGACAGACCCCGCCAGGGCGCTCGATATGTCGGGCGCTGCGCGCCCCGCTTCGCTCGACATATCGGATTTATACCCCGACGGGTCCCGTGCCGGACTTCGTACCACGTTCGCCAGGTCACTATCGGGAAGGGTTGTCGCCGATAGGTTCCCGATATATCGTCGAACTATCAAGAAGACGATGAGCCGCCAACCGTTGGCGGCGAGCCAGCGAAATGGGGGATGCGACATGCGGTCGCAACACGGATTCTTCGACACGGGCGCCTGGCAGCGCGGGTTCGGCAGCTTCATCCCGCCGTTCCCGCCCGAGGGCGGACGCGGCGGCTGGGGCGGGCGTGGACACCACGGCCACGGGCGCCAGAGCGGACGGGGCCGCGGTGGCCGCCCGAACGTCCGCAACGCGGTGCTCGCGCTGCTCAACGAGCGGCCGATGCACGGATACGAGATGATCCAGGAGCTCGAGCAGCGCACCGGCGGCATCTGGCGGCCGAGCCCGGGGTCGGTGTACCCCACGCTGCAGATGCTCGAGGACGAGGGGCTGATCGTCGCCGAGGAGAGCGGGGGCCGCAAGCGGTTCGTGCTCACCGAGACGGGCCGGCCCGAGGCGGAGACCGCGGCGCAGAACGCGCCGTGGCAGGAGTACGGCGACGAGAACGTCTCGCAGGCGCAGGAGTTCCGCGACGCGGCGTTCGGGATCATGGACGCGCTGCGGCAGGTGGGCTTCAACGGCACGCCCGAGCAGCGGGCCCAGGCGCTCGAGGTCCTCACCGAGACCCGGCGCAAGCTGTACGCCATCCTCGCCGACTGACCCGGCACCACAACCAGTTCCCACAGACGCGATCCCCGGGGCGTGCGGGCCCCGGGGATCGACTGACTGCGCAAAGGACTGCCGCCATGCGCTGGTGGACCGTTCGCTCAGACCCGTCGCTCGCCGATCCGTCGCTGGCCGGGCTGTCGCTCGCCGGGCCGCCGCGGGAGCCCGCTCAGCCGGCCCCCGCCGTCCTGGCCACACAGGAACCCGCCGCGGCTCTCGCGGCGGCGGCTGGACTGGAATTTCGTATTACGGCCGGTGAGCCGGGTCCTCGTTGCGCCCGCCCAACGCCGCCCACACCTCGTTGACCGTCTGGAACTGGGTTCCGGCCGGAAGGGCTTCCAGAGCGTCGAGTACCTCGTCGGGGGCCTCCAGCTCCGTGGCGCCGGCGATCAGGTCGTCGCGGTCGCCGGGAAGGCTCGCCATCGGGATGTACCGGCCGAGATTGCTTCTGGCTTCGACCTCATCCGGCGTCATGCCGACCGGTGCGCCGCCCGAGCGGTCGCCCTCGCCCTCGGGGTCGACCTGGCGGGCCTCGAGTGCGTCTTCGCGCCGGAGCCGCTCGTCGAGCGCGGCGCCGTGCTTCGTGTTTCCTCGTTCCATGAAGACGCAGCTACCCGGGCGAAATCCCCCGAAACGGGCTCACCCCCGATTGAGAATCTCCGCGCCTGGGTAGCCGTTCACCATCCGCCCGACATACCCGGACTCCGAACCCCCCGAAGTGCCGGCCGGGCGCGTACCAGGAGGTGAGAGCACAGTGGCACGCATCGGGCAGCTGTTCGGCGGTCGCGGCGCGACCGACCGGGACGGCGACGGGGTCGACGACCGCGCCGAGAGTCCCGCCGTCGACCGCAACCACAACGGCGTGGACGACCGGGCCGAAGCCGCGAGCGAGACCCGGACGTGGCGCCTCAGGAGCCGGCACGACAAAGACGGCGACGGGGTGGACGACCGTACCGAGGCGAAGACCACGGGCACCATTCCGGCCGTCGGGGTCATGGACCGCGACACCGAGACGCCCACCATGCGCCGCACCATCGACCGGGAGCCGGTCACGGAGCCGGTGACCGAGCCGGTGCCGGTGCGCCAGGCCCCCGCGCGGGTGAGCCTGCTCGCCACGCTCGGCGTCATGCTGGGTGTCGCGGGCGTGGCGGTCGCGCTGACCGGTCTGCTCGCGCCGTGGGCGATCCCCGTCGGCGCGCTCGGGCTGCTGTTCTCGTTCGGCGGGATCATCGCCGGCGTGCGGCCGAACGTGGCCGGCCGCGGGCTCGGGACGCTGGGCGTGCTGATCAGCGGTACCGCCGTCGTCTTCGGCATTTTGGCCATGACCGGCCAGGTCGGCTGGCTCGACAGCAACGTCGACCAGGTGGCGCGGCTCAACGACTGGCTGGACGCGCAGCTGCCCTGGATGAAGGACTGGTGAACCTGATGGCTCCCCGCAAGCCGCGCGACAGTGACCTGCCCTCGACCCTGCAACGCTCGGACAAGCACGCGCAGGCGACCTGGCAGAAGACTCACGACTCGGCCGCCGAGCAGTACGGCGACGGCGAGCGCGCGCACCGCACGGCCTTCTCGGCGCTCAAGCACACGTACGAGAAGGTCGGCGACCACTGGGAGCCGAAGGACGAGGCCGGCCCGAGCGACGCCCAGTCCGCCCAGCGCGGGGCGGCGGCGCGCAACCGGCCGAAGGAGACCGCCGAGGGCGTGGACGCCAACGCCTCGAAGCAGCACCTGCTGGACCTCGCGCGGCGCCTGGAGATCCGGGGCCGCTCGCGGATGACGAAGGCGGAGCTGGTCGAGGCGCTGATGAAGGCCAACCGCCGCGAAACGGCCCGCGCTCGCGACTAGCGACGACGCACGCGCGATGCCCGCCGGATCGGTCCCAGGACCGGTCCGGCATTCGCGTGCCCGAGCCGCGCACCAGCCCCGATGCGAACAGGTCGCCACCGCCCAGCGGAGCCGCGTGCGTGCTTCGCGCCATCTGCAGCGGCAGTGCGACACCAATGCGATCGTTATGAGCGCCAGGTTCTTCGCAAATGCGATATATGACCTGTCAGGGTATAACCCGATATGTCGAGCGGAGCGCGGCTCCGAAGCGGCCGACATATCGAGCACACCGTCATCGTCACCACCGCTTGAAATTCGACCGCCGCAGGCCCCACGAATCGTCAAGCCGTTGCCGCGCGGAAATGTTCGTCGACTCGCGTGCGCATGGGCCGCCGGTCGGAAATTGGCCGGTTCGAGGGGCACCGCAAATGTGCGCTCGGCCGATGGTGAGTACCGGAGTAGTGTGGGCGCGACCGTAGTTTGGTTGCGCGATCGGTGGTTGCGGTCCGTCTGGCGCTGCGTGGCCCGTCGTGGTCGGTATTCGGTGGTGACGATTCGTGGCGCCTGCGCGGTGGAGGAGATGATTGCCGTTCGTGGGTGGTGCTGTTTGTCGTGGTCGGTGTTGGTGGTGATGATTCGGGGCTTCTGCGGTGGTGAGCAAAGAGATTATTGCTGCTCGCGGGGACTATTTACGCTTGCAGTGCGGCGGCTTTGTTCAGCAGTACTGCCCGTTCCCGCTCGTTCGTGCAGAGCCGGGCGGCCAGTTGCAGTTCCGCGCGCGCTTCTGATGCGCGGCCGAGGCGGGTCAGCAGTTCGCCGCGGACGGTCGGCACCAGGTGCGAGCCGGGGAGGCGGTTCTGCGCCACCAGTTCGTCGACCATGGTCAGGGCGGCGGCCGGGCCGGTTGCCATGGCCACCGCGACCGCGCGGTTCAGCTCGACCACCGGGGACGGGGCCACGCGGCCCAGGGCCTCGTAGAGGACCACGATGCGGTCCCAGTCCGTCGCCTCGGCCGTCGGCGCGGACGCGTGGGTGGCGGCGATCGCGGCCTGCAGGCCGTATGGGCCCAGGCCGCGGGTCGAGGCCTTCACCAGGGCGGTCAGGCCGCGCCGGATGGCGGTGTGGTCCCAGCGGCGGCGGTCCTGGTGATCGAGCAGGACCGGGGAGCCGTCGGGGGCGGTGCGGGCCGGGAAGCGGGCGGTGGTCAGTTCGAACAGGGCGAGCAGGCCGTGTACCTCCGGCTCGTCCGGCTGCAGCGCGGCCAGGGTGCGGGCCAGGCGGACCGCCTCGTACGCGACGTCGGGGCGCAGCAGGCGGTCGCCGGACGTGGCCGTCGAGCCCTCGGTGAAGATCACGTAGAGGACGCTGAGGACGCCGCCCAGGCGGTCGCGGCGTTCGCTCGCGGCCGGGAGCTCGAACGGGACACCCGCGGCCGCGATCGTCTTCTTGGCCCGGGTGATGCGGGCCTGGATCGTCGGGACGGGCGCCAGGAACGCGCGGGCGATCTCCTCGGTGGACAGCCCGGCGACCACGCGCAGGGTCAGCGCCACCCGGGCCTCGCGGGAGAGGACCGGGTGGCAGCTGATGAACATCAGCGCGAGCACGTCGTCGTCGATGCGGTCGGGGTCGAGGCCCGCGTCGGCCGGCGGGTCCGCCGGTGACGCCAGCTCGGGGTCGGCCGCCAGCAGGGCGTAGCGGTCGTGCAGGGCGGCCCGGCGACGGATCGCGTCGATCGCCCGCCGCCGGGCCGTGGCCATCAGCCAGCCGGCCGGGTTGGCCGGGGCGGTGGCCGGCCACGACACGAGTGCCTCGGCCACCGCCTCCTGTGCCGCGTCTTCCGCCAGCCCGAAGTCCCCCGTGAACCGGGTCAGCGCGGCGACGATCCGGGCCGACTCGATCCGCCAGACGGCTTCGACGTCGGCCGGGCCCATCAGGCGTCGCCGCCCAGCGGCTTCTCATCGTCGCCGGCCACCCGCCGGACCTCGATCTTGGAGCCGCGGACCGACGGAATCCGCCGGGCCCACTCGACCGCCTCCTCCTTCGAGGCGACGTCGAGCAGGAAGTAGCCGCCGAACAGCTCCTTCGTCTCGCCGTAGGGGCCGTCGGTGACGACCGGGGTCTCGCCGCTGAAGTCGACCACGACGCTGTTGTCGGCGGTGTCCAGGCCCTCGGCGGCCAGGAACACACCGGCCTTGACCAGCTCCTCGATGTAGGAGTAGGTCTTCGGGGCGAGCTCCTCGAAGTTGGCCATGATGGCCGCGTTCGACTCGTCGGTGCCGCGCATGATCAGCATGTACTTCGACATCCCGCTGCTCTCCTCAACTCGCGACGGCCGCCGGTCGGCCCTCGCACACCCCCTTGTCGAACGGGCGGCCCCTGGATCGACACGGCCCCGGAATTTTCTACAGCGTGATCACCGTGCGGAGCACCTCGCCGCGCTCCATCTTGTGGAAGGCCTCCTCCACGTCGCCGAGGGATGCGGTCTCGGAGACGAACTTGTCCAGCGGCAGGCGACCCTGCAGGTGCAGGTCGACGAGCATGGGGAAGTCGCGGGAGGGCAGGCAGTCGCCGTACCAGCTGGACTTGAGCGCCCCGCCGCGCCCGAAGACCTCCAGGAACGGCAGGGTGAGCTGCATGTCGGGGCGCGGCACGCCGACGAGGACGACGGTGCCGGCCAGGTCGCGGGCGTAGAAGGCCTGCTCGTAGACCTGCGGCAGGCCGACCGCCTCGATGACCACGTCGGCGCCGAAGCCGCCGGTGAGGGACTTGATGGCCTCCACCGGGTCGGTGTCGCGGGAGTTGACGACGTGGGTGGCGCCGAACTCCTTGGCCCATTCGAGCTTGCGGTCGTCGAGGTCGACGCCGATGATCGTCGACGCGCCGGCGAGGCGGGCCCCGGCGATGGAGGCGTTGCCCACGCCACCGCAGCCGAAGACGGCCACGGAGTCGCCGCGGCCCACGTTGCCGGTGTTGACGGCGGCGCCGATGCCGGCCATGACGCCGCAGCCGAGCAGGCCGGCGACGGTGGCCGGGGACTCGGGGTTGACCTTCGTGCACTGCCCGGCGGCGACCAGCGTGTGCTTGAGGAAGGCGCCGATGCCCAGGGCGGGGGAGAGCGGGGTGCCGTCCTTGAGCGTCATCTTCTGCTTGGCGTTGTGGGTGTTGAAGCAGTACCAGGGGCGGCCCCGCAGGCAGGCGCGGCACTGGCCGCACACGGCCCGCCAGTTGAGGATCACGAAGTCGCCCGGGGCCACCTCGGTGACGCCGGGGCCGACGGACTCGACGACGCCGGCCGCCTCGTGGCCGAGCAGGAACGGGAAGTCGTCGCTGATGCCGCCTTCGCGGTAGTGGAGGTCGGTGTGGCAGACTCCGCAAGCCTGCACCTCGACACGTGCTTCACCCGGTCCCGGCTCGGGTACAACGATGGTCTCCAGGCTCACGGGGCGGCCCTTGCCGAGGGCAACGACACCTTGCGTCTCGATTGGCATACCTGCCGTCCTATCAGAGAAAGTTGGTAAGAAGGCGCGATGAGTGCGGAAGATCTGCGGCGGGTCGCCAAGGAGAGTTTCGGCTGGGAACGGCTCCGCGACGAACAGTTGCGCGCGATGGAGGCGCTCATGGCCGGGCGCGATGCCCTGGCCGTGCTGCCCACGGGCGCGGGGAAGTCCGCCATCTACCAGGTGCCGGCGCCGCTGCTGCCGGGGCCCACGATCGTCGTGTCGCCGCTGCTCGCGCTCCAGCAGGACCAGATCGCGTCGCTGACCGCGCGCAACCACGAGGACCTGGTCGCGGTCCGGCTGTCCTCGGCCGAGGGCAAGACCGAGCGCGAGGAGGCCCTGGAGTCGCTGCGCAAGGGCGACGCCGAGTTCGTGTTCCTGACGCCGGAGCAGTTCGCCGACCCGGCCCGGGTGGCGCAGATCAAGGCGCTGAAGCCGAGCCTGGTCGCGGTCGACGAGGCGCACTGCGTGTCGGCCTGGGGGCACGACTTCCGCCCCGACTATCTGCAGCTCGGCCAGTTCATCCGGGAGCTCGGCCGCCCGCCGATCGTCGCGCTGACCGCGACCGCCTCGCCGCCCGTGCGCGAGGACATCATCGAGCGCCTCGGCCTGCGCGACCCCGAAGTGGTCGTCACGGGTTTGGACCGCCCCAATTTGTACCTCGAGTCGGTCCACTGCGCCGATGAGGACATCCGCTACCGCCGTCTGGTCGCCCGCATCCAGGAGTCGGAGATGCCGGGCATCGTCTACGCCCCGACCCGCCGCGCCACCGAGGAACTGGCCGAGGCGCTCACGAAGGAGGGCCTGGACGCCGTCGCCTACCACGGCGGGATGAGCGCGGGCGACCGCGAGCGGGCCCACGAGGCGTTCCTGGCCGACCAGGTCCCGATCATGGTGGCGACGACCGCGTTCGGCATGGGCATCGATAAGCCCAACATCCGCTGGGTCAACCATGTCTCCCTGCCCGACTCCCCGGACTCCTACCTGCAGGAGATCGGGCGAGCCGGCCGCGACGGACAACCCGCGCACGTGCTGCTGCTGCACCGTACCGAAGACACGGGTTTGCGGAAGTTCTTCAGCAACGTCTCCGTCGACACGGACGAGGTCGCCTCGCTCGCGGCCCTGCTGCGGGCGGCCAAGGAGCCGCTGACCCGCGCCGAGCTGGAGGAACAGACCGGGCTGGGGGAGCGCAAGCTCGGGCAGCTGCTGGGCCTGCTGGAGGAGGTCGGCGCGGTGCGCATGCTGCACGGCGGGAAGGTCAAGGCGCCGCGCTGGGCCCCGGCCCCGGCGAAGGCGGCCGAGCTGGTCGCGGCCCAGGCCGAGCGGCAGCAGACGACGAGCCGGTCGCGGCTGGACATGATGCGCAACTTCGCCGAGACGGAGCAGTGCCGCGGGCGGACCCTGCTGGCCTACTTCGGTGAGCACCTCGACGGCACCTGCGGGCACTGCGACAACTGCACCGACGGCAGCGCCGAGGCCGGGCTCGCCGCCGCCGAGGACGCCCCGTTCCCGATCCACGCCGAGGTCCGGCACGGAGAGTGGGGCAAGGGCGTGGTGTTGTCCTACGCGGGCGAGCAGATGACGGTGCTGTTCGAGCAGGTCGGGTACAAAACCCTCTCCGTTCCGGTCGTCAAGCAGCACCGGCTGCTGCGGAAGGCGTAGTCCCGCGCAGGACGCCGCCGGACTCGGTGAGCACCGCGTCGAGGTCGGCGGCCGGCAGGGGCCGGGAGAAGTGGTACCCCTGCGCCTGCGGGCAGTCCAGCTGGCGCAGTCGTTCGGCCTGCTCCGGCGTCTCGACGGCCTCGGCGATGGACGACAGGCGCAGGCTGTTGCCGAGCTCGACGATCGCGCGGGTGAACGCCAGCTCCTCGGCGACCTCGCCGCCGGGCGTGAACGCGCGGTCGATCTTGAGGATGTCGACCGGCAGGTGGCGCAGGTAGGACAGTGACGAGTAGCCGGTGCCGAAGTCGTCGACGGCGATCCGCACGCCCTCGGCCCGCAGCCGGAACAGCAGGTCGGTCACCTCGTCGGCCTCGGCCGAAACCAGCACCGTCTCGGTGATCTCCAGGATCAGCGCCGCCCCGGGCAGCCCGGCCGCGTCGAGGGCCTCGATGACGGTGTCGGCGAAGCCGGGCTCGCGCAGCTGGCGGCCGGAGACGTTGACGGTGACCGAGATGCCGAACCGGTCGTGCCACGCGCGGGCGTCCCGGCACGCCTGTCGCAGCACCCAGGCGCCGATGGGCACGATCAGGCCGTACTGCTCGGCGACGGGCACGAAGTCCAGGGGTGGGATCGGAATGCCGTTGCGGGACCAGCGCAGCAGCGCCTCGACGGCGGTGACCCGCCCGGTCGCCAGGTCGACCACCGGCTGGTAGTTGACGGTGAACTCGGCGGCCGCGATCGCCCGGCGCAGGTCCGCGGCGATGCGCATGTGCTCGGTGCGCTCGGTCGCGAGCCGCTCCTCGTAGGCCGCGAGCCGGTTCTTGCCGGCCGCCTTGGCCGCGTAGAGGGCCAGGTCGGCGTTGCGCAGCGCCTCCGACGGGGTGGCCGGGGCGGCGAAGAGCAGCGACCCGACGCTGGCGGTGATCGACAGTTCGCGCTCGTGGACGACGAACGGCTGGCCGAGGTCGTCGATCACCTGCCGGCCGGCCGCCGCCACCCGCTCCGGGGTCGCCTCCTCCATGAGGATCGCGAACTCGTCACCGCCGAGGCGCACGAGCGTGTCGGACACCTCGACGACGCCGACGAGCCGGGCCGCGACCTCGATGAGCAGCGCGTCGCCGGTGGGGTGGCCGTAGGAGTCGTTGACGTCCTTGAACCCGTCCAGGTCGAGCAGCAGCAGGCCGTGCATGGCGTGCGTGCGGGTGAGCGAATGTTCGAGCCGCTCCTGCAGCAGTGCGCGGTTGCCCAGGCCGGTGAGCGCGTCGTGCAGGGCGCGGTGGGTCAGCTGCTGGCGCAACGCGTCCTGTTCGCGCAGGGCCTCGCCGAGCGCGACGGCGTGCGCGTCGAGCTCGAGCACGCGGCGGTTGGCGAAGCGGACGAGCTGGCTGAGCCGGGCGATGAACAGGACCGACGTGACGACCGAGGTGGCGAGCGGGACGATCACCCACGAGCGGGACGGCAGCGGGGCGGCGACCAGGAGCATGGCGATGGCGACGACCGGGCCGACGAGGGCCAGCACGGAGTACAGCCAGACCCGGTGGCGGGGGATGACCAGCTGGGACCGCTCGGGCCGGCCGGCCGCCGCGGCCATCGACGGGTGCAGTGCGGCCGTGCCGATCAGGGTGTACGCGCACAGGTACAGCGACGTCGAGAAGCTGTCCCCGCCGGGCCGGCCCGTCCACGCGAGCGCGGCGTAGTAGACGACGTCACCGGCGATGACCGTGGTGATCGCGGCCGACACCAGGGCGTGCGCGGGACTGCGCACGCTGGCGGTGAACATCATGCGCGCGGTGAGCACCACGAGCACAAGATCGATCGAAATGTACGTCACGTGACTGATCGCGGGCCCGGTGCCGACGTGCCGCTCGAACAGCAGCGGATAGACGATGAACGTCCAGGCGAGCGCGGCCACGCCGGAGGCGACGATCCCGGAGTCGATGAACCGCTCGGCGCGCGGGCGGGCCGGGTCGGGCCGCACCCAGCGCAGGGTGCCCAGCGCCATGAGGACGTACGAGCACAGGAACGGCCCGTCCTTCCAGGCCGGGGTGGTCAGGTGCCCGGTGATTCCGTACTGCGCGGCGTAGACGACGGCCGCCGCGACGGAGCACCACAGCCCGGCCGCGAAGTACGCCCAGCCGCGCCGCTCGGCCGGCCGGAACCGGCGCATCCCCGCGGTGACGGCGGTCGCGGCGGCCACCCCGATCAGCGTGTACAGCCCCTGCCGCGCGAGGACCGGCAGGAACCCGCCGGCGGCGACGGCCCCGAGCCCGAGGCCCGCGTACCAGCGCCATCCCGCCATGGTCTCCTCGCACTTGCCTTTTTGTCCGTTATGTTCATCAGGTGGTATCGGCAGTCCAGGCATGTTCGTGAGGATTCGCGCGGGGGCGCGGGGGTAGGGAGCGCGGCATGAAGGTGGCACTACTCGGACCCATCGCCTGGCGCACGCCGCCGCGGGCCTACGGCCCCTGGGAGCAGGTCGTCTCGCTGCTCGCCGAGGGCCTGGCCGCGCGCGGCGTCGACGTCACGCTGTTCGCGAGCCTGGACTCGGTGACGGCGGCCCGGCTCGACGGCGTCGTCGCGCACCCGTACAACGAGGACAGCACGTATGACGGGCGGGTCTGGGAGGCGATCCACATCGCGCACTGCTACGCGCGCAGCGCCGAGTTCGACCTCGTGCACAACAACCTGGACTGGCTGCCGCTCGCGATGAGCGATTTCTGCGGTACCCGCCTGCTGACGACCGTGCACGGGTTCTGCTCGGAGGCCATTCTCCCGGCCTATCAGCGGGCCCGGTCGCAGTATGTGTCGATCTCCGACGCCGACCGCGGCCCCGGCCTCGACTACGCCGCCACGATCTACCACGGCATCGACGTGCGGCAGTTTCCGTTCCGCGCGGAGCCGGGCGACACCCTGGTGGCGTTCGGGCGCATCCACCCCGACAAGGGCACCGCCGAGGCCGTGAAGATCGCCCGCGCGACCGGTCGCCGCCTGCTGATCTGCGGCCCGGTGCACGACCGGGCATACCACGAGGCGGAGGTACTGCCACACGTCGACGGTGAGCAGATCGTCTACGGCGGCAACGTCGGCCCCGCGGAACGGGCCGAGATCCTGGGCTCGGCCGCCGCCCTGCTGCACCCGATCGGGTTCGCCGAGCCGTTCGGACTCTCGGTGGCCGAGGCCATGATGTGCGGTACCCCCGTGATCGCTTATCCGCTT
This sequence comes from Dactylosporangium sp. NPDC051541, assembly GCF_044454505.1. Classification (NCBI taxonomy): domain Bacteria; kingdom Bacillati; phylum Actinomycetota; class Actinomycetes; order Micromonosporales; family Micromonosporaceae; genus Dactylosporangium; species Dactylosporangium sp. NPDC051541. The sequence continues at coordinate 359,961 of NZ_JBITDU010000003.1, forward strand.
GGCTCTATGCCCGAGATCGTCGACGAGGGGGTGACCGGATATCTCGCCACCGGATCGGCGGAGGCCGCCGGAATGCTCGACGACGCCCTGAAGCTGGACCGGGCCCGGGTCCGCGCCCGCGCGCTCGAACGCTTCTCGGCCGACCGCATGGTCGACGACTATCTGGCGCTCTACCAGCGAATCGTTGGCGGATAGTACTTAAGGCTCCCGGCCGTCGGCCGAACCTGGACAGTGTGTGGCGGCCGCGACTTCTCGCGGTGACGCGGACGGCTCGGCTCCGGCAGCGACGTGGCAGGCTGCCGGAGTCGACGCCATCCGGAATCTTTGCGTGATCGAAGGCTGGCATTGCGTCACCGGCAACCCTAAGCTCTCGGGGGCGGAGGGATGCTGTGAGTACTGTCGATGTCACTGAGCGTTTGGACGCGGTCGAGCGCCTCATCGTCGGCTGGGACTTCCCCGGTGCCCGCGAGGAGGTCCAGCGGCTGCTCGACGAGCCCGGCCTGGCCGACGACGACCGCCTGACCGCCCGCCGGCTGCTGGCCGAGGTGCTGCGCGAGCTGGGAGAGCTCAACGCCGCCTACGACCTGGCGGAGGCGGTCGCGACCCAGGCCGAGCGCCGCTACGGCCAGCTCGACCCGCGCACCGTCCACGCCGTCGCCGTGCTCGCCGCGGTGCGCCACGACCACGACGAGTGGGACGAGGCCGAGCGGCTCTACCACCGGGTCCTCGACAGCGGCATCGACGAGGACGGCACCGACCCGGTCGGCCGCGCCGTCCGCCTGGCCCGGGTCAACCTGGCCCTCCTGCAGCGCGACCGGGGCGAGACGGGCCTGGCCCTGGCGATGCTGAACGCCGCCTACGTCATCCACCGCCGTGAGTACGGCGCGGACGACCTCGACACCATCCGCATCGCCGCTGAGCTGGCCGCGTTGCAGTACCAGACGGGGGATGTCCTGCAGGCGCGGCGGCTGTTCACGCTCGCGCACGCGGCGGCGCGGGCGCGGCTCGGGACCCGGCATCCGTTCACGAAGGCGGTCGAGTGGGAGCTGGCCGCCGTCGAGCCGCCCATGCCGTCGGCGCCGTTCTCCGTGGTTCCGGTGCCGGTGGTGGTGGACCCGGTGGTCGTGCCGCCGCCTCCAGCTGCGCCGCCGCCCTCGGTTGCGCCGCCTGCGGTTGTACCGCCTGCGGTCGTTGGGGAAGGTGCGTCTTCGCCGTCGCCGTCGCCGTCTCGCTCGCTGTGGCCGCTGATGTCGCTGGTGGTCGTGCTGGTGCTGGCGGTCGGCGTGGTGGCCGGGTTCTTCCTCCTGCACCGGGGCGGTCCGGCCGCCGTGCCGCAGGCCGCGTCGTCGACCAACGCCGGGATCTCTTCGGCATTGCCGACTTCGCCGGCTCTGTCGACTGTATCGACTTCGTCGGCTTTGACAGCGTTTGTCGTGCGGGACTTACAGGTCCAGGCGGCCGGCAAGGAGCTGACCGTCACCTGGGTCGCGCTGCCCGTGAGCGTGGTTGTGGCCCTGTCCCGGGGCGGCGCGCCCGCGACCGTGCTGGGGACGGTGCCGCCGGGCACGACACGGTACGTGGTGAAGGACATCGACCCCTCCGCCGCCTACTGCGTCGTGCTCGGCCCGGTCAACGAGGCGGTCACCATCACCCCCGCGACGTCAGCGTGCACGTCCGGTCGCTGACAGTTTCCTGCGCAGATTCCGCTACCGGGCTAGGCGTACGGTCAGGTTTGCCGGGTATAGTCGCCGCGATGCGGCTTACAGACCGGACCCTCAATCTGCTGCCGAGGCAAGTAGCGGAGCTACTGCGTAAGAAGCGCGAGACGGTGAAGTTCATCATCGTCGGCGGTCTCTGCTACGTGGTCAGCCTGGTCCTCAACTACGGCCTCCGGTTCACGGTCTTCGAGGAGAAGCCGGTGACCGCGCTGACCATCGCCAACGTCGTGGCGACGGTCGTCTCCTACTTCCTCAACCGCGAGTGGTCCTTCCGCACCCGCGGCGGCCGCCGGCGCCACCACGAGATGCTGCTCTTCTTCGTGGCCAACGGCATCGGCGTCATCCTCAACTCGGCGCCGCTCTGGGTCGCGCAGTACGTCTTCGGCCTGCACAAGCCCAACATCAGCTCCGCCGCCGAGGAGCTCTCCGACTTCATCTTCGGCATGATCATCGGTGTCGCGGTGGCGATGGTGTTCCGCCTGTGGGCCTACCGCGTCTGGGTCTTCCCCCACGACGACGTCCGCCCGGCGCCGAAGCGCTACGAGCCCCCGGTCCAGGCCGCCGCCGTCCCAACCCCGACGGCCACCGACTCGTCGAACGCGTAAGTTTCGCCGTCTCTTTTTGCTCGCTTCTGCCTTCCCCGACCGCCGCCGCATCGGTGTGTGCTTTCAGGGCGACGAAATGTGGGTGCTTCGCGCCGCGACATTGTCGGGTTGTGCTCTCAGGGCGACGAAATGTCGGGCGCTTCGCGCCGCGACATTTCGGACTTATACCCCTTCGCCGGATATTTCTGATTCGCACGAATTGTGCTTACGCTGAGCTTATGGCGGGCTTGGGAGAATCGTTGTGTGGCTCGGCAACTGAGTTTGTTCAATCGGGTGGAAACGGCTTCGATGCGCGACCGGACCAGGTCGCGGAATTATTCTGCGGTGAACGAGCAGTTCCGCCGGGAACATGCCAGGCATCGCACCTGGGGACTCACGCAACGACACGCCGAAAAGCTGCGCCGGAATGAGGAAATTCGAAACGCGGCGGCGGCAAGGGCGGCGGCGGTGGTTGCGAGCACGAGCGCGGGCGCGGAAGACGATTGTCGGCGGCTTCCAATATCGTCGGCCCGACCGCTGGCCCGACTTGAGCAGCCTCGGCAGATCGAAGGCTCCACCGAGCGGTTGCCTGATCGGCATGAACAGACTGAGGGCTCCACCGAAGGCTTGTCCGAGCAACCTGGGCGGGTGGAAGGCTCCACCGATGGTGTGCTTGAGCAGCCTGGACAGGTCAAAGGCCCCGCTGGGCGCTCATCGGAGCGGCCTCGGCATCCTGCCGGCGCCATCGAGTGCTCGGTAAACCCATCGCCTCACCGCACCGACGCGCGGCGGCCGCACAAAATCATGCCGTATGGCGTTCGAGGCGCAATTACTACGGGTCGGAATCTGCTTTTTTCGCCGCAGGCGCCCACGGATCCGGGACCATCGAATGGTGACCACGACGAGCCCGGCAGGAAACGACGGACCCCGGCCACCGATCGGGCGACCAAACTGCGGTCGCGCCTACACTACTCGGTAGTTTGCCCGCGGGGACGTCACGTGTTGCGGTGCAAGTCCGAGCCCGGTTGGAGGGGCACCGCAATTGTGCGCTCGGCCGATGGGAACTACCGGAGTGGCGTGGGCGCGACCGTAATCTGGTTGCGGTTCGTTGGTTGCGGTCCGTAGGTCGGTGCCGGGTCCGCCGTGGTCATCGTTCGGTGGTAACGATTCGAGGGCGCCTGCGGCGACAAAAACAAAAGGTTGCGATTCGTTGTTGGCGCGAGCCTGATGGTGGTGGACGCCGGGGTGGTGGGTACCTCGCGCTTACGCCGTTGAGCCTTGGAACGGTCGCCCTCGGACCGGGTCGCCCTCGGACCGGTCGCCTTCGGAACGGTCACCCTCGAAACAGTCAGCCTCGGACCGGTCGCCTTCGGAACGGTGGCCCTCGGACCGGTCAGCCTCGGAACGGTCGCCCTCGGAACGCAGCCTCGGATCGGCGTGCGGATCTGGCTGAGCGGTGAGCCCTCGCTGTGCGTCGCTTCCTTCGTGGGGGTGCGGTGTTTGCGGCAGGGGTCTCCCGCGTGTTTCTGCAGCGTGCGGGTCAGGTCTCCGCGCTGGTCAGAACGTGATGTGGTCGGCGTCTGGCTCGGCGGGGGCGCCCAGGAGTTCGTGGACTCCGGCTATGCGTAGCTGGCGGTGGACGAACGGGCTGGCCCTCGACACGACCAGGCGGACTCCCTCGGCGCCGGCCTCGCGCTGGGCTCCGACCAGGGCGCCCACGGCCGCCGAGTCCAGGAATGTCACGAGGCCCAGGTCTACCCGCAGGGAGCTTGGGCGGCGGTCAGCTGCGGCGGAGACGATTTCCTGACGCAGCGTGGCCGCGTTGCTGTGGTCGATCTCGCCGCGGACGGAGAGTACGGTCGATCCGTCCATCATGACGTTGACGGTCACCGACATACTCATGGCGTGCCCCAGGCTGTCACGCGAACAGCATAAGAGCACTTCCCGCCGGGCGCAGCGGGCGGCGTGCCAAGGTTCACCGCTGCGTGCACTACGGCACATCGCGTCGGCCATTGGTGCAAGAGCGTGCACGGAGCGTGTCGAAAGCTCCCCGGGGAATGCGCACGGAGCGTGCGGACGGAGGCGGGGGTGCAGGGGGCGAAGAGCCCCTTGCCCGGGGCGGGAGCGAAGCGGCCTCGGAATCCTCTGCGGTTTGCCCATGGTCTTTTCCATGGTCCAGACCGGCAGCCTCGGGAATTCGCGCCGGAGGTGAGCAGGGACCGGCCGGGTCAGTGTGCGGGTTTTGGTGGTTTGTGCGCGAGGTGGGCTGGAAGCGGCCGTGTCAGTGCGGCGGGGTTGGTCGTTTTGTGTGCGAGGTGAGCTGGGACCGGCCCTGTCCGTGCGCGGGCTTTAGTGGTTTGTGCGCGAGGTGAGCTGGGACCGGCCCTGTCCGTGCGCGGGTTTTGGTCGGTTGTGCGCGAGGTGGGCTGCAAACGGCCGTGTCAGTACGCCGGTTTCGGAGGTTCGCCCGGGATGTGGTCGGGGCAGTGCAGGCGCAGCTCGCGGTAGCCGAACGGGGCGTCGACGAACCAGCAGTGGTGTGGCGTCGGGGTGCCGGGGTGGCGGTAGCCGTCGAAGAAGCGACACGACACGCACATGCGGGTGACGGGGATGCTGCCCTGTTGTTGCAGCAGGCCGATCCGCGCGGTGACCATCCGCAGGAGGCGGGCCTGCTGCGCGTCGGAGAGGCCCTCGACCTCGGAGAGCAGCTGGTCGGCCCAGTTGGCCGGGGCGGGAGTGGTCGCGAGGCCGCGGTCGGTGGCGGCGACGAGCATGTCGCGCGCCGCGTAGGACGGGGCGGGGCGCATCTCGACCAGGCCGTCGGCGATCAGCGGGGAGAGCAGGGCCATCGTCGCGGCGACCGTCGAGCCGAGCTCGCCGGCGAGGTCGGAGAGGCGGTACGCCCGTTCGCGGCGGCCGAGCAGCAGCATGATCTGCCGGTGGGCGGGCGGGAGGCCGTGTGCGGGCGCCGGTCCGTCGACGGGGGCCATCACGGCCACCCGGACCAAGCCGGCGACGAGCTTCTGGGCCTGCGCTTCCATCGGCACGGTACAACCTCCCAACCATCGCAACATTAGTCCGGCACGTCGATCAACAGGGACGGCGACGCGAAAAACTGACGCTAACGAGATCTTCGTTTATCCGGCAATATCGGACAAAAGGGCGTACGCTCTGCGCACCAAGTTCGGTTGCAATGGGGGTACAGCATGGGTGTTACACGGGCCATCGCGTCGGCGGCGGTGCTGCTGACGGCGGTCGGGGCGGCGGAGGCGGCGGTGCCGGGCGCGGCGCAGGCGGCCGGTGCGGCAACGAACGCGCGGACGATCCGGCTCGTGTTGACCGTGGCCAAGGGCGAGTCGACGGTCCCCGCGCAGCAGCGCGCGTCGCTGACCTGCCAACCGGCCGGCGGCAGCCACAAGCAGGCCCGGACCGCATGCGCGGAGCTGGCCAAGGTCGGCGGCCGGTTCGACCGTCTGCAGCTGGCCGGCGGCGCCTGCACGATGGTGTACGACCCGGTCACGGTGACCGCGAGCGGCCGCTGGAAGGGCCGCAAGGTCGCGTACCAGCACACGTTCGGCAACGCCTGCACGCTCACCACGACGACGGGTGCGGTCTTCAGCTTCTGAGCACTTGCCGAGTGCTGCATGTTTGCGCCGCTACAGACGGCCGTGGTGCTGCCGATGAGCAGGGCAGATCCGACCGTTTTGGGGGCTCGACATGCCCGGAGTGCTCTCCTGGCTCATGCCGAAGGTCAGGCTCAGCGACGCCGCGTACCGCTCACGGCACCGCGCGCTGACCGTCGTGCTGTGGCTGCACCTGCCGATCCTGATCGTTGTGAGCGTCGTCAACGGCCACAATGTCGTCGGCGCGCACGCGCACGGTGAGGCCTGGCTGGTCTGGTGCTTCAACGCCGGCGTGCTCCTGTGCGCGCTCGCCGGCGGCATGGCCCGCACCCGGCGCGGCGGCTCGGTGGCGGTCTCGATCGGGCTGCTGCTCGGCGCGATGGCGCTCGTGCACGCCGGCAACGGGCTCACCGACCTGCACTTCCACTTCTTCCTGGTCGTGGGGCTGGTGAGCCTGTACCAGGACTGGGTTCCGCTCTTCCTCGGTGTCCTGCTGGTCGGGGTGCATCATCTGGCGATCGGCATGACGATGCCGTGGATGGTGTACTCCACGCCACTGGCTCGCGCTCACCCGATCTGGTTCTCGCTGCTGCACATCGTGTTCGTGGTGGGCATGTGCCTGACGCAGCTGGCATATTGGCGCTTCGCGGCCGTCGCCGAGGCGGAGGCCGACATCGAGCGTGAACACGTCGCCGCCGAGAATCAGTTGCAGCTGCGTGCGGCGGCCGAGAGCGCGACCCAGCGCGAGGAGCGGGCGGCCGCGAACGCCGCCGAACAGGTTGCTCGCAGTGAACAGCTCGGCCGTCGCCTGGAGACCGTTCTGGCCGACGTGGCCGACGCCGGTGTCCGTCTGGGCGCCGAGGCCGGCTCCGCGATGGAGAGTTTCGAGTCGGCGCTGGCCGGTATGAACACCACCGTGCAAGGCGCCGTGCACGACGTGGAAGCGGCGCTCACCGACTCGAACCATGCGCGTTCGGTCATCGGCGAACTGGAGACGGCGATCGCGGACATCGCCACGGTCGCCGGCCTGATCCAGGCGGTGGCCGACCAGACGAAGCTGCTGGCGTTGAACGCGACGATCGAGGCGGCCCGGGCCGGGGAGGCCGGCAAGGGCTTCGGCGTCGTGGCCAACGAGGTGAAGGAGCTGGCCGCGCAGACAGCGGCGGCGACCAGCCGGATCGAGGCCACGGTCGGCCAGGTGGTGGCGGGCGCGACGGCGGCGGCCGGTGCGGTTGGCGGCGTCGCCGATCGCCTCGGCACGGTGGCGACGGCCCAGCGCGAGGTGGCCGCATCCCTGCACGAACAGACATCCCTGGCGGCGACAACGCGCAGCTCGGTGGCGGCCGCCGCCGAAAAGGTGAGCGCGACCGCACACCAGTCCTAGGCGTCCGCTCAACGCATGACCTCTCCCGCGGTGAGCACGATCTTCCCGGTGGTGGAGCCGCGTTCACCCAGCTCGTGGGCCTTCACGACCTCCTCGAGGGGCAGCACGGCGTCCACCCTCGGCCGCAGGAGCCCGCGCTCGACCAGATCGGCGACCGCGAGCATGCCCGCGCGGTCCGCCTCGACCACCATGAACACGGCGCGCCGCCCCTGCGCGGCGGCGACCGGCCCCAGCGCGGCCTCGGCCGGCGAAGCGAGCGACACGACGAGGCCACCGGGTCGAAGGGTTCGCAGCGACCGCGGCCCGTACTCGCCGCCGACCGGGTCCACGACCACATCCACGTCCGAGACGACCTGGGCGAAGTCCTCGGCCCGGTAGTCGACGACCCGGTCGGCACCGAGCGAACGCACAAACTCGTGCTTGGCCGCACTGGCCGTGGCGACGACCTCGGCCCCCAGCGCCTTGGCGATCTGCACAGCGACGTGCCCGACCCCACCGCCGGCGGCATGAACGAGCACGCGCTGACCGGGCCGGACCCGCGCGACGTCCACCAGCGCCTGCCACGCGGTGAGCGACACGAGCGGTAGCGCCGCCGCCTCCTCGTGCGACAGTGCGCGCGGCTTGCGGGCCAGGTGCCGGGCGGGGGAGACGACGAACTCGGCGTACGTGCCGGCGGGCTCCGGCTGCCGCGGCATCCCGAACACCGCGTCGCCGGGCGCGAACAACGTGACCCCGGGCCCGACCGCCTCGACCACGCCGGACACATCCCACCCGAGCGGCACGATCCGTCCGAGCATCCCGCCGGAAGCGCGATGCCAGAAGTCGGTCGGATTCACGCTCGTCGCGCGAACTCTGACCAAAACCTGCGCGAATCCCGCCTCCGGCCTGGCCTGCTCAACCACGCGCAAAACCTCGGGCCCGCCGAACACATCCTGGCTGATCGCTCTCATGACGACGATCGTGCCGTCCGCACCGCGACCCTTCGAGTGGCCGGATCGCCAACATGTGCGAAGATCCGGCCATGCCTCCGCACCGTGTCGTCGTTCTGGCGGTCGACGGCGTCTATCCGTTCGAAATGACCATTCCCAAGCGCATCTTCGGTACTGCCCAAGCGCCGGACGGTTCCCCGCTGTACGAAGTGCTCACCTGCGGCGTGCACCCGGGCTCGGGCCCCGGCACAGTGCGCACGGACGCCGACTTCAGCCTCGCCGTCGACCACGGCGCGGAACTGCTCTCCACAGCCGGCACCGTCGTGATCCCGCCGTTCGTGGGCTGCGGGGACGACTCGCGCGGCGCGGACGCGTTGCGTGGCTTGGACGACGCGCGCGATTCGCGTGGCTCAGACGCATTGCGCGATTTGCGCGGCGCGGACGGCTTGCGTGGCGTGGACGGCTTGCGTGGCGTGGACGGCTTGCGCGGCTCGACTAACTTGCGCGACGCGGACGGCTTGCGTGATTTGCGCGGCGCTGACGGCTTGCGTAACTTGCGCGGCGCGGACGGCTTGCGTAACTTGCGCGGCGCGGACGGCTTGCGTGACTCGCGCGGCGCGGACAGCTTGCGCGGCTCGCGCGGCATGGACGGCTTGCGTGATTTGCGCGGCGCGGACGGCTTGCGTGGCGCGGACGAGTCGGTGGCGGCGGGTGGCTCGGGTGACGAGTGGCTACCGCCGTTGCTGGCTGCGGCTCTCGACCGGATCGCTCCTGGTGTGCGGATTGTGTCGATCTGCACCGCCGCGTTCGCGCTGGCTGCCGCTGGACGGTTGGACGGACGGCCGGCGACGACCCACTGGAATCGCGCCGCCCGGTTTCGAGCGGCGTTTCCGCAGGTCGAGCTTCGTCCGGATGTGCTGTTCGTCGATGACGGTGACGTGCTGACCGCGGCCGGTGTGGCTGCCGGGGTGGACGTGTGCCTGCACCTGGTACGCCGGGATCACGGCAGCGAGGTCGCGAACCGGGTGGCTCGGCTGTGCATCGTGCCACCGTGGCGGGACGGTGGTCAGGCGCAGTACGTGGAGCAGCCGGTACCGTCGGCGGAGTCGACCGGCACCGCGGGCGTGCGCGAATGGGCCCTGGAGCATCTGCACGAACCTCTGACCTTGGCCGCGCTGGCCGCGCAGGCCCGGATGAGCGTCCGGACCTTCAGCCGGCGGTTCCGCGACGAGGTCGGCCTGACGCCGCTGCAGTGGCTGACGGCCCAACGGGTCTCGTACGCCCGCAAGCTCCTGGAAACCACCGACTGGCCGGTAGACCGCGTGGCCGCGGCGGCCGGCTTCGGAACCGGGGCCTCGCTCCGCCTCCACCTGCACGCGACACTCGGCGTCGCACCGATCGCCTACCGCTCGACATTTCGCGCCACCACCTCCACCGCGTCCACTGCGCACGCCGTGCAAGCGACCGCCACGTCCGCTGTGCGCGAGGTGTAAGCGACTGCCATGTTCACCGTGGAAGTGTGCTTGCGGCTTCCACGTCCGCTGTGTCACTGGGCGCGCCGTGCCAGCGACTGCCATGTCGTCCTGAGTGCGTTCGTGTGTGCGGCCTGCGGTTTGCGCGGGTCGGCGTCGGCCGCGTGGAAGGGCGCGTCGCTGAGCGAATCGGTTGTGTCGTGCGCTACTCGGGCGGGTCGTTGTCGTTTGGCGGCGGCGGGAGGGCTTGGTCCGCGCCGGTGAGGTGGCGGAACACGGGGCGTAGGAGGGCGATGACGGCGTCGGGGTTGGCGGTTTCCAGGCCGCTCAGTTTGAGGAGGTACCGCTCGATCAGGATGCCGTGCGTGATGGCGCCGATGATGCCGGCGCGTAGGCGGGCGTCCTCGCCGGCGATCGCCTCGGTCAAGCCGTCCAGGCGGGGGGCGGCGGCGGCTCGGAAGCCCTCCTCGGCGTCGTCGTGGGTGAGCATGGAGCGCAGCACGGCCAGGGAGCCGACCGGTTCGTCGTGCAGGCGCCGCGCCAGGGAGGCCAGGAGTTGCTCCGCGACCTGGTCGGGCGGGCCGTACGGGTCCTGCTCCGCGCTCAGCTCGGCGGCCCGGGTGAACAGTTCCACCTTCGAGCCGAAGTAGTGCATGACGAGGCCGCCGTCCACGCCCGCTGCCGCCGCGACCGCGCGGATCGTTGTGCGCTCGTAGCCGACGTCGGCGAACATCCGCTTGGCCGCCTCCAGGATGCGGGCTTCGGTGTTGCGGCGCTGCTCGGCGCGGGTGGACATCGGGCCATTCTATGAACGCACAACCAGTACCCCCAAATTTGATTGAACGCACGTTGACTGAACTATCGTGTTCGTTCTACGCTCGTTGAATGAAACCAGATGTGGTGGCGAAGGCTTCGCGATCGGTGGTCGAACGGGTGCTGGAGGCGGGAAAGCGGCAGGACTCGGCGGCGTTCGTCGCGCTGCTGGCGCCGGACGCGGTGATCGAGTGGCCGTATCGGCCGGAGGGCGTGCCCGGTCGCCTGCAGGGTCGCGCGGAGATCTTCGCGTTCATGGACCGGGCGGCGCGGTCGCTGGTGACGTTCGACGAGTACCGCGACGTCGTCATCCACGAGACCGCCGACCCCGAGGTCACCATCGTCGAGTACGAGGTGTTCGGCCGCGTCACGAGCACGGACGGGCCGTTCCACCAGACAGTCATCGCGGTGATCCGGGTCCGCGACGGCCTCGTCGTGTCCTACCGCGACTACATCAACCCGCTGCCGCTGATGGCCGTGCTGGCCGCCCAGCAGCAGACCGAAGCCGGGCCGGACGCGAACTAGCTCGCGGGGTCCGGTGCGTGCGTGCGGAACGCGGGGGCCAGGACCACGATGCCGGCGGCCAGGATCGCCGGGATCACGAACGCCCAGCGCAGCGACAGGCTCTCGGCGACGGCGCCGATCAGGCCGGCGCCGACGATGAAACCGACATAGTTGAACAGGTTGACGCGCGCGATCGCGATGCCGGTGCCGGCCGGGTCCAGGCGACCCGCGGCCGAGAAGGACTGGGGGACGACCAGGGACAGGCCCAGACCGACCACGGCGAACCCAGCGATGCTCAGCGCGGGCGTGCCGGACGCGGCGACCAGGATCAGGCCCAGCCCGCCGACCACGCCGCCGACCGAGACGACCGCGGTCGGGCTGAACCGGCTCACCAGGCGGTCACCGGCGGTGCGGCCGAGGAGCATCGTCGTCTGGTATGCGGCCAGGCCGAGCGCCGCCACGCTGGTGCTGGCGTGCAGGACCTTCTCGATGAAGACCGAGCTCCAGTTGGACACGGCCGAGTCGGCGATGAACATGAGCATCATGGCGATGCCGATCAGGACGATCGGGCGCCACGGGATGCTCGCCTCGACGGCGGCCTGGGTCGCGGCCGGCGCTTCGAGGGCCTCCTCGGCCCGCCGGAGCTGGCCCGGGCCGGCGATGAGGGCCAGGAGCACGCCGATCGCGCCGACCGTGGCCAGGGACGCGCCGATCGACCAGTGCAGCCGGGCGGTGCCGGAAGTGGCGAGGGCGCCGAGGATCGCGCCGGCGCTCCACACGGCGTGGAAGGAGTTGAGGACCGGGCGGCCGTAGCGGCGCTCGACGCCCACACCCTGCATGTTCATGGTCGCGTCGACCAGGCCCAGCATCAGCCCGACGAACACCAGCGCGAGGTACAAATGCCACCGTTGCGCGGCGAAGCCGGTCAAGGCGATGGCCAGGCACACGCCGGGCCCGCCGGCGCGCAGGACGGGTGAGCTGCCGAACCGGGTGCTCAGCAGGCCGGCGACGACGCTGCCGATGCCGGACACCACCGGTACCGCCAGCAGGACCAGCGACAGCTGCGTGTCATCGAAACCGAACTTCTTCTGCAGCGTGGCGACCTGCGTGAGGAGGCCGGCGAAGCAGAACCCCTGCACGAGGTACGCCCCGGCGACGGCGATGCGGGCACGGCGGTCGCGCGGGCCGACCTCGTCGCTCGCGGTGGCCGAGAGCTGATCCACTGGCCGGCTCCTCGATGAAGAGAAGTGAAATTAATTCGGAAGCATTGCCGACCGTGCGGCCTTGCGCAAGAGCACCATACGGTGCGCTTGGACCGTCGCGGCGTACCCGACGAGCGTCAGCAGGTGAAAGAGGTACAACCAAAGCCCCACGGCCACCGTCGCGCCGACGCCGTCGAGCCCGCCGAACGGCGTGCCGAGGTCGAGCGGAAGTGCCCAGAAGAGCACGAAACCGTGCGCGAATCCGGAGACATTTGCCGCCGTGAACGAGCCGACGGCCGTCGTGACCGCCCAGCTCGGGCGCAGGGGTGCGATCAGGCGGTACACCAGGATGACCACCGGGCTCAGCGCCAGCCAGACGATCAGGAAGCTCAGGACCACCGACCACACCGCCGTCCAGCCGCCCGCACGCAGGTGCCGGGCCGGCCCGCCGAGCGCGGCCAGCAGGGCGAGGACCAGCACCGGCCCGCAGGCGAGCAGCGGCAGGACGAGCAGCCGCCCGAGCCACCCGGTCGTCGCCCCGCCGGCCTCACCGGACAGCGAGGCCAGGCCGCGGCGCAGCCCCTCGCCATACAGCGTGGCCGGCACGAGCGCGACGAGCGTCAGCCACCACGACATGCCGATTCCGGCATCGAGCAACACATTCGCACCGGCCGCCATGCGCGTGGGCATGGCGGCCACCACCGGTTGCGCGAGACGGTGCACGTTTGCGCCGCCGACCAGCCCGGCACCGAGCCGCAGCACGAGCAGCCCCACCGGCACGACCGCGATGCCGGCGTAGAAGGTGATGGCAGCCGCGTGCAGATTGAGGTCACGCCCGCGGAAGAACTTGCCAACCAGCCGCGCGAAACGAACGATCACTCCGGAGAGGTACCCACCTGAGCGCGAAGCAGAACCGCGAGAAAATTGCGCAGCAGGTTGATGCCGTCGAAGCTGAGTACCGATTCGGGGTGAAACTGCACACTGGCGAACGTCCGCCCGCGCAGCGCGTGCACATCCCCGTTGGCGGGATCGCACGCGACCTCCACCGGCCCGTACGCGGTTTCGAGCACCGTTCGCCGGTCCACCGCCGCCGCCGACTGCAGGTCACGCACGCCAATGACCGTGGCGCCAGGTCCGAGTCCGTCTATCGAGCGTTCGTGCGGTGCGCGTTCGTGCGGTGTCTGTTCGTGCGGTGTCTGTTCGTGCGGTGCGCGTTCGTGCGGTGTCTGTTCGTGCGGTGTCTGTTCGTGCGGTGCGCGTTCGTGCGGTGTCCGTTCGTGCGGGGCGCTTGCCGTCGCGGTGTCGTGCGGTGCGGGTTCGTACATCGTGGTTGCCGATGTGGGTTCGTGGGTGGCGGTGAAGGTTGAGTAGAAGCCGACCCGGGTGCGTTCGCCGAACAGGTCGATCTCGCGCTGCATGCCCTGGTACGGGTGGGACTTGCGGTGCAGTGGCAGGCCGAGCAGGCCGGCGGTGAGCTGGTGGCTCAGGCAGATCGCGAGCATGGGCTGTCCGCGTTCGAGCAGGCCGGACACGAGTTGGCGCATGCGGGCGATCTTCGGATCGTCCAGCTGTCGCGGATCCCCCGGGCCGGGTCCGGGAATGACCAGGTCGAACTGTTCGTCCGGGATTTCGCGGTGGTACTGCACGAGCGTCGTCGACAGCCCGAGCACGCGCAGTTGATGCACGAGCATGCCGGTGAACGTGTCCTCGGCGTCCACGACTAGCACGCGCCGGCCGGCGAGTTGCGGATCCACGGCCATTCCGTCACGCGGCTGCAACCAGAACGGCGCCAGCGACACGTTTCTGGCCACGAGCGCCGCTTGCACTTGCGGATCCGACACCAGGGTCGCGGGCGGCGGCGTCGGCGTCGCGGGCTCGTCGTTGCCGAGGCCGAGTGCTCGCAGTACCCCCGCCGCTTTGGTGTGGGTTTCCAGCACCTCGCCCTCCGGCGTGGAGTGCCGCACGAGCGTCGCCCCCACCGGGACTCGGATGCGGCCGGCGGAACTGATCTCCGCGGTGCGGATCAGGATGGGTGCGTCAAGCGTCTGCCGGCCCCGGGCGTCGCGGCCGACCAGGGCCAGGACCGCGCCGTAGTATCCGCGGCCGCGGCGCTCGTGGCGGGCGATGACCCGGCAGGCGTTCTCGAGCGGGCTGCCGACGACCGTCGGCGCGAACATCGTCTCGCGCAGCACGTCGCGGACGTCGCGGGAGCCGCGGCCGGCCAGCAGGTACTCGGTGTGGACGAGATGCGTCATCTCCTTGAGGTACGGGCCGATGACCTGCCCCCCGAGGTCGGCCACGGTGGCCATCATCTTGAGCTCCTCGTCGAGCACCATCGACAGCTCGTCGATCTCCTTGCGGTCGGCCAGGAAGTCCAGGACGGCCGGCTTCGACGGGGCGCCGCGCAGGGTACCGCTGATCGGGTTCATCATGACCAGGCCGTCGTCGACACTGACGTGTCGTTCCGGCGTCGCGCCGACGAGCGTCCGAGCACCCGTGTGCACGAGGAATGTCCAGTACGCGCCGCGTTCGTGCGTCAGCAACCGGCGGAAGACGGTCAGCGCGGCCGCGAGGGGGTCGCCTTGCAGCGTCGCCTCGAACACGCGGTGGATGACGAAGTTCGAGCCCTCGCCGCGGCCGATCTCCTCGCGCAGCACAGTCTCGACGATGGACGCGTACTCGTCGTCGCTGATGTCGAAACGTGCGTCTTCGAGCGCGATCGGCGTCTCCGGCAGCCGGGCGATCAGGTCGGAAACGCTCACTTCGCGCCGCTCGGCGATGTGCAGGACGGACAGCGGGGTGCCATCGTCGATGCAGTCGAATGCACGTTCGCGCACTTGGCGGAACGGCACGAGCGCCAGGCACTCATCCGGGATCTCGGCGAGCGTCTCCACCACGGACACCGGCCCGGTGAGCACTTCGACGACGTCCCGGCCTTCCCGCCGCAACAGAGCGAACGGCGAATCCATGGCGAACGGCGTGTTCACGGTGGACGGCGTGGACTGCGCGGACGGCGTGTCCAGCCCGAGCGGCGTGTTCACCGTGGACGGCGTGTTCAGCGCGGACTGCGGGGATGGCGTGTCCAGCCCGAGCGGCGTGTTCACCGTGGACGGCGTGTTCGGTGCGGACTGCGCGAGCTGCGCGGACTGCGTGTTCAGTGCGGACTGCGCGGATGGCGCGGATGGCGTGTTCAGTGCGTGCGGCGAGTCCGGGCCGGGTGGCGTGCTCGGGTCGGGTGGCGTGCTCGGGTCGATCAGCTGCATGGCTTTCCCTTCGGGATCGGGAGGCGGTCGCCGTCCGGGTCCCCGGGAAATGCGAAGCGGCCGCCTCAATGGGCGGCCGCGGAAGAATGTCGCGCGGAAGTGGGCCGCCTGGTCAGGCGGGCCACCAACTGGTCATTCGCGCGGTCATGGGCAAGAGCGTACGGGAAGCCACCGCCGGCCGTACACCCTCGCCCACCGATCAGGCCGGTGTCGCCCGAACTGTCCGCCCGCCCGCGCCGGCGTTCACTTGTTCACCGACCCCATTTCGGCGTACCGGGCGCCGGCCACGTCCCGGCCGATCGACAGCTTCTCGATCGCGGCGAGGTCGTCCCGCCCGCGCTGGCGTTCACTTGTTCACCGACCCCATTTCGGCGTACCGGGCGCCGGCCACGTCCCGGCCGATCGACAGCTTCTCGATGGCGGTGAGATCGTCCCGCCCGCGCTGGCGTTCACTTGTTCACCGACCCCATTTCGGCGTACCGGGCGCCGGCCACGTCCCGGCCGATCGACAGCTTCTCGATCGCGGCGAGGTCGTCGGCGGTGAGCGAAACGTCAAGCGCGGCCACGTTCTGCTCCAGATACGTGCGCCGCTTCGTGCCCGGGATCGGCACGATGTCGTCGCCCTGTGCGAGCACCCAGGCCAGGGCGAGCTGTGCGGGCGTGACGCCCTTCGCCGTGGAAAGTTGCTGCACCTCAGCCACCAGATCGAGGTTCTTCTGGAAGTTCTCGCCCTGGAACCGCGGGTTCGTGGCCCGGAAGTCGTCCGCGCCGAACTGCGACGGGCTGGTGATCTCGCCGCTGAGGAAGCCGCGGCCCAGCGGGCTGTAGGCGACCAGGCCGATGCCCAGCTCCCGGAACAGCGGCCGAATCGCGTCGTCAGGGTCGCGGCTCCACAGTGAGTACTCGTACTGCCCGGCCGTGATCGGATGCACGGCGTGCGCACGGCGGACACTGTCCGGTGACGCCTCGGAGATGCCGAGGTGGCGTACCTTGCCCGCGGCGACCGCCTCGGCGAGCGCGCCCCACGTCTCCTCGACGGGGACGGTCGGGTCGACGCGGTGCTGGTAGTACAGGTCGATGTGGTCCACGCCGAGCCGCTGCAGCGACGCGTCGACGGCCTGGCGGACATACTCGGGCCGGCCGTTGATGCGCCGGGTTCCGCCGTCGCGCTGGATGCCGAACTTGGTGGCCAGCACGACCTGGTCGCGGCGGCCGGCGATGGCCCGGCCGACGAGCTGTTCGTTTGTGAACGGACCGTACATGTCGGCGGTGTCGAGCAGGGTCACGCCGAGGTCGAGTGCGCGGTGGATGGTGGCGATGGACTCCGCGTCGTCACCGGGCCCGTAGAACTCGCTCATGCCCATGCAGCCGAGGCCGAGCGCGGATGTCGTCAGTGCACCGAGGTTTCTGTTCCGCATGCCACCAACGTTGCCCCTTCGAGCGCGCTCGAAGTCAAATAAACCGGAAGTCCAGCAAACCGACGACAGACAAGACCGACGTCGGACACAAACCGACGTTCGACGGCAGACAAAGTCGGCGTCGGACACACAAACCGACGTCCGACGACAGACAAGACCGACGTCGGACACAAACCGACGTTCGACGGCAGACAAAGTCGGCGTCGGACACACAAACCGACGTCCGACGACAGACAAGACCGACGTCGGACACAAACCGACGTCCGACGGCAGACAAAGTCGGCGTCGGACACAAACTGACGGCGGACACAAGCCGACGTCCGGCGGCGGACAAAGCCGCGGCAGACACAAGCCGACGTCAAATAGACTTGCCCGACATGGAAGCGGGTTGGACCATCGCCGAGGCGTCCGAGCGCACCGGCCTCACGGCGCACACATTGCGCTACTACGAACGGGCCGGACTGCTGGCGCCGCCGGAACGAGCGACGAGCGGGCATCGGCGGTACTCCGAACAGGACCTCGGCATGCTGCGAATCCTGACTCGGCTCAAAGCCACCGGCATGTCGATCGCCGAGATGCGCCGCTACGCCGAGCTGTGCCGCATCGGCCCGGAGACGTATGACACGCGGCGGGTGCTGCTGGAGGAGCATCGCCAGCAGGTCCTCAGCCGGATCACCGCCCTGCAGACCGACCTCGAGCTGATCGAGGCCAAGATCAAGCACTACGCGGAAGGGGACACCCGCGACCTGGCCAGGCCGTAGAGGCACACGAGCGCGGCCAGCACCATCGGCGTCCCGTCCCGGATCAGCCCGTCCGGACCCAGCAGCAGGTAGCACAGCGCCGGCTGCACCAGCAGGACGAAGACGGAGATGCAGCCCAGCAGCAGCCGGGCCCAGCCGTGCCCGAACAGCGTGACGAAGCTGATGATGCCGGCCACCAGGCCGATGACCAGGCCGAGCACGAACCACGAGACGACCAGCGGGACCGAGATCTCCGGCCGCAGCCGCGGCGTCGCGAACAGCGAGCCGAGCGCGACCAGGCACGGCACGAACATCAGCGCGGAGTAGGACAGGGCCGCCACCCGGGCCGTCAGCACCCACGGCGGGATCGGCCGGCGCGGCTTGCGGCGGGTCAGGTGCTCGTCGATGCCGGGGGAGCGGAACAGCATCCACACCACCGCCGTGCACAGAACGCCAAGGACGGCCAGTCCGGCGAGCACCGGTACCCGGGGCAGGAAATCGCCCTCTTTGGGCTGCACGAGTCTGGCCGAGGCGAACACCGTCGTGACGGCCAGGATCAGCCCCAGCGGCCGGGCGGTGAGCCGGCCGAACCGGACCTCGCGCATCAGGAACAGGAACCCGATCGCCCGCAGCAGCGCCCAGAACGTGCGGACGCCGAGCCCGAAGCCCCCCTCGGCCGAGTACTGCAGGTTGATGACGTCGACGGCCATGGTCGCGACGGCGGTGAGCAGCAGCAGCCGGCGCAGGCGGCGGCTGGCCGGTGTGGGCGCAGGCGGCCGCTCGAACCGCACGAAGTCGCCGAGTGAGCGCCCCTCGCCAGTCATGCAATCGCACGCTACGGCATGGATGATCGCCGCGCTCCGCGACAGGTGTGCGCGCGTGTGACAGTGTGCGCGTCCTGTGGTCACTGGTGACTCGCGCTTCGGGGTTTGGTACCGCGAACACGGGTATGACTTCTCGTCGCAGCACATATCGTTGGTGCATGCTCGAGCACCTGCGCGTCCTGGTCGTCGACGACGAGCCGGATCTGTGCGAGATCGTGCGCCGAGTGCTCAGCCGGGCCGGGGCCGAGGTCCTGACCGCGTCCGGGCTGGCCGGGGCCGAGCGGGTCCTGGCCGACCACCCGAAGAGCATCGACCTGGCGATCACCGACCTGAAGCTCAACGAGGGCTCCGGCGTCCAGGTGGCCGAGGCCGTCCGCGCGAGCAGCCCGGACGCCCTGGTCATGTTCATGTCGGGGCTGCCGTACTTCGACGCCGCCGTCATCGATCTCGGGCCGGACGCGTCCGTCATCGCCAAGCCGTTCCGCGCCACCGAACTGGTCGACACCGTGCAAACCGCACTGATCAGGGCCGGGAGGGTCCCGCCGGAGGGTTAACGGGCGGGCGCGCCGGGGCATAGGGACCGTGGAGGTGGCGCTCGTGACCGCTGAGACCGAAGACTCGAGCACGCACGCGTTGGCGAGTGCGCACGAACAGGCCCGTGCGCGCGAGCAGCAGCGCGCAAGCGGGCATAAGCCGGGCGACGACGGGCGCGACCAGGACGATGACGGGCGCCGGCGGGACGAGGATCCGGTGGAGGGCGGCCCGGACAAGCCCACGGAGCTGAGCAAACGGACCTGGTTCGGCGTGCTCAAGCGCACCGTCAAGGAGTTCAACAACGACAACCTCAGCGACTGGGCCGCCGCCCTGACGTATTACGGGGTGCTGTCCATCTTCCCGGGCATCCTGGTGCTCCTGTCGGTCTCCGGGCTGCTGCTGACCGGCAAGACCCAGACGGCGGTACTCGACAATGCCCGCCAGCTGTTCCCGGGCTCGATCGCCGGCCCCATGACCGACGCCATTGGCGAGCTGCAGAAGGGTGCCCACGTCGCGGGTCTCTTCGCCATCATCGGCCTGCTCGGCGGGGTGTGGACGGCCTCGGGCTACGTCGGCGCGTTCATCCGCGCCGCGAACGCCATCTACGACGTGCCCGAGGGCCGCCCGATCTGGAAGGTCCTGCCGATCCGCCTCGGCATCACGATCGCCGTCGGCACCCTCATCGCCGCGGCCGCCCTGAGCATCGTGTTCACCGGCAAGTTCGCCGAGCAGGCGGGCGGCTGGGTGGGCCTGTCCAAGCAGTCGGTGCAGGTGTTCGACATCGCCAAGTGGCCGGCGCTGCTGGTCGTGGTGATGCTGATCCTGGCCATCCTGTACTGGGGCGCACCGAACGCCCGCCACCACGGCTTCCGCTGGATCACCCCGGGCGGCATCCTGGCCGTGTTCATCTGGCTGGTCGCGTCGGCCGGGTTCGCCGTCTACGTGTCGAACTTCAGCTCCTACAACAAGACCTACGGCGCCCTGGGCGGCATCATCGCCTTCCTGGTCTGGCTGTGGATCTCCAACATCGCGATCCTGCTGGGCGCCGAGTTCGACGCCGAACTCGAGCGCGGCCGCGCGATCGAGGCCGGCCTGGAGCCGGAGGAGGAGCCGTACGTCCCGCTGCGCGACGACAAGCACATCAAGCAGGACCAGGCCCAAGGACTGAGTTCGTGAAATCCAGAAGCTAGCGCGTCGAGGGTGTGAGGGCGGCGCCGACCTGGCCGGCCAGGCCGGACATCTCGTAGGCGACCTGAGCCACGTCGCAGCCGTATCGGGCCAGCGACGCCAGGCTGGCCAGGGTGTCGCCCTCGCCGAGCGCGATCACGAACAGCAGGCTGTGCCCCATCTCGACGATGGTCCGCACGACCGGGCCGGAGTCGGTGGCGGCCGACAGGCCCTGCGCGAGCGACACGATCCCGGCCACCATCGCGGCCAGCTGGTCGGCCCGGGCCGGTGACAGCTCGTTGGAGGCCGCGACCAGAATTCCGTCCCCGGACACGGCGACGGTGTGCAGGACGCCGTCGACGCGGGACGTGAATCCGGTGAGCAGCCAGTCCAGCCCCGTGGTCGGTGTCATGCCGACTTTCGCCCCTCCGTGATCGCGTGCCGGTATGCGGGCGGCTGGAATTCGGTCATCAGGTCCCGCACGGCCTCCGGTTCGAGGACCACGGTAGGCCCGTCGGGCGTCTGGACGAGGCCCGGTACGACGGGTACGAGGGTCGAGCGCGGGTGCGGCACATCGACGGGTTCGCCGCCGGGGAGGGCCTGGCCGCGTTCGAACGGGCGGGGCGGGAGGCGGCGGGCGACCGGCGGGTCGGTGGCCGGCGAGGGGGAGTCGAGGACGAGGTCGGCGGGCAGGTGGACGACCGCCCGCAGGCCGGTGCCGGACGGCGGCGGGCGCAGGGTGACCGTGAGGCCGTGGCGGGCGGCCAGGCGGGCGGCGACGGCCAGGCCGGTGTGGTGGGCCTCGGCCGCGTCGAGCGGGGGCGGGTCGCTGAGGCGGGCGTTGAGCTCGGCCAGGCGCTGCGGGTCGAGGCCGGGGCCGCGGTTGGCGACCTCGACGACGGCGGCGGTGCCCTCGCGGCGGCCCTCGACCAGGACGGGGCGGTCGGGCGGGCCGTAGCGGGTGGCGTTGTCGAACAGTTCGGCCAGCAGGTGCACGACGTCGTCCACGGCGTCGGGGGCCACGTGGACGTCGGGCGCGATCATGGAGTACTCGATGCGGGGGTAGTCCTTGATCCTGGACTGGGCGGCCCGCAGCAGGTCGAGGAGGGTGACCGGGTCGCGGCGGCCGATGCTCGTGTCGGCGCCGGCCAGCACCAGCAGGCTCTGGTTGTCGTGGCGGATCCGGGTGGCGAGGTGGTCGAGGGCGAACAGCTGCGACAGCCGGTCCGGGTCGGCCTCGTCGCGCTCGGCCGCGTCCAGGTGGTGCACGAGTTCGTCGGCGAGGCGCTGGCTGCGCCGGGCCAGTCCGATGACGGCGGCCGAGGTGCCGACGCGTAGGGCCGTCTGCTCCGCGACGGCGCGCGCGGCCTCTTGCCGTACCACCTGAAATGCTTCTGGATCGATCGGCGTCGTGGACCGGGGGCGCGGCGCCCGGGTGGTCCGGACGGCGAGCAGGATCGATGCGACGATGACGGCGAGCAGGGCGGCCAGGCCGATGGCGAGGGTGCGCTGCTGCTCGGCCCGGGCGGCGCCGGCGGTCGCGGCGGCGTCCGTGCCGGTGAACCCGGTGAGGGTGGTGAGGGCGTCCAGCGCGGGCTGCGGGTCGCCGCCGAGGCCGTTGGGGACGTGGGCGAGCCGCTCGCGCCAGGACGCGGGCGCGGTCTCGCCGAAGCGGCGCAGGGCGTCGAGGTGGGCGGCCTGGTGCGCGGCCAGGCTCTCGTGCCACGCCGGCGTGTCGGCGCCGCGCCGCTCGAGGATCTGGATCTGCGCGAGCTGCTCCCGGGCGACGGCGAGCCAGCCCGACGCCCGCAGCAGGCCGTTGACGGCGGCCGGCGCGGGGCGGCGCGGAAGATCCTGACGCAGCTCGACGACGTCGCTGATCATTTGGGTGTACTGCATGAGAAAGCCACCGGCCGCGACTTCCTGCGGCGCGGCGGCGACCCGTTCCCGCAGCTCGGCCAGGCCGGCCGGCACCTGCGGCAGTTGCTCGTCGGTGGCCGGGAACTGCGCGGTGTACGCGGCCCGCGCCTGCCCGGTCCCGGTCAGCAGGAGCGTCAGGGCGGTGTAGCGCTCCTTGCTCAGCTCGGTCACCGCCCGGTCGGCCGCGCCGCCGGTGCTGACGAGCGCGCGGGGGTCGTCGAGGCGGCCGCTCGGCCCGGCGTACAGGTAGGCGGCCACCCCCGCCGCCGCGAGCAGCCCGAGCAGGGGCAGCAGGAGAATCGTGACGAGCCGCGGGCGCCCCGCGGGAGCAGCATCGATCGGCACCGCTACCCCCTGCCATAGTCCGGTTACCTATGGGTACCACCCTTCGCGTTGGGTATGGAAGAGATGACTTTGAGTGACTTTGAGTGAAGGGCCCATTTGTACGCATTCATCTGCATGGCCGCGGCACTTAAGCAAAAACAAAGGCAAAGTTGAACCGGGCGCGCACCGGCCGCCTTGAGGGCTGATCAGCCGCTCACTAGATTTTGCACCGTGCCAGAGCGGCTCTTCTCGGATGACCCGGGCGACGCGCCCAAGCAGGCGAAGGGCGCGTTCTTCTCCGACTACACGGGTGAGTTCCCCGTGCCCCGGGCCCTGCAACACGCCGGCGGCGCCGCCGACGACACCGCGGCCGACCCGGCAAAAATCAAAAGGGCAGCTGGTCCGGTACCGGCCTGGCTGCGCGCCGGCCGCCCGACGCTGCACGAGCTGACCCGTAACCGCCGCCAGGCCCTCATGGCGCTCGGCGGCGGCGCCGTCGCCCTCGGTGCGATCGGCACGACCGCCGCGGCCGTGTTCGGACCGCCGTCGGCCGACCCCGACGACTTCGTCAAGACCGGCAGCGGCGGCGGCAACATCTCCCCCCGCGACGCGGGCTCGTTCTCCAACCGCGACGCCAGCTACACCAGCGGCCAGGGCGACCTCAACGACCTCGGCGCGTCCGGCACCGCCGACACCCCCTCGGCGGCCGCGGTCGCCGCGATGCGCGCCACCCCGCGGTTCCCGACCCCGCTCAACCGCGACCCCGTCCTGCACCTGCTGCGCCGGGCCACGTTCGGCCCCACCCCGGCCGACATCGCCCTGGTCAAAGAGGTCGGCATCGACGCCTGGATCGATCGGCAGCTGGACTGGGAGCAACTCGCCGACCCGGTCGCCGACGCCGCCCTCAAGGCCGTCCCGACCGCCACCATGACCACCGCGGAGATCCGCTCCACGGTCAAGGACGGCGACAACAAGCCGCAGACCGACCTCACCAAGGCCGTCATCGCCCGGCAGCTGTGGAGCAGCCGCCAGCTGCTCGAGGTGATGGTCGACTTCTGGAACAACCACCTGAACGTGACCAGCCCCTTCGACGGCGGCTGGGACGTGCGCGGCCCCTACGACAGCGGCGTGATCCGCAAGCACGCCCTCGGGAAGTTCTCCGACCTGCTCATCGCCTCCGCGCGGGACCCGGCGATGATGCGGTACCTCGACAACACGTCCTCGGACCGGCGCAACGTCAACGAGAACTACGGCCGCGAACTGCTCGAGCTGCACACGGTCGGCATCGACGGCGGGTACAACGAGAAGGACGTGCGCAACTCGGCCTACCTCATGACCGGGCGCACCGCGACGCGCGACGGGGTGTTCAAGTACGAGCAGAACAAACACTGGACCGGAGCGGTCAAGGTCCTCGGGTTCCAGCACGCCAACAAAGCCGCCAAGGACGGCCTCGCGATCGGCGACGCCTACCTGATGTACCTGGCCACACACCCGTCGACGGCCCGCTACATCGCGCGCAAACTCTGCGTGCGCTTCGTCTGCGACACCCCGCCGCAGGGCCTGGTGGACCGCCTCGCGAAGACCTACCAGGAGAGCGGCTCGGCCATCGTCCCGGTCCTCAAGGTGCTGTTCCGCTCCCTGGAGTTCTGGATCGCCACCGGCCTGAAGACCCGCCGCCCGCTCGAGAACTTCATCGCCACCGGCCGCGTCGTCGGCACCACGCCGGGCGCGGACACCGCCAAGGCCCTGGACGACATGTACCAGTTCACGAGCAAGCTCGGCCAGCCGCCGCTGGGCTGGGGCCCGCCCGACGGCTACCCCGACGTCGCCAACGCCTGGAGCTCGGCCGCCGGCATGCTGGAGACGTGGAACGCGCACCGGGCGTTCATGCAGCAGCAGTGGAAGGGCCTCAACAACCCGACGGCCGCCAGCCTCGTCACCCAGCCCGCCGCCACCCTGGGCACCTACCTCGACGTGCTGGCCAACCGCCTCGTCTTCCAGCCGATGCAGCCGGCCGAGAAGGACGCCCTGATCAAGTTCCTGGGCTCCAAGGCCGACACCCGGATCACCGACACCAACCTCGGCGGCAAGCTGCCCCTCCTGGCCCCGCTGATCCTCGACTCCGTCTACCACGCGCTGCGGTGAGGTTCGATGAGTGACGTCCCGGACGGCGAGCGCCGTCCCCAGAACCTCGACGAGCTGCGGCGGCACGGGCCGAACCTCTGCGAAGCGGCCCTGCGGGTGCACGCCGAGAAGGTCACCGACGAGCTCGCCGCCGAACGCGACCGCTGGAGCAAGGGCTTCACCCGCCGCCGCCTCGTCCAGGGCGCCGGCTTCGTCGGCGTCGCGGCGCTGGGCACCCAGCTCGTGACCAGCCGCGTCTCGTTCGCCGCGCCCGAGGACAACAAGAACACCCTCGTCGTCATTTTCCTGCGCGGCGGCATGGACGGCCTGTCGGTCGTGGTCCCCGGCGACGACGCGAACTACAAGCAGATGCGGCCCAACATCGCCGTGCCGATGGCGTCCATGAAGGCCGTCGGCCGCGGCTTCGGCCTCAACCCGGCGATGACCTCCCTGTATCCGCTGTGGGACGCCGGCAAGATGGCCGCCGTCCACGCCGTCGCCTCCCCGGACGCCAGCCGCAGCCACTTCCAGGCCCAGGACGCCCTCGAACGCGGCGCCGCCTCGGTCGCCGTGCGCACCGGCTGGCTCGACCGGGTCCTGGCCCAGATGGGCCCCGGCACCACGTTCCGCGCGATCGCACAGGGCTCGGCCCTGCCGCGCTCCCTCGTCGGCGGCGAGCAGGCCATCGTGCTCAACGGCATGCGCGACTTCCGCATCGACAACGACAACATGCGCACCCAGACCATGGACGCGCTCAAGACCCTGTACACGGGCCTCGACCACCCCCTGTCGACCACCGCCGGCTCCACCCTGCAGGCGATCTCCACCGCGCAGAAGCTGGCCACCACCCAGTACCGCCCGGCGGAGGGCGTCACCTACCCGGGCGGCGGCCTGGCCGACCGCCTGCGCGACATCGCCCAGCTGCTGAAGGCCAACGTGGGCCTGCGCATCGCCGCCCTGGACGTCGGCGGCTGGGACATGCACACCAACCTGGGCAGCATCAACGGCGGCGACATGAAGAACTCGCTGACCAACATGTCCGACGCGATCGCCGCGTTCTGCACCGACATCGGCCCCCTGCTGGAGAACACGACGATCGTCACGATGAGCGAGTTCGGCCGCCGGGTCCAGGAGAACGGCAACGCCGGCGTCGACCACGGCCACGGCAACGCGATGCTGCTCTTCGGCGGGGGCATGAACGGCAGCAAGGTCCACGGCAACTGGCCCGGCCTGGCCGCCGGCAGCCTCGACCAGGGCGACGTGGCCGGCGCCAACGACTACCGCGACATCCTGGCCGAGATGCTGAAGAAGCGCTTCAGCGTGGCCGACTCCGCCGCCATCTTCCCCAACCACGACTTCAAGCAGCTCGGCGTCTTCAAAGGCTGAGGCCGGCCGCCCGGGGCCCGGGCGGCCGGCAGTGCAGCGTGGGCTCAGCCGAAGTGGGCCGGTGCGGCCTCGGCCCCCGACGGGGGGCGGTCGCCGGCGTTGTTGCGGACCATCAGGATGACCACCGCGGTCGCCACCGCCATCAGCACGGCGCTGGCGATGAAGGCCACGTTGTAGCCGTGGATCGCCGCGTGCGCCTGGGTCAGCGGGGAGCCGGCCTCGGTCGCGTGGTCGGTGATGTACCCGGCGACCGCCGTCGTGAAGATGGTGTTCAGCAGCGCGGTGCCGAGGGAGCCGCCCACCTGCTGGGTCGTGTTCACCATCGCGCTGGCCACACCGGCGTCGTGGTCGGCGATGCCGGCCAGCGCGAGGCTCGACATCGGGACGAAGACCAGGCCCATGCCCAGGCTCATCCCGATGAACGCCGGCAGGATGCTCACCGCGTAGCTCGAGTCCAGGTCCAGGCGGGTGAGCCAGACCATCGAGGCGGTGGCGAGCACGCCGCCGACCGACATGAGGACCTTCGGGCCGGTGCGGGGCAGCAGGCGCGAGGCGATGACGGCGGCCGCGATGATGCCGCCGGAGAAGGGCATGTAGGCCACGCCGCTCTTCAGGGCCGACCAGCCCATCGTCTGCTGCAGGTAGAACGTCATGAACAGGAACATGCCAAGCATGCCGGCGCCGAGCAGGACCGAGACGAGGTAGGAGGCGCCGCGGTCGCGGTCGAACAGCACCCGCAGCGGCAGCAGCGGATGGGCCGTGCGCGCCTCCCAGAAGAGGAACGCCGCGAGCAGTACCACCGCCGAAGTCAGCCAGGCGATGGTGACGCCGGAGCTCCAGCCGTCGGTCGCGGCCTTGGTGAAGCCGTAGACCAGGGCGACCTGTCCGGCGGTGGCCAGGACGGCGCCGGGGATGTCATAGCGCGTGTCACCGGTGGCGCGGCTCTCCCGGACCAGGGGTACGGCGGCGGCGAACGCCAGGATCGCGATGGGAATGTTCACCAGGAGGCACCAGCGCCAGTCCGCGTATTCGGTCAGCACACCGCCGGCCAGCAGCCCGATCGCGGCGCCGCCACCGGAGATGCCGCCGAACACGCCGAACGCCTTCGCGCGCTCCTTGGGCTCGGTGAACGTGACCGTGATGAGCGACAGGGCGGCCGGAGCGAGCAGGGCACCGAAGAGGCCCTGCAAGGCCCGCGCGGCGAAGAGTGTCTCCGCGTTGACCGCGGCCCCGCCCAGGGCCGACGCGCCGGCGAAGCCGAGCAGGCCGATGAGGAACGCGCGCTTGCGGCCGAAGTAGTCGGCGACGCGGCCGCCGAGCAGGAGCAGGCCGCCGAACGTGAGCGTGTAGGCGGTGACGATCCACTGCCGGTCGACGGTGGAGATGTCCAGCGCCCGCTGGGCCGACGGCAGTGCGATGTTCACGATCGTGCCGTCGAGGACGACCATCAGCTGGGCCACGGCGATGACGGCCAGCGCGAGCCAGCGCCGCGGATCAGGCGGTACCAAAGAAGATGATTTATCGGTTATGTCCGTCGTCAGGACAGCATCGTTCGCCATGAAAACCGCCTTTTGGGGCGCACGCCCCCGAAGTGAAAGGTCCCTCAGCCGCGCTGAAGGACAGGAATCAGCACGCCGTCGATGAGCCGGGTCACGAAGGCTTCGTCGAGCGGGCCGTTCTGCCACATGCGCCGGCTCGTCACCATCGCGTGCAACACCTCGTGCAGCAGCTCGGCCGACGTGCCCTCCGGCACCTCGCCGCGCTCCGCCGCCCGTTTGAGCATCGACTCGTACATGCTGTGCTTGGTCTCGTATGCACACCTGAACAGGACCTCGGCCAGCTCCGCGTTGTGCGTCGCCGCCGTGAGCAGCCCGGTGAACACCGCGCCGTCCGCCCCGCAGGCGGCCGTGCACACGGCGCTCAGCTGAGCGTAGAGATCACCGCGCAGGGAACCGGTGTCGAGGGGCTCCGTTGCCCCGCCGTATCGGTGCTCGACCGCCTCCATGACCAGGTCCGGCTTGCTCGGCCAGCCCCGGTAGATGGTCGCCTTGCTGGCGCGGGCCCGCGCCGCTACCGCGTCCATCGTCATCCGGTCGTAGCCCACCTCGCCGAGCAGTTCGAAGACCGCGTCGCAGATGGCGGCGCGGCGCTCCAGGTTGCCGGTCGTGATAGGCACGGGATCAACGTAACCCGTCCGGCCCACCGAAACGAAACGGTTTCGTACACCTCTTGTGTGAGGGGTGCCACACGGTAACTTTCAGCGCCGGATCCTGGTCAAAAGTGTCGCCGGTGACCGCTCCTTGACCGTCCGTTATGCACACCGCGAGCGTGTTGCGACATGAGGCGCTCACTCGCCATTGCGTGCATCGCCGTCGCCACCGCCACCGGGGGTGCGGTCATCGTGACGCAACCCGCGTTCGCCACCGCCGGCTGCACCGTGAAGTACACGATCGGCACCCAATGGCCGGGCGGCTTCGGCGCCACCGTCGAGTTCACCAACACCGGTGCCGCCCTGAACGGCTGGCGCCTCGAGTGGGACTTCGTGGCCGGACAGGGCGTCCAGCACATGTGGCAGGCCGCGCCCAGCGTCGCCGGCCTGCACGTCACGGCGAGCAACGCCTCGTTCAACGGCTCGGTGCCCTCCGGCGGGAAGGTCGTGTTCGGCTTCAACGGGTCGTGGACGACCAGCAACCCGGTGCCGGCGGTGTTCACCCTCAACGGCGTCACCTGCAACGGGGGCGGGCCCAGCGGAAGTGCGAGTGCGAGCCGGTCCGCCAGCGCCAGTGCGAGCCCGTCCGCCAGCTCCATTCCGGATGCGCATGTCGACAACCCGTTCGTGGGCGCCAAGGGGTACGTGAACGCTGACTGGTCGGCCAAGGCGGCGGCCGAGCCGGGTGGCGGCCGGGTCGCGGACACGCCGACCGCCGTGTGGATCGAGCGCATCGCCTCCGTCCCGGACGTACGCCGCCACCTCGACGCCGCCCTCGCCCAGGCGACCACCACGAAACCGGTCGTCATCCAGTTCGTCCTGTACGACCTGCCCGGCCGCGACTGCACGGCACTGACACCCACCGGCGAGCATTCGATCGACGACAACGGCCTGATCTGGTACAAGACCGAGTTCATCGACCCGATCGCGGCGATCATGGCCGACCCGAAGTACAGCCGCCTGCGCATCGTCAACCTCGTCGAGGGTGACGCCCTGGCCGACCTGATCGTCGGCGAGCACATGCCGTCCTGCAACCTGGCCGCGGCCAGTGGCGTCTACGTACAGGGCATCCAGTACGCGCTCAACAAGCTGCACCGCGCGAACATCTACAACTATCTCGGCATCGGCCACCACGGGAAGCTCGGCTGGGACACCGAGTTCGGCCCCGCCGCCACCCTGATCACCGACACCGTCCGCGCCACCACCGCCGGGCTGAGCTCGGTCGACGGGTTCGCCGACAACACCGCCGACTACGGCGCGACCACCGAGCCGTACTTCACCATCAACACCACCGTCAACGGCGTCCCGGTCCGGCAGTCCCGCTGGGTCGACTGGAACATGTTCGTCGACGAGTCCACGTACACCCAGGCCTTCCGCGCCGCCCTCATCGCCAAGGGCTTCCCCGCGACCACCGGCATGCTCATCGACACCTCCCGCAACGGCTGGGGCGGCGCCGCCCGGCCCACCGGCCCGAGCACCTCGACCTCGATGGACACGTTCGTCGACGGCAGCCGCGTCGACCGCCGCGCCTACGCTGGCAACTGGTGCAACCAGATCGGCGCCGGCCTGGGCGAACGCCCGCGCGTGAGCCCCGCCCCCGGCATCGACGCGTACGTCTGGATCAAGCCCCCGGGCGAGTCCGACGGCCCCGGCACGCCCGGTGCGGACGGCTTCACGTACATGTGCGACCCGACGTGGACCGGCAGCGGCGGCGGCTACCACCCCACCGGCGCGATGCCCGGTGCCCCGGTCCGGGGCGCGTGGTTCCCCGCGCAGTTCCAGCAACTCGTGACCAACGCCTACCCGGCGTTGTGACAAATGCGGAAAGCTCCGGTGGTACTGCGCGAGCCCGCTGCCGCCTATCGTCAGGTCCATGACAGAGCTGTCGACCGAGCGCCGCCTGTGGTCGCTCTATGAGCCCCTCCACGCGGTCAGCTACTTCGCCCCGCAGGGCCGGGCCGCGTTCGAGGAGGCCGGCGTCCGCGGATTCTGGCGGGGGTACTTCGCCGGCCGCGCCGCCCCGCTCGGACCCGTCGGCGCCGCCCCCGTCATCGCCGCGTTCTACGGCTTCGCACCGCAGATGGTCCACCGGGCCCTGCCCGACATCTGGACCCGCATCACCCCCGAGGCCGCCCTCGAAGCCCGCCTCGAAGGTGCCCGCCGCGCCCTGACCCCGGCCGTGGCCGGACTGTCCGGCATCGACGAGGCCGCGGCCCTGCTGCGGGAGGCCGCCTCCGCCGCCGAGGTCTACGGGCGCATCCTGGCCGCCGCGAACGCCGCCCAGCCGTGGCCCGGCGACGACCTCGGCACCCTCTGGCTGGCCGCGACCGTCCTGCGCGAGCACCGCGGCGACGGCCACCTGGCCGTGCTGCTGGTCGAGGGCCTCGACGGGGCCGAGGCGATGGTGTGGCGGGTGGCCCTCAACGACGGCCGCGGCCGCAAGCTGGCCCAGCCCGCCCGCGGCTGGAGCGACGAGGAGTGGGACGCCGCCCGTACCCGGCTCCACCAGCGCGGCTACCTCGACGGCGAGGGCACGGCGACGGAGAAGGCACGGTCGGCGTACAAAACCCTGGAAGAAACCACCGACCAGCTCGCCGCGCGACCGTGGCAGGTGCTCGGCCGGGACCGGACCGAGCGCCTCGCGGAGCTGCTCGCCCCGGTCGCCGAACGGATCAACGCGGAGCTCGGCCCGTTCTACCCGAACTGGATCCAGCTGCCGACGCCCGCACGGGGCGCTTCCTGACCTAGGCCAGCTCGGGGTGTTTCTTGAGGTAGGCCGCGATGAACGGGCACTGCGGCACGATCCGCCGGCCGGCGTCCTTGGCCAGGGTCAGGGCGCCGTTGGCGAGCTTGCTGCCCACGCCCTTGCCCTCGAACTGCGGCTCGACCTCGGTGTGCGTGAACACGATCTCGTCGTCGGTCGCCTTGTAATATGCCCCGCCGGCCAGCTCCCCGTCGACCCGGATCTCGAACCGGTGCCGGTCCGGGTTGTCGACCACCTGGAAATCCATGTTCAGGACGCCTCTCCGCGCACGTCGGCGTGCGCCGCGGGGATGCTGCCGAGCCGTCCGGCCTGGTAGTCCTCGAACGCCTGCGCGACCTCGGCCTTGGTGTTCATGACGAACGGACCATACATCGCGACGGGCTCCCGGATCGGCTGCCCGCCGAGGAACAGCACGTCGAGCGCGGGGTGGCTGGGGTCCTGCTTGGCGTCGGCGGTGAGGGTGACGAAGTCGCCGTCGCCGAACACGGCCAGCTGCCCGAGCCCGATCGGCCGCCCCTTGGCCCCGACGGTGCCCTTCCCGGCCATCACGTAGGCGAGCGCGTTGAAGTCCTTGCGCCACGGCAGCGTGAGCGACGCACCGGGCGAGATGGTGGCGTGCACCATGGTGATCGGCGTGTAGGTGACCCCGGGCCCGGCGTGCCCGTCGAGCTCACCGGCGATGACCCGCAGCAGCGACCCGCCGTCGGGGGAGGTGAGCAGCGAGACCTGCCCGCCCCGGATGTCCTGGTAGCGCGGTGCCACGAGCTTGTTCGCCTTGGGCAGGTTGACCCACAGCTGGAACCCGTGGAACAGCCCGCCGCTGACGACGAGGTGCTCGGGCGGCGTCTCGATGTGCAGGATTCCGGACCCGGCGGTCATCCACTGGGTGTCACCGTTGGTGATCGTCCCGCCGCCACCGTTGGAGTCGTGGTGGATGAACTCCCCGTCGATGATGTAGGTGACCGTCTCGAACCCGCGGTGCGGGTGCCAGGGCGTTCCCTTCGGCTCACCCGGCGCGTAGTCGACTTCGCCCATCTGGTCCATGTGGATGAACGGGTCGAGCGCGCGCAGGTCGACGCCCGCGAAGGCCCGGCGGACGGGGAAGCCCTCGCCTTCGTACCCCTTGGGCGCGGTCGTCACCGACACGACCGGCCGCGCCTGCGACGCGATCGGGTCGGGCGTGCCGACACGGGGCAGTGCGAGAACGTTGTCAACGGTGATCGCGGGCATTGGGAGGCCTCCAAAACTTCCGGCTCTGACGCCACCTCAAACGGTACTTGCTGAGCAAGTATTCCGCAAGTCAACAAAATCTGGGTTCGGTCCGGACCGAACGATCGGCGGGGAGGATGGGGGCTATGAGTTCCGACGCCGCTGACCTCGCTTCGCTGGCCATGCTGCTGGCCGATGAGACCCGGGCGGCCATGTGCCTGGCGCTGCTCGACGGGCGGGCGTGGACGGCGGGGGAGCTGGCCGCGCACGCCGGGGTCGCCCGGTCCACCGCGACCGAGCACCTCGATCGGCTGGTCGGCGGCGGGCTGCTGGCCGAGGAGCGGCAGGGGCGGCACCGGTACGTCCGCCTTGCCGACGCGTCCGTGGCGCACCTCATCGAGGACCTGTCCGCGCGGCTGCCGCCGCGGCCGCCGGCGCCCCGGAACCTGCGGCAGGCCACCGCGGCGGCGGCCATGAAACGGGCCAGGACCTGCTACGACCACCTGGCGGGGGAGCTGGGGGTGGCGGTCGCCGACGCCATGACGGCACGGGGGTTGCTCAACCAGCGAAGCGGGTTCGCGCTGACGGACGCGGGGCTGGCCTGGCTGACGGCCGAGGCCGGGGTCGACGCGGCGCGGTTGCAGGGGCGGCGCCGGCCGCTCGCCCGGGGGTGCCTGGACTGGACCGAGCGGCGGCCGCACCTGGCCGGTGTCGCGGGCGCGCAGCTGTGTGCGCGGTTCCTGGAGCGGCGGTGGGTGGTCCGGATCGGGTCGACGCGGGCGGTGAAGGTGACGCCGGAGGGGCGCAGCGGGCTGCGGGCGCTGCTGGGCATCGATTAGTTTCCGGAGCGCCTGGGTAGACAGCGGTCAACGCAATGACGTGACCTCTGGAGGCTGACGTGTTCGCTGTGATCGCCGCGATCCTGTTCGCGGTAGCCCTGCTGGTCGACCTGCTCGGCGCCGATACCGGGCCGATCTTCGATGCCGGGACGCTGAGCCTGGCCGGGTTCCTGTGTATCGCGCTGCACCTGGCCGGTGTGGGCGCGTGGACCTCCAGCCGCTGGGGGAACCGCCGCCGGGCCGGGCGGCGATAGGGTTCCACCCATGGACGGTGCTCTGGCGCTGCTGCTGGTCTTGAGTGTGTTCGCCGCCGTCTGCGCCGGGCTGGTCCTGCTGGCCCGGCGCATCCGGTCGCGCAATCTGCACGGCGGGCTCATGAGCGTCGCCGAGGAGCTCTACCTGCCGTCCGCGAAGCGGCTGCGCGGGGAGACGCAAGAGGTCCGCCAGGCCGAGCAGAAGTCCGGCGAGAAGCCGTAGTTCTACGCGGTCCAGGCGGACAGATCCGGGCCCTTCGGCACGACGCCGGACGGGTTCAGGTTGGCGTGGGTGCCGTAGTAGTGGCGTTTGATCTGGTCGAAGTCCACCGTTTCGCCGAACCCCGGTGTGTTGTACAGCTCCCGCGCATACCGCCACAGGTGCGGCATCTCCGCGAGCTTGTTGCGGTTGCACTTGAAATGGCCGTGGTACACGGTGTCGAACCGGACCAGCGTCGTGAACAGCCGCACGTCGGCCTCGGTGATCCGGTCGCCGAACAGGAACCGGCGGTCGGCCAGCCGGGCCTCGAGGGCGTCGAGGCGGGCGAACAGGCGCTCGTACGCCTCGTCGTAGGCCTCCTGGGTGGTGGCGAACCCGCAGCGGTACACCCCGTTGTTGACGTCCTCGAAGATGTCCTGCATCAGCTGGTCGAGCTCGGGCCGGAGGTCGGCCGGCAGCAGGCCGGGATCGCGGGTGGCCAGGGGCGCCCAGTCGGCCGAGAGGTCGAGCGTCAGCTGCGGGTAGTCGTTGGTGACGACGTGGCCGGTGACGGTGTCGACCAGCGACGGGACGGTCACCCGGCCCGCGTAGGCGGGGTCGGTCGCCGCGTAGGCCTCGGCCAGGAAACCGATGCCCAGCACCGGGTCGCGGCCGCCGTCGTCGAGGGTGAAGCGCCAGCCGCGCTCGTCGCGGATCGGATCGACCGTGGCGAGCGAGATCGCGTCCTGCAGGCCGAGCAGTCCGCGGACGATCACCGCGCGGTGCGCCCACGGGCACGCCCGCGACCAGACCAGCCGGTAACGCCCGGGCTCGAGTGGCCAGCGGCCCTGGTCGTCGGGGCCCTCGCCGGGCCCGGCCGCGGACTCGGCGGTGACCCGGCCGGTGAACCGGTTGGGCTGCCGGACGAACGCGCCGCGAGCAGAGGTCTCCGCCGTTGTCATATCACCCAGACTAGTCCGCGTGACCGTTCGTGTTGAGCGCCGTGAGCGCGGCGGAGTGGCGCATTGCACGGGGCCGCCCGCTTCGTGGCCGGCGAGGGACACCACGGTCAAGGCATAGGGTGATCGGCGTGGTGAACAGGAATGACGTGGAGGCGGCGGCCCGGCGGATCGAGGGCTACATCCGGCCGACCCCGTCATACGAGGTGCGGCCGGGCCTATGGTTCAAGCTGGAGCTGCTCCAGCACAGCGGCTCGTTCAAGGCGCGGGGCGCGTTCAACCGCATCCTCACCGCCCGCGAGGCGGGGACGCTGCCCGCGGCCGGTGTCGTCGCCGCGTCCGGCGGCAACGCGGGGCTCGGCGTGGCCTACGCGGCCGCGACCCTCGGGGTGCGGGCCGAGGTCTTCGTGCCGGTGACGGCGCCCGCGACGAAGGTGGCCCGCCTGCGGGAGCTCGGCGCGCACGTCCACCAGCACGGCCGCGAATACGCCGAGGCCTACGCCGCCTCCGCCGCCCTGGTCGCGCAGACCGGGGCGATGTTCGTGCACGCCTACGACCAGCCCGAGATCGTCGCCGGGCAGGGCACCCTCGGCCTGGAGCTGCCGCCGGCCGACACGGTCCTGGTCGCGGTCGGCGGCGGCGGGCTCATCGCCGGGGTCGCGGCCGCGATCGGCGACAAGACCCGGATCGTGGCGGTCGAGCCGGTCGGGGTGCCGACCCTGCACGCCGCGCTGGCCGCCGGAGCGCCGGTCGACGTGGGGGTGGACAGCGTCGCCGGCGACTCGCTCGGGGCCCGCCGGGTCGGTGCGATCGCGTTCGACCTCGTGGTCCGCAACAACGTCGCCAGCGTCCTGGTGAGCGACGACGCGATCGTCGAGGCCCGCCGCCGCCTCTGGCGCGAGCACCGCCTCGCCGTCGAGCACGGTGCCGCGGCCGCCCTGGCCGGCCTCGACCAGATCGACGACCCCGGCACCACGGTGGTCGTCCTGTGCGGCGCCAACACCGACCCGTCGACGCTGTACGCCGAGCCGGCGCATGCCGCCGGATGAGGTCTTCGACGCCGCGCTGCAGAAGTTCCTGGCCCAGCAGCGGGTCGACATGCGCGCCCTCGCGGCCGAGCTCGGCATCGGCCGGGCCACCCTCTACCGCCGCGCCGGCGGCCGCGACCAGGTGCTGGGCCACGTGCTGTGGTACCTCACCGACCGCAACCTGGACCGCGCCGTCCGCGCCGCCGAGGGCCGCACCGGCGCCGAACGCATCACCGCGGTCATCGGCCACTTCCTGAACACGGTCAAGGACCAGCCAAGCCTGCGCCACTTCCTGGCCACCGAGCCCGAGGCGGCGCTGCGCATCCTGACGTCCAAGCGCGGCATCGTCCAGGGCCGCGTCGTGGACCATCTCGAAGCGCTCATGCACGAGGAGATCGCGGCCGGAAACTTCTCGCCGCGGCCGGATGCCAGAACATTGGCGTTTGTACTCGTCCGAATCGGGGAGAGCTTCCTCTACGCCGACGCGATAGCCGACGGCGAGCCGGACGTCGAGGCAGCCTTGGACGTGATCGGGCGGCTGCTCTCGGGATAGGAGCGGCCATGCTGGTGAAGGCCGATGTGTGCATTGTGGGCGGCGGCCCGGCCGGACTGGTCCTGGCCCTGCTGCTGGGCCGGGCCGGCATCGACACGGTGGTCCTGGAGAAGCACGCGACGTTCCTGCGCGACTTCCGCGGCGACACCGTCCACCCGTCGACCCTGCAGCTGATGGACGAGCTCGGCCTCGGCGCCGAGCTGGCCCGGCTCCCGCACCGGATCGTGCGCGACTTCCGGATCACCTACGAAGGCGGCGGCACGTTCCGCCCGGCCGACTTCACCCGGCTCAATGTGGCGCACCCGTACATCATGA
Organism: Dactylosporangium sp. NPDC051541; assembly: GCF_044454505.1. Lineage (NCBI taxonomy): Bacteria > Bacillati > Actinomycetota > Actinomycetes > Micromonosporales > Micromonosporaceae > Dactylosporangium > Dactylosporangium sp. NPDC051541. Next base: position 396,219 of record NZ_JBITDU010000003.1, read on the forward strand.
TGCTGCCGCAGTGGGACTTCCTGGAGCTGCTGGCCCGGCACGGCGACTTCGCCCTGTACCGCGGCTGCAACGTCGTCGCGGTGAACCGCCGCGACCGCCGCGTCGTCGGCGTGACCGCGCAGAGCCCGGACGGCCCGGTCGAGGTCGTGGCCCCGCTGACGGTCGCCTGCGACGGGCGGCATTCGACGGTACGGCGAGATCTGGGCCTGCGATCACGTGACTTCGGCGCCCCGATCGACGTGCTGTGGTTCCGCCTGCCCCGCGAGCCGACCGATCCCGAGGGCCTGGCCGGCCGGATCGGCGCCGGCCGCCTCTTCATCGGCATCGACCGTGGCGACTACTGGCAGCTCGGCTGGGTCGTCCCCAAGGGCGGCGACCAGCGCATCCGCGCCGCCGGCCTGGAATCGTTCCGCGCCGCCATCGCCGCCGGCGTCCCGTACCTGGCCGAGCGCGTGAGCGAGTTGCGGGACTGGGACCAGATCAGCACGCTGACGGTCCGGGTCGACCGCCTGTACCGCTGGCACGTCCCCGGTGCCCTGCTGATCGGCGACGCCGCCCACGCGATGAGCCCGGTCGGCGGCGTCGGCATCAACCTGGCCATCCAGGACGCGGTGGCCGCCGCCCACGTCATCACCGCCGCGTTCGCGAAGGGCCACCCCCCGACGGACCGGGACCTGGCCGCCGTCCAGCGCCGCCGCACCTTCCCGACCGCCGGCACCCAGCTGCTGCAACGGGCCTTGCAACAGGCAGTCCTGATCCCCGCCGTGACCGGCCGCCCGCTCCGCCCACCGCTCCCGGTCCGCCTCCTCGACCGCTACCCACCCCTGCGCGCCATCCCGGCCCGCCTGCTCGGCATCGGCCTGCGCCCCGAACACGTCTGAAGGTTCGTCAGCCTCCGTCAGGCGGCCAGTCCGTGGCCGGCCGCATGACCGGGCCGTGCTCGTCCACCTGGACCATCGGCTCGGTGGCGGGCTCGGCGCTCGCGATCAGCGCGCTGGTGTCGTTGTTCAGGAACCAGTCGCCGATCTCTTCCTTGGTCATGGCCGCGAAGTAGGGCAGTTCACTCATCGTTGCTCCTTGCGAGCCAGGTCTCGAACTCGGCGGCGCTCATCGGTCTCGCGAGCACCACCCGCCACGAACCGCCCAGATAGCTTAGGGCGCGAATGACTTGTAGGGCCATAGGGCCATCTAGCGCTGCCATGAGCGGCAGGTGGGCGATGGCGCCTGGCGAAAATTAGTACATGTCGGATTCGTCCATAGACCGTGGAGACTGCGGCTGGACAGAGGCAGTACCTTCTTCGCATGGCCACGGTGCTGCTGGTTGAGGACGACCATGTCGTGCGGGGTGCTCTGTTGCGCTCCCTGACCGACCGGGGTCACACGGTGCACGCGGTCGGGACCGCTCTGGAGGCGCTGCGCCGCTTCGCCGCCGAGACGCCCGACCTGGTCGTGCTCGACCTCGGGCTGCCCGACCTGGACGGGGCGGACGCGCTGCGGATGCTGCGCGGCATCGCGGACACGCCCATCATCATCGCCACCGCCCGCGACGACGAGGCGGAGATCGTGCGGCTGCTCAAGGCGGGCGCCGACGACTACATGATCAAGCCGTTCACCTCGGCCCACCTGGACGCGCGGATGACCTCCGTGCTGCGCCGCACGGGACGGGCGAGTCGCGAGGAGCCCACCGCCATCGAGGTGGGAGGCTTGCGGGTGGACATCGGCCAGCGCCAGGCATACCTGCACGGCGAGCCGCTGACCCTGACCCGCAAGGAGTTCGACCTGCTGGCGTACCTCGCCGCCCGGCCCGGCCGGGTGGTCTCACGCCGTGAGCTGTTGGAGGAGGTATGGCGGCAACCCTCAGTGGGCGAGGACCAGACGATCGACGTGCATCTGTACTGGCTACGCCGGAAACTTGGCGAGAGCGCGTCAGCACCCAGATACCTGCACACCGTGCGGGGCGTGGGCTTCAGGTTCAGCGCCCCGGACTGAGGCGCACCCTCGCCTACGTCTCGGCGGCGGTCTCCACGATGGTGGCGCTCGCCTTCCTGATCCCGCTGGGGCTCGTCGTCCAGCAGCTCGCCCGCGAACGTGCCCTCGCGGACGCCGAACGCCAGACCGCCGTGGTCGTGGCGGTCCTCACCGTGACCACCGACGAGTTGAGCATCGAGCGGGCCATCGCCAGCACCGGCGGTCCGGCGGTCACCCGTGTCTCGGTGCACAATCTGGGCGAGTCCGGAGCCGAGATCGGCATGGGCCACGCCGCGGCCGGTGACCTCACCCGGGCCGCGGACGCCGCGGCGCCGGTCATCGCCGACGTGCCGGGCGGGGAGTCCTACCTGGAGCCGGTCGACCTGGGCGCCGGGCGCACGACCGTGGTCGAGGTGTTCATCCCCTCGTCCGAGCTGTCCAACGGGGTCGCGGGGGCCTGGTGGGCGCTCGGCGCGGTCGCGCTGGGGCTGATCATCGCCTCGGTGTGGGTGGCCGACCGGCTGGCCTCGCGGATCATCGTGTCGGCCCGGCAGCTGGCCGGGGCGGCGGGCGCGCTCAGCGAGGGGTACCTCGATGTGCGCATCGACCCGCAGGGCCCGGCCGAGCTGGCCGACGCGAGCACCGCGCTCAACCTCATGGCGGACCGGATCATGGCGCTGCTGTCCAACGAGCGCGAGCTCGTCGCCGACCTGTCGCACCGGCTGCGCACCCCGCTGACCGCGCTGCGCCTGGACGCCGAGACGCTCGACGACTCGCAGGACGCCGACCGCATCCGCGACGCGATCGCCGCGCTCGAGGTCGAGGTCGACAAGCTGATCCGGGCCATGCGCGAGCCGATCGACGCGCACTCGCCGACCCCCGACCGCGGCGAGCGGGCCGACGGGGCGGCCGCCACGACCGGCGACGAGGGCTGTGACGTGGCCGAGGTCGTCCGGGACCGGATGATGTTCTGGTCCGCAGTCGCCGGTGACCAGGAGCGCGACTGCAAGTCGATCGGCACCGACGCCCCGGCCCCGGTCAACGTGCCCAAGGGCGAGCTGGCGGCCGCGCTCGACGCGCTGATCGGCAACGTCATCCGGTACACCCCCCAAGGTGTGCCCTTCGAGGTCGCCGTCACGCGGCGGGAGGACGGTTACGTCGTGCTCCGCGTCGAGGACGGCGGCCCCGGCATCCCCGACCCGGAGCTGGCGATGCAGCGCGGCGAGAGCCAGCAGGGCTCGACCGGCCTGGGCCTGGACATCGTGAAGCGGGTCGCGATCGCCGGCAACGGCACCGTGAACATCGGCACCAGCTCGACCCTGGGCGGGGCGAGCGTGGTGATCGTCATGACGGACGCCGACCCGGCGCCGCAGGAGGAGGCCCCGCCGCCGCCGCGCTGGCTGGTCGGGCGGCTGTCCAAGGAGCCCAACGAGCGTCGATCCCGTCGCCGTCAGTCATAGGCAGACACTCGGCCATATGACGGGAACAAGTTTCATTTAGGTCTGTCTTAACTGGGTCCTTTCGAGTGGAACGCGGCCGTGCCACGTGGCTATGGTCAGCGCGTTCCCACGTGGACGCCTGGCCCTCACCCGCCTTGCCACCCTCGAAGGCCCGGCGTCCCGCGCGCGGCGCGGATCGGTACTTCTGCCCTGTGCCGATCCCCGCCGCGCGCCTCTTTTCCCTCCGGAGGACCCGAGCGTGCAAGCGCGACCCGAGAAGCCCCGCCGCCTACGCCGCATCGTGATGATCTCCGCGGTCGTCACGCTCGCCGCGGGCGCGGCCATCGCCGGAACCGGCTCCCTGTTCCACGAGAAGGACCGCGGCAACAACCCGACGGCGATCGCCCAGGTCCCGGGGAACGACCCCGACCAGGGCCTGATCTACGAGGGGCTGACGCCGGCGAAGAAGGGCGAGCCCTGCGTCGGTGGCTACGTGCTCACGGAGCGCGACCAGTGCAGCCACGGCCCGGACAAGCCGCCCGCGGGTCTGAACGTCAAGACCGTCGCCGCGCCGATCGCCGGCGCGACTAAGGACGACCTGCCGGCGGTCGACACCGCCGCGGTACCGCAGGAGCAGACGGTCCTGGCCGACGAGAACGTCGCCGAGGGCGCCACGGACGGCTTCGCGGTACTCCCGGACGCGGTCGCCGCCGACGGCACCGCCAACTTCACGATCGGCGCCAGCGGCGTGGCCTGCGACGGCGACGGCGTGACCGGCAAGCGCGTCCAGGTCCTCTACGTGCGCGACGTCAACACGGCCAGCCAGTTCGCGAAGTACTTCGAGTCCTTCCGGACCTGGTCCGCCGGGGTCGACACGATCTACAACGCCAGCGCCCAGGAGACCGGCGGCGAGCGCCACGTGCGCTTCGTGACCACCGCCGACTGCAAGGTCGACGTGCGCGAGGTCGAGCTGCCGGCCGGCGGCCTGGCCACTTTCGACGCCACGATCAACGGCCTCAAGGCGCTCGGCTACAACCGCACCGACCGCAAGTACATGATCTTCGGCGACTCCAAGGTCTACTGCGGCATCGGCACCTGGGCCGGCGACACCCAGGCGGGCGTCAACAACCGCAGCAACGGCGGGCCCGGCTACGGCCGCAGCGACAGCGGCTGCTGGGCCGCCTCCGTCGCCGCCCACGAGCTCGGCCACAACCTCGGCGCGGTCAACAACAACGCCCCGAACTCCAGCAAGCACGGGCACTGCGTCGACGAGAACGACCTCATGTGCTACGAGGACGCCGACGGCGTCGTGATGCAGTTCAAGTGCGGCACCAAGACTGAGCGCAGCCACGACGTGCGCCTGGACTGCAACCACGACGACTACTACAACACCAACCCGAGCCCGGGCAGCTACCTCGCGAACAACTGGAACGTGGCCAACAACCAGTTCCTGATCTCCGGTGGCGCGTCCACGCCGCCGCCGACCCCGACGCCGACGACGGCCGCCCCGACGCCGACGAAGACGACCGCTTCGCCGACGCCGACGAAGACCACGTCCTCTCCGACGCCGACGCCGACCACCGCTTCGCCGACCCCGACGAAGACGGGCACGGCCACGCCGACGCCGACCCCCACGCCCACCAAGACCTCCACCGGTGGTCTGAAGGAGCTGCGGACCAGTGCTGTCGATGCGACCTCTGTACGTCTGTCCTGGGACGGTGCCGGGGCGGGCACCCGCTATGCCGTCCTCGTCAACGGCCGTACCATCGGCCGGGTGGCGGCAACCAACGTCCGGATCGTCGGCCTGCGCCCCGACACCGATTACCAGATCGGGATTTCGGTCGCGAAGAACGGCACCCTGACCCAGTTCACCAACACGGTCGCGGTGCACACGGCCACGGCGAACACCCCGGCCGTCGGCGCCTGGACGGTGTTCGGCAACAGCCTCACCGGCGGTGCGGTCGACGTCTTCGGCGCCCGCCGCGCGGCCGGCACGCCGGCGATCCTGTACAGCCGGCACAACGGCGCCAACCAGCAGTGGAAGCTCGAGCAGACCGGCAATGCGTTCATCGTCCGCTCGAAGGCGACCAACGAGTGCCTGAGCACGGCCGGTGACAAGGACGCGGCCGGCGCCACGGTGGTGCAGACGGACTGCGGCACGGCGCTCAAGTGGACGGTCACCAAGACCGACTACGGCATGGCCCTCACCTCGCCGTCCGGCCTGGTGGTCGGCGTGAGCAACAACGAGTACTTCGGCAGCCGCCTCCTGGTGCTGCAGAAGGCCTCCGGCGCGAAGTACCAGAGCTGGGTGCCCCAGCAGGTATGACGCACCCCCTGAACGACCGTCCCGGCCCGGCGCCCCTGTGGCGCCGGGCCGCGGCGTGCGTGGTGGCGACGCTGATCGCCGTGCTCGGCTTCGCGAACCCGGCGGCCGCGCACGGCGGTGTCGTGCTGACCCTGCACGGTGACGGGGCCGGCTCGGTCTGGGTCACCGCCGTCTGGGAGGACGGCCACCCGGTCACCGAGCCGATCGGCATGACGATGCTGGCGACGTCCGGCACCGGCCAGCGCGTCGGCCCGGCCGCGCTCAAACGCAACGGCGACGCGGTGACGTACACCGGAACCCTGACCCCCGGCGATTGGACCGTCGTCGCCGACATGGGCACCCCGGCGATCGGCCGCTGCGAGGGCGTCCTGCACGTGGCGGCGGCCGGCGCGACCCCGGCCCCCGATGAGAAGACCTGCGCCCCGCCACCCGCCTCGGCTTCCCCGGCCCCGCAGCCGTCTTCTTCTTCCTCATTGTCCTGGCTGTGGTACTCCCTGGGCGCGATCGGCGTGCTGGGCGTTCTCGCGCTGCTGTTCCTCCGCCCGTCCAAGCAACGCCCCAAGCCCGCGCGTTCGTCCCGCGGCTCGTCGTCCTCGCGCTCGAAACGGCGCTGACCAGCCTCTTTCGTCGCTTTACCGATATAGACTTGACCGGTACAGCGGGTCGGGTCTACTGTCCTTTTACAGGCAGGTTTACCGGTACAGACGGAGGAGATCCGCGATGAGTACGTTCCCGTTCGCCATGATCGTGTCCCAGTCCGCCCTCTCGGAGCAGTACGGCTCCGCGTGGAACGGCGAGCAGTTCGAGTACCACAGCGCCCTGCCCCACGCCCCGGTGATGGTCCACGACATAGCGGTGCGCCCACCCCGCGCCTACCGCACCCGGGCCGCCCTGGCCGCGACCCTGCGCCGGGCCGCCGAGGTGGTGTCCCCGGCCCCGGCGGTGCGTTCGCGGCCGGCGCGTTAAGGTTCTGCGGGGAGTGCACAAATATCGACAATGGGGAGGCGCTGCGGTGGGAAGGGTGACCCTGCAGACGATCGCCGACCGGGTCGGTGTGAGCCGGATGACGGTCTCCAACGCGTTCTCCCGCCCCGACCAGCTGTCCCCGACCCTGCGCGACCGGATCCTGGCCGTCGCCGACGAGCTCGGCTACGTCGGCCCCGACCCGGCCGCGCGGGCCCTCGCGCGCGGCACCACCGGCGCCGTGGGCATCCTGCTCACCGACTCGCTGAGCCAGGCCTTCGGCGACGAGGTGGCCACCACGTTCCTGGGTGCCATCGCCGACGAACTGGCCCCGACCGGCCTGGGCCTGACGCTGCTGACCACCAACCAGGCCGGCAGCGTCATCCCGGCCCGGGACGTGGCCATGGACGGCGCTCTGGTCTACTCGTGCGACCCGGAGAACACCGGCGTCGAGTGGCTCGTGCGCCGCAAGATCCCCCTGGTCTTCATCGACCAGACCCCCGCCGAGGGCATCCCCGCCGTCAACGTCGACGACCGCGCCGGCGCCCGCGCCGCCGCCCAGCACGTGGTCGACCTGGGCCACCGCCGGGTAGCCGTGGTCACCTCGGGCGTCCGCGGCCGCCACGGCCTGATCGGCCCCGACAACACCGGCGACATCATCGACGGCTACGTGGCCGCCCAGCGCCTCTCCGGTTGGCTGGACGCCCTGACCCCGGCCGGCATCAGCCCCGCCATCGCCCGCGAGCCGCACGGCGACCCCGACTCGGGCTACCGCGCCGCCCGCCGCCTCCTGGACGCCCCCAACCCCCCGACGGCGATCGTGTGCTTCTCCGACGCCCTGGCCCAGGGCGTCATGGGCGCCGCCGTGGACGCCGGCCTGTCCGTCCCCGACGACCTCTCGGTGGTCGGCTTCGACGACAGCCCCGCCGCCGCCCGCATGCGCCCCCCACTGACCACCGTCCGCCAGGACATCCTGGCCAAGGGCCACGCCGCCGCAGCCGCCCTGACCCAGGCCATCGAGGCCGCCCGCGTCGGCGAACCCCCCGCCGCCGAACACCTCCGCCTCCCGGCCGACCTGATCGTCCGAGCCAGCACCGCTGTGCCTCCAACAGCAGGTGGGTAGACGAGCCTCCACCACACCCCTCACAATCCACGCCGCTAGGTCACGGCCTCAAAGGGGCTGCGCCACAATCCGCGCTGTGTCTCCCAAAAAGCAGGTGGGGAGACGAGCCTCCACCACACCCCTCACAATCCACGCCGCTAGGTCACGGCCTCAAAGGGGCTGAGCCCAAATCCGCGCTGTGTCCCATCTTGCGGGAGAACGGCCTCACGAACGCGACCTCGATCTCGTTCATCCCCCACTGCTGCCTGGACGCCGGTCGCGTCCAGGGGCCGGACGGTTCGGCCGCCGCCGAACGATCGAGGTCATAGCGTGAGGCCATGCTTTCCTTCCCAGTGCCGGAGCCGGACCCGGCGTCGAATGGCATCGGCTGGCTGCGGGCAACGGTCAGCCGCTTCGCCAACGGCCCGGTCCACGCCCGCCGCCGCGCCATCGTCGAGGAGTTGGTCGCCGGCGTCGACCCCGGCGACCTGCGCCGGCCGTACGCCGGGCATCCGGTCGCGCCGCTGGCCCGGGCGCTGGGTGTCACGGAGCCGGCGATCGTGAACGTCGTTGCGGATGTCCGGGTGGCGGCCGCGGCGTACCAGACGGGGGACACCGCGGCCGACCCCGCGGTCGACCGGCTCGTGTCGGTGTTCGGCGGCCGGTACGACGAAGCGACGGCCGCGCACATCCAGTTGCTCGTCCAGGCCTGCGACGCCACCGCGAGCCTGATCGAACGCACCCGGACGCGCATGTCCGGCGAGCGTGCGCGAACGCACACCCGGGACGAGCGTGCGCGAACGCATACCCCGGACGAGCGTGCGCGAACGCACACGTCGGACGAGCGTGCGCGAACGAACACCCGGGACGAGCGCGCGCGAACGCATAACCCGGACGAGCGTGCGCGAACGCACACGTCGGACGAGCGTGCGCGAACGAACAGCCGGGACGAGCGTGCGCGAATGAGCACGGTGGACGAGGTCTTGCGCGACGATCCGCCCGTGCTCGCCACCCGTCGGGTCGATCCGGACGGCAATGTTGTCGCGGTTTCGCTGTCCGGGATGCCGTTCGGTGCGGGTCCGCGCGCGTGTCCCGGTCGCGAGTTGGCCATGGCGCTCGTGGAAGGGGCGCTGCGGTGAGCCCGGATGGGGTGGGCGGGGATGCGGTGAGCGGGGATGCGGTGAGCCCGGATGCGGTGGGCGGGGAAGCGATGGGCGGGGATGCGGTGAGCCCGGATGCGGTGGGCGGGTTCGCGCACCTGCATGTGGCCGGACGCCCGCTGATCCTGCCCAATGTATGGGATGTCGCCGGAGCCCGGGCCTTGGCCGCCGCCGGGTTCGCCGCGGTCGGGACCACGAGTCTCGGTGTCGCCGCCGCGCACGGCATGCCCGACGGCGAGGACGCGAGCGTGGGCCAAACCATCGCGCTCGTCGCTCGCCTGGCCGGGCTGCCGATCCACGTTACCGCCGACATCGAGCGCGGCTCCGTCGCCAGTGCGGTGGCCGCCGCGGAGGCCGGGGCGGCCGGAGTGAACATCGAGGACGGTTACGGCGATCCCGACGTGCACGCCAAACTTGTCCGCGACATCAAACGCGCAGCGCCTGGGCTGTTCGTCAATGCGCGAACGGACACGCACTGGCTGCGCGCGGGCGACATAAGCGAAGCGATTCGACGCATCCAGATGTATCGCGACGCCGGTGCCGACGGCGTGTTCGTGCCCGGCGTGCGCGAACCTGCCGACATCGCGCAACTTGCGGCGGCGACCGAGGCGCCGCTGAACGTGCTCGCGCTACCGGACGGGCTCACCGTCGCGGAGCTGGCCGCGCTCGGCGTGGCGCGGATCAGCGTGGGGTCCCTGCTGTTCCGGGCCGCGCTCGCTGCGGTGGTGGAGACGGCTCTGGCAGTACAAAGGAATCAGGCGGTCAGAAAGGATCTTCCGACCTATCGGGACGTCAACCCTTGACGGTTCAGGCGGGCAGCGGGCGGGTGCTTTCGCGGCGGATCAGGGTGGCCTGGGCCGGTTCGATCCGCGGGGCGTCCGTGTTGTGGGTGTCCAGGGCCATCGACATTGCGCGGGCGCCCATCTCGGCCAAGGGGAGGCGGACCGTGGTCAGGGGCGGGGTCACGTCGCGGGCGATCGGCATGTCGTCGAAGCCGATGAGCGAGATCTGGTCCGGCACGGTGATGCCGCGGGCCCGCAGGGTGCTCAGCGCGCCGACCGCCATCTGGTCGTTGAGGGCCACGACGGCGGTCAGGTCGGGGGAGGAGTCCAGCAGCGCGGTGATCGCCTCGGCGCCCCCGTCGCGGTCGAAGCCCGCGTATGCCACCCGCCGGGCCGGGACCGTGCCCCGGAACTCGCGGGCGGCCCGGCGCAGACCGGCCAGGCGGTCCGTGGTCGTGGTGAGCACTTTCGGGCCCGCGATGACGCCGACCTTGCGGTGGCCGCTGCCGAACAGTTCGCAGCCGGCCAGGTAGCCGCCCTCTTCATTGGCCGGCATCACCGCGTCGCCGGGCAGCTCGTGGCGGCCGATGACGCTGACCCGGCCGCCGGTGCGGGTGTATGCGGCGAGTTTCGCCTTGAGGGCCTTGGTGAAGGCGGCGTCGTGGTACCCGGAGCCGGCGAGGACGATCGCGGCGACCTGCTGGGCCCGGAGCAGTTCGACGTACTCCAGCTCGCGGGCCGGGTCGCGGTAGCTGTTGCAGATGATGACCAGCCGGCCGTGCGTGGTGGCGACCTGCTGCAGGCCGCGGGTGATCTCGGCGAAGTAGGGGTCGGAGACGTCGTGCACGATCACGCCGACCGCGGTGCGCTGGGCCCGGGCCAGGAGCTGGGCGTGCGCGTTGGGCACGTATTGCAGCTCGTCGACGGCTCGCAGTACCCTCGCCCGCAATTCGTCTGTAACGAGTTTCGTGCTGCCGCTGATGATCCGGGAGGCCGTTGCCGGTGACACACCCGCGCGGCGGGCTACGTCGGCGAGCGTTGCCATCGCGATGACCCCTATCTGTCCATCTCACCGTTGAACGGGCCGCGGCGACAACTTTGTGCATTGACCCGTGCTCAGCGTACCGGCTAGCCTCAGGAAAGCGGTTTCCTGCACTGGGGGTACGCCATGAAATCCTATTTGCCGGGCGCGGTCGGCGTGTCCCGCCTATCCGTGTATGACACCACTGCACCCGACGGGCTGCACGGTGGCACGCCGCACATGCATCTCACATGCTCCGAGGGGTACGTCGTGATCGCCGGCGAAGGCCATGTGCAGACGCTGTCCGGGGAGGGGTACCGCGAGACGCCGCTCAAGCCCGGAACGGTCGCCTGGTTCCGGCCGGGCACCATTCACCGGCTCGTCAATGAAAACGGCTTGCAGCTGGTGGTGCTCATGCAGAACGCGGGGCTGCCGGAGGCCGGCGACGCGGTACTGACGTTCCCCGTGGACGTACTGGGCGACCCGGACCGCTACACCGCCGCGGCCACGCTGCCCGGCGGCCCCGACCCCGGCCCCGCGTACCGCCGCCGCGACCTGGCCGTCACCGGTTTCCTCGCGATGCGCGCGGCCGGGCCGAAAGCGTTTACCGAGTTCTGCCGCGCGGCCGCCGCGATCGTCGCCCCGAAGCTCGGCGACTGGCGCCGGCGCTGGGAGACCGGCCCGCTCGAGGTGGCGCTGGAGACCGGCCGCCAGCTCGACGCCCTGGAGAAGTCCGACGTCGCCCACCTGGCCGGTGGCGGCATCGAGGTGCTGGCGAAACCCACCGAGTCCGGCAAGCACGGCATGTGCGGCCTGCTCGAGACCTATATCCCTGTTTCTGATTGACCTCCCAGTTTTTCCGCGTAAAGGAGTCTCGTGAACCGCGTTCCGATCGGCATTGTCCTCAACGGCGTGACCGGCCGCATGGGGTACCGCCAGCACCTCGTCCGCTCGCTGCTGGCCATCCGGGAGGAGGGCGGCCTGCCCGCCGGTGACGGCCGCCGCATCTGGCCCGAGCCGATCCTGGTCGGGCGCAACCCGGCCAAGCTGCAGGAGATCGCCGAGCGGCACGGCCTCACCGACTGGACCACCGACCTCGACGCGGCCCTGGCCCGCGACGACGTCCAGATCTACTTCGACGCCCAGGTGACCCAGCAGCGCGAGAAGGCCATTCGCGCCGCGATCGAGGCCGGCAAGCACATCTACACCGAGAAGCCCCTGGCCGATGACACCGCGGCCGCCGTCGACCTTTATCGCGCGGCCGTCGCCGCCGGGGTCAAGCACGGCGTGGTGCAGGACAAGCTGTTCCTGCCCGGCCTGCGCAAACTGGCCCGGCTCGTGGAGGGGGGCTTCTTCGGCCGCATCCTGTCCGTCCGCGGCGAGTTCGGCTACTGGGTCTTCGAGGGCGACTGGCAGACGGCCCAACGCCCGTCCTGGAACTACCGGTCCCAGGACGGCGGCGGCATCGCCGTCGATATGTTCCCCCATTGGCAGTACGTCCTGGAGCGCATCTTCGCGCCGGTCCGCTCGGTGCAGGCGACCATCGTGACCCACATCCCGTCGAGGGTCGACGAGGCCGGCGCCGTGTACGAGGCGACCGCCGACGACGCGGCCTACGGCACGTTCGAACTCGAGGGCGGGATCGTCGCGCAGGTCAACTCGTCGTGGGCGGTCCGGGTGTACCGCGACGAACTGGTCGAGTTCCAGGTCGACGGCACCCACGGCAGCGCGGTCGCGGGCCTGCGTGAATGCCACATCCAGCACCGGGCGGCGACCCCGAAGCCGGTGTGGAACCCGGACCTGCCGGCCACCGAGCAGTTCCGCGCGCAGTGGCAGCGGGTGCCGGACAACGAGGAGTTCGACAACGGCTTCAAGGTGCAGTGGGAGCAGTTCCTGCGCCACGTCGTCGACGATGCCACCTTCCCGTGGGACTTCGCCGCCGGCGCCCGCGGCGTCCAGCTGGCCGAGCTGGGCCTGGAGTCCGCCCGCACCGGCCGCCGCATCGAGATCCCGTCGCTGGACCTGTAAGGCTCGGCAAGCCGGACTTAACCGAAACATCCGATATATCCGTTGCGGAGCGGCGGACATATCGCGCACAAGGCGCGCGTTCGCAAGTGTTCATTCGTGCAAGACGCGTGCGCGAGCGTGCGTTCGAACGTGGCCGTGTGCGTCTGGGCTTGCGCGTTCGGCTTCGGTCCGCGCAGGTGGCTGTGCGTGTGTGAACGATCGTGCCCGTCGCATCATCGCGGCGGGCACGTACCGACTGAGAGGCAGTACCGATGAGTGACCTGTCCCGGTTCTCGTTGAACCAGGCCACGACCAAACGCTGGCCCATGGAGGAGACCGTTGCCGGGTGTGTGGCTGCGGGGGTACCCGGGATCGGGCTCTGGCGGGACCAGGTCGACGAGCTCGGGGTGGAGCGGACGGCGGCGCTCGTGCGGGCGGCCGGGCTGCGGGTGACCACGCTGTGCCGCGGCGGGTTCTTCACCGTGGACGGGTGGTTCGACGACAACCGGCGGGCGATCGACGAGGCGGTGGCGCTCGGGGCACCGGTGCTCGTGCTCGTGAGCGGGGGGCTGCCGGCCGGGAGCCGGGACGTCGACGGGGCGCGGCGGATCGTTGCCGACGCCATCGGGGAACTCGTGCCGTATGCGCGGGCGGCGGGAGTACAACTGGCGATTGAGCCTTTGCATCCGATGTTCGCGTCGGACCGTTGTGTGATCGCCACGCTCGGTAATGCTCTGGACATCGCGGAGGAGTTCCCGGCGGCGGCGGTCGGCGTCGCGATCGACACGTATCACCTCTGGTGGGACGACCAGGTGTGGGTGCAGTTGGCGCGGGCCGGTGCGGCCGGGCGGATCGCGTGTTTCCAGGTGGCGGACTGGATCACGCCGCTGCCGGAGGGGGTGCTGCTGGGGCGGGGGCTGCCGGGCACCGGGTGTGTGGAGCTGCGGCGGTTCCGGGAGGCGGTGGATGCGGCCGGTTACAGCGGGCCGATCGAGGTCGAGGTGTTCCACGAGGACGTGTGGTCGAGGCCCGGCGCGGACGTCCTTGCGGACAGCATCAAGGGGTACCTCGAGCACGTCGTCTGAAATGGCCCGTCCTGCACACGGCCGGCGAGAACCGCGCGCGACACGGGCCATCGATAAACCGGCGTGACGTTGCTCGCCACGCCGGCGGTCGGCCGAAAAGTGGCCGGCCGTTACGGGACCAGCGGGACCTGGTTGCCGTCCGGCGGGGTCTCCGTGGTGGGGCCGGCGGTGGTCGGGCCGGCCGTCGTCGGGTCGGGCGTGTCCGTGACCGGCGGCGGGCCGGTGGTCGTCGCCGTGGTGATGACCACCACCGGGGACGTGGTGGTCGGGTGGCCGACCGGGCCTTCGACCGTCTTGGTCGGGGCCGGGGGCTGGGCGGCGTTGGTCGGGTTGCCGATCCTGGTCTCGGTCGCGCCGCCGTTGGGGCGCCCGCCGTTGCCGCCGACGACCGACGTGATCGGGGCCGGCTGCTGGGACAGGTCGGTGGTGACCTCGCCGCCGGTGTTGCCGTGGTGAGTGTCGCCGCCGGGGTTGCCGCCCATCAGGTCGGACGTGGTCTCGGCGGCCGCGAAGACGAGGGCGAGGGCCATCGGCACGGCGATCGCCATCGACGTGACGCGGCGACGTGACAGCTGGGCGGGTCCGCGCAGCCATCGACGCTGGACCGGTACCGTCGCCGCTTCCAGGTCGTCAATGGCCAGGCCCAGGAGCAGCTGCCGCGCGTCCGGACGGTCCAGTGGGTCCCGGCTGAGCGCGGCCGCCACCAGGTCGCGGACCGGGTCGGGGATGCCGCTGAGGTCGGGTTCGCCCTCGAGGATCTTCCAGGCGCGGGCCGCGGCCTCCTCGCCGCCGTAGGGGTGCCGGCCGGTCGCGGCGAACGCGACGAGGCAGCCCCAGCCGAAGATGTCCATCGCGGCGGTCGGTTCCTCGGCCCGCAGCTGCTCGGGGGAGGCCCAGCCGAGGCTGCCGACGATGTTGCCGGTGCCGGTGATGTCGCTGGCCGCGTCGAGGGCGCGGGCGATGCCGAAGTCGATGATCCGCACGCCACCGAGCGTGACCATGAGGTTGCTCGGCTTGAGGTCGCGGTGGACGAGGCCGACGTTGTGGATGGCCGCGAGAGAGGCGGCGACGCCGAGCGCGACGCTGTGCAGCATGGCCGGGTCGAGGGGGCCGTCGTCGGCGACGAGGCGGGACAGCGGAATGCCTTCGAGGTATTCCGTGACCAGGTATGGCCGCTCCTCGAACACCCCCGAGTCGAGGACCCGGGCGGTGCAGAAACCGGGCACGCGCTGGGCCGCGCGGACCTCGCCGGCGAACCGCACCCGGAAGCGGGGGTCGCGGGCCAGGTGCTGGTGGACGAGCTTCACCGCGACGCGGGTGCCCTCGGGGGACTGGGCCAGGTAGACGGTGCCCATGCCGCCGACGCCGAGCTGGCCGAGCAGCCGATAGTCGTCGATGCGGATCGGGTCGTTGGCGTTGAGGTCGCCGACGGTGGCGCGCCGGGACGGCGTGGCCGAGCGCAGCGGCAGGTCCGGCGGGCCGGACTCACCGGCGTCGTCGTGCTTGCCTGCCTCGGTCATCGGGGTCCTTCCACGCTCGTCAGAGGTCGTCCGGGTCATGGCTGTTCCCCAGCAGTCTGGTCCCTTCGCCGAGCGTTGAAAAGACCGCGCTGTATGCATCAGTCGTGCCCGTTCGGACACCTTTCGGGGGACACAGGCCAGGTTCCGGCACCGACCCGAACATTAGTCCAGCGGAGCGCGAATCTCCGCGCCGGAGGTCACACCGTTATGCCACTGTTCCGGTGTTCTTCCAACGACTCGAAGCCGGAAAAATGACGTAAATACCGCACCCCGGCTAGCGTGATCGCTCCAGGTGATCGACCAGTCCACGCAGCGCAGTCGTGATCCGGGCGAGCTCGGCCGGCTCGAGGTATGACAGGGCGAACGACTCCGCGGTCTGCGAGTCCGGCAGCAGCTCCCGGATCAGGCGATGCCCCTTGCGGGTCAGCTGCAGCAGCACCAGGCGGCCGTCGTCGGGGTGGTTGGCCCGCTTCACCAGGCCCCGCCCGGACAGGGTGTCGACGACGCCCGTCAGCGTGGCCTTGGAGATCCCGGCCTGCTCGGCCACGTGCCGGGTCTCGATGCGGCGCGCGGCCCAGACGGTGCGCAGCACCACGAAACCGGTCCACGTCAGCTGGCGCGGGCGCAGGACCTCCTGCTCGACGTGCTGGCGGACCGCGTTGGCGGCGCGATGCAGGTGCAGCACGGCCTCGGTCGCGCCCGTGAACGCGGCTCCGTCCCGGCCCACCGTTGCGGTCACCGTGTCCCGCGCAGACGTGCCCGTGCCGACGCGACCCCGTGCTTGCCCATATGGGCGGCCCCCCTCCGGTCCCCACATCGAACACCCAGAATATCGGGAACGTGTCGGTTCCGTTGCCCCGCCATTACCCTGTGCAGTCTCATGACGACCCTCCGGTGCGTGCCTTTTCGGCATTCACCGCGTTTGTCCGGCTGTTCTGCCGGATATCCGATGAATTGAAACTGACGATCGCGGCTGGGGGTGCGGCGGGCGTGCGTCCGGTGTCGCGGCCGGCCGCAGGTCCGCTCGTCTCCCCCTGCACTGGACGAGAGTGGGGGTCCGGTCCGTCTGATACATCCATCGCGTCCGGTACCGTCTGGGCCGCGCTGTCCGGCCGGTCCTCGGCCCGCACCGAGGTGGCGGGTGTGATCGGCGGCACCGCGGCCGGTGGCCACCGGTGTTCCGTGGTCGGTGGCGACCACCGCAATACGGTGGAAGTCCTCGATGCGCGACCCGCGCGTGGACGGTCGGCCTGCGGCTGTCGCTCGCGGGCGGGCGCGGTCTCTGGTGTCTCTTGTGGTCGGCCCGGCCGTGGCGGTATGCGTCCACGGCGGACACTTCGCCGACCGCCGCGACCCGCGAACGGCCGCTGAACCTGCCGGTGTTTCTGCCGGTCGGTGGTGGCGCTCAGTAGCCGGCCCGCCGTCCGCACGCGCTGCGGGGGCATCCGCCGTGATCGGTGGCCAGCGCTACGCCTCGGTGCCGGCCGCGCTCAGTCGCGGTCCTTGCGGTTCATGAGGTGGCGGCGCTGCCAGACGAGCAGCGTCAGGAACGCGACGATCACGAAGGCGACGCAGCAGTACTTGGCCACGGGTGCAGCCTACGACCAGTCCGGCACGTGCTCGGGGGCGCGGCCGACGGGCCGGCCGCGGCGGGCGGCCAGGCGGGCGAACGCGACGGCGTCGGAGATCGCCGCGCATCCGGGGTCGTTGTTGAAGTACACATAGATGTCCTGGTTTGGGAAGACCTCGGCCAAGCGGTCCGTCCAGGCGCTGAGCGAGGCGCGGCCGTACCGGGGCCAGGGGTTCGCGCGGCCCTCGTGCATCCGTAGATAGCCCCAGTCGGCGGTGCGCCACAGCGGCGCCTGGGGTCGCCCTTTGCGGTCGGACCAGCACAGTGCGGCGTTGTGGCCGGTCAACGTCTTTCGTATCTCGTCCGTCCACCACGAGTCGTGCCGCGGCTCGACGGCGACCCGCACGTCACGGGGGAATGCCCGCAGGGTCCGGTCGAGGGCCTCGGGGTCGGCGTGGAGGGTCGGCGGGAGCTGGAGCAGGACCGGGCCGAGCTTGGGGCCGAGGCCGGCGGCCCGGTCCAGCAGGCGGGCCACCGGCTCCTCCGGGTCCTTGAGCCGCTTGACGTGCGTGAGGAAGCGGCTCGCCTTGACCCCGACGGTGAAGTCGTCCGGGGTGCGGGACCGCCACGCCTCGAACGTGCTGCGCTCCGGCAGCCGGTAGAACGCGTTGTTCACCTCGACGGTTCCGAACGCCGCCGCGTAATGCTCCAGCCACAGACGGTGCGGTACCTCGCGGGGGTAGAAGCGGCCACGCCAGTCCCGGTACTGCCAGCCCGAGGTACCTACGCACATCATGTCCCGGCCAGTTCCCTCTTTCACCTGCGGTTATGCGTTTTCGGCCGGGCATGACTAGACGACGGCCGACATACGTAGACGGTCCGGGGCCTCGTCTACGTATGTCTGGGCGGCCGGATTACGTAAGCGATACCGATGGAACGCGGGCCTTACTCGGACAGGATGGAGGCACGAGGTTGAGAGGGGTTCCAGTCATGAACATCCACGATGGTCTGTTGTCCGAGCTGGTCCGTCAGCGCCGCCACGACGTGTTCGACGAGAACCGGCACTGGACAAGCCGCGTGCGGCTGCGGCGTCGAAACCGGCGCGAGCACCTGGCTTGATCCGGCCGCACGGCGGCCCCAGATCTCACGCGACCGAACCGCGGGGGAGCGCAGCCCCGGCACGTCCTCGCCGACGTGCCGGGGCTGTTCTGGGTTTCCCGGGCTGTTCTGGGTTTCCGGGGCCGTTGCCCGGCGGCGGCGTGATGACTAGATCCCGGCGGCGATGACTAGGCCGGCCCGGCGCCGAAGATACGTAACAGGTGCAGATGGCAGCCAGGCCTTACCTCGCGAGGATGGAACCGACAACGAAACAGGTCTCCCGAGGAGTCGAGATGATGCACCCGGTTTTTCTCTACAGCCAGCTTCAGCACCGCCAGCAGGGCCTGCTCGGACTCGAAGCCCACCGCGGCGCGGCCGGGCGGGACGAGCGCCGCGTCTGGTGGCGTTGGTCGCGACCGTCACAGCCGGAGGAGCGCCCGCCCGCCGGTAGGCTGGTGACGTGCGGGCCAGCCGTAGCGGAATGAGCCAGGTGATGGTCGGCCGCGACGACGAGCTGCGCCGGTTGCGCCGGCTCGTCGACGGGTCCGAGCCTTCCATCGCCATGCTCGGCGGGGAGCCGGGCATCGGCAAGAGCCGTCTCGTCCAGGAACTGATCGCGGGCGTGCCCGAGACCGTTCCCGTCCTCGACGGCCAGGCCGACCCCGGCACCCTCAGCCGGCCCTTCGAGGTGCTCCTCGGCGCCATCGACAGCTGCCGCCGCTCCGAGCTTCTCGAACCCGAGCTGCTGCGGGTCGTCACCGACGCGTCCCGCTCGATGATCGACCGCATCCAGGCCGGCCTCGAGATCGTGCAGCAGCTGACCGTGCCCGGCTCGTCGATCGTCGTGTTCGAGGACCTGCACTGGGCCGACTCCGAGAGCGTCGCCCTGTTCGAGCGGATCGCCGAGCTGCCCGGGCCGCGGCTGCTCATCGGGACCTACCGCCCCGACGAGGTCACCCGCCGCCACCCCCTGGCCGACCTGCTGACCCGGCTCGAACGGCGCTACACGGTGACCAACGTGCGGCTCGAGCGCCTGAGCCTCGCCGACACGTCGATGTTCCTGAAGTCCGCGACCGGGCGCCCGCCGACCTACCGGACCGCGCTGTCACTGCACAACCGCACCGGCGGCAACCCGTTCTTCCTCGAGGAGCTGCTCAAGGCCAACGGCGAGGCCGACCTCGACACCCTCTGCGACCGGCCGCTGCCGTGGAACATCGCCGAGGCCCTGCGCCGTCAGCTCGACGACCTCGACGACGCCGAGAAGCGCATCGTCGAAGCGGCCGCCGTCCTCGGCCGCAAGGTCCCGTTCGACCTGCTCGCCGCCGTCACCGGCTTCGACGAGAACGAGCTCATCGACGGCCTGCGCGACCTCGTCCGGCGCGGGCTCATGGTCGAGACCGGCGACGACGAGTTCAGCTTCCGCCACGCCCTGACCCGCGAGGCGCTCGTCGACGAGATGCTCGCCCGCCAGCGCCGCCGCCTCCACGAGCTCGCCCTCGAGACGCTGCTGTCCACCGGCAGCAAGGACTACGCGCTCGTCGCCCACCACGCCAAAGGCGCCGGGCGCTACCTCGACATGGTGGAGGCGGCCCGCCGCGGCCTCGTCGTCTACCTCGAGATGGGCTCGCCCTACCAGGCGCTGCAGCTCGCCGAGATGGGCCTCGACGAGCTCCCTGACGACGTCGAGCTGCTCTCCTGCGGGGCCCGCGCCGCCTGGCTCGCCGGGCTCCTCGACGACGCCCAGGAGCTCGGCCGCCGCTGGCTCGACGCCGCCGCCACCGGCGAGGAGCGCGCCGACGCCCTGCGGCTGCTGGTCCGGCTCAGCTGGGAGGTCGGCAGCAGCGGCAGCATGCAGGAGCGCGCGGCCCAGCTGCGGCGCGAGATCGCCCACCTCGGCGACGGCCCGGCGAAGGCCCAGGCCTACGCGGCCATCGCACAGGCCTACATGCTCCACGACGACACCGAGCGGGCCGTCGCCTGGGCCGACATGGCGATCGCCCTCGGCGAGGAGCTCGGGCTCCCCGCGGTCTGGCTGGCCGGCAAGGTCGAGAAGGGCTCCGCCCTCGTCAACGTCGCCGCCGGGGTCGACGAAGGCGTCAAGCTGCTCAACGAGGCCGCCCAGGAGGCCGAGGAGGCCGGCGAGTGGCTGCTGGCCGCGCGGTCGCTCAACAACCTCTACAACCTCCTGCCCGGCGGGCCCGCCGACTGGGCCGCCGCACTGGAGCGGATGCGCACCTTCGCCGAACGGGCCGGGTTCGAGTCCCTGGCCGTCGCCGCCTACTTCCAGGGCCGCGCCCGCCTCGCCGTCCAGGAGGGCAACCTCGGCGCCGCCCTGGCCGAGCTCGAAGCCGCCCGCCGCCGCGACAAGGGCCTGCTGCGCACCCGCAACGGCAGCGACTACCACGGCGTGTTCTTCACCGGGCTGCTCCTCGAGGCGGGCGAGCTCGACAAGGCCGACATGGTCATCCGCGGCCTCGTCGAGCAGTCCACCGACGCCTACACGATGCTCACCCAGACCTCGGTGCCCGGCCTGCAGTTCCACCTGGCCTGCCGCCTCGGCCGCACCGACCTGGCCCGCGACCTGCTCCGCACCGTCCTCGAGGCCGTCCGCGTCACCGGCGTCACCGGCCGCGACTTCGCCCACGACATCATCTCCGCGGGCCTGTTCGCCGGCCTCGGCGCCGACGAGCTCCGCCCGATCGCCGCCGCCATCGACGACCCGCTCTTCGACGACGCCTACCGCTGGCTCGCCGACGCCCAGATCGCCGAGGCCACCGGCGACACCACCGACGCCCTGCGCCTCTACCGCGCCGCCGTCGCCGAGCCCACCATGCTCCTGCCGGCCCACCGCGGCACCGGCCACCTCGGCGCCGCCCGCAGCCTCATCGCCCGCGGCGACCTGGACGCGGCCCGCACCCAGGTCCGCGCGGCCGAACCCCACCTGGCCCGCTGGGCCGGCTGGCGCGTCGCCGAACTGACCGCCTTGCGCAGCCGCCTCGGCCTGACCGCACCGACCGCCGCCGGCGACGAGTCCCTGACCCCGCGCGAACGCGAGGTCGCCGTCCTGCTCGCGGAGGGCCTGACCAACGCCGAACTCGCCCGCCGCCTCTACATCTCCCCCCGCACCGCCGCCGTCCACGTCTCCAACATCCTGAGCAAACTGAACCTGGAGTCCCGGACGCAGATCGCCGCCTGGATCAAGTCTCGCGGCGCTTCGCAGTGAACCTTTCCCAGCTTCGCGCTTGAGCCTTTGCCGCTCGGTTTCCGGTTTCCGGCTTCAGTGCTCGGCTCTGACGTTCGGGGCTTTGCGCTCGACCGGCCTGGTCCTGAGCGTCCGCGCTCTGCTTGCGGAATACTCCCGTGGGCGGATGTGCGGCTTGGCGGGACTGCCTACCATCGGTCGCATGCTGTGGTCGATGACCACCCTGCTTACGGCGTGGGGCTTCGCTGGCTCGCCTGGTGACGTTGTCGCCGTGGCGACGGCTGTGCTGGCCGCGCTCGCCGTGGTGCTGGCCGCCCGGCTGGTGGCCGGGGCGCCGGCGGCGCCCGCGGGGCTGCAGGCTTTGCCGGCTCGGGCCCGGATCGGTCTTGGACAGGCCGTTCGCTCGGTCGACCCGGACGCGGCCGGTCGGCCTCGTCCCCGGGCGCCGGGCATCTGAGCCTGGCGATCGCCGCCGGCTCGCCGCCGGCCTGACGCATTTTCGCGCGTCATGGCCTTGTCCACCGCGGTTGTGGACTCGTTCACCGCGGTCGTGCGGCGTCGTCCACTGCGTTGCGAACCCTTCGCTGATGTGACCCTGCCCGCTGCGGTTGTGCGTTTCGCGCATCACGCTCGTGCGGTTGTGCGTCTCGTGCCGCGTGGTCGCGCAGGTGTGCGTTCCGCGCGTTCCGTGCATCGCGGTCGTGCGGTTGGGCGATCCGTGCAGCCTGGTTGTGCGTCCCGTGCGGTGCGGCGTGCGTCTCGTGCCGCGTGGTCGCGCAGGTGTGCGTTCCGCGCGTTCCGTGCATCGCGGTCGTGCGGTTAGGCGTCTCGTGCACCGTGGGTTGCGCGGTTGTGCGTCTCGTGCAGCGCGGCTATGCAGCTGTTCGTTCCGTGCAGCTGTGCGTCTCGTGCAGCGTGGCTGTGCAGCTGTTCGTTCCGTGCATCGCGGTCGTGCGATCGTGCGGTTCGGCGTCTCGTGCAGCGTGGTTGTGCGGTTGGGCGGCGTCGTGTGTCGCTGTCGCTCGGGTTCGTATCGCGTTGATCTGACTCGGCTTCTCGCTGCCTGAGCCCCTGTGCTCGGGAGCTGCTCCTCCATGACTGCCGCTTTCTGCTGCTTCCTGTGTGCCCGGCGGCGGCGGTGCTGATTCTTGCTGACGTTCTTGACCAGAAAGGTCGAGTCTGTGGTTCACCATGTTCTTCTCGCGTTGGCCGGGTTGCTCGGGTCCGTGCCCGCGGCGATCGTCGCGGCCACCATCCTGTTGCGGGCCGCGCTGCTGCCGTTGAGTGTCCGGGGGTACCGGGCCGAGCGGATCCGGGCGAAACTCGCGCCGGAGCTGGCCGGGCTGCGGGAGCGGCACAAGCATGAACCCGTCGTGCTGGCCGAGAAAACGACGGCGGTGATGCGGGAGGCGGGGTCGGGGCCGTTCGCCGGTCTGCTGCCGATGCTGGCGCAGGCGCCGTTCATCTGGGTCGTGTACCGGGAGTTCACCAACGGCGGCATGCACGGCTACTCGGTCCTCGGCGCCGATCTCACGCAGCGGCTCTACTCGCGTCCCGCACTGCTCGCCGGATGGCTGATCGTGGCCGCACTGACCGCGATCGCCGTGTGGAACGTGCGGCAGTTGCCGGCCGAGTCACCCGCATTCGTGCGCGTCCTGTCGTTCGGCACGGTGGCGTTCGCGGCGTTCGTACCCGTTGCGGCCGGCATCTACCTCGTGACTACCGGGCTGTGGACGGCGGCCGAACGGTGGTACTTCCGCCACCGCCGCTGATCGCACGGAATCGGAAGCGCACGTGCGGCGCGCATGGGCGAGTGGTGAGCGGTGACTGCTTGTCCGGAGGCGCACGGGTGGCAGGCACGACAGCGGCAGGCACGGGCGAATGGTGAGCGGTGACTGCATGTTCGGAAGCGCACGTGCGGCGCGCATGGGCGAATGGTGAGCGGTGACTGCATGTTCGGAAGCGCGCGTGCGGCGCGCACGGGTGAGTGGTGAGCGTTGACTGCATGCGGAAAGGCGGCGCATTCACGGTACCCCCGGAATGCGCCGCCTTTTGCCGTTGACTTGCAGTCAGTGGGACTGCGACTGGCGTGCAGCGGGCCAGTTGCGGTTGATGTGCGATCAGCCGGTTTCGCCGGCGATGGACAGGGTGCGGAGGCGCTGGATCGCGTACAGCGTCGATGCAATGGTGAACACCGCGGCCATGACGCAGCTGAGCGGTACCGCCACATTGCCGTGCAGGAGTTCGGTCGGGGCGAGCCAGTCGACGATCGCCTGGACGTACTGCTGGATCGACAGCTTCTGCGTGCCCGACAAGATGTTGCCGAGGACGCCCTCCCAGAGCACCACGTACGCCAGGCCGACCAGCACCGGGCGCCGGCTCATGACGCTGAGCAGCACGAACAGCGAGCAGTACGCGACTGAGCCGATGACGCCGCCCACGAACAGCGCGAACGCCAGCGGCGGCTCGCCCGCGATGAGGCCGACGACGAACAGCGGCACCCCGGCGAAGATGGCGGTGACGCCGGTGGCCACGGCCAGCTTCGTCAGGATGATCTCCGAGCGTGGCAGTGGCTTGCTCAGAATGTGCGTGATCGTGCCGTCATCGATCTCGGAGCCGAGGACGCCGGTGCCGATGATGAGAGCGATGACCGGGAGTACCGCGGAGAAGCCGAGGCCGCCGATCACGCCCTCGCCCCACTCGGCGGGTTCCGGGCCGAACGCCTTCACGATCAGCGTGAGGCCGATGAGCAGCAGCGGTAGCGGCACCAGGAGCCAGATCCGGCGGCGGCCGAGCAGGCCGCGCGCGGTGATCATCGCGACTGTGGCGTTCATCAGGCACCCACCAGGTAGGAGAAGACGCTTTCCAGGGACTCGTCGGCCGGGATGAGGCGGCGCACGCGGACGCCCTCTTTGAGCGCGACACGCGGCAACGCGCGGGTGAACGTGCCGTAGTCCGACGCGCGCACCTGCAAACCAGTCGCATCGATGTCGACGCCGGCCACGGAGTCCTGGGCCATGAGCGCGACCGCGAGGCGCCGGTCGTCGCTGGAGCGGATGGTGAACACGTGCGGACGGTTCGTCATCAGGCGGCGGATCGTGCGGAACTCACCCGAGGCGGCCAGGCGGCCGGCCACCATGACCTGCACGGTGCCGGAAACCTGCTCGACCTCTTCGAGAATGTGCGAGGAGAACAGCACCGTGCGGCCGTCGTCGCCCATTTTGTGCAACAGATCCATCATGTGGAAGCGCTGCCGCGGGTCCATGCCGTTGAACGGCTCGTCCAGCAGCAGGACGCTCGGCTCGTGGACGAGCGCGGCCGCGACCCGGATGCGCTGGCGCATGCCCTTGCTGTAGGTGTCGATGCGGCGGTCCTGGGCCGGCTCCATCTCCACCAGGGCGATGGCCCGGCGGGCGGCCTCTTCCGGGTTGCTGAGCCGGAAGAGCTTCGCACTGGCGAGCACGAATTCGTGTCCG
Source organism: Dactylosporangium sp. NPDC051541 (assembly GCF_044454505.1). Classification (NCBI taxonomy): domain Bacteria; kingdom Bacillati; phylum Actinomycetota; class Actinomycetes; order Micromonosporales; family Micromonosporaceae; genus Dactylosporangium; species Dactylosporangium sp. NPDC051541. The sequence goes on from NZ_JBITDU010000003.1 coordinate 420,938, forward strand.
GTCAGGAAGCCGTGCACACTTTCGCGCTCGGAGACGAGGCCGAGTGTGCGGTACACGTCGGGATTGCGCCACGTTGGTGCGCCGTCCACGGTGAGCGTGCCGCGCGAAGGCGCCAGGAAACCGGACATCATGTGCAGGAGTGTGGTCTTCCCGGCACCGTTCGGGCCAAGAAGACCCGTGACACCCGGCGCGAGCGTCATGGTCACATCGTTGACGGCGACGACATTGCCGTACCACCGCGAAACGTGCTGCAGGTCGACGGTGCTCATGTCAGGCGGCCACCTTCCGGTAACGCTGCAGCAGCAGGAGGAGCGAGCCGCCGAACAGGATCAAGGCTCCGACGCCGTAGGCCCAGCCGAGGTTGCCGATCGGCATGCCGCCGCCGGCGGGTTTGCCGAAGATCCACTGTTCCAGGCCCATCATCAGAAACATCGGGTTGACCAGGAACGCCAGGTGCTGGACGGTGTCGTTGCCGAGCGTCGCGAGGATGGCGGAGACCGGCGAGGTGATCAGGAAGACGCCGACGATGAACGCGGCGGCGAACGCGCGCCGGCCCGACAGCGAGGCGACCAGCAGCGAGATCGAACCCAGGATGAGCGCGCTGATCAGCGCGGCGGCCAGGCCGGGGCCGAGGTCGCCGAGTTCGTCCCAGGCGCCGGAGAAGCCGTCGGTGCGCGTGAACACCGCACCGATGTAGATCAGCAGCTGCGGCACCCCGAGCAGGATCAGCACCGCGGTGCCGATCGCGGCGAACTTCGCGAGGGCGTAGTCGGTGCGCGATAGCGGGCGCGAGAAGTACAGGGGGAGCGTGCGATCGCGCAGATCGCGGGAGACGAGCTCCGGCGCGACGATCGCCAGGAACAGCATGACCGGGTAGCTGAGGCCGTCGACGTAGTCACGATACGACATCAGGGTTTGCCCGGAGATGGACCGGTAGGCGATGACAACGACCGCTACGAGCAACACAATGCCAATGATCATCCAGGGGAAGATCTTGGCCTTGGCCCCGCGGCCGATGCCGAACGCCGCGCGGACGCTGTGCTCGTAGAGGGAGCGGTTGGCGTACCACCGGCCGAGCCGCGGTCCCTTGTATCGCTGATAGCCGATGTCATGGATGACACTAGTCTGCGGCGCCACGGCCGGCCTCCTGAGCGCTCAGCGCGGGTGCGGTGACGGAGTGGGTCTGGAACAGCTCGGCCACCCGGTGGCGGCGCTGGTCGAGCCGGTGCAGCGGCAGATCGAGCTCGGCCACGGCGACGAGGATGCGGTCGTACACGTCCTCGTTGTCCAGCGGCACGTTCAGCGCGGCACCGTCCCGGCTGGCCGGGATGCCCAGCTCCGCCAGGCGCGCGGTGAGCTGCTCGACCCCCTCGGACACCTCGACCATCAGCACGTCCCGGCTCGTCGTCATGTCCTCGACCGTCGCCGAGCGCAGCAGCCGGCCGCCGTCGATCGCGATGATCGAGTTGCAGATTCGCTCAACTTCGCCCAGCAGATGCGAGCACACGACGATGGAGATGCCGAACTCGGTGCCGATCCGATGCACGAGTTCGAGCATCGCGTCGCGGCCGGCCGGGTCGAGGCCGTTGGTCGGCTCGTCCAGCAGTAGCAGGTCCGGGTCGTGGGCCAGGGCCTGCGCGAGCTTGACCCGCTGCTTCATGCCGGTCGAGTAGCCGCCGATCTGGCGATACCGCTCCTCGTAGAGCCCGACGTGCCGCAACGCCTCCGATGCACGCTCGCGCGCGGCCGTGGCGGGCAGGCCGCTCATTCGCGCAAGGTGAGTGACGAACTCTGCCGCCGACACCTCACCCGGCAGACAGTCATGCTCAGGCATGTAGCCGACGCGCGAACGCACCTGTTCGGCCTGTGTGGTCGGGTCCAGCCCCAGGACGCGCAACTCGCCGTCGGAGGGCGGCAGGAGACCCAGCATGATCTTGATAAATGTGGACTTTCCGGCGCCATTGGCCCCGACCAGACCGATGATCCCCGGCTCAACGGCCAGGGTCAGCTCCGACAGGGCGGTGACGCCACCCCCGTAGCGCTTCGTCAGCGCACGCGTCTCGATGAGTGTCACGTCGCCGAGACTACGGACCGTGTACCCCCAGGACTATCCGGAACGCACCTGAAAGCCGCTCCTTAGGGGTTCTACCTGTGATTCTTCTCAGGTTCAGCCGGCCCTCAGATCAGGGTCGCTATCGCCGAGTACATGTCCATGGAGGTCGACGAGGCGCTGGTTCGCATGCGCCGCAGCCTGGAATGGGCCGGCATCATCAGCCGGACGGCCGCGGTGCTGTGGATCGTGGCGTCCCTCGTCCTGCTGCCCCGGGTGCCAGGTCTGAGCGTGCCGATCAGCATCGCATCGGTTCTCGCGGAAGTTTTTGTCAATTTCCTCGGGGGGTACGCCCTGAGGTCGGTCGGCCGCCGCCGGTACCGGAGGATCAGCACCGTGCTGCTCGCGGCGGACACAGCGGTCATCATCGCTCTGGTCTACGCCGCGGCCGGCGCCCCGCAGCTGGTGTTCTGGCCGATACTCATCATCCCGATCATCGTCGGCGCCTACCGACACGGCCTGTCCGGCGCATTGCTGGTCGCCACCACCGTCGCTTCGGCCGGTGTGCTGCTCTATGCCCTCGGCCCGCAGATCGCCGGCCGCGACATGCCCACCGACCTGATCGGCATCGCGCCCGGCCTGGAGTTCGTCGTCGCGATCATGACCGGACTGCTGTCCCGCGCGCACCACAACCACCTCGACCAGCTGGCCGCCGCCCGTGCGACCCTGCGTGAACAGGCGCTCGGACTGCGCGAACAGGCACTGCACGACCCGCTCACGGGCGTCGGCAACCGGCACTTGCTGCACGAACACGCACGCACGACGCTCCGCCCGGGCCCGCCGGCCTCGGTGCTGGTGCTCGACCTGGACGGGTTCAAGGAGGTCAACGACACGCTCGGGCACGCGGCCGGCGACGAGTTGCTGCAGATCACGGCGGCGCGGCTGCTGTCGGAGGTTCGAGACCAGGACCTGGTGGCCCGCCTGGGTGGTGACGAGTTCGTGGTACTGCTGTACGACACGGACGTGCATCGCGCGCACGAGGTGTCGGCCCGTCTGCGCGCGGCGCTGACCGCTCCGGTGCAACTCGGTTCCGGCACGGTGTCGGTGGACGCGAGCATCGGCACGGCTACCGCCCGCGACGGCGACCTGGACACCCTGATGCGCGTGGCCGACGCCGAGATGTACCGCGTCAAGTCCGCCCACCACTTGTTGCGGGCGGCGATCCCGGCAAGCCGTCGGGCCGACAACGACCGGGCGGCACACCTGACCGAGGCCAGCGCCGCATAGCGACCGCCGCGAGCACTCCAGCGCCCGACGCTCGCACCCGGCCAGGAACGCTCGCTTTCGCGGGCACCGCGCGCACACCGCTCGCACCCTGCGCGTGGTGTTCGCACGTTTCGTGCGGTGTTCATTTCTTGCACGGTGTTCGCTTTCGTGCGCACGGTGTGTGCGTGCAGTCGGCGGACGTCGTTTGCATTGTGCGGTGGCCGTATGCAGTCTTGCGCACTTCGTCCTTGCGCGATGTGCGCGATGTGCGTCGTTCGGGGCGTACATTGTGTTTGCGTACGTTCGTGCAGCGGAGGTCAGGGTGACAGGCCGGCGAGTCGCAGGAGCAGACCCTTCACGTCGGTTGCTTGCACTCGGGCCGGCGTCAGGGACGGGTCATCGCACAGCCACACCGGGCCGTCGGCCGGGTCGGTGGGCATCAGACCGTGCGAACCCCTGACCGCTCGTGCGCCGGCGTCCAGACCGATCGCGCTCATGCGGTACCGGAAACCGAGCTTTTTGCGCAGTAACGCCATCCCGGCCCGCGCCTTTGCCGCACCCGGTCCGGCCGGGTCGAAGAACAGCTCGGCGGGGTCGTAGCCCGGCTTGCGATGGATCTCGACGAGCTGCGCGAAGTCGGGCGCGCGGCGGTCGTCGAGCCAGTAGTAGTACGTGAACCAGGCGTCCGGTTCGGCCAGCAGGACGAGCTCACCCGAACGCTCATGGCCGAGGCCGTCGCGGATCTCGCCGACGCCGCTCAGCGTGGAGCAGAGCTTGCGAACAGTCGGAATGTCTTCCGGATCCCGCACGTACACGTGCGCGATCTGGTGATCGGCGACCGCGAACGCGCGTGAAGTCCACGGATCGAGGTACTCCATGCCGTCCTGCGTGTGCACGTTCAGCCAGCCCTCGCTGCGTAGCAGGCGGTTGATGTCGACGGGCCGCGACACGTCCGTGATGCCGTACTCCGACAGCGCCACGATCGTTCTTTGCTGCTCTCTGGCCGCGTCGAGCAGCGGCCCGAGCACCGCGTCGAGTTCGGCGGCGGCCGCGGCGGACCGCGGGTCGGACGGGCCGTAGCGCTGCAGGTCGTAGTCCAGGTGCGGGAGGTACACCAGCGTCAGATCGGGGTCCTTGGCCCGCATGATGTGCTCGGCGGCCCGCGCGATCCACGTGGTGGAAGGGATGCCCGCCGTCGGCCCCCAGTACGTGAACAACGGGAAAGGGCCGAGCGCGTCCTGCAACTCGTCGTGCAGTTCCGGCGGGAACGTGTAGCAGTCCGGCTCTTTGCGCCCGTCCGCGTAGTAGATCGGCCGCGGGGTGACAGTCCAGTCGACGTCCGCGCCCATGGCGTACCACCAGCAGACGTTCGCGACCGTGTATCCGGGTTCGGCCCGCCGCGCCGCCTGCCACAACTTCTCACCGCCGACGAGCGCGTTGTGCTGGCGCCATAGAAGCACCTCGCCGAGGTCGCGGAAGTACCACCCGTTGCCGACGATCCCGTGACCGGCCGGCGTCTCCCCGGTCAGGAACGTCGACTGCACGGAGCAGGTGACAGCGGGCAGCACCGGCTCCAGCGGCACCGCGGCTCCGACCTTGGCCAGGTTCGGCATGTGCGACAGCAGCTGCGGCGTCAACCCGACGACGTCGAGCACGACGAGTTTCCGGCTCATGCGAACACCTCCGCAAGCTCCGGTGCCGGCCGGGGCCCGGTCCTGAGTGCACAACGCGCGGCCGTTTCGCTTCGCTCTTCACCGCTCATGGCTTCCGCTCCACGGATTTGAGTCCCAGATCGTGCAAGGTGTCGCGCGCGAACGCCAATTCGGCGGCCATGCCGTGCGCGAGCGCGTGCGGACCGTCCGGCCGCTGGCCCGGTGGCAGCACATTCCACGTGTACGTCTCGACCTCGAGGTGGTCACAAGCCGCGATCGGCCCGCCGAGCAGCGCCTGGAGGCCCGCCCGCAGCACGGGCGTGGTCGATCGCAGCGGCGGCTCCGGCTCGGCGTGCAGCGGCACGTGGTAGTGCACCCGCCACGGTTGACCAGCCACTCGCTCCGCGTCAACGCTGGAGTCGGCCACGCGCGCGCCAGCACCCGGCCCGGCCATACGAGCGGCAACACTCGATGCAGCCATGTGCGCGGTTGTGCCGGGCACGGTTGTGCCGGGCACGGTTGTGTCGATGAGCGCGGGAGCACCAAACGTCGCCAGGTCGGCGGCGGCGAGGGCTTCGTCGAGGTCGTCGAACGAGTGGCGGCAGCCGGCGGTGCGCGTCTGGTGCAGGAACCGCGGCTCGGCGTACCCGGCCAGCACCTCGCGTGCGTCGCCCGGATCGGGCACCTCCAGCGCGGCCGAGACCTGGACTTTCACCACCGGCAGGCCGGCTCGGGCCAGGCGCTGCACGGCCACCGCCGGGTCCTCCCACTGGCAAGCCAGATGCGCGAGGTCGACACAAACGCCCAGATAGCGGCGATCCACTTTCGACAAGTGCACAGTCGCTTGCAGCGTGTTCTCGATGATGCAGCCCGGCTCCGGCTCGAACGCGACCCGGATCGCCCGGCCGGTCAGCACCTCCAGCCCGGCGAGCCCCTGCGCCAGCGCGTCCAGCGCCCGGCTGACCCGCGCCGCCTGCGGCCCGTCCCACGGGTCCCGCCAACCGAGCGGCAGTGTCGAAATGGACCCGCGCGCGGCGTCGTCCGGCAACAGATCTACCAAAATCCGAGCCAGATCGAGGGTGTACCGCAAACGCGCTGGATCGGACCAGTCCGGGTAGTACACGGCCCGCTTGACGACCGGGGCGTGGAACTCGCGATACGGAAAACCGTTGAGCGTCACCACCTCCAGACCGCGCACGTCGAGCTCGTGGCGCAGCCGGCGGCGGGCGGCCTCGTCGGCGGCGAGCTCGGTCGCCACCCCGGAGCTCAGCCACAGGCCGAGCCCGAGCACGTCGGTGCCCAGCCGTTCGCGCATCGGTGTCGCATAGGTGTCCAACTGCGCGACGATGCCCGGGAGATCCTCGGCGGGATGCACGTTCGTGCAGTACGCGAGGTGCACGATCTGCCCGTCCGGATGTCGCAGCCGCATCAGTCACCCCCGCGCTTGATCGAGTTGCCCGCGAACGTCGCCGTGCTGTCCGCGAACGCGTCCGTGCGGCCCGTGGACGTCGCCGCGGTGTCCGCGAACGCGTCCGTGCGGCCCGTGGACGTCGCCGCGGTGTCCGCGGCCGCGTTCGTGCTGTTCGCGAGCTTTCTCTTGCTGTGCGCGGACGTCTCCGTGTCGTCCGTGGACGTGTTCCTGCTGTGCGCGAGCGTGTCCGTGTCGTCCGCGAGCGTGTCCGTTCCGCCTGCGAGCTTGTCCGTGCGCTCTGCGAACGCGTCCGTGCTGTCCGTGGACGTCGGCGTGCTGGTCGCGGATGTGTTCGTGCTGTTCGCGGGGGACAGGTCCAGGCGTCCGGACTGTCCGTAGAACGCGATCGGGTTGCGCCAGAGCACCCGGTCGACGTCGTCGTCGCTGAATCCGGCGGCCAGCATCGCCTCGCCGGTGCGCCGGGTGAGCAGCGGATCGGAGCGTCCCCAGTCGGCGGCGGAGTTGACGAGCATCCGCTCCAGGCCGTACTCGCGCAGGATGTGCACCATGCGCTCAGCGGTCATCTTCGTGTCCGGGTAAATGGAGAATCCCATCCAGCATCCGGAGTCCACTACCGTCGCGACGGTGACCTCGTTGAGGTGGTCGACGGCGACACGGCCGGGATCGATCCCGGACTCGCGCACGACGGCGAGCGTTCGCTCAGTACCACGCGCCTTGTCGCGATGCGGCGTGTGCACGAGGGCCGGCAGTTCATGTTCGCGGGCGAGGGAAAGCTGCGCGGCGAACACCTCGTCTTCCTCGGGCGTCATCGAGTCGTACCCGATCTCGCCGACCGCGACGACCCCGTCCTTCTCGAGGTAGCGGGGCAGGACGTCGAGCACCTCCCGGCAGCGCGGATCGTTGGCTTCCTTCGGGTTCAGGGCGATCGTGGCGTGGTGGAGGATGCCGAACTGGCCGGCCCGGAACGGTTCCCAACCGACGAGCGCGTCGAAGTAGTCGACGAACGAACCGACGCTCGTGCGCGGCTGGCCGAGCCAGAACGCGGGCTCCACCAGCGCGCGGACACCGGCGGCGGCCATTCGCTCATAGTCGTCGGTGGTCCTGGACGTCATGTGAATGTGCGGGTCGAAAATGCGCATCACTGGACCCTCTCGTGTTCCGGCCTGAGCCGTTCGAGCAGCTCGGTCGCGTCGGCGGACAGCGACCGGCCCGCAGCCCGGCGCTCCGCGGCCAGCCCGGCGAGCATCGTGGCGAGTTCGGCGTCTGCGCGTTCGCTGAGGTCAGCGACTTCCGCGAGCGGCAGACCCATAAACACCGTCTTCAGTACTCCCTGACGCCACGCGGCCGCGTCGAGCGCCCGGGCGGCCGGGCCGAGCGCCGCAGCGACCAGCCGGGTGTCGTTGGTGCGCAGGGCGTCGAGCAGGATCGTGCGCACTGTTGTCGCAGCAAGAGCGAGTTGCGGCAGCGCCCGGAGCACAGCACGTTTCTCGGCCGCATCGCCGTGCCGGTACAACTGCGGCACTTCGCTCTGGTCCGGCAAACGGAGGAGCAGCAGCACCCGTGCGGCGTCGTCGACGCTCCAGCCGGCCGGTTCCGGCAGCATCCAGCGCCCGCAACGACGTCCCACGGCCGGGAAGAGGCGGACGATCGCCGACGGCTGCCGCGCAACCGTTTCGAGCGCGGTGTCCAGCCAGACGGTGTCGGTGAGCGCGTTTCGCAACACCATCTCGAGGTGCACGCTTCCACCTCCGCTGTGTTCCGGGCTGCTCATGTCGACACCTTCGTTGCGCTTCGAGCCGTCCATGCCTGCATCCCGGCTAGATCTGGCGCCGCCTGAATTTCGGTCGTGTGTTGATGGTTCGCGGGTCCTCCGTTGCGTTCCGGGTCGCTCATGTCGACACCTCTGTTGCGCTTCGGGCCGCCATGCCTGCATCTCGGCTCGACCTGGCGCCGCCCTGAATTTCGGCCGTCTGCTGATGGTTCGCCGGCCCTTCGCTGCGATCGGGGCCGCTCACAACGCTTCCTTCTCGCGCAGGAAGGCAAGGGATCTGCGGGCGACCTCGGGGGCGGCGTGGCTGTGGCGCGGCAGCTCGACCGCGACGAGGCCGCCGTAGCCGATTTCGGACAGCGCCCGCAGTACCGGTGGGAAGTCGATTTCGCCGGTGCCGAACTCCAGATGTTCGTGGACGCCGCGGCGCATGTCGTCGATCTGCACGTTCACGATCGAACCGGCCGCTTTGCGTACACATTCGTCTGCGGAAATCGGCTCCAGGCAACGGCAGTGACCGATGTCGAGCGTCAGGCCGAAGTGCACCGGCGCGCCGAGGTCGGCCCGCAGCCGTTCCCAGTCCGTGATGGATTCGACGAGCATGCCCGGCTCCGGCTCGAAACCGAGTTGCATGTCGGCACCCTCGGCCGCGGCCAGGACCTCGGCACATCCACTGACCAGCCGCCGCCACGCCTCGTCGCGAGCCAGGCCGGGATTTGGCACGCCGGCCCAGAAACTGACGGCTTCGGCGCCGAGATCGGCCCCGATGCGCACCGCGCGGCGCAGGAACTCCAGCCGGGGACCGGGCTCGTCGTCGAGCAGCGTGGGTGCGTGCTTGCGCCATTTGTCCAGGAGGTACCGCGCACCGGTTTCGATCACCACGGCGAGTCCGAGTTCGCCCAGGCGCTGGGAGACCGCTCGCACATGTCGCGAAACGTTCGCGTCGAACGGGTCGAGGTGATGGTGGTCGAGGGTCAGCGCGACGCCCTCATATCCGAGGTCGGCGATGACAGCGAGGGCGTCGTCGAGCCGGTGGTTGCTGAACCCGTTCGTGCCGTACCCGAACCGCAGCCCGCTCATGTCGGTGACACCTTTCGCGCGAGTTGGTGTGCGAGCGAACGGATGTCGGCTGTGGCCTGTTCGGCGTGCTGGTGCGTGAACGGGTGTGTGAGCGGATACGTGTCGGCGATGACGGGCGGTGTCTTGTCGAGGCGGTGGCGGGTGCGGGTTTGCTGCTGAATCGGGTGGTTGGCGGAACGGTCCGTGCAGGTTTCGATGCGCGGTTCGCTCATGTTGGTGACACCCTTCGCGCGAGTCGGCGTGCGAGCGGACCGGCGGCGGCGACGGCCAGGCCGAGCAGTGGTGCGCCGGCGCGGGCCGTGAGCGCGCCTTGCAGTGCGGGGAGGTTGAGGATGCCGGCGCCGACGGACGTGCGGATGTTCGTCGCGCTCGGCTCCTGCACCGCGGCCAGTTGCGGCCGGCCGTACTGCAGTGCGTACCAGGCCGCGAGGGCTCCGGACGCCGGTGCCCCGCCCGCGGCCGCCGCGATCACAGCCGTCCCCGCGAGCGTTCGTTTCGGCAACTCCGGAGTCGCTCCGTGCACTTCGGACCCGGAAAGCGCGGTCACGGTGTACGTGTGTGCAAACACCGTTGCCGCCGGCCACACCGCACGTCGGAGGTCGCCTCCGCTCGCGCCGAGCAGGACGTTGAGCGCGCGGCAGGCGGCCATGACAGCGGGGTGGCGGGCGCCCAAGTCGTATGCCCACACGGCACCGGCCAGGGGAAGTGCGACGTTGAGCGCTTTACGGCCGCCGGCCAATCCGGCCACGACGACACCGGCCGTGGTCAGCCCGGCGGCGATGGCGAGCGCGGCGGGCGCCGGGACGCGGCCGGACGGGATGGGACGCTCGGGCCGTTCCTTGAGATCGATCGCGCGGTCGGCCCAGTCGTTCGCCGCCATGCCGGCCCAGTACAACAGCACACTCGCCCCGGCCAGCCCGGCCGTGCCGACCCGGAGGTTCCTCGCCGCGGCGGCGCCGGCGATGACGTCTCCGGGCACGGACAGCGCGGCCGGTGCGCGAACAAGTTCGGCCACCGCGCGCCAGTTCCAATTCGAGCTTCGGTTCAGGCGCCGCCCGCGATTCAGGTGCCGGTTCATCGCAGGCTCGCGGTGCAGTCGGCGATGACGTGCCCGGGCACGAACAGTGCAGCCGGTCCGCGAACAGGTGCAGCTGACGCACGCCAGTTGCAGTTCTTGGCCGCATGCGCAAGTTGGTGCCGGTCTGCGCCAGCCTGCGCAAGTCGGTTGCGGTGCGGGGCCGCCTGTGCGAATCGACTTTGGTTTCGGTCCGCCGGCGCATGGCGGTTCATTGCAGGCTCGCGGTGAAGTCGGCGAGGGTTTCGAACTGGGCGGACAGGCTGTGGTCGGTTGCGCCGAGCGGGTCCTTGAAAAAGAAGGCCAGCTCCGGCAGCGGTCCGACGCGGCCGTTGCGGTGGGCGGCGGCGGTCAGCCGGGCCAGGTCCAGGACCAGCGGGGCGGCCAGGGCGGAGTCGCAGCCGTGCCACGTGAACTCCATGCGCATCGCGGTGCCGAGGAAGCCGTTGAACGTGACCAGGTCCCAGGCGGTCTTGAAGTCGCCGAGGCCGGGAACATACTCGATTCTCGTCGTGCCGTCCGGGACGTAGCCCAGGGTTTCGCCCAGCACGCGTTGCTTGCTGGCGGACTTCGCGGCGTTGGCGGCCGGCTCCGCGAGTGTTGCACCGTCGCCACCGCCGAGCAGGTTGATGCCGGACCAGGAAGTCGCCCGCAGTCTGCGCATCGCGAACATCGGCGCGAGCACGGACTTGACGAGCGTCTCGCCCGTCTTGCCGTCATGTCCGGCGTACGGCAGCCCGTTCGCGACCGCCAGCTCGTGCAACGCCGGCAGTCGCGCACCCGTGGACGGCGTGAAGTCCACATATGGGCAGCCGGCACTGAACGCCGCGTACGCCGCGATCGTGCTGGCGGGCAGCGGGAAGGCCGGCTGCGCCATCGCCTGCCGCAAGTCGAACAGCGCATCGTGCACGGGTTGGCGCGAAACGGCCGGCTCGGTGGAGGCCACGTTGACGACGACGACACGATCGAGGGCGTGTTTGTGCCGGAACGCGTCCAGATCCGCGCACATGCTGGCCGCTACCGCCAGAACGTTGTCGCCGTGCGGCACCGGCCGCACATCTTCGTCCACAGCGGACAGCTCACTATGGAGCGCGGCGACGAGGCGCGCGGGTACGACTCCGGCCGCAGCGAGCGCTTCTGCTCGTTTGACCAGTGCGGTGTTGACGACATCATGGCCGCCGAACACCAGGTCCCCGAACCCCGGCAGCGCACCGGTGCGCAATCGTGGATGTTCAGTCACGCACCCGACCGGCTCGGTCAGCCCGGCTCGCAGTGCAACGGCCCCGACAATGCTGGTGACGGCGACAGAACCGCGCGCGCCAGCCAGCCACACACCCGTACGCACGGGCTCCTCCTAGCGGTGAGGAACGTGACGATTGGGATCCATGGATGGGGCGACATCGCCGAATGTCGCTGGATTAGCAGCCTAGATCGATCACCACCGTTTCGCTAGGGGCTACCGAACTTTTGCACAAATCAAAAGAACTTCCTCGTGAGTACTGTGAAAGCCCGCGCCCTCCACCAGGAACTCACCACGCCGAGGACCGCCGCGACTCGAGCGGAACGCACAAACTCGCGCAGAACCGAACCCTCCCCTCCGCCCGCAAGACTCGAGCTGCAGCCGACGGCCGCGCCGGGCTGTATGACCTGAGCGGGCAACCTGTGTCAGCCAAAGCGGGCGACGTCTGACACGGAAACGGACAGATGCGATAAATACCGCGTCGGGGTATAAATCCGATAAGTCGAGCGAAGCGCGGCGCGGAGCGCCCGACTTATCGGTCCGCAGCTGGCGAGTCGCAGGCCGAGGTGGCGGACCTGCGGGGGCGATGATTGGGTGTGACCGTGCATCGGGTCTACAGCGTGGTCGTCTTCATCATTCTGGCCTCGCTCGACAACGTCGCCATCGGGCTCGTCCCCCCGTTGTACTCGCCCATCAGCCGGGCCCTCGGCGTCGGGGAGGGTGCGCTCGGCGTCGTCACCGCCATCAGTTATCTGGTGACGGCGGTGGCCGCGGTGCTGTGGGCGTATGCGGGGGATCGGACCGACCGGAAGCCCGTGCTCATGATCGGGACGCTGATCTGGGCGGCCGGGACCGGAGGGAGCGCGCTCGCCGGCGGCTACTGGGCGTTTTTCGCGACGCAGTTGCTGGCGGCGGTCGGGCTCGGGGCCGTCGGGTCGGTCGGGTTCTCCGTCGTCAGTGACCTCATCTCGCCCAAGCGGCGGGGTTTGGTCATGAGTCTCTGGGGGCTGTCGCAAGGGGTCGGCACGCTCGCCGGGGTGCTCATCGCCAGCCAGCTCGGGGGCGCGGACTGGAAGGCGCCGTTCTACGTGCTGGCCGCGCTGGGGGTGGTGGCCTCGGCCGCGTACTTCACCACCGCCGACATCCGCCGCGGGCAGAGTGAACCGGACCTCGCCGCGGTGTTCGCGGCGGGGGAGGAGTACGAGCACCGGATCACCACCGACGACCTGCCCCGGATCGCGGCCCGGCGGACGAACGTCTGGCTGGTGCTGCAAGGACTGACCGCGCAGGCCGCGTTCGGATCGCTCGTCTGGCTGCCGCGGCTCTTCCAGGCCCGGGCCGAGGCGCAGGGGTACGACGAGCGGACTGCCATCGCCGTCGGCGGGCTCCTCGCGACCTTGTTCCAGCTCGGGGGTGTGCTCTCGATCGTCGGCGGGCTGATCGGCGACCGCTACCAGCGCCGTGACAAGGGCGGGCGGGCCAAGGTGGCGGCCGTCGGGATTCTGGCCGGGATCCCGTTGTACGTCCTGTTGTTCTTCGCCCCGGTGGGTCTGCCGGCGCCGGAGAACAAGCCGGCGATCGAGATCGTGCTCGGCAGCCTGTTCACGTCGCCGTCGCTGCTCGCGGCGTTCCTGCTGGCCGTGGTCGCGCTCGCGCTCACCTCGGCCAACGCGCCCAACTGGTTCGCGCTGATCGCCGACGTGAACCCGCCCGAGCACCGGGGCACCGTGTACTCGCTCGGCAACCTCGTCAACGGGGTCGGCCGCGCCGCCGGCAACGGTCTCGTCGGGGTCGTGTTCGCGGCCCTGGCCAGGAGTTTCCCGCCGCCGGCGAACCTGGCGATCGGCCTGGCGGCGTTCCAGGTCTTCTTCATCCCCACCGGGATCATGTACTGGCTGGCCGCGCGCACCTCGCCGGCCGACATCGACGAGGTGCACGCGCTGCTGCGGCAGCGGGCCACGGCCGAGGTCAGTTCCCGAACGCCCGCTGGTGGCTCGGCGGGGTGAACTGCACGACCGGGAGGCCCTGCAGCGCCGCCTTCATCGTGTAGGCGACCGCGTTGTTGATGACCGGGTGCGACATCGTCTTGTTGATCTGCGGATTGTCCGGGTCGGTCAGGATGCCGGCGATCGCGAGCTGCTTCGTCATCGCCACGAACGTTGCGCTCTTGCCGCTGTCCGTCGTGCCGGTCTTCCCGGCGACGGGGCGCCCGACGGTGCCGCGGACGCCGGTTGCGGTACCACTGGGCGGGCAGGCGTTGAAGGCGGACTGGTCGCCGACCGGGCACCGGGCCATGTCGACGGCGGCCCGGGCGATGTCCGGATCGACGACCTGCTTGCACTGCGGCTGCCCGGTGTCGATCTTGTTGCCGGTGAGGTCGCGGATCTCGGTGATGGGGGTCGGGGCGCAGTACTTGCCGTCGGCGGCCAGGGTCGCGTAGGCGCCGGCCAGGTCCAGCGGGGTCGTGTCGGAGACGCCGAGCGTGAACGCGCCCCACTGTTTGGCGTTCTTGGCGAAGTCGGCGTCGGTCGAGGCGCGGAACTGGATGCCCAGCCGCTTGGCCACGTCGACGACGTGGTCGGCGCCGACCCGCTGCTCCAGGGGCACGAAGTAGGTATTGAGCGACATGCCGAAGCCCTGCCACATGTTGAACTGGCCCACCGCGTCGCCCTCGGAGTTCTTCGGGCAGTAGTGCGGGCCGTTGCAGGCGGCGGGGCTGTTGGGGTCGATCGGGTAGTCGGAGACGAACTGGGCCTGCACGTCCTCCTGGTGCGCGAGGGGCAGGCCGGACTCCAGCGCGGCGACTGCGGTGAAGATCTTGAACGAGGAGCCGGCCTGGTAGCCGGGGACCCCGGGGCCGCCGGTGATGAAGGGCACCGTGGTGTTCGGGTAGTTGCCCTTCTGGCCCTTGCGGTCGGGGTTGGTGCTGGCGCCGTTCTGCGACTGGTCGTTACTGAAGTTGCGGTTGGTGGCGAGGGCCTGGACGCGGCCGGTGCCGGGCTCGACCGCGGCGACCATCACCGCCTCGGAGTTGCCCATGCCCACGTTCGCGGAGCCGACCTCGGGCTGGTTCTTGGCGTACTTGAACGCGGCCGCCTGGGTCTGCACGTTGAGCGAGCTGATGATCGTGTAGCCGCCGGAGCGCAGTTTGTTCTCCCGGTCGTACGCGTCCGCGCCGAACGACGGCTGCTCGTCCCACCAGCGGCGCAGGTAGTCGCAGAGGAAACCGGCGCCGAGATCGGCCCGCTGCACCTGCTCGCAGCCCTCCGGGGTGCGCTGGCCCACGATCGTGAGCTTCTGCGCCTTGGCCTCGTCGCGCTGCTGCGGGGTGATGTACTGCATCGTGACCATCTGGTCCAGCACGTACGCCTGGCGCGCGATCGCCTTCGGCAGCCCGTCCGGCGTCGCCGGGTCGTTGGTCGACGGGGCCTTCACCAGGCCCGCGAGGAGCGCGGACTCGCCGAGCGTGAGATCTTTCGGGTCCTTGCCGAAGTAGACGTGCGCCGCCGCGTAGATGCCGTAGGCGCCGTGGCCGAAGGTCGAGATGTTGAGGTACCCCTGCAGAATCTCCTGTTTGGAAAGCTTCTTCTCGAGGGCCATCGCGAGCTTCATCTCTTTGAGCTTGCGGGTCGGCGTCTTCGCGGTGGCGTCGACGACCTCCTGCGGCGTCTTGGCCGAGTAGGCGATCACCTGGCGCACGTACTGCATCGTCAGCGTCGAGGCGCCCTGCTGGTCGCCGCCCTCCTGGTTGTTGACGAACGCCCGGGCGACGCCTTTGAGGTCGACACCGCGGTGCTCGTAGAACCGGTTGTCCTCGGCCGCGACCATCGCCTGGGCCATCACGGGGGCGACGTCGGCGATCGGCACGTCCCGGCGGTTCTCGTCGTACATCATCGCCAGCAGGGTCTTGCCGTCACTGGCGTAGATGTAGGAGATCTGCGGCGAGGGCAGCACGTCGAGGTCCGTGGGCAGATCCTCGAACGTGTCGGCCCCGGACTTCGCGGCCAGCCCGGAGAAGGCCAGGCCCGGGAACGCGGCCGCGGCCACCACCACCCCGGCGAAGAGACCGCAGAGCAACAACGAGGCGACAGCCCTCAGGGCCACATTGGGACGCAGACGCACTCTTCAAGCCCTACCCGGCCGGGCCCGATACGACACGTGAATAATGACACCGGGTCACATGACAACGAAATCGGCTCTTACAGAACTTTGAGGTGAAACCCCCCGTCGACGTCGATGACCTGGCCGGTGGAGAAGGGGAGCAGGTCGTCGGCGATCGCGACGACCGCCTTGCCGACGTCCTCGGGCGTGCCCCAGCGGCGGATCGGCGTGATGCCCTCGTCGAGGATCAGCCGGTCGTACTTCTCCTTGACCCCGCCGGTCATGTCGGTCGCGATGATGCCGGGCCGGACCTCGTACACGTTGATCCCGTGCTCGGCCAGGCGGGCCGCGTACAACTTGGTCAGCATCGCCAGGCCGGACTTGGTGATGCAGTAGTCGCCGCGGTTGGTGCTGGCGGTGTAGGCGCTCATCGACGAGATCGTGACGATCCGGCCCTGGGTGCCGGCGCTGATCATGCGGTTGGCGACCTGCTGGGTCAGGAAGTAAGGGCCCTTGAGGTTGATCGCGACGAGCCGGTCGAAGGACTCCTCGCCGGCTTCCAGGATGTCCGCCCGCACCGACGGCGCGACGCCGGCGTTGTTGACGAGGAGCTCGATGTCCCCGAACGCCTGGTAGGCCTCTTCCACCAGGCGGGTCCGGCTCGCGGAGTCGCCGATGTCGGCCTGCACCACCGCCGCCTTGGCCCCGGCCTGTTCGACGGCGGCCGCCACCTCCTGGGCGGCCGCCAGGTTGCTCGCGTAGTTGACCACGACGTCCCAGCCGGCCCCGGCCAGGGCGAGCGCGATGCCCCGCCCGATCCCGCGCGACGCCCCGGTCACCAGGGCCGCGCTCATGCCACACCGCCGAAGAACGTGTAGTAGGGCCCGCTGTCCAGGCGCAGCAGATACAGCCCGAGCTCCCGGAGGTGGTAGTCGCCCCACATGCTCGACTCGCCGTTGGGGACCTGCTGGCCGTCGTGGATCTGGTCCCAGCCGTTGGGCCGGTGGTAGACGGAGTGCAGGAGCAGTCCCTGGTGCTGCGGGTCGGTCGCGAGATACGGCTCGCGCAGCAGCGCCCGCGCGACCGTCAGCCCGGCCTGGGTGTATCGCTCGTCGCCGAGCTTGCGGCCCAGCCGGAGCAGGCCCTGCGCACCGATCGCGGCCGCGCTCGAGTCGACGGGCTCGTGGGCGTTGTAGGGGTCGGCGGGCGCGTCGAGGTCGAGGTGGACCAGGCCGGGGGCGCCGGTGTCCCAGTAGGGCACACCGTCGGCCGGGGCCGAGTCGATGTAGAAGTCGCAGGTGGCCCGGGCGGCCTCCCGGAAGATGTCGTCGTCCTCGAGCTCGAGCAGCTCCGCGAAGCCGAGCATGGCCCAGGCGAGGCCGCGGGTCCAGGTAGAGAAGGGCGAATACCCCTGCTGCGTGCTCGGCGCCCGGAACCGCCCGTCGTTGACGTTGAACAGCGCCTCGTGGACGGTGCGGCCGCGCACGTCGTAAAAGTCGCGCCCGGCGCCGTAGAAGACGTTGTACTTCGCGGTGTTGTACGCGTGCTGGCGCATCCGCTCGCGCAGGTCGATCCGCTCGTCGTGCTCACCCATGAGCACGTGCCCGAGCCGGTGGGCGACGGCCAGGGACCGGCACGACCGGATCGTGTCGACGAAGAGCGACTGGGGGCCGTTGAAGCTGTAGATGTAGCCGGTGCCGTCCTCGATCGGCTGCCACCGGGCCGCCTGCACGGCGCCCGAGACCTTCAGCGCCAGCTCGGCCGCGTCCCGCTCGCGCTCGTCGAGCCGGCCCTCCTTGACCAGCCGCAGGATCGCACCGTAGGTGCTGACGTTGTTGAACCCGTGGTCGTGCACCCCGATGTGGCTGACGTGCGCGGCCATGACCTTGCGGGTCTGCTCCAGGCCCAGGTCCCGGAACCGCTCGTCCCCGGTCGCGTCGAACTGCAACAGGGCCGAACCGACCTGGAACCCCTGCGTCCACTCGGTCCACCCGCGCGCCGTGTAGCGCCCGTCGACCGTGAACACCGGCGAGCCGTCCGTGCCGTAGGGGTCGAGCGCCAGGATCTTCCCGGCGGAGAGCTCGAACATCCGCTCGACGTCGCCCAGGAGGTCCTTGGCACCGAGTCCGTAGTCGATCCGCAACATGGTTCCGCATGCTACCCAGGAAAGCCCTTTCCTGGAACCCCCGCCCCGGTTTCCCGGGCCTGACCGGCAGCATGCGAGGATATGCGCGATGGACATCGCGGTGGAGGACGTGGCGGCCCGCTGGGTCCGGGCCTGGACCACAGGCCGCACGACCGACCTCTTCAAGCTGCTGGCCGCCGCCCCGGTGATCGAGACGAACCTGGACCCGGACGGCGACTTCATCGAGCTGCTGACCGACTACGCCGCGGCCCTGGAGTCGATCGCGGTCTTCTCGCAGACCGTCCTGGACCGCCGGGTCGCCATCGTCTACGACTGCACCCTGGCCGGCGAGACGTTCCGCCTGGCCGAGTTCCTGACCGTCAACGCCGCCGGCCTGGTCGTCGAGGTCCGCCGCGTGTATGACCTCAACGCCGTGGAGCGCCTCATGCCCCAGCTGCTCCTCGAACAGTAGAGCCGTACAAGGCGAGGAGCCGGGCCGGCCTGTGGGAAGGCCGGCCCGCCCCCGCCCGGACGGCTCGGCATCGGCCCTTCGCGGCCTGGCGCAACTCCGGCACGGTGCGGTTCCGTGCGTCCGGGTGCAGCCGTCCACGACGTCGACACGGCCTGAGCCGGCACCGCCCGGCGCTCCATTCCTCATGCCGTCAAGCCTGACCGCCGAAGAACCCGCCCGGAAGACAAACTTCTCGCCTGTGGATAACTTCGCGGCAGAATCCACAATGGACAAAGGCCGGGCCCCCCGAAGGAGGCCCGGCCCTGAGAAAACCCTGAGAAAAGCCAGGTCAGGCGACCGTAGTCATCGACGAAGCCGAGACGAAGGTGTAGCCGAGGCCCTGAATCCCCGAAACCGTCTGCTGCAGGTACGAGGTGCCGAGGTACGGGTGGTAGAAGAAGCTCGCCACCCCGTCCCGCACCGCCAGGTTCGCCTTGGCGTTGGCGATCAGGTCGGCCGGCAGCACGGCCGGGTGCTGGTTGAACGGCTCCGGCTCGATGTTGCCGATGTTCTCCGGGATGATCGTCGAGCCGTAGACGTCGCGCACCGTGTAGGGGAAGAACTGCCCGACCATGTGGGCGACCTTGTTGTCGACCGTGGTGCCGGACAGGACGCCGGGGAAGTACAGGCCGCGGTCGTAGCGGGTGCCGAACAGCGTGTTGATGGTCTTGTAGTCCAGCGCCGACGCCGCGTAGTGCGGGGGCTCGAAGATGGTCGGCTGGGAGAGGCCGGCCAGCATCCAGTCGGCGCGGGAGGCGGTGACGCGGGCGGTCACGTTCAGGGCCGAGTCGTTCTTGACCGGGCCGTCGTAGATGACCGCGTCGTTGGCGTCGACGTGGGCCAGGAAGAACTCGAAGTCGTTGGCGCTGACGCCGTCGTAGGGGTTGTTCAGCGCGTCGAGCTGGTGCGTGTAGCCGTGCATGAGCAGGGTGCCGCCCTTGCTCTGCATGTACTTCAGGGCGCTGACCACCAGTGGCCGCTGGCGCAGCGTGTAGTCCTCGGCCTTGCCATTGTTGTTCACGCCCTTCGGGTCGCGGTAGCGGCTGTAGACGGCGACGGTGAACGGGACCTTCTTGCTCGACAGGTAGTCGGCGACGGCGCGCAGCTCGGCCGGGTCGGCGTCCGGCCCGACGTCCTCGATGCGGACCAGAGCCCGGTGCCGCGCGGCGGTCTGCGGGGCGAGCACGTCGTAGAGCAGGTCCGAGAACGCCAGGTACCGGTCGTTGGACGTGATGTAGGAGAACGGGATCTCGCCGATGTACGTCAGGTTGCCGGACTTGATGCCCCACGGGAACTTGGTGCCGTCGGCGCGCACGGCGTCGGCCACGCTGACCGCCTTCGCGCTGTCGTAGACGGCGTAGTCCATGATCCCGGCGAGGTTACGCGTGTCCCGGGTGAGCGCGGTGCCCTTGTAGTCGACCTCCGCGACGGTCGAGACATCAAAGCCTTTCCAGGTGTACCCGTACTTCGTCGCGAAATCGGCGGAGCGCGCGGTCAGCTGCCAGATGTTGTCGTAGAGCCACACCACCGGCTTGGTGGTCGCCAGCACGTCGTCCAGGAACGCGGTCGGGATCGGCTCGTCGTAGGTGGAGCCGACGTAGACCACCGCGCTGTACTTGTCCAGCTCGCCCTTGGTGTAGGAGCCGACCGGGTGGGCGGTCCAGGCGCCGAAGTGCGAGACGAGGTTCGTGGCCATCATCCCGTAGTCCTCGCCGAGCCAGGCGTACTCGCCGGTGTAGTCGTAGAGGACGAGCGTCTTCGTCGACGCGGGAGCGCCGGCGGCACCGGCCCCGGACACCGTCTTGGCGGTCGCGGCGAGCGCGGGCGAGGCCGGAACGGCCAGGCCGAGCACCGCGACCAGCACGAGGCCGAGCAGAGCTGACAACTTACGCATGGAGCAAGACATCCAATCTCAGACGAGCGAGGCGGACGAAGGCATCGGGGAGGGGGCGGAGGTCAGGCCGAGCATGGCGGCGACGGCCTGCTCGGTGCGCTGCGAGGCGAGACCGTCGCCGTACGGGTTGCCGTTGGCGGTCATCGACTGGCGCAGCACCGGGTCGTCGAGCAGCCGGGCGGCCTCGGCGACGATCAGGTCCTCGTCAGTGCCGACGAGCTTGGCGCAGCCGGCCTGCAGGGACTCCACGCGCTCGGTGAGCTCTCGCAGTACCAATGCCGGCACTTTGAATGAAGGGGCTTCTTCCTGGATGCCACCGGAGTCCGTCAGGGCCAGGTAGGCCCGCGACAGGACCCGCGCGAGGGCCGGGTAGGGCAGCGGGTCGGTGATCGTCACCCGCGGCACGCCGGTCAGGCCGGCCTCGACCTGGGCGCGCACGGCCGGGTTGGCGTGGGCCGGGAGCACGACCCGGATGTCGGGGTACGCCTCCACGAGCCGCCGCACCGCCCGCAGGATGCGGTCCAGGGGCTCGCCCCACGACTCGCGCCGGTGGGCGGTGACCAGCACCAGGCGGGCCGCGCCGTGCTCGGCCGCGTCGACGGCGGCGGCGACCCGGGCGTCGTCGAAGGGCAGCTGCTTGGCCGCGATCTCCAGGGCCGCGTCGACGACCGTGTTGCCGGTGATGAGGACGTTGGCCGGGGCGATGCTCTCGTCGAGCAGGTTCGTGGCGGCCAGGGCGGTCGGTGCGAGGTGCAGCGCGGCGATCTGGCCGACCAGCTTGCGGTTGGCCTCCTCCGGGAACGGCGAGTCCAGGTCGCCGGAGCGCAGGCCGGCTTCCAGGTGCACGACCGGGATTCGGCGCCAGAACGCGGCCATCGCACCCGCCAGGGTCGTCGTGGTGTCACCCTGGACGATCACGGCGGCCGGCTGGCGGAGCTCCAGCAGCGCGTCCAGCTGCTTGATCATCTCGGTCAGCAGCTCCGGCTGGCTGCCGGTCACGCGCTGCAGGGGCAGGGTTACGTCGGCCTCGGTGCCGAACGCGTCCAGGGCCTGGGTGACCATCGCCGGGTGCTGGCCGCTGGCGACCATGACCGGGGTGAGACGGCCGGCGGCGCGCATGGCGGCGGCGACGGGGGCGAGCTTGATGGCCTCGGGGCGGGTGCCGGCGATGAGGAAGACTTCAGGAAGCATGTGTGCGTCACCTTGGGAGGAGAAGTGACCGCATCCGTGCGGAAAAATCCAGAAATTTCGGACAGCTACGCGGCGACGGGCTCTTCGACAGGCACCGCCGTGACCGGCAGGGGCACGATCGGCCCGGTCACGAGCAGTTCGCCCACCATCGGCTCTTCGGCCAGCCGCTCGGTCTTGGCCCAGGCGTTGCGCCGCGCCACCTGCCGGCCGATCGCCCGCCAGGTCGAGACCAGGCCGAGCATCAGGAAGAACGGGTAGGCCAGAGCTGCCCCGAAGAGCACCGACAGCTTCTCGTCGCGCAGCTGGTAGCGGTGCACGCCGGCCCAGACCAGGCCCGGGACCGTCATCCCGACGGCGAAGAAGAGCAGGACCTCGGCCAGCTGGCCCCACGAGTGGATCAGGAAGGTGTCGCCGTGGCCGGGCAGGAGCTGCCAGGCCGCGTAGCCCCACAGCCCGAACACCGCGGCCGTGCCGAACGCGTTCATCCACGGCGCGAGCAGGTAGTAGAGCATCTCCAGCAGCGCGTGGTTGCGGATCTTCCGCGACGCGATCAGGCGCGGGACATACGCGACGCACTGCAGGTTGCCCTGGGCCCACCGGGTGCGCTGGCGGAGCAGCCGCTTGACGTCCACCAGGCCCTGCTGCTTGACGTGGGCGATCGAGGTGTACCGGATGCGCTCGCCGTTGAGGTGCATCCGCAGGCCGAGCTCGAGGTCCTCGACCAGGCAGTGCGACCACGGGTCGTCGCCCAGCCGCATCAGCGACGACAGCCGGGCGAACTGCCCGTTGCCGCCCAGTCCGACCGTCCCCGCCGCGTCGCGCAGCAGCTGGCTGGCGTTGGCGATGGCCGCGAACTCGAGGTCCTGCACGGCGCCGAGGACCCGGTTGCGGTTGTGGATGCGCACGCGCACCTGGACCGCGCCGACCTCGGGGTCGCGCATGAGCTTGGAGATCTCGGCGAGCAGGTTGTCGCTGCCGCGCCCGTCGCCGTCGATGACGCCGACCGCGACCCGGTCCGGGTTCTCGCCGTTGGCCAGGGACAGGTCCCGGATGGCCCGGAACGCCGCGTTGAGCGCCTCGCCCTTGCCCTTGCGGGCGTTGGGGAAGTCCCGGCGCAGGACGGTCAGGCCCGGGTGGTCGATGGCGGCCAGTACGTCCGGGGTGCCGTCGTCCGATCCGTCATCGACCACCAGGACCCTGGTGCGCGTGCCGTCCGGGCCGCTCAGCGCCAGGGCGGCGCCGACGGTCCGGCCGACCACCCGCTCCTCGTTGAGGGCGGGCACGACGATCCAGAAGGTCTGCGGTTCGTTGCCGTTCGGCGCGATGGCGTCGCGCCGGCGGCGGCGTCCGGCGGTGGCCGCGTCGCCGGCGGAGAACGCCACCAGCGCGAGGTTGTATGCCGGCCACAGCGTCAGCAGCGCGAAGCCGACCAGGAGGATCGCCGTCATCGCTTAAGCGGCGCTGCGGTTGAAGCGGGACGCCCGAACCATCAGGAAGCCGGTGACCACGAGCGCGATCCCGGCGACGACGATGGCGAAGACCGGGCTTCCGGTGACGGGCAGCGAACCGGCGGTGGCTCCGCCCGTCACGACTACGCCGGTGACCTTCGAACCTGACATGACAGCTTCCCCTCGGCTATCCGGTGGTGGTGCGCGGCGGCTCCCTGCCGGCAACCGTCGTGCACCTTGTCCGAGAAGCTTGGCCCGGACCAGCGCCGATTACAACGGGTAATGGGGTGGCGAGGATCAAGTTCGACCGAGCACCTGACACTGCGCTTACGCTGGGAAAACCCGGCGATTACACAGCGTGTCGAGACGGTGTGCCGTAGCTCTCGGTGAAGTCCCGGGGCTGCCGCCAGCCGGGTGCGAACTCGGCCCAGAGGGAGAGCGCGACGGCGGCGCTGTCGGGCCGCTCGCCGGGGCGCTTGGCCATGCACTGCCGGCACAGCTCGGCCACCGAGCGGGGCAGCCCGGGCGTGAGCACGACCGGTGTCGGCGCGGCGGCCAGCAGTCGGGCCCCGGGCGCGTGCGGCGATCGGCCGGTGAGCATGTGGTACAGCAGCACGCCCAGCGCGTAGACGTCCCACGCCGGCGCGTGCTCGACCCGCGACGCCGACGGATGCGCGAACGGTACCGCCAGCCCGAAGTCGATGATCTTCACCCCGGCGGTGGTCAGCATGACGTTGTCGGCGGTCAGGTCGCGGTGCGCGATCCCGCGCCGGTGCGCGACGGCGAGCAGCTCGGCCACCGAGGCCGCGATCTCCACCGCCTCCTGCCAGGGCACCGGCCCCTCACCGAGCCGGGTCGCCAGGGGCACCCCGTTGAGGAGCTCCATCGCGACCGCCGGCACCGACACGCCCTCGGCCTCGACCTCGCCGAAGGCGAATACTTTCGGCACGGTCGGGTGGCGCATCCGCTGCATGAGGTGAGGCTCGCGTCGCGCCGCGTAACAGGCCCGGGTGTTGCTCGCGAACGCCGGCGCCAAAACTTTCACCGCGGCCGGACGGATCCGTTCGAGATCGACGGCCTCGTAGACCAGCGACATCCCGCCCCGGGCGATCGGGCGGACCAGCAGGTAGCGCTCGAGCACCCTGCGGCCAACCTCGATCCCGGACACAATCGACGACTATTCCCTATCCGGTCCGCCCAGCGATAGCCCCAGCGAACTTCGACACAAGACAGATTAGGGTGAATTGCTGCGCGGGTAAGTGTGATCGAAACCGATAGTTGACATCGCCGTAACTCTGACTGACGCTGACCGCAGGAATCGCTCCCACGGAGTACCTGATGCCTGAGCACGAAGATCACGAAGAGGCCGTCCAACCGACCGTCACCGAGGTCGCCGCCGCCGCGGGGGTCTCGGCCGCCACCGTGTCCCGGGTCCTCACCGGCCGGGTGCGGGTCAGCACGTCCGCGCGGGTGTCCGTGCACGACGCCATCGCGCGGCTGGGGTACGTCCGCCACCGGGCCCCGCGCCGCACCGACCACCAGGCCGCGGGCCTGCCGATGGCGGCCGTGGTGTTCGAGCCGGCCGCACGGCTGTTCCGCGACGGCTTCGTCGCCCGGCTGCTCGCCGGGGCCGAGGAGGAGCTGGCCATGCGCGGGGTGCCGCTGCTGACGATGTCGGCGACCCGCGGCACGGTGGCCGGCTCCACCCAGTTCCTGACCGCCGGGGCCGTGGGCGGGATCATGCTGGTCGGCGCGCCCGCCCGGCACCCCCTGGCCGTGTCCCTGGCCGCGTCCCGGGTGCCGCTGCGCTCGGCCGGGCGCCCGGAGCTGGCCATGCCGTTCGTCGATGTCGACAACCGCGACGGCGCCCGCCAGGCCGTCGAGCATCTGCTCCTGCGCGGCCGCCGGATCATCGCGACGATCGCCGGCCCGCCGGACTCGCCGGCGGCGGCCGATCGCCTGGAGGGGTACCGTCGCGCCATGCTCGCCGCCGGGCGCCAGCCCTTGATCGCATACGGTGACTTCACCACCCCGTCCGGTGGCCACGCCGCCGCCTGGCTGCTGGACCGCACCCCCCGCCTCGACGGCCTCTTCGTCGCCTCCGACGCCATGGCCGCCGGCGCGCTGCAGGCACTGCGCAAATCCGGCCGCCGGGTCCCCGAGGACGTCGCCGTGGTCGGCTTCGACGACGTCCCGTTCGCCGCCATGACCACCCCCGCCCTGACCACGGTCCGCCAGCCGGTGGAGGAGCTGGGTGCGGTGACCGCGGCGCGCCTGCTCGACCCGGCCGACGACAACCCGATCCTGCCGACCGAGCTCGTTGTGCGGGCCTCCACGTAGGATGCGCCGTGCTCAGCTGCGGGAGGGCGACATCCTCGCCCGCCGCTACATTCTTTTGCAGCCCGTCGGTGCGGGCGGTATGTCGGTCGTGTGGCGCGCCTGGGACTCCACCCTGGAGCGCACGGTCGCCGTCAAGGTCCTCGACGGCCCCATCGCGTCCGACGGCGGCCAGCGCGACCGCATCCGCCGCGAGGCCCGCGCGGCCGCCCGCATCGAGCACCCGAACGCGATCGGCGTCTACGACTACGGCGAGACCGTCACCCCGCGCGGGCGCATCGCCGCCTATGTGGTCATGCAGCTGCTCGACGGCGCCTCCCTGGCCGCCCGCCTCGACGAGGGCCCCCTGCAGTGGGAGGAGGCGGTCCGGGTCGCGGCCACGGTCGCCGACGTCCTGGAGGCCGCCCACCGCCGCGGCGTCGTGCACCGCGACGTGACCCCCGAGAACGTCATGCTCACCACCGACGGCATCCGCCTGCTCGACTTCGGCATCGCCGCCGACATCGGCCAGCGCGAGGAGGCGATGACGTTCGGCACCCCGCCGTACGTCGCCCCCGAACGCCTCACCGGCGCCCCCGCCAGCGGCGCGACCGACGTCTACTCCCTCGGCGTGCTGTTCTACGAGATGCTCACCGGCGCACCGCCGTATCCGGCCACGACCTGGGAGGAGCTGGAGCGGGCCCTGGCCGCCGACCGCCGCCCGGCCCTGAACGTCCAGGGCCTCCCGCCCGCCGCCGCCGCGGTGTGCCTGCGCTGCCTCTCGACCGACCCGGCCCGCCGCCCGACGGCCACGGAGGTGGCCGAGATCCTCGGCCAGAACCCCGGTCCGGGCAACCGCCTGACCAGACGCCTGACGCTGATCGCCGTCCCGATCGCCGTTGTTCTCGCGGGGGTACTGGCTGTGCTCTACCTGCTCCCCGACGCCCCCACGGGCCAGGGCGACGCCGCCGCCCCGGAGCCACGGGTGAGCATCCTGGTCTCGACCGTCCCCGCCCCGCCCAACGCCCAGTCCACGACCTCACCGCAGGCCCAGTCGAACAGGTCCGCCCGCCCGACGTCGGCCGCGCCCCCACCGGCGTCGATCGCACCACCCCCGAGCCCACTGACCCGCCAGGCCGCCGCGAAGGCCGTCTTGGACATCGTCGACCGCCGCTCCCAGACCAACGAGATCCGCCCCGACGTCGCCCAGGACATCCGCAACCAGATCAACAACCTGCAGTCCAACCCGAGCGACGCCGCCAACCGGGTCGAAAAGCTCCGCGAGCAGCTGATCGAACGCAACCGCCCGCCCGACAAGTCGATCAGCGACGCCGCCTACGCCGAACTGGACGCCGCGGTGACCCAGTTCGGCAAGGCCCTGTCCAGCTCGGCCGCCGCGTAGACGGGGCTCAGCGCTCGGGGGCGAGGCGGTGGCGCACGGCCCACAGCGCCGCCTCGGTGCGGGAGGCCGCGCCGGTCTTGCGGAGCAGGTTGGAGACGTGGACGGCGACGGTCCGGATGGAGATTCCGAGCGACTTGGCCACCTGCTGGTTCGTCATCCCGGCGGCCAGGCACCCGAGCACCTCGAGCTCCCGCACGGTCAGATCCCCGCCCGCCCGCAGGCTGTGCAGCAGCGTTTCCGCCTCTGCGAGCCGCCACCCGGGCCAGTGCGCGAGCAGCGCCACCGCCCGCTCGGCGTGCCGCCGGGCCTCCGCCGCCCGGCCCAGCCGCACCAGCGCGTGCGCGACCGCCGTGTGCACGGCCGCGTCCTCGGCCCGCCCACCGGCATCCGCCCGCCCGCCCGGCGCCACGGACACCTCCGCCCCGGCCTCGGGCTCGGCCGGGTCGCGGTCGCCGTCCGCGAACGCCGCCGGCAGGAGCGCCACCGCATCGGCGTCCCGGCCCGCGGCCACGGCCAGGAGCAGCTGGAGGCGTACCGGCCGATCGGGCACCTGCTCCTCCACCACGGTCGCCGGCACCCCGCCGTGCAGGGCCCACCGCGCCGCCTCGGCCAGCCGCGCCGGCCCGCACCGCCCGACGCAGTCGCGCAACGCCTCGGCCGGGTCCACCGGGTGCACACCCCTGGCCGCGACCGCGACCCGCAGCACGCGGACGAGCCCGGAGTCGCGCCCCTCGGCGTCGGCCCGGGCCAGCATCCGCACGGCCAGGGGATCGTCGCCGCGTTCGAGGGCGAGCAGCCCGGCCCGGGCGGTGAACCGGACCCGTTCCACCGGGTCGCCCTCGATCGGCAGCCGCGACCAGACCAGCGACTCGGCCCGGGCCAGGTCTCCGGTCCGCACGGCGTGCGCGACGCCGAGGGTGGTGGTCCGTCCGGCGCAGAACTCGAGGCCGTAGCGCCCGATCGTCGCCATCGCCTCGTCGAACAGCCGCCAGCCCATCACCTCACCCAGCCGCGGCAGGCTCACCGCGACCAGGTTGTGGACCGCGCGGCCGATGGTCACCGGGTCGTGCTCCCGCGCGGCCAGCTGGCGGGCGGCCCGCAGCAGGGCCACGCCCCGCTCGTAGTCGCCGGTGAGGGCCAGGGCGGTCCCGAGCGTCACGGATGCGGAGGCGATGCCCGTGCCGGCCCGCTCGGCGGCGGTCAGCGCGGTCTCGGCGAGCGGTAACGCGGTCGCGGCGTCCTCCATGCGCAGGGCGCTTTCGGCCTCGGCCGCCCGCTGCCGCGCGAGGGACGCGGCCGACCCGCCGACGGCCGCGGCCCGGTCCAGCGAGCGCCGCTGCCCGGCCGGGTCGCCGAGGCACCAGCGGACGGCCGCGAGCTGCCGGTGCGCATCGGCGGTTCCGTCCCGATCTTCGGTGTCTTGTACCTCATGCAGCCAGTCCGCCGCATGGTCGGCCGCGACCTCGAAGCGCGCACTGACGAAGGCGGCCGCGGCGCCGACGGCGGCGAGCGCCACGCGCGCGCCACGGCCGTTCTCGGTGACCGCGTTGTTCGTTTTATGGCCGTCAATGCCGTCGCCGGCCGACAACGTCGTCGCCGACGAGGCCGGTGTCGCCTGACTGTTCGTTCCGTGACTGTCCATATGCGCATCGCGCAGGCTCAGTCCCAATGCGACGAGTTCCACCGCCGCATCCGGCAACCCGGTGGCCAGACTGGCGGCGGCTCCGCGGGCGGCGGCGGCGCGGGCTTCGGCCGTACCCCCCAAAGCGGCCGCGTGCCGGGCGAGGGCCGCGTCATCGCCCAGCTCGACGGCCAGACGGCGGGCCAGGGTGTGCACGCGCTGGCGTTCCCGTGGCATGATCCCGGCCGCGAGGGCCTCGCGCAGCAGGGGGTGGCGGAACCGCAGCGTGCCGGCCGGGGCCCGGTCCGGCGCGATGAGCAGCAGCCCCAGGTCGAGCAGCCGGCGCAGCGCGGGCTCGACGTCACCGCCGCACACGTGGAACAGCAGGTCGCTCTCCACCGGGTCGCCCAGCAGGGCCGCGGCCCGGGCCACCCGCCCGACCAGGTCCGGCTCGCCGGACAGCGGCTCGACCAGCAGCCCCACGACGTGCGCGGGCAGGGGAGCGGCGGGCAGGGCGTCGGCGGTGTCGTACGCGGCGAGGAGCTCGGCCAGCCAGAACGGATTCCCGCCGGTGCGCCGCAGCGCGCCGCGGACGGCCTCGGGTGCGGGTGCGCTGCCGTAGGTGGCCTCGATCAGCTCGGCGGTCTCGCGCGCGTTGAACGGTGCGACATGCACCCGCAACACGGACGGTGAGCCGCCGAGCCGGCGTAACGTGCGCGCCGCCGCCGGGGCGAACGCCGCCTCCTGCGGTGGCCGGCTGGTCACGATGAGCAATGCCGGCAGGGACTCCGCGGCCGCCGCGAGCTCGGCCACCAGGGCCAGACTCGCGGGGTCGAGATCGTGCAGGTCCTCGACGAGGATGATCCCGAGCGCCCCGCCACCGTCCGCGCCGGGCACGTCCGGAGGGGTCACGTGGAGTAATGCCCGCACCACGTCCACCGCCGCCCGCAGTGTCGTGGCCGGGGCCAGGCGCGGCTCGGCGGCGTCGAGTGAGCGCTGGCCCAGCCGGTTGAGCAGCGCCTCGTCGACGGCGAGGGACGCGGCCGGCCGGCCGTTGAGGACCGAGGCCAGCCAGTCGTGCGGGGCGGCGCCCTGGGCCCGGGAGGAGCCCCGCAGCACCGTCGTGCCGGACCGGTCGAGACGCTGGAAGACCTCGGCCACCAGGCGGCTCTTCCCGCCCCCGCCCTCACCGGTGATCAGCACGACCCCGGGCCGGCGGGCCGCCCACACAGCCTCGATCTCGGCGAGCTGCGGAGCTCGTCCGATGAAGGGGGCGGCCGGCATGCGGTCACGATACGCACAAGTGCGTAGAGACGCCCGCCGTATCGATGCGGCACGCTGGCAGGCATGGCAGAGGGCGTGGCAGAAGGCGTGGCCGAGGGCGTGATCGACGGGGGACATCAGCCGCTCGCACTGCATTGGGCGGCGCGCACCGACGTGGGCCTGGTGCGCACCCAGAACCAGGACTCCGTCTTCGCCGGCGACCGCCTGCTGGCCGTCGCCGACGGCATGGGCGGCATGGCCGCCGGTGACGTGGCCAGCCGCCTGGCGATCGAGGCGATGGGCCCGCTGGACGGGGAGTTCGCCGGCAACGACCTGCTCACCGCGCTGCGCACCGCCGTCTCCGACGCCAACCGCCGCATCCGCGACGAGGTCGAGGAGGACCCGTCGAAGCTCGGCATGGGCACCACCCTCACCGCCATCCTCTTCTCCGGCGACCGGATCGGCCTGGTCCACATTGGAGATTCCCGGGCCTACCTGCTGCGCGGCGAGGAGTTCGCCCAGATCACCAAGGACGACACCTACGTGCAGCTCCTGGTCGACGAGGGCCGCATCACCCTCGACGAGGCGACCACGCACCCGCAGCGCTCCCTGGTCAGCCGGGTCCTGCAGGGCCAGCCGACCGACCCGGTCTACTCGGTGACCGCGGCCCGCGCCGGCGACCGCTACCTGCTGTGCAGCGACGGCCTGTCCGGCGTGCTCCGCGCGGAGACGATCGAAGAGGCCATGCGCGAATACGCCGACGTCGACGAGTGCGTGGAGCGCCTGGTCGACATGGCCCTGCGAGCCGGCGGCCCGGACAACATCACCGCCGTGGTGGCCGACATCGTCGGCGACGACGTCCCCGAACGCAAGGGCCTGCGCCACCGCCTGCGCTCCTGGCTGGGCCGCGACGAGATCAGCAACGCCCGCCTGCCCGCATAGCGGATGGCCGGGTCATAGCCCGCTCGCGCTCGCGGCCGGGGCGGCGACGCCTCCACCGCGTCCCCGCCGATGCCGCTTTCCGGCCGGCGCGACGATCAGCTGACCGTTCAGTGGTGTTCGTTTTTCGGCCCGGTCGATGAGCGGTGCAGTGGCGTGTGTTTCGGCGCGGGCGGCGGGTTCCAGGCGGCGATCCGTTCCGCACTGCGCACGGTGAGTCGTGCCGGCGTCACACGGGCCGCGACGTTGAACAGGGCGCCGACCAATGCGTTCCGTGACCCGGCAATCTGCCCCACCTGCCAGGAACGCCGCGCCACCATCGCCACCCGCGGCCGCCGGACCCGGTCGTACTCGGCCAGCGCCGCCGCGATTGATCGACCCCCAGCCCCAGGCTCGCCGGCCCTGGCCCCGCCAGTCCTAGGCTCAGCCCCGCCAGTCCCAGGCCCAGCCCCGCCGGTCCAAGCGGGCGACCGGCCGGCGACCGGACCCACCAACGCCGCCAAGGTGACCGCGTCCTCCAAGGCCTGACAAGCCCCTTGCCCGAGATTCGGCGTCATCGCGTGCGCCGCATCGCCGACGAGCGCGACCCGATCCCCGAACCGCATCGGGGCCACCGGCTGCAGGTCGAGCAGCGGATGGTGCAACAACCTGGCCGGATCGGTCGCTTTCAGCAGCGCCGCGATCGGGTCATGCCAGCCGGCGAACATCCGTCGCAGTTCATCCAACTGCTCACGCGCGGAGGTCGTTCGCAGCGGCCCGGGCACCGCCGCGTACCAGTAGACTCCGTGCCGCAAGGGCGCATAACCGAACCGCCGCCCGCCCGGCCCCACCGACTCGCCGCCGCCCATCACCTGCGCGCCGCCCGTCGCCTGTCCACCGCCCGTCGCCTGTCCACCGCCCATCAACTCCCCGCCGCTCATGGACGACAGGCCGGGAACGTGCACCACGGAACGCCACGAGACCTGGCCGCTGTCGCGGATGCGGATCTGCGGTGCGTACTCGGCGCGGACCACACTGCCGATCCCGTCCGCCCCGACGATCAGGTCGGCGTCGAGGGCTCGGACGTCCGTGACAGCGGTGGCAGTACCCACGCGAAGGTCTTCAGCGAGAATCTCGTGCAGATCCGCGCGGTGGATCGCCAGGGGTCCGGACGTGATGTGCGCGGACGGATCGACCCGGGACAGCCAGGTGCCTCGAGCCGTGCGCAGGCCGCCACCCGTTATCGGCGCACCCGCGGCCCGGACCCGGTCGCCGACGCCCAGCCAGTCGAGGGCCCGCAGCGCGTTCGGCCACAGCGACAGACCCGCGCCCGCCGCCTCGAGCACCGGCTGCCGCTCGAACACGGTGACGTCCCACCCCCGCAGCCGCAATCCACGTGCGGTGGCCAGCCCGCCGATCCCGGCGCCGACGATGATCGCGTGCATCGCGGGTTCCCCCATCTCGATCGCTCATGAGCGTTCCGCTACAGATGTAGTAACTCGACACGACGCTACACCTGTAGCATCCGGCGGGGAAGTGGACGATGCGCGCAGGAGTGGCGGGGGAGGACTGATCGTGACGGACAGGAAGCAGCGGCTCGCTGATGCGGCCATCGAGGTGCTCGGGCAGGAAGGCGTGCGCGGGCTCACTCACCGGGCCGTCGACACCTGGGCCGGGCTGCCGCAAGGAACGTGCAGCTACCACTGCCCAACCCGCAACGCCTTGCTCACTGCCGTCCTCGAGCGCATCTCCGAACTCGACCTCGCCGACCTGCACGAGCGTGACGTAGCCGACGTCCTCGATCAGTGGGCCGGCTCGACCAGGACGCGGGTGCGGTTCATGCTCATGCTCGACCCGCAGGCCCGCCGCGAACTCGGGGACGCCGCCGCCCGGCTCGCGGACGGGTTCGTCGACCGCGCCGAGCGGATCACCGGCGACCGGGAGCGGGGGCGGCTGCTCATCGGCCTCATCGACGGGCTGCTGCTCGACGAGGCCACCAGGGGTACCGTCGCCGAAACCGTGCGGCGCGAACGGCTCGACACCGTCCGGCGGATTGTCACAACCGGCCAGTAACCCCGGGCGGCTCTCGTCGTTGACCAGATGAGCACACCCCCAAGGCACAACCCAAGCGCTCCCCTCGCGAAAGCGGCATCGCAGTGGTCAGCAACCCGCGCACGTTCTGGCTCGCCATGCTCACCACGGCCGCGGCCCTCGGCGCCGCCGCCTGCATCGGGCCGGTCCTCGGCCTGGTCGCGGTCGCCGTCGCGGCCGGCGCGGCCGCCCTGCTGCACGCCGGGGCATTGATCCGCCTCGCGTTACGCATCCACCACGGGCGCAAGGACTTCGGTCCGTGCCGCGGCGCCGGCTTCCTGGGTATGGGTGCGCTGTTCACCGGGGCCGGGGTGCTGCTCACCGGCCTGCCGGGGCTCGACCCGGGCCCGGTCGCGGCCGTGACGACGCTGCTCGCGGCCCCGACGTACCTGCTCGGCCTCCTCCTGCTGCCCGGCACCGCGCCGACCCTCGCGGCCCGGCTGCGCCGCCTCCTCGACGGCGCCGGCATCGGCGTGAGCCTGTTCTACTGCGCGTGGGTCCTGGCGCTCGGCCGTGTCGTGGCCCCGGGCACCGGCCCCCTGCGCCTGGCCGTGGCCGCCACCGGGGCCGTGGCCGTCGCGGTCGCCGTCGTCACCGGCCTGCGCGCCGTCCGGCATCGTCCCGCGGCGCTGGGCTGCAGCGGCGGCGCGGTCCTTTCCATTGTTGGCGCCGATGGGTACTCCCTGTTGCTGCTCGGCCACGATCGCGCCTGGCCGCAGGCCCCCGCCGCGGTGACCGCCGGCCTCGTCCTGGCCGGCCTGGCCATGGTGGCGGGCCCGTTCCTCATCACCGCCGGTGCCCGCCGGGCCGGTGACGAGCCGACCCGCCCCGAGGCGTACGACGAGGACGGCACCCTCGCCGCCTATCCGCTGCTGATGGCGCCCGCGTTCCTGGCTGTCGCGGTGTCCGCCTTCCACCTGCTCA
This sequence comes from Dactylosporangium sp. NPDC051541, assembly GCF_044454505.1. Classification (NCBI taxonomy): domain Bacteria; kingdom Bacillati; phylum Actinomycetota; class Actinomycetes; order Micromonosporales; family Micromonosporaceae; genus Dactylosporangium; species Dactylosporangium sp. NPDC051541. The sequence goes on from NZ_JBITDU010000003.1 coordinate 454,306, forward strand.
CCGGCGGCCGCTTCGACCCCACCTCCGTCGCACTCGGCGTGGCCGCGCTCGCCGCCCTGGCCACCAGGGAACTGCTGGCGTCGCGCGACATTCGCCGATATGCCCGTACCCTCGCCGGTCGGGAAGCTCGTTTTCGCACGTTGGTGTCCGGCTCCTCCGATGTGACGATCGTGCTCGACGACGACCTCGTCGCCCGGTGGCAGAGCCCGGCCGCCGCGCGCCAGTTCGGCCTCTCCGACCAGGACGTCCTCGGCCGCGCCTTCACCGACCTGCTGCACCCGGACGACGCCGACCCCGTCGCGGGCGCCTTGCGCGACGTGCGGGCCGGTCGCCAGGACGTGCTGGTCCAGGCCCGCCTCCGGGACGGTTTCGGCCGCTGGCGGGAGACCGAGTCGACGGTGAGCGACCAGCGCACCGAGCCCGAGGTGGCCGGCCTCGTCGTGCACGTCCGTGACGTCGGCGACCGGGCCCAGCTCCAGCGCACCCTCGACGAGGTCACCTGGACCGACGACCAGACCGGCCTGGCCAACCGCCGCAAGTTCGTCGCCGCGGCGGGCGAGGCGGCTCGCGGCTCCCTGCTGGTCCTGGCGCTCGACCGCTTCGAAACGGTGGCCGACCTGCACGGCCAGAGCGTCGCCGGCGCCGTGCTCATCGAGGCCGCCCGCCGCCTGCGCACGTCGATCGCGCCCGCCGACCTCCCGGCCCGCCTGGGTGGCAACGCGTTCGCCGTCCTCACCGACGCGCCGCTGGTCCACGCCTTCGCCCTGGCCACCCGGCTGGCGACGGCCATCGCCGAGCCGTTCCACCTGCCCGGCCATACGGTGCACCTGTCCGCGGACGTGGGCGTGGCCGACCTGCGGGGCGCGACCGGCGCCGAGGAGGCGATCCGCCACGCCGACGTGGCCCGCCGCCGCGCCCAGCAGCTGTCCCGCTCCCGCGACGGCGGCCGCGTCGAGTGCTACGACAAGTCGTTCGAGGCGGCCCTGGTCCGCCGCACCGACATCGAGCAGCAGCTCCCCGGCGTCGTCGGCCGGGGCGAGCTGGACCTGGTCTTCCAGCCGATCGCCGACCTCGGCACCCGCCAGCCGGTCGGCGCCGAGGCCCTGCTGCGCTGGCGCCACCCGCGGCTCGGCAACGTCCCCCCGGCGGAGTTCCTCCCGATCGCCGAGGAGCTGGGCGGTGCCCTCCCGGAGGAGATCGCCGCCTGGGTACTGCACAGTGCCTGCCGCAACCTCTCCCGCTGGCGCCGCGACGGCCGGGACCTGTGGGTGTCGATCAACGTCTCCGCCCGCCAACTGGCCGCCGACGGCTGGCTCCGCACGGTCGCGACCGCCGTCGACACCCACGACATCCCGGCCGAGTCCCTCGTCATCGAGGTCACCGAGGCCGCCCTGCCCGACGACACCGTGGCCGTGGAGCAGCTGGCCGGCCTGCGCGCCCTGGGCGTCCGCACGGCCCTCGACCACTTCGGCACGGGCCCGACCGCCCTGGCCCACCTGCGCCGCCTCCCGATCGACGTGCTCAAGATCGACCAGTCGCTGTTCAACGAGCCCGCCGGCCGCCGCGGCCCGGCCACCCCGATCGTCGACGTGGTCGTGACCCTCGCCCGCCGCCTCGGCATCGACGTGATCGCGTGCGGCCTGGAGACGGAGTCCCACGTGGACGTGGTCCGAGCCGCCGGCTGCCCGCTCGGCCAGGGCTACATCCTCAGCCGACCGGACCACGCCGAGCACGTCGAGGCCTACCTGGAGCGCCACCGCACCCCGATGTTGTAGTCGCTGTCGCCTGCACACACCGCCTGCGGCCCCGCTGGCCTAGCGCGTCGTCGAGGTCGGCCCGCCGCCGCCGAGTCGCCGCGAGCACCGCAGCAAAGTGCGCCCGTTCATCGGCGTCGGCTGCTATCTGCCACTGCTCACATCTTTTCTCGAACGCCGGCCTTCCCTAGTGTGTGACTACGCCATGACGATGGGTGACAGGCCTTCGCTGTGCCATCAGCCTGCGGCCGGTCGATTTGGAGGCACCATGGGCGGTTCGATCACCGGCAAAGCCTTCAGTTTGAAGGATCTTTTCGAGAAGCCCTTCTACCGGATCGACTACTACCAGCGTGAATACGCGTGGTCGGCGGACGACGTCCGGACGCTGGTGAACGACCTCGTTGGCGCCTTCGAGGACGACTGGCAGGGTGGGCGGCGCCGCTGGCAACGCGCGGAACCGGACCGATTTTTCATGGGCCCGTTCGTCTACGTCGAAGAGGCCCGTGGCATCAGGTACCTCGTGGATGGACAGCAGCGGTTCACCACGCTGCATCTCTTGTTCCTGCACCTGCGTCGTATCGCCGAGTCGTATGGGCAGTCGACTGCGGTGGACAAGTTGAGCCGGGTGATCGGCGAGTTTCAGGGCAGTCGGCTTCGGTTCCGGATCGACATCGAGGAGCGACGGGAGTTCCTCGGGCGGCTGTACAAGGATGTCCGCTTCGAGGTCGACTCGGGCACGCCGATCTCTGTGCGGAACATGTCCTTCCGCAGTGAGCTGATCAAAGAACTGCTCGATCAGAGTCTCACTGCCGAATCGTGTTCGCCGTTTGTCGACTGGCTGTTGGGCGACGTCGTGTTGATCGGCATCAGAGCCGGCAACAAGGGCAGTGGCTTCAAGATCTTCGAGTCGATGAACGATCGCGGGGCTCGCCTCACATCGGCCGACCTCGTCAAGAGCTTCCTGATTTCGGAGGTTGGAGCCCACCAGGACGACCTCAACGAGCGCTGGCGCAAGATGCTCGCACGCGTCACAACTGACCGGGAGGACGCTGGCGCCCCAAAGGAGTTCCTGAAGGCCGCCCTGATCGCACACTATGCGTCGATGGGGGAGGAGAGCGGTAGCGACCTCCGCGAGATCGAGGAGGCGCTCAACATCTGGGTCCGCCGGAATGCGGAATCCCGCCTCGGTCTCAGGACGAGCGACGATTACTTCAGCTTCGTCGACAACCTCATCTACTTGTCGGAGCACTATGTCCGGTTCAAGAGGGCGCAGTCGAAGCCCTACTTGGAGGACAATCTAGAAGGCATCTACTACAACTCCGTGAACGGGTTGAGCAATCAATTGCATGTCGTGCTCGCGGCGGTGCGGCCGCGCGACACCGCCACAGATGCCAAGCGCAAGGCCCGCTTGGTCGCCAACTACCTGGACCGCCTCTATGTGTCCCGGATGCTCAACGACGAGCCTCTCGGCGTGCGTGACTTCGAGCCCGAGCTCAGGCGCCTCATCACCCTGCTTCGCCAGTGCGAGAACGAGCAGCAGGTCGCGAATGAATTGGCCGCCGCTCTTCCGGCGGAGGACTTCGAATCGATACATAATTTTCGTCTTCGCGGCAATAACAAGGGCCAGGTCCGTTACCTGCTCGCCCGCCTCACGTCCTTCGTCGAAAAGGGGTGCGGCAAGCGCGACATGAGCGCGGAATATCTGGGCGAGGATCGATCCTGGCAGGTCGAGCACCTCTGGCCGAATCATGCCGACTGGTATCGCGACGAGATTCCCGAGCCTGCGGACTTCGCCGTCCTCCGTTCGAGGATCGGGTCGCTCGTGCTGTTGCATCGTAAGGACAACGCCAGCCTGAACGACATGAGGTTCGATGAAAAGGTTGAGCGGTATGGGCGGCAGAACAATCTGACGGCCATCCTGAATGCGGGGCATCGCCGGAACAACACGTTCGTCCGCGACTTTCTCAAGGATGACGACCTTGGCGGGCACTTCCATGACTTCGGCCCGGACCCGAAGATGCAACAGGTCGTCCGGAGCCGGACTGAACTCTACCTGCGGTTGTGCCGGGCGATCTGGAACCCGGTCCGGCTCGGCTTCCCGCCCGTCGCCCAGCCGGAGCCGGAAGATCTCCCAATACGGGAGGCATTGCCGGAGCGTATTCGCCGCCGGCCGACGCCAAACTCGCGGACGGTCATCGCCCGACTGATGAAACGGGGGATTCTTCCGGACGGCGTTCAGCTCGTCGCGCAGACGAGCGACTACCGCGCCACCGTGGACGGAGATGGGATCATCTGGCTTCCGACGAGCGATGCCTTTGTCAGCCTGGATGAGGCGGGTAAAGCGGTGACCGGATCCGAGAAATGCGACGGTCTCGACTTCTGGCAGGTCCGTCAGCCGGATAACTCGTTGGTCTCCGTCAGGGCGGTCCGCGACAGAGCTCAAGCAGAAGGTCGTCTCAGCTCGAACCAACGACTTCGATAGGCCGCCGGACGCCGATCCCGAACGCATCGACCAAGTTGAACACGCCGTTGTGATATCCCGGTCAGGGTAGAAATCCGACATGTCGCGGCGCGGAGCGCCCGACATGTCGGGAAAGCCCAGCTCAGCGGCGGGCGTCGGGTGGCGGGGGTGTGCGCAGCGTGAGGATGAGGTCGAGGACCAGGGCGGTCCAGCCGGTCTGGTGGGCGGCGCCCAGGCCGGCGCCGGTGTCGCCGTGGAAGTACTCGTAGAACAGCAGCAGGTCGTGCCACTCGCCGTCGCGCTGGAAGAGCTCCACGTCGCCGAAGAACGGGCGGCGGCCCTGCTCGTCGTTGAGGAACAGTTTGACCAGGCGGTGGGACAGGTCGTCGGCGACCGTCGCGAGGGTGGCCATCTTGCCGCTCTTCGCCGGGTATTCCACCTGCAGGTCGTCGCCGAAGAACTCGGCGAAGCGGCGGACCGCCTCGATCAGGATGTAGTTGACGGGCATCCAGATCGGGCCGCGCCAGTTGGAGTTGCCGCCGAACAGGCCGCTGGTCGACTCGCCCGGCTCGTAGCCGACGGTGTAGGCGTGGTCGCCGAGGTACACCGTGAAGGGCTCCTCCTTGTGGGCTCTGGAAAGCGTCCGCAGGCCGTACGGTGAGAGGAACTCGTCCTCGTCGAGCATCCGCTGCAGGATGCGGATCAGCTGGTCCGGGCCGACCATCGACAGCAGGCGCAGCTGCTGGCCGCCGCGGCTCTTCTTCGCGCCGACCACGTCGCCGTATTCGGGCTTGTTGGTCAGGAACCAGCGCAGCCGGGCGGCCACGTCCGGCAGGCGGCGCAGCGTGGAGGAGCTGATGATCGTGGTCGCGGTCAGGGGAAGCAGGCCGACGACCGAGCGGACCTTCAGCGGGATCTGGTGGCCGTCGGCGGTGCGCAGGACGTCGTAGAAGAACGCCTCCTCCTCGTCCCACAGGCCGAACTCGTAGGCGGCGTCGGCGATGTAGGCGAAGTGCTCCAGGAACTTCGCGGCGATGTCCTCGTAGACCCGGTCGTGCACGGCCAGGGTCAGGGCCATGTCGAGGAGGTTGAGCGCGTACATCGCCATCCAGGCGGTGCCGTCGCTCTGCTCGAGGCGGCCGCCGACGGGCAGCGCGGCCGAGCGGTCGAACGGGCCGACGTTGTCCAGGCCGAGGAAGCCGCCCTCGAAGACGTTGTTGCCCTCGGCGTCCTTGCGGTTGACCCACCAGGTGAAGTTGAGCAGCAGCTTGTGCAGGACCCGGGCCAGGAAGTCGAAGTCGCGGGAGCCGTCGAGGACGAAGACGCGCAGCGCGGCCCAGGCGTGCACCGGCGGGTTGACGTCGCCGAACGCCCATTCGTAGGCGGGGATCTGGCCGTTGGGGTGCATGTACCACTCACGCAGGAGCAACAGCAGCTGCTCCTTGGCGAAACCGGGGTCGACGCGCGCGATGGCGACGCAGTGAAAGGCCAGATCCCAAGCGGCATACCAGGGGTACTCCCACGGGTCCGGCATCGACAGCACGTCGCAGCTGTTCATGTGCCACCAGTGGCTGTTGCGCCCGTAGCGGCGGCTGTCCGGGGGCGGCTCCGACACCGGGTCGCCCTGCAGCCAGCGGGCCACGTCGAAGTGGAAGAACTGTTTGCCCCACATGAGCCCGGCGACGGCCTGCCGGACGATCATCTTCTCCTCGTCGGTGGCGGCCGCGGGGACGAGGGCGTCGAAGTAGGCGTCGGCCTCGGCCCGGCGGCGGCCCATGGTCGACTCGAAGTCGGCCTTCAGGTCGGCCGGGGCGAGGTCCTTGGCGCCGGGCGCGTTCAGGTTGAGCCGCAGGCGGATCTCCCGGGTGCCGCCGGGCTCGACGGTCAGCCGGTAGTGCAGGGCGCCCTTGGTGCCGACGGCGTCCGGGTTGACGCTGTCGGTGCCGTGGATGATGTGGTCGCCGATGCCGTCCTTCGGGTACGGCTCGCCCTCCTTGCCCCAGATCCGCGGCCCGTTGGTCTCGTTGTTGCAGAAGAGCGGTCTGGGGGTACCGTCACCGGTCAGCGCCAGCCGCCCGAGCAGACGGTGCTCGGCCAGGAGGCCGTTGTCCTTGGCCCGGATCTCGGGGCGGTAGTCGCGGCCGGGCAGCCCCCAGGCCCACGTGTTGCGGAACCACAGGGTCGGCAGCACGTCCAGGGTCGCCTCGTCCGGCCCCATGTTCTTCACCGTGATGCGGATGCACATGTCGGTCGGGCCGGCCTTGGCGTAGTCGGCCTCGACCGCCCAGTAGCGGTCCTCGGCGAAGATGCCGGTGTCGGCGAGCTCGTACTCCGGCTCGTTACGCCCGCGCCGGCAGTTCTCGGCGACCAGGTCGTCGTAGGGGAACGCCTCCTGCGGGTAGTGGTAGCGCCACGTCATCCACGAGTGCGTCGGGGTGGAGTCGACGTACCACCAGTACTCCTTGACGTCCTCCCCGTGGTTGCCGAGGTCGCCGCCGAGGCCGAACATCCGCTCCTTGAGGATCGAGTCCTTGCCGTTCCACAGCGCGAGGGCGAAGGCGAACGTCTGCCGGTCGTCGCAGATCCCGGCCATGCCGTCCTCGTTCCACCGGTAGCACCGGGAACGGGCCTGGTCGTGCGGGAAGTAGTCCCAGGCATTGCCGTAGGGGCTGTAGTCCTCGCGGACCGTGCCCCAGGCCCGCTCGGACAGGTAGGGCCCCCAGCCCCGCCATGGGCGCTCCCCGCTGTCGGCTTCCGCGAGCCGTCGGCGCTCGGCGTTCCCATCGTCCTCGATCACGCGGCTATTCTCCGTCGTTCATGTTTCGGTCAAGTTGAGGCCGGCTGGGCCCGAGCCCATATGCGGCTTTCGTTCCTACACCACGATGCTCCTTGATCAATAATTTTGCGGGGACCCCCTCGTTGCCCGCCACCCGCAGCCACCAAGATTGTGCGCATGGTCATGTTCGGCGCGCAGGTATGTGGTGATTTGTCAGCCGGGGCGGCACGTGAGTGGCTCGTCCCGGATGGAACCGGCGGTTACGCCATGGGGACCGTCTCGGGACTGCGGACCCGGCGGTACCACGGGCTGCTCGTCGCGGCCGAGCCCGGGCAGCCGTCGCGGCGGCACCTGGCCCTGGCCGCCCTCGACCCGGTCGTCACGCTGCCGTCCCGGGCGCAGGTCGAGCTCGCGGTGCACGAGTGGGCCGGCGGCGCGATCAGCCCGGCGGGCCACACCCTGCTCGAACGCTTCGACCTGATCGACGGCCTGCCCCGGTGGCGCTGGCGGATCGGCCCGGTGGTGATCGAGCGCGAGCTGGCGATGGTCCACGGCCGCGCCCACCTCGGCGTCGTGCACCGGGTCGTCAGCGCGCCGGGCCCGGTGACGCTGTCCCTCAAAGCCCTCGTGACCTGGCGGGACGCGCACGGGGAACGCACCGCCGCGGGCCCGCCGCCGGTCGTGGAGGCGCACGGCACCGGGGCCGTGGTCGAGGGGAGCTTCCGGCTGCGGGGGCCGGGCTTCGAGCAGATTTCGCAGTGGTACCGCGATGCTCACGCGCGTGTCGAGTCCGACCGCGGCCTCCCGGCGTCGGAGGACCTGTGGTGCGCGGGCCGGTTCACGCAGACCCTCGAGCCGGGCGAGGCGATCGCGGTCGAGGCCTGGGCCGGCACCGGCGACGACGCCCGGGGCGCCGAGTGGATCGTCGAGCGGGCCCGGCGCCGCAACCGTTCCCTGACCCACGACGCCAGCGACGCGACGGACGCCGCCCTGGTCCTCGCGGCCGACGCTTTTGTTGTCGGGGGTACTGCCGGTGCGCCGGACGTCGTCGCCGGTTACCCGTGGTTCGGGGCGTGGTCGCGCGACACCATGACCGCCTACGAGGGGCTGTTCCTGGCCACCGGCTGGTACGACGAGGGCCGGGAGCTGCTGCGGAGCTATGCCGCCACCCTCGACGGCGGGATGCTGGCCAACACCGCCGACACCGGGCAGACCGAGCACAACACCGTCGACGCCACGCTCTGGTTCCTGCACGCGATCGAGCGGCATGTGGACGGTACCGGCGACGACGACCTCGCGGCCGAGGTCCTGCCCGCGCTCGACGAGGTCGTCGCGGCGCACCTGCGCGGCACCCGCTACGGCATCCGGGCCGACGGTGACGGGCTGATCACGCAGGGCGCTCCGGGCGTCGCGCTCACCTGGATGGACGCCCGGGTGGGGGAGATCCCGATCACACCGCGGGCCGGCAAGCCCGTCGAGGTGAACGCGTTGTGGATCAACGGGCTGGTCGCGATCATCGCCCTGAAGGAGCGCCTCGGACAGGATTCGGGGGCGCTGCCGGCGCTGCTGGACCGGGCCCGGGCGAGCTTCGAGCGCCGCTTCCCGATCGGGGGACCGTTGCACTCCGCAACCGGTCTGCAGGATGCAAGGCCCCTCTACGACGTGGTCGACGGCCCCGCCGGCGACGACCCCGCACTGCGGCCCAACCAGCTGCTGGCGTGGAGCCTTCCGCGCGGGCCGATGCGCGGACAGGCAGTACCCCCGGCGCTGTCTTCCCTGATCACACCCCTGGGGCCACGCAGTTTGGCGGTAGGCGAAGCGGCTTATGCCGGCGCCCACGCGGGCGGGCCGACCGAGCGGGACGCCGTCTATCACCAGGGCACCGTCTGGCCCTGGATGATCGGCCCATACGCCGATGCCCACTCGGCTGAATCTGCAAAAAATCACGGTGTGCTACTGGAAGGTATCGAAGCGCATCTGTGGGAATGGGGTGTAGGTTCGGTCAGCGAGACCGCCGACGGGGACGCACCGCACCGAGCCACGGGATGCCCATTTCAGGCCTGGTCGGTCGCGGAGGTCCTACGCGTTCGAAGGAATGTCGGCTGACCGTTACACCCTAGAAATGAGATTTGCCGCCGCGGTAACCCTGGCGGGGCAGGATGAGGTCTCAACCCACCCAACAGCTCACACGCAGGGGCGAGAGCGCGTGTGTATATCAGGCTGCCGTGGGTACATGGGCGAGCGTTTTGATCAAAAACATTTGTGGGGGCGGCCACGTGAACAAGACCGGCGGGATTGCCAACCGGCTACCGATGCGCATTCTGATGTTGTCGTGGGAGTATCCGCCGGTCGTGGTCGGCGGGCTCGGGCGGCACGTGCACGCCCTCGCGACGTCCCTGGTGGCGGCCGGCAACGAGGTGACGGTGGTGACGCGGCACGCGCCCGGCGCACCCCTGGAGGAGTATTCGGAGGGCGTGCGGATCGTCCGCGCGGCCGAGGACCCGCCGCTGTTCCCCCTGGCCACTTCGACGCTGCTGGCCTGGACGATGGCGTTCAACCACACGCTGACCCGGGCCGCGCTGCGGGCCGCCGCGACCGGCGAGTACGACGTGATCCACGCCCACGACTGGCTGGTCACGCACACGGCGGTCACCCTCAAGGAGAGCCTCGACCGGCCGCTCGTCGCCACGATCCACGCCACCGAGGCCGGCCGGCACCAGGGCTGGCTGCCCGACGAGATGAACAAGTGCATCCACTCCGTCGAGTGGTGGCTCGGGCACGAGGCCTGCCGGGTCATCGTCTGCTCCGAGTACATGCGCTGGGAGGTGACCCGCCTGCTCGACCTCGCGCCCACCCGGGTGTCGGTCGTCGCCAACGGGGTCGACGCCAGCGTGTGGCGGGCGCCGTCGCGGGCGGTCAACGCGGCCCGGGCCCGATTCGCGGGCGAGGGACCCCTGCTCGGGTACGCCGGCCGCCTCGTCTACGAGAAAGGCGTCCAGGACCTCATCCACGCTCTGCCCGAGCTGCGGGCCCGGCACAACGGGCTGCGCGTCGTCATCGCCGGCGACGGCCCCCATAAGGGTGAACTGCTCGAAGAAGTCCGGCGGCTGAAACTCCAGCGCGCGGTCAGCTTCGCCGGGTTCATGGGCGAGGGGGAGCTGCCCGCGCTCATGGCCGCCACCGACGCGCTCGTCGTGCCCAGCATCTACGAGCCGTTCGGCATGGTCGCCCTCGAGGGCGCCTCCGCCGGCGCGCCGCTCGCGGTCGCCGCGACCGGCGGCCTGGCCGAGATCGTCGAGCCCGGCGTCACCGGCGTCACGTTCCCGGCCAAGACCCCCGACGCGCTCGCCGCCTCGGTCGGCACGCTGCTGGAGGACGAGCCGTTCGCCCGCCGCGTCGCCAAGCAGGCCCGGTCGATGGTGTCCGAGCGCTACGGCTGGTCGACGATCGCCAACGACACCGCCGACGTCTACGGCACCGCGATCGGCGAGGCGCCCGGGTTCGCGGCGAAGCAGGCCGCCGCATTCCTCGAGAACGGCCGCCCGCAGATCGTCGTCCCGGACGGCAATTTGCTGACGATGTAAGGACCGCGCCCGTATTCATCCGGTTTCTGCGCACCCCGGCGAAGCAATTTGCCGGGGTGTTGTCATGAACTGCGTCATTTTGGGTCTCGCCATGCCGTTCCGCTCCCGGTACGGTTTCCCAGGAACAACGACCGGAATCGATCAGGACGGCAACTGGGTTGAGCGGCAGCGCCGACGAGGTACTCGGCAACAGGTACCGGTTGATCGCACCCGTCGGCAGTGGCGGTATGGCGGTCGTCTGGCGTGCCCGGGATCTCGTCCTCGATCGAGACGTGGCGGTCAAGCTCCTCGCCGGGGAGCTGGCCAACAAGCCCGGCAACCGCGAGCGGATCCGCTCCGAGGCCCAGGTCGTCGCCCGCCTGCAGCACCCCAACATCACCGCCGTGCACGACTACGGCGAGGCCGGGGACGCCACCGCCGGGCGCAACGGCCGCCGCCCCTACGTCGTCATGGAGCTCCTCGAGGGCGAGCTGCTCTCCGAGCGGCTGCGCAGCGGCCCGATGTCCTGGCGCCGGGCCACCCAGATCTGCGCCCAGGTCGCCGCCGGCCTCGCCGCCGCGCACGAGAGCGGCGTCGTGCACCGCGACATCAAGCCCAGCAACGTCATGCTCGTCGCGTCCGGCGCGAAGATCCTGGACTTCGGCGTGGCCGGTCTGGCCGGCTCGTTCGACCCCGACGACGAGCGCGACGGCACCGTCTTCGGCACCCCGGCCTACCTGGCCCCGGAGCGCCTCCTCGGCGGCGGCGTGGTCTCCGCCACCGACGTCTACACCGTCGGGCTGCTGGCCTACCGCTGCCTCACCGACCGGCTGCCCTGGCACGCGGACACCCCGACGCAGATGATCGCCAATCACGTCTACGAGCCGCCCAACCCGCTGCCCGACATCCCCGGCATGCCCGCCGAGGTGGCCCGGCTCATCACGCGCTGCCTGGCCAAGGACCCCGACAGCCGCCCGTCCGCGGCCGAGGTGGCCCGCATCCTGGCCGCCGCCACCGGCATCCACGTCGTGCTCCCCGGCGAGGACGGCTCGGCCACCCAGGAGGTGCACCCGCCGCCGCCGAACGAGATCACCCCGCAGTTCCGGCGGGCCGACTTAACCCGCCGGGCCGCCGGCGGGAGCCACCACCGGCCCCCGAGCCGAGCCGCCCGGCGCACCTGGACCGCGGTCATCGCCGCCATCGCCGTGGCCGGCGCCACCACCGGCATGATCATCTGGAAGCCGTGGGCGCCCAAGCCGGCGTGCAACGTCGACTTCTACATCCACCCGCAGTACAGCCCCGCCCACGAGCGCGCCTTCGAGGCTCGCGTTACTGTTGCCAACATCGGCAACCGCACGCTCGACCCCTGGTATCTGAGCTTCCTCTTCCGAGGCGGCCAGCAGGTCGAGCGCGTCGACGGCGTCGGCTCCTACGACCCCGGCGTCGGCGGGCCGAAAGTCACCGGCCAGTCCCCGCTCCCGCCCGGCAAGGCGGTCACGTTCGGCGTCTGGGGCTACGGCGGGCGCCCCCAGCCCCCGAGCGACTTCGTGCTCAACGAGACCGCCTGCAACCTGCGCGTCGCCCAGCGCGGCCCCGAGGAGCAGCTCCCGGCGATCACCGAGGTCGTCGACGCGCCCCCGGAGCCGTCCCGCCCGCCGGCCGGCCAGCCGCAGGGGCCGGGCCCCGGCGGAGGCGGCGGCGACCCGAACAACCAAGGCCCGCCGCCCGAGGACGACCCGAACAACCCGAACCCCCGCCCGAGCCGGGGCAGCCAGACCCCGCCGGCCTACCTGCAGTCCGGCAACCCGCCCGCGCAGCGCACCCGCCGCCGGCGGCATGCCTGACGTCAAGAGCCCCGTCGGCTTCGTGTTCGGCGGCGGGGGCGTGCTCGGCGCGTACGAGGTCGGGATGGTCCGCGCCGTCCTGCACCACGGCATCCGCCCCGACTTCGTCATCGGCACCTCGATCGGGGCGCTCAACGGCGCCGCCGTCGCCGCGTCCCCCGACGAGCGGGTCGCCGAGCGGCTCACCGAGATGTGGGCGTCGCCGCAGGCCCGCACCGTCTACGGCGACTCCCTGCCCAAGCAGCTCGGCCGGTTCGCCCGCAACACCCACCTGCACTCACCGGCCCCGCTGCGCCGGATGCTGGAACTGCACCTGGGCGCGGACACCACGTTCGCCGACCTGCGGGTCCCGTTCCAGTGCTGCGCGGCCAGCATCGAACGCGCCGCCGAACACTGGTTCTCGTCCGGCCCGCTGATCGACGCCGTGCTCGCATCCTCCGCCGTGCCGGGGCTGCTCCCGCCAGTACACCTGGGGCAGGAGCATTTCATCGACGGTGGCATCGTCAACTCCGTGCCCGTCGGGCGGGCGGTCGCGCTCGGCGCCCGGACCGTGTTCGTCATGCAGGTCGGCCGGGTCGAGCGGCCCCTGCGCCCGCCGCGCCGCCCCTGGGAGGTCGCCCAGGTCGCCTTCGAGGTCGCGCGCCGGCACCGGTTCGCCCGCGAGCTGCGGGAAACCCCGGACGACGTGACCGTGCACGTCCTGCCCACCGGCGGTGGGTCCGCCAAGGACGACTCCCCGCTCTCCTACCGCAAGATCGAGCTGGCCCGCGGCCGCATCGAACGGGCCTTCGAGGCGACCTGCGCCTACCTCGAGGCGCTGGACTAGGGTCTGGTTTCTTCGATGCCACCCCGCTGGATCCGCCGCCTGATCATCACCCCCGTCGCCCTCGTCGTCATCGTCGCGGTGCTGGTCACGATGCCGGTCTGGCTCCTGCTGGCGGCCGCGCTGAGCCCCCTGGGCTCCGGCCGCCTGCGCGCGCTGCGGGTGACGTGGATGATCGCGGTATACCTCCTCATGGAAGCGGTGGCGCTGGTCGTCCTCTTCGCCCTGTGGGTCGCCAGCGGCTTCGGCTGGCGGCTGCGCGGCCCACGGTTCCAACGCATGCACTACGTCTTCATCGGCACGATCCTGAGGATCCTCTTCCACCAGGCGCGATTCGCGCTGCGGGTCAAGGTCGCCGTCGTCGGCACCGACCCCGACGTCGCCGCCCCCGGCCAGCCCGAGCTCGTCTTCTCCCGCCACGCCGGCCCCGGCGACTCCTTCCTGCTGATCCACGCCCTGGTCAACTGGTTCGACCGCGAGCCCAGAATCGTGCTCAAGGCGACGCTGCAGTGGGACCCGGTGATCGACGTCCTGCTCAACCGCCTCCCCAACCACTTCGTGGCCGTCGCCGCCGGCAGCGAGGAACGCATCGGCGAACTCTCCACCGGCCTCGACGAGAACGACGTCCTCGTCCTCTTCCCGGAGGGCGGCAACTTCACCCCGAGCCGCCGCGTCCGCGCCATCCAACGCCTGCGCGACCTGGGCCTGACCTCAATGGCCGAACGAGCCGAACGGATGCGCCACGTCCTGGCCCCCCGCCCCGGCGGCACCCTGGCCGCCCTGGACGCCGCCCCCGAGGCCGGCGTGATCTGGGTGGCCCACACCGGCCTGGACAATCTCCTGACCGTCGGCGACGTCTGGTCCCACCTACCCCTGGACCTGACGATCACGATGCGCTGGTGGTCGGTCGAACCGGACGAAATCCCGGCCGGCGAAGAGGAACGCGTCGAGTGGCTCTACGAGTGGTGGGCCAGAATCGACGACTGGATCGATCACCACAACCCCTGAACGGGCATCCGCCGGTTTCCGCGGCCCGGTCGGTGATCAGGGCGAACCGGCCGTGGGGGAGAATGGCCCGATGCGATTCGGCGTACTGGGCACGGGACACTGGGCGACGGTCACGCAGGCGGCGGCCCTCGCGACGCACCCGTCGGCGACGCTGGCCGGTGTCTGGGGGCGCAGCGCCGACAAGGCCAAGGACCTGGCCTCGCGCTACGGCGTGCCCGCCTACGCCGACGTCGATGAGCTGTTCAACGAGGTCGACGCGGTCGCGATCGCGTTGCCCCCGGACGTGCAGGCGCCCCTCGCGGTCCGGGCGGCGCGGGCCGGCAAGCACCTGCTGCTGGACAAGCCTGTCGCCCTGGCCCCGGCCGCCGCCGACGAGGTGGTCGCGGCCGCCGAAGCCGCGGGGGTGGCCACCGTCGTGTTCTTCACGAACCGCTTCGTCCCGTCGATCGAACGTTTCCTGAGCACGAACGCCGAGCTCGGCGGCTGGTATGCGGCCCACGGCACCATGTACACGTCGATCTTCCGGCCCGGCAACCCATACGCCGGGTCGGCCTGGCGCAAGCAGCACGGCGGCCTGTGGGATTTGGGCCCGCACGCTCTTTCGGTGATACTCCCACTGCTCGGCCCCGTCATCGACCTCTCCGCCGCCGAGGGCCCCCGCGACACGGCCCACCTGCTGCTGCGTCACGAGAACGGCGCGGCCAGCACCCTCTCCCTGACGATCGACGCCGCGCCGGACGCGTCGAGCTTCGGCTTCGCATACTTCGGCGAGCACGGCGCGACGACCCTTCCGGCCTGGGACGCCAACCAGGTCGAGGCCTTCGGCAGCGCGGTGGACGCCGTGATGGAAGCCGCCGCGACCGGCACGCCGCACGCCTGCGACGCCAAGTTCGGCGCTCGGGTGACCCACATCCTCGCCGCCGCCGAACAGGCCCGCACGACGTCGACGATCGTCCCCGTCTGAACGGGCGGGAGCGCGCCGCACAGCGTTGCCGCGGGCCCTCCGGAAACCGTCACCGCATCCGCCCCATCGCGGCGCGGATCCGGCCGAGGTCGCGGAGCCGCCGCTCGTACGTCACCGCGAAGCCGACGAGCAGCGCCCCGGCCAGGGCGAGCGGGGCCCACCGCGGCAGGTAGTCCCAGAACAGCAGTACCTCGTGCCAGGCGAGCACCGCGAGCACGACGCCGCCGGCCGCGATCGGCGCCTTGAGCCGGAACCGCGCCCCCGCGAGCACCACCGCGACCGCCGCCGCGCCGAGCAGCAGCCGCCGCACGGGCTCCCCGTCGAGCGCCGTGACCAGAGCCAGACTCGGCAGGAAGCCGAACAGCAGCGCCGGCCCGAACGCCACCCAGCTGGTCAGCGTGGCACTGCGCCGGGCCGCGAACCATCCGGCGGCGAGCGCGGCCAGCGCGACCGGCACCGTGTACGCCTCGGTCACCGACACCGCCCGCGACGCCAGCACCAGCTCGTAGGCGACGAGCTCGGCGAGCACCGCGCCCACCGCATAGCCGGTGCGCGGCGGCCCGGACAGGGCCCGGAGCCCGAGCGCGACACCCCAGAGCCCCGCGACACCGGCCCCGGCCGCGAGATCGGCCACGGCCAGCAGGAACGCCACCACGGCGACGGCGTGCGCGACGGCGTCGAGCACCCGCCCCTCGCCCGTGCGGGACATGGCGGCCGGCCGGGACGGTTCGCCGGGGTTGGCCGCGCCGCGCCGCACGAGGTGACCACCGGCGAGCGCGAGCCCGGCCACGGCGAGCACCAGGTACGCCGTGGTCCGCAGCGGCAGGTCCGCCGCCTGCCCGGCCGCGAACGCCAGCCACCCGCCGGCGGCCCCCGCGACCAGCCAGGCGATCACCCGCGCCGCGACCGCCCGCCCGGCGATCCCGACCACGATCCCGGCCGCGACGATGAGGCCGAGGCCGGCGATCGTCGACCAGGACGCGGCCAGGCACCCCGCCAGCCCGGGAACGATGCCGAACCAGCCGGTGACCGCCCCGACCGCGGTGCCCGGCGACGGCTTGCGCAGCCCGGCCCCGAGCGCGGTGACCAGCCCGCCGGCCAGCGTGACGGCCGGCACGACCGGCCACGGCGCCCCGATCGCCACGCACCCGAGCACCGATCCGAGCAGCACCGGCGGCGCGGCCAGCGTCCAGCGCGACCACCCGAACCGCCCGGCGACCAGCACCGCGAGCACCGCCAGCACCGCGAGGGTCACGGCCGAGGCCCCAGCCCCGAGCGCCGGCGGTTGCCGCTCCCACCAGGCCGTGCCGTCCGGCCCCAGCCCGACCCCGCCCGGCGCCCCCGCCCAGACCGACCCGAGCCAGCTCAGCGGCCGCAGCAGCGCCTCGAGCACCGCCGGCAGCAGCGACGCCGCCACGGCCAGCACCGGGACGACCGCGGCGACGACGTGCCTCGTACCGGCTCCGCTGCCCTCAGCCCGCCACCCGGACAAGTCACGGCCCGGCGTCGATGGGCCGGCCGGTGGGCGGAAGGCGCGGGCCGCGAGCCAGGTCGCGAGGAGGACGGCGGCACCGTACGGGCCGAACCAGGTGACCCCGCCGTTGGCCGCCGACTGGGCCAGGGCCGCAATCGTCACGCCGGCACCGGCCGTGGCGGTGGCGATGGTGCCCACGTTCCAGGCCCGGTTGCGCAGGACGATCGCCGCCGTCACGACCAGGGCGAGCCCGGCGGTCGCGCCGGCGAGGGCGGGCGGCAACGGGCCGGAGGTCGCGGTCCCGAGCGACGGCAGCCGGAACGCGGCCGCCCCCAGCACCGGCAGGGACAGCAGCGCCACGACGGCGGCCGGGAGGCTCACACCGCGAACGTCCACCCGGACCGCGACCAACGCCGACAGCGCGCCGAGCACGGCATACGAGACGAGCGTCGCGGCCGGCGTGACCAGGCCGGCGATGGCCAGGTGCGCGCCGACGAGCGGCATGGCCACGAGCGCGATCGCACCGTGGCCGAACGCCGCGGCCGTGGCTGGCGGTGCGGCGTCGACCGGCCGCCGGACCACGACCACGGCCATGACCACCAGGGCGGCGGCGTCCGCGATGACGGCCGTGGCCGGGCTGCTCGCGGTGAAGGCGGCCGGAGCGGCGAACGTCAGGAGCAGCAGTGCCGTCCACGGTACGGCCCGATGGCGCACAGCCAGCCAAAAGGCCACGGCCAGGATGGTCAGGGCGGCCGGCTCCGGCCAGCTGAACAGGCGGCCGGCCGCGGCCGGGACCGGGTGCCACGGCGGCAGAGCGTGCAGGGCGGAGCGGACGGCGGCCAGCAGGGCGAACGCGACGTACGGGGCGGCGAACACCGCGGTCACCACCAGCGCGCCGATCCGGGTGCCGCGGCGGAAACGCTCCGGGATCACGGACGCCGCGGCCACGAACAGCAGCGCCAGCACGGCGAACGCCGCGTAGCGCTGCTGCGGGAACACCTCCGCGACCAGCCGCGCACCGGCCAGGGCCAGGATGCCGGTCGCGACTCCGGCCGCCGGGTGGGTGGTGGCCGGGTGCATCGCCCCGGCCGCTACGACCAGCGCGGCCAGCAGGACCATGACGGCCGCGATCCGCAGCGCGGCCGCCACGCCGTCCACAGTGGCCAGTGCGTGCAGCGCGGGCGGCAGCGTGGCGAGCACGGCGGCGCCGGCGGCGAACCAGGCGACCGGCTCCACGGTGCGGGCCAGCAGCAGGCCGATCGCGGCGACACCGACGAACACCAGCGCCCAGCCGGTCGCGCCGAAACCGCGGTGCAGCGCGAGCAGCGGGAGTACCGGCTGGATCGCGAGGACGGCGGCCAGGCGGGGGGCCCGCAGCCGGGTCAGCGCCGCGTAGGCGCCGGCGATACCGGCGGTGACGGTGAACGTGAGGCCCGCGTAGGTCGTGGGGATCGTGGCGCCCGCGAGCCCGGCGAGGTTGACGTACCAGGCGGCGTATCCGTCCAGGGCGACCAGCAGGATGCCGAGCGCGGCGAACGTCTCCGCCGTGGCCCGCAGCCCGCGGCGCTGCACCAGCGGCGGCACGGCCAGGGTCAGCAGCGTGATGACGGCGAGGATGGCCGCCCGCCCGAGCACACCGAAGCTGGCCCACGCGACCGCGGTGAACACGATCGCCGCCGCGCCGAGCAGCAGACCGCCGAGAATGAACAGCAGGTTCTGCACGGTCCGCGGCTCCGCCTCCGGCCGCCGCTCAAAACCACCGTCCACCGGCATCGCGGCCGGCGTCGCCACCGGCACCGCTACGGCCGGCACCGGCACCGCCACCGGCATCGCGGCCTGGCCGGGTGCGGGGGTGGACGGTGTCGGGGGAGGGAGCGCTGGGGTGCGGGTGGCGGCGGTGGCGACCGCCGCCTTGATGCGGGCGGCGAGCAGGTTGCGCCTCGACACGGCCTCGTTGTAGCGCAGCACCGCGGAGCCGAGGCGGGTGCGGGCCGCTTCGACCTCGGAGTACAGCTGCCGGGTCTCCCCGTTGAGGCGGACGACCTCGGCGGCGTCGGGGAAGGGCGGCCGCCCGCAGCCGCCGCAGCCGGACTCCAGCCCGGCCGGCGCGCCGCAGAACGGACACGGATAGCTCACCATGCCAGTCAGCTTGCGGCACCGCGCCGCGCGGCGAATCGGGTTCGCTACTCAATCCGCGTCTGAGTATCCGGCCGTGTGGCCGGTGGGCCAGGGGCGGTGGCGCACCCCTCGCTTTGTCTTCCGGGCCGGGGACGGCATGCTGACCGGATGCGCTTGCTGAGCGAGGTCGAGTACAAGGCCACGATGGAGGCGGAACCGGTCCCGCTCGGGCCCGACGCCGATCCTCCGTTCGACTTCTGGCCCTACTTCGACCAGATTCCGGAAGGCGACCTGCAAGGGCACGACTTTTCCGAGGGTACGGTGACCTACGCCTGGCACATGCCGCTGGGCAACCTGCAGCACGTCCTGGTCAACTGCGAGCAGTCGACGGTGTTTCTGGTGCTGGTCCTGGACCTCACCCGCGGGCGGGTCCTCGGGCACTACCTGCTGGACATCCTGCGGGTCTGAGGAGCGCTACGCGTCCAGGCCGCGCTCGATGGCGTAGCGGACCAGGTCCACCCGGCTGTGCAGCTGCAACTTGCCCAGGGTGTTTTGCACGTGGTTCTGCACGGTGCGGTGGGAGAGGACCAGGCGTTCGGCGATCTCCTTGTAGGTCACGCCCTTCGCGACCAGGCGCAGCACTTCGGTCTCGCGCTCGGTCAGGCGGGGCGCGTCCGGGTCCTCGGCCCGCGTGACGCTGGCCAGCCGGCGGAACTCGCCCAGCACCAGACCCGCCAGGCCCGGCGTGAACACGGCGTCGCCCTGGGCGGTGCGCCGCACGGCGGCCAGGAACTCCTCGCGGGCGGCGGACTTCACCAGGTAGCCGGTCGCGCCGGCCTTCACCGCGTCGAGCACGTCCTGCTGCTCACCGCTGGCCGACAGCATCAGGATGCGGGCACCGGGGCAGGTCGCGAGAATCCCTTGAATGACCTCGACCCCCGAGGAGTCCGGCAGCTGCAGGTCGAGGACCACGACGTCGGGCCGCACCGACGGGGCGATCCGCACCGCCTGCGCGCCCTCACCGACCGCGGCCACCACCTCGTATCCGGCCTCGGCGAGATCCCGCGCGACCCCCTCGCGCCACATCGGATGGTCATCGACGACCATGACCCGCAACTTCGCCCCGCTCTCCACCCAAGCACCCTAAATCTTCGAGCGGGGCACGGTCAGTTCCACTTCAGTACCGGTTCCCGCGGTGGACGTCACGCTCACGGTCCCACCGAGATCGCGAATCCGGCCCTGGATCGACTGAGCCACTCCCAGCCGCCCATCTCGCTCGGCTTCGGCCAGCCGTCCGGCCGGGATGCCGCCCCCGTTGTCGCGGACCGAGACGGTGACCTGGTCGTCGAGGTCCTCGAGCAGGATCCAGGCCCGGGCGTCGGCACCGGCGTGCCGCTCGACGTTGTCCAGGGCCGCCCCGACCGCCGCCGCCACCTCGCCCGCGACCGACGACGGCAGCCGGACGGGTGTGGCCGGGGCGGCGAACGTCACCGTGGCCGAGGCGTAGGCGGACAGGAGCGGCCGGACGTCGACGAAGGCGTCCGCGGCGGCGACCGGCGGGGTGTTGGTGGCGACCAGGGCGCGCAGCACCGACTCCTGCTCGCCGGCCAGCCGGCCCAGCTCGGCCGCCTCGCCGCCGAGCTCGGCCCCGCGCCGCTGGACCAGGGCCAGGACCTGCAGGACCGAGTCGTGGATGCCGCGGGCCAGGCGCTCCCGCTCGCGGGTGGCCGCCTCGACCTCCATGGCCTGCTGGAGCCGGGTCTCGGCGTCGATGGCGAGCCGGGCGATGTGCCCGACGCCGATGCCGGCCAGGATCATCAGGACCGGGCCGTTGGCGGTGGCCTGGCTGAACCCGTCGCGCACGACCACGTCGGCCACGCTGAGCAGGATCGCGGCGATCGCGCCCCGGCGGCGGCCGCCGGAGATGGCCCAGGCCACGACCGGGCCGGCGACCCAGGCCATCGGCAGGGTCGGCGCGCCGACGCCGAGGCCGGCGGGGTGGACGATCCAGCGGGAGGCGAGCAGGCAGGCGGCGGCGACGGCCAGGTCGGCGCCGAGCAGAGGCCAGCCGCGCCGCTCGGGCCGCGCATAGGCCAGGCTGCTCACCACCGTCCAGACGGTCATCACCGCGATGATCAGCCAGCCGCCGAGCGGCCAGGCGTAGTCGCGGAAGTTGTTGACCATCAGGACGGCGGCGTAGCCGAGCGCGGTGATCCGGAACACGAGCAGCGCCCGCCACAGCGGCCACTCGAGACCCGGAAGCCCACGCTCACCCATCGAGCTACACCCAGTGCACCGGCGGCAGGCCGGCCTCGGCGAGGGCGGCGTCGACCTGGCTGAACGGCCGGGAGCCGAGGAAGCCGGCCGGGTTCATGGGGGAGGGGTGCCCGGCCTCGATGATCACGTGCTGCGGGTTGGTGACCAGCTCGGCCTTCTTGCGGGCGTAGCTGCCCCAGAGCACGAACACGACCCGCCGGTCGAACGCGTTGAGCGCGTGGATCGCCGCGTCCGTGAACTGCTCCCAGCCCTTTTTCGCGTGGGTGCCCGCCTTGCCGGCCCGGACGGTCATGATCGCGTTGAGCAGGAGCACGCCGTCGGCCGCCCACGGGGTCAGGTCGCCGTTGGCCGGCGGGGTCACGCCCAGGTCCTCGCGCAGCTCCTTGTAGACGTTGCGCAGCGACGGCGGGACGGAGACGCCCGGGCGCACCGAGAAGCTCAGCCCGTGGGCCTGGCCGGCCTTGAAGTAGGGGTCCTGGCCCAGGATGAGGACCCGGGCCTGCTCGGGCGGGCACAGCCGGAACGCGGTGAACAGGTCCTCCTGCGGGGGGAACACCGTCTCGGTCGCGTACTCCTGCTCGACGAACGTCTGCAGGCGCTGCACGACGTCGAGGTCGAGATAGGGCTTCATCACGTCACGCCAGCCGGCGGGGAGCAGCTCCAGCAGATCCAAGGACATGCCCGGCACTCTACGAGCCGGGTGCGACATTTTTAGTACCGGCTGTAATGCGGATTTATCCGGATAAAATCGGACTATGACGCAGGTGGGACCCGTGGGCGGCAACGGTGAGCCGCTGACCGTGCTGTGGTCCTGGCGGCAGCGGCTCGACAAAGGTGACGAAAAGCCGAAAACGAACCAACCCCCGCAACGACCCCCCAAAACCCCGGCGCCAAAGGACAGTGTTGCACAGGGCGGGCCGGTCGACGGGCCGAAACAGGGCGATCAGGGGTACCTCGCCCAGCTGCAGTCGCGGCTGCGCGACGCGATCGGGGACGTCCACGGTGCGATGCGCATCCTGTCGGCAGTACCACCGGAAAAGCGCACTGTTCTGCACACGGCGGTGGCCGAGGACCCCTCGGCGGCCGAGCGGGGCCTGGTGTGGTTGATCGAGCACTTCGACCAGCCCAGCACCGTCGTACCGGCCCTCGGCCGGCTCGCACCGGCCCTCGACGCGCTGATCGGGACCCGGGCCCGCCAGCTCGACCTGTTCGGCGACGCGCTGAGCGAGGCGATGCGCGCGGTGCGGGGTGAGCGCTGGACGGACGAGGACGCCGGAGCCTGGCGCGACGCCTGGCGGTTCGCGGTCGGCTGGCTGCGCCAGGGCGCCCAGCTGCACCACGGCGAGACCCCGTACTGGACCGGCACGATCGTCGCCCACGACCGGCGCCGCGACGACGTGGCCGTGCTGACCGTGCTGACCGACCTGCCGTACCCGTTCCGCGCCGGGCAGCGCGCGATCGTCGAGTGCCACGAGGTGCCGGGGGCGTGGCGGGCCTGCTGGATCGGCGACCCGCCGGCCGAGGACCACCACATCGAGATCCACGTCCAGGCGCTGCCCGGGGACAGGGCCACCGGCGCCCTCGTGCGCGACGGCGGGGTCGGCGACCCGATCCGCCTGCACCGGGCCGAGGGCGACTTCAAGATCGAGCCGGGCCGGGCCGGCGCGGTGCTCATCGTGGCCGAGGACGTGCACGTCACCCCGGTCAAGGCGCTGCTGAGCGAGCTCGCCGCGCACGACGACGACCGGGTCGTGCACCTGTTCTGGGGGGTGTCGACCCGCGACGACCTCTACGACCTGGAGTCGCTGCGCGAGCACGCCTCCCGCTGCGCGCACGCGTTCGTGCACGCGGTGGTGGCCCGCGGCCCGGCCCACCCGTACGAGAGCGGCTCGCTGCCGCAGGTCGTCGTCGACTTCGGCGAGTGGACGTCGCACGACGTGTACCTCAGCGGCAGCCCGCTCGCCGTCGGCGTGATGCGCAACATGTTGATGCAACGCAATGTCGATCCCCGCCGTATCCACACCGTCACGCTGGAGCCGATCAGCGCGCCGTGAAGTCATTCCGGCGGCGGCCGGGAAGTGTCGTTCGGGCGGCGGCCGGAAGTCATGAACAAGAGATGGTTCGGTGGCGACCTCTCTGCGACGATGGATTTTCGGGCGCGAACGGATGTCACGAGTAGGAAATATCGCAGTGACGCGCCCCGCCGCAGGGTGGGACGGGTGGATCTGTAATCCTGCGCGGAGGCGCCATAAGCGCCGGTCGCGGGCAATGAGGGTCGCGGCCAGGAGCCGGACTGCGGGACGAGACGGGAACGACGCGCATGAGTGAGTACAACATCACATACCCCGACGGCGAGCTCGAGCTCAAGGTACGCAAGGCGACCGAGGGCCCGGGCGGCCTGGAGATCGGCTCGCTGCTGAAGGAGACCGGCCAGGTCACCCTCGACACCGGTTTCGTCAACACCGCCTCCTGCGTCTCGTCGATCACCTACATCGACGGCGACGAGGGCATCCTGCGCTACCGCGGCTACCCGATCGAGCAGCTGGCCGAGGGCTCGACCTTCCTGGAGAGCTCCTACCTGCTCATTCACGGCGAGCTGCCGAGCGCGTCGCAGCTCGAGGAGTTCACCGGCAAGATCCAGCACCACACGCTCCTGCACGAGGAGATGCGCCGCTTCTTCGACGGCTTCCCGCGCGACGCGCACCCCATGGCGGTGCTGTCCTCCGCGGTCAGCGCGCTGTCCACCTTCTACCAGGACAGCCTCAACCCGTTCGACAAGGAGCAGGTGGAGATCTCCACCATCCGGCTCATGGCGAAGGTGCCGACGATCGCGTCGTATGCCTACAAGAAGGCCATCGGGCAGCCGATGCTGTACCCCGACAACTCCCTCGGCTACGTCGAGAACTTCCTGCGCATGACCTTCGGCGTGCCCGCCACGCCGTATGAGGTCGACCCGGTCGCGGTCAAGGTCCTCGACATGCTCCTGCTCCTGCACGCCGACCACGAGCAGAACTGTTCCACCTCGACGGTCCGCCTGGTCGGCTCCAGCCAGGCCAACCTCTTCGCCTCGGTCTCGGCCGGCGTCAACGCCCTGTTCGGCCCGCTGCACGGCGGCGCCAACCAGGCCGTCCTGGAGATGCTGCAGGAGATCCACGCCGACGGCGGCGACGTCCAGTCGTTCGTGCGCAAGGTCAAGAACAAGGAGGCCGGGGTCCGTCTCATGGGCTTCGGGCACCGCGTGTACAAGAACTACGACCCCCGCGCCGCGCTGGTCAAGAAGGCCGCGCAGGAGGTTCTCGGCCGGATGGCCACGCCGGACCCGCTGCTCGACCTCGCGATGCAGCTCGAGGAGATCGCCCTGGCCGACGACTTCTTCGTGTCGCGCAAGCTCTACCCGAACGTCGACTTCTACACCGGCCTGATCTACAAGGCCATGGGCTTCCCGACGACGATGTTCACGGTCCTGTTCGCCCTCGGCCGGCTTCCGGGCTGGATCGCACAGTGGCGCGAGATGATCAACGACCCGGAGACGAAGATCGGCCGCCCGCGCCAGGTCTACACCGGCTACGGCGCCCGGGATTACACGCCGATTGCCGCTCGGTAAAGACCCGCAGCGCCGAGTGCTGCTGGCTCGTTTGCCTACTTGACGGAGATCGACCCCGGCTGTCTCATACATGGGTCCGTCTGGGGCCGTCTGGGGTCGTTATCCGTTTTTGGGCATTTGAGCACATGGAGCGAACATGAGCGCGCCAACGTTGTCGCCGCTGTTAACCGCGGCAGTGCATGACCGCACGTCAGGTGCCACCGGCGTGGCCCGGCAGGTCCTGGACGGCCTCGCCGAGTTCGTGTCCGATCCGCAGGCGCTGCGCGCGATGGTGGCCCCGCTGCCGGGGCTGCTCCCGGGGTACGCCTCCATGTGGCACATCGCCCGGGCGGCCAACAGCGCCGACCCCGGCCCGGCCCTGCGCGCGATCCGCGAGCAGCTGGACCGCGACGTGGACCGCTCCGTCACCCTGGCCACCCGGCTGCTCGAGCAGCGCGGCGGCTGGGTTCGCACCGCCCCCAGCAGCGCCCTGGTCAAGGCCACCGTGGCCGGCCTGCCCGCCGGCACCGTCGACGCGCCCGGCACCGAGGGCCTGGAGCCGGTCACCGGCCTCGCGGGCGCGGACGCGATCAGCCCCACCCGGGTCCTCAACATCAAGGGCACGCTCGACCTGGCCCGGGCGATCCCCACGATCGTGGTCACCACCTCGCTGAAGCTGGTGCCCGAGGACGTCTTCGAGGGCCTGGGCTCGCCGCTGTTCGAGCGGATTCCGCTGGACGCCTTCTGGGCCGTCGTGCTCGACGGTGAGCTGCTCACCCCGGCCGAGGCGGGCCGCCGGGCCGCGCAGCTGGCCTGACGATCGACGGTGGGCCACGGATTCCTTGCCGCGGGCTCCGGCTTGATCAAATAGGCCGCGGCCGATCCGTGGGAGCGCTCCTGTCCTGCGGATGCTCGCCAGTCCGAGCCGCATCGTCTCCGGTGAATGTGTGTATCCCGGCAACATTCAGGAATCCTCAGCGAAGATCGACAACGGATTCCGAAGCCAGGTAACGGATGCGCGACTGTGTTCCACATTGGACAGTCGGGAAGACGGCACAGTTTGGGGCTGTGCAGAAGGTCTGCGGCGGAGTACATTTCGTGCAACCCAAGGACAGCCGGGGCCGCCGCTTCCCCCGTGGCGGCGGCCCCGGTCTTGGGTTTGTTTCGTTTCCAGACCAATGAGCGGCCCATTCGGGTCCGACCAATCAAGATCATCCAGGTTGCCCCGGGTCGATGTTTGCCCGCGTGAGCACCGGGAGACCAAAACCCCATGGCTTCCGTCGATACCAGGCCCAACGGGACGACGCCCGCCCCATCCGGGCCGCCACCCCGCACGGTCTACCTGGTCGGCGGCGT
Source organism: Dactylosporangium sp. NPDC051541 (assembly GCF_044454505.1). NCBI lineage: Bacteria > Bacillati > Actinomycetota > Actinomycetes > Micromonosporales > Micromonosporaceae > Dactylosporangium > Dactylosporangium sp. NPDC051541. Next base: position 480,307 of record NZ_JBITDU010000003.1, read on the forward strand.
CATCCTCGTCGCGCTCGTCGTGGTCGCGGCCATAGCCGCCGTCGTCTGGCCCCAGATGCACGGCGGTGGCGCCGGCGACACCGCGCACACCGTCACCGGGGCGGTCGGCGGCCGCGACCACGCCACCCTCGACCTCGTCACCGGGGCCGCCTCCGTCAACATGCAGGCCGCCGACCTCGGCGACACCCTCTACCGGGTCGACACCCCGCAGACGGCCGCCGTCCACGACACCGGCGACCGGGTCGAGGTCCAGGTCACCGACGGCAACGCCGAAGTCACGATCCAGCTCAACCGCGACGTCACCTGGGCCGTGCGCTTCACCGGCGGCGCCCAGAGCAACACCGCCGACCTGCGCGCGCTCAACCACCTGGCGAGCATCGAATACGTCGGCGGGGTCTCCGCCATCGAACTGAGCCTCCCCGTCCCCAGCGGCACCGTCCCGGTCCGCATCGACGGAGGCGCGAGCGCTGTGCGGATCACCGCCCCCAGCGGCACCCCCGTGCGCGTCCAGGCGGCCGGGGGCGCGGGCCGCGTCACCGTCGACGGGGCCGACCACAACGGCGTCGGCGCCGGCAGCGCCTTCCCGTCCAACGGCTGGGAGGCGGCCCAGAACCGCTACGACGCGGTGGCCGCGGGCGGTGTATCAACCTTTACTGTCGAGCACGCCTAGACCGGTCGGTGCCCCGGACGTCGGCGCGTCCTCGGGGAGGTCGGGCAGGCCGAACAGCTCGGTCAGGCCGGTGATCTGCAGCAGCCGGTGCACGAACGGCGACGGGCTGCGGACCTCCATGCGGCCGCCGGCCTCCCGCACCTTGTTGTTCGCCGTCACCAGCGCCCCGATGCCGATCGAATCCATGAACGGCACCCGCCGCAGGTCCACCGCCAGCAGCTGCGGCCGGTACGTCTCCACGGTGTCCAGCACCACGGAGCGCAGCGCCCCCACGGTGGCGGCCTCGAGCGGGCCGAGCACCTCCACCACGACCGTGCCGCCGGGTACCTCGCCGGACTGGTGGGTCCGGACCATCGCGTCGCCCATTCAGACCGCGTACCCAGCCCGGGAAACCGGAAACGTCGGGCGCCACGCGCGGGTGGCCAGGTCAGGCGTTCGCGGAGATCAACAGCGGCAGCATGAGACCGTATGCGCACAGCAGCACGCAAGCCTCCGGCCGGGTGATCCGATTGCCGCGCTTCAGCAGCAGCCACGCCAGGACCCCGGCCAGGACCATCGCCGTCACCGCCAGAAACCCGAACGGCGCGATCCGCTCCGAGCCGGCCGCCAGCCCCACCACCGCGCCGCCGATCAGGCTGTTGAACAGGTTCGAGCCGAGCAGGTTGCCGACCATCAGATCGCCCCACCCGCGCCGCTGCGCCTGCACCGACGTCATCAGCTCCGGCAGTGACGTCCCGACCGCGACCAGCGTGAACCCGATGACGGTGTCGCTGACCCCCCACCGGTGCGCGAGCGTCGACGCGTTGGCCACCAGCAGCTGCGCGCCCCCGAGCGTCGCCGCCAGCCCGACCACGCACCGCGCCGCCTCCACCCACCAGCGGCCCGGGTCGGGTCGCGGCTCCACGAACGCGGCCACGTCATCGGGCAGAGGATCGTCCGGGGGTACCCTCGAAAGCCGCACCAGAAGCCACAACGCACCCAGACTCAGCAGGGCCAGCAGGACCCCGGCGATGAACTTGAGCCCGACCAGCGCGAACGCCCCGAACACGCTGACCCCGGCCACCATGAGCGGCGCCTCCCGCACCGGCACCGACGACCGGACCAGCACCGGCGAGACGACGGCGACGACACCCAGGATCAGCGTCACGTTCAAGATGTTGGAACCGACCAGGTTCCCCAGCGCCAGCCCGGCGTTCCCGCGCACCGCCGCCGTCCCCGACACCACGAACTCCGGCGCGCTCGTCCCCAGCCCGATCACCACCACGCCGACGATCACCGGCGCCACCCGCAGCACCGTCGCCAGCCGCCCGGCCCCGACCACCAGCTGATCGGCCCCGACGGTGAGCAGCACCAGGCCGACCAGGCCGAGGCCGGCCACCAACAGGGTCGACATCCGCCTCCTCCCAGCGCCGCCTGGCACGACACCCTACCGGTACGCCATCACACCCCCGCGCCTCAGGCACGGCGAACCGAAACCGGTTCCGGCGGATTGCCGCCCTCCACCCGCTGGCGCAAAAGCGCGGAGCACTCTACAGTTTTCATCGAGACCGGCGTCTTCCCCCGTGGATGCCGGTCTCACCACTTTTCCGGGGGCTGCTCCAAAGTGGACCGCCACCATAAACTGAGCCTCGCCGGCGGAGGGAGCAGTCAGGTGCGTTGTCCACGATGCGGGGCCGAGGGCGTCGACCCGGCCGGCTACTGCGTGCAGTGCAAGCTGTTCCGGGGCCAGGTCGCCCCGCCACCGCAGCAGCCGCAGCCGCAGCCGCAGGCCTTCTATCCCGTGGCCCCGCCACCGCCGCCGAAGTACCGCAACCCGCTGCTGATCCCCGGCATCATTTTCGGCGTCATCGCCCTGCTCCTCGCCGGCGGTGTCATCGTCTACGCCGCGACGTCCGGCGGCGACGACCCCGGCGACCAGGACCTCACCGGCGGCACCAACCCCGTCGTCGCCCCCAGCATCACCGCGACCGAAGCCGGCCCCACGCCGACCCCGGGCGCCACGCTCGGCGGCAACCCCGGCCCCAGCTCCTCCGCCTCCGCTTCGGCCAGCCCCACCGGCGCCCCGTCCTGCATCCTCGGCGTGTTCCTCGAAGAGCAGCACAACGAACAGGTGACCGTCCTCAACACCGGCACCTTCCCGTTCACCGGCAGCGGCGCCTACCACCGCTACAACGAGCGCGGCATCGTCACCATCGACTACGGCGACGGGATGCACCTGCGCGGCAGCAACGGCGCCAACCAGTACGAGTACATCTTCGAAGGCTTCATCTCCTACGTGTTCAAGTACGAGAACGGCGTCGTCACCTACTCCGCGCCGCGCCCCGACTCCACCGGCACCGAGACCTTCATCCGCAACGGCAACGTCGACTTCAAGGGCAAGCTCGAGGCCCGCATCCCCCCGCCGATGAAGGTCAACTGCGGCCCGGTCGCCATGAGCCTCACCAACCAGATCACCACGATCCAGCTCAAGCGCACCAGTAAGGCCCCCTGACCTCAGCGGTTGCTTTGCTCAGGTGAGCGGCGGGCGTGCCGATCATGCACGGCGGAGGAGGAGCCTGCATGGACAACACGCTCGCCATGGTCATCGACGACTCGCGCGCGATGAGGGGCATCCTGAAACGGATTCTGATACCCCTCGGCTTCGAGACGCGCGAGGCCACCAACGGCAAGGACGCGCTCGACCAGATCTGGGACCACGACCTGAAGCCGGCGCTCGCCCTCATCGACTGGAACATGCCGGAGATGAACGGCCTCGAGTTCGTCATGGCGGTACGCAAGCAGAAGCACCTGCGCCAGATGACGCTCATGATGGTCACCACCGAGAGCGAACACGGCCAGATCGTGCGCGCCCTCGCCGCCGGGGCCCACGAGTATGTGATCAAGCCGTTCACGTCGGAAGCGATCGTCGACAAACTGACCTACCTGGGGCTCGTCCCGCTGGCCGGGGCCGAGGCCGCGGTGAGTGCCTGATCTGGGGGTTGACCTGAAAGGCACGGCTCTGGGTCCGATAGGCGACGGAAGAACCCCAGGCGCCGAACTACCGTGCGACACATGACGATCGACTTCCCGCACGGCTGGTGGGGCACGGACCTGGGCGCCGCCCGGGCGAGCATCGGAACCTACGAGCTCTACTCCACCGAGAGCCTGCCGGCGGTGGACGAGTCACGCTCCGACGGCAGCTTCGCCTGGCTCGTCCCCGGCGCCCCGCACGATCCCCTCCGGGCCATGGAGGTCGCCGCCCTCGCCGAGCACATCGAGCTGCCGGTGCCGTTCGCCCGGTTCATGAGCAGCCAGGCGCTGATGGACGCCATCCCGTCCTGCACCGGCTGCGACTTCGACCTCGCCCCGCGCCCCGTCCCCAGCCCCGTCGAACCCGCGGCGCAGCTGGTGCGGTTCCTGCGCGACCAGCAGGATGCCGTCATCTGGTACCTCTACCTGCGCCCCGGCGCCGAGCCGTTCGTGATCGCCTCACCGTGGCTGCTGGAGATCGTCGGCCTCGAGGACGTCGACCGGACCACCCTCATCGCCAACATGGTCCACGTCGCCGACTCGTTCGAGCAGTTCGTCCACCGCTTCTGGCTGGAGAACGCGCTGTGGTTCAGCGTCAACGAAGGCGACGAGTCCACCGACGAGATGAACCTGTACCTCGCGCATTACACGGCCGCCATTTAATCTCTTGCGCGGGTGGCGGACCGGGCCTATCTTTGAATACGAAGACGAGAAACGAGCAGAGGAGATCGGAAGATGAACGGGCATCGCGAGCTACGACTGGAAGCGCCCAGCGCGGCCAGCGCCGCCGCGCGACGCTCTGCCAACGGCGGCGCAGGGCACCGTGCCGGCGGCCGGTCAGTGCTGCTCAGTGGCTTGTCGACGGGCTCGGGCAGGTGGTTTGACTAGAGGATCCCCTCGCGTCACACCAACCGCCCGCGCGTTTCGCCGGGCGGTTTCTTTATGCCCTAATGCATTTACCTCTATCAATTAAGCCGTGGTGGCCCAAAGGAAGAGGCGTCCCCCTCAAAAAGGGAATGGTGCGGGTTCGACTCCCGCTCACGGTACGCAAGGTCGTTTGGTAACCAGGCAGTGCAGATGAAGGAAGGAGGCCCGGTGACCGCAGTATTGGTGCTCAACGCCGACCTCGGACCCCTGCACCGGGTCTCAATCCGCCACGCCATCCGCATGATCCTGCGCGAGGTGGCCGTGATCCACGAGGCGGAGCCGGACCGGTTGATCGGGGTCTACCCGCTCCCGCGGGTCGTGCGGCTCGTGTCCTACGTCGTCACCCGCTGGCGCTTCACCGGCGGACCGGCCTGGTCCCGCGCCGGCGTCCACGCCCGCGACGGCCGCCGCTGCGGCTACTGCGGCACCGAGGCGACCACCATCGATCACATCCTGCCCCGCTCCCGCGGCGGCCGGAACACGTGGAAGAACACCGTTGCCGCCTGCACCGGCTGCAACCAGCGCAAGGGCGACCGCACCCCCGCCGAAGCGGGCATGGTGCTGCGCATCCAGCCGTCGACTCCGACCTGGGGCGCACTCGTCCGGCGCTGACACAGGACCCCGGCGGCGGGCACCTTCGCTACCGCCCGCCGCCGGGGTCACACAAAGCGTCACCAAGGGCCTCATAGCTCATCAGGTAGAGCGCCGCTCTTGCAAAGCGGAGGTGGCCGGTTCGAGACCGGCTGGGTCCACGCCCGGGTAGCCCAACGGAAGAGGCGTCTGGTTCAGAGCCAGGAGGTTGGAGGTTCGAATCCTCTGCCGGGTACGCGAAGCAAGGCTTGTTGGAAGGTTGGCCGAGAGGTAAGGCTGCGGCTTGCTAAGCCGTCGACGGGGGCGACCCCGCGGGGGTTCGATCCCCTCACTTTCCGCGACCGGCCCGCCACCCCCGTGGTGGCGGGTCAGCACGGCCTGGGAAGGCCAGCCGATAGGTGCCGGCACCCGTCTCGAAAACGGCGTTGGGTTAACGCCCGTGTGGGTTCGACTCCCACCCTTCCCGCCATCCCCTACGAGTACGCAAGCGACGGCCGTGAATGAGCCGCTGGGCGGTTTTCGCCAGCCGGCCTAGGCCCGCATCTACCTCGGACCGCTCCTGGGCGCTGAGCGCCCGCTCGTGCCACATCGGCAACATCTCGCGACTCCCTCGTCGACGTCCTTGTACCAAGACGACGAACGGGGACGCCGGAACCGGACAGCTCAGCGGGCCCGGCCGAACGCGTATTTCGTGAGCACCCGGACACTCTGCGGGCTGCGCTGCTTCGCCGCGGCCGGCAACATCGTGAGCGCGTGGATCCGCGACGACAGGTGCCAGCGGGCAGCCTTCGCGGCCCGCGGCCAGCCGTGCGCGTCCATCCGGTCGGCGGCCGCCAGGAAGAACGCCCGGGCCTCGCTGAACCGGTTGCCGGTCACCGCCGTGGACGCCGACAGACTCTCGTTGTGCCGCCGATACTGGAAGACGGTCGCGTCATCGGCGACCAGAGCACCGCCCCGCACGACAAGCTCCAGAATCAGCTTGAGGTCCTGGATCACCGACAGTTCAAGATCAAAACCAACGGCCTGGACTTCGGGGGTACTCCACACGAGCGACGGAAAATACAGCCAGTTCCCGCGCAGGAGGGACACCGCCAGCGCCTCACCCGAGAGCCGCACGGTGCCGTCGACCTTGGGGGAGTACACCCGTCGCTTCGTCGTATCGGCAAGTGTCTTGACGACCGCCCCGTCGGACCCGATGACCTCGACGCCCGGCTGGATCAGCACCGCGTCCGGGTGCCGCTCGATGAGGGCGTGCACGCGCTCGACATAGCCCGGCAGCATCACGTCGTCGCAGCCCATCATGCTCAGGAACGGCGCCTCGGCCCGCTCGACGCACTGCTGGAAGTTGCGGGTGATACCCAGGTTCTGGGGATTACGCTCGTACCGCACCGCCGGATGTCCGAGCGCCGCGAAGTACTCCGGCACCCCGGTCACCCGCTCCGCGGGATTGTCGTCGAACACCGTGAGCCGCCACCGATCGTCGGTCTGCGCCAGCACGCTCTCCACCGCGATCTTGAGCAGCGGCAGCTCACCGTAGTGCGGCAGCATGATGTCGAGCACCGGCCGATCCTAGCCGCGCCGCCCCGCCTTCCCCGACGCACGCCCGTCCCCACGGCGTTGCTCGGGCAGCGATATGTCGGGCGTTGCTCGGGCAGCGATATGTCGGGCGCTGGCGGGCAGCGATATGTCGGGCGCTGGCGGGCAGCGATATGTCGGGCGCTGGCGGGCAGCGATATGTCGGATTTTTCGCCCGACAGGGTATTCGCCGGATTTCGAGGCGCCTGGTCGCTGCACCGGAGGAGGAGATCGGGCGGGCGGCCGAAGTCGGCGGCGGCCGAAGTCGGCGGCGGGCGAAAAAAACCGGCCCGCTCGTGACAACGAGCGGGCCGGTCGGACGCGTTTACTTCAGTGCCGGGCGCGCCGCCGACCGGCCGGGGGCTGGCCCGCCGCGGCGCGCTTGGACGCCTGCTCGTCGGGGGCGGGGGAGTCCTCGTCCCACGCCTTCGCCTTGCGGATCTCGTCGAAGAAGCCGAGCAGCCGGTCGAGCTCCTGCGTGCTCGTCTTGTCGTCGGCCCGCACGGTCTTGCCCTTTTTGTTGTGCGAGCGGATCTCGCGGCCGGTGGCCATCGATCCGGTGTCGTCGCCTTCGCTCTCGTCGGACATCGGGGCCCGCGGCGCCGGCATGCGGCCCGTCGGGTCCTCGAAGTGCCGGTTGGGCGGCGGCGAGACCGGCTCGAAGTGGTGGTTGTCGTAGTCGGGGGCGTCGAAGCTGTACCCCTGCTGCGGTCCGGCCGGGTGCAGCGGCTGGTCCTCGCGGTGGAACGCGTGCGGGGGCGCGACGTGCACGTCCGGGTGCATGGGCAGCTGGCCGTTGAAGCCGCCGTTGTACCCGTTCGGCTGCGGCTGCCCGTTGAACCCCGCGGGCGCGGCGCCGTATCCGTTCCCCGGACGCTGCCCGTTGACGGGACCGTGCCCGTTCGTGTTGCCGTGCCCGTTGACCGGCGCGTGCCCGTTCGCCGAACCGTGTCCGTTGACCGGCCCGTGTCCGTTGACCGGCCCGTGTCCGTTCGCGGCACCGTGGCCGTTGACCGGTGCGTGGCCGTTGACCGGCGCGTGCCCGTTCACCGGTGCGTGGCCGTTGGCCGGGTGCTGCGGGCCCGGTACGACCGGCACCATCGGGGTCGTCGCGTCCGGTGCGCCATTGCGGAACGCCGCCGCCGGGAACGAACCCGTGGTCTCACCCGGCCGCTGTCGGGGCTGCTGCGGGGCCATCGGCGGCTCGGCCTGGTAGCCACCGGGCCGTCCGGGCCGCGCCGAGCCGCTGGGCGGCAGCGGGGCGAAGGAGCCCGTCGGCTCGCCGACCGCCGGGAACGCGCCCGTGTGGTGGGCACCGTTGCGCTGCGAAGGCTGCTGGGCGTGCGACGGCGCCGCGGCCGGCCGGTCGAACGCCGCGGTCGGCGGCTGCTGGGCGTGCGACGGCGGCTGCTGGGGCTGGGCGTGCGACGGCGGCGCCGACCGGTCGAACGCCGTGGTCGGCGCGTCGGCCGGCGGGAACGCCGGGAACGATCCGGTCCGGGAGCCGGCGCGGTCGGAGTAGCCGCGCTCGTAGTCCTGCTCCGGTGCGTTCGAGCGGGGGACCGTCGGGTGGGCACCGGACGGGTGCCCGTTGGCGGGCCGGCCGTCGACGAGGAACGGGCCGTTCGCGTCGCCGTGCCGCCCGTGCCGCGGTGCGTCGGACGCGGCCGGCGTGACCGCCGGGAACGAGCCGCTGGTCGTCGGCGTCGCCGGCGACACCAGCTCGACCTCGCCCGGCTCCGGCAGCGAGTCGAGCAGGCCGGTGGCGAGGATGAACACGTTGGGGGCGGCGCCGCGCGGCACGGCGATGTAGGCCCGCTTCCGCGCGTCGATCGGCAGCTTCTCGAGGACCTCGGCGATGCGGTGGGCCGGCGGCGGGATCTCGGCCGCGTTGGGCGCGCCCACGATCACCGCGCAGCGGTTGACGTCGACGGGCAGGCCGCGGACCCAGTCGGCCGGGTCGTTGAGGTGCTGCGGGCGGACCCACAGGCCGGCCTGCACGACCTCGAGCACCCAGCCGGAGCTGAGGTCGAAGATGGCCTGGCCGGCGGCCTCGCCGAGCACGTCGGGGCAGGGGTTGATCCAGTCGACCGGGCGGGGCGCGCCGGTGCGGGGCGCGTGCCACAGCTCGCGGGCGAAGGTCCGCCACCGGGGCAGGCCCTTGTGGTCGATGGTGACGACGGCCCGCTGGCCGGCGGGCGCGCACAGCGGCAGGCCGGTGCGCACGTGCACGGCCCGGCCGAGCACGTCGGCGACGACCGGGCCGACCTGGCCCTCGGCGATCGGGTTCTGCCCGTAGGGCGTGAAGACGCAGCGGTCCGCGGCGAGCGTCGGCACCGACGAGACGGCCCGGGCCAGCTCCTCGCGGTGCAGCGGCTCGTCGCCGGGGTGCCCGAGGATCATCGCCGGGTGCTCGTGGTCGGTCGGCACGGAGTAGGCCAGGTCGGTCACGCTGCCGACGCGGCGGCGGTGCAGCCACAGGCCGGCCGGGATCTGGTCGAGGACCAGGTCGCCGGGGAGCTCGGGGATCTCGCTGCACAGGTCCGACTCCCACGCGGGGGCCGGGAAGCGCCAGCCGACCCGGACCGCGGGCGCGCCGGTGCGGAACCGCCAGAAGCCGCCGGGTCGCTGCTCGCCCCGCCCGACCGGGGCGAAGAGGGAGCCGCCGGGCACGCCCAGCAGCGGGCCGGCCGCGGCGATGACGTCGATCCCGAGGCGCATGGCGATCATGTGGGCGGCGGCGGGTCGCTCGTTCGTGGCGCAGGCGCCGTCCCAGGCGACGAAGCGCATCGCGGCGAACCCGCGGGGCAGGCCGTTGGCCAGGACCTCGGCCAGCTCCTCGATCATCGCCGGCTGCAGCTTCACCGTGTGGGAGCTGATGACCACCGCGCACTCGGCCGACCCGTGCGGCGCGACGACCAGCGCCGCCGCGCCCGGGCTGGGCTCGTCACCGGAGTGGACGACCGCACCGGCACCGAGCCAGGAGACCTTCATCCCGGGCCAGTGACGCAGCCGCACCTGCATCGCCGTGCTCATGCGGACCTCTCAGCGCTATGGAGCCGTGCCCCGGAGAGGGCGGCTGCCGGCCGCGCGACCACCGTCCGAGCCGCCGGCCGCGAACGGCCCGGCGCGAACGGTGTGCAAGCTGCAAGCGGGCAGCAACGAGACAAGATTGCCCTCCGTCGGGTGTGCCACGGGCGGTGCGATGTGGAGGGGGTTCCACACCGATCACCGCACGGCGACTCTGCCGGATCGTACCGCGCTGAGTGACGGACGCAACCATCTCGTTTGTCCGCGAACGGGCTAGGAAACCCGAACCGACGGGAGGATTGCGCCCGATTTGCTAGGCTTGGTGGCGACTTCTCCGGAGAGTTGCTCATGCTTCGAGCTGCAGTCCGCCGAATACTGGCTGTCACCGTCGGCCTCCGTCGGCGTAGTGCCGTGATGGTCATCGGGATCGTGCTGGTCATCGCCGCCGCGTCGTCGCTGAGCGCCTGCAAAACCTCTCCAATCGGTACTTCCGGGACGGACCCGTCGCCGGGCCGTTCTCCTGCATACCCGGCAACCGGGGTCCTCGTCCTGTATGACACGACCGGGCAATACGGCTCGCTGGGCGAGCTGTATGCGGTCCAAGCAGGGAATCTGGCCTCCCACTTCGGATCATGGGACGCCGTGCCAGTGACGAAGTACACGCCTGGTTCTACCCGGAAGTACCGGTTGACTATCTACATCGGATCGACGTATGACGAGCCGCTCCCGGACGCGTTCCTGGCCGACGTGGCCGCCGGTGCCGAGGTGTTGTGGCTCGGCGGCAACCTGTGGCAACTGATCCGGAAGTACCCCGGAATGGGATTTCAGGCAGCGACCATCGACGATGCCGTCCCGTCCGGCGTCCGATACCGCGGCACCGACCTGACCCGCAGCGCGAGCGCCGGCGGTCTCGTTTCCACAACCTTGAGCCCCGGGGTGTACTCCAAGACGCTCGCCGAGGCCACGATGCCGGACGGCAGCTCACGCCCGTGGGCGGTGCGGGTCGGCGCCGTCACGTACATCGCCGAGGTGCCGTTCACGTACGTTTCCTTCGACGACCGCTACCTGGCCCTGGCCGATCTCCTGTTTGACCTGCTCGCGCCGCAAACGGCGGAACGGCACCGGGCCCTAGTCCGCATCGAGGACGTCGGGCCCCACTCGGATCCGGCCAAACTCCGCGAGATCGCCGATTATCTGCATTCACGTAATGTCCCGTTCGCCGCAGCGGTTTTCCCCGTTTACGACGACCCGGCCGGCGTGTATTCCGGCGGCGCCCCCGTGCACAGGACGCTGAGCGAATCCCCGCAGGTGGTGGACGCCTTGCGATACATGCAGCAGCAGGGCGGAACGCTGATCATGCACGGCTACACCCACGCCTTCGCGGGCGGCCCGAATCCGTACGGCGTGAGCGCCGAGGACTATGAGTTCTACCGCGCCCACGTCGACGGCACCGGCGCGGTGGTCCTGGACGGCCCCGTCCCGGAAGACTCGCCATCCTGGGCGCTGTCCCGCCTGGAGGGTGCCCGGGCGGAGTGGACGAAGGCCGGTCTCACGCCCCCTGACATCTGGGAGTTTCCGCACTACACGGCCAGTGCGACGGACTACCGCGCGATAGCCGGCGCCCCGGGCATCCGGGCCCGCTACGAGCAGGTCCTGTACTTCAACGGCATCCTGGGCGGAACGGGTACACGCTCAGTGAGCCAATATTTCCCATACGTCGTGAAAGACGCATACGGGACACCGGTCATCCCGGAATCTCTTGGAAACGTTGCAACACAAAGATTTAACCAGCACGGCGTCCGCCTGGCCCCCGACCTTCTCGCCTCGGCCAAGCGTCAACTGGCCGTCCGCGACAACGTGGCGAGCTTCTTCTACCACCCGTTCCTGGGTCTGGAGTATCTCCCGCAGTTGATCGAGGGCCTCCAGGCGATGGGCTACACCTTCGTGTCGGCTCCAACCCTCCTGCAGCCGTAGCGCAATCCGAAAAATGGATCAGTTCAAGTCTTTCCGTTTTAACTGACGACCATCGCTTCCCACCCCGCATCGCCGCACTCCAGAGCAGTCCGTAACCACCCCATCACGGAACCCGTCGCAGCGGAAGAGCGCTTTCCGGAGTCGACGCGGCGGCCACCCCCGGCCGCGGGATCAGGACGTGGCGGCGGTCGCCGGTTCCTGGGGTGCGGCCAGGGACGGGGACGCGGCCGGGGTGTCCAGGTGGCGGAACAAGAGCAGGACACCGGCGGCCAGGGCACCCACCAGGCCGACCGCCGCGAACCCCCACGCCGGCGAGCCCAGGTCGATCGCCCAGCCGGCTAGCGGGGAGCCGATCGCCAGCCCGACCGTCAGCGACGAGCCGTGCCAGCCCATCGCCTCGCCCCGCGCGGACGCCGGGACCAGGCGGCTCACCAGGTCGGCGCTCGCGCTCAGCGTCGGCGCGCACAGGGCGCCCGCCGGCAGCAGGGTCAGGAACAGCAGCGGCCAGGCGTCGCCGACCAGGCCCGCCGGGATCGTGCACACGGCCAGCGCGCCCAGCAGGGCGACCAGGGGCACGGCCCGGGGGAGGGCGCCGTAGACGAAGCCGCCGATCAGGGAGTAGACGGCCCACGCGGCCAGCAGGGTGCCGACGAGCTCGACCCGGCCCGCCTCGCGCAGCATGGCCACGATGCCCAGGTCGGTGCCGGCCAGGACCATGGTGGTGGCGGCGGTCGCGGCGCAGACGGCGACGAACCGCGGGGTCAGCCAGTCGCGGCGGCGGACCGGCTCGGCGGCGGCCGCGGCCGCGATTTCGGTGGCGGCGGCGACGGGCGGGTTGACGATGAAGAGGGCGAGGCCGGCCAGGACCAGAGCGCCGCCGATCGACCACAGCGCGGCGCGGCCCGACAGGGTGCTGGTGAGCAGGACGGCCAGGGGCGGCCCGGCCATGAAGCTGAGCTCGACCGACATCGAGTCGAGGGCGTAGGCCTGCCGGCGCTGGTCGTCGGGGACCAGGGCGGCGATCGACTGGCGGATGACGGAGAAGACCGGGAGCGAGAGGACGCCGGCGACCAGGGCGCCGACGAGCAGTACACCAAAAGGCAGGAACGGTGCGAAGGCCCAGAAGGCGGCCTCGGCCACGGTCGTGACGACGAGCATCGGGCGCAGGCCGCGGCGGTCCACGAAGCGGCCGTTGAGCGGGCCGCCCAGCGCCGTGCCGACCGTCAGGGCCGCACCGACCAGTCCCGCCGCGCCCCAGCCCCGGTGGAGGTCCTGAGCGACGTGCAGGGTCATGGTCACGCCGATGGCCGTGATGGGTATCCGGGCCAGCAGGGCGAGGACCATGAGGGGCCGCACGCCCGGTAGGGCGAGGACGCGGCGGTAGGGCTCGAGACGCATGCCGACATCATGGCGCGGGGGTACGACAAGAAATCGGCGCCCGGGCGGGTGACAATGCCGGGGAACCGATCGGCGTGCGCCGCAGTCCAATGAGCAAGACCTATGGATGGAGCTGAACCATGAAGTCCCGGATCATCGTTGCCGCCCTGCTCACGCTCACCCTGGCCGCCTGTTCGGACGAAGCCGGCACGGCCGACGCGGGCGCCAGCGGGGCCGCCACGACCGGTGGGGTGCCCGCGAGCAGCAGCAGCGCGGGGGCGGACGCCGGCAGCAGCGCCGGGGCCGGCACCAGCGCCGGGGCGCAGACGGACCCGAGCTCGAAGGCCAACTCGGGCGGCAACCAGACGGCCACGGACACGCTTGTGACGTTCACCCGGACCGGCGGGCTGGCCGGCAACAACGACTCGCTGGCCGTGCGGCCGGACGGTTCATACACCATCCAGACGAAGCAGGCCAAGAAGGACGGCAAGCTGACCGACGAGGAGCTGGGCGCGCTCAAGGCGGCCCTGGCCGCGACGGACTTCAACAAGCTGCCGACGAACAACGACAACGGCGCGGTGGCCGACGCCTACACCTACACGATCACCTACGCCGGGAAGCAGATCACGGCCAAGGACGGGTCGATCCCGCCCGCCCTCCAGCCGGTGATCAGCGCGCTAGGCGCCTTCCTCAGCAAGTAGCCCGTCGATTCGGGCCAGCTCCTCGGGGGCGAGGGCCAGGTTCTCGAGGGCCCCGAGGTTGTCCAGCAGCTGCTGGACGCTCGACGCCCCGATGATCAGCGAGGTGACCCGCGGGTCGCGCAGCGCCCAGGCCAGCGCCAGCTGGGCCAGGCTCTGGCCGCGCTCGCGGGCCACCGCGTCCAGGCCCCGGATCAGCCGGAGCCGGGCCGGGGTCAGGTCGCTCTCGTTCAGGAAGCGGCTGGTGCGCACCCGCGAATCGTCGGGAATGCCGTCGAGGTACCGGTTGGTCAGCAGCCCCTGCGCCAGGGGCGAGAACGGGATGCAGCCGGCCCCGGCCTCCTCCAGCGCGCCGAGCAGGTCGGCCTCGATCCAGCGGTCGAGCATCGAGTATCGCGGCTGGTGGATCAGCAGCGGCGTGCCGAGCTCGCGCAGGATGCGGGCGGCGGCGAGGGTCTGCTCGGCGCTGTAGTTGGAGATGCCGACGTAGAGCGCCTTGCCCGCGCGGACCGCCGCGTCGAGGGCGCCCATCGTCTCCTCGAGCGGGGTGTCGGGGTCGGGGCGGTGCGAGTAGAAGATGTCGACGTACTCGAGGCCCATCCGGGTCAGCGACTGGTCGAGGGAGGCGAGGACGTACTTGCGCGACCCCCACTCGCCGTAGGGCCCGGGCCACATGTCGTAGCCGGCCTTCGTGGAGATGATCAGCTCGTCGCGGTAGGGCCGCAGGTCCTCGGCGAGGATGCGCCCGAAGTTCTCCTCGGCCGACCCGGGCGGCGGCCCGTAGTTGTTCGCCAGGTCGAAGTGGGTGACGCCCTCGTCGAACGCGCGCCGCACGATGGCCCGCTGGGTGTCGAGCGGCCGCTCGTGGCCGAAGTTGTGCCAGAGCCCGAGCGAGATGGCCGGGAGCTTGAGCCCGCTGCGGCCGCTGCGCCGGTAGAGCATGTCCTGGTATCGGCTCGAAGCCGCCTCATACACCACGCCTTGATCCTAAACTGGCCGGATGGACGAGGAGCCCGTAGCGGAGCCCGCCGAAGCACCGCCCGAGCAGCCCCCGACGGTCGCGTCGATCCTGGTGGCCGAGGACGACGCCGACATCCGTGACCTCTTCACGATGGCCCTGCAAGGAGCGGGCGTCGCGGTCACCGCGGTCGAGAACGGCGAGGCGGCCCTGGCCGAGCTGGCGAGCAACACCTTCGACATGCTCGTCACCGACATGTGGATGCCCAGGGTGTCGGGCCTCGACCTGTGCAAGAAGCTGCGGGCGACCCCGGCGACGCACGACATGCCCGTGCTCATGCTCAGCGCCTACGGCCGCCTGCGCGGCCGGGAGGAAGCCAAGATGGCCGGGGCGAGCGATTATCTGATGAAACCGCTGCGCCCCAGCCAACTGATCAGCAAGGTCGACGCCATGCTCGGCGGCCGACTGGTGATGCGAACCTGAAAACCTGAGCGATCGGGAAACCTAGGCGATCGGCTCCGCGAACGGGTCCTCGGCCGTGTCGACCGGGATCTCGGCCGCCGCCGCCCGGGCCTGCTGCGCACCGCGGGCCGAGCGCTCCTCGTCGGTGATCGGGAAGTGGCAGGCCACCGTCTGCCCCGGCAGGAGCTCGCGCAGCAGCGGCTCCTCCTGGGCGCACAGGTCCTGCGCCTTCCAGCACCGGGTCCGGAACCGGCAGCCCGACGGCGGGTCGATCGGGCTCGGCACGTCGCCGGTGAGCAGGATCCGCTCCCGCTGAGCCTTGTCCCGCCGGCCCGGGTCCGGCACCGGCACCGCGGAGAGCAGGGCGAAGGTGTAGGGGTGCAGCGGCGTGGCGTAGAGCCCGTCGCGCCCGCCGACCTCGACGACCTTGCCCAGGTACATCACCGCGACCCGGTCCGAGATGTGCCGGACCACCGACAGGTCGTGAGCGATGAACACGTAGGTCAGGTTGAACTCGCGCTGCAGGTCGTCGAGCAGGTTGACGACCTGGGCCTGGATCGACACGTCCAGAGCCGAGACGGGCTCGTCGGCGATGATGAGCTTCGGCTGCAGGGCCAGGGCCCGGGCGATGCCGATGCGCTGGCGCTGGCCGCCGGAGAACTCGTGCGGGTAGCGGTTGTAGTGCTCCGGGTTGAGGCCGACCAGCTCCAGCAGGCGCTGGACCTCACGCTTCTGCCCGTGCGCGGTCTTGATGTTCTGGACCTGCAGCGGCGCGCCGACGATCGAGCCGACCGTGTGCCGGGGGTTCAGCGACGAGTACGGGTCCTGGAAGATCATCTGGACCTCGCGCCGCAGCGGGCGCATCTGGCCCACGTTGAGGTGCGAGATGTCCCGCCCCTCGAGCACCACCTGCCCGGCGGTCGGCTCCAGCAGGCGGGTCATCAGCCGCCCGGTGGTGGACTTGCCGCAGCCGGACTCGCCGACCAGGCCGAGCGTCTCGCCGGCCTTGACGGTCAGGTCGATGCCGTCGACCGCGCGGACCGCGCCGACCTTCCGCTTGATGAAGGCGCCCCGCATGATCGGGAAGTGTTTCTCCAGGCCTCGCACCTCGAGGAGGTTCTCGCCGCCGCGCTCGGGCGCCGCCGCCGGCTGGGGTTGGGTCGTCGTCGACACTGTCGTGCTCCTCAGAGGTTCGGGGCGATGTCCGACTTGAAGATGGCCAGCCGCTCCGCGGGCGGGATGTGGCAGGCGACGCCGTGCTCGGGCGTGCCCTCCGCCAGGGTCGGCTCGACCGTCTTGCAAGGGATGCCGTTGCGCTCCACGTAGGGGCAGCGCGGGTGGAAGGAGCAGCCGCTCGGGAGGTTGATCAGCGACGGCGGGTTGCCCTTGATGGGCACCAGCCGGTCGCGCACCTCCCGGTCGACGCGGGGCATCGACGAGAGCAGGCCCCAGGCGTAC
Source organism: Dactylosporangium sp. NPDC051541 (assembly GCF_044454505.1). Lineage (NCBI taxonomy): Bacteria > Bacillati > Actinomycetota > Actinomycetes > Micromonosporales > Micromonosporaceae > Dactylosporangium > Dactylosporangium sp. NPDC051541. Next base: position 497,036 of record NZ_JBITDU010000003.1, read on the forward strand.
GGGTGCTCGGGGCGGCGGAAGATGGTCTCCGCGGTGGCGTGCTCGACGCACTTGCCGCCGTACATCACCAGGATGTCGTCGGCCACCTCGGCCACCACACCCAGGTCGTGGGTGATGATGATGACCGCGGAGTTGAACTCCGACTGCAGGTCGCGGATCAGGTCCAGGATCTGCGCCTGGACCGTCACGTCGAGCGCCGTGGTGGGCTCGTCGGCGATGAGCAGCTGCGGGTTGTTCACCAGCGACATGGCGATCATGGCGCGCTGGCGCATGCCGCCGGAGAACTGGTGCGGGTAGTCGTCCACGCGCCGCGCGGGCTGCGGGATGCCGACCCGGTCGAGCATCTCGATCGCGCGCTTGCGGGCGTCGTTCTTGGAGACCTTGTTGTGCACCCGGTAGGCCTCGACGATCTGGGCGCCGACCGTGTAGTAGGGGTGCATCGCGGTCAGCGGGTCCTGGAAGATCATCGCCATCTTGTTGCCGCGCAGCAGGCGGACCCGCTCGGGCGCGGCGCCGATGAGCTCCTCGCCGTCGAGCCAGACCTCGCCCGAGATCTTCGCCGAGCCCCGCCGGTGCAGGCCGAGGATGCCCAGGCTGGTGACGGACTTGCCGGAGCCGGACTCGCCGACGATGCCGAGGGTCTCGCCCCGCTCCAGCTGGAAGTTGAGCCCGTCCACGGCCCTGACCACGCCGTCGTCGGTGTTGAAGTGGATCCGCAGGTCCCGCACGTCGAGGAACGACGATGCGGTCTGCGGCCCGGGCCCGCTGGGGCTCGGGGTGCCGTCGGTGAGCAGGCTGCTGGACATGCTCACTCCTTTCCAGGAATGCCGTGGTGCCCGGTGACGGGCGTGGACCGGGGGGCGGGCCGGGTCATCCGAGCCGGACCCGCGGGTCGATCACGGCGTAGAGCACGTCCACGATCAGGTTGGCCATGACGATGAAGAACGAGGCGAACAGCGTGGCGCCCAGGATGATCGGGAGGTCCTTCTGGGTCACCGCGTCGACGCTGAGCTTGCCGATGCCGGGCAGGCTGAAGACCCGCTCGGTGAGGATCGCGCCGCCGAGCAGCGTGCCGAGGTCGAGGCCGAAGATCGTCACGATCGGTGTCAGCACCGCACGCATGGCGTGCTTGCCGACGACGACCCGTTCCTTCAGACCCTTGGCGCGGGCGGTGCGGATGTAGTCCTCACCCATGGTCTCGAGCATCTGGGCCCGCGTCAGCCGCGCGTAGGTGGCGGCGAACAGCAGGGCGAGGCTCACCCAGGCGAGGAACAGCTTGTTGGCCCAGCCCAGGGGGTCATCGACGAAGTTGATGTACTCGCCACCCTGGAAGATCTTCCACTGGTGGACGAACAGGGACTGGAAGACGAGGCCCGTGAAGTACACGGGGAGTGAGACGCCGGCCAGGGCGATGAACATGACAGTCCGGTCGGCGATCGTCCCGCGTTTCAGCGCGGATATGACGCCACCGGCCACACCGCCGAACAACCAGAGGATGGCGGCGCCGATGGCGAGGGAGATGGTGACCGGGAGGCGGTCCAGCAGCAGGGGCCAGACCTCGCGGTCGGTGCGGAACGAGTAGCCGAAGCAGGGGGCCGAGCAGTGGGTGACCGACGGGCCGCTGTTGTAGTCGCGGCCGGCGACGATGCCCTTCACGAACAGGCCGTACTGCTGGTAGATCGGCTTGTCGAGGCCGAGCTTGATCCGGGTCTGGGCCACGGCCTCCGGGGTCGCCGTCTTGCCGACGTACATCTCGGCGGGATCGGCGTGCGCCGCCTTCGGGATCAGGAAGAAGATCGCGAAGGTGACCATCGAGACGGCCACGATGAGCAGTGCCGCGGTGACCAGGCGGCGCAGGATGTAGTTGATCACGTGTGCGGCCTGACGCCGGCCGGTGTGACGGGGTTCCCGTCGCACCGGCCGGCGCCGTGGCCCTCACCTGCCTTCTGTACTCGTGAAGGGCGGGTTACCGGCTGTTCAGGCTGTGGCTGCTTCGGTGCTGGAGCGAGGGTCCGGACCCGGAGGTCAGGACGTGACGCCCATGCTGCCGAAGTCGTACATGCCGTAGTACTCCGTCACGAACACGTTCGAGACGCGGGGGTTGCGGTAGTTGAGCGCCTTGTCGTAGACGAACGGCACCATGACCGCCTGGTCCATGACCTTGTGGTTGATGTTCGTCCAGATGTCGGCGGCCTTCTTCGGGTCGCTCTCCGCCTTCGCCTGGTCGATCAGGCCGTTGATCTCCGGGTCGTTCAGCTCGGCGTAGTTGTTGTTGCCCGACGCCGAGATGTTGCGGCCGTCGACCAGCACCTGCAGGAAGCCGAAACCGGTCGGGAAGTCCGCGCCCCAGCCGGCGAACATCAGGCCGTAGCCCTTGGCCGCCACGTTCGACGGCGCACCGATGATCGAGCGGAAGTAGAGCGAGGGCTCCTGCGGGTCGATGCGGGCGTTGATGCCCACGTTCTTCAGCGCGGCCTGCAGGGCCTCGGCCGACTTGGCCTCCTTGCCCTGGTTACGCGAGGCGATGACGGTGTCGAAGCCGTTAGGCTTGCCACACGCGGCCAGCTCTTCCTTCGCCTTGTCGATCTGCGGCTTGCCCGACTTGGTGTTGTACGGGTCGTAGTCGTCGTGACCCGCGATGTTCGGGGGCAGCATGTTGGTGGCGATGTCGCCACCGGCCTCGGCGCCACCACGCGAGGTCTGCAGCGTGACCTTGTCGGTCGCGTACTGCACGGCCTTGCGGCAGTGGATGTTGTCGAACGGCGCGACCTTGGTGCTGATCGAGAAGTAGCGGATGAAGCCCGTGTTCGGGGTGTCCGCGTTCTTCTTCTTCTCCGGGTCGAGCAGGATCTTCGGCTGCGAGCCCTGCTGGACACCGGTCTGCGCGGTGTCGATGTCGACCTCGCCGCCGAGCAGCTGGTTGTCGATCTCCTCGACCGCGGTGCCGATGGTCAGGTCGATCTGGTCCGGCAGCGCCTTGCGCACGGTGTCGGTCTTCGGGTCCCACTGGTCGTTGCGGACCAGGACGGCCTTCTTGCCCTGGTCGTACGACTGGAACTTGTAGGGGCCGGTCGAGACGGGCTTCTCACCGTACTTGTCGCCGGTGTCCTTGGCCTGCGGGACCGGGCTGGCCGACGGCATGGCGAGCAGGTAGGAGAAGTCCGCGAGGGGCTCCTTCAGCTTGAAGACGATGGTGCTGTCGTCAGGCGTCGTGACGCTCTTGAGGCCCTGCTTGGCCGGGTCGGTGTCCTTGTACGGGCCGGGGTACTTCTGGCCCTGGTCCAGGACGTCCACCAGGTACGGCGGGCCACCGGAGAGGACGTCGGTGGCGAAGTTGCGCTCGATGCCGTACTTGACGTCCTTCGAGGTGATCGGCGAGCCGTCCTCGAACTTGACGCCCGACTTGAGCTTGAAGGTGTAGGTCTTGCCGCCGTCGGTGATCTCGGGCAGCGCCTGCGCCAGGTCGGGAACCAGCTTGAGCCCGTCCTCGCCCGGCTTCGCCTCGTTGGTCAGCAGCGAGCGGACGTAGAAGCCCTTCTGGAAGTTCCACACCCACGCGTAGTACGCGCGCACCGGGTCGAACGAGTCCGGGTCGGAGCTGTTGACGAGCTTGAGCGTGCCGCCCTTCTTGTCCGACGGGTTGACAACGCCCTTGGTGGCGGCGTTGAAGCCGGACACGCCCTGGGCGCCGCCGCTCTCGTTCGTCTTCGGGCTGTCACTGCCTGAGCCACAGGCGGACAGCACCAGGGCGACAGCGGCCGAACCGGCCACCAATGCCCCTGTCCTCATTCTCACTGGGTTTCCCTCCTTGTTTGGCGCGACCCGCCGAGGGACGGGCCGTCCGAGCTGTGCTGTCGTGCGAGTGAAGCTGGTGGTGTGCACAGGGGTGCCGACCGGGCTGCTGTCAGCCGGCCGCTCGACGCGATCGAGACGGGGCGACAGGCCGGGCGGTGGTGCCTGTGGTGCGTGACGGCCGAAGGCCACCGGTGTCCCTCGCGGGCTACCGGTTGGCCTTCGGGTCCAGGGCGTCACGCAGGCCGTCGCCGAACAGGTTGAAGGCGAGGACCATGAGGAAGATCGCGATGCCGGGCACGAACATGTACATCGGGTCGTACTCGTAGTACTGCACGGCATCCGAGAGCAGCCGGCCCCACGAGGGAGTGGGCGGCAGCACGCCGACGCCGAGGAACGACAAGGCCGCCTCGAAGAGGATGTTCGTCGGGATGATCAGCGTCGCGTAGACCAGGATCGGCGCCACGAGGTTGGGCAGCAGCTCACGGAAGAGGATGCGGGGCGCGCCCGCGCCGACGCTGCGTGCCGCCTCGACGAATTCGCGTTCTCGCAGGGAGAGAGTCTGGCCGCGGACGATACGCCCGATGTACGGCCAGCTGAAGAACGCGATCACCGCGATCACCACGCCGACCCGCCAGCCGGTGCTGGCCGGCACGACGGAGATCAGCGCGATGGAGAAGAGCAGATACGGGAACGCCAGGATCAGGTCCATCAGGCGGCTGATCGCGCTGTCGACCCAGCCACCGAAGTAGCCGGAGACCACGCCGAGGACCACGCCGATGGCCACCGCGACAATCGTGGCGGACAGCGCCACGAGCAGCGAGACCTGGGCACCGTAGATGATCTGGGAGAACAGGTCCCGGCCGGTGACGGGCTGGACGCCGAGCAGGAAGTCCTTGCTGACGCCGCCCCAGGTGCCGACGGGCGGGATGCCGCCCAGCAATGGGTCGATCTTGTCTTGGTGGAACTCGTTGACCGGGTGTCCCCACACCTTGTTGATGAGTGGGGCGAACACCGCGACCAGCACCAGGAAAATGATGAACCCGCCTCCAAAAAGCGCGACCTTGTCGCGCTTGAGCCGGGTCCACGCAATCTGACTGAGCGAACGGCCTTCGATGGCCTTCGCGGGAACACCGGCAGGCGTGGCGGTCGCCTCTTCGACCGTCGGCACCTGCTCGTCGCTCTTCGACGTGACGGGTCCCATAGTCATGGGCGTGGTGCCCCTCTCCCCGGCCGCCTGCCCGCCTTACGAAAGCCGCCAGCGATGGCCGTCGCACCGTGAAGCGAGCATGCGTCGGCCAGACCGGGGCCCGTCGCAGTCAGCAGCCGATCGGCTGTGTCTTCGTGGACTCCTGGTGCCCTATCCGCAGGTTCGGTCCACGGGCAGAGCGTGCACGAAGCCGACGGGTGTTGTCGCCTTCGTTGGACGAACCCTGTCTCCCGTTCGGCCGATCGTCAAGGGTCACCCCCTGTCCTGTAACCAAGTCCACGCCGCGCCGTGATGAGGGCGTGATCCAAGCACAACGACTTTTGGATCATACACCCCCTAATCGGGCGAATCTCTGGCGAATCGTAACGGTGTGGTCACGCTACGTAGTGGAAAGATGGCGCCAAGAACGGCGAGAACGGGCTATCCAGGACGATCGTTGATCGTTTCACACTTAACAGTACGGTCCGGTCAGGGCCCATCGTGACACAGCGTACTCAAATATCGAAATCAATAACGACCGGAGCGTGGTCAGAGGGCCCTTTGCCCTTCCTGGCCTCGCGGTCGATGTAGGCACCCTTGACCGCACCCGCGATTGCCGCGCTGACCAAGGCCAGGTCGATCCGCTTGCCCTTGTCCTGGTGGAACATACCGGCCCGATAGTCCCAATAGGTGAACGGATTCGGGCCTTTCATCGGCTTCGGGACGATGTCCGACAACCCGGCCGCCACCAGGGCCGCGACGGCGTCCCGCTCCGGCTCGGTCACGTGGGTCGAGCCGATGAACGCGGCCGGGTCGAACACGTCGGAGTCGGCCGGCGCCACGTTGAAGTCGCCGCACACGGCCACCGGACCACCACCGGCCAGGTCGGCCGCGACCGCCAGACGCAGAGCCTCGAGCCAGGTGAGCTTGTATCCGTAGTGCGCCGACTCCGGCGTCCGGCCATTGGGCACATAGACCGACCAGATCCGCACCCCGGCACAGACGGCCGAGATGGCGCGCGCCTCGGCGACGGGCTCGGGAAGAACCGGGTCCTCGCCGGCCCATCCTGGATCACCGGTGAACCCGCGGCGCACATCGTCCAGCCCCACCCGGGAGAGCAGGGCGACACCGTTCCAGCGCCCTTCGCCGTGGTGGGCGGTGTCGTACCCCAGCGCCTTGACCTCGTCCGCGGGGAACGCGTCGGTGGCCAGCTTCGTCTCCTGCAGGCACAGCACGTCGGGCGCCGACTGCTCCAGCCATTCCAGGAGCCGGGGCAGCCGGGCCTTGACCGAGTTCACGTTCCAGGTAGCAAGCCTCACGTCTGCCACCTTGCCACTTTCACGCCGATTCGCGCTTCACCAACTCGGTGGGCAGTAGCAGGACGGGCTCGATCTTCTCGCCGGACGCCATCCGCAGGACCTGGCGGGCCGCCATCCGGCCGAGGTCGGTGATCGGCTGGCGGACGGTGGTCAGCGGGGGTTCGGTGTCGCGGGCAAAGTCCATGTCGTCGAAGCCGACGACGGCCACGTCGTCGGGGACCCGCCGGCCGGCCTGGCGCAGGGCCCGCAGCGCGCCCTCGGCCATCGCGTCGGAGGCGGCGAAGACGGCGTCGAGGTCGGGGTCGTCGCCGAGCAACTGGCTCATCGCGAGGGCGCCGGACTGCCGGGTGAAGTCGCCGACGGCCACGATCGAGCGGCGGCCGCTGTCCTGCATCGCGGCCCGGTAGCCCTTCAGCCGGTCGATGCCCGCGCTCATGTCCTGCGGCCCGGCGATGGTGGCGACCCGCCGCCGGCCGGTGTCGAGCAGGTGGCGCACGGCGGCCCGGGCCGCGTCCTCGTTGTCGACGTCGACGTAGGGCACCGAGGACTGGATCAGCAGCCGCCCGTTGCACACGACCGGCACCCCGGCCCGGCTGAGCCGCTCCGGCAGCGGGTCGGCGCCGTGCATGGAGAAGATGATGGCCCCGTCGACGTGCCCGCCGGTGCAGTAGCGCTCGACCCGGTCGTGGCTGGGCCCGCTCGGCCCGACCATCATCAGCACGAGCTGCTTGTCGACGGCCTCGAGCTCCAGGCTGACCCCGCGGATGATGCTGGAGAAGAACGGGTCGTCGGAGAAGACGCGGCTGGCGGTCTCGGAGGCGACCAGCGCGATGGAGTCGGTCCGCTGGGTGACGAGGCTGCGGGCGGCCTGATTGGGCACGTAGCCAAGCGCTTCGACGGCGCTCAGCACTTTGTCGCGGATGTGCGGCGCGACGGACGTCGACCCGTTGACCACGCGCGAGGCCGTGGCGCGCGACACCCCCGCGCGCTGCGCGACGTTTTCGAGCGTGGGCCGGTCCCGCCCCGACATCACCATTGTGGCGCCCCCATATCTGTTCGCCGGACCATCATGACTGAAGTTCAGCAATGTGTATCGCACAAACAATGACGGGCGATGGAGCATGTCGCTCCATCGCCCGTCGCACCCTCACACCGGTTACACCCTGATCACGATTCGCCGTGCGCGATACGCCGGTCACCCAAGCCGCCGTCTCGGCCGGAGAGCGCTCTCAGAACTGCAATCAGACTGGCCCATGACTAGCCCGATGTCAATCACAGAATCGGTTGAGAGCGCTCTCCGGAATATGTTGTGGGAAACGCCAAAACCCGGTTAGACCAAACCGGCGGCCCCGGCCAGGGGAGGGCCGGAGCCGCCGGAAGCAGCGGGAGTGTGGCGCAAGTCGCGTTCAAGCCGCCTGACGTCGGCGGCAGGCCTCGAGATGGGCCGCGATCACCGGGGCATTGCCCGACCGCACGCACGCGTCGGCGCCGGCCTCGAGCACGTCGACCACGGCCTGGTGATCGCTGTACGGGCTGAGGATCGCCACGATCGAGGCGGCCGGGTGTCGCAGGCAGGCCGCCGTCACCGAGCGGGGCCCGGGGTCGTCCAGCAGCACGATGTCGGGCTCCCGGCACCCGGCCGGCATCTCGGCCCGGCGGGTGACCACCCAGTGTTCGGGCAGATGGCGGTCCAGGTCGGCCAGGCGATGGGCGGGGGCGATCAGCAGGACGTCGATCTGCTCGGCGGTGCCGGCGGCGGGGGAGCGAAGCGGCATGGTCACAATCGTCATGCCTCTTTTATCCCGTGCGGGGCTGGCATCCGGCTCGGTCCCACCTGCGAGAATCCTGGAAGCCCGTAGCCGCGAACGCCGGGAGGCTCCAGTGATCGTCTGGCTCAACGGCCCCTCGGGCGTCGGCAAGGCCACCGTGACGGCTGAACTCTGCCGCCGGGCGCCCCGGGCCAGGGCCTTCGACGCCGAACGCATCGGCTGGGTGCTGCAGCGCACGGCCGGTCTGCTGCGCCCGGCGCTGCCGTCGAAATCCGGGGTGCGCCCCGGGGACTACCGTGACCTGCCCGCCTGGCGTGCGGCCACGGTCGCCGCGGCGGCCCGGCAGGCCCGCGGGGCCGACCCGCTGCTGGTGCCGATGACGATGCTGCGCCGCGGGCACCTGGAGGAGATCCTGGGCGCGCTGCGCGACCGCGGCCACGAGGTGCGCCACGTGCTGCTGGACGTCTCGGCCCCGGCGCTGGTCGAGCGGGTCGAGGCCGACGACGGCCCGGACGCGCGGGGCTGGCGCCTGGAGGACCTGGGGGCCTACCTCACCGCCCGCCGCGACCTGCGCCCCCTCGGCGCGGTCATCGACACCGACGAGCTCTACCCGGACGAGGTCGCGGACGCGCTGGAAGACCTGATCAAGGGCTGGCGAGCACCATCCGGAACATGAATTGACCCGGGGCGGCCGGGTACGAAATTCTGGTCGCCATGCTCTCGTGGGGGCGCTTGCGGCGGTCGGCGCCGGATCTCGCCGCGGCCGGCCGCGCGCTGCTCTACCGCAGCGGCGTCGGCCTGGCCTACCTGGGCACCGTCCGCGCCGACGGCGGCCCGCGGGTGCACCCGATCAGCCCCCTGCTCGTCGAGGACGGCCTGTTCACGCTGCTCATGGTGTCGCCGAAGCTGGAGGACCTGCTCCGCGACAGCCGGTTCGCGCTGCACACGTTCCCGATGGAGGCCGGCGAGGAGGCGTTCTACCTCACCGGCCGGGCCGTGTTCCCCCGTGACCAGGCGCTGCGCCGCTCGGTCGCGGCCGCGTTCACCGCCGAGCGTTCCCTGGCCGCGCCGCCGCCCGGCTTCAGCCAGCACGTGCTCGTCGAGCTCCTGGTCGCCACCTGCGTGCTGAACCGGGCCGGGCAGTACATCACGTGGGCGGCCGCCGAGCTGCCCGCGAACGAGCTCCCCGGCGGCCGCCACCGCGCCACGATCTGACTAACTCCGGTAGATCTCGAACTCGTAGAGCGAGTAGCCGTAGGACGTGGCCCGGGCGACCCCGGCCATGCGCACGTACCGGGCCGTGACCGGCGCGAACGTGACCGTGTCGACCCCGCCGTTACCCGCGTCGACGGTCGCCGCCGTCGTCCACGTGCTGTTGTTCGACGACACCTCGATCCGGTAGCGCGTCGCGTACGCCGCCTCCCAGCGCAGGATCACCCGCCGGACGGACTGGGCCGACCCGAGGTCCACGGTGATCGACTGGCTGTCCGACCACCCGCTGGCCCACCGGCTGGTCGGGTTCCCGTCGACGGCGGCCCCGGTGGAGTAGCCGAGCTGCGTCGAGCTGGCGCTCACGCCGCGGCCCTGCGCCAGGTTCGTGAGGTCGTCGCCGCGCTTGGCCGGGAACGACACCACCTGCTGGTACGTCGGCCGGTTCTGCCACGAGATCTTGTCGTGGGTGATCCCGCCGAGCGGCGACTGGATGATCGTGTCCGCGCACCACTGGTCCCCGGCCGAGCAGTTCGCGTCACCCGGATAGGTGGTGTTCGCGGGCTCGGCGGCGGCCGTGGTCAGGGTCGCGGCCACGACCTGCTTGCACGCGGCGAGGGTTCCGTCGCCGCAGTACGTCTTGCCCAGGCCGCCGCTGACCGGGTCGCCGAGCACGGTGCGGAGGTCCTTGTCGAGGTACCCCCACCACCCGTACTGGAACGAGGACCCCTTGTGTGCCTGGTTCTGGTTCAGGGACCCGGCGTTCGTCGGCCCGGTGTATCCGGACGGCGACTCGTCGACCTGCAACGCCCTGGTCAGCGCCGCGTACACGTCGTCGCCGAGGCCGGGCCGGAACGTACCGTCGACGAGCTTGGGCCACCACGCGTCGAACAGCCGGATCGCCGTGGCGTGCTGATACACGTGCGACCCGGGGCTGGTCTCGACCCGCTTGGCGCCGGCGGCGAGCCAGTTGCGAAGCGCGACGACATTGGCATCGGTACTGCCCCCGCCCGGGTCGAGGATCCGCAGGAGCTCGGGCAGCAGGTTCTCGGCCCGCAGGTCGGTCACGGCGGCGTCCTCGACGATCCGCACCACCCCGGCCCGATCGACCTTGTTCCCGCCGCTCAGTGCCGCCTTCACCCTTTTGTCGAGCAGGTCCGCCCGCTGCACGGCACCGAAACTGAAGTTGCCGTCGGCCGCCGAGAAGTCCTTACTTTGCTTGTTATTCCAAGAGACGAAATAATCCTGTCCGGTCGACTGCGGATGCTGGGCCACCGCAATGTAGTCGGCCGTATTCGTATCCGCATTCCAGCCGGACCATTCATAGGCCGGCTCCGCCTTCGTCGGCAGATTCGGGTTGGCGCCGCTCTTGCGCACCGGGTCGCTGCCCGAGTTGAAGTACGCGGTGTCGGTCGCGTTGACGTAGAACCAGTTGAACGCGTAGCCGACGGCCGAGGCCGAGGCGATGAACTGGGCCGGGTTCGCCATCGCCGCGGGGTCGTTGAACGCCTGGAACCCGATGGCGGAGTCGGCCTCGTGGCGGTACGTCGACCGCAGCTGCGTGAACGCTGTCGGCTGCCCGCCCACCGTCCCGCGGTACCCCAGGAGCCCGAATTTTGTCCTGTATGTCACGAGTTGATAGGAGCCGGCCGCGGTGCCGTCGGCGACGGTGGGGGTCCAGGCGTTGGTCTGGGTCAGCGCCTCCATCGGCGTGCAGGTGCCGTGGAAGAGGTACGCCGTGGACTGCGGCGTCGCCGGTGACCCGTTGGTGTTGCACAGTGGCACCGCGTAGGTGTCGGTGATGTCCTGCTCGGCCGAGGTGGCGCTCCACGCGTAGTCCTGGCCGCGGCCGAGCAGCACGTAGAGGTTGAGTCCGGCGAACGCGACGCCGTGCGCGCTGATGCCCGGGCCCTGCAGCTCCTGCAGCATGAGCAGCTGTGGCGAGAAGTACCCGGTCTGCGGCCCGAACACCGCGATCGGATGCCCGGTCGCCGAGTGGGCGGCGTCGATGACGACCGCGTTGGACATCCCGCGCTTGGCGGCGCCGGCCGGGGCGATGCCGGCGGTGGTGGTCGCCGACCCGGTCGGGTTGTAGACGACCGGCTGCGCGACGACGCTGCCCTGGTCCGGCCACGCGACCCCGGCGGCGTCGGGGTCGGCCGCGCCGTACGGGAACGACTGGCCGTTGTGCAGCGTCAGGACGGTCTCCGGGTCGTTCTGCTCCCGGAACGCGGCCCACAGCCGGTCTCCCTCGGTGGCGCCGTAGCGGGCCCGCGCGGTGACCCGGACCAGCGCCGACTCCATCTCACCGCCCCCGCCGCCGCCGAAGAGGCCGCCGACGACCCCGGCGATCGCGATCAGGTCGGTCATCTGGAACGGCTCCGGCCCGCCCGCGTTGGTGATCGCGTCGAGATGTCCGGTGAGGACATACTCGCCCGGGCAGTTGCGCCCGTTCATGCACGCGGTGATGTAGGCGTTGATCCCGGCGACATAACTCTGCACGTCGTCGTACAGCTGGGCCCCGCGGGTGCCCTTGGTGCGCAGCGCGGCGACCTGGGTCTGCAGGTCGGCCTCGGTGTAGGGGGCCTGCCGCCAGATGCTCTGCTCCAGCTCCCGGTTGCCCGGCGCGCCGCCCGCGAACGGGGTCAGCTTCCCGCGCCCGACCCGCCGGAGCAGGTCCATCACGAACAGCCGGTCCTCGGCCCCGGCGTACCCGGCGCCGAACATCGTCCCGGTCCGGGTCGTGCCGGTCACGTGCGGGACGCCGAGCCGCTTGTCGCGCACGATCGTCACGTCGGCGCGGGGACTGTAGGCGCGGTCGACCTGCCCGGCCGGCACCCCGAACGACGCGTCGTTGTAGAAGTTCGCGATCTGCTCCTCGGTCAGCCCGGTGTAGGCCGAGACGAGGTTCGCGTAGGGGGCGAGCTGGTCGGCGGAGTGCGCCGGGCGGAAGCCCAGCGCCTTGTGGGCCAGGATGTCGGCGAGGGTGGCGTTGCCGTTCTGGCCCGGCGGCAGGATGTCGTCGCACTGGCCGAGGCAGTAGTCGTTGGGGGCGAGGACGGCCGCCTCGGCCGGCGTGGCGAGCGCGGGCGCGACGAGGACGGCGGCGGTGAGGAGTAACGCGCTCAGGGCGCGCCGGACGACGGGCAGGGACATTGGCGGATCCCCTCCGGTGGCGAGTCAATATGAAAATGACTCGGATTACCGGATCGTAACAACGACGACCTTCACTGAACAGAGGTGTCGCACCGTCGATACGCTGGGACTCCACTACGCTGCACCGGTGCTCGTGGTCCATGCGCTGTGGATTGAGGGCCGGGTCGGCCTCTGGGCTTCCGACGCCGGCACGCTCCTCGCGGGCCTCAACCTGGACGGCGACACCGGCATCGCGGCCGAGCGCACGCTGCTCCTCCCGACCCGCGGCCGCAAGCTCGAACCCTGGCCGGCGGTCACCGAGAAGGCGGCCCTGAAGCCCTGGACCGTCGCCACCGTCGAGTACACGCCCGACGAGGCTCTCGGTCTGCTGCCCGGACTGTGCGCACTGGCGGGCGACGACATCACCCTCGCGCAGTCCACCGAATGGTTCATCTCGCTCACCGGGTTCGCCGGTTCGCTGGTCGCCCGCGGCCGGATGCTCCCCGCGATCACCGGCGGCCGCCCCCGCTGGGCGCCCGTCCTCACCGGCCGCGACGCCGCCTACGCCCGGGCCCTCGCCCTCGCCCTGCCGACCGCCGCGATCCAGGGCCTGACCAGGGCCGCGGTCGTCACCGAGGCCCTCGACGCGTTCGTCGACGCCGCCGCCCGGGCCGACCTGCCCGCGGACGCGCAGACCTGGCTGGACGGCATCGCCGGTGTGGCCCCCGAGCGCCTCGCCGCCTGGGAGGCCGACGCCGTCGGGGGTGCCGTCCGGGCCTGCTTCCGCCTGGTCGAGCCGCCCGAACCCGAGATCGGCGAGGAGCCCGCCCCCGACCCGCACTGGACCCTGGAGTTCGCGCTGCAGGCGGCCGACGAGCCGACCCTCGTCGTCGACGCCGACCGGGTCTGGCGCTCCCGCGGCGCGCTCAAGGCCCTGCAGCGGCACATTCCGGCCCCGCAGGAGACGCTCCTCGCCGAGCTCGGCCGGGCCAGCCGCCTCTACCCGGCCCTCGAGGGCGCCCTGCGTGAGGCCCGCCCCGTCGCCCTGCCCCTGGACACGGACGGCGCCCACCGCCTGCTGAGCGAGGGCGCCCCGCTGCTGGCCGCGGCCGGGTTCGGCGTCGTGCTCCCCGGCTGGTGGCGCAAGGCCTCGGCCCGGCTGGGTGCCCGTCTGAAGATCAAAGACGGCTCCGGGGGTACCGCTCCCGGCACCGTCAACACCGACAGCGGACTCGGCCTGGGCGCCGTCGTCGACTACAACTGGGAGCTGGCGCTGGGTGACGAGCCGCTCACCGAGGACGAGCTGCGCCGCCTCACCGGCCTCAAGGCGCCCCTCATCCGGCTGCGCGGCCAGTGGGTCGAGCTGGACCCGCGCCGCCTCGCCGCGGGCCTGTCGTTCCTGGAGCGGCAGCGCGATCCCCTCACCGTCGCCGATCTCCTGCATCTCGCGGGCGGCACCGAAGAAGGCCCGGGCGGGCTCCCCGTCGTGGAAGTCGTCGCCGACGGCTGGCTCGGCGACCTGCTCAGCGGCGAGGCCGACCTGCGGCTCGGCGACGCCGACGCGCCGGCCGGGTTCCAGGGCACGCTGCGGCCGTACCAACGCCGGGGTTTGAACTGGCTCCGCTTTTTGGAGCAGGCCGGGCTCGGGGGCATCCTGGCCGACGACATGGGCCTGGGCAAGACCGTCCAGCTCCTCGCCCTGCTCTGCGGGGACGCGCCCGGGCCCACCCTGCTGATCTGTCCCATGTCGCTGGTCGGCAACTGGCAGCGGGAGGCGGCCAAGTTCGCGCCGTCCCTGCGCGTGCACGTCCACCACGGCGCCGAGCGTTTGCGTTCGCTCGATGCGTCTGCCTTCGACCTGGTGGTGACGACCTACTCCGTCGTGGCCCGGGACGGCGCGGTGTTGGGGGCCGTTCCCTGGCACCGAGTGGTGCTGGACGAGGCTCAGGCCGTGAAGAACGCGGCGACCAAACAAGCTTCGGCGGTACGGCAGCTGCCGGCCCGCCACCGCATCGCGGTCACCGGCACCCCCGTCGAGAACCGCCTCGCCGACCTCTGGTCGATCATGGAGTTCGCCAACCCGGGCCTGCTCGGCAGCGCGACGAAGTTCAAGGAGCGCTTCGCCGAACCCATCGAACGCGACGCCGACGCCGACGCCGCCGCCCGCCTGCGCCGCATCACCCAGCCGTTCGTCCTGCGCCGGGTCAAGACCGACCGGACGATCATCTCCGACCTGCCGGAGAAGCTGGAGATGGACGTCGTGTGCAGCCTGACCCCGGAGCAGGCCAGCCTCTACCAGGCCGTCGTCGACGACATGCTGGCCCGCATCGAGAGCAGCGAGGGCATCGAACGCCGCGGCCTGGTCCTGGCCACGATGACCAGGCTCAAACAGATCTGCAACCACCCGGCCCTGGCCCTGCGCGACGGCTCCCGCCTGCCCGGCCGCAGCGGCAAACTCGCCCGCCTGGAAGAGATCACCGAGGAGATCCTGGCCGCGGGGGAGCGGGCGCTCATCTTCACGCAGTACGCGGAGTTCGGTTCCATGCTGCGCAATGCCCTGTCCGCCCGCTTCGGCCGGGAGGTGGCGTTCCTGCACGGCGGCGTGCAGAAGGCGGGGCGGGACGCGATGGTGGCCCGCTTCCAGGAGGCGTCGCCGTCGTCCCCACCGCTGTTCGTCCTGTCCTTGAAGGCCGGCGGCACGGGCCTGACCCTGACCGCCGCGAACCACGTCATCCACGCCGACCGCTGGTGGAACCCGGCCGTCGAGGACCAGGCGACGGACCGCGCCTTCCGCATCGGCCAGCGCCGCGCCGTCCAGGTCCGCAAGTTCGTCACCGCGGGCACGGTCGAGGAGAAGATCGCCGCCCTGATCACCGACAAGCGCGGCCTGGCCCAGAAAATCGTCGGCACCGGCGAGTCCTGGCTGACCGAACTCTCCACCGCCGACCTCCGCACCCTCCTGACCTTGGACCCGACCGCGGCGGCGGTCTCCCCATGACCCCACCACGACACACCACCCCCGCCCTCCCGCCGCCCACATGTCCTTCCCGGTCCGCCGCTCTCCCTCCGACGGCATCTCTCCTTCCGGCGGCACCTCTTCCCCCGCGGGCCGCACCTCTTCCCCCGCCGGCCGCACCTCTTTCCCGGTCCGCACCTCCTCTTCCCGCCGCACCTCCGCTCTGTCCGCACCTCTCTCCTAAGGCTGCATCTCCTCCGAAGCCGACCGCCGAGGTGCACGGATGAGCGCACGATTATGCGTGTTCGTATGCCTAGTAGCCGACCCGACGATGCCCACGCGCGAGGAGTTGCACTGGCGCCTGCACGACGCGATCGAACAGGCAGCCGCACGAGCCGGAATCAACTTCCCGGACGTACAGCTCCAGATGCTCGGCGACGGAGCCTTGGCCGTCTACCCACCGGACGCGAATGAGCCAAGAGCCTTCGCCGCCCTGGTCCGAGTCTTCCGCGCCGGCCTACCACCCCCGGACCAGACCCCGGTCCGCATCCGACTGGCCGCCGCCGTGGGCCCGCCGTCGGTAGCGACGATGGAGGTAACCCGCCTGGTAGACGGCCCCGACCAGGGCGCGATCCTGCACGTAGTCCTGGGCCGCGAGGGCCTAGGCACCTAGCCGATTCCCAGCACCAGCTTCAGGCTTTCCCGTCGCCCCGTCGCCCCGTCGCCCCGTCGCCCCGTCGCGCGTTGCGTTGCGTGCTCACGGCGTTGCGTGCTCACGGCGTTGCGTGCTCACGGCGTTGCGTGCTCACGGCGTTGCGCGCTCACGGCGTTGCGCGCTCACGGCGTTGCGCGTTCGCGGCCTTGCGCGTTTGCGCGTTTACGGCGTTGCGCGCTGCGTGCTCACGGCGTTGCACGTTCACGGCGTTGCGCGTTGCGCGTTGCGCGCGCCTACGGCGTTGCGCGTTGCGTGCTCACGGCGTTGCACGTTCACGGCGTTGCGCGTTGCGCGTTGCGCGCGCCTACGGCGTTGCGCGTTGCGTGCTCACGGCGTTGCGCGGTTGCGGCGTTGCCCCGTTACCCAGTTGCGCAGGTCGCGCGTTGCCGGTCGCGTGTTGCGCGGTTGCAGCGTTGCGTGTTGCGCAGTTGCGGCTTGGCGTTGTGCGGTTGCGCTAGGCCGGGAGCGGGTTGGTGCCCAGCCCTTTGAGCGACTTGTGCAAGGTTTTCGCAGTGGACACGTTCAGGAAGCAGTGCGCGACCCGATCGCCGAGCTGCCACTGCGCCTGCGTGAGCCCGTCCCAGAACGTGTAGATGTCCTTTCGCTCAAACAGCTGCAGTTCACTCAGCCCGAGAAACCCGGCGACGAGCGTAAAGCACGCTTTCGAAACGGTAGCGTTGAGCGCTTGTGCATCCACCGGAAACGCCCCGGCGGGCGCCGTCCACACCCCGACGAACTCGGTGTCATGCGCCTCCGAACACCCAACCGGCATCACCGCGTCGACACTCTTGTAGAACCCGTCCGCCGTGAGCTCCCCGCCGTCGAGGTCAACACAAGTGAGCGCCATCGGCCCCGCATCTTTGAGCGACCCCTGCAAACTGCCAGTCCGCTCCTTGGGGGCGAACAGATCATCACTGGCCTCAGCCACCCCGCAGACGTACGTCCGCGCACCCCCGCTCCAAGCCGACGAGCTAGGCAACGTCAGGAACGGAAACACCTTCCCGGCATGCCAGTCCCCACCCACAAACTCCCCGACCCGCTGACTGCAAACCGCAAACGCGGCCCGCACAGCATCCGAGTCCCAACCAGGCAGCCCCCCGCCGCCCTGCCCAAGACCCCCGCCACCGCCCGGCTGCCCACCAACCCCGCCGCTCGGCTGCTCGCTCGCTCCGCCGCCCGGCTGCCCGCTCAACCCGTTGCCGCTCGATTGTCCGTTCGGCTGTCCACTCGCGTCGGCGCCGGGCTGTCCACTCGCCCCGTTGCCGTTCGCTTGTCCGTTCGCCCCGCCGCCGGGCTGTCCGCTCGACCCGCTGTCCCCGTTCGCGGTGGTAGCCAACGTGCCGGTCGCCACGACTTCGATCGTGTGCGCGTTCGTGCAGTTGGTCTCGACGAGTACGGCCTTGTCCGGCCGCTCGAACGCGCTGAACGGCCCGCCGGCGAGACACTGTCCCACGTCCGGCGGTTGGAAGGCCGCGGACGGCAGCATCGGCCACCCGTTGGTCAGATCCCGATCGGTCCCCGAGGGCGCGCTGCAGGCCGCCGCCGTGAGGGCGACGGCCAGAAGTAACGGCAGCCCTTTAGTCCGCAAGCCCATTGCTGCAAGGGGTTCCCGGCTCGAGGCTCGCGGTTTCGCGATACTTCTTGATGAACTGATCCACCCGCGGGTCGTCGGCTTTGTCGACTCGCAACTGGTACCCCCACGCCTGCAACGAAATCGCACTGGGCTGCCCGTCGTATGGGCTCATGAGCATGAAGTCGTTGTTGCGCACCTTCGCTGCGAGTTTGTCGACGTCGCTCTTGGCCAGGCTCGGCTGGTAGGTGATCCACACCGCCCCGTGCTCGAGGCTGTGCACGGCCCGCCCTTCGGAGACCGGCTCGGCGTACACGTCTCCGAGGCACCGCTGCCAGTTCCCGTAATGCCGCCCACCAGCCGCCGGTACCATCTGATATTGCGGCTTCTCGGTGTCCGCGAGGTGCTCCCGCTCCAGCCACTCGGGGTGCGTGGTCCGGTAGTCGATCAGCCCACTGATCTCCCCGGCCGTATCAGGCGACTGGGCCTGGTGCTCCTGGTCGACCAGGTAGAAGATCGAGACGATCCCAAGCACACACATGAGCCCGAGCACCCCGACGATGCTGACCGCGATGATGACACCACGGTTGCTCTTCTGCGCCGGAGGCTGCCCCCCACCCAGGTACGGCGGCGCCGGATACCCTCCCACCCCCGGATACCCAGAACCCCCTTGCACCGGCGGCGGCTGCGGTGCTCCATACGCAAAACCCGTTTGCGCAGGCGGCGGGATGCTCTCGCCCGGCGGCGGCTGCGGTGCTCCATGTGCAAAACCCGCTTGCCCGGGTGGCGGGAAGCTTTCGCCCGGCGGCGGCTGCGGCGCCCCGTATTGCACCCCCGGTTGCGCAGGCGGCGGAAAACCACCGTCACCCGACACGCCCGGCGCATAGGGCGTCACCGGAGGAGGCTGCTGCCCGTACGGTTGCGGCGCGCCGAACGGCGGCGGCTCAGGGTATGCGCCGGTCATGCCGCCGACATTACCGGAATGCGCGCATGCGCCCGCCAGCACCGTTTCCCGAAAGGAGCACACACCCGCAGCCACGACGCCCGACCCGCACAATGGCCACGTCTTGAAGCTCGCAGCCCACCCCAGCCGCGCACCCCGAACATGAAACAGACAAGCCACGCCAGGCCAGCGCTGCGCGTTGTGGAGCGCTCGCACGAGGGGCCACACCTCTCAGCCAGCAGCTCGTGACGCCGGCCGCGCACCGCCGAACACGACACCGACGATCGCCGCCCCGAGCTCCCGCTGCGCGTTGCCGATAAGACGGGCGCTTCGCGCCGCGACTTATCGATTTATCCGGCGTCGGGGTATATGCCGCTTTCGAGAGGTTCCCGCCCCCCTGTGGTGTGCTGCGGCGTTCAACAACGCGCGATAGGGTCGGCCGCATGGCGGCCGAGTGTGCGATCGATGGATGCGCGGTCCTCGCGATCGGGCGGTGCCGGGAGTGCGGACGCGCGTTCTGCATGTCGCACCAGGCCCACAATGAGATCACCGGCGAGGGGTACGCCGCGCTCTGCATCCAATGCCTCCAGCGCCGGCAGCGCGTGTCCGGTGGCAGCGATGCCCGGGCCGACGCGCGGGAGGCGCTCGAGCGCAACTGGGTGACGTCCGGCCAGGCCGCCATGGATTTGTACGCCGCCGGGATCGCGCCGCTCCCGGTGGTCGAGCGCCGCTCGCGATTCGTCAAGCAGCGGTTCGGCCGCCCCCGGGAGGAGATCGACGAGATCGAGGTCGGGGCCCTCTGGGTGATCGGCCGGTTCGAATGGACCGAAATGCAGGAGATCCCCGAGACCCGCGAGTGGACCACCGGCCTGCTCGTGCGCCCGTCCGGCGGCTATCCGGTCGCGATGGTCGCCCGGGCCGTGGCCCGCTGCAAGGTCACCGACGGCCTGGCCACCCTGATCCGCGACGCCCGCTACGGTGACAGCTTCACCCAGCTGGAACGCCGCGAAATCCCGCGCATCATCGCCGCGATCCGCGCCCTGGCCCGCTCAACAACGGGCGACGTCCCCGCACAATAGCTCCCCGTCGAGCGCCTGCCGCACAGCCTGCTGCCCGTTTCCCGCAAGCTTTGGTGCTCGTTTCCCGCGCGTCCGTGTTCTCAGTCTGCCGCGCTGCACTGCGGACTGTCGCTGCTGCGCGTCGGCCGCTGCTGGGGCGAGCGCATGTTCGTTTGCTGCGTGCGCGTGTGTTCGTTTGCTGCGTGCGTAGCGTGTTCGTCTGCCGCGTGCGCGAGTGTTCGTCTGCTCGCGCTGCACCGCGGACTGTCGCTGCTGCGCGTCGGCCGCTGCTGGGGCGAGCGCGTGTTCGTTTGCTGCGTGCGCGTGTTCGTCTGCCGCGTGCGCGAGTGTTCGTCTGCTCGCGCTGCACCGCGGACTGTCGCTGCTGCGCGTTGACTGCTCTCGGGGCGTGCGGGTGTTCGTTTGCCGCGTGCGCGGGTGTTCGTCGACGGCGCAATCTGGTGTTCGTTTATCGCGGCGAGCCGAGTCCGGCCAGTGCGTCGAGGTAGCGCGGCGGCACGACGTTCGGGCTGTCGCCCCTGAAAGCGGCTTCCACCTCGGCGTCGGTCGGCAGCACCGATACCTCCGCGGCCAAGGCCTTCACGATGGGGGAGTCGCGCCAATCCGGGTGCTCGGTCAGCAGCCGCAGCGCCACCAGCGACTCCTCGATCTCGCCCACGCACTCGAACGGCTTGTGCGCGGTCAGGCCCATCAGCTCGCGGTACCCCTCGAGCTGGGTCAGGTCCGTGAACACGTCCGTGCCGAAAATGTGCACCAAACGCTCACGGCCGGTGAACGGGGCGAGCGCCAGGAACACGAACCGGCACTTCGGGCAGTGCCCGCACCAGCGCTCGCTCGCATCGCGCAGTTTGAACGCGGCGTTGCAACTCGTCACGACATCGTCATAGGTCGTGTGCTTGGCGAACAGCCCCGCGATGTGCAGTTCGGACAGTCCGCGCAGCAGCGAGAAGTACGCATCTTGCAAACCGGCGTGCCCGAGCAGCGCGTCGCGCAGGTGCCGCTCGGCCGGCAGCCCCTTGGACCACTGGTGGTTGATGTCGCGGCCGAGCCAGCTGAGGTTCGGCACCGACGCCGAGCTTTCGTTCGACATCACGACCGGCCCGAGGCCGTGCATGAGCGAGGTGGCCACGGCAATGAGCGAGTTGATCGCGGTCACCGGAATGTGCCCGTTGTAGGCGCCCGCCTCGTTCAACTCGCGCATGCGCGGATCGAGCTGCCGGCGCACCGTGCGCACGGGCTGCGGCGAAACCGCCATCACCGAACGGATGATTGCGTTCGGGTTGACCGCGAACAGAACCGGATCGAGCCCCGCGAGCTGCAGCGCTTCCATGGTCACGATCGAGTCCTTGCCGCCACCGACGGCAGCCAGCGGCGCTCCGGAAGGCGTTCGCACAAGAGCCGGAGATTCCGCGTGTACTGCGGCATCGATCGGCAGTTCCAGGACGTACTCGAGCTTGTTCCGATACGCGAACTCGCCCAGCCCCTCGTGGAAGAGCGCCCGCACCCACGGCAAGGCCCCCTCGGCCAGCGCAAGCTCTCCGAGGTCCACCCGCCGCGGCGCCGCGATCTTGTAATACGAGGTGGATGCGGCGACATACAGCAGGTCGAGCACCCGATCGAGCGTCTGGCTCGGCGCTACCGAGGCCGGCCCGAAGTCGACGGTTTCGGTCAGCACGAGGTCACCGAGCGCATAGTGGAAGCGCGCCACCCCGGTCGCAGGATCGAACTCCCGCCCAGGGAACCGCAGCGCCTCAACCTGCTCCCACGCGTTCACAACCGCTCCGTCCTGACCGTCCGTCTACGACACCGCCGCGCAATGGTAGCCCGCACGTTCGAACACGACAGTTTGCAACCAGTACCCACATACAGGTTTACCGTTTGCATATGCCGCAACCACTTACCGGCCTGCGCTCGGGCGAGGTCGCCGAACGAGCCGGTGTCAACATCCAGACGCTGCGGTATTACGAGCGCCGCGGCCTGCTCGCCGACCCGCTGCGCAGCCCGGGCGGGCACCGCCTGTACCCGCCCGACACCGTGGCGCTGCTCACCGCGATCAAGGCCGCTCAGCGCCTGGGCTTCACGCTCGACGAGGTCGCGGACCTGCTGAGCCGCCACCGCCGGACCGGTGGCGGCCTGCAACTGCGCGCGGCCGACAAGCTGGCCGAGATCGACCGCCGGATCGCTGACCTGACCGACGTCCGCGACACCCTGGCCCGGGTCGTCGTGGCCGGCTGCGACAGCTTGACCAACTGCACGTGTCCGGACTGTCCGCTGCCCGATCCGCGCAAGATCCGCTGACGAACCGGTCAACCAAGCAGAACCGCACAGCAGGTGGGCGCCCGCACCAGGTCCGACGAAGCCAGACGGTCAAGTTCGCGTCCAATGCCGGTGCGGTGCGCGCCGCCGGCTTCGACCCGGCCCGTCCGGCGTCACGACCCGGCCCCAACACCGGCTGCGAGCGACGATCCAGCTCAGCGTCGGGCGCGAGCGAGGATCGGGCTCACCGTCGAGCGCGAGCGAAGATCCGGCTCAGCGCGGGGCCGGAGCGGCGATCGGCCTCGACACGGAGCGCTAGCGACGATCCGGCTCAGCGCCCGGGCCAGCTCAGCGCGGGGGCGGGAGCGGCGATCCGGCTCGACGTCGGATGTGGTGACGGTCCGGGTCAACGTCAGGTGCGGTGACGGATTCGCCACAGCATCAGTGCCCCGATCAGTGCCGTGAGCAGCAGATACAGCCCAGTCTCCAGATACTGGAAGGTCCAGAACCGCCCGTTGGGCTGGTACTCGATGTCCAGATGCAGATCGTGTGACTCCAGGCACGGGGACGAGTCGCCGAAAGTACCCGTGGCGCCCGTTTTTGGAGCTCGCATCAGGCAGTCGTCGAAGATCTTCGGGTCCAGCGGCCGGCCGTCGGCGGTCAGCAGTTCACTCACCGACGTCACCCAAACGCCGGGGATCTCGATGCCTTTGAGCACCGGCGCGCTGCCGAGCGTGCCCAAACCGTGCGCTTGATCGATCGCGGCCGCGGTCATCTTGCGCGACTCGTGGTGGGCGGGCATGAGGTGGGGTCGGATTGCGTTCGGCATCACGAAGAGTGCGACAAGTACGAGCAGTCCGGTGACCGCCATCGCCGGCAGGGTCCGCCGTGTGAACAGTCCGATCGCGGCGCCGGCGGCTGCGGCCAGTGCGGCCTGCCCAATGGGTGACAAACCACGGGCGCCGAAATTGACGGTACTGAAACGATCCTGCGCAATCGCATCGACCGGCGCGGCCGCCCAGCTCAGCAGCCAGCTCGAACAGGCCGCAACCACGATCGCGGCCAGCACCACCGTGGCCAGCCGCACCGCGAGCCATCGCCGCCGGCTGACACTCTGGTTCCAGACGAGGCGGTGGGTGCCCGCTTCCAGTTCCCGGGCGACGAGCGGCGCACCCCAGAACATGCCGATCAGCACCGGGACCAGGCCGAACACCCCGGCCAGGAGCAGCAGCCGGGTCCGGTAGTCCCCGACGAAGCGGATCATCGCCCCGGCGCAGTCGCCGGTGGCCTGGCATTGCGCGAGGTACCCGGCGTGCGCGTCGCGGATGTCGAACCCGGTCATGACGAGGTACGCCGCGAGGGCCCCGACCACCAGCCCGCCCACGAGCGCCTGGGTCCGGAACTGCCGCCAGCTCATCCAGATCATGACGCGGCCCGCCCGAGGTAGGCCAGCACCAGCTCCTCGAGCTCGACCGGAGCCGCACCGGCCGGAGCGACCGCCGCCCGCACAACATCACCGTGAATTCGCTCAACTTCACCCGGATCCGGATGCGCGGATGCACGATCCCGGGGCCGGCGGAAGTGCGTGGCGAGCAGTTCGGTGACGTCGCCGGACAGCTGGATCTGGGCGCCGGCCAGCACGATCAGGTAGTCGCAGACCCGTTCGACGTCGGCGAGAAGATGCGAGCTGAGGATCGCGCTCGCCCCGATCGCGGCCACGGACTCGAGGAGGCTGCGCAGGAACGTGTCGCGTGCGAGCGGGTCCAGCGCGGCGGCCGGCTCGTCCAGGATCAGCAGATCCGGCCGTTTCGCCGCGGCGAGGGTGAGGGCGAGCTGCGCACGCTGGCCGCCGGAGAGCCGACCGGCCCGTTGCGTGAGCGGCAGTGCGGCCTGTGCGACGCGGTCGCGGGCCAGCTCGTCGTCCCAGCCCGGGTTCAGCTTCGCGCCCATCCGGAGGTGCTCGGCGACCGTCAGGCCGGAGTACACCGGGGCGTCCTGCGCCACGAATCCGACCCGCGCCAGGTGCGCCGCGTCCGCCGCGGGCCGCGCCCCGAGCACCGTCAACGTCCCGGCACTCGGCTCGATCAGTCCGCACGCCAGCTGCAGCAGCGTCGATTTGCCGGCCCCGTTGGGCCCGACGAGCCCGATGATCCGCTGCGCCGGCACGTCGAGTTCGACTGCGCGCAACGCGCACCGGCGACCGTATCGCTTGTCCAGTGCGGTCGCCCGCAGCACCGCTTCTGTTTTCGCCATGTCCAAATGCTCAGCGCCGCGCGTCGTGTGAACATCGTGCCGAAGCAGGGCCGCACTCGTACTTCTGACCGGTTCGCGCACCCCGGTCCGTTCCTACCTTCGAGTCCATGAAGCTCATCGACCTCGCCCTGGCCGCGGTGTGCGCGGCCGCGCTGGCCGTCACCGCGTACATGCTCGCCGACAGCTGGGGCGGCACGTCCTGGCTCCTCGACACCGCCGCCGGCGCAGCCGTGCTGATCCTGGTCCTGCTCCGCCGCCGCTGGAGATCGGCTTCCGCCGCGGCCCTGGCCGTCGCCCTGGCCGCCACGGTCATCGCCCGCCTGACCGACAGCCCCCAGTTCCCCGGCCCGGGCACCGCCCTGGCGCTGGCCGCGCTGGTCGCGTGGTCGGTACCGCGATCCGCCTACTGGATCCCCGTGTGCGCCCTGTGCATCGTCCTTGCAACGTGGGCAACCGCTTGGCCGGATGACAACGGATTCACCGCCGTCACCGTCATCAACGCCGTCACCTGGACCGCCGGCCTGGTAGCCGGTCTGGCCGCCCGCTACGCGACCCCTCGTCCGGCGGCTTGAGCAGCGAGAACCCGGCCGATCAGGACTGTGCGCGGTACCAGCGGCGGAGGCGGCGCAGGGTTTCGGCGCCGCCCAGCTCCGGCGGGGGTGGCGGGAGCTGACGTAGCAGCAGGTCGCGCTCGGTGGCGAAGGACGGGGCCGGGTCCGTCAGCGGGACCGGGGACAGCCAGAATCGTTCGATCTCCACGTCCGGCTCGGGGAGGCTGGCCAGCGCACCGGCAGTACCAATGGGGGATGGCACTTCTGCTGCGGCCGGCTCCGGCTCCTCGGGCTCGAACAGCGAACCGGCCCGTAAAGTGCGCAGTGCGGACAGCAAAGCGTCACGGGATCGGCCGCGCCACAGGAGGATGTCGAACGGGTCGGCGTCGAAACGCTCGGCGAGCAGGTAGCACGTCGCGGCCAAATGCTTGCACGGAATTGCCTGATCCGGACAACTGCAGCGCATGGAAAGATCGGCCAGGCGGGCCGGGAACAGCGGTGCGCCGGCGGCCAGGCAGACGTCCTCCACGTGCGGCGGGAGCTCGCCGGCCAGCATTTTCGCGGCGCCCAGCGCTTCGGCGGCGAGGGCCTGCTCGATCGCGGACCAGGCCGGGTCCGAGAAAACGGACAGTGCGATCGTGACCTCGTACGGGCGTGGACGCGAACCCTGCACAGATGCGCGCACCGTGCCCGGCGCGATGTCGAGGCTGAGCACCTGGCCGGCGCGCGCGTAGTTGCGGCCCCGGGTCAGGCGCGTGCCCAGAGCGAACGATTCGAGCACGGCCAGGAAGCGTTTCGACCACCACGACTCGCCGATCGCGCCACGCGTGCTGCGCGCACGGATGCCGCCCTCCACGCGCACGGTGCGGGCGCCCCAGAATTCCGGTGTGGTCACCCCTGCAGGCGCTCCAGCCCGGCGGCGACCCGGCGCGGCGCGAACTCCACGATCTGGTACTCGGCCAGGCCCTTCTGCTGGAACGGGTCCAGCGCGAGCCGGGCCTCCAGCTCCGATCGCGGCAGGCCGGCGGCCAGAATGACACCACCCTCGCGCGGGATCATGGCACCGGATGCCACGAACACCCCGTCGTCGTACTGCCCGTCGACCCACTCGGTGTGCGCCTGGAGCGCGTCATCGATTTTGTCGATTTCGGCGGTGTACCGCAGCGTGATGACGAACATGCCGCGCAGTCTACGTCAGTCCCGGAACGCCGCGATGACCTGCGACATGGGCTCCATGCAGTCCGGATGCGCCAAACGAACCATCACTTCCTGCACGCCGCTGTCCGCCAGCGCGCGAAATCGTCCGATGTGGTCACCGACGGTCCCGGCGTGGACGGCCGCCGCGTACGTGTCGCGGGGCCGGCGGCCGCGGCCGGCCTCGACCAGCGCGTCGAGCGTCCGGTCATCCGAGGAGACCAACGCGGTGGTGAGGTGGGTGAGAGCGGTTTGGGAGTTGTACTCCCTGAGGACCGACGCTTTACGCCGAACGGTTTCCAGGTCGCCCATGACGTTGGCGGCGTCGGCGTACTGCGCGGCCAGGCGCAGTGTGTGCCGCTCACCGTTGCCGCCGACGATGATCGGGATGCGCGGCTGCACCGGGCGCGGGTAGCACATCGCCTCCGGGACGGTGAGCACCTGGCCCTGAAAACTCGGACTGCCCTTGCCCCACAACAGCGGCAGAAGCTGCAGGGCGTCTTCCAACAACGCGTAGCGTTCGCGCACATTCGGGAAGTCCCAGCCGTACGCCTTGTGCTCGTCTTTGAACCACGCGAGCCCGAGGCCACAGACGGCCCGCCCACCGGACAGGACGTCGAGGGTGGCGACGATCTTGCCGAGATGGGCGACGTTTCGGTACGTCACCCCGCTCACGAGCGTGCCGAGCCGGACACGTTCCGTGCAGGCCGCGAGGTACGCGAGGGTCGTCCAGCTCTCCAGAAAATCGTCCCAGGCCCGGCCGAGCTGCGGAATCTGGCGGAAGTGGTCCATCACGTAGATCGCGTCGAAGCCGGCCGCTTCGGCCGCCTGCGCGGTTGCGCGCACGTCGACGCCCTTGAACTCGCCGATGTGCAGGCCGAATCGCAGCCTGGTGGTCGGCTCGTCGGCCTGGCGCTGCACGGCGTTCGCCGACTCGGCGAACGCAGCGGGCGCGGTCCGGACGGCTGTTTCATGCAGTACCAGCGAAAAGCCTTCGGTTTGTAACAGGTCCCGGGTGCGTGTCCATTCGCGCAGCTGCCGGGTGAGGGCTTCGGCCGGGATGCGCTTGTGCGTGCGGGCTCGGTTGCGGGCCCGGCACTCGGCCGCGGGCGTGTCGAACCCGACAGCTACGCATGGGAGATTGTGCTCGCGGGCCAGCGCGATCCAGCGCCGCCGCCGTTCGGTGTCGAGGCCGAGCGTGTCGATGACGGTGGTGAGCCGCCGCCGTACCCGGCGCTCGACAACCATTTCCAGAATCTCGAACGCGTCGGCGCTGGCCGCGAGGTCGTCCTCACCCGCTCCGGCCAGTGCGCGCAACGCGTCGGACGACACGATCCGGTCACCCCGGAAGTGCGCGGCCGCCCAGGTCGACTTCCCGGCCGCCCCGGGCCCGACGAGCACGACCAGGCACGGCTCCGGCAACGTCAGCACCCCGCCATTGTGGCCCGCGATGCCTGAAACCACGCTCACCACGCGTAGGCTCACCGTACGAACGAGCACGATCACGACCTTGCACCGGACGCGTGCCGCGAACGAGCACTGCCCCGACCTGCATTGCGCGTCTTGCAAGCGAGCACCGCCGCGACTTGCGTTGCGCGCGTCTTGCGAATGAGCACTGTCACGATCCGCACTGCGCGCGTCTTGCAAGCGAGCACTGCCATGACTTGCGTTGCGTGCGTCTTGCGAATGAGCATTGCGACGATCCGCATTGCACGCGTCTTGCGTGTGCGCATGGTTCGGTGCGCGACGTCTGCGGACGGGTGTGTGCACGGACGCGCGCTGTGCAGCTGAGCGCGCGCATCCGTGCACCGTCCGCAGAATCTGCGTGCAGGCAGTCGTCGGTCAGTGCGCGGCCGCCATCCGGCCGCGGCCGGTGCGCTGGTGGGTGAGCTGGTACGCGGCGATGAGCAGGAGGACGCCGCTGACGATGGCGTACACGCCGATGGCCCAGGCGATGGCCAGGGCACCCGCGGCCGGGCGGATCATGATGAACAGGCCGGCCACGATCGCCAGGGCGCCGATCAGGGCCAGGGACCAGCCGCCGTGCTGACGCGTCGCCAGCCACAGGTCGGACAGGCCGGTGACGACCGCCCAGACCCCGACCAGAATGGCCAGGACCACCGCCGTCACCCCCGGCCACACGACCGCCATGACGCCGACGACCAGCCCGGCGAAGCCCGCCACGCCGCGCGCGATCCTCGGGCCCGTGCCGTCCGCGAAACCGGTGACCGGGTTCGACGGGCCGGGGGACGGGCGGATCGCGTGCACGAGTTGTTCGATTCCGGTGACGATGGCGAAGATGCCGAACAGCAGCGCCAGCGCGATCACGGTCACGTCGGGCCAGATGACCGCGAGGATGCCGAAGACGACGGCGAGTACGCCGCGAATGCCCAGCAGCCACGCTTCCCTTTTGAGCATGTGATCCCCTCTCCTGTGCTCACTTCTTGCGAGGGTTGAAAGCCGACTCTCGGGCGAGCGACACGAACAGCGCCCGCTCGCCGTCGGTGAGCCGATCGGGTATGACGATTCGCAACTCGGCGAACAGATCTCCGGGCGTACCGCGCGGATTCGGCAGGCCGTATCCCGGTAGGCGCAAGCGTCTTCCTGAAGGCGAGCCGGCCGGCACGTCGAGTTGCAAGTCACCACCGGGCAGACCCACCGCAACGACCGCGCCGAGAGCCGCTTCCCACGGACTGACAGGTACCGCGATCCGCACGTCGCGACCGGACACCTTGAGGTGGGGATGGGGAGCCAGGTGCACCTCAAGTACCAGGTCCCCCGCCGCACCGCCGCGGACCCCCGGCTCGCCGCGCCCCGGTAGCCGCAGTCGTTCCCCGTCAGCCACCCCGGCCGGCACGGCCACGTCGTACTGCCGCGGCCGCCCGGCCGGACCGGCGACGGTGACGATCTGCCGCCCACCGGCGTACGCGACGTCGACCCCGACCGTGACCTCGGCCCGGACATCGGCCCCGCGCGCAGCCCGGAACAGCCCGCCGACCAGATCCGGCCCACCCGATCGATCCGCGGCGGTTGAGCGGTCCGCCTCAGCTGAGCGATCCGCGCCGGTTGAGCGGTCTGTTTCCGGTGAGCGATCCGTCTCGGTCGAGCGATTCGCGTCAGTCGAACGGTCCGCATCGGTTGAGCGTTCTGACTCGGCTGAACGGTGGGCCTCGGCTGCGTGGAAGGTTTCGGCTGAGCGTTCCGCGCGGGTCGAGTGATCGAATCCGGTTGCGCGATCCGCTCCATCCGCTCCACCCGCTCCACTTGCGCTGGCTGAGCGTTCCGGACCGGCTGAGTGATCTGGCCCGGTTGCGCGATCCGATCTGGCTGAAGTTGAGCGATCCGTTCTGGTTGAGCGATCCGCTCGGCCCGCCCAGTTCGAGTTCGTCCCGGCGGAACGATCCGGACCGGTCGAGCGTTTCCGAGCCCGCGCCACGAGCACGCGGTACGCCGTGCTGATCTCCTTGAACCGCTCTTCCGCGCCCGCCTCGGCGCTGACATCGGGGTGGAACCGGCGGGCCAGGCGCCGGAAGGCGCGCTGCACCTCTTCCCGCCCCGCGCCCCGATGCAGGCCGAGTACCTCGTACGGGTCGCGGCCCACGGCGCTCATCGCCGGCCGTCCCGGCGCCCGGTAGCCCGGGTCCGCCTCAGGCCGTCGCGCTCCGGCCGACCTGCCCGGTGCTGCCGACCCCGGACGCCCCGGCCTGCTGACTCGCCGGTCCCGGCCGCGACTGCCCGTCCTTCATCTGCTTGGCCTGCGCCGCCGGCGTATCCGGAGCACCGGGCCGCACATTCGGAACGCCGGACTGAGCACCAGACGCCCGGGACTGAGGACCAGACGTGCTTGGCTGAGCACCAGATGCCTCGGACTGAGCACCAGATGCCCCGGACTGAACACCAGACGTGCTGGACTGAGCACTCGAAGCCCCGGAATGAGCACCCGAAGCCGCAGCCGAAGTACCGGAAGCCGTCGTAGAAGTGTCGGAAGCTGCAGCCGGAGCACCAGAAGCTGCAGCTGGTGGGCGCGAAGCTGCAGCCGGAGTGCCCGAAGCCGTCGTCGGGGTGCCCGAAGCTGCGGCCGGAGTGCTCGAAGTCGCAGCTGAACCGGCCGACACAGTGGCCGGAGTGTCCGAGCGGCCACCGATCGCGATCCGCCGAGCCGTCTGCTCGCGCAGTTTCGGCGCCATGATCGTGAGCACACCGCCATCGAGTGACGCTGAGACGGTGTCGGCGTCCACATCGCCGGGCAGTGCCACGAGGTACTCGAACTCGCCCGTACGCCGTGCGTGATGCCGCAGTGTCCCGTCCCGCTGTCGCTCCTTGAACGAGCCGCACACCCGCAGCTCACTGTCCCGCAATTCGATGTCCACGTCGCCCGGGTCAACGCCCGGCAGGTCCAGCTCGATCCGGAACGCCTCGCTCGTCTCCTCGATGTCGACGGGCGCGCCGCTCGTGACGGGCAGGCCCAGCGCCGGATACATGGCCAGTGACCGGCGGGGACGGGTGACCAGCAGTGTCATGGTTGCGCCTCCCAGAAGTGCGGGGCTGCCTGTGGTACTCCCCAATGCTGGGCGAGCATCGGGTGAGCCGGTTTCACCCGCAGGGGATGGCCGTCGGTGCGCTCGTTGCTTTGGAGTGATGGCCCTTCACCTCGGCCGCGGGCAGCGTTCAGCGCATGTACGAAGATGTGTTCATCGCGGAGGTACGCGACAAGACCGGCATCACCGACCCCGATCGTGCTCGCCGGGCCCTGCGCGGCGTCCTGCACGCCCTGGCGACCAGGCTGCCCGACGGCTGGGTCCACCAGCTGGCCGCGGAACTGCCGCCGACCCTCGCCGAGCCCCTGTGGTCCCACCAGCACCTGTACGACCAGGAGGTCCACCTCGACTTCCTCGCCGACGTCGCCGCCCGCGCCGCTGTGCCGCCGGCCGACGCGGAACGCCTGGCCCGGGCCGTCTTCGCCGCCGTGGCGAGCGCATGCGACCCGGCCCTGCTGCGCCGCGTCTACCAGCCACTGACCAGCGACGTCCTGGCGCTGACGGAGTCCCACTCGGCGCTGCTGCCGGCCTGACGGGATAGACCACCAACATCGTTCGGGTCCGAAAACTCGGGCGCCGCGCCACGCTGGCGCCCCAATTTCCGCCATATACCCTGTCGGGCGAAAAATCCGATATGTCGAGCGAAGCGTGGCGCGAAGCGCCCGACATATCGGCAAAGCCCCAGCTCAGCAGGCCAGAGTCCAGCCAGAGCAGAGTTCAGTGGAAACAGAGTTCAGCAACCCAAAGGTCAGAACTCAGAGCGCCGGGAGCTCACCAAGCCGAGAGCTCAGCAGGCGGGGAGCTCAGCCAGCCCCAATCGGCCAAGCGGCGGCTGGCCGTTGGGGCAGCTGAGCGAACCCGACTGCTGAGCACCTCAGCAGCGCAGTTAAGCGGCGGCCGCGGCCTGCAGTTCCGAGATGAGCGAAGGGCCGACCGGATTCCAGCCGAGGCCTCGAGCCTTGGCCCCGGAGGCCTGCTGATCGAGCAGCAACGCATCGGCGAACAACGAACCGAGCCGTCCCCGGGTCTCGTCCACGGTCTCAGCCACGACTCCGGCCTCACCTGAGACCGCGGCGGCCAGTTCGGCGACCGTCGGGTTGACGCCGGAGGCGGCCAGGACGCGGCCGAGCGGCGAGCCGAGTTCGAGCACGATTCGGTACAGCGAAGCTACGTCGTCGACGTGCACGGACGTCCAGTGTTGCGTGCCGTCTCCGATCAGCCGCACCCGGCCCTGCGCGTCGCGTGCAGGAGCGAGCACACCCGCGGGGATTCCGCCGCCGTGCCCGTACACGATGCCGGGCGCGATGATCGTCGACGTGATCGGCGCGTCGAGGAGGGTCTGCTCTACCGGCACGCGCCACTGGGTGAGAACCGGCGGCTGCAGCGGCGACTCCTCGGTGATGTCGGCGTTGTCGCCCCAGAGCCAGATGCCACTCGTGTGGACGAACTGTTTGGGGGTACCGCCGAACGCCCGCACCGCCGCCCCGACGATCGTCTTGTCGAAGTCGGCCGTGTCGGGGCCCCCGGTCGCCGCGAGGTGCGCGGCCGCGTCGCCCTCGGCGAAGCGGGCGGCGGTCCAGTCACCGTCGAACAGGTCGCCGACCACCGGTTCCGCACCGTGCTTGCGCGCCTTGGCGGCCGCCTCGTCGCTACGGACAAGCGCGGTGACGGCATGCCCGCCCGCGACAAGTTCACGCACGACAGCCGACCCGATGTACCCGGTTCCCCCGGTCAACACGATCCTCATGCGCTCACGCTAGTTCCCGCACCACCCCGCGCGCTCCGTGTGCAACACCATGCGCACAGTGGAAATAAGCCACCACGCAAACGAGTTGCAAAGCCGCCGCCCGACCGAATCACCGCGAGCTCGAACACAAAACGGGCACCCACCGCCGAGCCCCCGAGCGACACGAACACGAGCACGAAGCCGAGCGATACGAGCACGAAGCCGAGCGCGAAGCTGAGCGAACACGAGCACGAAGCCGAGCCCGAGCGAACATGAGCACGAGCACGAACACGAGCGACACGAGCACGAACACGAGCGCGAAGTTGAGCGAAAACGTAAACGCACACGCACACGAGGCCGAGCGAACACGAGCACGCACACGCCGCACACGCACACGCACACGCACACGAGCAGGAGCACGAAGACGAGCAGGAGCACGAAGACGAGCAGGAGCAGGAGCACGGGGAGCGTGAGCACGATCCTGAAACTGGCGCGCACGAACCGGACTTGTTCGTGCACCTCCGGCCGACGAGGCCTGTGTCGCCGGACAGCCCTTCTGCGAGGATGCGCACCGTGGACATCACGCGCAGGCTCGCGCGCGCCGGCCTGATCGCCGCGGGCGTCGCTGTGCTCGCCGGAGGTCTGGCGGGGTTGCTGGTGCGGGGGAGTGTCGAGGCCGCGTACGAGCTCGCGTACAGCGGCGGGGGCGGGACCTCCCGGGCCCGCACCGCGGTCGTCGCCGGAGTGCTGCTCGGGGGCGCGGCCGCCGGGTGCTGCCTCTACGCGGCCGGGCGGCTGCGTACGGCCCAGGGCGGGCGTGGGGTCGTGTGGCTGGTGTGCGCGCTGGTCGTGGGCGGGCTGAGCCCGGCGCTGTTCGGCGGGGGCACGATCATCGCGCCGCGGATCGTCGGGGCGGGCGCGTCGGCGGCTGAGATCGGGGCGGACATCGCGGCGGTCACGCCCCGCTGGTATGTGCCGGTCCTCGCGGTCCTGTCCATGCTCACCGTCTGTGTGGTGATTCTTGTCGCCATGCTGCTGATCGTTCCTGCACAGCGGGGCGACGATTCCGGATAGCGGCGTGGCAGAATCGCGCACGTGCAAATCGGGATTCTCGGGCCGTTCGAGGTGCGCACGGCCGCCGGCGAGGTGGCCGAGGTGCCGGGCGCGCGGCTGCGCGCACTGCTGGTGGCGCTCGCGCTCAGTCCCGGACACGTGGTCTCCAAGGCCGGGCTCGTCGACTGGATCTGGGACGAGCACCCGCCCGCCGACGCGACGAACGCCCTGCAGCGCCTCGTCTCCCGGCTGCGCAAGGCATTGCCGGACGGCGCGATCGAAGGGCAGACCGACGGGTACCGTCTGATGGTCCCGGCCGACGCCGTCGACGCTGTGCGGTTTGAGCGACTGCTGCAGGCCGGGCATGTCGCCGACGCGCTCGAACTGTGGCGTGGCGCCGCCCTCGAGGACGTCGGGCTGCAGGACAGCGCGGCGTTCGACGCGGCCGTCACCCGGCTCGAGGGGCTGCGGCTGACCGCGCGGGAGCAGCGGTTCGAGGCCGACATCGAGCGCGGGCGCGGCGCCGAACTGGTCGCCGAGCTGACCGACCTTGTCGCTGCGAACCCCCTGCGGGAGCGGCTCGTCGGCGCGCTCATGCGGGCCCTGGTGGCCGCCGGACGCAGCAGTGACGCGCTCCTGGTGTACCAGTCCACCCGCGAATCCCTCGCCGACGCCCTCGGCGTGGACCCGTCGGCGGAGCTGTCCGCGCTGCACACGGCGCTGCTGCGGGGCGAGGTCGGGCGCGGCGACGACGGGCCGCGCAAGACGAACCTGCGCGAGGAGCTGACCAGCTTCGTCGGCCGGGACGCCGAGGTCGCCGCCGTCCGGGCGCTCGTCACCGGGCACCGGCTCACGACGCTGACCGGGCCGGGCGGGGCCGGCAAGACCCGCCTCGCCACCGAGACCGCGCGGGCCATGCTCGTCGATGTGCCCGACGGCGCGTGGCTGGTCGAGCTGGCCGCCGTCGGCGCCGGCGGTGACGTCGCCCCGGCGGCCCTGTCCGGCCTCGGCCTGCGCGACGAACTGCTCGGCACCGCGTCCAACGCCGACCCCGTCGACCGGCTCATCGCCGCGATCCGTGAGCGCGACGCACTGTTGATCCTGGACAACTGTGAGCATGTGATCGAGCAAGCGGCCGCGTTCGCGCACCGGGTGCTCGGCGAATGCCGGCGGCTGCGCATCCTCGCGACCAGCCGGGAGCCGCTCGGGATCACCGGCGAGGCCCTGTGGCAGGTCGAACCTTTGGCGTCTCCCGCGGGCGATGCCAGTACCCCCCAAATCGAAAATGCGCCGGCCGTCCGACTCTTGCGCGACCGTGCGGGTGCGGTCCGCAGTGACCTCCTGGCCGATGTGCACACGCTCGCCACGATGGCGCGAATCTGCCGGGTCCTGGACGGGATGCCGCTCGCGATCGAGCTGGCCGCCGCCCGGCTGCGCACATTGACCGTCGAGCAGTTGGCCAACCGCCTCGACGACCGGTTCCGGCTGCTGACCGGTGGGAGCCGCACCGCCCTGCCCCGGCACCGCACGCTGCGCGCGATGGTCGACTGGAGCTGGGAACTGCTCAGCGACGCCGAACGCGTGGTCCTGCGGCGACTCTCCGTGTTCGCGGGCGGGGCGAGTCTGGAGGCGGCTGAGCGAGTGTGCGCGGGCGGCGTCGTCGAACCGCACGATGTGCTCGAACTGCTCACCGCGCTCACCGAGAAGTCGCTGCTGCGCACAACCGCCGGCGGCACGCCCCGCTACCGGATGCTCGGCACGATCAAGGAGTACGCCGCCGAACGGCTCGCCGAGGCCGGCGAGGAAGAGCAAATTCGCAAGACGCATCTGTGGTACTTCACCGCGTTCGCCGAAACCGCGGAGCCACACCTGCGCCGGGCCGAACAGCTCGAATGGCTCGCGGCGTACAAGGCTGAACACGACGAGATCGGCGCGGCACTGCGCGGTGCGCTCACCGCCGGTGAAGCGGACGCGGCGATGCGGCTCGCGGCCGGCGCCGGCTGGTACTGGTGGCTCGCCGGCTACAAGGCCGAGGGCCTCGAACTGCTCGTGGCCGCCACCGAACTGCCCGGCGACGTGCCCGCCGAGATCCGGGCTGTCGTCTACGGCATCGTCTCCATGTACGTGACGTCCGGGCGCTCCGGCGAACAGCAGGCCGCGGACTGGATCCTGCGGGCCGCCGAGGCCGACCGGGCCAGCCGGACCCACCATCCGCTGACCGTGCTCATCGCCCCGCTCGAACGGATGCTGGCCGCGCCCGACGACAGCCTGCCCGCGTTCGAGTCGTTGCTGGACACCGCGGACCCGTGGGCCCGCGCCCTGGCCCGGCTGCAGCTCGGCAAGATGCGGATCATGCTCGGTGTCGGCGGCGAGGACGCCGACACCTACCTCACGACCGCACTGAGCGAATTCCGCGGCATCGGTGAGCGGTTCGGCATTTCGTTCGCGCTGACCGAGCTGGCCGATCGCATCGCCATGCGCGGCGAGCTCGACCGGGCGTGCGACTACTACCGCGAGGCCATCGCCGTCATCGCCGAGATCGGGGCCAGCGAGGACACCATCCGAGTGCGGGCGCGGCAGGCGAAACTGTACTGGCTGCTCGGCGACCACGAGTCGGCCGCGGCCGCCGTCGCCGATTCCGACCGCGCCGCGGAGCGCGTGACCTGGCCCGACGCCCTGGCCGACCTGGCCCTGACGAAGGCCGACCTGGCGCGCTGGGCCGGCGACGCCGCCGAGGCCCGCCGCCAGCTCGCCGTCGCGACGGGCCTGGTGGGCGCCGATGCGGAGGAGGCCCACAACCGCCTGGCCGCCCACGACCTGCTCGGCTACCTCGCCGAGGACGTCGACGAGGCCCGGGCCCACCACGCGGCGGCGTGGCAGGCGGCGGAGGAGCTCGGGTACGGCCCCATGGTCGGCCTGGCTCTGCTCGGCGTCGCGGACCTGGCCGTGCGCCGCGGCCGGTTTCAGGCGGCGGCGCGGCTGCTCGGGGCGGTCGTGGCCGTGCGTGGGCTGCCGGACCGCTCGAACCCGGACGAAACCCGGATCGAGGCGGAAACACGACGCCGCCTCGGCGAGGACTTCACCGAGGCGGCGCGCGAGGGTGCGGAGGCGGACTGGTCGGAGCTGGTAGCGGCCGCGCTAGCCGCCTGACTTTCTGTCGCCAACCTGTGCCGGGCCCTGCTGGCTTCCGTGAGCGCTGTTCGCGGAACATGTCTGGTTGTTCAGTGTGTTCGTGGGCCACGCGCGGTGTTCGCGGGTCACGCGCGCCGGTTGAATGTCGACGACGCCCACAGGTAGCCGGTCAGGCCGATCCCCGCGCACCAGCAGACCGCCGCGATCGCGCTGCCCGTCGGCACCGAGCCGGCCAGGAGCCCGCGGAGGGTTTCGATGATCGGCGTGAACGGCTGGTACTCCGCGAACTGCCGCACCCCCGGCCCCATCTTCTCGGCCGGCACGATCGCGCTGCTGAAGAACGGCAGCATGACCAGCGGCACCCCGGCCATCCCGGCCGACTCCGGCGTCTTGGCGGCCAGGCCGAGCGCGATCGTGAACCAGCTGATCGTGAAACTGAGCAGCAGTACGAGCCCGATTACGCCCAGCCAGTCGGCAAAGCTCGCCGATGGCCGGAAACCCAGCGCGAAAGCCGTCCCGAAGATGCCCGCGATCGCGATGACATTCCCGAGCATGCTGGTGATGACGTGTCCGGTCAGCACGGCGCCCCGGGACACGTCCATGACCTTGAACCGGTTGATGATGCCCTTCGTCATGTCCGAGTTCACGGCGACGGCGGTCGAGCTGAGCCCGTAGCAGACCGCGAGCAGCACCATGCCCGGCGTGGCGTAGTCGACGTAGTCGGCGCCGACGCTGAACGCGTCTCCGAGGACATAAACGAACATCAGCATGATGATCACGGGGAACAGCAGCCCGTTGAACACTGCAACCGGGTTGCGCAAAACGTGCTTGAAGTTGCGGCGCAGCATGATCGTCGCGTTGGCGCTCACTGTGCGATTCCTTCCGTGCTGACGTTCGTGTTGGCGTTATCGGTCTGGGCGCTGGCGTGGCCGGTCAGGGCGAGGAAGACGTCGTCGAGGTCGGGGGTGTGCGTGGAGACCTCGAGGGCGTGGAGGTGGTGTTCGTCCAGGCGGTTCAGCAGGGCGTGGAGTGACTTGGAGTCCCCGTCGCCGGGCACCCGCAGGGCGAGGGCGGCGTTGTCGCGGGTGGCTCCGGCCAGGGTCCGGGCCGCCGCTTCGAGAGTCGCGGGGTCGGCGAAGCGCAGCCGGATGTGGCTGCCGGGGATCTGCCGTTTGAGCTCGTCCGGCGTGCCGTGGGCGACCAGGAGCCCCTGGTCGAGCACCGCGATCTGGTCGGCCAGCTGGTCGGCCTCGTCGAGGTACTGCGTGGTCAGGAAGATCGTCACCCCACCGGCGACGAGGTCCCGGATGATGTCCCACATGGTGCGCCGGCTGCGCGGGTCGAGGCCCGTGGTCGGCTCGTCGAGGAAGATGATCCGAGGGTCTCCGACCAGCGTCATCGCCAGATCGAGCTTGCGCCGCATACCGCCGGAGTAGGTCGAGACGGGTTTGCCCGCCGCTTCGGAGAGCTCGAACCGTTCGAGGAGCCCGTTCACCAGCCGCCCGCCGTCCCGTACCCGCTTGAGGTCGGCCATGAGCTGCAGGTTCTCCTGCCCGGTGAGCAGGTCGTCGACCGCCGCGAACTGCCCGGTGACCCCGATGGCGGCCCGCACCTTCTTGGTCTCGGCGGCGACGTCGTACCCGGCGACCCGCACCGTCCCGCCGTCCGCCTTCATCAGCGTGGTCAGCACGTTGACGGTGGTCGTCTTCCCGGCGCCGTTGGGTCCGAGCATCGAGAAGATCGAGCCCGCCCGCACATCGAAGTCGATGCCGCCGAGCACCACTTTGTCCTTGAATGATTTCCGCAGTCCCGAAACCGCGATCGCCGAACTCGTCATGCCGACAACGATCGCGACCGCCCCGAACACCGCCCTGTCACGGCGCTGACACGGCTATCCACCCATGTCAGCGAACCCCGCCCCGCCCACCGCGCACCCACGCACACTTACTCGCTCATCCGCGACGTCGCCCGGAAATGCATGGACGTTCGTTCGCTCGTCCGTGGCGCCGCCCAGGGATGTGCGGATGCTCGTTTGCTCGTCCGTGCGCTGTTCGGGGATGTGCGGATGCTCGTTTGCTCATTCGTGGCGCCGCCCAGGGATGTGCGGATGCTTGTTCGCTCGTCCGTGGCGTTATTCGGGATGTGCGGATGCTTGTTCGCTCAGTCGCATGTCGCTGCGTGCACGGGCATGGCGTCGGGCGGTGTCGATGTTCAGTGGGAGACGTGGGCGTGCACGATTCGCCAGCCTTCCGGGAAGCGGACCCAGGTCTGGGACTGTCGTCCGGGTCGGTCCGGGGACTGCGGGTAGTCGAACAGGGTCGTCACGGTGGCCAGGTCGGAGCCGAACGTCGTCACGTGCGTTTCGAACAGTCGTCGGCCGGGTGGGAGCGGCGGTTGGGCTGACCGCCAGGCGTGCAGTTCAGCGGCTCCGGTCTGACGATCGGCGATGCCGAACCTGGTTACCGCGGGCGAGTTCCAGAACCAGGAACCGAGCGCCCCGACGTCGTTGGCCACGAGCGCCTTCTCGTAGTCGTGGAACGCGGCCGTCACTTCGGCCACGACATCGGGGCGGTCGATATCCACAGTTCGTCCTCCGGGCGGTGGTGGACTCGGCGTCGTGTACCGGCGCCGAGCCCCGGCTGATTATGACGTCGTCGCTGGTCCGGATGCGGTGGCCGGTTGGGAGACGCTGACCGGTTCGGGCGTAGGTGCCGCGTCGGAGACGGAGACCGGGTCAGGCGTGGGTGCCGGGTGGGAGACGCTGACCGGCTCCGGCGTGCTGGGCGGCTCGGCGGTGGTGGTTGGTGCTCCGCTGTGCAGGCGATCCAGTTCTAGTTCGTCCGGGTCGAGTTCGCGGGGGGTGGGGCGGGTCAAAGCGAACAGGCCGCAGACGACCGCGATGAACAGGTAGCCGAGGGCCACCGGGCCGCTGGCGTTCCAGGCGATCTGCTCGGCGTGGATCAGGCCGACGAACGACAGTATCGACCCGCACGCGGCGAAGATGGCCGCGTGGACGAAGCGTTTGTCGATGATGAACGCGACGATCGAACCGAACACCAGGCCGGCCAGGATCGCGCCCTGGCCCAGTGTGAGCAGGCCCGAGTACACCACCCCGTTGCCCTCCAGCGCGGACTCGCCGACCTTGGCCGCGGTCGTGCCCGCGGCGGCGAGCGAATTGTCGATCTGGCCGGTCGCCCACTGGGCTATGTTCGGTACGAGCGCCGCGATGACCGCCGCTGCGTGCGCTCGCGGGGTGAACTGGAAGGCCTGTGCACCGATGAGCAGTCCGATGTACAGCAGGATCGGCACGATCGCCGGCATCGGCAACAGGGCGCCGAGCAAACCGAACATGCTCAGGAAACACAGGATGGCGATGACGATGCC
Source organism: Dactylosporangium sp. NPDC051541 (assembly GCF_044454505.1). Lineage (NCBI taxonomy): Bacteria > Bacillati > Actinomycetota > Actinomycetes > Micromonosporales > Micromonosporaceae > Dactylosporangium > Dactylosporangium sp. NPDC051541. The sequence continues at coordinate 536,799 of NZ_JBITDU010000003.1, forward strand.
GGTCGCCATGGAATACCCGTTGCGGCCACCGGCCTTCTTCCAGCCGGGGTGGCCGACGTAGACGGCCGGCGGGAACGGTGAGCCGAGCGCGGAGCCGATGATCGCTCCGGCCCCGTCGGCGAGCAGGACGCTGCGCAGGTTGTAGTTGTCGCCCGCGGCCGCGGCACTCTCCACGTTGGACATTCCCTCGGTGAAGTTGTAGACGCCGAGCGGAATGGCGGTGGCGAGCAGCGGTGCGACGTCGGAAAGACCGGAGAACAGCAGATTCAGGTGTACTCCCGGCAGCGCGAAGCCGATCTCGTGGACGGCTGTGCTCACGGCGTTGCCGTCCATGGCGCCCCCGATCCAGCCGATCGCGGTGCCCAGGAGCAGCGCCGCGAGGCCGATTGGGAAGTTGCCGGGCAGTTTCGTGTCCGTGAGCAGGCCGATGAGCAGCAGTGCGAACACCGGCAGCGCGACCCAGGCCAGGTCCCACATCCGGGCCGCGGGCAGCATCGAGATGAACGTGATCGAAATGCCCGCGAGGGTGCCCAAGAGTGCGGCCCGCGGTGCGTGTTTGCGGATATACGGGCCGACGAACGCGCCGATCAGGACAATGACGCCGATGATGAACGCCCACGCCAGGCCGGCTTTCCACGCTTTGGTGGCGTCCTGCGTCTTGAGGTACACCGGCAGCATGATGACGAAAATGACGATGAACATGTGCGGCACGCTCGGGCCGTATGGCAGCGCCGTGACGTCGGTGCGGTTCTCGCGCCGGGCCAGGCGGCGGGCCAGGAAGGTGTAGTAGACGTTGCCGGCCACGAGCGCGATGCCCAGGGCCGGCAGGATCGCGTGGAACACGTCGCGTTCGCTGAGCTTGACCACGCCCAGGCACAGTGCGGTCAGGGTGAGCACGTTGACCAGGACGTTCACGCCGAAGCCGAAGAACGCGTTGGTGTCGCCGCGGACCCACCACGGGATTTTCAGGGCTGAGGTTTCGGTTGCCATGTCGTCACGTCCTTTGCAGCGACGTCTGAAGAGCGGCGATGAACGCCGGGGACTCGGCGACCCAGCCGAAGATGCCGCCCTGCGCGGCGATCATCTGCAGGCCGGCCGCCTGAAACTCCGGGAAGTAGGAGCCGACGCAGTCGGCGAGCACGAGACACTCGTACCCGCGGTCGTTGGCTTCCCGGACCGTGGTGTGCACGCACACTTCCGTTGTGACGCCGGTGACGACCAGGCTGCGCACATTGTTCGCCGCGAGCAGGTCGCCGAGCCCGGTCGCGTAGAACGCGCCCTTCCCTGGCTTGTCGATGACTGTTTCGCCCGGGGCCGGGGCGAGTTCGTCGATGATGTCGTGGCCGCGTTCGCCGCGGATGAGGATGCGGCCCATCGGCCCGGGCGCGCCGATGCGCATGCTCGGATCGCCGCGGTTGAGCTTGGCCGGCGGGCAGTCCGACAGGTCGGGCAGGTGCCCCTCGCGGGTGTGGATGATCGGCAGCCCGGCCGCGCGGCAGGCCGTGAGCAGGGCCGCGGTCGGCGCGATGGTCCGGCGCAGCTGCTCGACGTCGTTGCCGAGGGTCTCGCCGAAGCCGCCGGGTTCGAGGAAGTCGCGCTGCATGTCGATGACGAGCAGCGCCGTGGAGTCCGGCTCGAAGGAGTACGGTACCGGTGCCGCCGGAAGAGTGGCCATTGTGGACGCTCCTAGCCGGCCGTCGCCGCGATCACGTCCTGCGACGTGGCGACACAGCCGAAGACGCCGCCCTGCATGGTGACCATGTGCAGCGCGGCCGCGTGGTTGCCGGGGTCGGTGGCGCCGGTGCAGTCCGACAGGATCAGGCACTCGAAGCCGCGGTCGTTCGCCTCGCGCATCGTGGTGTGCACGCAGACGTCGGTGGTGATGCCGGTCAGGATCAGGTGCGTGATCCCGTGGGTACGCAGGATCAGGTCGAGGTTGGTGGCGTAGAAGGCACCCTTGCCGGGCTTGTCGACGACGACCTCACCCGGCGCCGGCGCGACCTCGGGCACGATCTCCCAGCCCGGCTCGCCCTTGATCAGGATTCGCCCGCACGGCCCGGCCGAGCCGATCTCGGCGCCGATCTGAGCCGAGCGCCAGCGCTTGTTCGGTGGCAGGTCGGACAGGTCCGGGTCGTGCCCCTCGCGGGTGTGCACGACGAGCATGCCGAGGTCGCGGACGTGGTCGAGGAGTTTGGCGGTGGCCGGCAGACCGGCCCGGGTGAGCTCGATGTCGTACCCCATGCTGTCGACGTAGCCGCCGGGTCCGCAGAAGTCGGTCTGCCAGTCGATGCACAGCAGCGCCGTGCGCTCGACCGGGACGCGGCCGTCGTAGGGCCAGGCGTACGGCCGAGCGCCGACAACCGGGCCGATGCTTGCTCCGCTGGTCATGCTGTCGATTGTCGACAATCCTGTTACAGCAACGGCCGCGCTGTGTAACGCATTGATGTCCGGACGTTTCCAGCCTTTGTCGATGCACGAGCGAACAAGGTGCGCGTGCACGGGCGAGCGCACACTGTCCATATGCGCGCACGAGCGTGCACAGCGCTTGTTCGCGAGCGATCGTGCATGGTGTTCATGGATGTGCGCGCAAGTGTGCATGGTGCTCGTTGCTGAGTGAACGCGCACGGTGCGGCGGGGTGGGATGCGAGCGGGCACTGTGCGATGCGATGCGATGGTGAGCACGGTGCGGTGCGGTGCCGGCGTGCGCGGTGCGAGCGTGCGCGGTGGGGTGGGGTGCGAGCGTGCGCGGTGCCGGCGTGCGCGGTGCGAGCGTGCGCGGTGGGGTGCGGTGCGAGCGTGCGCGGTGCGGTGCGGTGCCGGCGTGCGCGGTGCGAGCGTGCGCGGTGGGGTGGGGTGGGGTGGGGTGCGAGCGTGCGCGGTGGGGTGCGAGCGTGCGCGCGGTGGGTGCACAGTGCGTGGGGTGCGCGCACAGTGCGTGTGTGCGGGCGTGTGCGGTGCGGGGCCGGCGTGCGGTGCGGTGGGGTCAGTTGTCGGGGAGGTAGGAGCGGGCTCCGTGTTCGGCCAGGGCGGCCAGGACCGTTTTGGAGTCGCGGGTGGCGAGGGCTTCGTGCAGGCGCTCGTGGCGGTGTACGCCGTCGTGCGGGCGGGCTATCTCGGCCTCGCGGCGCAGGTTGAGAGCCATGTACAGCTGGATCTTGAGTAGGACCGACTCGTAGACCGAAGTCAGCTGCCGGTTGCCGGCCAGGGCTACCACCGCCACGTGGAAGTCGCGGTGGGCGGTGGCCACGTCGAACTGGTCGCCTCGGGCGTCGGCTTCCTCGAGTGCTTTCATCGCGGCCGTGATGCCGGTCAGGTCCGCGTCCGGGGGAGTGGCGGTGACGGCGTGCTGTTCCAGGACGTCGCGGACCGTGTACAGCTCCCGGATGTCGGTGTCGGACAGGATCGCCACCCGGACGCCCCGGCGCGGCATGTGCTCGACCAGGCCCTGCTGCGCCAGCAGCCGTAGCGCCTCCCGCAGCGGCGCCCGGCTGATCCCGAACCGCTTCGTGAGCTGCTCCTCGACCAGGCGCTCGCCGGGTTCGGTGCCGCCGCCCAGGATCTCCCGGGTGAGGCGGAGCACCGCGAGCTCGACCAGGCTGGCGCTGGTCAGCTCCTCGGAGTCCCTCATCGCACCAGTCTCGCAGACGCGTCCACACGGACCGGCAGCCCGCCGAGCGCAGAACTGGCGAGCACGAAAGAACAGCCGACCGCACGAACAGGCGAGCACGAAAAAACAGCCGACCGCAAGAACAGCCGAGCACGAAAAAACAGCCGAGCGCACGAACAGGCGAGCACCAAACAGCCGAGCAGAAGAGAACAGCCCGATTTACACCGACTGCAGGCCGTGCAGGCGGGCGAAGAGGCCACCGGCGGCCAGGAGTTCCGCGTGCGTGCCGACCTCCGCCAGACGGCCGCCGGCCAGGACCACGATGCGGTCGGCGTTGCGGATCGTGGCCAGGCGGTGGGCGACGACGAACGTGGTGCGGCCGCGCATGAGCCGGGCCAGGGCCTGCTGCACCAGCGTTTCGGACTCGCTGTCCAGCGCCGACGTCGCCTCGTCGAGCAGCAGCACCCGCGGGTCGCGGACCAGGGCGCGGGCGATGGCCAGGCGTTGGCGCTGACCGCCGGAGAGCAGCGCGCCGCGCTCGCCGACCAGGGTGTCCCAGCCGTGCGGGAGGGCCTCGACGAAGCCGAGCGCGTTGGCGTCGCGCAGGGCCGCGGTGACCGTCTCCTCGGTGAGGTCCCGGCGGCCGTAAGTGACGTTATCCCAGATCGTCCCGTCGAAGAGGACGGGCTCTTGCGGTACCACCGAAACCGCTTGTCGAAATGAACGGAGGTCCAGATCCTCCATGTCGCGGCCGTCGAGGCGGATCCGGCCCTCGGTCGGGCGGATGAACCCGATCAGCAGGTTCAGCATGGTCGATTTGCCCGATCCGGAGGGGCCGACGAACGCGATCGTCTCGCCCGCCACCACGGTCAGGTCGACGCCGGTCACGGCCGGGGCGGCGGCCTCGGGGTAGTGGTAGCCGACGCCCTCGAGCGCGATCTCGCCCCGCACCCGCGTGATGCGCTGCTTGCCCTCGTTGCGCTCGAGGTCGGGCGCCGACAGTACCTCCCCGATCGAACGGATCGACTCGAGTCCCCTGGTCACGATCGGGGCGAGGCCGAACAGGCCGATGACCGAGCTGGTGAGGACCGCGAAGTAGGTGCTCAGCAGCACCACGTCACCGGCGCTGACCGGCGCGAACCCGGTCCACGCGGCCCAGCCCGCGGCGATCAGGCAGGCCGCGCCGAGCAGTTGGTACGTCACCCACGACATCGCCCCGAACCGCCCGTTGACCAGGTCGAGCCGCAGACCCGCGGCCCGGACCTCCTCGACCGTCCCGCGCATGCGGTGCACGGCCTCCTGCTCGAGGGCGTGCGCGCGGGTGATCGGCATCAGGTGCGCCATCTCGTCCACCCGCGCGGAGAGTGCTTCGACCCGCCGCCGGAACTCCTCGTTGCGCGCCCCCGACCGCCGCCGCACGGCCGCCACGAGCGCCGCCGTGCACGGGACGACCAGCAGGAACAGCGGTACGAACGCGGGCACGCGGATCGCGGTGAGCGTGAGCGCGCCCAGGAGCGTCAGGATCGCGGAGGTTCCGCTCGCGGCGACCTGCTGCAGCATCATCTCGACGTTCTCGACGTCGCGGACCAGTTTCGTCTGCAACAGGCCGGCACCGGCGCGCGTGTGGAACGCGATCGACAACTGCTGCAGCCGCCCGGCCAGGTCGGAGCGCAGGTCGGTGCCGAGGTGCCGCACGATGTGGCTCATCTGCCGCACCCACAGCATGTGCATCGGGACGTTCTGCAGCAGGATCGCCGCGAGCACGGCCGCGTTGAGCCACAGCTGCACGATCGGGCGGTGCTGGACGACGACGTCGATGATATTGGCCGTGAGCAGCGGCAGCAGCCAGATCGGGCTGTCCTTGACGGCGAACGCGAGCGCCGCCAGGACCAGGCGCCACTTCGACGGTGCGAGCAGGTGGAGGATCGTGCGCACCGGGCGCCGCCCGTCGAAGTCCATGCCGATCATTCTTTACCGTGCAAGCGGTCAGGCGGATTGCCGACTGCATCACACCCGGAACGGGGGCGAAATTGGTGGGATGCGCGTTGTAGCCTGCACGTCATGACGCAGCCACCGTATGGAACCCCCAATCCGTATGGGCAGCCGGATCCGTACGGGCAGCAGCCGCAATACGGACAGCAGCCCGCGTACGGCGGGCAGCCGGTGCCCTATGGCCAGTCCGACCCGTACGGCCAGCCGGCACTGCCGCCGCCCATGTCCAGCCCGCCGGCCTCGAGCCCGCCGTCGTCCGGTCAGCCCTACGCGGCGCCGTACCAGATGCCCCCGGTCTCCGGCGCGCCCGCGTCCGGCGGTGCCTACGACCCCTACGGCCAGGCCGCCTACGCCCAGCAGGCCGCATACGGCCAGCCCGTGGGCTACCCGGTCGTCCAGCAGGCGTACGACCCGCTGACGGGCCAGCCGTACTCCGACAAGAACAAGCTCGCCGCGGGCCTGCTGCAGCTGCTCCCAGGCCTGTTCTTCGCCCTCGGCGGCATCGGCCGACTCTACGCCGGCAACGTCGCCCTCGGCGTGACCCAGCTGATCCTGAGCGTCGTCGTCGGCTGGAGCTCCGTCTTCTGCGGCCTGTTCTTCCTGGGCATCCCGTGGCTGATCACCGCCGGGCTGTGGCTCTGGTTCATCATCGACGGCATCATGATGCTCGCCGGCCGCCCGGTCGACGGCCAGGGCCGCCCGCTGCGCCCCAACTGACGATGGGCCTGTTCAAACGCGCACCGGGGCCTCGCCAGGGGCCCCGGTCGCCGTTGTCGGACCTGATCGACGCGCACGCCGACCGGCCGGACCCGGCGCTCTACGAGCGGTTCCTGACCCTGTTCCGCGACTCGGTGATCGGCGTCGTCGCCGAGGGCACCCCGGTCACCACGCCCGACGGCCGGACCGTCTCCGGCTCGGACATGCGCGTCGGCAACACGACGCACGGCGACGGCCGCTCCCGCATCCTGGCCTGGGCCGACCCGGAGGCCGCGCGGGCCAACTTCGGGCCCCGGTTCAACGCCGGCATCGCGGGCGCGACCCTGCTGGAGATGGCGGGCGGCTCGGAGGGCTGCGCGGGCATCCTGGTCAACAGCGCCACCCGCGAGGTCAGCCTCATCATCTCGGCCGAGACCGCCGCGGAGCTCACCGCGTAGGGCGTCGTCGGTGCACCAGGATTTCCGTCGGGTCGAAGAACCGGTGCCCGGCCGAGACCGCCGCGGAGCTCACCGCGTAGGGCGTCGTCGGTGCACCAGGATTTCCGTCGGGCCGAAGAACCGGTGTCCGACCACGCACCGCAGATGCACATGTTCGATCGGGCCGGACGTGCTGTCGAGGCGCCCGCCGCTGCGGCGCGTGGCGGGCAGGCCGCATTCGGGGCAGTCCACCAGGGAAGTCGTCTCCATGTCAGCGCCCCACGCACCCCGGCCCGGCCCCGGCTCACCACCGTCGCCAACCCGACGGAACCCGGCCGCGGACGATGGTCGATACGGTGCCCGCATGGACATCATCGAGCGGCTGATCGCGCATCCACGGCTCGCGCTCGTGGCCGGGCTGGACGCGGTAACGCCGGCGGTGCACATCTGGGACTGCGCGAACGGACAGCCGCGGCCGATCGGCGTGCTCGGTGTGCGTTCGCGGCTGTCCGTGGCCTGGCATCCCACGGACGCCGTGCTGGCGGTGGCCACCGAGGCCGGCGTCGTGCGCTGGACGCCGGACGGGACCACGACGCAACCAGGGAGCACCCACCGCTGCATCGCGTTCAGCCCCGGCGGTCGTGCACTGTGGACCGACGCCGGCCGGCTGGACCTCACCACCGGCGAGCTCGACGCCGGGCCGGAGTGGGACACGGGACTGGTCGTCCATCCGTCCGGCCTGGTCGCGGCCGCGTTGCGCAGCGATCAGGGTGCGACGCTCGTGCTGTTCACGCGGTACGCCACGGACCAGCCGGAGCTGCGGTTCCGGAGCCGGGCGCTGATCATCACCGCCGACGGGTACCAGGCGCCGGTGTTCAACGCGGACGGGCGGCGCTTCGCGATCCGCGGCAACAACTACGAGAACTCGATCGACGTCTACGCGTTCCCGTCGCTCGAACACGTGCTCGCCGTGCCGCTCGGCGAGCCCGCCGCGGCCTGGAACGCACCGGAGCACGACGCGTGGTACGAGGAGTACCGGTCGTGGTCGCCGCACAACCTCGCGTTCGGGACGCGGCCCGCGGTCCTCTACGTCGGCACCCCGGCCGGGACGCTCGCCGCCATCGATGTGGAACGCGGCGAGCTGACCGAGCACCCCGCGCTCGACGGCTCCCGGGTCACGGCCCTGGCCGCCCTCGCCACCGGCGGGCTCGTCGTGGCCGGCAGCCGCGGTGAGCTGCGGCTGCTCGCGGACGCGGCGTGCGTGACGGTGCCGGATGCCGAAGGTGCCACAGCATTGCTCGGGGGTACTGCCCTGATGCCGGACGACGCCGACGAGCCGGACGAACTCACCGACGGCGTGCGCGGCTGGACCCAGGACGACCTGGACACCGTCACCGCGGCCGAGCCCACCGACCCGCCCTGGCTGCGGATCCAGGCGGCGATGAACACCTACCGGCCGCAGGCGCGGGAACAGTCAGGGGCGGACGCCGCGGATTGAGGCGTCCAGGACCTCGGCCGTGTGAGCCAGGCGGATCGTCGCGCCGGCTCGCTGTACCCCCGCCGAAATCTGCATCAGGCAGCCCGGATTCGCGGTCACGAGCAGCGACGCCCCGGTCGACAGGACATCGCGCGCCTTGCGGTCGCCCAGCTCCGCGGCCGGCCCGGGGTTGAGGACGTTCCAGATGCCGGCCGAGCCGCAGCAGATCTCGCCGTCCGGGATCTCGCGCAGGTCCAGGCCGGGAATCGCCCGCAGCAGCGCGCGGGGCTGGGCGCGGATGCCCTGGGCGTGGGCCAGGTGGCAGGCGTCGTGGTAGGCGGCGGTGACCGGCACCGGATGGCGGGGCGCGATCGGGCCCAGGTCGGCCAGGAACTCGGTGAGGTCGACCGCCCGGCCGGCGAACGGGCCGGCGGCCTCCTTGAGCGACGAGCCGCAGCCGGCCGCGTTCACGACCAGCGCGTCGACGCCGGCGAACGAGCGCCGCAACGCGGCGGCGAACCGGTCGGCCTCTTCCGCCCGGCCGCTGTGCCGGCTCAGGGCGCCGCAGCAGCCCTGGTCCTCGGGGATCACGACCTCGCACCCCTCGGCGGCCAGGACCCGGGCCGTGGCCGCGTTCACGCCGGGGAAGAACGCGTGCTGGACACAGCCGGTGAGCATCCCGACCCGGGCCCGGCGCCGGCCGATGGCGGGGACGACCGCGGGCAGCGCGACGGCGCGTCCGGCCGGTGGCGCCAGATCGAGCAGCGTGCGCAGCGTGGCCGGCAGCTGCCGTTTGAACGGCGTCCCCAGCATCCGGTACCCCCGCAGCGGTGCCTTGGCCAGGGAAAGCCGGCGCCGGTAGGGGAACAGGGCGAACACCGCGGCCCGCAGCGCGCGACCGGCCGGCGGGCGGACCTCCTCGACCATGGCCCGGGTCTCGGTGATGAGCTCGTCGTACTGGACCCCGGACGGGCACGCGGTCACGCAGGCCATGCAGCCCAGGCAGGCGTCGAAGTGCCCGGCCATGGTGGGCGTCAGCGGCTCGCCCTGCGTCTGCTGCAGCATGAGCTGGATGCGCCCGCGCGGGGAGTCCATCTCCTCGCCCCACAGCACGTACGTCGGGCAGGTCGTCAGGCAGAACCCGCAGTGCACGCAGTCCCCGATGAGCGCGCGACGGTCCCGGCCGGGCTGGGCGGTCATCAGATACCCCCTACGAAACGGCCCGGCGCGAGGGTGCCCTCCGGGTCGAACTGGTCCTTCACGCGGCGCATGAGGTCGAGCCCGTCGACGTGGCCCCACACGTCGACGCGGGCGCGGACCGGGGGCGGGGCGGTCAGCACCACGCAGTGCCCGGCGCCGGCCCGGGTCGCGGCCCGCAGGTCGCTGATCACGCCGGCGACGACGCCGGGGTCGGTGCCGCCCGGCAGGCCCGCGTAGAGGACGCCGGTGCCGGCCGAGCCGCGCACGCGCAGCGGGACGTCGTGCAGGCGCGCGGTCACGCCGGCCGCGGTGAGCAGGTAGGGGACCCGCGACAGCGCGCAGGTCAGCTTGATGCCGACGTCGCCGCGCACCCACGGGTAGGCGCCCCACGACGGCGGCGGCGCGATCGCCTGCTCGGCCTCGTCGCCGAGGAGCTTCTCCAGGTCCGCGGCCCGCCGTTCGACGCCCGCGGGGACGCCCTCGACCAGGGCCGTGACCGTGAGCGGGCCGTCGCGGGCGGCCAGGTCGACCTCCAGGGCGCTCGGCACGACCTGGGCCGCGAGGACGGCGGCGATCGCGCGGCCGGCCGCGTCCGGGCTGTCGGCGCGGGCCGACACGTAGCGGGCGGCGCCCGGCAGCGGGTGCAGGCGGAACGCGCACTCGGTGATGACGCCGAGGGTGCCGTAGGAGCCGGCGATGAGCTTGCCGAGGTCGTATCCGGCGACGTTCTTGACGACCTTCCCGCCGGCCCGGGCCACGACACCGTCGGCCCGCACGACGGTGACGCCGATCAGCAGGTCGCGGACGGTGCCGTAGAGCATCCGGCGGGGGCCCGAGGCGTTGGTGGCGACGGTACCGCCGATCGTCGCACCGGGGATGGGCTCGTCGAGCGCCAGCTGTTGCCCCGCCGGGCGGAGCGCGTCCTGCACCTCGCGCAGGGGCGTGCCGGCCCGCACGATCGCCACGAGGTCACCGGCGGCGTGCTCGACGATGCCGCACACGCCGCGCATCTCCAGGATCAGGTCGAGCCGCTGCGGCGGCAGCGCCCAGTCCTGCCGCGTGCCGGCGCCGCGCACGACGACGGCCAGCCCGTCACGAGCCGCGGCCCGCATGGTGTCCGCGACCTGCCCGGTCGAGGCCGGCGTGGCCACCCGCGAGGCCGGCATCCCGGCAATGTCATCGACGACCGTCACCGTCAGAACACCTCCACGCCCCGCTCGTGCCAGGGATTCGGGCCCCGATGGCGGCCGGGGACCTCGCCGCACAGCCGCGGGGTCGGAAACACCTTGCCGGGATTGGCCAGGCCCCGCGGGTCGAACGCACAGCGCAGCAACTGCATGGTGTCGAGGTCGGCTTCGGAGTACATCCGCGGCATGAATCTGGCTTTGTCCATGCCGACGCCGTGTTCCCCGGTGATCGATCCGCCGTGCTCGACGCAGATCTCGAGGATCCGGCCCGAGACCGTCTCGGCCCGCTCGGCCTGCCCGGGTACCGCCTCGTCGAACAGGACCAGCGGATGGAGGTTGCCGTCCCCGGCGTGGAAGACGTTGGCCACCCGGACCCCGTGCTCGCGGGCGATCTCGCCGATGCGGTGCAGCACCTGGGGCAGCGCGGTGCGCGGAATGACGCCGTCCTGCACGATGTAGTCGGGGGAGATCCGCCCGACCGCCGCGAACGCCGACTTGCGGCCCTTCCAGAACAGCGCCCGCTCGGCGTCGTCGGCGGCGATGCGGATCTCGAACGCGCCGTGCGCCCGGCACAGCTCCTCGACCGCGCCGAACTGCGCGTCGACCTCGGCCGCGGGCCCGTCGAGCTCGACGATCAGCACCGCGCCCGCGCCGCCGGGGTAGCCGCAGTGCACCGCCGCCTCGGCCGCCTCGATGGCCAGGGCGTCCATCATCTCGACGGCCGCCGGCACCACCCCGGCCGCGATGATCGCCGACGTCGCCGCACCGGCCTGATCGGGCCCGGCGAACGCCGCGAGCAGCGTGCTGACCGTCTCCGGCAGGCGGACCAGCCGGACCGTCACCTCGGTCGCGATCCCGAGCGTCCCCTCGGACCCGACGAACGCCCCGAGCAGGTCGTAGCCGGGCGCGTCCGGCGCCCGCCCGCCCAGGCGGACCAGGTCACCGTCGGGGGTGACGATCTGCACGCCGGTGACGTGGTTGGCGGTGAAGCCGTACTTGAGACAGTGCGCGCCACCGGAGTTCTCGGCCACGTTGCCGCCGATCGAGCAGATCTGCTGGCTGGACGGGTCGGGCGCGTAGTAGTACCCATGCGGGACCGAGGCTTTTGAGACCTGCTGATTGATCACTCCGGGCTCCAGGACGGCCCGCTCGTCCTGGGGTGCGACCTCGCGGATCGCCCGCAGCTGCGAGGTGACGATGAGCGCGCCGTCGGCGTGGGGCAGCGCCCCGCCGGACAGGCCGGTCCCGGAGCCGCGGGCCACGAACGGCACCCCGTGCTCGACGCAGGCCCGGACCGCGGCCGCGCACTCCTCGGCGGTGCGGGGCAGCACCACGATGCCGGGCACGACCCTGTACAAGGCCAGACCGTCGCATTCGTACGTCCTGAGCTGGGCCCGGTCCGTGATGATCTGGTCTTTTGCGAAGAGTGACCGCATCGTTGCGGCGAGCGCATTGATGCTCATGGCATCCGTTCGTAGGCGGGGATGGTCAGGAACTCCACGAAATCGTCCGCCACGGCCACCTCCATGAACAAGTCTTTCGCAGCGGTGAGGTCTCCGTCCAGCTTCGCCAGCTCCTCCGCGGTCACTCTTTGCACGAGCTCCTTCGTCACGAGCTCGCCGGTGTCGTCCAGCACGACGCCGTTGTGCAGCCACTGCCAGACCTGGGAGCGGGAGATCTCGGCGGTCGCCGCGTCCTCCATGAGGTTGTTGATGGCCACGGCGCCGGTACCGCGCAGCCAGGCATCGAGATACTGCACGCCCACGCTCACCGCCGAACGCAGCCCCGCCTCCGTGCGCCGGCCCGGCGTGGCGGCCACGTTGAGCAGGTCGTCCGCGGTCACGTGGACGTCGGCGCGGAGCCGGTCGAGCTGGTTGGGCCGGTCCCGCAGCACCCCGTCGAAAATTTCGCGGCACACCGGCACCAGATCGGGGTGCGCGACCCATGATCCGTCGAAGCCGTCACCGGCCTCGCGCGTCTTGTCCGCGGAAACTTTCTCGAACGCCGCCTTGTTGACGGCCGGGTCCCGGCGGCTGGGAATGAACGCCGCCATGCCGCCGATCGCGTGCGCGCCGCGCTTGTGACAGGTCCGCACCAGCAGCTCCGTGTAGGCCCGCATGAACGGCACCGTCATCGTCACCGAGTCGCGGTCGGGCAGCAGGAACTCGCGGCCGCGGGTGCGAAACTTCTTGATGACGCTGAACATGTAGTCCCAGCGCCCGGCGTTGAGGCCCGCGGAGTGCTCCCGCAGCTCGTAGAGGATCTCCTCCATCTCGAACGCGGCCGGGAACGTCTCGATGAGCACCGTGGCCCGGATCGTGCCGGTCGGGCGGCCGAAGCGCTCCTCGGCGAACGCGAACACCTCGTTCCACAGCCGGGCCTCGAGATGGGACTCCATCTTCGGCAGGTAGAAGTAGGGCCGGGTGGCGAGATGGTTGTGGAAGAAGTACAGGCCGAAGTCGGTCAGCGAGCCGGACGTCGGCCGCCCGTCGACCAGGATGTGCTTCTCCGGCAGGTGCCAGCCCCGCGGCCGCACCACGATCGTCGGCCGCGGCCCGTCGCTCAGCTGATACGTCTTGTTCTCCGGTGACGTGAACCTGAGGGTGCCGGCCACCGCGTCCCGCAGGTTGAGCTGCCCCTGCACGACGTTCTCCCACAGCGGGGTATTGGCGTCCTCGTGGTCGGCCAGCCACACCTTCGCACCCGAGTTCAGCGCGTTGATGGTCATCTTCGCGTCGGTCGGCCCGGTGATCTCGACCCGCCGATCCTCCAGCCCGGGCGCCGGTTCGGCCACCCGCCAGTCGCCCTCCCGCACCTCGCGCGTCTCCGGCAGGAACCCGAGCGAGCCGCCGGCCTGCAGGTCGGCCTGCCGCTCCCGGCGCCGCTCCAGGAGCTCCAGGCGCCTTTCGTCGAAGGTGCGGTGCAGTTCTGCCAGGAAACTCAGAGCTTCTTCGGTGAGGATCTCGGCGAAGCGGTCGCCGAGCGGTCCGGTAATCTCGACGCCCGTAGCGTTGCCCATACGACCGACCTTAGGGCATATCACGGCCCCTACCCCGGTGCTCGGCGCTGGGCGTGTGGTATGGGAAGCTCTGGCGAACGAAACTCAGGTCCGTCTGTGTGCGGGGCCTTCCACCAGGGGAGTCGACGAATCGTGAGCGATCGGGGCAGGAACCGCCGCCCGGCAAGGTCGACCAAGGCCACTCCGCCTTCCGCGGCGGCTTCGTCTTCGTCGGAGGCCTCGACCGGGGCCTCGTCCTCGGCCTCGTCCTCGGCTTCGCCGGCGGACGATGTGGTGGAGGCTTCGGCCACGCCTGCGGCCACCGACTCGTCGGCCACCGACTCGTCGGGCGTCGGCACGTCGGGCGCTGATTCGTCGGGTGCTGGCACGTCTAGCGCCGGCTCGTCGAGTGCCGACTTCGTTGCTTCCGCTAGCCGGCTCGGCGTTTCCGACAAGTCGGATTTGTCGGACGTCTCCGCTTCTTCCGCGGACGTCTCTGCGGCTTCCGAGGACGTCGACGGGGACGCTGTTGCGGATTCGGACGCCGCTGCGGCCGACGCCGACGCCGACGCCGCCGCCGAGCCCGCACCGGCCGCCCGGAAGTCGCGGTCCGCACGCAAGCCAGCCGGCCCGGCCAAGCCCGTCACCGCGGCCAAGACGGAGACCGACGCGGACGCCGAGGCCGATGCCGACGCGGACGCCAAGGCCGACGCGGACGCCGATCTCGACGCCGACGCGAGTGACCCCGATGCGAGCGACCCCGACGACGGCGACGAGCCCGGCGAGGGCGATGACGACGACGCCGACAAGCCGGCCGAGAAGAAGGTCAAGAGCAAGGGCCCGGCCCCGCTGACCAAGGCCGAGAAGCGCGCCGCCGCCCGGGTCGCCGCCCACCGCGCCGCCCGCCGCAAGCGCGTCGGCCAGGCCATCGCCGGCACGGTCATCGTCCTGCTGGCCATCGGCGGCGCCTTCGCCGGCGTCTGGTACTTCGGTGACCGCGCCGAGCAGCAGAAGACCGAGTGCAAGAAGGCGGACCAGAGCTCCTACCCGCCGTTGCTGGGCGGCTTCGACAAGCGCCTGGCCGAGGAGCCCAAGACCGAGGCCGGCAAGGAGCAGAGCGTCCCCGTCCGCCAGGTCACCACCCTGATCCAGGGCAAGTGCAAGACCGTCAAGGCCGGCGACACGGTCGTCGTCAACTACATCGGTCTGACCTACAAGGACGGCAAGAAGTTCGACTCGTCCTGGGACCACAAGCAGACGTTCCCGGTACCGGTCGGCATGCTGGAGGAGAAGCAGCAGGCGCAGGTCATCGAGGGCTGGGACCGGGGCCTGGTCGGCCTGAAGGTCGGCAGCCGGGTCATCCTCGACATCCCGGTCAAGGAGGCCTACAACAACGCCGAGGGCTACCCCCAGGGCGACCTCCGCTTCTACGTCGACATCCTGGACATCCAGGACCCCAACGCGAGCGGCGGCCTGCAGGTCCCTGGCAACTGATCCCCGACCGTCCAGAAGCCAAAGCAACAACAAAGCCAAAGCAAGCGCAAGAGGATTCCGAGGCCGCTTCGCTCCCGCCCCGGGCAGGGGGCTCACGCCCCCTGCACCCCTGCGACGCACAACTTGCAGCAATCCGCACAACGGCCCCGATTGCCTGATCGGGGCCGTTCTGCCGTCACCGCCCCCAGCCGCACCAACCCCAATCCGAACGCGCAACGCCAATCCACGTGCCGAACGGTTTCCAGGCCCCACGTAGCCGGGCCGTGCCGAACGGTTTCAGTCCCCACGTAGCCGGGCCATTCCGCACCGACCCCACCCGTTCGCCACCCGATCGTCCGAATGCGCAACGGAAGCCACTCGCAGAAGCGGTTGCAGCCCGTGCGGTCCGGCTTGTTCACATCGAGCCCGCCCGCTCGCCACCCGGCTCAGGCGTTCCCGGTTGCGAGTCGCTGGTCCCCGGTCGCCGGTCTCCGATCGAGCTATGTTGCGGAGATGAGCGAAGTACTCCTGACCGGCGCCACCTCAGGCCTGGGCCGCTGGCTGGCCCCAAGACTCGGCAAGTCCGGCCTGACCGTCCTGCTGCACGGCCGCGACCAGGCCAAGGTCGATCGCGGTGTGGCCGAGGTGGAGGCGTCCGGCGGCCGAGCGGAGGGTTTCGTAGCCGACCTGGCCAGCCTCACGGACGTGGACCGGCTGGCCGCAGCCGTACGCAACCGCCCACTGACCCATCTCGTCAACAACGCCGGCGTGGGCTTCGGCGAGCGAGGCGGCCCCCGCGAGCTCTCCGCCGACGGCTACGAGCTGCGCTGGGCCGTCAACCTCCTGGCCCCCGTCCACCTGACCCGAGCCCTGCTACCGACACTCAAAGCCAACTCGCCGGCACGAATCGTGAACGTAGGCTCACTGGGCCAGGAGCCGATCGACTTCGACGATCTGCAACTCGAGTCGAACTACGACGGCATACGCGCCTACCGCCGCAGCAAACTAGCCCTGGCCGCCTGGACCTTCACGCTGGCCGAGGACCTGGCCGGCACCGGCGTAACCGCAAACTGCCTGCACCCAGCGACGTTCATGGACACCGAAATGGTCCGCCAGGCCGGCCAGCGCCCCTTCTCCACGGTGGACGAGGGCGGCGAGGCAACCTTGCGCCTGATCCTCGACGAACCCCGCACCGGCCTCTTCTTCGACGGCATGCGAGTAGCCGACCCCCACCCCGACGCCAAGAACCCCGCCGTACAGTCCCGCCTCCGCGCGACCCTCTGACCCCCCACAGCACCGCCGTCCCCAGCTCCGCCCCGCACTGCTCGCGAGCCGCACGACGGCAACGCTTCAGCCGTAGCCGCGATCACGCGTCCAGGGCGCCGGTCATGCTGCAGGCGCTCCCGCAACCCTGCTGCAAAGCTCGCGCCGGTCGTGCTGCAGGCCCCCCGCCATGAAGCTCCCCGATGCTGTAGCAGCGCGCTTCAGGGCTTCCCGGCAACTTTCCGCAGTCGCTCCACTACACCCGGATGAGGCCAGGTCCGCAGCCGATATCGTTCGGGCGTCAACTCAGGCTCCGGCTCCAGGTCGACCTCGCGGGCCACGTCGTCCCAAGCCACGAAGAACGGCTCAGCATCATCCGACGGGAACGCCACGTAGTCGGCCCGCGGCAGCAGCGTGTCAACACCCTCGGCCCAACTCGCCACCGTGAACACCGTGCCGTCCTGGCGCTGCGCACTCGTGCACGAAGCGACAAAAGCGTCCGTCTCCAAATGCGCGGCCTGCGCGGCGTACTCGGACGACGCGATGATGACCTCACTGCGATGCGTGATCTCGTACATCGGATGCTCCCGCGGCACCACGAACGGCACGACAGCGCCGGAGTCGTCGACCGTGAACGCCATCGGCGAGATGGGGCGGGCCGCTTCCCGATACTCCTGTTCCACGAGCTCGAACACCTTCCCGAGGCTCTCGGGGGTGTCGCCTTCACCGCGGCCGACGAGCAGCATGCCGGTCGTGTCGGGGATGAACGCGAGGGGCGGCCCGCCGAGCTGCGGCTGCTGTGCGGCGAGCCAGCCGTCGACGAGCAGGTGCGAGGCCCAGTACGCGTCGCCGTCCTCGACCATGCGGACCAGCGCACGCCGTCCGGGCGCGCCGGTCGTGTCCGTCCCGACCTTGGCCAGGCCGCTCATGTTGCGCCGGGCCCGGTCGAAGATGCTGTTCTCGGTGACGCCCCACTCCTGGGCCTGCTTCTCGGTGACGTACATGACCGACGTGGGCTGGTCGATGACGACGAACTCGGCCAGGTACGCCCAGGCCGGCCGCCGCAGCGGGCGCGGCGCGGCGGCGGGCATCCCGGCACCGAACGTGACCGTGCGCAGGAGCGGCCGCAGCAGCGGTGCAACGTCTTCCCAGTGCGTCGGCGCCCCCGGGTTGAACACAACAGCACTCAGGAACGACGCAATCCGCTCGCGCCGCTCATTGCGCCCGGAACGCTCACATTCGCGAAAAATATTGCCGAGGTACGCGATGGCCGGCTGCCCCTGCGCCGAGTCCCGGCGAACCTCGATCGCGAACTGTTCGGGCAGATACCGTGCCGACGCCACACCCGCGTCACGCATCGCGGTGAGCACCCGCCGCGCGAAGCGCTCCTGCGGCGTCCCGCGGAACCGTTCGAGCATCCCCATGCGGCCGTACGGTACCCGATACGGACCAGCACATCCTCGCACCATGCAACCCAAACACCCGCCACCCGCACCCCGCACGTCCAGTGCCCGCAGCCGCACGTTTCGCAACGAACGCAGCCCGCCCGTCCGGTGCACCCAGCCCGCACGTTTCGCAGTGCATTCAGCCCGCACGTTTCGCAGTGCGCGCAGCCCGCCCGTCCGGTGCGCGCAGCCCGCCCGTTTGCATGGCCGGCGCCCGCACGTCCGGTGTACGCAGTTCGCTCAGCAATGCGCGCAGCTCGCACGTCCGGTACGCGCAGCCCGCACGTCCGTGTTGCCCAGCCCGCACGTCTTGCAACGGCCGGTCCGGATGTTCGACGCCCGACGGGATGTTTTGACGCCCTTATTCCGGCAAAGCGACTGGTATGTCCATTCGGACTATGGGTGACGCGTCTATCGCGCAGCCGGCCGCCCGGTGCGCCGACCGGGTTCTCGGCGGCGGTGGCGACGGCCGCTGCGCACACGTGTGACCGGCCCTGAGCTTCGATCCGGTCCGTCACGACAGGAAGGGACGACGCCGATGCGCTCCCAGCGCCGAAGTGCCCGCGGAACCGTCGGGCACCCGTACTCCGCCCTGAACCTTCGCCTGGTCCTGGCCGTTTTCGGCTTCTTCACCAGCGCCGTGCTGGGCGCCCTGGCCCTGGCGGCCGGTTTCACCTGGCTGGCCGTGATCCTGTGGGTCCTGGCGGCGACAGCGCTGGTCGACTCGGTGGTGGTGGAGCTGCGCCGCCGCGCCCGCATCCGCGAGGGCGGCGGGCGCGGTTCGCTGTTCGAATGAGAAACCGCGGCCAGAGTCTGCCGACCGTCACGCAGCCGCCCAACCGCCCGTTGCGAGCAATGTCGCTTGTCGTATTCCCAGTGCGATGCCTGCCCGTTTCGCCACCGATGCGCTCACCCAACTCGGTAACGCGCCAACACAGCTCGCACAACGCCCGCCCGCTCGCGATGCGCTCAGGCAGCTCCCGACGCTGACCCAGCTCGCGACGCTGACCAGCTCGTAATGCTGACCAGCTCGTGACGCTGACCAGCTCGTGATGCGCTTGCTCGGCTGGTGATGTGCTCGGCCCGCAATGTGCTTGCCCGGCCGGTCAGGTGTGGGGCCCGAGCACACCGGCGCCAGCTGCGGTGCCGACATTCACTGCCGGCTCCTCATGGGTATGCCCGGCGCCAGATTCGCTTGCCCAGCTCGTACTGCCCTTGCCCGGCCGGTCAGGTTTGGGGCCCGAGCACACCGGCACCGGCTGCGGCGCCGCCGTTCGGTGCCGGCTCCTTGAGCTCGACGAAGATGGTGTGCGTCGGCGTATCGCCCACGTTGTGGCCGGCGTGTTCCTGTGCGCCGACCCAGCGCACGGCACCGGCTGGGATGTCGACGTCGACGGCCCGGTCGCCGTTCGTGATGCGACGGCGGAAGGCGGTCAGGGTGTACATCACGCTGTCCGGATGGCGGTGCGAGTGGGTCTGGTCGCCGGGGCTGTCGCGGTACTCCAGCACGCGGACCCGCTCATTCTCGAAGATCACTGCGTAGTGCTCGGGATCGGTGACGGCTGGATCGTCGCCGACTTCGTGGGACTCCAGTACCATGGGATTACGGTACCATGATGGTGATGCCAGTACCATATGAGGCGACCGGGCGCACGCAGCAGAAGTCGCGAACCCGTCAGGCCCTCGTCGACGCCACCCGTGAGCTGCTGGCCGAGGGAATGACCCCACGGGTCGAGGACGCGGCAGTGCACGCGGGCATCTCCCGGACGACGGCGTACCGGTACTTCACCAACCAGCGCTCCCTGCTCCTGGCCGCACAGCCGCAGATTCAGCCGGACTCGCTCCTGGGACCTGACGCGCCGACCGATCCCCAGGCTCGGCTCGACGCGTTCATGACGGCCTTCACGCAGTACAACCGGGAATGGGAACCACAATTGCGCTCCGCGTTGCGCCTTTCGCTGGAGGAGCAGCCGGAGCGCCCGCTCCTGCGCCGTGGCCGGGCCATCGGTTGGGTGGAGGACGCCCTGGCACCGCTGGAACGAACCCATCCCGGCCTCGACCGGCGCGCCCTGGCCGTGGCGATCCGCTCAGCGACCGGCATCGAGGCGCTGATCTGGCTCCTGGACATCGCGAACCAAACCTGGCCCGAAGCTGCCGAAACGGTACGCCGCACCGCCCAAGCAATCCTCGCCGCCGCGCTACGCGAACACACCGACCCCCACCCCGCCCGAACACGCTGAGGTCCACATGACGCACGACCACGCAGGGCGATGCATGCGCGAACGTGCACCCGAGCGCCGTGCGCGAACCTGCACCCGAGCGCCGTGCGCGAACGTGCACCCGAGCGCCGTGCGGTTCACATTCAACGGACACGTTCGGCGAAGCGTTGCGAACGTGCACCGGAGCGCGGCAGTTGCCCGGCACCAAAGGCACGCTGCCCGGCGCACTGCACGAACATGCACCGGAGAGCGGCGCGGATCGCGTTCAACGAACACATCGGGCGGTGCGTTGCTCAACCGTGCACGTGAGCGCGATGAGGCCGCACTCAATGAACACGTTCGGCGGTGCCTTGTTCAACCGTGCTCCTGAGCAGGCGGGGCACACGCGCCGACACGCGCGACCGTCCACTCGTGCACGATGAGGGCGGCCCTCTGCCGGCGTGCTGAGGGCCACCCTCTTCAGGCACGTGACGGCCGCGCGACGTGAGCACGGCTGCGCGACGTGAGCACGGCTGCGCGACGTGAGCACGGCTGCGCGACGTGAGCACGGCTGCGCGACGTGAGCACGGCTGCGCGACGTGAGCACGACCGCGCTACGTGAACACGCTGACGAACAGGATGAGCACTATCGAGACGACGGAGATGATGGTTTCCATGGCCGACCAGGTTTTGAACGTCTGGCCGACGGTCATCCCGAAGTACTCCTTCACCAGCCAGAAACCGGCGTCGTTGACGTGCGACAGGAACAGCGAGCCGGAGCCGATCGCCAGCGCCAGCAGCGCCGTGTTCGTGCCCGGCAGTTGGGCCAGCAGCGGCGCCATCAGGCCCGCCGCGGTCACCGTGGCCACCGTGGCCGAGCCCGTCGCCAGCCGGATGCCGACCGCGATCAGCCAGCCGAGCAGCAGCGCCGAGATGCCGCTGGCCGCGGCCGCTTTGCCGATCGCATCGCCGATGCCGATGCCGACCAGGACCTGCTTGAAGCCGCCGCCCGCGCCGATGATGAACACGATGCCCGCGATCGGCAACAAACTTCCGGCGACCATGTCGCTCACCCGGGCGCGGGAGAAGCCGCGCAGATAGCCGAAGGTGAACAGCGCCAGGAGTACCGCCAGCAGCAGCGCCACGAACGGGTCGCCGATCGAGTCGAACACCTTGCGCACCGGGTTGCCCTTGTCGTCCGTGGCGACGTCGGAGATCGCCTTGCCGAGCATGAGCGCGACGGGCAGGAGCACGGTGACGAGCGTGAGCACGAATCCGGGCCGGGTCGTGGCCCGGGCTTGGACGCCGCTCTCCACAGACTCGCCATCGCCGGTGCGAGTTCGGGCATCGCCTTCCACAGACGTGCGGCCAGCGGTGCGCGTCTGGACGCCGTCCTCCGCGAATGTGCCGTCGGTGGTGCGCGTCTGGGCATCGCCTTGCACGGACGTACCGTCGGTGGTGCGCGTCTGGACATCGTCTTCCGCGGACGAGCTGTCGGTCGTGCGCGTCCGGGCATCGCCTTGCGCGGACACGCCACTGGTGGTGCGTGTTTGAGCATCGCGTTGCAGCGGCGCGCCGTTCGCCGGTCGTTGCCGGGTGTCGCCTTCTGCGGGTGTGCCGTCGGCGGGTGTGCCGTCGGCGGCGGCCTCGCCGGCGGTCCGGGCCGAGGCGCCCTCGAACTCGGCGATCAGGCGGGCGGGCGGTTCGGGGGAGACGAAGCGAGCGATCCAGATGCCGTACAGCGGACCGGCGATGATGACCGTCGGGATCGCGACGATCAGGCCGAACGCCAGAGTCTGGCCCAGATCGGCGTGCAGCGCGTCGATGGCGATCAATGGCCCCGGGTGTGGCGGGACCAGGCCGTGCATGACCGAAAGGCCGGCCAGCGCCGGAATGCCGACCCGCACAATCGACGTCTTCGCGCGCCGAGCGACCAGGAAAATCACCGGGATCAGCAGTACGACGCCGACTTCAAAGAACAGGGGAATGCCGATGATCATGGCGATCAAGGCCATTGCCCACGGCAGGCGCGCGCGCCCGGACCGGCCAACGATTGTGTCCACCACCTGGTCGGCACCACCGGAGTCGGCCAGCAACTTGCCGAGAATGGTGCCGAGGGCGACAAGAATGCCGACTCCGCCCAGGGTGGTACCAAATCCGGATTCAAAACTGCTGATTGATTTCCCGGCGCCGAGCCCCGCGCCCAGTCCGACGACGGCACTGCCGAGGATTAAAGCCAAGAACGGGTGGATTTTGTACCGTGTGATGAGGACGACGACCACCGCGATCGCGACAGCGGTCCAGATCACCAGCGCCGTGTCGTGCAACGTCCAGTGCATTGACGGGCTCCTCTCCGAGGGCGCCCGGCGGCCGGCTCACACGTCGGGATGCGCCCGCAGGATTTCCGCGACGATCACGCCGGGCGGCGGCTCGACCGACACCACGGTCGCGCCCTCGTCCGGCGTCGGCGGTTCCAGGTCAGCGAACTGGCTGTCGAGCATTTCCACGCGCATGAAATGACCGTGGCGGGTCGCGAGCCGGCGCGTGATCAGCTCGCGGGATCCTTCGAGGAACACCATGCGCACTTGTGGCCGGCCGCGGCGGAGCTGGTCGCGGTATGCGCGTTTGAGCCCCGAGCACGTCACGACCCCGGACTCGCCGGCCGCCCCGCGCTCGTCGATCCACTGTCCGATCGCCGTCAGCCAGGGTTCGCGGTCGGCGTCGGTGAGCGGAATGCCCGCACTCATCTTCTCGACGTTCGCGGGCGGATGAAAATCGTCGGCCTCCGCGTATTGCCAGCCCAGCCGCCCGGCCAGCATCCCGCCCACGGTGGTCTTCCCGGTCCCCGCGACTCCCATGATCAGGAAAACCGGCGGCGCGTCTGACATGGCCACACGGTACCCCTGCAACACCGCCACCACACTTCGTGACAGCGGTTCCGCTCGCGAACCGGTCGCGCAGTGCACTGCGTCGCCGCGAAACTCCCCGCCGACCTGGAGCCGGCCGCCGGCCGAGCAGCAAGGAACGGCCGATGTCGAGCGGGAGGAGTTGCTTCCACCATCACCGGCGCGACCGGTTCGCTCGGCCGCCGACGCCGACGTGGTCCTCGGGTCGCAGTACGTGAAGGGCGGCAAGACGATCCAGGCCAGGTTGACGGTGGCGGCGTTGTCGAGGTCCTTGTTGATGTTCCAAACGTTCGGATCGCAACGGCCGTTTGAGAGCGATAGGTGCAGCGAAATGCGCGTTTGTTGCAGGCGACGGGGGTACTGGGTGTTCGCTGCGGGCAGGCCGTTGCGCGAGCGGTGCGGACGTTACCGTACTGGGTGTTCGCTGCGGGCAAGCCGTTGCGCGAGCGGTGCGGACGTTACCGTACTGGGTGTTCGCTGCGGGCAAGCCGTTGCGCGAGCGGTGCGGACGTTACGGTTCCGGGCATGATGGTGCGCGCGGTCGACGACGCTGACCGGACCTGGATGCGTGAACTGCTGATCGAAAGGTGGGGCGAGAGCCGGGTCGTGGTCGGCGGGGTCGCGCGGGACGCGGCCGCGCTCCCGGCGCTCATGGCGGTCGGGGGCGATGGGCGGCCGGCCGGACTGCTGACGTACGACACGGGACCCGCCGGGCTGGAAGTCGTCTCCTTGGATGCGCTCGAACGCGGCGGCGGCGTGGGTACCGCGCTGCTGGCCGCGGCCCGTGAGGTCGCGGCCGCGCTGGGGCTGCGCCGCGTCTGGCTCATCACGACCAACGACAACGTCGACGCGCTGCGGTTCTACCAGCGGCGGGGGATGCACATCACGGCCGTGCACCCGGGCGCCGCGGACCGCGGGCGGCTGATCAAGCCGGCGATCCCGGTCGAAGGGGAGTATCGAATCGACATCCACGATGAGATCGAGCTTGCGCTGTCCGCAGCCCCCGTGCGCATTCGGACGGGCGGTTTGCGCGATATCCCGGTGGTGCTCGCCCTATTGGACGCCGCGACCGCCTGGCTCGCCGCGCGCGGCCGGACCGGGCAGTGGGGCACCGAGCCGCACTCCACCAATCCGCGCCGACTGGCCGCACTGGCCGCCTGGGTACCGCAAGGTCATCTGCACATCGCCGACCTCGACGGCCGCCCGGTCGGCGCGCTCGTGGTCGGTGCCGCACCGGACCACGTGCCGGCGGCATCCGGCCCCGAGCTCTACGTCAATCTCCTGGTCACCAGCCGCACTCACACCGGAAAGGGCCTGGGCGGCGCGCTGCTCGACCACGCCCGTTCACTGGCACTGCACCGCGGACTGCCGCTGCTGCGCGTCGACTGCTATCGCGGCGACGACCGAGCGCTGGTCGGATGGTACGAGCGGCAGGGCTTCACGGCCACCGCCCCCTTCACCGTCACGCTGCCCGACGGTGCCGAATGGCCGGGCCAGGTCCTCGAACAGGATCTGACCTCGCGCGTTTGAGCACCGACGCTCGCCCGGGCAGTCGTCGCTGTCGCTGTCGCCGTCCGCTGTCCACGTCCGCTGTGCGCTGTCCACGTCCGCTGTCCACGTCCGCTGTCCGCTGTCCACGTCGGCTGTCGCTGTTCGCGTCTGCCGTCGCCGTCCGCTGCCGCTGTTGTGTAGTTGTCCCTGCTGCAGCTTCGCGCGTCCAAATGCAGCCGAACGCCAATGCACGTTCGGTCGATGCGCGCGGTGCACGGTGCATGAAATGCGCAGGGCGCGCGGTTAGGGATGTGGTGGTAGCGCGGCGTGGGCGGCGTGCATGGGCGAGGGTGCGGGCGGTGCAGGCGGTGCGGGGTGCGTGGTTGTGCTTTGCGTGGTTTGGGTGCGGTGGTCGCGCGGCGCGGGCGGCCGAGCTGGCGAGTATGAGTGAGGTGTGCGGTGGGGTTGTGTTCAGTCGTGCAGTCCCAGCAGGTCGGCCTTGTCGGTTACGTGGCGGATTTTGCTCACTGCGGTCATCGGCAAATGGGAGTACAAATGCGGAAATGTCCCGTGGTTGTTGGTTTCCCATTTGAGCGACTCGCCGAACGGTTCCGGGTCGATGGACAGCACGATGAGGTCGGGCTCGTCGGCGAAGAAGCGTGTCGCCGTGCGGTGGACTTGTTCGCTCGTTGACAGGTGTACGAATCCGTCGGCTTGGTCGAGCGGCGAGCCCGCGAATGAGCCGGTCGCCTCGAACGCGGCCCACTCGGCCGGCAGCAGGATCTTGTAGATCGGCGAGGGCATGGGTGCTACCGGTCGCCGCGGATTCGGCCATAAACGAGCACGTCGCGCCAGGCGCCGTCGCGGAAGTCGGCTGAGCGCAGGATGCCCTCGCTCAGAAAACCGACCTTTTCGAGCGCTTTCTGCTCGGCGATGTTTTCCGGCTGGATGCGCGCCTCGATGCGCTGCGTGGGGGTGCTGGCGAACAGGTAGTCGCACAGTAGTGTTTGCGCCCGCCAGCCGACCCCGCGGCCGCGCCACTCGGGGAGCAGGACGATGCCGATGCCCCAGTACTGCGCCAGGCCCGAGCCGATCGCGAACCACTGCACGAATCCGGCCGCGGTCTCGTCGGCCTCGACCATGAGCCGGCCGTCCTCGGCGCCGAGGTACCCGTCGCTGGCGAACCGGCGCGCCGGCCCGTTCGGCTCCTGGTAGCCCGTCCACGCCGAGCCGGCCAGCCCCGGCTCGGTCGCGAACCGGCGGAACATGGCGAGGTCCCCCTCGACCACCGGCCGCAGCCGCACCCAGGTCTTGTTGTTCACACGCCCCCACCTCTCGACCGCAAGATCGCCAGCCATCTTCGCCGAAGATGACGCCCCACGCCATCCGGCGTCACGCCGTCAATCGCGTGACGCTACCGCGCGCCGCCATGCCCGTCGATGTCCCGCCCCGCGCGCCGCCGCACGTTTCCCGGCAAGTCACGTTCGGCGGCTGCAAGTCACCGTCAGCGGCCTGCGCGTCACGTTCAGCGCGCCGCGCGTCATGTTCGGCGGGCTGCGCGTTACGTGCGGCTCGCTGCAGGTCGCGTTCGGCTGGCTGCGGGTTATGTGCGACTCGCTGCGCGTCATGTTCGACCTGCTGCAGGTCGCGTACGGCGCGCTGCACGCCATGCTCGACTTGCTGCGCGTCATGTGCAACGGGCTGCACGTCATGTTCAGCGCGCTGCGGGAGACGTTTAGCGCGCTGAACATCACGCCCAGCGGGCTGCGGGACATGTTCGGCGGCTGCACGTTATGTTCGGCGGGCTGCGGGTCGCGTTCGGCGCGCTGCACGTATGCCCAGCGGGGGCTGCAGGTTGCGTTCGGCGGCTGCATGTTACGACCGGATGATGGAAGATCACTTGCTCAGGGCGGGAGCGACTTCCTTGCGAATGAGCTCGAACGATCGGGCCCGGGCGTCGATGTCGTACACCATGCACGTCAGCATGAATTCGTCGGCCTGTGTAGCCGCGAGCAGGTCGCTGAGCTGCTGCCGGACGGTCGACGGCGAGCCGAGCGCCTGGCCTTCGCGGCGGGAGAGGACGAACTCGCGTTCGCGGTCGCTGTACTGGTACGCGGCCGCCTCCTCAGGGGTGGCCATCGGCTCGGGGCGCCCGGAGCGCAGGCGCAGGAACGACAGCGCGCTCGGCCCGGACAGGAACTCGGCCTCTTCGTCGGTCTCGGCGGCGATCGCACTCACCGCGACCATCGCGTACGGCTCCTGCAGCCACTGTGAAGGGCGGAAGTTCTGGCGGTACAAACCGAGCGCCGGCAGCGTGTTCTGAGCGCTGAAATGGTGCGCGAATGCGAACGGTAGCCCGAGCAAGCCGGCCAGTTGTGCACTGAATCCGCTCGAGCCGAGCAGCCAGACGTCGGGTTTGGAGCCTTTGCCGGGGGAGGCGAGGATGCGGGTGCCGCCCTCGAAGTAGGCGATGAGGTCCTGCAGCTCCTCGGGGAAGTTTTCGGCGGAGAGCCCTTCCATGGAGCGGCGCAGGGCGAGCGCGGTGTACTGGTCGGTGCCGGGTGCGCGGCCGATGCCCAGATCGATGCGGCCCGGGTGCAGCGCTTCGAGGGTGCCGAACTGCTCGGCGACGACCAGCGGAGCATGGTTGGGCAGCATGACGCCGCCGGACCCGACGCGGATCGTGGAGGTGGCGGCGGCGAGGTGGGCGAGCAGGACGGCCGGCGACGAACTGGCGATGGCGGGCATGTTGTGGTGCTCGGCCACCCAGAACCGGCGGTACCCCAGCGCCTCGACCCGGCGGGCGAGCTCGGTGGTGTTCCGCAGCGCCTCCCCGGTCGATCCATTGACGGCCACGGGCGCGACATCGAGCACTGAAAGCGGAATTTCACTCACAGACCAAGGTCAACACGCGTTTTCGCAAAGATATTCCCATGGAAGATGCAACTAGGATCCTAGGACGCATTGGGTGCGGTTGTCCGGCATGGACTACCGCACATCGACAACGTAAACGCACAGAACGTTGCAGACACGAACTGACGCTGCTGCGCGCCGGACTCGTCTTGCAGGTTACGGGCTGCGACGATGCGGCCGGAGCCGGAGCCGGAGCCGGAGCCGGAGCCGGAGCCGGAGCCGGAGCCGGAGCCGTGGCCGTGGCCGTGGCCGGAACGGAGCCGTGGCCGGGGCTGGAGCCGGAACGGAGCCGTGGCCGGGGCTGGAACGGAGCCAAGCCGGAACTGGAGTTGAGCTGGAGCTCGGACGGAGCTTGGACCGGAGTCGGTTCCGGAGCGTCGGCCCGGCTCAGAGGCGAGATCACCGCAATGGCCGACTGCGGCATCCACCCGGCTCGGCGGGCAGAATCGGCGTAGATCGCTCACGACGTTGACCGTTCAGACGTACACGCTCACGACGTCGACCGCCCCGACGTGACCGAGTGACACCGGACTGCGACTCCGACATGAGCGAGCGACATCGAGCGATACGAGCGACACAGAACGACACCGAGCGACACCGGACTGCCCGCTCCGATGACAGTGCCGTGCAACTGGTGACAAGCCGGCCTGCGCGTTTGTACCCTGCTCAACGTGACAGCTGACCCCACTGTGTGGCGGGTCAAGGGCATGCCGTTGGCGCCGGCCACCGGGCATGGGGCGCTGGACGGCGTGCGGCTCGCGGTCAAAGACCTGTTCGCGGTGACCGGTTTCGCCGTCGGCGCCGGGAATCCGGCCTGGCTGGCCGAGGCCCTTCCGGTCGCCGAGGACGCGCCGGCCGTCGCCCGGCTGCGCGCCGCGGGTGCGGTCGTGCAAGGTATTGCGCACACCGACGAATTCGCGTACTCACTGTCCGGCGCGAACGTCCACTATGGTGCGCCGCCCAATCCGGCCGCTCCGGACCTCGTCACGGGCGGGTCCTCGAGCGGCCCCGCGTCGGCCGTCGCCACCGGTCACGCCGATGTCGGCCTGGGCACGGACACGAGCGGATCGATCCGGGTCCCGGCCTCGTGCTGCGGACTGTTCGGGTTTCGCCCAACGCACGGCGCCGTGTCCGCGGATGGGGTGATGCCGCTCGCGCCGTCGTTCGACACTGTCGGGTGGATCACCCGCGATGCGCAAACGCTCACCGCGGTGGGTGACGTGCTCCTGCCTCCGGAAACGCCGACGATTCCCAAATCTTTTCTTGCCCTCGGGGGTACTGCGCAAGCCGTCTCCCAGTTCCGCCGGCCGGTCCGCGAGATCAGCCTGTCCACGTGGGACGATCCCGATCCGTTGCTGCTGGCGTTCCGCCGGGTGCAGGCGGCCGAGTCCTGGCGGGCCCACGGGTGGTGGGTCGAAACCCATCCGCGCAGCCTTGCCGGTGACGTCGAGGCCCGGTTCCGTTTCGGTGCACAAGTGAGCGCGGACGAGGAAGCGGACGCACGTTCGCGCATCGCGGCCTGGCGCGGCGAACTGCTGGACTTGCTCGGCGACGACTCCTGGCTGGTACTGCCCGCCGGTGGCCCCGGCCACGCGCGCAACCTGGGGCTGGCCGGCCGCGACCAGTGGCGGCGGGAGACGCTGCGGTGTTCCGTGCCGGCGAGCGCGTACGGCCTGCCGAGTGTCTCCGTCCCCACCGGCTCCACGCCGCCGGCCGGGATCGCCCTGGTCGCCCCACCGGGCCGTGACCGGGCACTTTTGGACCTCGTCGCCAGCGCTTTCCCGGCGGCCTGACCCTCGATCCCGATGACTTGGCGGTGTCGGCTCGTGCTCGGTGCGGCTGGCCGAGTACACGAACGCGCGGCGGTGGACGGTGCGCTCGACGACACTCGGGCGTCAGCTCGCGCTCGTAACGGCCGGTCGAGTGCACGAACCCGCAGCGGCGGTTGACGTGTTCGACGAAGCCGTGCTGCTCAGGCGGCCGACCGCGCGTAGCGACGTTCGAGTCGGCCGAACCCTGCGCGAGGCGGCGACGTCCAGCCGGCCCAACCCTGCGCGAGGCGACGTTCGAGTCGGCCCAACCCTGCTCGAAGCCTGCGCAGCCTGCGCGCCGGATGGTCAGGGTGTGAACGCGGCGCGCACCGCCGCGGCCGGCGTGGTGAGCGAACCGTGCACGAGGTCCGTGCGATGCACCAGGCGGGGCTCGGTCACCGGGACGCCGCGCAGGCCCGGGGTCAAAGCCGGCTCCGGCACCAGCGCCAACCCGGCACCGGCCGCGATCAATGCCCAGAAGACCGCAGCATCGGTACCAGGATAGGCGAGCCCGTTCCGGAAACCTTCCGCCCGTGCAAGCGCCCGCAACTGTGCCGGCGGCGTGGCGACCTCGGGTGCGTCCAGCCACACCGCATCGGCCAGATCGGCCAGCCGGAGCCCACGCCGGCCCGCGAGGGGGTGGGACACCGGCAGCGCGACGACGGCCGGTCGTTCACCGACGACCACAGTGGACAACTGCCCGGTGTCCGGCAGGGACAGCGGGTCGCTCGGTGCGGTGACCCCGTCCACGAGGCCCAGGTCCAGCGTGCCCACGGCGACGCGGGTGGCGATGTCCGAACGACCAGCGACGTGCAGCGTGAATGACACCCGCGGCATCGCCCGCTGCACGGCGACCAGTGCGGTGACGTCCACACCGGACAGCGGGGTCGCTCCCAGTACCACTGCCGCCGGTGGGGGACCGGACAACCGGGCGACGTCGGCCCGGGCCGCGGCCAGCCGCAGCAGGATCGGGCCGGTGTGTTCCAGCAGCCGGGACCCCGCGTCGGTGAGGGCGACTGGGCGGCGGCGCAGCAGGGCGGCCCCGACGTCCTGCTCGAGCGCGGCGATTTGTTGCGACACGGCCGATTGCGTGTACCCGAGTTCGTCCGCGGCCGCCGAGAACGAACCGAGGCGGGCGACGGCGGCGAACGTGCGCAGCAGATGGGGTTCCACGACATCATCGTTCCTTATGTCAGTACCATAAACAGTCGTTGGACTTATTTCATGTGCACATCGCAAGCTCTTTGCATGACGACGACTCGCACCGCCCGGATCGCACTTGTCGGCGACCGGTCCTCGCATGTCCGTTCCCATGTCCGCATCCCCGGCCTCATCGAGGTGCTCCGCGAGCAGCACGGGCTCGCGCTCGACGCGTACTGGATTCCATCCGAGGATGTCGATCCCGCGGCACTGGCCGGGTTTGACGGGATCTGGCTGATTCCGGGTTCGCCGTATCGCTCGGAGGTCGGCGCGCTCGCCGCCGTCCGCGCGGCCCGGGAGTATCGTGTCGCGTTCCTCGGCACCTGCGGCGGCTTCCAGCACCTGATGCTGGAGATGATCCGCGACGTCGCCGGGGTCCGCGACGCGGCTCACGCGGAGAACGAACCGGACGCCGAGCGGCCCGTCATCGTGCCGTTGTCCTGCTCGCTCGTCGGTCATGAAGGTGCGGTACACCTGCGCAAAGGCAGTCTGGCTGAGCGTATCTTCGGCGTCGAGCGTTCAGTCGAGCGGTACCACTGTTCACATGGACTCGATCGCGCATACCTGCCGGTGCTGGAGGCGCACGGGCTGCGCTTCACCGGGCACGACGACGACGGTGAGGTCCGCGTGGCGGAACTGGACGGGCATCCGTTCCTGGTCGGTACCCTGTTCCAGCCCGAACTCGCCGGCGACGGCACCCGCGTGCACGCCGTGATCAGGGCGTTCGCCGAGGCGGCGGTGGCCGTGGGAGCGGCTCGGGAAACGGCGGCGGTCTGAGTCACTGCGGGCACGGCATTCGCAGCGCCGGCCACGACGTGCAGGTTTCGAGCAGGCGCTGGGCTTCGAGGGCATCCGCACCTTCGGCTGGCTCATGGTCGAGGTCCGTCGCATTGCGCAGGATCACTGGCGAACTCTGCGGTACGCCGGGCGCGCCGACGTGCATGACGTGCATACGTGCATGACGTGTATGACGCCGCCGGACGTGCCGGACGTGCCTGACGTGCCCGACGTGCCCGACGTGCATGATGTGCCGGACGTGCAATGACGTGCATGATGTGCCGGACGTGCATGACGTGCATGACGTGCTAGTCCACTGTGGAGCGGTCCCAGAAGCGCCAGGCCCGGTGGTTCCAGGCGATGATCCTCGAGCGGCCATGGACCGGGGAAAGCCTGGCCACCGGTAGATCGCAGTACCTACCGCCGCCGCAGACTCCAGTCGAAGCTGCCCCGGCACACGACCTCACCGTCCGCGTCGCGGATCTCGGCCTCGGTCATCGCCCGCGCGACGTCCGCCTCGCCCGCGAACAGCGCCTTGAGCCCGGCCAGCTCCTCGGCCTCGAGGCGGCACGACGCGACGAGGCGGCCGCGCGCGGGCGCGAGGAAGCGCAGTTCGGCGGCGGCGCCCAGCGGAATGACGCCGGCGAAGTCGTCCGGCTTCTCGATGGCGCCGATGAGCGCGGCCAGGCCGGCCGCGTCGACGAGCGTCATGAGGCCGCTGGAGTGCAGCGAGCCGATGACGTTGGTCAGCGCGTACGGTACCTCGGCGGCCACCTCGGCCTCCCCGTCCGCGGCCCGCACGACCTCGAGGCCGAGCGTCAGGTGCGCGGGGATCGGGCCGAGCAGCTGCCGGGCGAGTTCGGTCGCGTCCATGCCCGGACGTTAGCGCTGGTGGCGGCCCTACCGCATCCTACCGGCCGGTAACCGGAGCGTGAATACTCCTCCCGGGTTCGGCCGGAAAGGTTCCTGCGGCCGGCCCGGGCATAGATGATCTTTCCTTACTTCCCCGTGGGGACGTTGCCCAGGGCCGTACGCCCGAGCTTGGCCATGATCTCGTCGAGCTCGAGGGCGTTGAAGCGGTCGTGGCTGTACCCGTGGAAGGTGAATCTGAGGTAAGCGTCCTGGTCCAGGCACCACAGCATCGCGTCGGCGTTCTCGGCCGCCGGGTCGACCTTGTGGCCGGCGAACGCGCGCTTGCCGCACTCGACGGGTAGCCGCGACATCCCGGCCTGCTGCGCCCCCTCGAACTTCGCCGCAGCGCCGGAACTGACTTCCACGTACAGTTCGAGCCGGTTGCCCGTCGCCTCCGGACTGCGCGAATCGTGTTTGAACGTGTAGTTGCACACACCGTCGGCGCCCTTCGCGGACTTCTCCAGCGGCGCGCCGAGGTCCGTGCCGAACGCGTTCTTGTCCAGCAACTTGCACGGGTCTTGCGGCTGGCGGTGCGAAAGGCCCGTCGGCAGTACGTCCGGCAGGCCCTTCTCCACGATGAACGCGGCTGCGGTACCGCCGAGCAGGCACAGCGCGAACAGGCCACCGACGATCGCCAGGAGCGTTCCGGTCCGCGGCTGGAACGGCGTCGCCCGCGGCGGCTGGTACGCGGCCACGGGCGCCCCCACCGGCTGGTACGTGCCCGCCGGCGACCCGGGCTGGTACGCGGTCGCCGGCTGCCCCGGCTGGTACGCGGTCCCCGGCTGGTACGCGGTCGTCGGCTGCTGAAAATTCGCTGCCAACTGTCCCGACTGCTGGGACGTGGCCGGGCCAGGCAGCGCCGGCTGACCCGGCTGCGCCGCCGATGCCGATGCCGACGCCGGTGGCGCCGATGCCGGTGGCGCGGACGCCGGTGGCGCGGACGCCGGTGGCGCCGACGGGACCGCCGGGAGCGGCCCGGGCGTAGGTGCGATCGATGCCGAGCCCGGCACCGGTGACGCCGGTGCTGCCCAGGGCGCGGTCGAGGCGGGCGGCGTCGGCGCGTGCGGCCCCGGCGGCGGAGCGGGCTGCTGCGGCTGGAGCGGGTCATACTGCGGCGACGTCACGCGGGCAGTATGTCAGGCCCGGCCGCGCGGCAGGTCAGCCGATTGTCACCACCTTCGCCCACTCCGGGGGAGCGTCGGGCCGGTAGTCCGGGTCGTCCTCACGGTACGTGCGGCGATGCTCCCGCGGGAACAGCCCCACCACCGTCCGGCACGGCGGCTGCCGGACCGGCCACGGCGTCTGACCGTCCGTCAGGACCACCACCACGTCCGGCCGCGGGCTTTCCCGCAGCGCCCGATCGAACCCGGCCCGCAGATCGGTTCCACCGCCGCCGAGCAGCGCGATCCCCTCGCCCCGGCACAGCGGCACGGCCAGGTGCGCGGCGGCGTCGCACGGCACGACCGTGATCAGGTCCCGCCGCCCGCCGACCGCCCGGGTGATCGCCGCGACCTCGAGGACCGCGCTGCCGAGCTCGTCGTCGCTGACCGAGCCCGAGGTGTCGATGACCACGCACACCCGTGGCGGGCGGCGGCGCAGGCTCGGCAGGACCACACGGGGCAGTGCGGCGCTGCGCCGGGCCGGCCGCCCGTACACGTAGTCGTCCCCGACACCGGCGCTCGCGGCCGCTGTACGCACGGCCGCTCCCAGCAGTTGCCGCCACGGCTGGGCCGGGTGGAAAGCCTCTTCCGCCCAGCGCTTCCAGCCTTTCGGCGCGCTGCCGGGCGCACCGCGGATGCCCTCCGCCACCCGGAACCGTACCGCGTCCCGCTCCTGCGTGCTCAGCCCGTGCGCCCCGTCCGGCCCGAGATCCCACGGCCGCTCCAGCCCGTCGGCCCCGCTGCCACAGTCGAGCCAGACATGGTCCTGCGTGTGGGGCCCGAGCCGGAACAGCGGCAGATACTCCTCCATGAGCTGTCCCAAAGGCAATTGCAAACGCTCCGGGTGTACTGCTCCAGCCGGCGTCGGCAGCCCCGAGCCGAACGCGTCATCGTTGATCTCGCAGTCGGCGGCGATGTTCATCCGCAAACGGTCACCGGGTCCGTCGAGCCCGTCCCGCGCAGCCACCCGGTCCCCGCGCCCGTGGTGGTCGCGCAGCAGGTGCGACACCTCATGGACCCAGACGGCGGCCAGCTCCTCAAGGGGCGTGGCGTCGACGAACGCCGGGTTGACGTAACAACGCCAGTACATGTCGACACCCATCGTCGGCACAAGCCGCGACGGGACCGGATGCAGCGCAAAGAGCGCGGCGGCAAGGTACGGCCGCATGCGCGTCGCAAACAACCGCGCCGAAAACAGCTTCTCCTCATCGAACACGTCCACCGCCTGGTCCCCACCCGGCCTGTTCGCACCCCGCCTGTTCGAGCCCCGCCTGTTCGAGCCCTGCCTGTTCGAGCCGTGCCTGTTCGAGCCGTGCCTGT